>JAJTBO010000007.1 GCA_021286855.1 Hyphomicrobiales bacterium | reverse complement strand
CTCGACGCCGACGGCACGCTGACCATCACCGACAACGGCCGCGGCATCCCGGTCGATCCGCATCCGAAGTTTCCGGGCAAGTCGGCGCTCGAAGTGATCATGACGATGCTGCATTCGGGCGGCAAGTTCGACGGCAAGGCCTATGAGACCTCCGGCGGCCTGCACGGCGTCGGCGTGTCGGTGGTCAACGCGCTCTCCGAACTGCTCGAGGTCGAGGTCGCCAAGAACCGGCGTCTGTGGCGGCAGCGGTTTTCGCGCGGCATTCCGCTGGGGGGCCTCGAGGATCTCGGCGAGGTGATGAACCGGCGCGGCACCACCGTGCGGTTTCGCCCGGATCCGCAGATCTTCGGGGCGGGCGCGCGGTTCGAGGCGGCGCGGATCTTCCGCATGGCGCGCTCGAAGTCCTATCTGTTCGGCGGCGTCGAGATCCGTTGGTCCTGCGCGGCGGACTGCGTCGACGCGGCCGATCCGGTCGCGGACAAGGCGGTGTTCCATTTTCCCGGCGGCCTCAAGGACTTCTTGAAGGAACGTCTGGAGGGCGAGCGGCTGGTCGTCGACGACGTCTTCGCCGGCCGGACCCCGCAGACGAGCGGCCACGGCTCGGTCGAATGGGCGGTCGCCTGGTTCGCCGGCGACGGCTTCGTCTCCTCCTACTGCAACACCGTGCCGACGCCGGAAGGCGGCACGCACGAGGCGGGCCTCCGGTTGGCGCTGCTGCGCGGGCTCAAGTCCTACGCCGACCTCGTCGGCAACAAGCGCGCCGCGCAGCTGACCACCGACGACGTGATGACCTCGGCCGGGGCGATGCTGTCGGTGTTCATTCGCGAGCCGGAGTTCGTCGGCCAGACCAAGGACAAGCTCGCCACCGCGGAAGCGACCCGGATCGTCGACGGGGCGATCAAGGACGCCTTCGACCACTTCATCGCCGCCTCGCCGGCCAACGCGGCGAAACTCCTGGAATGGACGATCGAGCGGGCCGACGAGCGGCTCCGGCGTCGCCAGGAGAAGGAGGTGGCGCGCAAGACGGCGGTTCGCAAGCTTCGGCTTCCCGGCAAGCTCGCCGACTGCGCCAATTCGGCGGCGCAGGGGTCGGAACTCTTCATCGTCGAGGGCGATTCGGCCGGCGGCTCGGCCAAGCAGGCGCGCAACCGCGCCAATCAGGCGGTGTTGCCGCTGCGCGGCAAGATCCTCAACGTCGCCTCGGCGACGCGCGACAAGCTCCAGGCCAACCAGCAGCTCGCCGACCTCGTCCAGGCGCTCGGCTGCGGCATGCGGGCGCAATACCGCGACGAGGATCTGCGCTACGACAAGATCATCGTGATGACCGACGCCGACGTCGACGGGGCGCACATCGCCTCGTTGCTCGTGACGTTCTTCTGGCGGGAGATGCCCAATCTCGTCCGGCACGGCCATCTCTATCTGGCGGTGCCGCCGCTCTACCGGCTCACACATGGGGCGAAGTCGGCCTATGCGCGCGACGAGGCGCATCGCGACGAGCTCCTGCGGACGATGTTCAAGAACAAGAAGCCGGAGATCGGGCGCTTCAAGGGCCTCGGCGAGATGATGCCGAACCAGCTCAAGGAGACGACGATGGATCCGCGCTCGCGCACCCTGCTCAAGGTCCAGATCCTCGACGACAGCGAGGCGCCGACGGCGGATTCGGTCGAGCGGTTGATGGGCAACAAGCCGGAAGCGCGCTTCGCCTTCATCCAGGAACGCGCCGCCTTCGCCGACGAGGCGACGCTGGACATCTGAGGCGGAGCGGGGGGGCAGCCGAGGCGGCGGGGGGGCGCGATGGTTTCGTGCTTGGGCGGGCTCGGTGCGCGATGGTTCGAGACGGCTCGCCCGAGGGCGAGCCTCCTCACCATGAGGCGTTTTTTGTAATCGCCACAAACACATACGCGTCATGGTGAGGAGGGCCGCAGGCCCGTCTCGAACCATCGCGCACGACCTGAACCACCATTCGAGAGGCGCGCCGACGTCCTCCTGGCCTCACTCCGCCGCACGGGCCTTCTCGATCGCCGCCGCCGCTTCGAGCGTCGCTTCGAAGGGGAGCAGCACCGAGGTATGGCGGGCCTTGTAGTCGCGCACCGGCTCCAGCAGGGCGAGGTCGGCGAAGCGGCCGGTCGGGGCGGGGCCGTTCTCCTTCAGCATCGCCTGGAAGGCGTCGCGGACGGCGCGGATCTCGGCGACGGTCGCGCCGACGACGTTTTTCGCCAGGATCGAGGCGGAGCATTGGCCGAGCGCGCAGGCCTTGACCTCCTGGGCGTAGTCGACGACGCGGTCGCCGTCGAGGACGAGGTCGACGGTGATCTTCGAGCCGCACAGCTTCGACAGGCGCGTGGCGGAGCCCTGCGGCGCGGCGAGCCGGCCGATGCGCGGTATGTCCAACGCAAGCGCCAGAATTTGCTTGTTGTAAACGTCGTCGATCATCGAACGCACCATCGTGGAAAACCGCGACACGCCGACCCCTGTCGCGAGCCGTACGGTTTATTATATACTGGTGAACCGCGGTCGGCCCAGGACGTCTCGAGAATCGAGCGTGAGGCGTGCGACCGGCGGGAGGGATCCCCAGATCCGGTGTCGAACAGAGAAGTGGAACCGAGGATTTGGGCGAATTCTTCCATCACGAGGAGATTTCACCGATGGATGCCGTCGTCGATGTCCGCCGCGAGGCGGACGCCGCGAAGTTCGCGCCGGTCGCTCGACCCAGCCGCGAAGACGCCGAAGCCGCCGTTCGCACCCTGCTCCTGTGGGCAGGCGACGATCCGAACCGCGAAGGCCTTCTCGACACGCCGAAGCGCGTGGTCAAGGCCTTCGAGGAACTCTATGGCGGATATCGCGCCGATCCCGCCGAAGTGCTCGACCGTGTCTTCGAAGAGGTCGAGGGCTACGGATCGATCGTGCTGGTGCGCGACATTCCGTTCTTTTCCCACTGCGAGCACCACATGGTGCCGTTCGTCGGCAAGGCGCACATCGCCTATTATCCGCGCAACGGCGTCGTGGGCCTGTCGAAACTCGCCCGTCTGGTCGACGTCTACGCGCGTCGCCTGCAGACCCAGGAGAGCCTGACGGCGCAGATCATCAAGGCGATCGAGGATCACCTGAACCCGCGCGGCGTGGCGATCCTGATCGAGGCGGAGCACATGTGCATGTCGATGCGCGGCGTGCAGAAGTCGGGCGTCTCGACGCTGACCACCGAATTCACCGGCGTCTTCAAGGAAGACGCGGCCGAGCAGGCCCGCTTCATGATGATGGTGAAGGGCGCGCGCTGAGCGTCCTTGCGATCGCGAGACATGCGAAGGCCGCGGAGCGATCCGCGGCCTTCGTCGTTCTCACCGGTCACGCGGCCGCGAGGGCGGCGCGGACGCCGGCGGCGTAGTCGGGGTGGACCTTCGCGAAGAGCGCCAGCTGGCGTTCGACGATGAATTCCGGGACCCCGCCCATGGCGGCGGCGACGTTGGCGAAGAGCCGGGCCTTCTCGCCCGCGTCGAAGAGTTCGAACAGGGCGCGGGGTTGACGGAAGTCGTCGGTCCCGAGCCGGTGGTCGTAGCGGGTCATCGAACCTTCGATCGTCAGCGGCGGTTCGGCGACGGAGGCGTCCTCGACCGCGCCGCCGAAGGAGTTCGGCTCGTAATAGGCGTCCGGATTGCCGGTGCGGCCGCCGAAGAAGCGCATCGCGCCGTCCTTGTGGTAGTGGTGGACCGGGCACTTCGGGGCGTTGACCGGCAGCGCCTCGTAGTGGGTGCCGAGCCGGTAGCGATGGGCGTCGGCGTAGGAGAAGATCCGCGCCTGGAGCATCCGGTCGGGCGAAGCGCCGATGCCGGGGACCATGTTCGACGGCGAGAAGGCGGCCTGCTCGATCTCGGCGAAATAGTTCTCCGCGTTGCGGTTCAACTCGACGACGCCGACGTCCTCGAGCGGCGCGAGGGCATGCGGCCAGACCTTGGTCAGGTCGAAGGGATCGAAGTCGAACTTCGCCACGTCGGCCTCGGCGACCACCTGCACCTGCATCTTCCAGCGCGGGAAGCGACCGGCGGCGATGCCGCCGAAGAGCTCCTCCTGGTAGCTCTCGCGGCTCTCGGCGATGACGTCGCCGGCTTCGGCGTTGGTGTAATGGCGATGGCCCTGCAGGGTCTTGAAGTGGAACTTGACCCAGAAGCGTTCGCCATCCGCGTTCCAGAACGAATAGGTGTGGGAGCCGTAGCCGTTCATGTACTGGGGCGCGACCGGCAGGCCACGATCGGAGAACAGGATCGTCACCTGATGCAGGCTCTCCGGCGACAGCGACCAGAAGTCCCACATCGCGGTCGGCGAGCGCAGATGGCTGACCGGATGGCGCTTCTGGGTGTGGATGAAGTCGGGGAACTTCAGGGGATCGCGGATGAAGAACACCGGCGTGTTGTTGCCGACGAGGTCCCAGTTGCCCTCTTCGGTGTAGAATTTGATCGCGAAGCCGCGCACGTCGCGTTCGGCGTCGGCCGCGCCGAGTTCGCCGGCGACGGTGGAGAAGCGGATCAGCAGATCGGTCTTCTTGCCGACGGTCTCGAAGATCTTGGCGCGGCTGTACCGGGTGACGTCGTTCGTCACGGTCAGCGTGCCGAAGGCGCCCCAGCCCTTGGCGTGGACGACGCGTTCGGGGATGCGCTCGCGGTTCTGATGGGCGAGCTTCTCGATCAGCTGCCAATCCTGCAGCGCGACCGGGCCGGAGCGGCCCATGGTCAGGCTGTTCTGGTTGTCGGACACCGGCGCGCCGGCGGTGGTGGTCAGGCGGGGAGGGGTATGATCGGTCATGGCGTCGTCCTCGGTCGTGTTTCGGCCGAGGAGGACGATGCCGGAGGATATTTGATCGGTCCAATCGATGGTTTGAAAAAATTCAATCGTCATGGACGATTTTATGACCAGTCGGCGATCGGCGCTTCCGATGGGTTCAACGATCGCCGGGGCCGCCGATCGCCCGGCCGATCCAGGCGGCGAGGGTGAGGAGCGCCAGGAAGGCGAGCCAGCCGAAGGCGATATAGAGCCCGCCGACGACGTTCACCATCGGATCGAAACGCAACCCGATTTCATCGGGGGCATGGAGCCGCGCGAAGATCACCCAGAGCGCCCAGCCGTGGGAGGCGAGGGTGGCCAATCCGAAGATCGCGACCGAGAGGCGGGAGACGATCCGGCGGACGGCGTGATGGCGGCGGGGCAGGGTCGCCACCATCAGCGTGCCGAGAAGGATCGACGCGGCATGAAGGAAAGCCGAGCCGATCGCCCAGACGGCGCGGCCCCGCTCGTCCGGCGCCGGCGGGATCAGCCACATCCCGACGAGTTCGACGACGAGCAGGAGCAGGCCGACGCCGACCCAGCCGAGCGGCGCGAGGTCGTGCCGTCGCCACCACGGCGGCGGCCGAAGGGGAGGAAGCTCCGCGTTCGCCTCGGTCATCTCGCCCCTCAGCGTCCTTCCCAGGTCGGATGACGCTTTTCGACGAAGGCGGAGATGCCCTCCTCGGCGTCGCGGGTCAGCATGTTCTCGACCATGACGCGGGCGGCGTAGTCGTAGGCCTCGGCGAGACCCATCTCGGCCTGGGCGTAGAAGGCCTCCTTGCCGATCTTCAGGGTGAGCGGCGACTTCGAGGCGATCAGGCGGGCGAGGGTCTCGGTCTCGGCGGTGAGCGTCTCGGCGGCGACGACGCGATTGACCAGGCCGAGGCGCTGCGCCTCGGCCGCGTCGACCGGCGCGCCGGTGAGCAGCATCTCCATTGCGTGCTTGCGGGCGAGATTGCGGGTCAGCGCCACCATCGGGGTCGAGCAGAACAGGCCGATGTGGACGCCGGGGGTGGCGAATTTCGCGGTCTCGGCGGCGACCGCCAGATCGCAGGTGGCGACCAGTTGGCAGCCGGCGGCGGTGGCGACGCCGGCGACCTCGGCGATCACCGGTTTCGGACAGCGGACGATCGCCAGCATCAGATCGGCGCAGGCGCGCATCGTCTCCTCGAAGACGGCGCGGCCGCGATCGTCCATGGCGCGGGCGGCGGTCAGCTCCTTCAGGTCGTGACCGGCGGAAAAGGCCGGCCCCTCGGCGGCGAGGATCACCACCCGCACGGCGTCGTCGACGCCGGACTGGGCGATCGCGTCGGTGAGCGCGGCGATCATGCGCAGCGACAGGGCGTTGCGGCGGCCGGGATCGGCGAGGGTGACGCGGCGCAGGCCGTCGGCGTCGTCGATGCGGATCGGCGGTTCGAACAGCGACACCGTCATGATGCTTCCTCTCCCATAGGTCTTCTCGTTTTCGTTTCCGTCAGTCTATGCTCGAGAGCGAAGACGGACGGACGACGCAGCATAGACCAGGGGAGGGCGGGATGGCGACGAGTGGAACGCGGAGCCGGGCGGCGATGACCGCGGAAGAGGTCGCGGCCTATATCGCGGCGGAGTTTCCGCAGGTCGCCGGCGCCGGCGCGCTGACCGTCGAGGCGGCCGACGCGCGTCACGCCCGGGTGCGGTTCGCCACCGGCGCGCAGCACCTCAGGCCCGGCGGCACGATCTCCGGGCCGACGCAGTTCTTCCTCGCCGACGTCGCCGCCTTCATGGCGGTGTTGGCGGCGATCGGGCCGGTGGGACATGCGGTGACCACCTCGGCCAACATCAACTTTCTGAAGAAGCCCGCCCCGGGCGATCTGATCGCCGAGACGCGGATCCTGAAGCGCGGCAAGCGCCTCGTCGTGGTCGACTGCCTGATCCTGTCGGAGGGCGAGAGCGACCCGGTCGCCCATGCGGTCCTGACCTATTCGATTCCGGAGCCGACGAAATCTGCGGTATGATGCTACCAATCATTACGTAATATGATACCGTATCCTTCAACCTCATGATATTTCGTCGTTTCTCGCTCTCTCTCGGCGACTTCACTCGCTTGACAGGGGGTGGGAAGTCACGTAATTCAGCGCCCGGAGACGGCGGCCCGCGGGCCGCCTCGTCGTATCCGGCCTCGCGCCGGAGCAATCGACCGGCACGAGGTGAGAATCATGAAGACGTTTTCCGCCAAGCCGGCGGAGGTCGAAAAGAAGTGGGTGCTCATCGACGCCCAGGGCCTGGTGGTGGGGCGTCTCGCTTCGCTGATCGCCATGCGCCTGCGCGGCAAGCACCTGCCGACCTTCACGCCGCACGTCGATCTCGGTGACAACGTCATCGTGGTCAACGCCGACAAGGTGGTGTTCACCGGCAACAAGTACGAAGACAAGGTCTACTACTGGCACACCGGTTATCCGGGCGGCATCAAGGAGCGCACCGCGCGCAAGATCCTCGAGGGCCGGTTCCCGGAGCGCGTGCTGGAGAAGGCCGTGCAGCGCATGCTGCCGCGTGGCCCGCTCGCCCGCAAGCAGATGACGCATCTGAAGATCTACGCCGGCGCCACGCATCCGCACGAGGCGCAGCAGCCGGTGGCGCTCGACGTCGCCGCTCTCAACCGTAAGAATGCGAGGGCCTGACGATGGCCGAGATTCAGTCCTTCGAGGAACTCGGCGCCGCGGTCGGCGTCGCCAAGGCCGAGGCGGTCGCCGCTCCGGTCCACGAGCGCAAGGTCGACGAGTACGGCCGCGCCTACGCCACCGGCAAGCGCAAGGATGCGGTCGCCCGCGTCTGGTTGACCCGCGGCACCGGCAAGATCACCGTCGACGGCAAGGACTTCAGCGCCTATTTCGCGCGTCCGGTCCTCCAGATGCTGATCCTCCAGCCGATCCTGGCCGCCGATCGCGACGGCCAGTTCGACATCATCGCCACCTGCGAGGGCGGCGGTCTGTCGGGGCAGGCGGGCGCTCTGCGTCACGGCATCTCCAAGGCGCTCACCTATTTCGAGCCGGAACTGCGCGGCGTGCTGAAGCCCTACGGCTTCCTGACCCGCGACAGCCGCACGGTCGAGCGCAAGAAGTACGGCAAGCGCAAGGCGCGCCGGAGCTTCCAGTTCTCCAAGCGCTGATCGCGCGAGGCAGAGCCGACTTTCGGGAGGGGCGGTCCGCAGGGGCCGCCCTTCTTCGTTGCGGCGGAGCGAACGCCGGTCGACCGGCCGCCGCTCGCGGCCTCACATGCACTTCAGATAGGCGTCGAAGACCCAGCCGAGCGGGTCGCCGATGTGGGCGACCATGTCGGAATCGTGGATGTAGGCCCAGGTCTTGCCCCTGACCTCGGCGCGTGTTCGCACCCACACCCAGACGCCGTTGGCGATCGAGCCGACGATGCGGCCGTTCGGGCTCTCGCGCACGTTGAGCTGGGTGCCGGTCGGATCGGCGACGACGCAATGGCTGCCGTCTTCGGCGAAGGCGGCGGTCGGGGCGGCGGCGAAGAGCGCGGCGGCGAAGAGGGGAGCGGCGAGGAACCTCATGGGACGGCCTCCGAGGAGCGCCTTGTCGGCCGGCGCGGCGATCGGGATGAAGGAAGGGTAACGGGCGCGCCCCTGCGCCGTCCAGCCGGTCGATCGTCGGGCGCTTCCCTTCGTCGCGGTTCCCGCTATCGTCGGGACGAGCCTCGACCGTCAAACCGGAGACCGACATGGCCCAAGGCACCGGCGATCCGCTGCGCCCCCGTCCGACCGACAACGCCGTCTTCGGCCCGCTCTCGGGCGGGGCGGCGGAGCCGACCTATGGCGGGGCGCTGTCCTTCATGCGGCGGCGCTATTCGCGCGAGCTCGAAGGGGTCGACGTCGCCATTCTCGGCATTCCCTTCGATGCGGCGGTCTCCAACCGAACCGGCGCGCGGTTCGGGCCGCAGGCGATCCGTCGCGCCTCGGCGATCCTCGACGGCGATCCGCAGTATCCGTTCCATCAGGACCCGTTCGAGGTTCTGACCGTGGTCGATCGCGGCGACGTGTCGTGGGACTACACCAAGCCCTGGGAGGCGCTCGACTGCGTCCATGCGCAGGCGGCAGAGGTGATTTCGGCGGGGGTGAAGCTGTTCTCCCTCGGCGGCGATCATTCGGTGACCTATCCGCTGCTCGTCGCCCACGCAGAAAAATACGGGCCGCTCGCCATCGTCCATTTCGACGCCCATCAGGACACCTGGGGCGACGAAGGGGCGGCCGGGCCGGGGCATTGGACCGACCACGGGGCCTTCGTGCGGCGCGGCGTCGAGGCCGGGGTGATCGACGCCTCTCGCTCGATCCAGATCGGCATCCGGACGCATGCGCCGCGCGACTGCGGGCTCGAGATCGTCTGGGGCTGGGAGCTCGAGACCAAGGGCATTCGCGACGTCGTCGACAGGATCTGGGCCCGGGTCGGCGACGCCAAGGCCTATCTGACCTTCGACATCGATTGTCTCGATCCGGCCTTCGCGCCGGGGACGGGGACGCCCGTCGCCGGCGGGCTGACGAGCCGCGAGGCGCTGGCGATCCTCAGGGTTCTCGGCCGGATCGACTTCGTCGGCGGCGACGTAGTCGAGGTGGCTCCTCCTTACGACCACGCCGACGTCACCGCGATCGCGGCGGCCGCGGTCGCGCAGACCTGGCTCGGGCTCGAGGCGGAGAAACGGCGCGGCCGGTGAGGTCGCGCCAATTCCCTTACGACGGGCGTTTTCGGGCCTCGGATCGTCGAGGGTCGCGGCGACGGCCGCCCCCTCATCCGGCCCTTCGGGCCACCTTCTCCCGCGAGGGGAGAAGGAAGGCGCGAGGGGAGAAGGGAAGGGCGGATGCTCACGTCGGGCGTTTCGCCGGCACGTTCGGCAAGGCGCCGACGTAGTTGATCCTCAGCGAGCGGTCGGCGATGGCGTAGCCCCAATCGATCAGGGCGCGGGCGGTCGCCTCGCCCGGATCGGAGAGCATGGTGCGCACGGCGGCGAGGCGGCGGACCTCGTCGTCGGGGATGTCGATCGCGTTCGGGGCCGGGAGCTTCCTCGGATCGGTGTCGATCGCCCAATAGGCGCCGAGGCGCGCGCCATCCCGGAGCTCCTCGGCGGCGAGGACGCCGTTCTTCGCCGCCTTGCGGCCACGCGCGAAGCGATCGATCAGGTCGCGGCGGCGCAGGGAGCGGGATTGGCCGTCGGCGATGGCGAAGACCCGGAGCGGCTGGTTGACGAGGTCGGTGTGGACCTCGGGCGTGCGCTCGAAGGGCGCGCCGGCGTCGGAGACGAACAGCGTCGCATACCGCTTCACGATCGGCTCCAGGCCGTGGTTGTCGTAGACGCCGCCGTCGGTCAGCAGGATCTTCTTGCGGAAGGGAGCGGGATCGAAGGGGCGTTTGGTCCCGGTCTCCGGCCAATCCTCGATGACGCAGCGGCCGACGTCGAGTTCGAGCGGCGAGAGCACCGGCGGGAAGGCCGAGGACGCCGCCACCGCCGTGGCGAGCGGGAACTGCGGATCGCGGATGCGGCCGACCAGCCAATCGCCGGCATAGGCCTTGGTGAAGCGCCACATCGCGCCGGTCGCCAGATTGGTGGCGCAGAAGACGAAGGTCGGCGCGTCGTCGGGCAGGTTCTGCAGGGTGCGGCCCTTGAAGATCAGGTCGTCCCAGCTCTTCGCCAGAGCGCCGGCGGCGGTGACGAAGGGGAGCCAGCCGGCGAGCACCGCGCCGACGTCGATCGAAGCCTTGGACAGCGCGATCGCGCGCGCCGCCAGGCTCTCGGCGAGATGAGGCAGGACGCCGTCCTTCGGTTGGCCATAGCCGCGCCAATCGGCGGCGAGCAGGCCGGCGGCGATCGAACCGCCGGAGACGGAGGCGATGCGGCGAGCTCCGGCGAGGAGCCCCAATTCGTTGAGGCGGATCAGCGCCCCGACGTGGAAGAGCATGGCGCGGTAGCCGCCGCCGGAGAGCGCGATGCCGACGCCCTCCTCGACGGGATGTCCGCTCCAGTCGAAATCGATCGCCGCCTCGGTTTCCGATGCGGTCGCGAACCTGAAGATCTCTTGCTTGTCGCTCATGTCGACCTCCCCTCGACCGAAGGGCGGTCCGCCCTGCGGACGGGGCGACATGATAGGCCGACCGAAGGAAAATGTCGCGCGGCGGCGCACTCTTTGCGCGTGCGAAGAGGTCGCGGCGACGTCTTCCCCTCGTCGCCGAAATCCGTCATACCGTCGGCTCCTTCTCCATCCGAGGATCGAGATCCCATGTCCGACATCATCGACGTCGCCATTCTCGGGGCTTCCGGCTACACCGGAGCGGAACTGCTGCGCTTTCTGCTCAATCATCCGAAGGTGCGCATCGCCGCGCTCACGGCGGACCGAAAGGCGGGGTCGACGATGGCGGAGGCCTTCCCGCAGTTCGTCGGCTGCGATCTGCCGCGGCTGATCACCATCGCCGAGGTGGATTGGGAGAAGGTCGATCTGGTCTTCTGCGCGCTGCCGCACGCGACCACCCAGGAAGTGCTGAAGACGGTGCCGAAGCGGATCAAGATCGTCGATCTCTCCGCCGACTTCCGTCTCTCCGACCCGGCGGCCTACGAATATTGGTACGGCCATGCCCATCAGGCGCTGGAGCTGCAGGCGGAGGCCGTCTACGGCATCACCGAATTCGCGCGCGAGAAGGTCGCCGCGGCGCGGCTCGTCGCCAATCCGGGCTGCTACACGACCTGTAGCCAACTGCCGGTGATTCCGCTGCTCGAGGCGGGCGCGATCGATCCGGACGAGATCGTCATCGACGCCAAGTCGGGGGTCTCCGGCGCCGGGCGTTCGGCCAAGGAGGCGAACCTCTTCACCGAGGTCTCGGAAGGGTTCCACGCCTATGGCGTCGGCCACCATCGCCACATGGCCGAGCTCGAGGAGGGCTTCTCGCGCGCCGCCGGCCGGCAGGTCGTCGCCGCCTTCACGCCGCATCTCGTGCCGATGAACCGGGGCATGCTGGCGACCGTCTACGTCAAATGCGTCGGTGAGGCGACGCCGCAGTCGCTCTTCGAGATCCTGGAGAAGCGCTTCGCCGGCGAGACCTTCGTGAAGGTGTTGCCGTTCGGCGTCGTGCCGCAGACCCGCCACGTGCGCGGCTCCAACCGCGCCTACATCTCGGTCTTCAAGGACCGCCGGCCGGGCCGGGCGATCGTCATGTGCGTCATCGACAATCTGGTGAAGGGGGCCTCCGGCCAGGCGATCCAGAACATGAACGTGATGATGGGCTGGGACGAGGCGCTGGGCATCGAGGCGGTCGGCATGTTCCCCTGAGCGGCGGGCGGAGGCTTCGAGACGCGGGGCGGCCTTCTGCCGCCCCGCTTCGTTTCGCTCGAGCGAAACGGCTTCGCGGGCGCGCTACGCAACTCTCCGCATGTGGAAAACCACAGGGGCCGATCCGAATCGGCCAAGATCTTGAAAAACAACGATCTCGGCGCAATCGAGAGCGGCGTCTGCGGAAAACCGCAATTGCCGCATTGCGGCCTCATGTCTTAGCGGAACGTCTCCAACGCCGGCGCGGGGAAGACCTTCCCCGGATGCATGCGTCATCGACATCGAAGATCGCGAGACGCGGCTCGGAACGGAGGTTCCGAGCGCAGGGGGAGACACGTCCATGCACGTCCACATGCCCGACCATGTCCTGCCGGAGATGCCGGCCGAGGTGAAGAAGAGCTGGCACCAGATCCTCTACGTCCAGGTGCTGATCGCCATCGTGCTGGGCGCGGTGGTCGGCTGGATGTTCCCGCATTTCGCCACCGATCCGTGGGTCAAGGCGATGGGCGACGGCTTCATCAAGCTGATCAAGATGGTGATCGCGCCGATCATCTTCTGCACGGTGGTGTCGGGCATCGCGCACATCGACGACGCCAAGAAGGTCGGCCGGGTCGGCGTCAAGGCGCTGATCTATTTCGAGATCGTCTCGACCTTCGCGCTCGCCATCGGCCTTCTGGTCGGCAACATCGTGGCGCCCGGGCACGGCTTCCAGGGGCAGGCCAACGCGGCGGCGGTCGCCCAGTACATGGCGCCGGAGAAGCAGATCAAGTCGGTCGACTTCGTGCTGCACATCATCCCGGACAGCGTCGTCGGCGCCTTCGCCAACGGCGACGTGCTTCAGGTGCTCCTCTTCTCGATCCTGTTCGGCTTCGCGCTGATGGCGCTCGGCGAGAAGGGCAAGCCGGTGCGCACCCTGATCGACGACATCGCGCTCGGCGTGTTCGGCGTGATCGGCATCGTGATGAAGGCCGCTCCGATCGGCGCGTTCGGCGCGATGGCCTATACGATCGGCAAGTTCGGGCCGCAGGCGCTCGGCAATCTCGCCGGCCTGATCGCCACCTTCTATGCGACCGCGGCGCTGTTCGTCTTCGTCGTGCTCGGCGCCATCGCCAAGGTCGCCGGCTTCTCGATCGTCCGCTTCCTCGCCTACATCAAGGACGAGTTGCTGGTCGTGCTCGGCACCTCGTCGTCGGAATCGGCGCTGCCGCAGCTGATGGCGAAGCTCCAGGCGGCGGGGTGTTCGAAGCCGGTGGTCGGCCTCGTGGTGCCGACGGGTTATTCGTTCAACCTCGACGGCACCAACATCTACATGACGCTCGCCACGCTGTTCATCGGCCAGGCGCTCGGCTTCGACCTCTCCTTCCAGCAGCAGATCACCATCTTGATCGTCGCCATGCTGACCTCGAAGGGCGCTTCGGGCGTCACCGGCGCCGGCTTCGTGACGCTGGCCGCGACGCTGGCGGTGGTCGATCCGCGCCTCGTCCCGGGCATGGCGATCGTGCTCGGCATCGACAAGTTCATGTCGGAATGCCGCGCTCTGACCAATCTCGTCGGCAACGGCGTGGCCACCGTGGTGATCGCGTGGTGGGAGGGCGAACTCGACCGCGACAAGCTCGCCGCGGCGCTCTCCAAGAAGCCGGTTGCGGCGCCCGGCGTGGTGGAGGCGAAGGTCGCCGCCGAGTGAGGCCTCGAGGATCGTGCGAAACCGAGCCCGTCCGGAGCGATCCGGGCGGGTTCTTCGCATTCCGCGCTTTCCTCGCCGCGTCGGCCATGGCATCGAGGGAGCGGTTCGGTGCCCGCGGCCTCGCGGGAGAATCGGGAACGCGGTGCAAGTCCGCGACGCGCCCAGCACCGTGAAAGGGGGACCGCCTCGACCTCCGCGATGCGGAGCGAGCCACCGGGCGACCGGGAAGGCGTCGAGGCGGGAGGATCCTCAGTCGGGAGACCGGCCGGACCGAAGAGGGCTCGCACGTCTGGTCGACGTCGGGTCGCGCCGACACGAGGGGATCGTCGATGTCGCGCCCGTCTCAGGGATCCGCCGCGGCGGATCCGTCTTTCACCATCGCTTCTTCCTCCTCCGGCTCGAAGGGAGGGGAGACGTCCTCCTTCGTGACGACCGGCTACGACGCCTTCGCCGCCGCCGATCGGGCGGCGGTCTATCGCGCCATCGAGACGCGCCGCGACGTTCGCGGCGAATTCCTCCCCGATCCGATCGAACCGGCGACGCTCAGGCGCCTGCTCGAGGCGGCGCATCGCGCGCCGTCGGTCGGTTTCATGCAGCCGTGGAACTTCCTGGTGGCGCGCGACGCCGGCGTCCGCGCGCGGATCCACGCGGAGGCCTTCGCGACGGCGCACGAACGGGAGGCCGCCTCCTTCGAGGGCGAACGGGGGCGGCTCTATCGCTCGCTGAAGCTCGAGGGCCTGCGCGAGGCGCCGGTCCACGTCGTCGTCACCTGCGACCGCGACCGCTGCGGGCCGGTCGTGCTCGGCCGCAGCGCCGATCCGGCGACCGATCTCTATTCCTGCGTCTGCGCGGTGCAGAACCTGTGGCTGGCGGCGCGGGCGGAGGGGATCGGGGTCGGTTGGGTGTCGATCCTCGACAAGGCGCGGCTGAAGACCATCCTCGGCATTCCCGAGCGAATCGAGATCGTCGCGCACCTCTGCCTCGGCCACGTCGCGCGCGCCTTCGCCACGCCCGAGCTCGAGCAGCGCGGCTGGCGCGATCGTCTGCCGCTCGACGAGCTGATCTTCGAGGACGGTTGGGGGCGGCGGGGATGAAGACGGAGACGCCGAGATCCGGGTGGATCTCGGCGTCGCGATTCGTCGTTGACAGGAAACGTCAGGCCTTGGCGCGGACGTAGGAGCCGGGGGCGTCCTCGATCGGCTTCACCTTCTTGCCGCCGGGCTGGCGCGCCGGCACCATCTCGGGCGCGAGCGAGAACAGCCAGTCGCGCCAATGCGGCCACCACGTGCCGGGGTGCTCGGTCGCGCCCTTGTACCAATCCTCGAGCGCGCCCTCGACCTTGCCGCCGGTCCAGTACTGGTACTTCGGCTTGTCGGCCGGGTTGACGACGCCGGCGATGTGGCCGGAGCCGCCGACCACGTACTGCACCGGGCCGCCGAAGAACTTCGAGCCTTCGAAGACCGATTTCGCCGGGGCGATGTGGTCCTCGCGGGCGGCGAGGTTGTAGATCGGGATCTTCACCTTGGAGAGATCGAGCTTGACGCCGGCCAGCTCCATCTTGCCCGAGGTGAGGTTGTTCTCGAGGTAGCAGTTGCGCAGATAGTAGCTGTGGTTGGCCGCCGGCATGCGGGTCGAATCGGAGTTCCAATAGAGCAGGTCGAAGGGGAAGGGTTCCTTGCCCTTCAGGTAGTTGTTGACGAAATAGGGCCAGATCAGATCGTTGGCGCGCAGCATGTTGAAGGCGTTGGCCATCGACCGGCCCTCGAGGAAGCCGCGCTCGGCCATCTTGGATTCGACCACCTTGATCTGATCCTCGTCGACGAAGACGAGCAGCTCGCCGGCGAACTTGAAGTCGACCTGGGTGGTGAAGAGCGTCGTCGACTTGATGCGGTCGTCGCCGGTCGCCGCCATCCAGGCGAGCGTCACGGAGAGCAGCGTGCCGCCGACGCAATAGCCGATGGCGTCGACCTCGCGCTCGCCGGTGGCCTTCTCGATCACGTCGATGCTCTCGAGAATGCCTTCCTTCATGTAGTGTTCGAAGGACTTCTGCGCCTGTTTCTCGTCCGGGTTGACCCAGGAGATGACGAAGACGGTGAGGCCCTGCGCCACCGCCCAGCGGATGAAGCTCTTCTCGGGATTGAGATCGAGAATGTAGAACTTGTTGATCCACGGCGGCACGATCAGCAGCGGCCGCTTGCGCACTTCCGGCGTCGTCGGCGTGTATTGGATCAGCTGACAGACGTCGTTCTGCCAGATCACCTTGCCGGGCGTCATCGCCAGATTCTCGCCGACCTTGAAGCGGTTCGGATCGGACTGGCGGATCTTCAGGTCGCCGCCGCCGGCGGCGATGTCCTCGGCGAGCATCTTCATGCCGCGGACCAGATTGTCGCCGTTGGAGGCGAGGGTCTCGCGCAACAGCTCCGGATTGGTCAGGAGGAAGTTGGAGGGCGACAGCGCCGCTGTGATCTGACGGACCCAGAAGTCCGCCTTGGTGCGGGTTTTCTCGTCGATGTCGGCCTCGCGGACCATGTCGTCGGCCCAGCGCGAGGTGATCAGATAGAACTGCTTGAGGAAGTCGAAGAACGTGTTGTCCTTCCACTCCGGGTCGGCGAAGCGCTTGTCGCGCGGATCGGGTTCGGCGACGGGCGTGGTCGGCTCGCCGGTCATCCGCTTCATCGTCGACGACCACAGGTCGATCCAGCCGCCGACCAGACGATTCTGCGCCTGGATGGTGCGGGCCGGATCGGCGAGCCACCATTCGCCGACATGGGCGATCGTCTTGGTGACGATGGCGAGCTCCTCGCCGGCGATGTCGCTGGTCTCACCGGTCTCGCGCGGCTTCATGTAGGCCGCGGCGGCCTTGCCGGCCTGTTCGAGGGCGCGGGCGAGATTGGTGGCGAAAGCGTCCGGATTGTTCACCAGATAGCGCAGCAGAGGGTTCGGCTCGGTCTCGGCCATGAACGTGTCTTTCCCTGCCGACGGTTCGTTTTCGATCTCGTCGTGGCGCGGCCGTCGGAATTCCGTTCACCACGTTCGGCTCTCCGCGACCTTCGGTTCTGGTGACAATCGCACCCGACCGAGTATGATCGTGAGAGACCCTCCCTCGCGAAGGATGCTCGCAGGTCGTGACGAAACGAGCAACGCAGAATTTCATAGCACAAAGGCCAGCCGTGACCGCCGTGTCGGCGGCGGTTCTGGCATTCGCTCTCCTCACGGGATGCTCGAGCGTCGACACCGTGGTCTACACGCCGCACGCCGCGACGGTGGAGCCGGCGGCGAAGTCGCCGCTCGTCCATGCGCCGAGCGAGATCGCGGCCGCTCCGATCGCGGCGACCGGCGTCGACGGATATCCCAACGTCAATGTCGACACCGCGCGCCGGCTTCCCGGAACGGCCCGTTCGAGCGCCGACCAGGACAAGCTCGAGGCCGAATTGCTGGCGCTGGGCGCGCGGCAGCGGGCCGGAACGGACGGCTCCGCGCCGTCGTCGGTGATCGGCGAGTTGCAGGAGCTCGGCCGTCGCTCGAAGCGCGACGCCGAGACGCTGATCGAATCGGGCGCCGCGCCGACGCAGTGAGCTGCGGCGGTGATCGGCGGATCGATCGGACGAGAGCTGCGAACGGCGGGTGTCAACGCGCCGAACATCTGTTAAAAGGCGATCCCCTCGCGCGACGCGAATGTCGTGGCGAGGCAGATGCGAATCGCCGAACGAAACGGCCGGGCGCGTGACGCCGCGGCCGGATTCGTCGTCGCGATCCGCGCCGTGTGACGAGCGCGCTCGTCCCCCGCAGCCGACGGGACGACGCCGACGAGAAGGTCTGGACCCATGGACGAGTTCCACAAGATCCGGCGTCTGCCGGTTTACGTCTTCGAACAGGTCAACCGACTCAAGGCGCAGGCGCGAGCGAACGGCGCGGACATCATCGATCTCGGCATGGGCAACCCCGATCTGCCGACGCCGCGGTTCATCGAGGAGAAGCTGATCGAGACGATCGGCAAGCCGCGGACCAACCGTTATTCGGCCTCCAAGGGCATTCCCGGCCTGCGCCGCGCTCAGGCGAACTACTATGCGCGCCGGTTCGGGGTGAAGCTCAATCCCGACACCCAGGTGGTGGCCACCCTCGGCTCGAAGGAAGGCTTCGCCAACATGGCGCAGGCGATCACCGCGCCGGGCGACGTGGTGCTGTGCCCCAATCCGAGCTATCCGATCCACGCCTTCGGCTTCCTGATGGTCGGCGGCGTCATCCGTTCGATCCCGATCGAGCCGGGGCCGGAGTTCTTCCGCGCGATGGAACGGGCGGTGGTCCACTCGATCCCGAAGCCGATCGCGGTCATCCTGTGCTACCCGTCGAACCCGACGGCGGTCACCGCCGATCTCGACTTCTACAAGGACGTGATCGCCTTCGCGAAGAAGCACGAGCTCTTCGTGCTCTCCGACCTGGCCTATTCCGAAATCTACTTCGACGACGACCCGCCGCCTTCGGTGCTGCAGGTGCCGGGCGCGATGGACGTGGCGGTCGAGTTCACCTCGATGTCGAAGTCGTTCTCGATGCCGGGCTGGCGGATGGGCTTCGCTGTCGGCAACGAGCGGCTGATCGCGGCGCTGGCGCGGGTCAAGTCCTATCTCGATTACGGCGCCTACACGCCGATCCAGGTGGCGGCGAGCCATGCGCTGAATTCCGGCGAGGCCTGCATCGAGGAGATCCGCGAAGTCTATCGCAAGCGCCGCGACGTGATGGTCGAGGCGTTCGCGACCTCGGGCTTCCCGATTCCCTCGCCGAAGGCGTCGATGTTCGCCTGGGCGCCGATCCCGGAGAAGTTCCGTCATCTGGGCAGCGTCGAATTCGCCAAGCTCCTGATCGAGAAGGCGGAAGTGGCGGTGGCGCCGGGCATCGGCTTCGGCGAGCAGGGCGACGAATACGTCCGTCTGGCGCTGGTGGAGAACGAGCAGCGGCTGAGGCAGGCGGCGCGCAACATTCGCCGCTTCTTCGATCAGGCGGACAAGACGTTGCACAACGTCATTCCGCTCAGCGCCAACGGTTGATCGCCTCCGTCCTCGTCCGAACCTACGGTTCGGGCGAGGCGTCGGCTCGGCGCCTCGCTCGTCCGGTCCTTCCGGGAAGCCTTCCATGCAATCCACTCTCCGCCTGGGCATCGCCGGTCTCGGCGTCGTCGGCGCCTCCGTCGTCCGCGTCCTGCAGAAACATGCCGATGATCTGTCGCAGCGCTGCGGCCGAAAGATCGTGGTGCGCGCCGTCTCGGCGCGCGACCGCACCAAGGATCGCGGCGTCGATCTCGCTTCGGTCAACTGGTTCCAGGATCCGGTGAAGCTCGCCGAAAGCCCGGACATCGACGTCTTCGTCGAGTTGATGGGCGGGGCGGGCGGCGCGGCCGAAGCCTCGGTCCGGGCGGCGCTCGCTTCGGGCAAACACGTAGTCACCGCCAACAAGGCGCTGCTCGCCCGGCACGGCGTCGAGCTGGCGCGGATGGCGGAAGAAAAGGGCGTCAGCCTCAACTTCGAGGCGGCGGTCGCCGGCGGCATCCCGATCATCAAGACGCTGCGCGAGAGCCTCGCCGGCAATTCGGTGACGCGGGTGTTCGGCATCCTCAACGGCACCTGCAACTACATCCTGACCCGGATGCAGACCGAACGGCTGTCGTTCGACACCTGCGTGAAGGAAGCGCAGCGGCTCGGCTACGCCGAGGCCGATCCGACCTTCGACGTCGGCGGTTTCGACACGGCGCACAAGCTGGCGCTGCTCACCTCGCTCGCCTTCGGCACCCAGATCGACGTCGACGCGATCTCGATCGAGGGCGTCGAGGCGATCACCCTCGACGACATCGAGAAGGCGGACGAGCTCGGCTACAAGATCAAGCTGCTCGGCATCGCCGAACGGGCGGAAGGCGGCGGCATCGAGCAGCGGGTGCATCCGACGATGGTGCCGAAGTCTTCGGCGATCGCGCGGATCGACGGCGTGCTCAACGCGGTGGCGGTCGAGGCCGACTTCGTCGGTCAGCTGATGTTGGTCGGCCCGGGCGCGGGCGGCGACGCGACGGCCTCGTCGGTCGTCTCCGACATCGCCGACATCGCGCGCGGCACGGCGCTGTCGACGATGGGCAAGCCGTCCGAGCACATGGCTCCCTATCTCAAGTCGAACGTCGCCGGCCATTCCGGCGGTTATTATGTGCGCTTGATGGTGCATGATCGGCCGGGCGCCTTCGCGGCGATCGCGACGCGGATGGCGGAACGCGGCATCAGCCTCGAATCGATCGTGCAGCGTTCGCGCCGCCCGTCGGCCGACGCGCCGGCCGATCAGCGGGCGAGCGAGCCGCAGCCGGTGATCATGTTGACCTATCAGACCACGGAGACGGCGATCCGAGCCGCTCTGGCGGATGTGGAAAAAGACGGTCACGTCTCGAGCCCGCCGCGATTCATTCGGATCGAGACCTTCTGAAGAAGGCGACACGCGTCGCGAGCCCATGAAGCCGCGACGCGGGAGAGGAGACGGACGATGTCTTCGGCGAAGACGAAGGTTCGCAAGGCGGACGAGGGCGCGGCTCTCGATCGGATCCTGACGCTCGAATTGGCGCGCGCCACCGAGCGCACGGCGGTGGCGGCGGCGCGGCTCAGGGGCCGCGGCGACGAAATGGCGGCCGACCGCGTCGCGGTCGAGGCGATGTGCGACGAGCTGGCGCGCCTGCCGGTCGACGGCACGGTGGTGATCGGCGAGGGCGAACGCGACGAAGTCGAGAAGCTTTGGATCGGCGAGAAGGTCGGCGCCGGCCGCGGTCCGGCCGTCGACATCGCCGTTGTGGCGCTCGAAGGCACCACGATCTGCGCCAAGAACCTGCCCAACTCGATCACCGTGGTGGCGATCGCCGAGGCCGGGGGGCTCCTGAAGGCGCCGGACGTCTACATGGACAAGATCGCCATCGGGCCGGGCTATCCGGCCGGGCTCGTCGGCCTCGATCGGACGCCGTCGGAGAACCTGACGGCGCTCGCCGAGGCCAAGGGCCGGCCGATCGAGGAGATCACCGCCTGCATCCTCGATCGTCCGCGCCATGCGCGTCTGATCGAGGAGGTCAGGGCGACCGGCGCCTCGATCCGCCTGATCGGCGACGGCGACGTCACCGGGGTCATCCACACCACCGAGCCGGAGGAGACCGGCATCGACATCTACATGGGCATCGGCGGCGCGCCGGAGGGCGTGCTGGCGGCGGCGGCGCTCCGGTGCATCGGCGGGCAGATGGAGGGGCGGCTGATGCTCGACCGGCCCGACAAGGTGGCCCGCGCCCGCGCCCTCGGCATCGAGGACCCGCGCAAGATCTACGGCCTCGACGACATGGTCCGCGGCGACGTGCTGTTCGCCGCGACCGGCGTCACCGACGGAAACTTCCTGCAGGGCGTCAAGTTCGGGCGCAACCAGGTCACCACCCATACGGTGGTGATGCGCTCGTCGACCGGCACGGTGCGGTGGATCCGGGCGCGCCACACCCAGCTCGACAAGTTCGAGGGATGACGGCGGGCGACGCGAGGAGGGAGCGATGCGCCTGAGCGGATTTTCCGACGAAGGCGCCGATCGCGCCGTGCTCGACGTCACCTCGTCGGCGTCCGGACGGACGTGGCGCGATCGGCTCGATGCGGTCGGCGCGGCGCGGGCGCTCGGCCTCGCGCAGCGGCTCGATCTGCCGGAGATCGTGGCGCGGGTGCTGACGGCGCGCGGCGTCGACGCCGAGGCGGCGCTCGCCTTTCTCGACCCGACCATCAAGGACCTGCTGCCCGACCCGTCGATCGTCACGGCGATGGATACGGGCGTCGCCCGGATCGCCGACGCGGTCGAGCGCGGCGAGAAGATCGCGCTCTTCGCCGACTACGACGTCGATGGGGCGACCTCCGCCGCGGTGATGCGTCGGCATCTCCTGGCGCTCGGGGCCGATCCGATCGTCTATGTGCCGGACCGCCTGATCGAAGGCTACGGCCCGAACCCGGAGGCGATCGAGGGGCTGGCGGGGCAGGGCGCGCGGCTTCTCGTCACCCTCGACTGTGGCTCGACCAGCCACGAGGCGCTCGCCCACGCCCGCCGGCTCGGGCTCGACGCCGTGGTGGTCGATCATCACGGCTGCGGCGTCGAACTGCCGCCGGCGGCGGCGGTGATCAATCCCAACCGGCACGACGATCTCTCCGGTCTCGGCCATCTCTCGGCGGTCGGCGTCGCCTTCGTGACGCTGGTGGCGCTCAATCGGGAACTTCGCCGGCGCAACTTCTTCGCCGGCCGGCGCGAGCCGGATCTGCTGAGCCTGCTCGATCTCGTGGCGCTCGGCACGGTCGCCGACGTGGTGCCGCTCGTCGGGCTCAACCGCGCCTTCGTGGTCAAGGGGCTGCAGGTGGCGCGGCGGCGCGGCAACGCCGGCCTCGCGGCGCTCGCGGCGGTGGCGCGGGTGTCGGGGCCGCTGTCGCCCTACCATCTCGGCTTCCTGATCGGGCCGCGGATCAACGCCGGCGGCCGCATCGGCGACGCCGGGCTCGGCGCACGCCTGCTCGCCACCGACGATCCGGTCGAGGCCGAACGGATCGCCGCCGAACTCGACCGGCTCAACAAGGAGCGTCAGCTCATGGAGGCGGCGATGGTCGAGGAGGCCGACGCGCAGGTGGTGGCCCACTACGGGACCGATCCGGGGCCGGTGGTGATCGCCTCCTCGCCCGATTGGCATCCGGGCGTGGTCGGGCTGATCGCGTCACGGCTGAAGGAGCGTTGGCGTCGGCCGGCCTTCGCGGTCGCCTTCGATCGCGGCGAACTCGGCGTCGGCTCCGGCCGGTCGGTCGGCGGGGTCGATCTCGGCGCGGCGGTCCGGGCGGCGGTCGAGGCGGGGCTGCTCGTCAAGGGCGGCGGCCACGCCATGGCGGCCGGCCTCACCGTGGCGCGCGAGCGGCTCGACGCGGTGCGCGACTTCCTCGCCGAACGATTGGCCGCCGGCGTCGAGACGGCGCTCGCCGAACGGAGCCTCGCCGTCGACGGAGCGCTGACGGCGCGCGGCGCGACGGTGGAGCTGGTCGAGACGCTGGAGAAGGCGGGGCCCTACGGGTCGGGCCATCCCGAGCCGTTGTTCGCCTTTCCGGCGCATCGGGTCGCCTTCGCAGACGAAGTGGGCCAGGGGCACGTGCGGCTGTCGCTTTCGAGCGGCGACGGGGCGAGCCTCAAGGCGATCGCCTTCCGCGCGGCGGCCGAACCGATGGGGAAGACGATCCTCGGCGCGCGCGGCCGGCCGCTGCACGTCGTCGGCGCGCTCGGCCTGGACCACTGGCAAGGTGATGCAAGAGTGCAACTTCGTGTCGTCGATGTGGCCGAACCGCGGATCCGGGGCTTGTGACGCCCTGGAATTTCCCGTTTTTGGGGGCAACGATTCATCGATCGGTAAGATGAAGGATTCGATGCTTCCATCGTGAAGTTTCGATCCGTTCGGGGGATTTCATGTCTGTCATCGGGGAAGGCGTCGTGGCGTCGGTGTCGCAGGGGAATGAGAAGATCGGCGTGTCGCGTCGCGACCGGCGTCTGGTGCGGGCTGCGTTGGCGATCATCGCCGCGCTGGCGGTCACCGACGCGGTTCTCTATCTCGGCCAGTTCATCTGAACCGACCCGGACGTTCGGGGAAGAAAAACGCCGCCGATTTCGGCGGCGTTTTTCTTTTGTCGGCTCTCTCGTCGGCTCAGGCGGCGATCTCGGCGAGCGCGTCGTCGAGGCCGGCGACGAGACGGGCGACATCCTCCGCCGTGGTCGTCGGCGAGATCAGCATCATGTTGTGGAAGGGCGTGATCACCACGCCGCGCTGCAGGAGCGCGAGGCGCAGAGCGCCCTCGATCTCGGCGTCGCCGATCGTCGCCGCTTCGCCGCCGTTTCTCGGCCGGGTCGGCGACAGCATGAACTCGACGCGCGCGCCGATCGACGTGACCACCCAGGGCAGGCGATGCTTCGCCAGCACGGCTTCGAGATCGGCGGCGAGACGGCCGGCGAGGCCGGTCATGTGGGCGAAGGCGTCATCCGTCATCACCTCGGTCAACGTGGCGCGCATGGCGGCGACGGCGAGGGCGTTGGCGGTCAGCGTCGTGCCCATGCCGGAATAGCCGGGGGTCGCGGCGCGGGCGGCGCGCATCCCCTCGGCGACGGCGTCGGTGAAGCCCCAGACGGCGGCGGGGAGGCCGCCGGCGATCGGTTTGCCGAGCACGAAGAAATCCGGCTCGAGCCCGGCGAGACGGGTGTAGCCGCCGGGGCCGGAGGAGATCGTGTGGGTCTCGTCGATGGCGAGCAGCGCGCCGTATCGCCGGGTGAGGGCGCGCAAGCCCTCGTGGAAGCCGGGCTCGGGCTGGACCATGCCGATGTTGGTCATCACCGGTTCGGTCAGGACCAGGGCGACGGAGCCGTCGGTCAGCGCCGCCTCGACCGCGGCGAGATCGTTGAAGGGGACGACGCGGGTGTGTTCGCGCAGGTCCCAGACCTGTCCGAGGAGGCCCGGACGCAGGATCGGCCGTCCGTCCTTCAGGCGGACGTGGGCGTCGTCGACCGCGCCGTGATAGGCGCCGTCGAAGATCAGGATGTTCGGCCGGCCGGTGACGGCGCGGGCCCAGCGGATCACCGAACGGTTGGCGTCGGAGGCGGTCATGGTGATCTGCCACCAGGGCAGGGCGAAGCGGGCGGCGAGCAATTCGCCGACCTCCGGAACCAGGGCCGACGGCATCATCGCGGTCATGCCGCGCTTCGCCTGCGCCTCGATCGCGGCGACGACCGGCGCGGGGGCGTGACCGAACATCGAGCCGGTGTCGCCGAGGCAGAAGTCGGCGTGGGCCCGGCCGTCGACGTCGACGAGGGTCGCGCCGTGCGCTTCGGCGACGAAGAGCGGGAAGGGCAGGCCCCAGTCGGTCATCCAGTGCAGCGGCACGCCGTCGAGCCAGTGCGCGCGGGCGCGCGCGGCCAGCGCCGCAGACCGGGGCCGGGCGGCGACATAGGCGGCGCGCTCGCGAGCGAGGAATGCGGCGAGGCGCGCGCCGTCGATCCCGTGGCGGGCGGCGGGAGGGGAAGGGGCTTCGCTCATGATCTCTCCTCGTCGGACGATCGTTCGACGGTGCCGTGCGGCGAGGAGAATGGCAAGGCGCTCACCGGACGAGGAGCGCCGCGCCGGTCAGGCCCAGGAGGCAGAGAAGCAACGCCGCGTCGAAACCGGACGGCGCGGACAGACGACCGAACAGACGAACCAGAGCGGACATGAGAACGCCTCGGAGGAAGCGACGCGACGGGCGTCGAGCGATTTCCAACACCAAGTTCGTGACGGCGTCGTGACCATCGCGTTCACTGTGCGCCGGAGGGGAAGCGACGCGACGATTCGCGCCCTTCGGCGCGGCTTTGCGCCGATCGGGCGGCGGGCGTAGCATCGTGCCGGGGAGACGCGGAGGAGACGCACGATGGTCGGGGAGACGTCCCTGTCGGTCGGACCGGCGCTCGCGGCGTCGTCGAGCGGGCTCGATCTCTCGACGCTCACCGAGGGGCGGATCGTCGAGGCGCGGGTGATGGCGCTCGCCGGACAGGTCGCCACGCTGGCGAGCCGGCAGGGGCCGCTCGAGGTCGATCTCGGCCAGACCTCGGCGGCGGTCGGCGATCTCCTGCGCTTCGAAGTGCGGGCGGTCGCCGGCGGCGACGGCCAATCGACGCTGAAGCTCGAACTCACCTCGTCCTCCGCGACGGAGACGACGTCCGGCGGCGGCGCCCCGAGCGCTGCGGCGGATCCGGGACGCGAGGCGCTCGGCCGGGCGGTGGCGCGCGCCGTCACGACGCAGAGCGGGCTCGCGCCGCTCTACGCGGCGATCGCCGGCCTCGCCTCCGCGCCGAAGGGCAGCGTGCCGGAGCCGGTGGCGGCGCTGGTCGGCCGCTTGATGCAGGGGCGGCTCGCCGCCGACGCGCCGCCGACGGCGACGAGCGTGGCTTCGGCCTTCCGCAATTCGGGTCTCTTCCTCGAGGCGCGGGCGCAGACCGCGACCGGCGGCGGCGAAGCGGCGGCGAACGATCTCAAGGCTTTGCTCGGCGGGTTGCGGGCGGTGTTGCGCGGTTGGGTCGGCGGTTCGACGGCGAGCGGCAACGCGGCGACGGGACCGGGTAGGACGACGGCCGGGTCGGCCGCGACCTCCGGCGCGCCGGCTGCGTCCGCCTCGTCGGCGACCGCGGGGCGGAGCGCCGAAGCGACGACCTCGGCGAGCGGTCTGGCGGTGCGCGCCGCCTATGGCGGCGGCGCGACGGTGGGACGGACGGCGGTCGCCGCGGAGAGCCAAGTCGGGGCGCAAGCGCGTCTGGCGGCGGCGGCCTATGGCGGACCGCCGGCCTCGGCAAGACCGGCTGCGACCCCGCCGGTTTTCGGTTCGACCGGCGGCGGGGCCGCGACGCCATCGAACCCGACGGAGACGACGAGCGGAGCGGCGACATCGCCGACGGCGAGCCGTCCCGCCGTCCCGTCGCCGCCGACGACGACCCCTGCGACGGGATCGTCGTCGTCGGCGTCGGCGGAAACGGGCGCCGCACGGGCTGACGGGCCCGGCGCTTCCCTCTTCGCCGCTCAGACGCCCGAGGCGGCGAGCGCCGCCGCGCCGCAGATCGGGAGGCCGGCCGCGTCGCCGCCGCCGGCGACCGGACCCGCCGCGGCGACGGCGACATCGGCGAACCCGGCGACGACGCCTTCTGCGTCGAGCGACGCTTCGCCGGCTCGCGGCGCATCCTCGGCCGTATCCGTCCCGCCGGCAGCGGCGGCGTCTGCGCAGACCTCAGGCGCGGCGAACCCGGCGGCGTCCGCCGCGCCATCGTCACCGACGGCCGCCGCCGCTTCGACGCCCGGCGTGATCGCGACGACGAGCGGGCTCCCGCCGACGCCGACCGCAGCGACGGGTGGAGCTCCGCCTTCGGTCGCACCTTCGGTCTCGCCGGGGGCCGCTCCCTCGGCCGTCGCCGCATCGGGGCAGACGGCGGGGCGCGATCCTGCGGCGGTCGCCGGCGCGCCGCCGTCGCACCCTGCATCACCGTCGACTTCGCCCTCGTTGCCTGCCGCGACGACTTCGGGTCCGGCGTCCGCGCCTCCGACCGTGATCGCCTCGCCGACGATCGTCGCCGGTGCGACGCCGGCCTCGTCGAGCGGGGCCTCGCCGCTCGGTTCGGCCGGGCCGGCGAGCGGCGGTGCGGCGTCGTCCACCGGGGCGACCACGGCCGTTTCGACCGCGGCCGCGCCCACAGCCCCGCTTTCGGCTACGGGGCCGACGACGAGCGGGGGCGCGTCGGAGACGGTTTCATCGACGCCCCCCGCCTCGCCGATCGTGGCTCCGGCGCCCGTTGCGGGCGCGCCGGGCGCGCCGGGCGGCGCGCTCGGACCGGCGGCGCAGGTCGTGGTCGGCAGCGAGGAAGTTGCGGGATCCGTGGCGGCGGCGACGATGTCGACGGCCGGCGCGCTCGGGGCGGCCGAGGAGGCCGGCGCGACCAGCGCGGCGGCGCTCGCCGGCGGGGTTCGCGAGCGCGGGACGCGGCCGCCGCCGCCGCGCAAGGGACAGGCGCCGATCGCGCAGGGCGTGGCCGCGCGAGAGACGGCGACGACGCGCGAGGCGGCCGAAGCGCTCGGCCGGCGGACGCTCGATCGCACCGAAGGGGCGCTGCAACGCATCCTGCTCGAGCAATATGCGGTGCTCGACACGCATGGCGACGAGGTCAACCCGGTGGCGCGCGGCGCGCGCGAATGGACGGCGGAGCTGCCGCTCGCCACGCCGGCCGGCACCTCGATCGTGCAGATGACGGTCGAACGCGACGGGTCGGGCGGGGGCAAGGACGAGGCGGGACGCGCGCCCGGCTGGCGGGTGCGCTTCGCCCTCGACGTCGAGCCGATCGGACCGGTGCATGCGCAGATCGGACTTTCCGGCGATCACCTGTCGGTCGGCTTGTGGATCGAACGGCCGGAGATGGCGCGGCGGCTCGCGGCCGACGTGGGCGAACTGACGGCGGCGCTCGCCGACGATCGGCTGGTGGTCGAGGCGGTCCACGTCTCGGCCGGCGAACCGCCGACGACCCGCGGCGAGGGCGGCGCGCCGTCCGGCCACTTCATCGACGTCAGTCTGTGAGGGCGTGATGAGCGACAAAGACGATTTGTCGAAGCGTCTGGCGGTCGCCCTCAAGTGGGAGGGCAAGGGGGTCCCGACCGTTGTCGCCCGGGGCGAGGGCCACGTCGCCGAGACGATCGTCGCCAAGGCCGAGGAGGCCGGCGTGCCGGTCGAGGAGAACCCGCTGCTGGCCAAGGCGCTGTCGGCGGTCGAGCTCGATCGGCCGATTCCCGAGCCGCTGTTCAAGGCGGTGGCCGAGGTCATCGCCTTCGTGCTCCGGGCGTCGGGCAAGATGAAGTGAGCGCGCCGCGCGTCAGGTCCGGCAGTGGTCGATCAGGCGGTCGACGAAGACGCCGCACTTGTCGAGTTCGCTCTTCTCGATGAACTCGTTGGGGATGTGGGCCTGTCCGATCGAGCCGGGGCCGACCACCACGGTCGGGATCTTGGCCATGGCGACGAAGAGGCCGGCTTCGGTGCCGTAGGCGACCTTGGTGTGGTCGTTGCGGCCGGCGAGACGCTTGGCGAGCACGGTGGCGTCGGCTTCGGGCGGCGTGTCGAAGCCGGGGAAGCCGTTGACCATCTCGAGCGTGATCCCGGCCTCCGGCGCGCGCGCCTTCATCCAGGGCTCGATCTTCTCGGCGACATGGGCGCGCAGGCGGTCCTCGAAGGGCTGGTGATCGACGCCGGCGAGCATGCGGAACTCGAATTCGAAGACGCAGTGCTCGGGCACGATGTTGAGCGCGGTGCCGCCGTGGATGACGCCGACGTGGGAGGTCGAGAAGGGCACGTCGTAGAGGGGATCGCGCGGGCCCGTCGCCTCGAAGTCGCGGCCGATGGCGCGGATCTCGGCGATCACCTCGGCCGCCGCCTCGATGGCGTTGACGCCCTTCGGGGCGAGCGAGGAGTGGCAAGCGTGGCCTCGCACGCTCACCCGATAGGACCACTTCGCCTTGTGGGCGACGACGACGGCCATCTCGGTCGGTTCGCCGACGAAGGCGGCGAGCGGCGTGACGGGGGCGAGCTCGTCGATCCGGGCGAGTGCGTTGCGCACCCCGATACAGCCGACTTCCTCGTCGTGGGAAAGGCAGATGTGGATCGGCTTTGCGAGCGGTTCTTCGAGCATCTTCTCGAGACGCGAGAGGAACACCGCGGAGAAGCCCTTCATGTCGGACGTGCCGCGGCCGTAGAGGCGAGACCCCACTTCGGTGAGGGTGAAGGGGTCGGTCGCCCAATCCTGGTCGTCGACGGGGACGACGTCGGTGTGGCCGGACAGGACGTAGCCGGCGACGTCCTTCGGGCCGACGGTCGCCCACAGGCAGGCCTTGGTTCCGGTCGGATCATAGACCCGCTCGAAGGGCACGCCGTGACGGCTGAGAAGCTCCTCGACCCATTCGATCAGCGGCAGATTGGAGTTGCGGCTGGTGGTGTCGAAGGCGACGAGGCGGGCGAGAATCTCGGTGGCGGAGAGGGTCATCGGCGATCGGGGGCGGGGACGGAGGGAGACGCCGGGCGAAGCGGCGTCCGTGAAACGTCACTCTAACGGGTTTCGCCGGCGATCGCGACGCCTCGCCGACGGTTCATTTCGCCTTGGCGCCGAGCAGAATGGGAAAATCGCGCCAGACCCCCTCGAAGGGGCGGAAGGTGAAGCGCACCCGGTGCCGACCGGCGGGCACCCGAAGCGTGCGGAAGAGCAGGTTCGCCCGGTAGAGATCGGTCGGCGCGCCGTCGATCTCGACCTTCCACCAGCGGTGCCAGGCGTCGTTGAGGACGAGGAAGCCGGGGCGTTCCATGTCGACGTCGATCGCCACCTCGGTGTTGAGGTATCGGACGATCTCGGCCTTGCCGGGCGGGGTCGCGGTCGGTTCGGCGGCCGGGGTCGGCCCCTCCCAGGTGCCTTCGCCGCTCAGGTGGACCAGAACCTCGCGGGTCGGGTCGAAGCCGTCGGGCCAGCGCCCTTCGGCGAGGACCATGCGCTGATCGATCAGACGGGCGCGGTCGACGAGGAGGACGCGCGGCAGGGCGCGCGGGTTCTCGTAGATCCAGGTCTCGGGGCGGCCGGGGGCGGGGTAGATCCCGGGGATGGCCGGAAAGTGGGCGACTTCGGTCAGGCGGCCCGGCTTCAGGGCGTGATCGATCTTCTCGATCGGCAGCGACGTGGCGATCCAGCGAAGTCCGAGCATGTCGTCGAGGAGGGCGTCGTAGGACGGGTTCAGCGACGTGAAGGTCTTCTGCTCGGGGATGGCGATGTGGTCGATGGCGCCGGTGGCGGCCTCGTAGATCGCGGTGCGGAGCGGGTTGTAGCCGAGCGTGTGTTCGAGCCCGTGCAGCATGCCGATGTTCGGCCAATGGAAGCCGATGCCGACCAGTTCGACGCGATCGCGGCGGACGCCGTGGTCGTTCTCGGCGACCTTCGCCTTCAGGAAGGCGACGACCGGGTCCTTCGTCTGCGTGTTCAGGGCGTCGAAGGTGGCGGTCGGATAGGCGGTCGATTCGTTCGGCGCGTTGTTCCAGGAGAGATCGAAGGCGGTGAAGAGGCCGAGCAGGGCGACGGCGATCGCGCCGCCGCGGGGCGAGCCGTCGCGCACGAAGGCGCGGGCGGCGACGATCACGACGCCGCCGGCGGCGGCGAAGGCGAGCGCGGTCAGGAGCGGCTTCCAGACCAGGGCGAGGCGATCGGCGTGGAGGCCGAAGGCGATCGGCAGCACGGCGAAGACGATCGCGAGGATCGTCGCCTGGATAGCCTTGACCGGGAGGGAGGAAGGGCCGGGGCGGGGTTCGGTCAGCAGCCGGTGGGTCAGCCAGCCGCCGAGCACGGCGATGGCGAAACCGATCAGGAAGGCGCCGTCGGCGGGGCGGCGGTAGAGTTTGACGCCGGGCATCACGTCGTAGAAGACGTGGAAGGCGGGCGTGTACCAGCCGACGGTGTAGAGGACGAAGAACGCGGCGGCGATCGCCTGCCAGCCGATCTCCTTGGCGAAGAGGCGGCCGCGGCCGATGCCGGCGAGGAGGATGGTCAGGATCGGGATCGCGCCGGCGTAGACCGCGCCCATGTTCTGGGCGAGATAGACGTCGGTGTAGCCGAAGGCCGGGGACGGCGGCCCCCAATAGTCCACCTTCTGGTCGCCCTGGCCGAAGAGATCGGCGATCACCGCGGAGATCAGCGCTTCGGGCGGCAGCGAGCCCTTGCCGGCGCCGATGAAGTCGATCGCCGGGCGGTTGGAATGTTCGACGAGCAGCATCGTCATCGCGACCGGAACGGCGACGACGAGAAGGCCGCCGACGATCACGGCGAGGCCGGGCAGGATGGTCGCGGCGAAGTGGCCGAGCGGCCGCGGCCGGGTGAAGATCTCCCACAGGGCATGGCCGAAGAGATAGTAGATCGACAGAAGCGCGATCTGATCCCGGCCCATGACGAGAAGGCCGGCGGCGACGCCGGTCCACAGACCCCACCAGATCGAACGCCGCGCGACCATACGGTCGAGGCAGAAGAGCACCACCGGCAGCATGGCGAAGGTCGCCACCTGTCCCGTGTGCTGCAGACGCCATGCGGCGGAGCCGCCGAAGGCGAAGGCGAGGGCGGCGACGACGGCGCCGCCGGCGTGCCAGCCGCGATCACGGAACCACAGCGCCAGGAAGAGGCCGCCGACCGCGAGTTGGACGAAGACGGCCGCGTCCATCGCCTGGGCGGACGGATCGGGATCGACCAGCGCCAGAATCAGGAAGACCGGCACGAAGATCAGCGACTGCGGGTCGGAAATCTGCGACCAACCGGCGAAGATCCAGGGGTTCCAGGCGATCCCTCGGCCCTCGTGGATCGAATGGGCGAGAAAGCCGAGCTGGGCGCGGAAATGCGCCTCCGCGTCCCACGGCACGGTGAGGCCGCCGAACAGCCACGGCCGCGTCAGCCAGACCCAGGCGAGGGCGAGGACGACGAGGACGAACCAGAGATCCGGCGCGCCGATCCGCGCGCTGCGCTCGGTGGCGTTCACCCTCGCGTCTCCGTCGGGTGGGACTGCGGCGCCGCGGCCGGGGCGGCCGGCGTCTCGTCGAAGCCGTGGGTCTCGCGGACGAAGTAGAGCGGTCGCCGCTTCACCTCGAAGAACACCTGACCGAGATATTCGCCGATGATGCCGAGGCCGACGAGCTGGATGCCGGAGAAGAACAGGATCGCCACCATCAGGGACGGGAAGCCCGGCACGTCGGCGCCGAAGATCAGGGTCTTCATCACCACCCAGGCGCCGTAGAGCAGCGAGGACAGCGACACGATCGTCCCGATCACCGCCCAGATCTTCAGGGGCAGGGTGCCGAAGGAGGTGATCGCGGCGATGGCGAGGCGGACGAGCTTGACGAAGCCCCAGGACGACGCGCCGGTCTGCCGCTCCTCCATGGTCACCGGAAGGGTGGTGGTGCGGAACCCGGCCCAGGCGAACAGGCCGCGGTTGAAGCGGTTGCGCTCGGGCATGGCGAGGAAGGCGTCGATCACCTTGCGGTCGTAGGCGCCGAAGTCGCCGGTCTCGCGGTCGACGCTGATCTCGCTCATGTAGTCGAAGGCGCGGTAGAAGGCCTGCGAGAAGGCGTTGCGCAGGAAGGTGCCGCGATCGAGGTCGACGCGGCGGGCGAAAACCACGTCGAAGTCGCCGCCGTTCCAATGGGCGACGAGATCCGGGATCGCCTCCGGCGGATGCTGGAGGTCGCTGTCCATCACGATCACCACGTCGCCCTTGGTGTGGGCGAGGCCGGCGGTGACGGCGATCTCCTTGCCGAAGTTGCGCGAGAAGGTGACGATCTTGAGGTTCGGCACGCGGGCGCGCGCCTCCTTCAGCCGGGCCCAAGTGTCGTCGCGCGAGCCGTCGTCGACGCAGACGATCTCGAAGGGCGCGCCGAGGCTCTCCAGCACCGGCACGAGCCGGCCGAACAGCCGATCGAGGCCGTCGCGCTCGTTGTGCATGGGCAGCACGACGCTGACCAGACGGGCTCTGAGCGGGGTTCGCGTCGGGGAGGCCGGCGCAGACGTCATGGTCTCGGTCCTTTCACTGGCGCGGCCCGTCGTGTATCCAATGGCCGCCGGGCGGCGAAGACTTCGCCGGTATTCGGCGAGGCGTCAATGGTGAAGTCGTGCGACGCGCGGGGGCGAAGTCTCGCGCCGCGCCGAGCGTACCTAGGCGTCGCGAAAGAGGGATGTCGAGGGTGGTGGGAAGCATCGTCTTGTGCGCCGACGACTTCGGTCTGTCGCCGGCGATCGATGCGGGCGTCGTGTCGCTGGCGCGGGCCGGACGTCTCTCGGCGACGAGCTGCATGGTGGCGGGCCCGCGTTTCGAGCGCGACGCCGCGCTGCTCGCGCCGCTGGCCGATCGGATCGACATCGGACTGCACTTCACGCTCACCGAACTCGCTCCGCTCGGGCCGATCCGCACGCTCGACGCGCACGGCGAAGCGGCGACGCTCGGACGCGTCCTCTCCCGCTCGCTGACGGGACGCATCGACTACGAGGAGATCACGGCGGAGATCGGGCGGCAGCTGGATCGTTTTCGGGCGGTGGTCGGGCGCGATCCGGACTTTCTCGACGGCCACCAGCACGTCCATGTCTTCCCCGGCGTGCGGCGCGGCCTGTTCGCCGCCTTCGACATCGGGCTTCTCGATCCGCGCCGGACCTGGCTGCGCGATTGTTCGGAGCGGCCGGGCGCGATCGTCCGTCGCGGCGTCGAGCCGGCCAAGGCGGCGTTCCTGACGGCGCTGGCGACGGGCTTTTCGGCGGCGGCGCGGGCGCGCGGCATCGTCGTCAACGAAGGGTTCGGCGGCGTCACCGCGTTTCGGCCGGATCGGTTCGCGTCGGTCTTCCCGAAGTTTCTGACGGCGCTCGGGCCCCGCCCGCTGGTGATGTGCCATCCGGCGCATTCGGCCTTGCCGGCGGATCCGTCGGACGCGATCGACGCGGCGCGAAGGGCCGAATACGATCATCTGGCGAGCGAGGCCTTCGCCCGCGACCTCTCCGCCTCCGGCCTCCGGCTCGGGCGGATGAGCGACGTGGCTCAGGCGTAGGCGCGAGCGAGGAGAGCGGCGGCGGTCTCGTCGCCGTCGAGGTCGACGACGCCGACCTCCAGCGTCACGTAGACCGGGCCGGTGGCGCCGGGCAGCGAGAAGGCGGTGGTCTCGAGAATGCCGACGATGCGATCGGCGGCGGGGCGCGCCGTCTCCGCGTCGCAGCCCGGCAACAGCAGCGCGAGGCGATCGCCGCCGGCGCGGGCGGCGAGGTCCTCGCCGCGCACCAGACGGGCGACGATGCGGCCGATCTGGGCGAGCAGCCGGTCGCCGGCGGCCCAACCGAACTCCCCGTTGATCTCGGCCAGTTCGACGATGCGCAGGCCGACCACGGCGAGCGGTTCGTCGTGGTCGCGGGCGTCTTCGAAGAGCGTCGCGAGATGCTCCATCAGAAAGGCGCGGCGATAGAGGCCGGTGGTCGCGTCGAGCGTCTGTTCGTGACGGGTGTCGCCGTAGGCCGCCTTGAGCGCCAGCCGCATGCGATGCTCGGTCATCGCGGCTTCGACGCGGCCGGCGAACAGCGCTTCGCCCTCGTCGGCGAAGACGACGTCGGTGGCACCGGCCTCGCGGATGGCCTCGACGAGGCGCGGTTCGCTCTCGCCGGTCAGGACGACGGCGGGCAGGGCGAAGGTGTCTGGGTTGCGGCGCAGCAGTTCGAGGAACTCGATGCCGTCCTCGAGCGGCAGGTTGACGACGACGGCGTCGAAGGGCCGACGTTCGAGGTAGTCGACCGCGGTGTCGATGGTGAAGGCGCCGATCAGGGTCGAGCGCTTGGCGAGGGCCCGTTCGATGGTGAAGTAGCGGATGCCGGCGCCGACCACCAGGACGTGGGCGTCGGCGAGCGCGCCGCCGAGGTCGGGTTCGGCGCGCGACAGGCCGAAGCGGGCGGCGGTGTCGAGGCGGCGCAGCATTTCGGCGCGCATGCCGGCGAGGCGGGCGAGCGAGCCGAGGCGGGCCGAGACCTGGGCGATCGACCAGGGCGCGCGCAACACGTCGGAGAGGCCGATCGCCCGATCGTCGTCGCTGCGATGCTCGTCGAGGGCGACCACCGGCAGGCGGCGGGGGCCGCGCAACATGGCGATGCGGGCGGCGGCGTCGCGATAGCGGGTTCGGTCGGTCTCGTCCTCGGCGGCGGCGAAGTTCAGCACGACGACGTCGGGGTGGTCGTGGGCGGCGCGTTCGGCGGCGCGGGCGAGCGGCAGGGCGCGGACGTCCCAGCCGTCGGCGCGGATGCCCTCCCACAGGCGACGGGTGTCGGGGCGCGGAGTTTCTTCGACGACGAGGACGCGTCCACGGTAGGACATGGCGGCAGGATCTCCCAAACGCCCGATCCTAGCCTCCGCGTGGTTACCGAATGCTCTCCGACCCGTCGCAACGAGCGATCAGCGGGCGCGCGGCAGGGTCATCAGATGCTGAGCCATGCCGGAGCGCAGGATGCGGCCGGACGGGCCGCGGGCGATCGCCGGCACGGCGAAGACCCGGACCGGGATCTCGGCGAGGCCGACGCGGGATTCGGCGATCGCCGCGCGGAAGCTCTCCGGATCGAAGCGCCGGCCGGGGGCGGGCACCACCGCGGCGGCGACGGCGCGGCCGGTCTCCGGCGTCTCGACCAGGAAGGCGGCGGCGTCGGCGACGCCGTCGACGGCGCGATAGAGCGCGTCGACGACGGTCAGATCGTAGAGGGTCTGGCCGATGCGGACGGTCTCGTCGATGCGCCCGGCGAGTTCGCAGGTCGGCGGCTGAGCGGTGACGACGCGCGCGCCGAGGCCGGTCGCCATCCAGCCTTCCGGATCGCGCGGCCGATGTTTGCGCTCCTGGGCGGTGGTCGGCCAGTTGAAGTGCGGCGCCATGGCGCCACGGAGCTGCACCTCGCCGCCGAGCGGGCGGCCGGAGACCATCTGGCCGGCGCGCTGGGGGATCGCCTTCAGGCGGATCTCGACCAGCACGGGCGCGTTCGGCGCGTCGGCGGGGGCGGCGCAGGGGCCGATCGGCAGCGGGCGCGGGCCGCTCGGCTCGGCGCGGCGGCGGGCGACCAGGCCGTAGGCGCCGAGCGGCGTGACGTCGACGACGTCGACGCCGGCGGGCATCGGCCGATCCTCCGGCTCCTCCTCGGCGACGGCGAGCAGGGTCGGCGACAGGCGGCGCAGGGCCAGCCGGTCGGCGAGGCGGGCGGCGTGCGGCGCCGGCGCGGCGACGTGGGTGGCGCCGAGCCGTTCGGCCTCGTCGGCGAGCACGTCGGTCGAGCGCGGCAGGCCGAGAGCCAGGGTCGCGCCGGCGATCAGCCAGGGCACCACGGCGACGCCGACGCCGACCACGCCGGAGGGGGCGAAGGGCGACAGGATCACCGAATCGCGGCCGACGCCGGCCTCGAGCAGGGTCATCAGGCCGGTGGCGATCCAGTGGTTGTGCGAGCGCGGCAACGGCAGGGAGCGGCCGGCGTCGCCGAGGCTCTCGTCGCGGGCGTCGTCGGCGAGGGCGGCGACCTCGACCGTGAAGGCGTGATCGGCCGGATTGCCCTTGCGGCCGAGCGCCGGCGCGGCGCCGAGGGCGGCGGCCTCGTCGAAGACGGCGGAAAGATCGACCAGCCCATCGGGCAGATCGCCGCCGGCGCCGAAGACGAAGCGGATCTGGAAGAGATCGGCGGCGACGTCGCGCAGGCGGACGCCGTGCGTCTCCTCTTCGGTGCGCGCGACGGTGACGATGGCGCGCACGCCGAGCCGGCGGCAGAGCGCGGCGGCGTCGGCCTCGCGGGCGGCGAGCGGCAGCGGCGCGACGATCAGGCCGGCGCGCGAACAGGCGAAGAGCGCGACGACGGCGTCGCTGGTCGGCGGCATCTGCAGGGCGACGACGGTGTCGGACTTCAGGCCGACGGCGGCGAAGAAGGCGGCGAGCGCCTCGACGCGGACGTCGAGCGCCTTCCAGGTGAGGCGTTCGGGCGCGCCGCAGGTCCATTCGGCGCGATCGGCGAAGTCGACGAGCGCGAGGTGATCGGGGCGGGTCTCGGCGTTGCGCGCGACGATCTGATCGAGGGTGACGCGCCCCCACGCGCCGGTCGCGACATGGGCGCGCGATTCGTCCTCGCGAGCGACGATCATGACTTCCCCCCTTCGTCCTTCGTGTCGGGACGGACCCACCAGGCCGGCAGCGTCCATCCCGATCCCGGAGTGTTGCGCGGATGTTCGATTCGCGTCCAGTGGGCGAGCCACTGTCCGGGCGGATGAAACAGCGGAACGACCCAGAAACCTGCGGACAACGCCCGATCGAGCAGGCGGGCGGCGGCGACGAGGCTCGGCCGGTCGCGCGCGGCGAGAAGGGCGGCGATCGCCGCGTCGACCACCGGGCTCTTCACCCCGGGCAGGTTGAACGAGCCCTCCTCGTCGGCGGCGGCGGAGGACCAGCGATGGATCTGCTCGTTGCCGGGCGAGGCGGAGGCCGACCACACCCACATGGTGGCGTCGAAGTCGAAGGTCTTGCGGCGCAGTTCGTATTGCGCCGAATCGACGGTGCGGATCCGGGCCTCCATGCCGAGCGCGGCGAGGGTGCGCTGCCAGCCCATGGCGAGGCGTTCCTGTTCGCGGGTCTGGGTCAGGATCTCGAAGGAGAAGGGGTGGCCCGCCTTCGAGACGAGGCGGCCGCCTTCGAAGCGCCAGCCGGCGGCCTCGAGCAGGTCGAGGGCGGCCTTCAACGCGCGGCGATCGCGGCCGGAGCCGTCGGTCGCCGGCATGCGCCAGGAGCCGTCGAGGAAGGCCGGCGGCAGGGCGTTCGGGAAGGGGGCGAGGATCGCCGTCTCGCGGGCGTCGGCCGGGCGGCCGTAGGCGGAGAGCTCGGAGCCGTCGAAATAGCCGACCTGCCGTTGGTAGAGGCCCCAATAGAGATTGCGGTTGGCCCATTCGAAATCGAACAGCCGCATCACCGCCTCGCGGACGCGGACGTCGGAAAAGAGCGGGCGACGGGTGTTGAGCGCGAAGCCGGTCATACCGCGCGGCACGTCGAGGGCGATGGTCTCCTTGACGACGCGGCCTTCTTCGACGGAGGGAAAGTCGTAGGCCGTCGACCAGCGGCTGGGGTCGCTCTCGGGGAGGATGTCGACGATGCCCTTCTTGAAGGCCTCGAGGAGGGCGTTGAGGTCACGGAAATATTCCCAGCGCAGCTCGTCGGCGTTGTAGAGGCCACGGCGGGCGGGAAGATCGCGGCCCCAATAGTCGGGATCGCGCTTCAGGGCGAGGCGGGCGCCGGGTTCGACCGCCTCGACCCGATAGGGGCCGGAGCCGATCGGCGGATCGATGCGGGTCGCCTCGAATTCCCGGTCGGCCCAGTCGTGCGCCGGCAGGATCGGCATCAGGCCGAGGATCAGCGGCAGCTCGCGGTTTTCGGCCGACTTCAGACGGAAGCGGACGGTGCGCGCGTCGAGCTTCTCGACGCCGACGACGTCGCGATAGTTGGCGCGCATGTAGGGCAGGCCCTTCTCGCGCAGGGTCTCGAAGGAGAAGACGACGTCGTCCGGCGTCACCGGCGTGCGATCGGAGAAGCGCGCCTCGGGGCGGAGGCGGAAGTCGACGGTGGAATAGTCGTCGGCGACGTCGATGGTCTCGGCGAGGAGCCCGTAGAGGGTGAAGGGTTCGTCGAGGCTGCGCTCCATCAGGCTCTCGAAGACGTTGGCGGAGCCTTCCGCGCCGAAGCGCAGGCCGGAGGCGGCGTTGCCCTTGAAGACGAAGGGGTTCAGCGAATCGAACGAGCCGACCACGCCGAGGGTGATGCGGCCGCCCTTCGGCGCGGAAGGATCGGCCCAGGGGAAATGGTCGAAGCCGGGGGGGAGCGCCGGTTCGCCGTGCGCGGCGATGGCGGGGCGCGGCGCGGCGGCGAGGTCGGCCGGCGCGAGGGCGCAGAGGAGCGCGGCCGCCAGCGCGAAGGCGGTCGCCGCACGCCGGCGCAAGGTCGCGTCGCGATGCCTCGGCAGGTCCGACAAGGACGGCTCTCCCTTCACGAAAATCGAGCGGGCGGCGCGTGATGGTCGCCCGCGAATCTCAGCGAGGATGCCAGCCTCGGCCGCCGCGCGGAAGTCGGATGCGGAGGGGAGCGTGGGAGAGGCTTCGCGGTCTCGTCCTTCGGCAGGCTGGAAATCGCGCCGCCGAGAGGCTATGCATCGTGACGAACTCGGGCGGGACACGGTTTCGCCCAGATCGATCGGCATGTCCCCCCGGAACCGACGGCGCGCGAAGCGGGCGGTCGGACGACGGGTGCGCGAGATGCGGACGATGTCGCGGGGTCGGCGAGAGATCCCGGGACGATGCGATCTTCTTCGAGGATGTGGTTTCCATGGCTGACAACTTCCTTCGTGCGGTTTCGACGATGCGCTCCGGCGCCGCGGGCCTTCTGATCGCCGCCTTCGGCCTCGTCGCCGTTCCGGCGATCGCTCAGGCCCAGTCCGCCGCGCCGGCGCCCGCCGCCAAGCCGGCGGCCAAGCCCGCGCCCGCCAAGGAGGCTCCGGCCAAGCCGGAAGCCGCGGCGGACGATCCGCTGCCGTGGGTCAAGATCTGCTCGAAGGACGCCGAGAAGAAGAACGTCTGCCTCGTCGCCAAGGAGCTGCGCTCGACCGAAGGCCAGTTGGTCGCTTCGGTGGCGCTGCGCGACATCGAGGGCGACGCCAAGAAGGTTCTGCTGCTCGCCGTGCCGCCGGTGGTGCTGATCCAGCCTGGCATGCGCGTCCAGATCGACAAGGGCAAGCAGATGGAGGCGAAGTACACGATCTGCTTCCCCAACGCCTGCTACGCCGAGATGGAGATCGCCGACAAGTCGATCGAGGAGATGAAGAAGGGCAAGGCCCTGATCGTCACCTCGCTCAACATCCAGCAGAAGCCGATGTCGTTCCCGTTCGTGCTGTCGACCTTCAAGAAGGCGATCGAAGGCGAGGGCATCGACCCGAGCGCCGGTCAGCAGAACCAGGAGCAGCTGCAGCAGGAGCTGCAGAAGCGCGCCGAAGAGGCCGCCAAGAAGCTGCAGGACGGGGCGAAGCCGGCGGAAGCGCCGAAGCCCTGATCGATCGCCGTCTCGCTTGCGACATTGCGACGCGCGCCGGGCCTCCGGCGCGCGTTTTTCGTCTGCGAGGGCGGCGTCGTTCGGCGCGGCGGGGAAATATTACGGCGAATTCACGAGGCCGTGATCGATGACGGGTGTATTCCCGAGACGTCGAACGCGCCGATCCGTCGCTCGACGGTCTTTCTCGAAGGAGTTTCCGACATGTTTCGCGACATGGTCAATCGTTATGCGACGCCTTTCACCACCGGTCTCTTCGTGATCTCGTTGATTTCCGGAATTTCGCTGTTCTTCCATGTCGGAACTGCAGCGTTTCGTGGCATGCACGAGTGGCTCAGCATGGTGCTGATCATCCCGTTCGTACTGCATGTGTGGAAAAACTGGTTGCCGATGACCAGCTATTTCAAACGGGGGTGGCTGATGTGGCCGCTCGGCGCATCGCTCGTCGCCGCGCTGGCCTTCGCCGTTCCCGGCGTGATGGAGCTCGGCGGGGTCGGCGGCAATCCGCAGATGGCGATGTATCGCGCGATGGGCGATGCGCGCATCGCCGATCTCGAGCCGATCCTCAAGGTTTCGTCGGCCGAGATCGACAAGCGCCTGGAGCGGGTCGGACTGACCGGCGTCAGCCACGACACGTCGCTCTCCGCCGCCGCCAAGGCGGGCGGCAAGGAGGAGCGGCACGTGATCTTTTCGGTGATCCTGCCGCACTGAGACGTATGCGAGGGCGGGCGGGGGTCACACTGCGATCTTCGCCCGGACCGCTTCCGGGTCGACGTCGCCCTTGGCGCCTTCGATCACCACTTCGCCGCGATCGAGCACCGTGTAGTGGTCGGCGAGTTCGCGGGCGAAGTCGAAATACTGCTCGACCAGCAGGATCGCCATCGTCCCCTTGCCGCGCAGATATTCGAGCGCACGGCCGATGTCCTTGATGATCGAGGGCTGAATGCCCTCGGTCGGTTCGTCGAGGACGAGGAGGCGCGGGCGGGTGACCAGAGCCCGGCCGATGGCCAATTGCTGTTGCTGACCTCCTGAAAGATCGCCGCCGCGCCGACGCAGCATGTCGCCGAGCACGGGGAAGAGTTCGAAGACCTCGTCGGGGATCTGCTTCTCGGATCTCGGCAGGCAGGCGAAGCCGGTCTGGAGGTTCTCCTCCACCGTCAGCAGCGGGAAGATCTCGCGGCCCTGCGGCACGAAGGCGATGCCGGCGCGGGCCCGGTCGTAGGGCGCGACATGGGCGAGGTCGCGGCCCTCCCAGGCGATCTTTCCCTTGGCGATCGGCTGTTGGCCGACGATGGCGCGCATCAGCGAGGTCTTGCCGACGCCGTTGCGGCCGAGCACGCAGGTGATCTCGCCGATCTTCGCGGTGGTGGAGACGCCGCGCAGGGCCTGCGCCGCGCCATAGAACAGATCGACGTTTTCGACGGTCAGCATGGCTCAGCGTCCCAGATAGACTTCGATGACCTTCGGGTCGCTCGCGACATGGTCGATGGTCCCTTCCGAGAGCACGCCGCCCTCGTGCAGCACCGTCACCTTGACGCCGAGCTCGCGGACGAAGGCCATGTCGTGCTCGACGACGACCACCGACTTGCCGGAGGCGTGGATCCGCCGCAAGAGCGCCGCGGTCTGCATGGTCTCGGCGTCGGTCATGCCGGCGACCGGTTCGTCGACGAGCAGGAGTTTCGGCTCCTGGGCGAGCAACATGCCGATCTCCAGCCACTGCTTCTGGCCGTGCGACAGGTTCTTCGCCAATTCGGCGCGGCGTTCGGCGAGATGGACCGTCTCCAGGATCTCGTCGATGCGGGCGGCCTCGGCCCCGGAGAGACGATGGAACAGGGTGGCGAAGGGGCCGCGATCGGCCTTCAGCGCCAGATAGACGTTGTCCTCGACGGTGTGGCTCTCGAAGACGGTCGGCTTCTGGAACTTGCGGCCGATGCCGAGTTCGGCGATCGCGGCCTCGTCGAGGCCGGTCAGGTCGATCGAGCCGCCCTCGAACAGGACCTCGCCCTCGTCGGGCCGGGTCTTGCCGGTGATGCAGTCCATCATGGTGGTCTTGCCGGCGCCGTTCGGGCCGATGATGGCGCGCATTTCGCCCGGTTCGATGACGAGGCTGAGGCCCTTCAGGGCCTTGAAGCCGTCGAAGGAGACCTTGACGTCGTCGAGGTAGAGCAGGGACTGGGAGGCGAGCTCGTGGGCCATGGTCTCTCTCACTCCGCGGGCTGGGGCTGGGCGGTCGGGTCGACCGGCGGGGCGGCGCGACGGCGAGCGAAGAGGTCGGAGATCGTGCCGACGATGCCCTTGGGCAGGAACAGCGTCACCAGGACGAAGAGCAGACCGAGGGCGAAGAGCCACAGTTCGGGCAGGACCCCGGTGAACCAGGTCTTGCCCCAGTTGACGGCGAGGGCGCCGACGATCGGGCCGATCAGGGTGCCGCGGCCTCCGACCGCCACCCAGATCACCGCTTCGATCGAGTTGGCGGGCGAGAATTCGCCGGGGTTGATGATGCCGACCTGCGGCACGTAGAGCGCTCCGGCGACGCCGGCGAGCATCGCTGAGACGACGAAGACGAAGGTCTTGTAGGTCGCCACCCGGTAGCCGATGAAGCGGGTGCGGCTCTCCGCGTCGCGGATGGCGACGAGGACCTTGCCGAGCTTGGAATGGACGATCGCGGCCGAGAACAGCAGCCCCGCCGCCACCGTCAGGCAGGAGAGGGCGAAGAGCGCGGCGCGCGTCCCGTCGGCCTGGACGTTGAAGCCGACGATGTCCTTGAAGTCGGTCAGGCCGTTGTTGCCGCCGAAGCCCATGTCGTTGCGGAAGAAGGCGAGCAGCAGGGCGTAGGTCATCGCCTGGGTGATGATCGACAGATAGACGCCGGTGACGCGGGAGCGGAAGGCGAGGCCGCCGAAGACCAGCGCCAAGAGCCCGGGCACGAGCACCACCATCAAGGCGGCGAAGGCGAAATGGTCGAAGCCGTGCCAGTACCAGGGCAGGCTCTTCCAGTTCAGGAAGACCATGAAGTCCGGCAGGATCGGATCGCCGTAGACGCCGCGCGTGCCGATCTGGCGCATCAGATACATGCCCATGGCGTAGCCGCCGAGGGCGAAGAAGGCGCCGTGGCCGAGCGACAGGATGCCGCAGAAGCCCCAGACCAGATCGAGCGCCAGGGCGAGCGCGGCATAGGTCGCGTATTTGCCGAAGAGCGTGACGAGGTAGGTGGGCACGTGGAAGGGCGAGCCTTCCGGCACGACCAGATTGAGCACCGGCACCAGCACGGCGACCGCGAGGATCAGCAGGAGGGCGACGACGACGCGGCGGTCGAGCCCCTTCAGGAGGAAGTGTGTGATCATGCTTCCACCGCCCGGCCCTTGAGGGCGAACAGGCCCCGCGGACGCTTCTGAATGAACAGGATGATGAAGACCAGCACCAGGATCTTGCCCAGCACCGCGCCGGCGACCGGCTCCAGGAACTTGTTGACGACGCCGAGCGTCAGCGCGCCGACCAGCGTGCCCCAGAGATTGCCGACGCCGCCGAAGACCACGACCATGAAGCTGTCGATGATGTAGCCCTGGCCGAGGTTCGGCGAGACGTTGTCGATCTGGGAGAGCGCCACGCCGGCGATGCCGGCGATGCCGCAGCCGAGCCCGAAGGTGAGCGCGTCGACCCAAGGCGTCTTGATGCCCATCGCCGAGGCCATGGCGCGGTTCTGGGTGACGGCGCGCATCTGTAGGCCGGCGGCGGTCTTCTTCAGGATCAGCATCAGGCCGAGGAAGACGATCAGGGCGAAGACCATGATCCACATGCGTCCGGTGGTCAGCGTCAGGGCCCCGAGATCGAGCGAGCCGGACATCCAGCTCGGCGCGCCGACCTCGCGGTTGTTGGCGCCGAAGAGGGTGCGCACCGCCTGTTGCAGGATCAGCGAGATGCCCCAGGTGGCGAGCAGGGTCTCGAGCGGCCGGCCGTAGAGCCAGCGGATGACGGTGCGTTCGATCAGCACGCCGACGAGGCCGGAGACCAGGAAGGCGAGCGGCAGGGCGAGGGCGAGCGACCAGTCGAAGAGGGCCGGCGCATGCGAGCGGATCACCTCCTGGACGACGAACGTGGTGTAGGCGCCGAGCATGACGAGCTCGCCGTGCGCCATGTTGATGATGCCCATCACGCCGAAGGTGATGGCGAGGCCGATCGCGGCGAGCAGCAGCACCGAGCCGAGCGATAGGCCGTAGAGGGCGTTCTGAACGCCGCCCCACAGGGCGAGCGTCGTCTCGATCGCCTTGGCGGCGGTCTGGGCGGCGTCCTGCACGCGCTTCGGCGTGTCGGAGGGCAGCGAGCGAAGCAGCGACACGGCGTCCTGATCGCCGCGTTCGCGCACGATCGAGGCGGCTTCGACGCGGTCGGTCTCCGAAGCGTCGGCCTTGGTCAGGATCACGGCGGCGCGGGCGACGCGCAGCGCCTCGCGGATCGCGCCGTCCTTCTCCTTGGCGATCGCGGCGTCGAGGGTCGCGAGCGCGCCCTGGTCGCGCGACTTGAAGACGGCGTCCGCCGCGTCGCGTCGCTTCGCCGGATCGGGCGACATCAGCGTCAGCGCGCCCATGGCGGCCGAAATGGCCGATCGGACGCGGTTGTTGACGCGGACGGGCGAGAGGCCGGCGGGCGGGGCGGCGATCGCGTCGCCGGTCGCTGCGTCGACGACCTTGCCGCCGTCTCGGATCGCCACCGTCTTGGTGGCGGCGTCGAATTCGAGGGTCTTGTCGGCGATCGCCTGGACGATGACCGCGGCGCGCGGATGACCCGAGGTCGCGAGGTCGCCGATCGCTTCGGCGGTGTCGGCGTAGCCGTCGGCGGTCAGTTTGACGAGAGCGGCGGAGATGTCCTGAGCGGCGGCCGGAAGAACCGCGCCGAAGAGCATGGCGACGGCGAAGAAGAGCGCGGCGGCGAAGCGGCGAGGGCGCTGCTCCCTCCCCCCTCGAGGGGGAGGGTTGGGGAGGGGGGGGATCGACGTTTCGCGCGTTCGGGCGATCGAGGCGGAGCCTCGTCCCCCTCTCTCCGTCTCTCCCCCTCGAAGGGGGAGAGGGCCGGATGGGGGCGCCTTCACGTCTCGCCGGTCGGATCGAGAGGGTAGGTCACAACCAATGTGGGCCGGCATCGTCGATCTCGCTTCCCGTCGGGCGACGCCGTCTCGAGAGAGGGCATCGGGATTTCGGGTTCGACCGCGGGATGCGGCCGCCCTTCTCCCCTCGCGGGAGAAGGGGTCACCCGGGGCGCGCCCCGGGTGACGTTCCATCGCTCGGATGTCGGGGGAACCGATCAGCCGCCGCACTTCTTGGTGACGGTGTTGTAGTTGCCGCACTTGAGCGTGACCCAGTCGGCCTCGAGGTCCTTGGAGCCGGGCAGGAAGTCGGTCCAGGCGTCGCCGGGGACGAGGTCCTTGGTCTTCCACACCACGTCGAACTGGCCGTCGGCCTTGATCTCGCCGATCAGCACCGGCTTGGTGATGTGGTGGTTCGGGAGCATGGTCGACATGCCGCCGGTCAGGTTCGGCGCCTGGATGCCCGGAAGCGCGTCGATGACCTTGTCCGGATCGACGGTGCCGGCCTTCTCGACCGCCTTCACCCACATCTGGAAGCCGATCACGTGGGCTTCCATCGGGTCGTTGGTCACGCGCTTCGGGTTCTTGGTGTATTCCTTCCACTTGGCGATGAAGGCCTCGTTCGCCGGGTCCTTGACGGACTGGAAGTAGTTCCACGCGGCGAGGTGGCCGACCAGCGGCTTGGTGTCGATGCCGGCGAGCTCTTCTTCGCCGACCGAGAAGGCGACGACCGGGATGTCGGTCGCCTTGACGCCCTGGTTGCCGAGCTCCTTGTAGAAGGGCACGTTGGCGTCGCCGTTGATGGTCGACACGACCGCAGTCTTCTTGCCGGCGGAGCCGAACTTCTTGATGTCCGAGACGATCGTCTGCCAGTCGGAGTGACCGAACGGCGTGTAATTGATCATGATGTCTTCGGCGGCGACGCCCTTGGCCTTGAGATAGGCCTCGAGGATCTTGTTGGTGGTGCGCGGATAGACGTAGTCGGTGCCGGCGAGCACCCAACGCTTCACTTCGCCGCCGTCCTTCGACATCAGGTAGTCGACGGCCGGGATCGCCTGCTGGTTCGGCGCGGCGCCGGTGTAGAAGACGTTGCGCTCGCTCTCCTCACCCTCGTACTGGACGGGGTAGAAGAGGATGTTGTTCAGCTCCTTGAAGACCGGCAGCACGGACTTGCGCGACACCGAGGTCCAGCAGCCGAACACGGCCGAGACCTTGTCCTTGGCGATCAGCTCGCGCGCCTTCTCGGCGAAGAGCGGCCAGTTGGAGGCCGGGTCGACGACGACCGCCTCGAGCTTCTTGCCGAGGACGCCGCCCTTCTTGTTCTGCTCGTCGATGAGGAAGAGCATGGTGTCCTTCAGCGTCGTCTCCGAGATCGCCATGGTGCCGGAGAGCGAGTGCAGGATGCCGATCTTGATGGTGTCCTCGGCGCGGGCGGCGGAAGAGAAGGCGCCGGCCGAAATGGCGGCGCCGACGATCGCGCCCAGAAGCTTCTCGTTGAAGGTCATGAATACTCCCCCGGAGTTTCGACTGAGAGGACGGTCCCGGCCCTCGGGCCCGCTCGGGGGAGAGTTGAGCGCGGCCGGCGTTCCCGACCCATACGTCAATTGACGCAGTTTCTGCCCAAGGACGCCGCTTGCCGGAAAAATCGGCGCGCCGCCGTCTCGCGGACATGGACGAACGACCTCGAAAGAGGCGAAAAGGCGAAACGTTCGGCGCGCGCCGCGCCGACGCCCTGGTCGAGAGGACGCATGGCCGGACGACAGCGCATCCTTCCCGTTCGCCGCGACTACAATCGCTGGGTGGCGGACCAGACGCTCGAGGACTATGCGCTGCGCTTCACCGCGAAGAGCGCCCGGCGCTGGTCGGCGCCGCGCGTCGCACAGACGGCGATCGGGGCGATCTCGTTCCTGGCGCTGGAGGCGATCGGGGGCACGATCACGCTCGCCCACGGCTTCGTCAACGCCGCCGCGGCGATCGTCGTCGTGTCGATCGTCCTGCTGGTCACCGGTTGGCCGGTGGCGCGCGCGGCGGCGAAACACGGCGTCGACATCGATCTTCTGACGCGCGGGGCGGGGTTCGGCTACATCGGCTCGACGGTGACGTCGCTGGTCTATGCGAGCTTCACCTTCATCCTCTTCGCCATCGAAGCCTCGATCATGTCGTCGGCGCTGAAGCTCGCCTTCGGCTGGCCGCTGTGGTTCTCCTACATCCTGTCGGCGCTCGCGGTGATCCCGCTGGTGGTCTACGGCATCACCGCGATCTCGCGCTTCCAGCTGTTCACCCAGCCGTTCTGGATCGTCCTCAACGTCCTGCCCTTCGCCTTCATCGCCTGGAAGGATCCGGCGCAGTTCTCGGCCTGGATCCAGTTCGGCGGCGCGGCGCGGGGCGGACAGCCGGGAACATGGATGGAGGAGTTCGATCTCGTCCGTTTCGGCCTCGCCTCGTCGGTGATCCTCGGATTGATGCCGCAGATCGGCGAGCAGGTCGATTTCCTGCGGTTTCTGCCGGCGCGGATCGTCGAAGGGGCGCGGGCGCACCGGATCGCCACCTTCTTCGCAGGTCCCGGCTGGGTGGTGCTCGGCGCGCCGAAGCTCTTCGCCGGGTCGCTGCTGGCGGTGGTGGCGCTCAGGCTCGGCGTGCCGGAGGGGCACGCGGCGGAACCGGCCTGGATGTACGACGTCGCCTTCTCCTACATGATCCCGTCGAAGGAGGCGGCGGTGGCGCTCACCGCCTTCTTCGTCGTCGTCTCGCAGCTCAAGATCAACGTGATGAACGCCTACGCGGGCTCGCTGGCGTGGTCGAACTTCTTTTCCCGCGTGACGCATTCCCATCCCGGCCGGGTGGTCTGGCTGGTCTTCAACGTGGCGATCGCGCTCTTGCTGATGGAGCTCGGCATCTACGAGGCGCTGGAGAAGACGCTCGGGCTCTTCGCCATCGTCGCGGTCGCCTGGCTCGGGGCGGTGTCGGCGGATCTCGGCATCGCCAAGCCGCTCGGCCTGTCGCCGCCGGGGATCGAGTTCAAGCGGGCGCATCTGCCGGACGTCAATCCGGTCGGGGTCGGGTCGATGACGATTGCGGCGGCGCTGGCGCTCTTCGCCGCGACCGGCCGTTTCGGGGCTCTGGCGCAGGCCTTCGCGCCCTTCGTGGCGCTGGCGGTCTCGATGGCGATGGTGCCGCTCCTGGCCTGGGCGACCGGCGGCAAATGGTACTTCGCGCGCCGACCGGAGGCGGACTGGGCGCGGGAGAGCCTGATCCGCTGTTCGGTCTGCGAGCACGACTTCGAACCGGAGGACAGCGCCCATTGCCCGGCCTATGGCGCGCCGATCTGCTCGCTGTGCTGTTCGCTCGACGCGCGCTGTCGCGACCAGTGCAAGCCGGAGGGCCGGATCTCGGCGCAGGCGCGCGCCTGGACCAAGGCGCTGCTGCCGTCGGCGCTGGCGACGCGGTTGAGCCCGCGGCTCTTGGAATATGTCGCGATCCTGGCGCTTCTCATGACGGCGATCGGCCTCGTCCTCCTCGTCATCCACTTCCAGTCGGATCCCCGCGATCCGGCGATCGAGGCGGCGCTGACGCGGGCGCTCTGGGCGGCGTTCTTCGTGCTGCTGATCGTCGCCGGGGTGGTGGCGTGGTTCTTCGTGCTGGCGCACGAGAGCCGACGGGTGGCGGAGGAGGAATCGGCGCGCCAGACCGGCCTGCTGCTCGACGAGATCGCGGCGCACGAGCGCACCGACGCGGCGCTGCAGAAGGCCAAGGAGGCGGCGGAGGCGGCGAACTTCGCCAAGAGCCGTTATCTGGTCGGGCTCTCCCATGAACTGCGGACGCCGCTCAACGCGGTGCTCGGTTACGCGCAGGTGTTGGAGCGCGACGCCGGGATCACCAACGGGCGGGCCCATTCGGTCAAGGTCATCAGGCGTTCGGCGGAGCATCTCTCCGGCCTGATCGACGGGCTCCTCGACATTTCCAAGATCGAGGCGGGCCGGCTCGAACTCTCCCGCGACGAGATCCGCTTCTCCGACTTCCTCGACGGCCTCGTCGAGATGTTCCGACCGCAGGCCGAAGCGAAGGGCCTGACCTTCCGTTTCACCCGGCCGACGAAGCTGCCGGAAGTGGTGGCGACCGACGAGAAGCGGCTCCGGCAGGTGCTGACCAATCTGCTCACCAATGCGATCAAGTTCACCAACGCCGGCGATGTCCATCTCGACGTCGGCATGCGCCATGAGATCGCGACCTTCACCGTCGTCGACACCGGGGTGGGCATCGAGGCGAAGGATCTCGCCCGCATCTTCGAGCCGTTCGAGCGCGGCGAGAGCGCGCGGCGCAAGCCGGGGCTCGGGCTCGGACTGACCATCACCAAGATGATCGTGACGCTGATGGGCGGCGACGTGCGCGTCGACAGCACGCCCGGGGCGGGGACCCGCTTCCGGGTGCGGATGCATCTCTCCGTCGTGGCGCGGCCGCAGGCGACGGCGAGCGCGCCGGCGATCACCGGTTACGAGGGCGCGCGGCGGCGGATCCTGGTGGTCGACGACAACCCCGATCACCGCGATCTCGTCCGGGCGGCGCTGGAGCCGATCGGTTTTGCGATCGAGGAGGCGGAGGACGGGCCGAGCTGTCTCGAGGCGGTGGCCGCCTCACCGCCGGATCTGATCCTGCTCGACCTCTCCATGCCGGGCATGGACGGGTGGGAGGTGGCGACGCGGCTGCGCGAAGCCGGGTACGGCGGGCGCATCGTCGTGCTCTCGGCCAATGTCGGCGAGACGCCGCCGCCGGAGGCGGAGATCGCCGCGCACGACGATCTGATCGCCAAGCCGTTCGATCTGTCGCGCCTGATCGATCGGCTGCAGGCGCATCTCGGTCTCGATTGGACGAGCGAGCCGGCGGCGTCGACGACCGCCGAACCGGCGGCGGCGGCCTACGACGATCGACCGACACGGGAGGAGGCGCGCGACCTCCTGCAGTGGGCGGGGATCGGCTATGTTCGCGGCGTCGTCTCGAAGCTCGAGGCGATCGAGACGGAGATCCGCGCGGGCGGCGGCGCGCCGGGCAAGCGGCTGGTCGAACTCGCCCGCGCCGCCGAGGCCTTCGACATGGACCGCCTGGTGCGATTGCTGGAGGCCTCGGATGGCGACGCCTGATGCGACCAAGAGCCGCGACATCGTCCTGGTGGTCGACGACAACCCGGACACGCTCGGCTTCCTCACCCAGACGCTCGAGGCGCAGGGCGCGATGGTGCTGGTGGCGACGGGGGGCGAACAGGCGCTCGGCATCGTCGAGCGGATCACGCCCGACGTGATCCTGATGGACGCCGTCATGCCGGGGATCGACGGGTTCGAGACGACGCGGCGGCTGAAGAAGCTGCCGGCGACCGCCGACGTGCCGATCCTGTTCATGACCGGGCTGACCGAGACCGAACACATCGTCGAGGGCTTCGCCGCCGGCGGCGTCGACTACGTCACGAAGCCGATCGTGCTCGACGAGCTGACCGCGCGCATCCGCGTCCATCTCGCCAACGCCCGGCGCGAACGCTCGGCGCGGATGGCGCTCGACACCGCCGGCCGCTTTCTGCTCGCCACCGATCGGGCCGGACGCCTCTCCTGGGCGACGCCGCAGGCGGGCAAGCTCGTCGCCGACCTCGCCGGCGAAGAGGGGCTGTCGGCGGAGGTCGGGGCGCGAATCGCGGCGGCGATCACCGAGGGTTCGGCCGGGCCGATCGTCGTCGAGGAGACCGAGACGCGTCGGCTGCAGCTCAACGGGCTCGGCCGCGCCGGCGACGACGAATGGCTGTGGCGGCTGATGATCGACGAGGCGGGCGGCGAGGAGGCGGCGCTCAGGCGGCGCTTCGGGCTGACCGCGCGCGAGGCGGAGGTGTGTCTGTGGGTGGCGCGCGGCAAGTCGAACCGCGACATCGGCGACATTCTCGGCCTCAGCCCACGCACCGTGAACAAGCACCTCGAGACGGTCTTCGCCAAACTCGGCGTGGAGAACCGCGCCTCCGCCGCGGTGCTGGCGCTGAAGACGATCGAGGCCGGTTGAGGCGGGCGCGACATAAACTTACATTGACAATATAACTTCATGCGCCATGATCGGCTCGTCGAAGCGGCGAAGATGCGGCTCGACGCACGGAGCGAGGCCCCTCGAGCGGGCGTCGCACGGGAGGCGGACATGGCGTGGCAGGGTCATACGGCGGTTCGATGCGACGAGACGCGGCGTCTTCGACGGCGCGGCGGTTGTTTCGGCTTCGCCTCGCTCCGACCGGAGGCGACGGCGCCGCTCACGCCGCGGGCGCACGACGCGATTCTCGCCGCGCTCGACGACGAACATCGCGCCCAGGCCTTCTACACGGCGGTGCTCGACCGGTTTCCCGGCGCGATGCCGTTTCGTATGATCGTCGCGGCGGAGGCGCGACAGGCCGACGCGCTCGCCGGACTGCTGCGACGGCGCGGGCTCGCGGTGCCGCAGAACGTTCATCTCGGATCGGCCGAGGTTCGCCGTGCGGTGCCGGCGACGGCGACCTGCGCCTGTCGCATCGCGGTCACCGCGGAAGAGGAGAATGTCGCGCTCTACGAGGAGGAGTTGATGCCCCTCGCGAAGGGGTGGGCCGACGTCGAGCGGGTGTTCCGACACCTCGCCGAGGCCTCGCGCGACCGGCACCTGCCGGCGTTCCGGCATTGGGCCGAGCATCACCATCATCGAGGAGGGACTGCGTGAAGACCATCACGGTTCTGGGGTCGGGCTTCGGGGCGCTGACCACGGTGCGCCAGCTGCGCCGCAAGGGATGGACGGGCGAGATCCGGGTGATCTCGCCGCGCGATCATCTGCACTATCTGCCCAGCACGATCTGGATCCCGACGCATCTGAGAAAGGGCGAGGATCTGAGGATCCCGCTCGCCCATTTCTTCAAGGAGCAGAAGGTCGACTTCGTCCAGGCCTCGGTCACCGGGCTCGCCGACGGCGGCCGCCGGGTGCTCACCGACGCGGGCGAGTTCGTCAACGACCAGCTGGTGATCGCCACCGGCGGGCGCTTCATCCGCAAACTGCCGGGCATCGAAAACGCGCTGATCCCCTGCGAGGGCATCGCCGTCGGCGAGGAGATCGAGCGTCGGCTGGAGGCGATGAGCGGCGGCACGATCGCCATCGGCTTCGCCACCAATCCGAACGAGCAGGGCGCCATGCGCGGCGGCCCGATGTTCGAATTCCTCTTCATCATCGACACGTGGCTCCGGAAGCACGGTCGGCGCGACAAGTTCGAGATCGTCTTCTTCAATCCGGCCACCCGCCCCGGCCAGCGGCTCGGACCGAAGGCGGTCGACGGGCTTCTCGCCGAGATGGCGAAGCGCGGCATCCGCACCCATCTCGGCCACAAGATGGTGCGGATCGAGGAAAAGAAGGTCGTCACCGAGGGCGGCGAGATCGACGCCGATCTGATCCTGTTCATGCCGGGGCTGACCGGCCCGGCGTGGCTCGCGAACGCCGATCTGCCGCTGTCGCCGGGCGGCATGATCGTCGCCGACGGCCTGTGTCGGGTCGAGGGACGGCCGGGGGTGTGGGTGGTCGGCGACGCCGGCTCCTTCCCCGGGCCGGACTGGATGCCGAAACAGGCGCATCAGGCCGATCTGCAGGCCAAGGCGGCGGCGGCCAACGTCGTGGCGACGCTGTCCGGGCGCGAGCCGAGCGAGGCGTTCAAGCCGGAGCTGATCTGCATCGTCGACACGCTCGACGCCGGCATGGTCGTGTTCCGCAACGAGAAGTTCAACTTCGTCGGGCCGAAGTCGATCGTCTTCCATTGGCTGAAGCGGATCTTCGAGGGCTACTACCTGCGCACCTTCCGCTGAGAGGAGCGCCGCGCCGTCGCGCAGGGCGGCGGCGCGACGAACGCGGGCGATTTCGGGGTTCACGGGAGCGGCGATCCTGTTATGGTCGACGCTTCCTTTCGCGTGCGACCGTCGTTCGAACCTGCTCGAGCGTTTGCGGTTCGCCGCGGCGGCACGTTCCTCGGATATCGCCTCGACGTCATGAGACCCAAGAAGATCGATCGTCGGCGTCTGTCGGCGCGGTTTCTATCGAAACTGATGTGGCAGCGACGGCTGGTCTTCTGGTCGGGCGCGCTCTTCGTCGGCCTCGCCTCGGTCGGCTTCGCCATTCTGTCGAACGCCGGGCAGAACCTGTTCCTGTTCGAAGAGGCGAAGATCTGGTGGTTGCCGTTGCTGGTGACGCCGGCCGGATTCGTCCTGATCCGTTGGACGACGCGCCGGTTCGCGCCGGCTTCGGCGGGCAGCGGCATTCCGCAGGCGATGGCGGCGCGCGATCTGAGGGCGACCGACGACCGGCTGGCGCTCCTGTCGCCGCGCGTCATCCTCGCCAAGATCGTCCTCACCACGCTCGGGCTCGCCTCGGGCGCTTCGATCGGGCGTGAGGGGCCGACGGTGCAGGTCGGCGCGGCGGTGATGCTGCAGTTCGGCATCTGGGGCGGCGTGCAGCGCGAGAAGGCCCTGATCCTGGCCGGGTCGGCGGCCGGCATCGCCGGCGCCTTCAACACGCCGCTCGCCGGCATCGTCTTCGCCATCGAGGAGATGAGCAAGGCCTTCGAGCAGCGCACCAACGGTCTGGTGCTCTACGCGGTGATCATCTCGGGCCTCGTCTCGCTCGGCCTCGTCGGCAACTACAACTATTTCGGCTGGAGCACCGGCCGCGTCCACGACGTCGGCGACTGGGCGTTGGTGGCGGTGTGCGGCGTCGTCGGCGGCGTCGCCGGGGGGCTCTTCTCGCGCGGCATGCTGGAGGGCACGCGGGCGCTGAAGCGTTGGTGCGCGCCGGTCGGGATGCGGCGCGAACTTCTCGTCGCTCTGGTCTGCGGCCTGATCGTCGCGGCGATCGGCGTGGCGAGCGGCGGGGCGACCTTCGGCACCGGTTACGAGATCGCCAAGGGCGCGATCGACGGCAGCGAACCGGGGGGAACCTTCTGGTTCGGCAAGTTCGCGGCGACGCTGGTGACCGCGATCTCGGGCATTCCCGGCGGCATCTTCGCGCCGTCCCTGTCGGTCGGCGCGGGGCTCGGCGGCTGGATCGCCCAGCTGTTTTCCACCGATCAGGCCGGGCTCGTCGCCGTGCTCGGCATGGCCGCCTATTTCGCCGGGGTGGTGCAGTCGCCGATGACCGCCTTCGTCATCATCATGGAGATGACCGACAACCACGGCAACGTCATCCCGCTGATGGTCGCCTCGATGCTCGGCTACGGCCAGTCGCGGATGGTCGCGCCTGAGCCGCTCTATCGGGCGCTCGCCGACGGCTTCCTGATCGACATGGGCCGCAAGAGCGGACGCCGCGAAGTGACGGTCGACGACGACGGCGATGACGAAGACGGCGGCGAGGCGAAGCCGCCGCGAGCGGAGCCGCGCGCCGACGCGTGACGCGTCGTCAGCGGCAGACGTCGAGTTTGACCAACGACTTGCGGATCGAACCGAAGCGCCGGCCGATCGTGCCGCCGGCGTCGCAGACCTCGGTCGACTGGACGCGGGCCTCGGCGATGCGGCCCTGCGCGGCGAGGGCGAGGGTGAGATAGGCGCGCGCCAACGAGGTCGTGACGCGTCGGGTCGACGCGGTCGGATCGGCCGCGGCCAGATCGATGGCGGCGTTCAGCGCGTCCTCGGCGGCGGCGGGGCGGTGGTCTGCGAGAAGCGCGACGCCGAGCGTCAGCCGACCGCGCGGATCCTTCGGCCAGCGCCGGACCGCGTCCTCGGCGGCCGAGAGGTCGACGCCGGTGGGCATCGCGGATTGCGGGATGCGGTCGACCGCGCGCGCCGCCCAACGGCCATAGTCGATCGCGCCGATCAGGCCCGAACCGATCGCGATCGCCAGAACGGCGCCGGCGAAGGTCGCCGCCTCGCGGCCGAAGGAGGGGCGCGGCGCGCCCGGACGCCACGTGGCGAGCATGGCGAGGCCGAGCGAGGCTCCGCCGATCGCGCCGCCGAGATGGGCGAACCAATCGGTGCCGCCGCCGCCGCCGAAGGCGAGGGGGGCGAGCGCCGGTCCGCCGAAATAGAGGGCGGTGGAGCGGATCGAGCGGGCGGTGGCGGGATCGGCGACGCGGGTCAGGCTCATCACGAAGAGCGCGGCGACGACGCCGATGATCGCGCCGGAGGCCCCGACGGTGATCAGTTCCGGCGGATTGCCGAGGAAGGAGCCGGCCATGCCGGCGAGGCCGGAGAAGACGAAGATCGCAGCGAGCCAGGCGCGGCCGATCAGGCTCTCCAGGCGCACGCCGACGATCGCCAGGGCGAAGAGATTGCCGCCGAGATGACCGACGTCGGCATGCAGGAGCGGCGCGGTGAAGACGCGCCACCACTCGCCGCCGCCGAAGACGAGATCGCGGCTCGCCGCGCCGAAGGCCATCAGCGATTCGTGGCTCATCCGCGAATCGCGGCCGAGATCGAAGGCGAGGCGAGTCTGGAGGGCGAAGACCGCCGCCAGCACGAGACAGAGGAGAAGCGTCAACACCGGCAGAAGATCGAGCGCCTGGGTCATCGACATGTCGCCGGGCGCGGTTCCGTCGTCGTCGCGGAGGAGCGGCGAGGGCTCGGCGCGGCGCGGTTGCGGCACGTCGGCGAAGCCGAGGGCTCGGGCGGCCGCCGGGGATTTCGGCCGGTCGAGGCCACGGCGGCCGAAAGTCCTGGTCTCCATCGCGCGGTTCTCCAGAGGGGCGGCTCCTCTCATAACCGCTGAAATGTTTCCACGCGGTTCAGGGACGTGCTCAACGCCGGGTTGACGACGTCGTTCGAGAGTGCGGCGTCCGGGCGCTCCTCAGGGGCGTCGAGATCTGATATGCGGATCTTCTCATGTTCCCCGAGACGGAGATCGCGATGACCGCCGCCCCGCCCTTCGCCGCCCGCATTCCCGCCGCCTTCTTCGCGATGGTGCTCGGCCTCGGCGGGCTCGCCAACGGCTGGCGCGTGGCGGCGAAGCTGTGGGGTCTGCCGAACGCGATCGGCGACGCGGTGTCGTTGCTCGCCTGCGCCGTCTGGCTCGTGGTCTTCGCGGCGATGGTCGCGAAGTGGACGGCGGCGCGGAAGGCGGCGATCGGCGAGGCGACGCATCCGGTCGCCGGCGGTTTCCTGGCGCTCGCGCCCCTTTCCGGCATGATCGCGACGCTGGCGGCGCTGCCACTCCTCGGGATGATCGGCAAGGCGTTGCTCCTCGTCTTCGTGGCGGCGCAGATCGCCTTCGCGCTGTGGTACGTCGGCCGGCTGTGGACCGGCGGACGGGGGGCGGAGGCGACGACGCCGGTGCTGCTCCTGCCCACCGTCGGCGGCTCCTTCGTCGCGGCGATGGCGCTTTCCGCGCTCGGCGTCGCGGATGCGGCGAAGATGGCCTTCGGCGCGGGACTGCTGTCGTGGATCGTGATCGAGGCGCTGCTCTGGCAGCGCTTCCTGCACCAGCCGGCGCTGCCGCCGCCGATCCGCGCGACGATCGGCATCCACATGGCGCCGCCGGCGGTCGGACTGGTCTCCTGGCTCTCGGTGACGAGCGGCGCGCCGGATGCGCTGGCGCTCGGCCTCTTCGGTTACGCGCTGCTGCAGGCGGCGATCATGGCGCGGCTGATCCCCTGGATCCGGCAGCAACCGTTCGGCGCGCCCTATTGGGCCTTCTCCTTCGCCGTGGCGGCGCTGCCGCTCGGGGCGATGCGGATGGTCGAGCGCGGCGCGGAAGGGACCGTGGCGCTGCTCGCACCGGCGCTGTTCGTGCTGGCCAATCTGATCATCGGCGGGTTCTTCGTCCTGAGCGTGATGCGGATGGCGCAGGGCAAGTACGTGCCGCCGCTGCAGCCGCCGACGCCGGCTCCGACGCCCTGAGGCCGAAACGACGAAAGCCCGGACGACGCCCGGGCTTCTTCACATCCGATCGCTCGGTTCGATTCAGTTCACCGCGCGGTGGCGTTCGACGAAGGCGCCGTCGTCGGTCTCGAAGAAGGTCTCTTCGATCTGGGGATGGCGCAACGGCTCGCCGCTCTGGTCGGCGACGAGGTTCTGCTCCGAGACGTAGGCGACGTACTCGTTCTCGGCGTTCTCGGCGTAGAGATGATAGAAGGGCTGGTCCTTGGTGGGACGGACGTCCTCGGGGATCGCCTCCCACCATTCCTCGGTGTTGGCGAAGACCGGATCGACGTCGAAGACGACGCCGCGGAACGGATAGACGCGGTGGCGAACCACCTGGCCGATGCCGAACTTGGCGACGCGGATCCTCGGCTCTTCGGTCAACGCTCCACTCCCACGCACGGACGTCGTCCCCCGACGGAACGCCATCCTCGACAGCCCACGCCTCGAGACGATCACGACGGCGGTGCGGGAGTCAAGATCGCAGCGCAGCAGAGCGTGTTTCGAACCGATTTGAACCCGAATTTGATCGTCGGTTCGTAAAGAAACACCCCCACGCAGCGCTTGCGTGGGGGTGTTTTCATCGCAGATGCGGCATCAGAGGCCGTAGGCGGCGGCGAGCTCGGGATCCTTGGAGGCGACGAGCCTCGCCAGATCGACGATCACCTTGGCCTGCTTCCAGGTGGCGTCGTCCTGCATCTTGCCGTCGATCATCACCGCGCCGGTGCCGTCGGGCATGGCGTCGAGGATCTTCTTGGCGAAGGCGACCTCACCCGGATCGGGCGAGAACACCCGCTTGGCGATGTCGATCTGGGTGGGATGCAGCGACCAGGCGCCGAGGCAGCCCATGAGGAAGGCGTTGCGGAACTGCGCCTCGCAGGCGGCGAGGTCGGCGAAGTCGCCGAACGGGCCGTAGAAGGCCTTGATGCCGGCCGACTGGCAGGCGTCGACCATCTTGGCGACGGTGTAATGCCAGAGGTCCTGCTGGAAGCGGGTGCGCGGCGCGTCGCCGTTCGCGTCCTGGAGGACCTGATATTCGGGATGACCGCCGCCGACGCGGGTGGTCTTCATGCCGCGCGAGGCGGCGAGATCGGCCGGGCCGAGGCTCATGCCGTGCATGCGCGGGCTGGCGGTGGCGATCGCCTCGACGTTCTTGACGCCTTCCGCCGTCTCCAGGATGGCGTGGATCAGGATCGGCTTCTTCACGCCGTGCTTCGCCTCGAGCAGGGCGAGGAGCTGGTCGAGGAAGTGGATGTCCCAGGGGCCCTCGACCTTCGGCAGCATGATCACGTCGAGCTTGTCGCCGAGTTCGGCGACGATCTCGGTGACGTCGTCGAGCACCCAGGGCGAGTTCAGGCAGTTGATGCGGGTCCACAGGCCGGTGCCGAGGCTCGCGAAGTCGGTCGCCTTGCCCATCTCGATGAAGCCCTTGCGGGCGGCGATCTTCTGATCGGCGGGGATGGCGTCCTCGAGGTTGCCGAGGACGACGTCGACCTTGGCCGCGAGCTCCGGCACCTTGGCGCGGACCTTCTCCATGTGCGGCGGCACGAAGTGGATCATGCGCTCCAGCGTCACCGGCAGCTCACGGAAGGGCTCCGGCGCGCCGATGGCGAGCGGCTTGAAGAAGGCCTTGGGGGTCTTGGTCGTCATGGGAGCCTCCGGGAGGAACTGGGGGGCGAATGCGCCTGCTGCACTGCGAAACGGTTGAAAGGTCCTAGATCGGCCGACGGCGACGCACAAGTGAAAGAAAGTCTGATGTTCGCTTCCCGGATCGCCGCGACGCCGGCGCGGGGTTGACGGGGAGACGGACGGGCGGTCATCGTCGGCCGCCTCGCCCGGTCGGATTCCGGGAGATCCCGACCCTTTCGCCGTTCGTCGTCGGCCGGAGCCCCATGGAACAGGTCCTCAACCTCGCGCTGCCCTTCTTCGGCCTGATCTTCATCGGCTGGGCCTGCGGCAAATGGCGCGGGCTGCCGGCGGAAGGGTTGGTCTGGCTCAATTTCTTCATCGTCTACGTGTCGCTGCCGGCGCTGTTCTTCCAGCTGCTCTCCAAGACGCCGATCGAACAGCTGACCCAGTGGTCGTTCATCGCCACCACGACCTACGCGACGGCGACGATGTTCGGCTTGTCGCTCCTGGTCGGGCTGTTCTTCAACCGCGGTCGCCTGCGCGAGGCGACGATCACGGCGGTGGCCGGGGCCTATTCGAACGTCGGCTACATGGGGCCGGGCCTGACGCTCGCCACTCTCGGGCCGGCGGCGACGGTGCCGACGGCGCTGGTCTTCTGTTTCGACAACGCGCTGCTCTTCACCCTGGTGCCGCTCCTGATGGCGCTGTCGGGCGAACGGCAGAGCGCCGCCTCGACCGCGCTGATCATCGTCAAGCGGATCTTCCTGCACCCGTTCATCCTGGCGACGATCTTCGGCGTCGCGGCGGCGGCGACCGGGCTGCGGCCGCCGGTCTTCGTCGACAAGATGCTGACCTCGCTGATGCAGGCGGCCGCGCCCTGCGCGCTGTTCGCCATGGGCGTGACGGTGGGGCTGAGGCCGGTCGAGAAGATCACCGCCGAAATCCCGGTGGTGCTCTTCGTCAAGCTGATCCTCCACCCCGTCGTCGTCTTCGCGCTGCTGACCTGGATCGGCGGCTTCGACAGGGTGTGGCTGCTGACGGCGCTGCTGATGGCCTGTCTGCCGCCGGCGCTCAATGTCTACGTGCTGGCGCAGCAGTACCATGCCCACGTCTCGCAGGCCTCGGCGATCGTGCTGATCGGCACCCTGGTCTCGGTCGCGACCGTCACCGGCTTCCTGTGGCTGGTGACGCACGATCTGTTGCCGACGGCGCTCATCGGGTTCTGAGCGCCGAGGCGATCAGCCGCGCGGCAGGTCGAGGCCGCGCATCCGGCGGGGGGCGAGGAGGCTCGGCGTCAGACCCTCGCGCATGACGAGGCGACGCAGCGGCGGCAGCCGGTCGGCGAGGAAGAAGCCGACGGCGCGCGCCGCCTGAACCGGCAGGAGATCGGAGAGCAGCGCCCGATTGGCGACGTCGACGCCGCGGGTGCGGGTCTCGACGTCGAGGCGGCGGGCGCGTTCGTATTTCGCCAGGACCGCGGGCGCGCCGAGGTCGGCGTGGTCGCGGCGGGCGGCGGCGAGGATCTCGCCGAGCGAGGCGACGTCGCGCAGCGTCAGATTGAGGCCCTGCGCGCCGATCGGCGGGAAAGTGTGGGCGGTCTCGCCGACCAGCGCGATGCGCTTGGCGCCGTAGGACTTGGCGACGAGGCTCGACAGCGGCCAGACCTGCCGGCCGGGCTCGACCGTCATGCGGCCGAGGAGGGAGCGGGCGCGGCGTTCGAGTTCGCGTGAGAGGTCCGCGTCGGGGAGCGCGCGCAGGCGCTCGGCCTCCTCCGGCGTCTCGATCAACACCACCGAGGAGCGGTCGCCCGGCAGCGGCACCAGGACGTAGGGGCCGGTCTTCGTATGGAATTCGGTCGAGACGTCGTGGTGGGGCCGCTCGTGGGAAAGGTTCAGGACCAGCGCCGACTGCGGGTGCGCCCAGGTGGTCACGTCGATGCCGGCGGCCTCGCGCAGACGGGAGGCCTTGCCGTCGGCGGCGACGGCGAGCGGCGCGGCGACGATGCGGCCGGAGGCGAGCGTCAACTCGACGCGGTCGGCGAGGGGCGCGGCGTTCGTCACCACCTCTTCGATGCGGACGAGGTTCGGCAGCGAGGCGACCTTCTCGTCGAGGATCCGGGTCAGCTCGCGATTGACGACGTTGACGCCGAAGGCGGGAAGGCCGATCTCGCGGGCGTGGAAATTCGCTTCCGGAGCGCGGATCAGTCGGTCGGTGGCGTCGACGAGGCGCATGGTGGCGAGGGCTGCGCCGGCCGCCTCGATCGCCGTCCAGACGCCGAGGCTCTTCAGGAACGGAACGGAGCCGCCGAGCAGAGCGGTGGTGCGCACGTCGTCCGGCCGGCTCGGCGGCGCGATCAGCGCGGTGGCGAAGCCCTCTTCGGCGAGGAGCGCGGCGGCGGCGAGGCCGGCCGGCCCGGCGCCGACCACGGCGACGTCGAAACGGGACACGGTGTCGGCGGCGGGCATGGGCGCTCTTCCTTCGTTCTCGACGCGCTCGACGGTCGGCCGGGCGCGTCGATCTTCTTAGCAGGCGCGGGGCGGCGCGACAGCCCGCTTCGCACGCGCCATCCGGGATCGAGCGGATCTCGTGTGACGATCGGCTCCGGTATCCTCTCGCCGTCCGAGGCGCGAGCGGAAAGGACCATCGAGCCATGGCCGAGCTGGAGATGCAGGAACATCCTGTCCTGAGGGCGGAACGGGCGGCGCTCGAGCGCTGGTGCCGAGGCGATCCGAGTGGATTTCTGGAGATTTCGGCGGACGACGTCGGCTATTTCGAGCCGTTCCTGTGGCAGCGGATCGACGGACGGGCGGCGCTCGCCACCCATTACGAGGCGCTGAGGGGGCAGGTGAAGGTCCGCTCGTTCGAGATCCTCGACCCGCGCATCGTCGAGAGCGGCGAGATGGTCCTGCTCTCCTATCGGTTCCGTTCGACGGGCGAGACCGGCGTGGCGACGCATTGGCAGGCGAGCGAGGTCTACCGACTGGGGCCGCAGGGGCCGCGGATCGTCCACACCCACTGGTCGCTGCCGCAGAGCGATGCGGAATGAAGAAAGCGGGCGCGGGGACTTGCGTCGACCGGCGTCCCGGACCATCTCAGTCCGAATGACGAGACGAACCGAACCGACCGAGACGGCCGAGGCGAACGCGACGACGGTCGCCTTCTTCGCGCGTCCGCATCTCGCCGTGGCGGCGTTCGTCGCGATCGCCTTCGCGCTCGGTTGGGCGTGGATGGGGGCGATGATCGTCGGCATGCTGGCGACCACCGACATGGCGACGCTCGGTCCGGGCATGGGGATCTTCAATCGCCTCAACGGCCTCGCCGAGCTCACGCCGGAGACGCGGGCGGCGCTGACGGTCCTGTGCGGACCGGTCGACGGCGCCTGGAATCTCCGCGACTGGATCCTCGTCTTCGCCATGTGGGTGGCGATGGTGATGGCGATGATGTTGCCGACCGCCGTGCCGGTGTTCCGCGCCTACGCCGATCTCGGCGAGGAGCGGCGGCGGGCGGGTGAGACGATCGTCTCGCCGGTGCTGCTGGCGCTCGGCTATCTCGCCGTCTGGATCGCCTTCTCGGCGGTGGCGACGGCGGCGCAGGGCCTGCTCACCCAGGCGCGCCTGCTGACGCCGGCCGGGCTGCCGATGAGCGAGGTGCTCACCGGCACGACGATCTTCGCCGCCGGGCTCTATCAGTTCTCGCCGCTGAAATGGGCGTGTCTGGCGCGCTGCCGCACGCCGCGGCCGTTCTTCGCCGACCACTGGACGAACCAGCTGATGGGCGTCTTCCGTCAGGGGATCGCGCAGGGGCTCGACTGCATGGGCTGCTGCTGGGCGTTGATGGTGGTGATGTTCGCGGTCGGCGTGATGAACGTGATCTGGATCGCCATCCTCGGCGCGATCATGACGATCGAGAAGCTGTCGCCGACCGTCTGGGTCAGCCGCATCGTCGGCGTCGTCTTCCTCGCCTGGGGCGCGGGACTGGTGCTCGCCTCGCCGGTCGGCACGGTTCTCATTTCCCGTTTCTTCTGACCTTCCCCGCCTCGAAGAGGATCGCCCATGGACTTCGTCGCCCTTCTCTCCGATCCCACGGCGTGGGCGTCGCTGGTCACGCTGACGGCGCTCGAGATCGTGCTCGGCATCGACAACGTCGTGTTCCTGTCGGTGGCGACGAGCCATCTTTCGGCGGCCGAAGCGGCGCGGGCGCGGCGGATCGGCATGGGGCTGGCGCTGCTCTTCCGCATCGCGCTGCTCTTCGCGATCTCGTGGATCGTGTCGCTGAAGGATCCGGTCCTGACGATCCTCGGCCATCCGCTGTCGGTGAAGGACCTGATCCTGATCGGCGGCGGCGCCTTCCTGATGTACAAGGCGGTCAACCACATCCACGAGGAGCTCGAGGAGCATGTCGAGGAGGAGATGGCGCGGACCGCGTCGCGCGCCTTCTCGCTGGTGGTCGGTCAGATCATCGTGATCGACATCGTCTTCTCGCTCGATTCGATCATCACGGCGGTCGGTCTCGCCCAGCAGGTCGAGGTGATGATCGCGGCGGTGATCATCGCCGTCGGCGTGATGTACGTCGCCGCCGGGCCGGTCTCCGCCTTCGTGAACGAGCACCCGACCACCAAGGTGTTGGCGCTCGCCTTCCTCTTGCTGATCGGCGTGTCGCTGGTCGCCGACGGCATGGGTTTCCACATCGAGCGCGGTTACGTCTACGCCGCGATGGCCTTCTCGGCGGCGGTCGAGGCGATCAACATCACCGCCAAGAAGCGCAAGGCGCGGGCGCGGGCCGCGGCGAAGGTGGAATCCTGAGCCTCCGAGCGGGCGCGCCGCCTCAGGCGTGCGTCCGCTCCGCCTCGACGTCGTCCTTGAGGAGCGCGCCGCGACGGGCGCGGTCGATCGCCACCTCGATCGAGGGCGCGGTCGACACGTGCACTTCCGGCCGCTTGACGCCGAAGCCGACCAGGGCGCGGCGGACGGGCCGCGACATCGACGAGAGGATGACGCTGGTGCCGCGCCGGCTCGCCTGATCGATCACCGACTTCAACGCGGTCGCGCCGGTGGTGTCGACCAGCGGAACTTCGGCGAAGTCGAGCACCAGGAAGCGTGGCCGATCGCCGATGCGGCCGAGGGTGCGCGCGAGCCGATCCGCCGCGCCGAAGAAGAACGGCCCGTGGATGCGGTAGACGACGACGTCGTCGAAGACGGCGCTCTCATAGGCCGGCCGCATCCCCGGCGCATCGGGAACGTCGCGCTCGAGGAGATGCGCCACATCGAGATGCGCCGCGCCGTGGCTCTCCACCTCCACGGCTTCCGCCATGTTGTGCATGAACTGGATGGCGGCGAGCACCACGCCGACCTGGATCGCCACGGTGAGGTCGACGAAGACCGTCAGTCCGAGCGTCGCGACGAGGACCAGCCGTTCGCCCCAGCCGGCATGACGCAGGAGATGGGAGAGGGCGTGCACCTCGCTCATGTTCCAGGCGACGATGGCGAGGATCACGGCGAGCGAGGCGAGCGGGATCCACGAGGCGAGCGGGGCTGCGACCACCACGAAGGCGGCCAGGAAGACGGCGTGCAGGATGCCGGACACCGGGCCGGCCGATCCGGAGCGAATGTTGGTCGCGGTGCGGGCGATGGCGCCGGTCGCCGGAATGCCGCCGAAGATCGGCGAGACGACGTTGGCCACGCCCTGCGCCACCAGCTCGCAGTTGGAGCGGTGACGCCGTCCGGTCATGCCGTCGGCGATGACGGCGGAGAGCAGGGACTCGATGCCGGCGAGCAGCGCGATGGTCATGGCGTCGGGCAGGACCGCGACGAGCTTGTCCCAGGTCGGCATCGCCAGCGCCGGGGACGGCGGCGTGCGCGGGATGCCGCCGAACTTCGAACCGATGGTGGCGACGTCGAGATGGAAGAGGGCGACGGCGGCGGCCGCGGCGATCACCGCGAAGAGCAGGCCGGGCAGTTTCGGCTTCCACCGTCGAAGCCCCAGGATGGTGGCGAAGGTCAGAACCGAAATGGCGATCGTCGCCGGATCGAGGGTCGGCAGGGCGCGGGCGAGCGCCTCGACCTTGGCGACGAATTCGCCGGGCAGCTTCTCCGTCTTCAGGCCGAGGAGATCGGCGAGCTGGGAGACGAAGATGGTTATGCCGATGCCGGCGGTGAAGCCGATCGTCACCGGGTGGGGGATGTATTTGATGTAGGTGCCGAGCCTGAGGAGGCCGATGGCGATCAACATCAGGCCGGCGAGAAAGGTGGCGAGCGCCAGACCGTCGTAGCCCTGGCGTTCGACCACCCGGTAGACGACGACGATGAAGGCGGCGGTCGGGCCGCCGATCTGGAAACGCGAGCCGCCGAGCGCCGAAATCAGGAAGCCGGCGACGATCGCGGTGGTGAGCCCGCGTTCCGGCTCGACGCCGGAGGCGATGGCGATGCCCATGGCCAACGGCAGGGCGACGATCGCCACCGTCAGCCCGGCGATCACATCGGCGAGAAATCTTCGTCGATCGTAGCCCTCGCGCAGAACCGTCACCAGTTTCGGCATGAAGAGGTCGGAAAAACGCTCGTTCGCGGGCTGCATCGCGGCGGCACTCGTGAGGGGAGGACTCGATGGGAGGCATGAGGCTAGCACGCTTGATCCGGGCCTCGGCAAGGGAAATAGTGCAGGCCGAGATCGAAGCTGCAGGATGCTTCCGGTCAGGAGGACGAGACGATGGTCAAGGCGATCCGCGTGCATGAAACCGGCGGACCGGAGGTTCTCAGGCTCGACGAGGTCGAGATCGGCGCGCCGGGGCCGGGCGAGGCGCGGGTGCGCCACGGCGCGATCGGCCTCAACTTCATCGACTGCTATTTCCGCTCCGGGCTCTATCCGGCGCCGCAGGGGTTGCCGTTCATCCCCGGCAACGAGGGCGCCGGCACGGTCACGGCGGTCGGCGCGGGCGTGACGACGGTCGCGGTCGGCGACCGGGTCGCCTATGTCGGGCCGATCGGCTCCTACGCCGAGGAGCGGCTCGTGCCGGCCGACCGGCTGGTGAAGCTGCCCGAGGCGATCCCCTTCGAGGTGGCGGCGGCGGCGATGCTGAAGGGCATGACGGCGCGCTATCTCCTGCGGCGGACGTTCCGGGTCGGACCGGGCACGACCCTGCTCTTCCACGCGGCGGCGGGCGGCGTCGGTCAGATCGCCGGCCAGTGGGCTAAGCATCTCGGCGCGACGGTGATCGGCACCGCCGGCGGCCCCGACAAGGTGGCGCTGGCGAAGACGCGCGGCTACGACCACGTCATCGATTACCGCAAGGACGATTTCGTCGCGGCGGTGAAGGAGCTGACCGGCGGCAAGGGCGTCGACGTCGTCTACGACTCGGTCGGCAAGGACACGTTCCCGAAGTCGCTCGACTGCCTGAAGCCGCTCGGCATGTTCGTCTCCTTCGGCAACGCTTCCGGACCGGTGCCGCCGTTCTCGATGCAGGAGCTCGCCTCGCGCGGCTCGCTCTTCGCGACGCGCGCCTCGCTCTTCACCTACGTCGCCCAGCGCGCCGATCTCGAGGAGACGGCGGCCGACCTCTTCTCGGTGATCGGCTCCGGCGCGGTCGAGATCCCGCTCTCCAAGGTGTGGAAGCTCGAGGAGGCGGCGGACGCCCACAGGGCGCTCGAGGCCCGCGCGACGACCGGATCGATGGTGTTCACGCCGTGAGGCGAGCGGCAATCGTTCGGAAACGTCGAACGGTGCTCGGCGAAACTCGGCGGTAGTCGGATCGACGTCGTGGGCGCATGGTTCGGGGGAAGCCCACTCTTCCCCCGAGGTTCCATGTCCGTCTCGTCTTCTTCGTCCGAGGCCCGCCGCCTCGATCTCGTGATCTTCCTGCACGGCGTCGGCGCGCGCGGCGACGATCTCGCCGAGCTCGGCGAGGTTTGGCGCGACGACCTTCCCGGCGTCGCCTTCGCCGCGCCGGACGCGCCGCATCCCTTCGACGGCGCGCCCTTCGGCCGCCAGTGGTTCTCGATCCTCGGCGTGACGCCCGAGAACCGCGGCGCGCGCATCGCCGACGCGGTCTCCGCCTTCGACGCGGTGGTCGATCTGGCGATCGCGCGGGCCGGTACGACGGCCGAGCGCACCGCGCTGGTCGGCTTTTCGCAGGGCTCGATCATGGCGCTCGACGCGATCGGCCGCGGCCGCCGCTTCGCCGGCGTCGTCGCCTATTCCGGACGGCTCGGACGGCCGCCGGTGGGCGCGCCGTCGAAGACGCCGCTGTTGCTGATCCACGGTCGCGACGACGAAGTCATTCCGTTCGGCGAGAGCGAGATCGCGGCGCGGGTCTTCGCGGAGGCCGGCGTCCAGCCGGGGCTCCATCTCCTGTCCGGGCTCGGCCACGGCATCGACGCGGCCGGCGTCCGTCTCGGCGGGGCCTTCCTGGCGAAGATCGCGCGGGGCGGGGAGGCGTCGTGATGGAGATCGGCCTCTACACCTTCGGCGATCTGCCGCCCGGCGCGCGCGGGCCGCAAGCCGCGCGCCGCCGCCTCGACGAGGTGATCGCGGCGGCGAAACTCGCCGACGAGGCGGGGCTTTCGGTCTTCGGCGTCGGCGAGCATCATCGCTCCGACTATGCGATCTCCTCGCCGGCGACGGTGTTGGCGGCGATCGCGGCGGTGACGAAATCGATCCGCCTGACCAGCGCGGTGACGATCCTGTCGTCGAGCGATCCGGTTCGGGTCTACGAGGAGTTCGCCACGGTCGACCTGATCTCCAGCGGCCGCGCCGAGATCATGGCGGGGCGCGGGGCGTTCATCGAATCCTTCCCGCTGTTCGGCCTCGCTCTCGACGACTACGAGACTTTGTTCGAGGACAATCTCGGCCTCCTTCTGGAGATCCGGGCGAAGGAGCGGGTGAGCTTCGCGGGACGCCACCGCGCGGCGCTCGCAAACGCCGAGATCGCGCCGCGACCCTGCGGCGATCTGCCGATCTGGATCGCGGCGGGCGGCACGCCGGCGAGCGCGGTTCGGGCCGGACGGCTCGGCCTGCCGCTCAATCTCGCCAACATCGGCGGATCGCCGCGCCAGTTCGTTCCCTTCGCCGATCTCTATCGCCGGACGTTGGCGGCGAGCGGCCACGGGGCGAAGGCCTACCGCTTCGCCGTTTCGGCCCATTGCCACGTCGAGAAGGACGGGGCGCGGGCGCGCGAGGCGTTCTATCCGCACTACGCCGCCTATCTGCGGCACAATCTGCCGAACCGCGACGCCGGATGGACGGTCGGGCGAGAGGATTTCGCGCGGCTCGGCGGGCCGGAGGGGGCGCTCTTCGTCGGCTCTCCTGCCGAGATCGTCGACAAGATCCTCTTCGAGCATTCCCTGTTCGGCCACTCCCGCTTCCTGGCGCAGATCGACATCGGCGGCCAGCCCTTCGCCATGGTCGCCGAGACGATCGAACGGCTCGCCGTCGACGTCCTGCCGGAGGTGCGGCGGGCGCTGACGCCGACGACGACCGCCTGAGGCGTTGCGTCTCACATCGTCGCCGGGCAGGATCGGGCGTCGGCGAGGGGGAGATGCGCCATGCACAAGGGACGGCTTGAGGCCTTCAGCGACGGCGTGCTCGCCATCGTCATCACCATCATGGTGCTGGAGTTGAAGGTGCCGCACGGCGCCGACTTCGCGGCGCTCGCCGGGCTCGCCCCGGTGTTCCTCGCCTATGTCCTGTCGTTCGTCTACGTCGGCATCTACTGGAACAACCATCACCACATGTTCCAGGCGGTCGGCGGCGTCGACGGCTCGGCGCTGTGGGCCAATCTGCATCTGTTGTTCTGGCTGACGCTGGTGCCCTTCGTCACCGACTGGATGGGGGAGAACCATTTCGCCCCGTTGCCGGTGGCGCTCTACGGCGTCGTGCTGATCGCGGCGGCGATCGCCTACACGATCCTGGCGGTGGTTCTGAGGCGTCGACACGCGAAGGACAGCGCCTTCGCCCGCGCCTTCGGCCACGGCGGCAAGGAGATCGTGTCGATGGGGCTCTATGCCGTGGCGATCGGCTTCGCCTTCGTCTGGCCGTTCGTCTCGCTGGCGCTCTACGCCCTGGTCGCGGCGATCTGGTTGGTTCCGGATCGCCGTTTCGAACGGGCCTTGGTCGAACTCGGCGAGGGGGCGGCGGAGTGAACGGCGGTCAGTCGACCGCCGTTCCCCTCAGGTCATAGGCGTCGGCCGCCTCGATCTTGACCGTGACGATCTCGCCGGCGCGCAAGGGACGGCGCGAGGCGACGTGGACGGTTCCGTCGATCTCGGGCGCGTCCCACTTGGTTCGGCCCTTGGCGACGCTCGGGCCGACCTCGTCGATCAGGACCGGCACGCGACGGCCGATCCGGCCCTTCTGGATGCGCTCGGCGATCGGCTGCTGATGCGCCATCAGGCGGTTCCAGCGTTCCTGCTTGATCTCTTCGGGCACGGCGCCGGGAAACTCGTTCGCCGCCGCGCCGCGGACCGCCTCGTATTTGAACGCGCCGACGCGATCGAGCCTCGCCTCGCTCATCCAGTCGAGCAGGGCCTGGAAATCCTCCTCGGTCTCGCCGGGGAAGCCGACGATGAAGGAGGAGCGGATGGCGAGATCGGGGACGACCCTACGCCACTCGGCGAAGCGCTCCAGCGTCTTTTCCTGCGCCGCCGGGCGTTTCATCGCCTTCAGGACCGGGGTCGCGGCGTGCTGGAGCGGGATGTCGAGATAGGGAAGGATCTTGCCTTCCGCCATCAGCGGCAGGACCTCGTCGACGTGCGGATAGGGGTAGACGTAGTGGAGACGGATCCACACGCCCATGTCGCCGAGTTCGCGCGAGAGGTCGAGGAACTTCGCCCGGACCTCGCGGTCGCGCCACGGGCTCGCGGCGTAGCGCAGGTCCTGGCCGTAGGCGGAGGTGTCCTGCGAGATCACCAGGATCTCCTTGACGCCGGCCTTGACCAGCTTCTCGGCCTCGCGCAGCACCTCGTTCGCCGGCCGCGAGACGAGATCGCCGCGCAGATGCGGGATGATGCAGAAGCTGCAGCGGTTGGAGCAGCCCTCCGAGATCTTCAGATAGGCGTAGTGGCGCGGCGTGAAGCGGACGCCCTGCGGCGGCACCAGATCGACGAAGGGATCGTGCGCCGGCGGCACCGCGGCATGCACCGCCTCGACGACGCTCTCGTAGGCCTGCGGCTTGGTGATCGCCAGGACGTTCGGGAACTTCTCGGAGATCTCGCCGGGCTCGGCCCCCATGCAGCCGGTGACGACGACGCGGCCGTTCTCGGCCATCGCCTTGCCGATCGCCTCGAGGCTCTCGGCCTTGGCGCTGTCGAGGAAGCCGCAGGTGTTGACCACCACCACGTCGGCGCCGGCGTGGGTCTTCACCAGTTCATAGCCCTCGGAGCGCAGGTGGGTGACGATGCGCTCGCTGTCGACGAGGGCCTTGGGGCAGCCGAGGCTGACGAAGGAGATCTTGGGGGCGGTGTCGCTCATGGTCCGTGCTTCTGACCGGCGGGCGGGCGGATTGCAAGCCTTCTCGGCGGGGAGGGCTCAGTCGGCCGGTGTGAGGAGGGCTGAAAGCGCGCGTTCGACGAGGTCCGCGGCGCCGGCGTCGCGGCCGATCGCATCGACGTGGTGGCGCACGAAGGGCGCGCGCGCCACCGCCGCGGCGACGTCGTCGAGGGCGTGGGTGCCGGCCGAGACGAAGAGGCCGAGGACGATCGCCGGTCGCTCCTCTTCGATCAGTCGGTCGAAGAACGGCTCCTCCTCGATGAAGCCGAGGCGGAGGTCGCCGGCGAGTCGGGCCTTCAGAGTGGCGACGATCGCTTCGCTCGCCAAACGACTGCCGGCGTCGCCGGACGCCGAGCCGTGGGCGATCAGCGCGATGGTCAGATCGGCCGGGGTGAGCCCGCCCTGCATCGAGGCGATCGCGCGCAACCGATGCTCGATCAGATCGACGAGGCCGGGGTCGAGGCCGAAGACCGGCAACAGCCTCGCCTCGTCGAAGCCGTGCTCGGCGAGGAGCTTCGGCAGTTTGACCCGGACGAAGAAGCCCTCCGCCATGAACAGCGGATAGACGACGACCGGGCCGATCGCGTCGTCCGAGGCGCGGCCGAGCGCGGCGAGGAGGGCGGCGCGGGCGTCGGCGAAGGTCTCCGGCCGTTTCAGCGTCGCCCAGGCGACCGGCCGGTCGAGGCGCTTGGCGAGGCGCTCGGCGAGGAGCCGCACCGTCTCGTCGCGCGGATCGGCGCCGCCGTCGCCATGGGCGACTACGAGGAGGGGCGGCGGGGAGGGCGGCGTCGCTGTCATCTCGTCTCGGTCTCGCTCGAGGTCGGCGGGGGCGAGAGGCCCGGGCCGACGGCGGGTTCGACATCAGATGGGGCGCGGGACGCCGCCGTCCAGGGGGCGAAGCGCTTCACTTCTTGGTGGAGAGGCCCTTCACCGAGGTTCCGGCCTTCGTCGGCTCGTCTTCGTCGGCATCGTCGTCGTCCTCCGCATCGGCCGGAACGGACTTGCCGGCGATCGTCTTGGACGGCGTCTTGCCGGCGTCGACCTTCTTCGACGGCGCGTTCGGGGTCGCCGGCGGCGTTCCCTTCAGCGGCTCGGGACGAGCGCCGGAGGAGGACCCGCCGCCGCTCAGCGGTCGGCCGTTGACGCTGACCGCGTCGCCGTTCACCTCGAAGCGCCAGACGAAGGCGCCGTCGCGCTTCTCGGCGAAGGACAGCGCGAGGCCGATCTGGTCGGCGGCCTGTTTGCCCGCTTCGCCGGCGGCCGGGTCGCGCAGGGCGCTCGCCGCCGATTCCAGGCCACGGGCGGAGACGGTGACGGCGCCGGTGGCGCCGTCGGGTCCGGTGACGAGGCCGCCGTCGAGATCGAGCGTCCAATCGGTCGCCTTCACGCGGTTGCCGGTGAAGTCGATCACCACGTGCCCGGCGGGCAGCAGCTTCTTCAACACCGCCGCCGCGTCGGCGTCGGAGAGCGGTCCGGCGGCGAAGTCGGCGCGGTCGAGCCACAGCGCCAGCGCGCTCGCGGCGTCCCAGCCGGAGGCCTTGGCGTGCAGGACAAGGTCGCGCGGGATCAGGCGCGAGGCCCAGGCGGGAATGAACAGCGAATGGACCTCGAGGCCGGCGAGCGAGATGGTCAGGTCGGCCTCGCCCTTCTCGGTCGCGCCGGCGGCGTCGAGACCGACCTCGACCCGGCCGATCTCGCCGAAGCCGACCGGCGTCTCGAGTTCGACTCGCTCGATTGCGGTGGTCTGGCGGAGCCGTTCGAACAGCGGTCCGAGATCGCGCAGCCGCGCCTTGACCTCGGCCTGCCCGGCGGTGAGGTCCGACTTGTCGTGATGCGCGACGAGATGTCGCCACAGGCCCAGCACCGCCGCGCTGCGCAGTCCGGCGAGCTCGGCGGTGGTCGTCGACGGGCCGATCTTCAGCGTCGCGGTCATGTCCGGCACGCCGGCGGCGACGCCTTCGGAGATTGCGAAGGTCTCGGTGGTCGAGCGCAGGGTCTGGCGCAGTTTCGCGTCGACGCCGGCGCCCGACGCGCCGGGGACGGCGCTCCAGGCGAGATCGAGGCCTTCGTCGACGCGGCGGACGTCGACGCGCGGGGTTTCGCCGTGCGCCGGCGCGGTCTGTTCGGCGACGATGCGGTCGGCGTGGCCGGTGTGGCGGGTGAAGCTGGCGAGAGCGGGCGAGAACTCGCCCTCGGCGCGCCAACCTTCGAGCGCGAGGCGCCCGGTCTGACCCTTGATCGCCCAGGAGACCGGCTCGAACCGATCGGAACGCCAAGCCCATTGCCCGTCCGGCTTCGGCGCGAGGCGGGCCACGTGGCGGCCGAGCTTCAGGTCGACGTCGACGCTCTTCAGCGGCGCGGCGAGGCGATCGAAGTCGATCGACAGTTCATAGTCGTCGCCGAGGGGCGTCACCGCGACGGCGCTCGGCTCGCCCGGCTTCGGACGGCCGAGGAAATCTTCGAAGGCGGCGCGCAGGCGATCCGCCTCGCCGTTGTCGACGGCGAAGGCGATGGCGCCGAGCGGCGCGACGAGGGTCGTGGCGAGCGCGATGGAGGCGAGACGACGCGACGTGCGAGGGGACGACATGGCGGGCTCCCGAGGTCGGAGACGACGGGGCGCAGCATACCCGTTCGCAGGAGCCTCGGCGAGCGGCCTGAAAACGACGAGGGGCCCGACGACGACCGTCGGACCCCTCGAAAGAAACTGGCTCCGCGAGCAGGACTCGAACCTGCGACCATTCGATTAACAGTCGAACGCTCTACCAACTGAGCTATCGCGGACCACGGCGCGCCTCGGCGGTGCGTCGCGGCCGGGTCTATAGCAAGCTCGTTCCGGCTTGCCAAGCCCTTCGACGTCTTCTCGACCGCCGCCGGCGTCGGGCTGTGGACGAAAGCGCGGCGAAAGGCCTAAGAGGGACGGCGCGCCGCGGCGCGTCTCTCGCCGTTTCTTCGGAGTTCTCGATGCTCGTCCAGCCGTCGTCCACGCCGCGTGTCGACTTCCTGCTCGGCGGGGCGCGTTCGGGCAAGACCTCGGCGGCGCTCGCCCGCGCCGAGGCGAGCGGCCTCGCGCCGACGATGGTGGCGACGGCGCAGGCCTTCGACGCGGAGATGACGGCGCGGATCGCCGCCCATCGCGCCGAGCGCGGCGCGAATTGGGGGCTGGTCGAGGAGCCGCTCGACCTCGCCGAAGCGCTCACCCGCGAAGCCTCGTCAGAGCGGATCCTGGTGGTCGATTGCCTGACGCTGTGGCTCTCCAACACGCTTCTGGCCGAACGCGACGCCGAAGCGGCGATCGTGGGGCTCGTCGACGCGCTGGCGCGGCTCGGCGGGCCGGCGATCCTGGTCTCCAACGAAGTGGGGCTCGGCATCGTGCCGGACAACGCCCTGGCGCGGCGGTTCCGCGACCTCCAGGGCCGGCTCAATCGCGAGGTCGCCCGCGTCGCCGACCGGGTGACCCTGGTCGTCGCGGGGATCGAAGTGGCGGTCAAGACGCCGCCGCATTCTCGAGCAGGCTAGCAACTCGCCCCGATGGGACGGACCCGAATGGGAGCGGTCCCGATTCTCCCGGACGTGGGGACGTGGTCTTCTTTGCATCGCGGCGTCGGATGCGGGGGCCGCGGCGGCCGCCACGGCGGTCGACATCTTTCTCCGGGGCGCGGAGTGCGAGGTCATGGCGACGGGTCCCGCGGACGAACCCAGTACCGATCTGCCGATCGCAGGCGAGCCGAGACGCGAGCCCGAAGCCGATTGCCGCACCTGTGAGCTGCGTCATCGCTGCATCAGCTGGGGATGGATGTCGCCGGGCGGCATCTGGTTCGAAAACGCCGTGATTCTCGCGCCGAAACCGGGTTGCCGCGGCTTCGTCGGACGCGGCGACGACATCCGCGCTCATTTCCTGCGCGAAGCGTCCGGCATGACCGAACACTGAAGATGGGAAGCGCCTCGTCGATCGGATGGGACCGCCGAGGCCGCGGTGCGGCGTCTGCGCCGGCGTCGCGCCCTGGCAGACGGGCCGCGACGCTCGGAAGGCTCCGGACCTCGGCCGCGATCGCGTAGGGGGCGAAGAGCGGGGGCCATCGGCCGGCGGGCGTCTCCGATCGCAGGTCTTGCGACGAGCCGGTGAGCTTCGCCGTCGCTTCGGTGGCGACGGCTCGCCATCGCCGTCCCAGTGGAACGACTGGTCGATGCCGTCGCGACGGTGAGGCGCGAGCGGATCGGTGACTGGGCGGCCTCATCGCACTTTTCGCGGTGCGCCGCTCGCCGCAGTTCGGTTTGTCGCCTCCCGTCGGCCGACCTTCTCCGTCGGATCCCTCGCGAACGATCCGGCAGACACGCCGCGCCGATCACGTCGACAGGTCCGACAACGCATCGATCGAGTTCAAGATACATAAATATATCAATGCGTAGATTGAAAAAGTCACAATTTCATATAATCATGTTTCCATGATTTCATATTATTCCGTCATGATGAAATCATGGAAAGGGCCGCTCGAATGAGCCTGCAGTCGGAGCGACTGCGGCGGCATCGCTCGAGGGTGGGGACGGGAAAGGGCGGCGGCGCGTTCGTGCGACGATGCTTCACGAGGCGCGCCGACGAAGAACGGGGGAACGGATGAAACGACCGATCGCGGCGCGTGCGGTGATCGCCCGGTTGCGCCGGCGGCTGGAAGCGTCGGGTCTCGCCGTCTGGAAGGCGACGAAGCGGGAGATCGCGCGGTTCGGCCTGGAGCCCGGCGATCACGTCGTCACCTCGCGCGACGGCATCGTCGAGACCGGAAGCCTCGAGCGGATCGCCCGCCGCCACGGCGCGCTCGCGCCGCACGAGGCGCTGGAGAGCGAGACGGGCGGTCCGCCGCCGCGCCGTTCGAAGCGCGCGCCGAAGGGCGGCGACGGGGAAGGGCAGGGCAGTCTGCCGTTGTGACGGCGATCGCGCAGCGACGTTCGGCCACAGGTCCGATCCGGACGTTTCGCGCCGTCGAGCGGGTCGCTCGACGTCCCGAGAGGGCGCGCGACCTCCTCGAAACCGAGCGAGGGCCACGAGCCCGAAGGACGTGCGCCATCGGTTTTCACCGGCGCGTCGCGCGTCGATGCGGCGCATCGCGCCGTGACGGCGTGTGCGAGGGCGGCGATTTCGAAGGGGATTGTTGGAGGCCTCGTCCGGATTCGAACCGGAGTACACGGATTTGCAGTCCGCTGCGTAACCACTCCGCCACGAGGCCTTCCGGGGATGGGTCTCTAAAGCTTCTCGGCACGACTGGCAAGGGTGGTCGGCGTTTTCCACGCCGGCTCGAACGGCGCGGCGTCAGAGCGCGCCGTTGGTCGCGACGTTGGGGCGGTCGGAGACGAGGCGGCCGTCGACCACCTCGACGATGCGATCGCAGCGGGCGGCGAGGCGCGGGTCGTGGGTGACGATCAGAAACGTCGTGCCGCGCTCGCGATTGATCTCGCGCATCAGGTCGAAGGCGACGTCGGAGGACCTGGTGTCGAGATTGCCGGTCGGTTCGTCGGCGAGCACCAGCGCCGGGTCCATGGCGAGCGCACGGGCGATGGCGACGCGCTGCTGTTGACCGCCGGAGAGGCTCGCCACTCCCTGCTCCGCCCAGGGGCCGAGGTGGAAGCGTTCGAGCAGGTCGCGGGCGCGGGCGCGCATCGTCGCGTCGGGGAAGCCGCGGTCGACCAGCAGCGGCATCATCACGTTCTCCTCCGCCGTGAAGGCCGAGATCAGGTGGTGATACTGGAAGACGAAGCCGATGGTGCGGCCGCGCAGGCGGGTCAGGTCGCGGTCGTCGAGCCGGGTCGTCTCCGCCCCGGCGAGGGCGATGCGGCCGGCGGTCGGCCGGTCGAGCAGGCCGATCAGATTGAGCAGCGTGCTCTTGCCCGAGCCGGACGGCCCGATCAGCGCGACGAATTCGCCGCGGGCGAGCGTGAGGTCGATGCCGTGCAGCACCTCCACCTCGACCGGCGTGCCGACGGCGAAGGACTTGGTTACGGCTTCGAGGGCGAGGACGTCGTCAGCCACGGATCGCCACCACCGGATCGAGACGGGCCGCGCGGACCGCCGGGGCGGCGGCGGCGAAGACGCCGGTCAGCGTCGCCAGCGCCGCCGCCCAGGCCGGCAGCGACCAGTCGAGGACGAGGGGGAAGAATTCGGAGCCGTCGGCGTTGCGCATCAGGGCATGGAAGATCGTCAGCGATCCGATGCCCATCGCCGAGCCGAACAGCGAGCCGACCAGGCCGAGCACGCCGCCTTGGATCAGGAAGATCCGCAGGATCTGACCGCGCTTCGCCCCCATGGCGCGCAGGATGCCGATCTCTTTGGAGCGCTGGACCACCGAGACGACAAGCACCGAGGCGATGCCGAAGGCGACGGAGAGCGCGACCAGCACCCGAATCGAGGTGTTGGTCGAGAATTGCGTCTTCATCACCGTGAAGAATTGGGCGTTGGTGGTGATCCAACTGTCGGCCTCGACGCCGGTCGAGGCCTGGATGGCGCGGGCGACCTCCTCGGCGGCGTAGACGTCGGTCAGCGTCACCTCGAGCGCCGTCGCCCCGCCGATCAGCCCGAGCAGGGCCTGACCGGTGCGCAGCGCCACATAGACGTTGCGCAGGTTGACGCCGCGATTGCCGAGGTCGAACAGGCCGGTGATCGTCTGGTTGACGCTCGCGCCGGTCGCCGAGGTGAGCCGGAGGCGGTCGCCGATCGAGACGCCGAGCTCCTTGGCGAGCTCCGTCCCGATCACCACTTCGTCGGAGGCGAGCCGGGCGTGGCCCTCGGTGAGGGCGCCGGGCAGGTCGACGATCGGGAAATAGGTCTCCGGTTCGACCGCCACCACCGTCACCGAGCGCGAGGCCGAGCCGCGCACCGCCAGCGCCGAGCCGGACACGGTGGCGGCGACGTGGGTCACCTCCGGCTCGCGGGTCAGCCGATCGCGAATCGACTGCCACTGATCGATCGAGCGGATCCGCTGGGTCGGCCGCTGCACGGTCTCCAGCCGGAGCACGGCGTCGCCGCCACGCAAGGGGCGGGCGATCTCGTCGGCCGGCACCAGTTCGATGTGCGCCTGCGAATTCAGGATGCGCTTCATCATGTTGGCGGTCATGCCGGTGAGAATCGCCGACATGAAGACGATGACGCCGACGCCGACGGTGACGCCGGCGACGATGAACAGGCTCTGCATCCGCCCCTCGAGCAGAAAGCGGAGCGCGGCGATCCATTCGAAGGGCTGCCAGCGTCTCATGGCGCGCCGCCCTTCTCGCTCGGATCGGCCGCGGCGCGCAGACGGTCTCCGTCGGCCACCGCGGCGCGGACCGGGATCACCCGATCGCTCGCGGTCACGCCCTCTTCGACCACCGCCCGGCCGCCGCCGGAGAGGCCGAGCCGCACGGCGCGGCGGCGGGCGCGGCCGTCCTCGGCGAGAAGAACCCAGGGATGGTCGGAGAGCGGGTCGTGGACGGCGGCGAGCGGCAGCACGAGGGCGTCGGCCCGGCGCGCCACCTCGACGTCGACCGACACCGTCATGTCCTGGCGGATCCAGGCGGGCGGGGCGGGCGCCCGGAGCTTGACCTGGACCGAGGCGGTCTGCGGATCGATCGCCGGATTGACGTAGAAGAGTTCGGCGGCGAAGCGCTCGCGGGGATAGGCGTCGGCGGAGACCCAGGCCTTCTCGCCGGGGGCGAGCAGGGAGAGATTCTTCTCGTCGATCTGCACGACGATCTGGGTCTCGCCGGTCGGCGACAGCGTCATCAGCGCCTTGCCGGGCTGGACGACGTCGCCGCGCTCGACGTTGCGGGCGATCAGCACGCCGTCGGCGGGGGCGGCGATGGTCGCGTAGGCGAGGCGGGTGCGGGCGGCGGCGAGATTGGCGGCGGCCTGGCGCAGGGCGGCTTCCGCCATCACCCGATCGGTGCCGCCGACGTCGTTGGTCTCGACCTGGAAGCGGGCGGCGCGCTGCTGGGCGAGGGCGACGTCGCGGGTCTTGCGGGCGTCGTCGACCTGCGACTGGGTGGCGAAGCCGGTCGCCTTCAATTTGTCGACGCGGACGAAGGCGGCGTCGGCGTTGACGACGTTTGCGTCGGCCTGGGCGAGATTGGCGCGCGCGGTCGGCAGCGAGACTTCGGCGATCTGAGTGACGCGGGCGCTCGCCTGGGCGAGGGCGGCTTCCGCAGCGGCGACGGCGGCGCGCGCCTCGGCGTCGGCGAGGCGCACCAGCGGCTGATCGCGCTTCACCGTCTGGCCCTCCTCGACCGGCACCCGGTCGACGACGCCGGTGATCTGCGCGCCGATGTCGACCCGATAGGGGGCCAGCACGCGGCCGGTCGCCACGACGTTGCGCACCACGTCGCCGCGCTCGGGGCGGATCACCCGGATTTCGGGGCCGAAGACGAGAGGGCGGGCCGCCAGAGCGAGAAGACCGAGGCCGGCGACGGCGAGGAGGAACGAAGCGAGACGGGCGAGGCGGGCGCGCAGGGTCGATTTCGATTCGGTCAAGACGTTCTCCTCCCGGCGGCCCGCGAGCCGTCTCTCCCCCGCACCCTTCTTGTCGGATTCTACGAGACTTCGCGCCTTGATCCGGCGCAAAATCCGGGGATCGGCGAAAACGCCTGCCGCGAAGGTTCCTATTGTCTCCTCTCGGTCGGCGGATTAAGGAAACCCGACGGCCGCGCGGGCCGAGCCGGAACGTCAACGAGCGAGGGAAGCGATGGCCGATTTCGCCATTCAGCGCAGGACCATGGTCGACAACCAGATCCGCACGGTGGACGTCACCGACCACGGCGTGCTCGCCGCCTTCCTCACCGTCGGGCGCGAATCCTTCGTGCCGGCGGCGCTCGAGGATCTCGCCTATCTCGACCGTCCGGTCGACTTCGGCGGCGGGCGGCGGATGATGCAGCCGGCCCAGCTCGCCAAGCTGGTGCAGTTGGCCGCGCCCCGCGCCGGCGAAAAGGCGCTGCTGATCGGCGGCGCCTCCGGCTATACCGCCGCCATTCTCGCCGACATCGGCGCGAAGGTGACGATGGTCGAGGAAAACCCCGATCTCGCCGCGCGGGCCGCGGCGACGCTCGCCGGGTCCGGCGTCGAGGTGGTGGCGGGACCGCTCGCCGCGGGCGCTCCGGCCGGCGCGCCCTACGATCTGGTGCTGTTCGACGGCGCGATCGAGGAGATGCCGGAGGCGGTTCTCGCGCAGGTCGGCGAGGGCGGCCGCGCCGTCTTCGTGCAGGGCGCGGGCAATTCGGCGCTGGCCATGGTGTCGGTCCGCTCGTCGGGGCGGATCTCGTCGCGCGCCGCCTTCAATCTGCCCGGCCATCTGCTGCCGGGCTTCGCCAAGCCGGCGGCGTTCGCGCTCTGAGCGCGATCGGCGGCGTTCGGCTCCGTCGAGCGAGGTTTTCCCTCGATCCGCGTCGCGGACCGTCGCGGGAGAGATGCGGGCGCTGTTGCCCATCGGCCTCAGGTCGAACGAAATGCGTGGAGGAAGACGCCGAACCGAGCCTTCCGGGTTTGCGTTTCAGCGTCTTTGAATGTTCGTTAAGGCATTCGCTCACGGTCGGCGATGAGAGCGCGCCGCCGATTCGTCTGTCGAACCTTGGGAGTTGGGTCGTGGTGATGAGTCGTTCGGTCGTCTTCGGCTTCGTCGGCGTCTTCGGGCTGGCGTGGCAGGCGGTTCCCGTCGCCGCGCAGTCTCTGTCGGAGGCTCTGGCGCTCGCCTATTCGAACAATCCGCAGCTCAACGCGGCGCGCGCCACCGTGCGCGCCACGGACGAGGGGCTCGGCATCGCGGAAGGCGCCGGCCGGCCGAAGATCAACGGCTCGGCCTCGATCGGCCGATCCTATACGGCCTACGGCTACCAGAACTATTCGAACAACGGCGCCAACATCGACTTCTACAATACGCCGGGGTCGTTCGGCATCCAGCTGGTGCAGCCGCTCTACACCGGCGGCCAGATCACCGCCGGCGTCAATCAGGCCAAGGCGGCGATCTACGCTCAACGCGAAGTGCTGCGCTCGGCCGAACAGACGGTGCTGCTCAACGCCGCCACCTCCTACATGGACGTGATTCGCGACACGGCGCTGGTCTCGCTGCAGGAGAGCAACGTCAAGTTCCTCACCGAGCAGGTGCGCGCCGCCAAGGATCGCTTCAACGTCGGCGAGGGGACCAACACCGACGTCGCCCAGGCCGAGGCCTCCTATCAGTTGGCGGTGTCGCAGCTCAACGCCTCGCGCGCTCAGCTGAACGCCTCGCGCGCCACCTTCCGGCAGATGATCGGCAAGGATCCGGGCAAGCTGACGGGCGGCACGGCGGTCGACCGGTTGTTGCCGCGGTCGATGGACGCGGCGGTCAACGCCGCCCAGAAGGAAAATCCGAGCGTCATCGCCGGCGTCCACAACGTCGACGTCGCCGCGCACAACGTGAAGTATCTCGAGGGCGCGTTGCTGCCGCAGGTGAACGCGCAGGCGGGCGCCAGCCGGTCGTTCGACAACCCGTCCTACAAGACGCTGAACAGCGCTTCGGTCTCGGTCAACGTCACCGTGCCGATCTATCAGGGCGGCGGCGAATACGCCAAGATCCGCCAGGCCAAGGAACAGCTCGGCGCGGCGCGTCTGCAGGTCGACCTCGCCCGCGATCAGGTGCGCGCCTCGGTGGTCTCCGCCTGGGGGCAGCTGCAGGCGGCGACGGCGTCGATCAACGCCTACAAGGCGCAGGTCGAAGCTTCGCAGTTGGCGCTGAACGGCGTCATCGAGGAGCAGCGGGTCGGTCAGCGCACCACGCTCGACGTGCTCAACCAGCAGACGACCCTGATCACGGCGCGCTCCAATCTGGTCAACGCCGAGCGCGGGTTGGTGGTCAGCTCCTATCAGCTGGTGGCGGCGGTGGGCCGGTTGGACATCGACCATCTCAAGCTGAAGACCGTGGCCTACGATCCGAACGAGCACGCCGAGGCGGTGCGCGACAAGTGGTTCGGCCTGCGGACGCCGGACGGCCGCTGAGACGCGTCGCCTCCGGGTCGGGGAAGCCCGACGGGACGTCGCTTTCGTGACGCCGCTTGCGAGCCGGGGCGTCGCCGCCGCGACGTCGCTTCAGGGTTGAGGACGTCGCTTCCGCGACGTCCCCGGGGATAACTGGGGATGAGCGCGATACCGCGCTTTCTCCGCGACAGGATCCATCTATAGTGTCTTTGAAGGCGAGCACCGCAGCATATCGGTGTTCGACCGGCGGAGTCGCGTAGACGTCGGAGACTGTCCATGGCCAAGGCGCAAGCGCAGGAACCCTCGATGGAGGAGATCCTGGCGTCGATCCGCAGAATCATCGCGGACGAGGACACCGCGCCGAAAGGCGCGAAGGCGGCCGCGCCCGCGCCGGTTCCCGAAGCGTCCGATGACGAGACGATTTCCGAAGAGGATCTCGACAAGCTCTTCGCCTCCGCCGACGAAGCGGACGAGGAGGAGGACGAAGACGTCCTCGATCTGACCGAAGAGCTGGCCGAAGCGCCGGCGGCGGAGCCGCCGATGGTCGAAGGCCTCGAGGACGTGGCCGACATCGCGTTCGCCGACGAACCCGAGCCGGAGCCTGAACCGGAACCGACCTTCGAGGTCGAGGAACCGACGCCCGTCGTGGTCGCGCCGGAACCGCCGCCCGCGCCGAAGCCGGCGCCCGTCGCCACCGCGCGGCCGGTCGCGCCGCCGCCGCCCGCGCCCCCCGCCGCCGCCGCGGAGCCGGCGTTCGAGACGCCGCCGCTGATCTCGGACGTCGCCGGCGGCGTCGTCGCCAACGCCTTCAACGATCTGGCGCTGACGGTCCTGAACCGCAACGCCCGCACGCTCGAGGATCTGGTGCAGGAGATGCTCCGGCCGATGCTCAAGACGTGGCTCGATCAGAACCTGCCCGGCATGGTCGAGCGGCTGGTGCGCGCCGAGATCGAGCGGGTGACGCGCGGGCGTTGACGGCGTCTCGGGCATGGCGACACCGAGCGGAAACCATCGACCCGTCCGGTGTTTCGTCGACGAAACGTCGACGACATCCCTGTGCAATCGTCGGGTGTTGAATCCTCTCTTAACGCGGCTTGCGCGTCGATACGAGTCGACGCGGCCGCTGCGCAGAGGGGATGCTTCATGTCGCGCAGGTTGTTCGCGGAATTTCTCGGGACCTTCTGGCTGGTCTTCGGCGGGTGTGGTTCGGCCGTGCTGGCGGCCGCCTTTCCGCAGGTCGGCATCGGACTGACCGGCGTGTCGATCGCCTTCGGTCTGACCGTCCTGACCGGCGCCTACGCCTTCGGTCCGATCTCCGGCGGTCATTTCAATCCGGCGGTCTCCGCCGGCCTCGCGGTCGCCGGGCGTTTCTCCTGGGGCGATTTCGTTCCCTACGTCGTCGCTCAGGTGTTCGGCGCGATCGGCGCTGCGGCGGCGTTGTGGGTGGTGGCGTCGGGTAAGGCCGGGTTCGACCTCGCCGCCGGCTTCGCCTCGAACGGCTTCGGCGAACATTCGCCGGGCGGCTACGGTCTCGTTTCGGCGTTGGTGATCGAGATGGTGCTGACGGCGTTCTTCCTCCTCGTCATCCTCGGAGCGACCGAGGCGCGCGTTCCGGCCGGCTTCGCGCCGATCGCCATCGGTCTGGCGCTGACCCTGATCCATCTGATCTCCATTCCGGTGACCAACACCTCGGTCAACCCGGCCCGGTCGACCGGACAGGCGCTGTTCGTCGGCGGTTGGGCGGCGTCGCAGCTGTGGCTGTTCTGGGTCGCGCCGATCCTCGGCGGCGTGATCGGCGGCGCGATCCATCGCGCGGTCTTCGCCGAAAGGACCTGAGCGCGGGAATCCGGGGGGCGTCGAGGTTGACACCCCCGGTCCCTCGAGGTTCAACGTTCGCACTCTTTCCTCGCGGCCGCCCCCGGAAGGGGGCGGTCGCTTTCGATCTCGCCTACCGGATCCGTCATGCTCGAAAAGACCTACGAGGCCGCCGCCGTCGAACCGCGCATCTCCGCCGCTTGGGACGAGGTCGGGGCGTTTCGCGCCGGCGCGGGGGCGAAGCCGGGAGCCGCGCCCTATTCGATCGTCATCCCGCCGCCGAACGTCACCGGCTCGCTGCACATGGGCCATGCGCTCAACAACACGCTGCAGGACGTTCTCGTCCGGTTCGAGCGGATGCGCGGCAAGGACGTGTTGTGGCAGCCGGGCACAGATCACGCCGGCATCGCCACCCAGATGGTGGTCGAGCGACAGATGGCGGCGCGCGGGGAGCCGGGCCGGCGCGAGATCGGCCGCGCCGCGTTTCTCGAGAAGGTCTGGACCTGGAAGGCGGAATCGGGCGGCACGATCGTCAATCAGCTGAAGCGGCTCGGCGCGTCCTGCGACTGGTCGCGCGAGCGCTTCACCATGGACGAGGGCCTGAGCCGAGCGGTCCTCAAGGTCTTCGTCGAGCTGCACCGCCAGGGCCTGATCTATCGCGACAAGCGGCTGGTCAACTGGGATCCGCATTTCGAGACCGCGATCTCCGACCTCGAGGTCGTGCAGGTCGAGGTGAAGGGCCATTTCTGGCACTTCAAATATCCGATCGAGGGCATGCCCGGCCGCTTCATCACGGTGGCGACGACGCGGCCGGAGACGATGCTCGGCGACACCGCCGTCGCGGTGCATCCCGACGACGAACGCTACGCCGATCTGATCGGCAAGTTCGCCATCCTGCCGCTGGTCGGCCGGCGGATCCGAATCGTCGCGGACGAGTATTCCGATCCCGAGAAGGGAACCGGCGCGGTCAAGATCACCCCGGCGCACGACTTCAACGACTTCGAGGTCGGCAAGCGGCATTCGCTGGCGATGATCAACATCCTCGACCGCAAGGCGCACATCGCGCTCGCCGGCAACGAGGCGTTCTGGGCGGACGCCGGCCATGGCGCGGATCTGGTCGGGGCGCCGGTGGCGGCCGAGGGCGAGGAGCCGCAGACGCCGGTCTCCTATGTCTTCGCGGCCGAAATGCTCGAAGCGCTGCTCCACGGCAAGGAGCGCAATGCTGCGCGCAAGATCGTCGTCGAGGCGATGGAGCGGCGCGGGCTTCTCGACAAGGTCGAGGCGAACGCCCACACCGTTCCGCACGGCGACCGGTCGAACGTCGTCATCGAGCCGTTCCTGACCGACCAGTGGTACGTCAACGCCGGCGAACTCGCCAAGGAGGCGCTCGCCGCCGTCCGCGACGGGCGCACCACCTTCGTGCCGAAGAACTGGGAGAACACCTATTACCAGTGGATGGAGAACATCCAGCCCTGGTGTGTCTCTCGTCAGCTCTGGTGGGGCCATCAGATCCCGGCCTGGTACGGGCCGGACGGCGAGGTCTTCGTCGCGCACGACGAGGCGGAGGCCTCGCTCGCGGCGGCGAAGCGCTACGGTGAAGCGGTGACGCTCACCCGCGACGAGGACGTGCTCGACACGTGGTTCTCCTCGGCGCTGTGGCCGTTTTCGACGCTGGGCTGGCCGGACGAGACGCCGGAACTCGCCCGCTACTACCCGACCTCGGTGCTGGTCACCGGCTTCGACATCATCTTCTTCTGGGTCGCCCGGATGATGATGATGGGTCTGCACTTCATGAAGGACGGAGAGGGACGCCCAGTCATCCCCTTCAGGGACGTCTACATCCATGCCCTCGTCCGTGACGAGAAGGGGCAGAAGATGTCGAAGTCGAAGGGCAACGTCATCGATCCGCTCGAGCTCTGCGACGAGTTCGGAGCGGACGCGCTGCGCTTCACGCTGGCGGCGATGGCGGCGCAGGGCCGCGACATCAAGCTCGCCAAGGCGCGGGTCGCCGGCTATCGCAACTTCGCGACCAAGCTCTGGAACGCGGCTCGCTTCGCCGAGATGAACGGCTGCGTCACGGTCGGCGACTTCGAGCCGGCGGCGGCGAAGGGCACGCTCAACCGTTGGATCGCCACGGAACTCGCTCGGGCGGTCGCGGGCGTCACCGAGGCGCTCGAGGCCTATCGCTTCAACGACGCGGCGGCGAGCGCCTACCGCTTCGTCTGGAACTCGTTCTGCGACTGGTATCTCGAACTCGCCAAGCCGATCTTCATGGGCGACGATCAGGCGCTCAAGGACGAGACTCGGGCGACCTGCGCCTATGTGCTCGACGAGATTCTGAAGCTCCTGCATCCCTTCATGCCCTTCATCACCGAGGAGCTGTGGGAGAAGACGGCGGCGGAGGCGGGGCTGGTCCGGCCGGCGATGCTGGTGACGACCGAATGGCCGCGCATCGGCCCGACGCACGACGCGGCCGCCGACGAGATCGACTGGCTGGTCGGGCTGATCACCGAAATCCGCTCGGTCCGGGCGGAGATGAACGTGCCGGCGGCGGCGCAGATCCCGCTCGTCGTGGTCGGCGCGTCGGAGCGCACCCGCGGCTGGCTCGCCACCCACGAGGCGGCGATCGCGCGTCTCGCGCGCACCGCCTCGATCGGGACGGCGGAGGCCGCGCCTGCGGCCTCGGCGCAGATCGTGGTCGGCGAGGCGACCTTCTGTCTGCCGCTCGAGGGCGTCATCGACGTCGGCGCGGAGAAGGCGCGGCTGGCCAAGGAAGTGCAGAAGCTCGAAGGCGAGATCGGCCGCATCGACAAGATGTTCGCCAATCCGCAGTTCATGGCCAAGGCCAAGGAAGAGGTGGTCGAGGAGAACCGCGAGAAGCGCGAGGACTACACCGCGCGGCTCGAGAAGGTGCGCGAGGCGCTCGGCCGGCTCGGCTGAGACGATGCGGAAGACGACACGAGAAGGCCGCAGCGGGACGCCGCTGCGGCCTTCTCGCGTTTCGGCGGGCGCTTTCGGAAACATTCGGCGGTCGATTTCGTGTCGCTTCTGCAACACCCAATCTCAATGAATTGCGGGCATGATGCGCGGCGTCGGGCTGCCGCGCTTCGGTCACAAATGACCACGAGCGTGTGAACCGACAGAGGCGGGACGGCCTTCGAGGTGATGCGTGGTGGCTGTGGGGAAGTCGGATGGCGGTGCGACGGTCGATCTCGGCGAGATCGTCGGCGCGGGCGATTCCTCCGAGGTCTCGACGGCGTCCGCTTTTCGCCTCGTTTCGAAGGGTTTCGGCCCTGTTGTCGCCGAAAAGCGGTGCGAAGCTCTTCCGATGAGAGAGAAGAGCGATCCCGATCCGGCTGCGTTCGCACAGAACGCCGCCGAGAAGGTCTTCGCGGCGTCTTCCGTGTTGAATTTCATCAGCCGACGCGCGTCTTTGCGCGGCTGGCGCGCGGTTCGAAGGGTCGGTGACGTCGGTGGGACGGCGTCTCCGGCTGTTGAGCGCGAGGTCGTGAGAACGGTCATGCGGACGGGTTGGTTTCTTAGGATCGGCTGCGCCGTCGTCTTCTTGACGGGAGCGGCGGGCGTCGCCTCGGCCTTCGACCCCAACGGGGTGGAGGACGACGCGGCGGCGTTGCCGAACGTGCGGGCGCTGGCGCCTCTGCCGACGCCGGGTCGGGTCGGCGTCGGGCCGACCTTCGCGCCGGCGGCGCTCTCCGCGCCTCCGGGCGTCTCGGCGAAGCTGTTGCCCGGGCCGGTCGTGCCGCCGTCGGTGGCGCTCTCGGCCGAGGACGAATTCCGCTCGGGAACGCGGCTCTATTATGCCGGCGACCGCAAGGCGGCGCTGGAGCAGCTGCGGCGGGCGGCCGAACACGGCCATCCGATCGCGCAGTGGAAGCTCGGCAAGATGTACGAGACCGGCGACGGCGTCCCGGTCAACGACGCCAAGGCGGTCGCCTTCTATCGCGAAGTGATCGACAACCACGCCGACGACGCGCGCGGCACGCCGCAGGCGGCCTTCGTCGCTTCGGCCTTCGTGGCGCTCGGCTCCTACTATCTGAAGGGCGTCGAGAACGCCGCGATCCGGCCGAACGTGGACCGGGCGCGCGAGCTCTACACCTACGCCGCCTCGATCTTCGGCGACACCGAGGCGCAGTACCGGCTCGGCCGCCTCTATCTCGAGGCGAGCGGCGACGAGCGCGATCCGCGTCAGGCGGCGCGTTGGCTGACGGTGGCGGCCAAGAAGGGGCACTGCGGCGCGCAGGCGATGCTCGGCCAGCTGCTGTTCACCGGCGACGAAGGCTTCTCCCGCCGGCCGGTGCAGGGGCTGATGTGGCTGACCATCGCGCGGGCCAACGCCACCGGCGCGACGGCCGACGATTGGATCCGCGAAGTTCAGGAGCAGGTCTTCTCGGTGGCGAGCGAACCGGAACGGCGGCGCGGCGTCGCCGACGCTCAGGACTGGATCGCCAAGGCCGGCAGCCCCTGATCCGACGCGCGCGCCGCTGCGACGCCGTCATCTTCATCGTCACGACATTTACGAAAGGCGCGGGCCACCCCGCGCCTTCTTCGTATTTCACGCGAAAAGCCTCATATACTTCATGAGTATCAAGATGTTGTTGGATATTTCTGACATGAATTCCTGCATGAAGAATCTCGATCAAAACATCATAAAAATCATATAACACATTGAATTCGAATAATAATAACTCAAACTCTCTTCTGAGGGCGCGCCAGTGTCCCATTTCATGGTTAACGTAAGGTAAAATTCCGCAGAACGCGGCGGAAAATCGCCGGGTCGACGGGTGGCTGCGCCGGCGCGGTCAGCTTCGCGGTTCGGCCGGCGCCGGGCCTTCGTCGTCCCAGTCCGGCAGGCCGGCGTCGAAGCCGTGCAGGAAGGCGCGGCGCGAGCCGACCCAGATGTTGCGGGTCGGTCGGCAGAGGTCGGGTTCGTCGAGGCCGGCGACGGCGACGTCGATAGTGGCGGCGGAATCGTCCGGCGCGTCGGGGCGGGTCGCCGCGAAATCGGCGTCGAAGGCGAAGAAGACCTGCGAGCCGCAGGCCGGGCAGAAGCCGCGGCGGGCGGCGGGCGAGGAGCGATGCCAGGCGGGTTCGCCGGCGAGGAGCGCGAGCTCGCCGCGCGGCACGGTCGCCCAGGTGACGAGCGGCGCGCCGGTCGAACGTTGGCAGATCCGGCAATGGCAATGCGCCACGTCGGTGGGGATGCGGGCGAGGCGATAGCGGATCCGGCCGCACAGGCAGCCGCCGTCGATCGGGCGATCCGGGGCCGCGTTCATCGCCTCATCTCCGCGCTTCGACATCGAGGTCGACCCAGACGGGGACGTGGTCGGAGGGCTTGTCCCAGCCGCGGACATGGCGGTCGACGCCGACGGCGGCGAGGCGATCGGCGGCCTGCGGGCTCGCCAGGACGTGGTCGATGCGGATGCCTTCGTCGCGCGGCCAGCAGCCGGCCTGATAATCCCAGAAGGTGAAGGTCTGGGCGTCGGTCGCGGCGCGCAGACAGTCGGTGAAGCCGAGGCCGAGCAGGCGGCGGAAGGCGGCGCGGCTCTCCGGCTGGAAGAGCGCGTCGCCGAGCCAGTTCCGCGGCGTCTTGGCGTCGATCGGCTCGGGAATGACGTTGTAGTCGCCCATCAGCAGGAAAGGCTCCTCGAGGGCGAGGCGGCTCTCGGCGTGGGCGACGAGGCGCTCCATCCAGGCGAGCTTGTAGGGGAACTTCTCGCTCCCCAGCGGATTGCCGTTCGGCAGATAGAGGCCGCCGACGCGGACGACGCCGCAGGGCAGCGAGACGACCGCCTCGATATAGCGCGCCTGGGGGTCGTCGGGATCGCCGGGCAATCCGCGCGTGACGTCCTCGAGGCGGAGCTTGGACAGGATGGCGACGCCGTTGAAGCCCTTCTGGCCGTGGGTGGCGACGTGGTAGCCGAGCCGTTCGATCGCGGCGGCGGGGAAGCCCTCGTCGATCGACTTGATCTCCTGCAGGCAGACGAGATCGGGCGACGCCTCCTCGAGCCAGGCGAGGAGCGTGTCGAGGCGCGCCTTGACGCCGTTGATGTTCCAGGTGGCGAATTTCATGAGCGGTCTCGGCGCGGGACAAGGGGCGCCAGGATAGCCCGCGACGTCGCCGGCGCAAGCCGGGCCGAAACGGTCTCGGGGCGTCCGCCGGTCGGCGGACGCCCCGATGAAGGGCGGCGCTGACGCCGGCGACGGTTCAACGCGACAGCAGGTAGCGTTCGGCGTCGGTCAGCGGCGGCATGGCCGGCGTCGGGGCCGGGGCGGGCGTGGCGACGTGCCGGGCCTGACGGCCTTCGACCACCTTCACGGCGGCGGGCTGGGCCGGCGCGGCGAGGGAGGCGAGATAGGCGCCGACCGGGCTGCCGTCGTCGTCGGCGAGGGCAGGGGTGAGCGCGACGGCGGCGAACAGGGCCGCGAGCGACAATTTGGCGAGAGTCATGATCGATCCTTTCCCGATGGGTTCGGACTCGCGCCGCGAGCGTGGATCCGGAGGTCCGACCCGCGCCACGGAGCGTCGGGTTCCTCGGGGCGCGAGAGGGCGCGCGAAACGAGGCGGAAAGTCGTCGAAATCTCTGCTCTCCCGCAGACTTGCGAAGTCGTGCTCGGGCGCGACCGGCCGTGATCCGGCGTGATCGAACGGGACCGCGCAGGACGTCCCGAGGGGGGCTCGGGGCGTCCTGCGCGCGGGTCGAGGTCGGTCGATCAGCGGTCGTTCTCGGCGTTGTGGACGACGACGTAGCGCTCGGCGTCGGTCAGGCCGGACGCGGCGGCGGCGATCGGAGCGGCCTGACGGCCTTCGACCATCGCGGAGCCGTTCGAGTGGCCGATCGACTGGAGATAGACCGAAGCCGCGGTCGGGGTCTGGTCGCCGCTCTCGGCGAGGGCCGGGGTGAGCGAGGCGCCGAGAACGAGGGCGGCGATGGAGAGCTTGGCGAAGGTCATGATTGATGTCCTCAGGTTTCGTTTTCGTCGTGCGACCGGCTGTTCGGCTCGGTCGGTGAAGGGGGGAGCGTCGAAGATCGCGAGAGCGACGGGCGCGGCGTCGCGCGGGGAGCGGGGCGTCCTGCGCGCGGGCCGAGGCTCGTCGATCAGCGGTCGTTCTCGGCGTTGTGGACGACGACGTAGCGCTCGGCGTCGGTCAGGCCGGACGCGGCGGCGGCGATCGGAGCGGCCTGACGGCCTTCGACCATCGCGGAGCCGTTCGAGTGGCCGATCGACTGGAGATAGACCGAAGCCGCGGTCGGGGTCTGGTCGCCGCTCTCGGCGAGGGCCGGGGTGAGCGAGGCGCCGAGAACGAGGGCGGCGATGGAGAGCTTGGCGAAGGTCATGATTGATGTCCTCAGGTTTCGTTTTCGTCGTGCGGCCGGCGGTTCGGCTCGGTCGGTGAAGGGAACATGATCCTGTTCCTCGGCATCGAATAGGCTCTGAAATTGCGACTGAATGGCGGCAAAAAACGAACAATCACGGTTCTGTGTCTTCGATTGTACATCAGATGGAAACTCGTGAAATTTCGTGATCGTGAGAGGTGAGGTCCCGCGTTGCGTCGGTCGTCGCGGAGAGGCATCGTGACGATGGGCTCCACGAGAGAGGAGACGGCGATGTCACAGCATCTTCGGTCGCGACCGCACGATCGTTACATCGGCCGAACGAAGGGCGGCGTCTTCGCGGCGTCGCCGATGGGCCGGCGCTCGGCGTCGGCGATCGGCGTTCTGCTCGCGGTTCTGACGCCGGCGTCGACGCCTGCTTCGGCCGAAATGCGGCGCGTGGTGATCGGGCGCGACGACATCGCGCCGCTCTCCGCCGCCGAGGGGCGGCGTTTCATGGCGACCGGGATGGTCGAATGCGGCGGCGTGCGCGGCGTCGGGCAGGTGACGGAGGCCGGCGACGTGGTGACGTCCGCCGCGCACGTGTTCTTCGACGAGCTCGGCCGGCCGCGGGCGTCGCACGGGGCCTGCGTCTTCATCATAGACGACGGCGGCGCGCGGCGGTCGGTTCCGCTCGTTCCCGACGCGCGGCTGTGCGGCTCGACCTCGCCCTACGGCGTTTCGGGGCGTCACGACTGGGGCATGGCCCGGCTCGCTCATCCGATCCGCGGACTGCGGCCCTATCCGATCGCGTTGGAGGTGCGGCCGGGCGATGCGCTGACGGTGGTGGCCTTCGAGGACGGACGCAAGGTGCGGCAGCGCTGTCGGGTGCGCGAGGTGGCGACGAGCGACAGCGGCGCGCGCGAGGTGCGCACCGACTGCACCGGTTTCGACGGCATGTCGGGCGCGGCCTATCTCACGGGCGGTTCGACGCCGCGGGTGGTCGGCGTCCACGTCGGCTTCCGTTCGGCCCATCCCGACTCCGCCGCGCCCTATTCGGAGCGGCACTACACCTTCGGCGCGGCGATCGGACGGGTGTTTCGGCGCGCCCTGGCGGCGGCCGCGATCACCGAGTGAGCGGCGTCAGCCGAGGAGCCGGCGCGCCGCGGCGAGCGCGATCTCGAAGACGAGGAAGCCGGCGGCATGGGCGAGGCCGACGGCGATCGCCAGTCGCCGCACCGGCGAGAGGCCTTCGGGAAGCCGGCGGCCGAGCGCGCCGAGCGTAGCGGCGACCCAGCGCCGTCGCGTCGCCGCCTCGAGCAGCAGCGCGGCCCAGAGCGGCGTGGCGGCGAACAGCGTAGCGTAGAGGTAGACGCCGAAGAGATCCTGGAAGGCGACGGCGCGGCGCAGGATCTCCGGCGTGGCGGCGAGGGCGGCGAGCGGATCGCCGCCGAAGGCGCCGACGCCCCAGACCAGCAGTTGGAAGACGGCGATCACCACGATCCCGAAGACGGCGAGGCGGACGGCGAGATCGACGCCGACGCGACGGCTCGGGAGCGGACCGAGGACGCCGTGCTCGACGGTCAGTTTCGAATGGACGAGATGGGCGGCGAAGGTCGTCAAGAAGACGATCGGCAGGCCGTTCAGGACCAGAGCGCGCAGGATGCGGCCGCGCGCGAAGGGATCGGCGGCGACCTGGGCGCGGAAGGCGTCGGCGTCGGCGAACCAGGCGATCGACCAGATGGTCAGCGCGGCGGCGGCGGCGGCGAGGACCGAGGCGGTGAAGCGACCGCCGCTCACGCCCGGGCCGAAGCGCAGCGCCATCAGGTCGGGCGGGCTCGCCTCGCCGGAGGGGCAGCGCAGGATGTCCGCGATTCGGGTCGAGGCGGTCGGTCCGGCCGGCGTGGCGGCGAAGGGACGCTCGCTCCACGAGGCGACGGTCGCGACGAGGCCGATGGCGAGCGCCGCGACGGCCTGGGTCGCGGCGAATTCGACGATCGAGACGGCGCTCATGCGCGAACTCCGGCCAGGCCGCCGCTCACATGGCGAAGGAGGTGCCGCAGCCGCAGGTCGCGGTCGCCTGGGGGTTCTTCATCTTGAAGGCCTGGCCCATCAGATCGTCGACGAAATCGAGTTCGGAACCGGCGAGATAGTCCGCCGAGACCGGATCGATCACGACGGTGGCGCCGTCCTTCTCGATCACCAGGTCGTCGTCGGCGCGGTCGGTGGTCAGCTCGAAGCCGTAGGAAAAGCCGGAGCAGCCGCCGCCCTTGACCGAGATGCGCATCACCGTGCCGGCGGGCTCGTCGGAGACGACGAACAGGATGCGGGCCGCGGCGGCTGAGGTGACGGCGATCGGAGCGGCGGTTTCGGTCATCGAAGGGTCCTCGGCGACGGGCGACGGCGAGCGTCACGCGCTTGCAACGTTGTGTCGTCTCGATCAAATGCGTACGAGGAGCGGAGAATCAAGCCCGCTCCTCGAGCGGTCGGCCGAAATCGGGTGCATCCTCGGCGGGCGAAGGAGCCGAACGTGGCGCAGATCTCGGAACGGGTGGGCCTCGGCGGCGAGGCGCGAGCGCGGTTCGCGGTCGATCCGCGCGCCTCGCGCGGCCGGTTGGTCGACGAATCGTCGAGCCCGACGCGCACGCCCTTCCAGCGCGACCGCGATCGGATCATCCATTCGACCGCCTTTCGTCGCCTCGCCCACAAGACGCAGGTGTTTCTGCCGCACGACGGCGACCACTATCGCTCGCGGCTCACCCACACGATCGAGGTGGCGCAGATCGCCCGCGCGCTCGCCCGCGCCTTTCGGCTCGACGAAGATCTCGCCGAGGCGCTGGCGCTCGGTCACGACCTCGGCCACACGCCGTTCGGCCATGCCGGCGAGCGGGCGATGGAACGGGCGATGGCCGATTTCGGCGGCTTCGACCACAATGCCCAGACGCTCAGGATCGTGACCAAGCTGGAGCGGCGCTACGCCGGTTTCGACGGGCTCAATCTGACCTGGGAGACGCTCGAGGGGCTCGTGAAGCACAACGGGCCGCTCACTGACGCCGCGGGCCGGCCGCTCGCGCCGGCGCACGGGCAGCACGACGCTCCGGCCGAGCTGCCCTTCGGGGTGCGCGACTATGCGCGGGGGCAGGATCTGTGGCTCTCGACCTGGCCGAGCCTCGAGGCGCAGTGCGCGGCGATCGCCGACGACATCGCCTATGACGCGCACGACATCGACGACGGACTGCGCGCCCGGCTGATCGAGATCGACGAGCTCGTCGATCTGCCGATCGTCGGGGCGGCGATCGCCGAGGTCCGGGCGCGGCATCCCGGGCTCGAACGGGCGCGGCTGAAGCAGGAGGTGATCCGGCGGATCATCACCGCGATGGTCGAGGACGTGATCGGGGCGAGCCTCGCTCGGCTGGAGGCGGCCGCGCCGGGGTCGGCGGACGAAGTCCGACGGGCAGGGCGGGCGCTCGTCGGTTTTTCGGCCGAATTGGCGGCGGCGGATCGGGCGATCAAGACCTTCCTGTTTTCCCGCGTCTATCGCTCAGAGGCGGTGATGCGGCCGATGCGGGCGGCGGAGCAGGTGGTCGAGGAGCTCTTCGCCGCCTTTCTCGCCGATCCCGAGACCTTGCCGGAGGAATGGCGGTTCGGGTCGGAGACGGGCGATCGGGACCGCGCGGCGCGGCGGATCTGCGACTACGTCGCCGGCATGACGGATCGCTACGCGGTCGCAGAACATCGCCGGGTGTGCGGCGACACGCCGGATCTCTAGACCCGGCGTTTGACGGTTCCGGCGATTTGCGATAGCTCCCGGCCGAGATTTTCCGCCGTCGCGCGGGCTCCACGAGGAGCCGAGCGGCGGGCGGCCCAACCAGGAAACGGCGCTTCCCCATGGACATCTTCGCGGATTTCGGCGCGCGGGTGCGCGCGACCATCGCGCGGCTCGGCTGGACGGCCGCCGACGGATCGGCTCTCGACCTCGCCCGCGTCGTGGTCGAGCCGCCGCGCGACGCCGCCCACGGCGATCTCGCGGTCAACGCCGCGATGGTGCTGTCGAAGCCGATGGGCAAGAACCCACGCCAGCTCGCCATCGAGCTGATGGGCGCGCTCGCCGCCGATCCGGATGTCGCGGAGACCGAGGTCGCCGGACCCGGCTTCCTCAATCTGCGTCTGTCGCCGAGCTATTGGGCCGGCTTCCTCGCCGGCGTGGTGCGGTCGGGCGCGGAGTTCGGCCGCGGCGCGGCGGGCAAGGGCGCGGTCAACGTCGAATACGTCTCGGCCAATCCGACCGGACCGATGCACGTCGGCCACTGTCGCGGCGCGGTCGTCGGCGACGCGCTGGCCAATCTCCTGGCCTACGCCGGTCACGCCGTCACCAAGGAATATTACATCAACGACGCCGGCGCGCAGGTCGACGTGCTCGCCCGCTCCGCCTACCTGCGCTACCTCGAGGCGCTCGGCCGCGACATCGGCGAGATCCCGGAGGGGCTCTATCCCGGCGACTATCTGAAGCCGGTCGGCGCGGCGTTGGCGAAGGAGTTCGGCGCGTCGCTCGAAGGCGAGCCGGAGAGCGCGTGGCTGGCGACGGTGCGCACCCGCGCCATCGACGCGATGATGGCGATGATCCGCGAGGATCTGAAGGCGCTCAACGTCGTCCACGACGTCTTCTTCTCGGAAAAGAGCCTGCAGACCGGGCCGGAGGGCGACCGCGTCGCCCAGGCGATCGAGACGCTGACGAAGGCCGGCCTGATGTATCAGGGTCGGCTCGAGCCGCCGAAAGGGCAATTGCCCGACGACTGGGAGGAGCGCGAGCAGACGCTGTTCCGTTCGACCGAGTTCGGCGACGACGTCGATCGGCCGTTGATCAAATCGGACGGCTCCTACACCTATTTCGCCTCCGACATCGCCTATCACCTCGACAAGTATCGGCGCGGCTTCGCCAGCCAGATCGACATCTGGGGGGCGGATCACGGCGGCTACGTCAAGCGGATGCAGGCGGCGGTGAAGGCGATCTCGAACGGCGAGGCGGCGCTCGACGTCAAGCTCTGCCAGCTCGTCAAGCTGTTCCGCGCCGGCGAGCCGGTGAAGATGTCGAAGCGCTCGGGCTCCTTCGTCACGCTGCGCGAGGTGGTCGAGGAAGTGGGCGTCGACGCGGTGCGCTTCATGATGCTGTTCCGCAAGTCCGACGCGCCGCTCGACTTCGACTTCCAGAAGGTGACCGAACAGTCGAAGGACAATCCGGTCTTCTATGTCCAGTATGCGCACGCCCGCGTCCATTCGGTGTTCAATCAGGCGCGCGAGACGCTGCCGGGGCTCGACCTGACGACCGAGGGGCTGGCGGGGGCCGATCTGACGCTGCTCGGCGACGTCGGGGAAGTCGGGCTCCTGAAGAGGATCGCCCAGTGGCCGCGAGTGGTGGAGGGTGCGGCGGAAGGTCACGAGCCGCACCGAATCGCCTTCTACCTGCACGACCTCGCCAGCGAACTCCACGCCCATTGGAACAGGGGCAAGGATCTGCCACAATTACGCTTTGTTAACGTTGACGATCCATTGTCGTCCCATGCCCGACTGGCGATGGTGAAGGCCGTCGCTTCCGTAATCGCGTCCGGGCTCGCCGTCCTCGGAGTGAGCGCACCGGAAGAGATGCGCTGAGGGCACGCGTCGGGACGACGCCGAGAGGGGTGGATCGACCGCCCCCCGCGACACGAGGTGCCCGATCGATGTCCGATCCGCTGCGACCCTACCACGACTTCTCCGCCGACGCCGAGGGCGACGCGCCGGGCCTGCGCCGGGCGCCGCGCCCGCAGGCGGAGGACCCGTTGGCGGAGTTGGCGCGCATCCTCGGCGAGGGCACGGCGCATCCCGTGCGTCCCGAACACGTGGTCGAGGTGGGTCGTCGCGTGTTGCCGTCGAAGCCGGCGCCGCAACAGATCTCCGACCTCGAGGCGGAGCTCTTCGAGAGCCTGCGCTCCTCGGTCGCGCCGGAGGAGCGGGTGCGCGGCGCGTTCGAACGCGAGACGCCGCCGATCATTCCGCAACATCCGGTCGACGATCACGACATCGCCTCGTTGCGCGCCGTCACCGCCGGCGAGGCGGCGTCCATGGCGGTCGCCGAGACGCCGCACGATCCGCGGCTCGCCGACTATTACGCCTATGACGACGGCGTCGCCGCCGGGTCCTACGATCCGGCCTTCGAGCAGCCCGAGGCGCGCCCGCTCGATCTCGACGAAGCCTTCGCCGCCGAGATCCATCGGGCGCGGGGCGGACAGCCGCCGCAGCCGACCTTCGCCGACTTCGACACCGACGCGATCGCCGTCGCCGCGCGCGAGGCCTCGCCCTATGTCGCGGGCGATTCGACGATCCGTCCGCATTCGGCGCTCGAGGAAGACGCCGTCGGGCATCTGCCGCGCGAGGGCGGCGGCGGCCTCAAGGTGGCGGTGTTCGTCGTCGGCGCTCTGCTGATGGGTGGCGGCGCGCTCGCGGGATGGAAATATCTCGGCGGGGCGTCGACGCGTGGGCCGGTGGTCCTCCACGCCGACGGCAAGCCGCTCAAGGTGATCCCCGATCCGAGCAAGGCGACGCCGGCCGGCGACGGCGAGGTGTCGTTGAAGCGCGACGTCAAGGTCGACGGTTCGAAGATCGTGTCGCTGCAGGAAGATCCGGTCGAGCACGTCGCCGGCCGGACCGCCGACGGCCGCGAGGTCCGCGTGATCAATCCCGGCGCGCAGCGCCCGGCGACAGCCGATCAGCCGCGGACGGTCAAGACGGTCGTGGTCCGGCCGGACGGATCGATCGTCTCGGAAGACGGCGCGCCGGTCGCGCCGCCCGCCGCTCCGCCGTCGACGCCGGCGGCCGCCGCCGTCCCGCCCGCGCCCGCGACGCCGGTCGCGACCGCGCCGACGATCGCGAAGACGGTGACGACGCCGATCGGTCCGACGGGGGGCGCGCCGGCGCCGACCCTGCCGGCGCCGCCGTCCGTCGCGCCGGTCGCGACGACGCCGGAGGCGACCCCGACCGTCCCCGCGACGCCGGTGCCGATGCCGTCGCCCGCGCCGGTTCGCCCGGCTGCGGTCGAAACGGCGGCGCCCGCGAAACCGGTCGTCGCCACGCCGGTGCGGACGCAGCCGCCGACGGCCGCGCCGACGCATGTCGTCGCGACGACGACGGTGAAGCCGACGGCGCCCCGCGCCGAAGCCGGCGCGCCGATGGCGCTCGGGCCGGTCGCGCCGCGTCTGGCCGCGCAGCCGCAGACCGCGCCGCAGGCCGTGGCGAGCGCGCCGACGACGATCGCGCCGACCTCCGGCGGATCGGGCGATTGGGCGGTGCAGCTGTCGGCCTCGAAGTCGGAAGCCGACGCCCGCAGCTCCTACGCTTCGGCGCAGCGACGCTTCTCGGCGCTGGCCGGCAAGCCGGTCGAGGTGCAGCGCGCCGATCTCGGGGCGAAGGGCACCTTCTATCGGGCCAAGGTGCCGGCCGGCTCGCGCGAGGCCGCGGCGGCGCTGTGCGGCCAGATCAAGGCGCAGGGCGGCGACTGCATGGTGACGCGGCGCTGATCCTCCCCTCCGTCGGCGCGGCCGATCTCCACTCCACCCCTTGTCTCGAGGGCCGATCCTTGTCGACCGTCTCCGCCTTCATCGCCGGCTGCGCCGGACCGACGCTCTCGCCGGAGGAGGTCGCCTTCTTCGCCGAGACGCGGCCGTGGGGCTTCATCCTGTTCAAGCGCAATTGCGAGACGCCCGATCAGATCCGGGCGCTGACGGCGGCGCTCCGGGCGGCGGCGGATCGGCCGGACGCGCCGATCCTGATCGATCAGGAAGGCGGTCGGGTGCAGCGGCTCGGGCCGCCGCATTGGCCGGCCTATCCGACCGGGCGGACCTACGGCGACGTCCATCGGCGCAATTGCGGGGATGGGCTGCGGGCGGCGCGGCTCGGGGCGCGGCTGATCGCCGCCGATCTGCTCGATCTCGGCATCGACGTCGACTGTCTGCCGGTGCTCGACGTGCCGGTCGAGGGCGCGCACGACGTGATCGGCCATCGCGCCTACGGCGTCACGCCGGAAGTGGTCTCGGCGCTCGGGCGGGCGGCGGCGGCCGGTCTCCTCGACGGCGGCGTGTTGCCGGTGATCAAGCACATTCCCGGACATGGCCGGGCCGGCGTCGACAGCCACCACCATCTGCCGGTGGTCGACACGCCGCGCGAGACGCTCGAGGCGACCGACTTCCTGCCGTTCCGCGCCGCGGCCGACCTGCCGCTGGCGATGACCGCGCACGTCGTCTACACCGCGATCGACCCGGACCGGCCGGCGACCACCTCGACGACGGTGATCTCCTCGGTGATCCGCGGCTTCATCGGTTACGACGGCTGCCTGATGTCGGACGACGTGTCGATGCAGGCGCTCTCCGGCACGATCGGCGAGCGGACGCGGGCGGCGCTCGACGCCGGCTGCGATCTGGCGCTCCATTGCAACGGCGATCTCGCCGAGATGCGCGAAGTGGCGGTGAACTGCCGTCCGCTCGAGGGCGACGCGCTCAGACGAGCGCTCCGGGCCGAATCGATGCGCCGGCGACCGGCGATCTTCGACGTCGAAGAGGGCCGCGCCGAATTCGCCCGATTGACGGGGACCCCGCTCGTCTGAAACATCCTCGCCGGTGGGCGGGGACGACGACGTGATCGAGGCCGAACGAGCGAAACCGGAGACGTCGGCGCGGGCGACCGCGACGGAAGACTGGTCGCGGCCGCCGCGCGGGGGCGCGGACCTCGACGAGGACGCGCTGGTCGTCGACGTCGGCAGTTGGGAAGGGCCGCTCGATCTCCTTTTGACCCTGGCGCGCCAGCAGAAGGTCGACCTCGCCGAGATCTCGATCCTGGCCCTGGTCGACCAATATCTCGCCTTCGTCGAACGGGTGCGCGAACGGCGGCTGGAGCTCGCCGCCGATCATCTGGTGATGGCGGCGTGGCTCACCTATCTGAAGTCGCGCCTGCTGCTGCCGAAGCCGCCGCAGGACGATCAGCCCTCCGGCGAGGAGCTGGCGGCGCAGCTGGCGTTTCGCCTGATGCGGCTCGGGGCGATGCGCGAGCGCGGTCAGGCGCTGTTGGCGCGGCCGCGGGCGGGACGCGACTTCTTCCTACGGGGACGCCCCGAGGCGACGGTCGCCGCGCCGGCCCCGATCTGGGAGGCGAGCCTGCACGATCTGCTCTCGGCCTATGCCGACATCCGGCAGCGGTCGATGGTGACCGAGGTTCGGGTGGCGGCGCGGGCGGTGTGGTCGCTCGTCGACGCGCGCGAGATCCTGGAGCGGCTGGTCGGGCCGATCGACGAATGGGTGCCGCTCGACCGGGTGATCGCGGCGCATGCCTCGCCGGAGATGCGGACGACGCTCACCGCCTCGACCTTCGCGGCGACCCTGGAGATGGTCCGCGAGGGGCGGCTGGAGCTCGCCCAGGCGCAGGCCTTCGCGCCTCTGATGATCCGGCCGCGGGCGCCGACGGCCGAGACGGACGGAGAGACGGGATGAACGAGGCGGAGGACCAGGACGAGGCGACGGCGGTCGGCGCGCCCTGGGCGGAGCGCGAGGCGCAGCGGCTGGTCGAGGCGGCGATCTTCGCGGCGGCGGAACCGATCGAGGAGGCGGCGCTCGCCGAGTTGATCGGGCCGGGCGTCGATCTTTCCGCGCTGCTCGACCGGCTCGTCGAGGACTATCGCGGCCGCGGCGTCGAGCCGATCCGGGTCGCCGGCAAATGGCTGTTCCGCACCGCGATCGATCTGGCGCCGCGGCTCTCCCGCGATGTCGCCGAGCCGCGCCGGCTCGGACGGGCGGCGCTCGAGACGCTGGCGATCATCGCCTATCACCAGCCGGTGACGCGGGCCGAGATCGAACAGATCCGTGGCGTCGCCATGTCGAAGGGGACGCTCGATCTCTTGTTGGAAGCCGGCTGGGTGCGGATGCGCGGTCGCCGGCGGACGCCGGGCCGACCGATCACCTGGGGCGTCACCGACGACTTCCTGGTCCACTTCGGCCTGGAGACGGTGCGCGATCTGCCCGGGCTCGAGGAGTTGAAGGCGGCGGGCCTGCTCGAGGGGCAGATCCCCGCCGGATTCCGGATGCCGCTGCCGATCGAGGGCGAGGCGCTCGGCCCGGACGAGGACCCGCTCGACGCGGCCGATCCGGCCCTGTTCTCGCCAGAGGGCGAGACGGACGCGGGCGATTGAGCCTGCCGACGTTACCAAACGTTACGAAACTCGTTTTGCCGAACTCGATCCGCCGCGGTTACCTGAGGCTCTTCCGAGAGGAGCCGTAGATGAATTGCAGCAATCATTCGGGAAATATGGCGATTGGAATATGCATCGTCTGTGGTCGGGGGCTGTGTTCCGATTGCGCGGACGACAGGGGCCGAGGCTTCGCCTGTCATGGCGACCATCAGGACAAACTCGCGGAGCGCGCCGACCTCGATCGACGGCGCGAGAGTTTGCTTTCGGCGAGCGAAGACCAACTGCGGCAGAGCGGCGTCTTGCGTCGCATGGCGGCCTTGGCCTTCCTCTTCACGTTGGCGCTGGTGGCGCTCGTCGATTTCGTTTCGCCGCGATGGGACATCTTCGCGCTGGCGGGCGGGGCGGCGGCGGGGATCGCCGCCACGGCGTTCGGGTTGCGGCGGCGACCGAAGAAGGGGGTCGCGGCATGACGTCGGCCCGGTCTTCGCGCCTCACCCGCCGCGGCCTCATCGGCGCGGCGTTCCTCTCGCCCTTCGTCCTTTCCGCCGGGAGCGCCCGCGCCGTGTCCCATCGTCGATTCAGCGATCCGATCGACATCACCGCCGAGGACATCGCCTGGTTCCACGGCTTCCACGCGGTCTGGAACGACTGCGAGACCGGGGCGCCGGCGTTGGTCGCCGGCGACATGGAGCTCGACGACTTCATCGAAGCGATGGAAGACGGCGGGCCGACGCCGGCGCGCTACGAGAAGGCGATCTGCGCCTTCTTTCTGCATGCGCGTTTCGAACCGGGAACCTATGCCCTCCGTCACGCCTCGAGCGGCGCGACGTCGGTGACCGTGTCGGCGGATCAGGTCGCGCTGTTGAAGGGCGCGCACTGGAAACAGGGGATCATCGACTGCAAGCGCCCCTATGGCGACTACACCCATTTCGAGATCGAAATGGCGAAGATCCTCGGGCTCCCGGTCGGGCGCGACGATCATGGGCGCGATACGCTGTCGCCGGAGGTCGAGAAGCGATTGGCCGGGCTGCATCGCGACATGCTCGACGTCGTCCAGGCCTATGTCGAGCATGCCGAACTCGAGCCGGGGGCGTGGTTCGTCCCCTATGACGGCTTCGAACAGCTGATGTCGCCGCGGTGCGCCCCGCTCACGGGCGCCGAAATCGCGACTTATCGATCGGCGATGCTCGGGGTGGAGGCGCATGAGACGGCGGCGGGCGGCGCGACCTGGGTGGTGGGGCGTCTGAGGGCGTCGGCGCTGCTCTTCACCGACGAGTGAGGGAGCGGTCGGGCGCCGCGCGCCGCGCGCGGTTGCTCCTCCGGGGGCTTTTTGCCATAGTGCGGCGCCGCTTGCCGGCCGCCCCGGCGCGGGCGCGTCGGCCCATCATCTGGAGCAGTACGACATGGGTTCTCTGAGCATCTGGCACTGGCTGATCGTTCTCGCGGTCGCCCTGCTGTTCTTCGGCGGCAAGGGGAAGGTCTCCGACCTGATGGGCGATTTCGCCAAGGGCATCAAGAGCTTCAAGAAGGGGCTCCAGGACGACGACGTCGCGCAGGCCCCGGCCGCGCCGAAGTCGATCGACGCCAAGGCGGGCGAGACGGTCGCGACCGAAGAGAAGTCGAAGACCGCCGGCTGAAACCGTGATCAGGGCCGCCGTCCGCTCCCGTGGGGGAGCGTGGCGGCGGCGTCTTCTCCATCGTTTCCCCTCGGGAGGCGGGTGGAGCCCAATCCGGGGGCGCGACGCGCTCCCCCAGGCGGAACGACATGTTCGGGCTCGATTTCTCGGAAATCCTGATCATCGGCGTGGTGGCCCTGATCGTCGTCGGGCCGAAGGAGTTGCCGCAGCTGATGCGCACCGTCGGCCAATGGGCCGGCAAGGCGCGTCGCATGGCGGCCGAGTTCCAGGGCCAGATGAACGAAGCGATCCGCGAGGCCGAACTCGACGACGTGCGCAAGAGCGTCGACGATCTGAAGTCGCTGTCGCCGAAGAACCTCTTGGCCGACCAGTTCTCCTCGGTCACCCGCACCCTCGACGAGGTCAAGCGCGAGACCGACGCCACCGTCTCCGCGATCGGATCGAACTTCGGGGCGGGACCGGCGACGGCCGGCTCGGCGATGTCGGCCTTCACGGTCGACGACGCGGCGGCCGCGGTCGGACCGGCGATGGCGGAGGGCGATGCGACCCGCGCCATCGACACGGCGGCGGGCGAGCCGATGGCGCTCGGCGAGCCGGTGTTCGACCTGACGCCGGCGCCGGGCGGGCCGGTCGAGGTCGCGGACGCCGCCCCGGATGAAGCCGCTCCGGCCGAGCCGAAGAAAGAACGCGAAGCATGAGCGAGCAGGACGACATCGAGGCCTCGCGCGCGCCGCTGATGGAGCATCTGATCGAGTTGAGGGCGCGGTTGATCCACGCTCTTCTGGCGATCGTCGTCTCCTTCCTGGTCTGCTTCGCCTTCGCCAAACAGATCTACAACTTCCTGGTCTGGCCCTACGACTTCGTCATCCGCAAGATGACGGGGCAGCCGGCGACGATGATCTTCACTGCGCCGCAGGAGTTCTTCATCACCCAGATCAAGGTGGCCTTCTACGGGGCGATCGTCATCGCCTTCCCGCTGGTCGCCGCGCAGATCTACAAGTTCGTGGCGCCGGGCCTCTATCGGCACGAGAAGAAGGCGTTCCTGCCCTATCTCGTGGCGACGCCGGTGTTCTTCCTGCTCGGGGCGACGCTGGTCTATTTCCTGCTGCCGATGGTGCTCGGCTTCTTCGCCGGCATGCAGCAGACCGACGGCGACGGCGTCAAGATCGAGCTCTTGCCGAAGGTCAGCGAATATCTGTCGCTGATCATGTCGCTGACGGTCGCCTTCGGGCTGGTCTTCCAGATGCCGGTGGTGCTGACGCTGCTCGGACGGATCGGCATCGTCACCTCCAAGGGGCTCAGGGAAAAGCGGCGCTGGGCGATCCTCCTCGCCTTCATCGTCGCGGCAGTGCTGACGCCGCCCGATCCGCTCTCCCAGATCTCGCTTGCCCTGCCCACCATCCTTCTCTACGAACTCACCATCTTCGCGGTGAAGATGGTCGAACGGAAGGACGAGCCGGAGAGCGCGCTTCCCTCCTCGTCGACCGACGTCGTCCCGCGCGACTGAGCCGGACCGCCCGCGGCGGTTCGATCGGCGCGGGGGCGGGCGTCCCTCGCCGCCGGGCCAGCCGAGGACTTTTCCATGCACGACATCAAGTGGATCCGCGAGAACCCGCAGGCCTTCGACGCGGCGCTCGCCAACCGCGGCAAGGCGCCGATGGCGGCGGAGGCGTTGGCGCTCGACGAGAAGCGACGCGCCCATCTGACCCGCCTCCAAGAGCTTCAGGCGCAGGCCAACGCCTCGGCCAAGGCGATCGGCGCGGCGATGGGAAAGAAGGATCTGGAGACCGCCGAGAAGCTCAAGGCCGAGGTGGCGAAGATCAAGGCCGACATCCAGGCGGGCGAGGCGGAAGAGCGGGCGATCGAGCAGGAGGTGACCGACCTTCTCGCCGGCATCCCGAACGTGCCGGCCGACGACGTGCCGGTCGGCAAGGACGAGGCGGACAACGTCGAGGTGCGCCGGATCGGGACGCCGCGCGCCTTCGATTTCGCGCCGAAGCAGCATTTCGAAATCGGCGAAGCGCTGGGGATGATGGACTTCGACGCGGCGGCGAAGATCTCCGGCGCGCGGTTCGTCGTGCTCAAGGGCAAGCTGGCGCGGCTGGAACGCGCGCTCGCCCAGTTCATGCTCGACCTGCACACCGAAGAGCACGGCTACACGGAAGTGAACCCGCCGTTCCTGGTGAAGACCGAGGCCGCCTACGGCACCGGCAACCTGCCGAAGTTCGCCGAGGATCTGTTCCGCACCGAGAACGGCTATTGGCTGATCCCCACCGCGGAAGTCCCGGTCACCAACATCGTGCGCGAGGAGATCGTCGCGGAGGCCGCGCTGCCGTTCCGCTTCACCGCCTGGACGCCGTGCTTCCGCTCGGAGGCGGGATCGGCGGGACGCGACACGCGCGGGATGATTCGCCTGCACCAGTTCCCGAAGGTCGAGATGGTGTCGATCACCACGCCGGAACAGTCGGACGCCGAGCACGAGCGGATGACGAAGTGCGCCGAGACGGTGCTGGAGCGGCTCGGACTGCCGTTCCGCACGATCGTGCTGTGCTCCGGCGACATGGGCTTCTCGGCCAAGAAGACCTACGACCTCGAGGTCTGGCTGCCGGGCCAGGACGCCTATCGCGAGATCTCGTCCTGCTCCAACTGCGGCGACTTCCAGGCGCGGCGGATGAACGCGCGGATGCGGCCGAACGAGGGCAAGGGCACGCGTCACGTCCACACGCTCAACGGCTCGGGCGTCGCGGTCGGGCGGTGCCTCGTCGCGGTGCTGGAGAACTACCAGAACGCCGACGGCTCGGTGACGGTGCCGGAGGCGCTGCGTCCCTACATGGGCGGGCTCGAGACGATCTCGGCCTGACGGAAGGCTCCTCTTCCCTTCTCCCATAAGGGGAGAAGGAAGAAGGGGCTCCCCGTCGCGCCTCGATTTGCGGCGGGGCTCGGACCTGCCCCGCGACGCGCAGGCTTGTCGCGGGGCCGTCGGCTCACTAGGTTTCGCCTCGACCCCCGGCCGCGCGCGGCCCCGAGAGAGAGGCGCTTCCCATGTCCAACGACCGGCCGAGCGATCAGGACCGCCCAAATCTCGAGCAGGGCGCCGCACCGAATACCGGTGGGCAGGGCAAATATCCGCCGGGGTACGATCCGGTCACCCACACCTACACGCCGCCGATCGGGCCGGACGGGCGGCCGATCTACCCGCCGGGCTACGATCCGGCGACGCACACGTTCAAGCGGCCGGAGCCGTCGAGCGCGGCGGCGGGCTGTCCGGTCGATCACGAACATCGTCACGAATACCAGCACGTGCCGCCCGCTCTCGACGCGGACGGCGACCGTCGCACCATGATCGTGACCGGCGCCAGCCGCGGCATCGGCCATTCGATCGTGCGCAAGTTCGCCGACGAGGGCTGGCGGATCATCACCATCTCGCGCCACGCCTTCGCCCGCAACAGTTGTCCCTGGGAGGCGGGGCCGGAGGACCACGTCCAGTGCGACCTCGGCGACCGGGAGCAGGTCCCGCTCGCGATCATCGACATCAAGCGTCGGATCGGACAGGGAAAATTGCATGCTCTGGTCAACAATGCCGGGATCTCGCCGAAAGGCCCGGCGGGCGAGCGGCTGAATTCGCTGACGACGCCGATGTACACCTGGATGCAGGTGTTCCACGTCAATCTGCTCGCGCCGATCCTGCTCGCCAAGGGTCTGTTCGACGAGCTGAAGGCGGGTCACGGCTCGGTCGTCAACATCACGTCGGTGGTGGGCACGCGCGTCCATCCCTTCGCCGGCGCCGCCTACGCCACCTCCAAGGCGGCGTTGACCGCGCTGACCCGCGAAATGGCCAACGACTTCGCGCCGCACGGTATTCGCGTCAATGCGATCGCGCCGGGTGAAATCATCACCGACATTCTGTCGCCGGGCACAGAAGAAAAATTCCTGCCGCTCATCCCGATGAAGCGGTTGGGGCGTCCAGAAGAAGTCGCGGAACTCGTCCACTTCCTCTGCTCGGAAGCTTCGTCCTACATCACCGGCGAACAGATCAACATCAACGGTGGGCAATTGCTCTGACGTCGATGTATGCTGCGATGCGATATGTACATGTATACAAAGCAGAGACCTTTCGAATTGTGGAAAATGCGTATGCGTTTTTGGAATTAATGCAATTCGTTTGAGCAGTTTCGTCGGATTCCTGACGACAAAAGCGGCGTGACATTTTGCCGGCGCGCGCGCAGCATTTTCTCACCCCAGCAGATCTTCCGGTTTCCCCTCGGGGAGACCGGAGAGAGGGAGATCTGACGAGGAGAGAGAGCCCATGGGTGTCGCATCCGTCGCCCACCGCAGCTCGGAGATCTTCGGCGCGAGCGCCGCGAGCCGAACCGAGCCCGCCCCCGTCTATGTGAAGCCGAACGCCGAGGTGTCGCTGTTCGGGATCTACGAGATCTCGAAGATCCTGACGACCCCGGCGCGTCTGGAAATCGCCCTGTCGAACGTCGTCAACGTGCTGACCTCGTTCCTGCAGATGCGGCGCGGCATGATCGTGGTCCTCGACGACGCCGGCGAGGTGGAGATCGTGGCGACCGCCGGCTGGGCCGAACAATCGTCGGGCGGACGGATCGCCGACGCGCTGCCCCGCGCGGTGATCGACCGGATCGTCGCGACAACGACGCCGGTGGTGGCGCAGGACATTTCGCGCGATCCGTTGTTCGAAACCGCCGACGGGCTGCTCGCCGAAGAGGCGGGCTCGCGCGTCTCCTTCATCGGCGTGCCGATCAAGACGGCCGACAAGGTGGTCGGCACGCTGTCGATCGACCGGGTGTGGGACGGGCGGACGCAGTTCCGCATCGACGACGATCTGCGCTTTCTGGCGATGGTCGCCAATCTCACCGGCCAGACCGTGCGGCTGCACCGGATCCTCGCCGCCGATCGGCAACGGTTGCTCGACGAGCGGTCGAGCCTCGAAAAGGCGCTCGGCAACGAACTCGCCGCCCGCGCGCCCCAGACCGCGCCGAAGGTCGACGGCATCGTCGGCGAGAGCGTCGCGGTCAAGCGGGTGCTGCAGACGATCGCGGTCGTCGCCAAATCGAATTCGACCGTGCTTCTGCGCGGCGAGAGCGGCACCGGCAAGGAGCTGTTCGCGCGCGCCATCCACGATCTCTCTCCACGCAAGACCAAGCCCTTCGTCAAGCTGAACTGCGCGGCGCTGCCGGAGAGCGTGCTCGAGAGCGAACTCTTCGGTCACGAGAAGGGCTCGTTCACCGGCGCCGTCGGTCAGCGCGCCGGACGCTTCGAACTGGCCAACGGCGGCACGCTGCTCCTCGACGAGATCGGCGAGATCTCGGCCTCGTTCCAGGCCAAGCTCCTGCGCATCCTGCAGGAGGGTGAATTCGAGCGGGTCGGCGGCGTCAAGACGCTGAAGGTCGACGTCCGTCTCGTCTGCGCCACCAACAAGAACCTCGAGGAGGCGGTCGCCAAGGGCGAGTTCCGCGCCGACCTCTACTACCGCATCAACGTGGTGCCGGTGTTCCTGCCGCCGCTGCGCGAACGTCCCGGCGACATCCCGCATCTCGCCCGCGCCTTCGTGACCCGGTTCAACGCCGAGAACGGGCGCAAGATGGCGATCTCGCCGGCCGGGCTCGAGCTTCTGTCGCGCTGCTACTTCCCCGGCAACGTGCGCGAGCTCGAGAACTGCGTGCGGCGCACCGCGACGCTGGCGCACGGCGACATGATCACGCCGGAAGACTTCGCCTGCCATTCCGGCAACTGCCTGTCGGCGATGCTGTGGAAGAGCGCGCCGAAGAAGCCGGGCGCGCCGGATCCGATCACCATGCTCGCCTCGGGCGTGCCGGTGGTCGCGCCGACGCCGAACCACGGCGCGCCGCCGGCGGTCTATCCGGTCTCGGTCGAGCCGCCGCCGATCGTCGCTGCGCCGCCGCCGGCCGAAACCACGAACGCCAACGGCCTGTGCGAACACGCAGATTCCAGTTGTCCGGCGCTCACCGGCCGGCCGAGCGAACGAGACCGCCTGATCGACGCGATGGAGCGCTCCGGTTGGGTGCAGGCCAAGGCGGCGCGGATCCTCGGGCTGACCCCCCGACAGATCGGCTACGCGCTGAAGAAGCACAACATCGAGCTGAAGCGCTTCTGACCTCTCCGCAGCGGTGTTCCTCCCGCGACAACTGACGGCTCGGAGCGATCCGAGCCGTCTTTTTGTCGTCTCGCGGTCGGCGTCGGCTCGGGCCGTCAGAGACGGCGGGCGACGGCGTGGAAGAAACTGCCGGAGACCCGGCCGCGCCGGCCGCCGGTCGGGGCCGGCGCGGAGCCGTAGGCGTCGCCGGCGAGGGCGAAGGGTTCGTCGTCGCCGAGATCGAGCACCGTCGCGTAGTGGAACTCGTGACCGGCGAGGCGGTCGCCGCGCGCTCCCAGGACGCCGTCGGCGAGAAGCTCGATCTCGCGATAGCCGAGGTTCATCTTGCGCTTCTCAAAGCTGGTCGCGACCGAAAGGAGCCCGGCCATCTCGTGGACGCGGCCTTCGGCGTCGGTCAGCGTGCGGCCGAGCGCCATGTAGCCGCCGCACTCGCCGTGGACCGGCCTGGTCTCGGCGAAGCGCGCGAGGCCGGCGCGGAAGGTCGCGGCGGCGGCGAGGCGGCCTGCGTGCAGCTCGGGATAGCCGCCGGGCAGCCAGCAGACGTCGCAGCTCGGGTCCGGCGCTTGGTCGGCGAGCGGCGAGAAGAAGACGATCTCGGCCCCGGCGTCGCGCCAGCCTTCGGCGAGATGCGGATAGAGGAAGGAGAAGGCGGCGTCGCGGGCGACGGCGATGCGTCCGCCCGGCGGGGCGATCGCGCCGGCCGGCGTCGGCGTGGCGGCGGGCGTGAGCGGGCGGGCGGCGACGGCGAGCCGGTCGAGGTCGACATGGGTCTCGACGAGATCGGCCATGCGGTCGAGGACGGCGTCGAGGTCGCGGGTCTCGGCGGCCTGGACGAGGCCGAGATGGCGTTCGGGCAGGACGACGTCGGGCGTGCGCGGGATCGCGCCGAGGACGTCGACGCCGAGGGCGCGGATCGCGTCGCCGACGAGGCGGGTGTGACGGGCCGAGCCGACCCGGTTGAGGATCACGCCGGCGAGGGCGAGATCGGGGGCGTAGGCGCGGACGCCGGCGACGATCGCGGCGGCCGACTGCGACTGTCCGGAGACGTCGAGGACGAGGAGGAGCGGCAGGCCGAGGGCGCGGGCGACGTCGGCCGAGGAGCCGGTCCGCCCCGGCGCGGCCGGCACGCCGTCGAAGAGGCCCATCAGGCCTTCGGCGACGACGAGGTCGGCGTCGGCTCCGGCGCGGGCGGCGAGGCTCGCCATCAGGCCGGGCGGCATCGCCCAGCTGTCGAGGTTGAGGCTCGGCCGTCCGGTGGCGGCGGCGTGGAAGGCGGGATCGATGTAGTCGGGGCCGCATTTCGCGCCGGCGACCCGCAGGCCACGGCGGGTCAGCGCGCGCAGCGTTCCGAGCGTCACGGTGGTCTTGCCGGAGCCGGAGCGCAACGCCGCGACGAGGAGGCCGGCGGGCGAGGAGCGGGCCGTCACGGTCGGCCGTCGCCGAAGCCGAGGGCGGCGCGCAAGGGCACGATCGAGCCGATCACGGTGATGGTCGGGGCCTCGATGCCGGCGGCGGCGACGTCGACGACGCAGGTTCCCAGCGTCGAGACCAGCACGCGCTGCTCGGGCGTCGTCGCCTTGTTGACGAAGCCGACCGGCGTATCGGCCGGCATGCCGGCCTTCATCAGTTCCGCCATGATCGGGGCGAGGTTGTTCATCGCCATGTAGAGGACCAGCGGCACGCCGGTCGCCACGAAGGCGGCCCAGTCGATCGTCTCCGGCCCGTCCATGGCGAGATGGCCGGTCATCAGCACGATCGCCTGATTGGTGTCGCGGGTGGTGGCCGGGATGCCGGCGGCGGTGAGGCCGCCGAGGCCCGACGTGATGCCCGGCACGACGTGGAAGGGCACCCCGGCCGCGACCAGCGCCAGGGCCTCCTCGCCGCCGCGGCCGAAGACGAAGGGATCGCCGCCCTTCAGCCTGAGGACGCGCTTGCCGGAGCGGGCGAGCTCGATCAGCCGCTCGATGATGTCGCCCTGCTTCGCCGAAGGTTTGCCGCCGCGCTTTCCCGCGAATTCGCGTTCCGTGTCGGGGCGGACGAGCGCCAGGATCTCGGGCGCGACGAGGGCGTCGTAGACCAGCACGTCGGCGGTCTGCAGCGCGTGGATGGCGCGCGCGGTGAGCAGGCCCGGGTCGCCGGGGCCGGCGCCGACCAGCCAGACCGAGCCGGGTTCGAAGGCCGGCATGTGGGCCGTGAGCGGTCCGAGATCGATCATGCGGCGCGTCCTCCGAATTCCTTGGTCGTTGGTCTCGTTCTCGGCCGGGCGGACCGTGTCTCTCGATTTCGGATGGAACCGCCCGACGGTCCATGAGATATCAAGTCGCACGATGAATGACGACGCCGCATCGACGAAAATCAAGAGCAATTCCGAACTGCGTCGCGGTTGGACGACCGGGACCTGCGCCACCGCCGCGGCCAAGGCGGCGGCGACGGCGTTGGTCTGCGGCGATTTTCCCGATCCCGTCGCGGTGACGCTGCCCGGCGGCGGGCGGCCGACCTTCGCGCTCGCGCGGACGGCCTCGGCCGTGGGGATCGCCGAGGCGGGCGTGGTCAAGGACGCCGGCGACGATCCGGACGTGACGCACGGGGCGGTCGTCTTCGCGCGAGTGACGCGGGGCGAGCCCGGATCGGGCGTCGTCTTCCGCGCCGGCGAGGGGGTCGGCACGGTGACGCGGCCGGGACTGCCGATCGCGGTCGGCGAACCGGCGATCAATCCGGTGCCGCGGGCGATGATTCGCACGGCGCTCGAAGAGGTGGTCGCGGCCGTCGGGGGGGCTCGAGACTTCGTCGTCGAGATCGGGGTGGAGAACGGGCGCAGGCTCGCCGAGAAGACACTCAACCCGCGCCTCGGCATCCTCGGCGGTCTGTCGATCCTGGGGACGACCGGCATCGTCGTGCCGTTTTCCTGCTCGGCCTGGATCCATTCGATCCATCGCGGCGTCGACGTCGCCCGCGCCATGGGGCTCGCCCATGTCGCCGGGTCGACCGGCAACACTTCGGAGAAGGCCGTTCAGGTGCTGCACGGGCTTCCCGAACAGGCGCTGATCGAGATGGGCGACTTCGTCGGGGGGATGCTGAAGTATCTGAAGACCCATCCGGTTCCACGCGTCACGGTCGCCTGCGGCTTCGCCAAGGCGGTGAAGCTGGCGCAAGGGCTGGGCGATCTCCACTCGAAGCGCGGCTCGGTCGATCATGCCTTCCTCGCGGATCTCGCGGCGCGGGCGGGGGCCGACGCAGCGCTGGTCGAGCGGGTGCGGACGGCGAATTCGGCGCTCGAGGTGCTGGAGATCGCGCGGGCGGAGGGCGTCGGCATCGGCGATGCGATCGCCGAAGCGGGGTGGCGGACGGCGGCCGAATACCTCACGGGGACCGGGATCGAGCTCGAGGTGGCGGTGTTCGATCGGGCGGGCGGCTTGGTGGCGACGAGCGGGTTTCGGCGGGCGTGAGTCGGCTTCGTGCGGCGGTGCGCGATGCTTCGAGACGGCGCTGACGCGCCTCCTCACCATGAGGCGCATATATCTGTTTCTACTATGAAAAGCGCCTCATGGTGAGGAGGTCCGGAGACCCGTCTCGAACCATCCGCACAGCACAACCGCTTGCGCCTGAAGGAAACGTCACCGGCTCCGAGGAACGGGACGTCCTTCACTCGGGCCGCGAATCCCGTCCCCGGAATCGGCGCTGATAGGCGGCGTCGTAGAGGGACGACTCACGGAAGTCGTCCGTCCCGAGCGCCGCTCCGACCAGGATCAACGCGGTGCGCTCGATCGGCGACTTCGCCACCTCCGCCTCTATGGTGGCGAGCGTGCCGCGCACCACCTGCTGATCCGGCCAAGTGGCGCGGAAGACCACCGCGACCGGGCAGTCGGCCCCATAGAAGGGCGTCAGATCGGCGACGACCTTGGTCAGCACGTGGATGGAGAGATGGATCGCCAACGTCGCCCGGGTCGCGGCGAAGGCGGCGAGCGTCTCGGTCTCCGGCATCGCCGAGGCGCGGCCGGAGGTGCGGGTCAGCACCACGGATTGGGCGACCTCCGGCAGGGTCAGCTCCTGCTCCAACACGGCGGCGGCGGCGGCGAAGGAGGGGACGCCCGGCGTCACCGTATAGGGAATGCCGAGCCGCTTCAGCCGACGGACTTGCTCGCCCATCGCCGACCAGACCGAGAGGTCGCCGGAATGGAGCCGGGCGACGTCCTCGCCGGCGGCCTGCGCCTTCACGTATTCCGCCTCGATCTCGTCGAGCGACAAGGGCGCGGTGTCGACGATGCGGGCGTCGGGGCGGCAGTGGGCGAGGAGGTCGGCCGAGACGATCGAGCCGGCCCACAGCACGACCGGGCATTTCGCCAGCAGGTCGCGGCCGCGCACGGTGATCAGATCCGCCGCGCCGGGGCCGGCGCCGATGAAATGGACGGTCATTCTCAAGATCCTCGTCGTCAGGGGGTGCCGCCGGCTTCGCCGGAGATCGCGACGGCGACCGTCGCGCCGCGGTCGGCGATGCGGGGAAAGAGCAGGCGTCCCGTCGCGCCGGCCCCGGCCAGCGCCGAGCCCTCCGCGATCGAGGGGACGCCGAAGAGTTCGATCACCTTTTCCGATCGCGTCGCGACCCGGTCGGAGACCGTCTCCAGCGCGATCTTCGGCAGGTGGACGAGGGTGAGGCCGAGCCGGACGGCGGCCTCGGCGATGCCGGCCTCCGACTGCTTCTCCATCACGGTGAAGAGAGCGACGGCGAGATCGCGCCGGCCGGCCCTGTCGAGCGCCGTTTCGACCAGCTCGGCGATCACGTCGCCCGAGACGCCGGCGCGGCAGCCGACGCCGACGGCGAGAAACTGCGAGGTCATGCGCCCTCCTTCCCCAGGTTCTCCACGTCGTCTTCGACCGGAACATAAGGCGATTTCGCAGAGGTCGTCCCCAGGGACGTCCCCGTCTCGTCCCCAGGTTTATCCACAGGGTTTTCCCCAGCCTTCTCCCAGCACCACTGCAGGATCGGCATGGCCGGGCGGAAGCCGTGGAAGCGGCCGATCGGGCTCGCGCGGGCGATCGAGATCTGGACGAGATCGCCGCCGTGGCCGGCGAAGCGTTCGATCACCTCGGCCTGGGTCTCGAGCGTCACGGCGTTGACGACGAGACGGCCGCCGGGGGCGAGACGGTCCATGCAGAGGCGGACGAGCGCATCGTCGGAGCCGCCGCCGCCGAGGAAGATGGCGTTCGGGGTCGGCAGACCATCGAGGGCGGTAGGGGCGAAGCCTTCCACCGTGACGAGGTCGGGCACGCCGAAGAGGGCGGCGTTGCGGGCGATGCGGGCGAGGCGATCGCCGCGCGGCTCGATGGCGATCGCCCGATTGTGCGGGCTCGCGAGCATCCATTCGATCGAGATCGAGCCGGTTCCGGCGCCGACGTCCCACAGAAGCTCGCCGTGGCGCGGCGCGAGCTTGGAGAGCGTGGTGGCGCGGATCTCGCGCTTGGTGATCTGGCCGTCGTTTTCGAAATAGCTGTCCGGGATGCCGGCGGCGAGCGGCAGGATACGGGCGTTCGCGTCGGCGACGACCTCGATCGCGACGGTGTTCAGGGGATCGAGGTCGGCGCGGGCGAAGTCCTGCGCCAGCGCCGAATTGACCCGTTCGCGCGCCCCGCCCATCGCCTCGAGCACGATCAGCTTCGAGCGGCCCATGCCGTTCTTCGTCAGATGTTCGGCGAGGCGCAAGGGCGTCGTGCCGTCCCAGGAGAGGACCAGGATGCGGCGGCCGGGTTGGAGATGCGGCACGATCTTCTCGAAGGCGCGGCCGTGCAGCGTCACCAGCGCGCAGTCCTGCACCGCCCAGCCGACGCGAGCCGCCGCCATCGAGAAGGCGGAAGGAGCGGGCAGCGTCACGTATTCGGTCGGCGGCACGGCGCGTGCGAGGAGCGAGCCGACGCCGTAGGAGAAGGGGTCGCCCGAGGCGAGCACGGCGACGGGGCGACCGCGCCGGGCGAGGATCGCCGGGAAAGCGTCGGTCAAGGGCGACGGCCAGGCGAGTTTTTCCGCCGTCGTCTCGCCGATCAGGTCGAGATGACGCTTGCCGCCGACGACGAGTTCTGCTCGATCGAGGAGGCGGCGCGCGGCCGGCGACATCCCGTCGAGGCCGTCCTCGCCGAGGCCGATGATCGCGAGCCACGGATGGGTGACGGTCGGGTCGATCATCGTGGGCGCTCCCGGAGGGTTCGATGCGGATATTGGTTCTGGGCGGGACGACCGAGGCGAGCCGGCTGGCGAAGGCGCTCGCCGATCGGCCCGACGTCGAGGCGACGCTGTCTCTCGCCGGACGCACCGAAGCGCCGGCGGCGCAACCGATCCCGACCCGGACAGGCGGTTTCGGCGGCGTCGAGGGGCTGGCGACGTGGCTTCGCGAGCATCGCATCGAGGCGCTGGTCGACGCCACCCATCCGTTCGCGGCGCAGATCAGCCGCAACGCGGCGGAAGCGGCGCAGGCGACGGATACGCCGATCGTCGCCTTCGTCCGACCGGCGTGGGCGCGCGCGACCGGCGACGACTGGCGCGAGGTGGCGACTCTCGACGAGGCGGCGCGGGCGATCGGGGCGACGCCGCGCCGGGTGTTGCTGACGACCGGACGGCTGGGGCTTTCGAGCTTTGCCGTCGCGCCGCAGCATCACTATGTGATCCGCACCATCGATCCGCCGGAGGCCGAGGTTCTGGCGGCGTTGCCGGACCACGTCATGCTCTACGAGCGCGGGCCGTTCGATCTCGAGAGCGAGCGGGCGTTGATGGCGCGCGAACGGATCGAGGTGGTGGTGACCAAGAATTCGGGCGGGACGGCGACCTACGCGAAGATCGTCGCGGCGCGGGAATTGGGGCTGCCGGTGGTGATCCAGCAGCCGCCGACGCGGCCGGAGGTTCCGGAGGTCGCCGACGTCGCGGGCGTGTTGGCGTTTTTCGAGGCGCAGCGGAAGGGGTGAGGCGGGGGGCGTCGGGACGCGCCGCGACCCCTCATCCGCCCTTCGGGCACCTTCTCCCGCAAGGGGAGAAGGAAAGGGGCGCGTTGCGCCGCCATCCGCGGACCAAACCGCCGAAAAGTGGCTCCGGCGTCGCCCCACGGCGCCCTTCTCCCCTCGAGGGAGAAGGTGGCCCGATGGGCCGGATGAGGGGGCGCGGCGAAGCCGCTCACCGCCGATGTCGATCGGCCCGCGCGACATCGCCTCACCCCTCCACCGAGCGCGGCGACCAGACCCAGGGCTCGCGGCCCTCGCCGCGCTCGATCAGCCGGGTGTCGGAATTGCCGATCAGCACGCAGGTCGCCATGTCGACGAGGGCGAGATCGGCGGTGGCCAGCGTCGCGATCGTCACCTTTTCGTCCGGGCGGCCGACGGCGCGGGCGAAGACGACGACCGTCTCGGGCGCCTTCACGCGCCGGAGCACCTCGAAGGCGTCGAAGATCCGGGTCGGCCGCGCCTTGGAGGCGGGGTTGTAGAGGGCGATGGCGAATTCGGCCTCGGCCGCGGCGGCGAGGCGCTTTTCGACGACGTCCCAGGGCTTCAGATTGTCGGAAAGGTTGATGGCGCAGAAGTCGCCGCCGAGCGGCGCGCCGAGGCGGGCGGCGGCGGCCTGCATCGCCGAGACGCCGGGATGGACGGTGAGGTCGAGGCCGCGGCGTTCGACGGGACGCGCGGCGAGCGCCTCCATCACGGCGGCGGCCATGGCGAAGACGCCGGGATCGCCGCCGGAGACGACGGCGACGCGGCGGCCGGCCTCGGCGAGATCGAGGGCGTGGTTCGCCCGGTCGAGTTCGACGCGGTTGTCGGAGCCGTGGCGGATCTGGCCGTCGCGCTCGGGGCAACGGGCGAGATAGGGGGCGTAGCCGACGAGGTCGGTGGCCTCGGCCAGGATCTCGGCGACCTCGGGCGTCAACCAACGCGCCGGGCCGGGACCGACTCCGACGACGCGCAGCCAACCGCCGTTCATTTGCCGGCTCATGGTCTGCGGCCCTCGCCGGGAATCAGGATCAGCGAGAAATAGGGCGCGGCGGCTTCGGTCCGGTCGGCCAGCGGCTCGACGATCTCGCCGGCCATCGTGCCGCGCTCGACGTAGGTCGCGCGCCCCATCAGACCGGCGCGCTCGATCGCTCGGCGGACCTTGGGGAAATTGGTGCCGAGCTTCATGATCACGGCGGCGTCCGTCGCCTCCAGACGACGGACCAGTTCGTCCTCCTCCAGCGTGCCGGGCAGGACCGAGAGCTGGTCGTCGCCCCAGGTCATCGGCAGGCCGGCGGCCGCCCAGCAGCCGGCCATGCCGGTGACGCCCGGGGTGATCTTCGTCGGATAACGATCCTTCAGCCGGATGTAGAGATGCATGAAGGAGCCGTAGAACATCGGGTCGCCCTCGCAGACGAGGACTACGTCCTTGCCCATGTCGAGGACGTCGGCGATCGCGCCGACCGAGCGCTCATAGAACTCGGCGAGTGCGGTCACGTAGACGTCGCCGCCGAAGTGGCTCTCGGTGGTCATCGGATACCAGAGCGGCAGCTCCGGCTTTCCCGCCGGCACCCATTTGTCGACGATCGTGCGGGCGTTGCCGCGTCGGCCCTTCTTGGCGAAATAGGTGAGGAGGCCGGCGCTCTCGACGAGCCTCACCGCCTTGACCGTCAGGAGATCGGGATCGCCCGGCCCGAGGCCGACGCCGTGGAAGGTGCCCTTGGGGTTGGTCATGGTCATTCCTCGGCGCTCGCCAGCGCGTTGATCGCCGCCGCCGTCATCGCCGATCCGCCCTTGCGGCCGCGCACGATCAGCCAGGGAACCCGGCCGTCGGCGGCGAGCGCCTCCTTGCTCTCCGCCGCGCCGACGAAGCCGACCGGCATGCCGACGACGGCGGCGGGGAGGGCCGCGCCTTCGTCGAACATTTCGAGCAGGCGGAAGAGCGAGGTCGGCGCGTTGCCGATCGCGACAACCGAGCCGGCGAGGCGCTCGCGCCACAGCTCCATCGCGGCGGCGGAGCGGGTGGAGCCCATCGCCTTCGCCAGATCGGCGACGCGCGGATCGTTCAAGGTGCAGATCACCTCGTTGTCGGCCGGAAGGCGCGAGCGGGTGACGCCGCGCGCCACCATCTCGGCGTCGCAGAGGATCGGCGCGCCCGCCTTCAGGGCCGCTTCCGCCGCTTCGCAGGCGCCGGGCTGAAACGCGATGTCGGCGGCGACTTCCACCATGCCGCAGGAATGGATGATGCGCACGGCGGCGCGCTCCTCCACGGCGCTCGTGAAGCGGGAGAGGTCGGCCTCGGCGCGGATGATGCGGAAGGAGCGCTCGTAGATGGCGGCGCCGTCCTTCACGTAGGTTTCGCGGGTGGCGACGTCGGTCGCGGGATCGGACAACGGGGTTTCCTCAGAAGGGGGCGAGATCGGTGAGGGCGGAGGCGGATTCCTCGAGAGTGAGGCCGCGCATGGTCGGTTCGTCCCAGGCGCGGCCGTCGCGGACGAGGTCGTAGGCGCCGTCGCGGCCCGTCAGGGTGACGGCGGCGGGACCGGGATGGGCGCAGCCCTTCTCGCAGCCCGAGACGTGCAGCGTCATGCCGGACTTGGCGAGCTTGCGGGCGAGGGGAGCGAGCGTCTCGCCGTCGGCGCGCGCCTCGACGCTCGCCGAGCGGCAACCGGAGGCGCCGGCGCAGGAGACCACGGCGAGGCGCGGGTCGTCGGCGGCGAAGACGAAGCGGCCGGCGGCGATCCAGGGGCGGATGCGCGGCATCTTCTCGGGTTTGACGCCGGGGATCAGAACGGCGCGCCACGGGGTGAGGCGGATCTCGCCGATGGCGCGTTCGCCGGCGAGGTCGCCGAGGAGGGCCAATTGATCTGCGGTGAAGCGGCCGAAGGGCGCGCCGAGGCCGATGAAGGGGAGCGCCGCATGGGTATGGTCGCCGAGCACCGCCTCCGGCCCGCAGAGGCGGGGGGCGAGCGGGGCGACGACGGCGAGGGTCTCGCCGAAACCGGCCGCTTCGAAGAGCGCGTCGAGGCCGAAGGTCTTCGCGACTTCCCACATCCGGCGCGGCGCGGCGTCCTTGTCGCGCAGGCGCACGACGGCGCGGGCGAGGTCGGCGGCGCGATCGACGGCGTCTTCGACCGGCGCGACGGCGATCGGCCGCCAGACGGCGGGAGCGATCGCAACCTCGAGCAGGACGCGCGGGCCGTCGGCGGTCTTCACCCCCGACAGGCGCACGTCGACGGCGACGTCGTCGAGGGCGAGGCGGCCGCCGTCGTCGACGACGAAGCCGAATTTCGCCGGCAGCGCATGCAACGCCGTCTCCTCGGCGAGACGGGTCTCGAGTGCGGCGCAGAGGGCGCGGCCGTCGATCGCGGCGGTCGGGTCGAGACCGGCGAGCGGCGGCGGAACGATGTTGCGCACGGCTTCCGTCGCCGCGTCGCGATCGAGCAGGCCGAGGTCGGCGAGGCGGTCCTGCAGCGGGCCGAGGTTTTCGACTTCGACGCCGCGCAGTTGCAGATTGCCGCGCTGGGAGAGGTCGATCAGCTCGTTGCCGTAGCGGCGGGAGAGGTCGGCGAGCTCCTGCGCCAGATCGGCGGAAAGCACCCCGGCGGTGAGCCGCACCCGGACGAGGAAGCCGTCGCCGGTCTCCATCGGGCGCAGCGCGCCGGGGCACCAGCCCTTGACGAGGGCGGGATCGGGCTTGTTTCTTCCGGTCATCGGTCGGCCTCCAGGGTTTCCGCGATCCGTCCGGCGACGGAGTTGCGGCGGGTGACCCAGAACCCACGACGGAGGGCCTCGTCGAAGGACCGGGCGGTCGCGGCGGCGGCGTTCGGGTTCGACTCCACCAGGAAGTCGCGGACCCGTTCGTCGCCGAGCGTCGCGTCGAATAGCAGATCGAAGGCCCGCGACGCCACGGCTTCCGTCGTCGCGGCGAAGGCGAGCAGGTTGCCGACGGTCTCGGCGATCTCGGCCGCGCCGCGATGACCGTGGCGCATCTGACCGGCGATCCAGCGCGGATTGGTGGCGCGGGCGCGGACCACGCGGGCGATCTCTTCCGAAAGCGTGCGCACCTTGGTCCGTTCGGCCTTCGTCGCGTCGACGTGCCAGAGGGCCGGGCGGTTGCCCAGCAGCTCGGCGGCGGCGGCGAAGCCGCCTTCGTGCTCGGCGTAGGCGTCGGCGTCGAGGACGTCCTGTTCGGTGGTGTCCTGGACGTGGACGAAGGCGTCGGCGTCGGCGACGCGGGCCTCGAGCGCGGCCGGCGCGGCGACGCCGTCGGCGTTTTTGCCATAGGCGTGGCCGGAGGCGGCGAGCCAGCGCGCGCCGAGCTCGGCCCGGCTCTCCCACCGGCCGGTGGCGATGGTCGTCGACAGGCCGACGCCGTAGGCGCCGGGGGCGGCGCCGAAGATGCGGAAGCCGGCTTCGACCGCGCCGCCGGAGGCGCGGCGGCAGGCGGCGAGCGGGTTGTCGTCGTCGTCCTCGTCGAGGGCGGCGACGGCGCGCGAGGCCTCGTCGAAGAGGGCGATCTGGGTCTCGAAGACGTCGCGGAAGAGGCCGGAGACGCGCAGCGTCACGTCGACGCGCGGTCGGCCGAGTTTGGCCGGGACCAGGATCTCGAAACCGGAGACGCGCGCCGTGGCGGCGTCCCAGCGCGGGCGCACGCCGATCAGGGCGAAGGCTTGCGCGAGGTCGTCGCCGCCGGTGCGCATGGTCGCCGAGCCCCAGAGGTCGAGGACGATCGAACGGGGCCAGTCGCCGTGGTCCTGGACGTGGCGGGCGACGACCTCTTCCGCGGTGCGGCGGCCGATCTCCCAGGCGGTGCGGGTCGGCACGCCGCGGGGGTCGACGGCGTAGAGATTGCGGCCCGTCGGCAGGACGTCGAGGCGGCCGCGGGCCGGCGCGCCGGCCGGTCCCGGCGGGACGAAGCGGCCGTCGAGGGCGGACAGCAGCCCGTCGCGTTCGGCGCTCGCGCAGGCCGCGAGCCGGGCGGGGAGGGCGGCGCGGGACGCCTCGTCGAGGCCCTCGCCGAGCGCCTCGGCCGCCGCGTCGCGCAGCGCCGGCGAGGCGGCGCGGGCGAAGACGTGCAGGCCGTCGGCGATGCGGGCGTCCTTGAGGTCGCAGAGCCAGGCGTCGAGCTTCGTCAGGGCCTCGGCCTCGTCGAGGTCGCCGGCGAGACCGCAGTCCTCGGCGAGGCCGGTCTCGCGGGCGCGATCGAGGATGGTGCGGGCGAGCAGGCGGGCGCGGCGGGCGTCGAGGGTCTGGGCCTGGGAGAACTCGTCGAGCAGGGCCTCGATCTCGGCGGCGGGGCCGTGCGAGCCGGCGCGGGCGAGCGGCGGCGTCATGTGGCCGAGGGTGACGGCGGCGATGCGGCGTTTGGCCTGCGCCGCCTCGCCGGGGTTGTTGACGACAAAGGGGTAGACGACCGGGACAGGGCCGAGCACGGCGGTCGGGGCGCAGGCGGGCGAGGGGGCGGCGGCCTTGCCGGGCAGCCATTCGAGCGTGCCGTGCGTGCCGAGGTGGATCATCGCGTCGAGGCCGACCACTTCGCGCAGCCAGAGATAGAAGGCGACGTAGCCGTGGCGCGGCGGCAGGGTCGTGTCGTGATACTCGGCCTTGCGGTCGAGATCGCGGCCGCGATCGGGCTGGACGGCGATCGTCAGCCGGCCGAGCGCGAGATGTGGGAAGCGGAAGCCGCCGTCGACGACGTTCGGATCCTCGGCCGGATCGCCCCAGCGCGCGGCGACGGCGTCGCGGAAGGCGGTGGGCAGACGAGTGAAGGCGGCGCGATAGGCGGCGATGGCGAGAGGTGGGGCGTCGTCCGGCGAGGCGGCCGCTCTGCCTTCGAGCTGGGCCATGATCTCCGCCGACGTCGGTGCGACGGGCACGTCGAAGCCGGCTTCGCGCAGATCCTCGGCGATGGCGACGATCGAGGCGGGGGCGTCGAGGCCGACGGCGTAGGCGGTGCGGCCGCCCTTGGCCGGGTAGTCGGAGACGACCAGGGCGAGGCGTCGGTCGGCTCGGGGCGTCGCCGCGAGCCGGACCCAGGCGTTCGCGAGATCGGCCAGGGCGGCGATCCCCTCGGGGTCTTCGACATGAACGCTGCATGCATGTTGAAGGGCGTCGGAGCGCGGCCGGCGGTCCTTGAAGGAGATGGCGCGGGCGGCGATGCGGCCGTCGACTTCCGGCAGGACGACGTTCATGGCGAGGTCGGAGGCGGAGAGGCCGCGAGTCGACGCCGCCCAGGCCTCGCGCGGGCTGGTCGCCAGGATCGCCTGGAGGACGGGGACGCCGGCGCGGTCGAGCACCGAGGCTCCGTCGTCGCGGCGGGCGGAGAAGGCAGTGGCGTTGACGACGATCGCAGGCGTGCGTTCCTCGATCAGCCGGCCGAGGCCGTCGGCGACGCGGGCGTCCTTGAGACTGGTCACCCATTCGGCGTGGACGGAAAAGCCGCGGGCGGCGAGGGCGTCGGAAAGCGCGACGATCGGGCGGGCGTCGCCGGCGGCCCAGATCGAGCGATAGAGGGTGATCAGCGCCAGCGGGCCGGCGCCGTCGCGACGGGCGGCGACGAATTCTCCGTGGGCGGGGAGCGGGCGCGGCTCGTCCCAGGTCGCGGCGCGGCCGAGGCGGGCGGCGATCCAGCCGAGGGCGGATGCGACGTTGTCGGGGCCGCCCTCCTGGAAGAAGGCCCAGAGACGGCGCAGATCCTCGACAGGAAGGGTCGAGGCGCGGTCGAGGCGCTCGTCGGCGCTCGCATCGCCCGGCACGATCGCCAGATCGAAACCGTGGCTGCGGGCGGCGTTGGCGAGTTCGTCGACGCCGTAGCGCCACCAGTCCATGCCGCCGAGCAGGCGGACCAGGACGAAGCGCGCCTTTCGCCCGACCGCGTCGAGCCAGAGGTCGACCGAATAGGGGTGGCGCAGGTCGGCGAGCGAGGCGAGGCGCAGCGACGGCAGCCGATCGCCGGCCTCCTCCGCCAAGCTGGCGACGAGCCCCAGGTCGCTGTCGGAAAAGGACAGGAAGGCGACCTCGCCGGCGGTCTGGCCGAGGTCGACCGCGCGTGCGGTCTCGTCGAGCGAGCGGACCTGATCGGCGACGAGGTGCATGCGCCCCTCCTCAGGCGACGAGCGCGGCGCGCACGGCGGCTTCGTCGAGGCCCTTCTCGGCGATGACGACGAGGCGGCTCGCCCGTGCCTCGTCGCGGCCCCAGGGCCGGTCGAAGCGGTGCTGGAAGCGACCCCCGACGCCCTGGACGAGCAGACGCATCGGCTTGCCGGCGATCTCGATCCAGCCCTTCATGCGCAGCACGTCGTGCGCCTCGGCGACCGCCTTCAGCCGCGCCGTCAGGCTCTCGGCGTCGGTGGCGGCGGGCAGGTCGACGACGAAGGTCTCGAAGTCGTCGTGGTCGTGACCCTCGCCCTCCGCCTCGTGATGGGATGGACGGGCGGCGAGGTCGTCCTCGGCCGCGGCGACGAGGCCGAGCGCGACGGCGGGGTCGACGCGGCCGTCGCGGACGGCGACGACCTTGACGGCGCGCGGGATCGCGGCTCGGATCTCGGCTTCGATCGCGGCGAGGTCGGCGGCGTCGAGGAGGTCGGCCTTGTTGAGGACGACGAGATCGGCGGCCAGCAGCTGGTCCTCGTAGACCTCTTCGAGCGGATTGTCGTGATCGATCGAGGCGTCGTCGGCGCGCTGGGCGAGGACGGCGGCGGGATCGTCGGCGAAGCGGCCGTCGGCCACCGCGCGGCCGTCGACCACGGCGACGACGCCGTCGACGGTCAGCTTGGCCCGGATCTCCGGCCAGTCGAAGGCCTTGATCAGCGGCTTCGGGAGGGCGAGGCCGGAGGTCTCGACGACGATGTGGTCGGGCCGGTTCGGCAGGGCGAGGAGGCCCTCGATCGCGGGCAGAAAGTCGTCGGCGACGGTGCAGCAGAGGCAGCCGTTGGCCAGCTCGACGATCGCCTCGGGCGCGCAGGCGTCGTTCGAACAGGCGCGCAGGATCTCGCCGTCGACGCCGACGTCGCCGAATTCGTTGACGACGAGGGCGAGGCGGCGGCCGCGGGCGTTCTCGATCAGATGGCGGATCAGGGTCGTCTTGCCGGCCCCGAGAAAGCCGGTGACGATGGTGACGGGGATCTTGGCGAAGGCGGTCATTCGGTCGGCTCCGCGGCGGCGAAGGGCGGGATACGGGCGACGACGCCCTTGCGGAAGGCGATCGGGCGGCTCCGCCACGGGATCAGGCCGTCGTCGGCGGCGCGGTAGAGGAGGGCGGTCGACAGGATCTCGTCGACGGCTGTCTCGTCGAACTCGCCGTAGACGTAGGACCATTTGGCGGGGTCGGCGAAGCCGACGGTGACCGGCCGCTTGCACACCGAGAGGCAGTCGACGGCGACCACGCGGACGTCGTCGCGGCCGGCGGCGGCGGCCTCCAGCGCGGCGTGGAGGCGGGCGCCGGCGCGTGGAGCGTCCTCGGCGTCGCCTTCGCGGCGGCAGGAGGCGCAGACCAGCACGGTGGTGGCGCGCGGCGCGGGCGACGATGCGGGGATTGCGGGATGCGGGACGTCCATCGGCTTCCTCCTCTTCCGCCCCTCCGGCGGTTCGGTTGGCACGCTCGACGGCAGGTCTCCTGGCTCGCGGATCGATCGCGCGGGCGCCGCCTTCCCGGGGGCATGCCCCAGTGGCCTTCGGCGTCGCGCTCTCCGCTCACAGTTGCGGGGGCAGCCGCGGCATCCCGAACGCGCGCCGGCTCATCGCCGACTGCGGTTCGGACCGCATTCCCTCTTCGTCCGCGAGGGGGCTCGCGGAACCGTCGATCGGCCGATCTAGGGGTGGAAGGCCGGATCTGTCAATCGAACGAGCGGCTGAGCGGCGGGCGAAGGCGGCGCGCCGGGCGCTCGCTCGAACAGTCATGCGTAATTTGCATTTGTGTGCTTTGCAGCAATGCCATAATTGCAAAACAAGAATATTTCTCGTCCCGGCGTCCTGATCGATTTAATTCGTTCAATTTTTTCAACGTCTTGTCCGTTTCATGCGGACATCCCCGGCGGGGCGGCGGTTCCTTCGGTTGCATCTTTCGTCGGATTTCGCGATGCGGTCGGCGAAGGCTAGGCAAGTCGTCGAAGATCGGGTCGGCGGCTCGTTTCGTCGATGGGGACGGCGGGCGAGGGAGGACGTGGACGCGATCTCGAGCCAACCGCGGCCGAGGCCGCGCCTCAGGTAAGGCGATCCCCGACATGACGATCCAGACGTCCGCATCCCGTGTTCTCCATCCCGGTCTGACATCCAAGATCATGTCGGCGGCCGAGGCCGCCGCGCTCATTCCCTCGGGCGCGACGGTGGGCATGAGCGGCTTCACCGGCGCCGGCTACCCGAAACTGGTGCCGCTCGAGCTGGCGAAGCGGATCGAGGCGGCGCACGGGCGCGGCGAGCCGTTCAAGGTGTCGGTGTGGACGGGCGCGTCGACCGCGCCGGAGCTCGACGGGGCGCTCGCCAAGGTCGACGGCATCGAGATGCGGCTGCCCTATCAGTCCGATCCGATCTGCCGCAAACGGATCAACGCCGGCGAGATGGAATATATCGACATCCATCTTTCGCACGTGGCGCAGTTCGTCTGGTTCGGCTTCCTCGGCAAGCTCGACGTCGCCGTGGTCGAGGTCGCCGGCGTGCTGGAGGATGGGCGGCTGATCCCGTCCTCGTCGATCGGCAACAACAAGACCTGGCTCGATCAGGCCGACAAGATCATCCTCGAGGTCAATTCCTGGCAGAGCCTGGCGCTGACCGGCATGCACGACATCTACTACGGCACCGATCGTCCGCCGCACAGGAAGCCGATCCCGATGGTGACGGCCGCCGACCGGATCGGCGAACCCTATTTCCATGTCGATCCGGCGAAGATCGTGGCGATCGTCGAGACCCACGCCTCCGACCGCAACACCGCCTTCACGCCCCCGGACGAGAATTCCAAGCTGATCGCCGGGCACATCCTCGAGTTCCTCGATCACGAGGTGAAGAAGGGGCGGTTGCCGGCCAACCTGTTGCCGTTGCAGTCGGGCGTCGGCAACGTCGCCAATGCGGTGATGGCCGATCTCGAGCACGGTCCCTTCGAGAACCTCACCGCCTACACCGAAGTTCTGCAGGACGGCATGCTGAGCCTGATCAAGTCGGGCAAGCTGACCATGGCGTCGGCGACCGCGCTGTCGCTCTCGGATACGGCGACCAAGGAGTTCCTCGACAACATCGACTTCTATCGCGAGCGGATCGTGCTTCGGCCGCAGGAGATCTCCAACCATCCGGAGGTGATCCGGCGGCTCGGCATCATCGCGATGAACGGCATGATCGAGGCCGACATCTACGGCAACGTCAATTCGACCCACATCATGGGCACGTCGATCATGAACGGCATCGGCGGCTCGGGCGACTTCGCGCGCAATGCCTATATATCGTTCTTCATGACGCCTTCGGTGGCGAAGGGCGGGGCGATCTCCTGCATCGTGCCGATGGTCTCCCACGTCGACCACACCGAGCACGACGTGCAGGTGATCGTCACCGAACAGGGCCTCGCCGATCTGCGCGGCCTCAGCCCGAAGGCGCGGGCGAAGCTCGTCATCGAGAACTGCGCCCATCCGACCTACAAACCGGCGCTCGCCGAATATTTCGACCGCGCCATGCACTATTCGGCCGGGCGGCACACGCCGCACATCCTCGACGAGGCCTTCACCTTCCTGCCCAACTGGATCGCGGCGAAGGCGGCGCGCGAGGCCTGGAAGGACGAAGGGCTGGTGCAGGCCGACGCTTGGCGCTGAAGCGCCGGGCATCGCACTCATGTCGGCGAAGCCCTCCGGCTCGGGCGATGTCCGGATCGGGAGGGTCGTTGGTCGGCGGCTTCGCCGCGCGGCGACACGAAGCCGGCATGCGGCGGATTCGCCGCATATGCGAAAATACGCATCACGCCGTCGGGGGCGGCACGAGATACCGTCTTGCGGATCGGTCGGCGCGTCGAGGGCGCCGCTTCTCGTCGCACGCGACCGTCGATCCCGTCGGTCGCCCTCGCGGAGGGGTTTGATTTGGTGGTCCGATCCGTGCATCGATGCCGGGGGGGCCTGCTCGGGAATCGGGTGGGGCCATCGGTCGACGTCGTCCGTCGATCGCGTGGAAGAAGGGATCGGATGCGATGATCGAACAGTCCCAGACGTTGACGAGCGGGTCGCCTCGAGCGGCGGTTTCGGTCGAGACGATCCGTGAGGCGATCGTTCACAAGCTCAAATATGCGGTCGGCAAGAACCCGGTCGCGGCGTCCACCCACGACTGGTTCCTCGCGACCGCCTTCGCCGTGCGCGACCTGATCGTCGAACGCTGGATGGATTCGACCACCGAGACCTACGCGCACGACGTCAAGCGGGTCTATTACCTCAGCCTCGAGTTCCTGATCGGCCGTCTGCTGTTCGACGCCATGGGCAATCTCGAGGTGACCGAGGCGGTGCGCGCGGCGCTCGCCGAGCTCGGCATCGATCTCGATCTCCTGAAGGAGGTCGAACCCGACGCGGCGCTCGGCAATGGCGGCCTCGGCCGTCTCGCCGCCTGTTTCATGGAATCGATGGCGACGCTGTCGATCGCCGCCTACGGCTACGGCATTCGCTACGACCACGGCCTGTTCCGGCAGCGGATCAAGGACGGCTGGCAGCTCGAATATCCGGAAGACTGGCTGACCTGGGGCAACCCTTGGGAGTTCCCGCGGCAGGAGGTCGCCTATCCGATCGGCTTCGGCGGTCGGGTCGAGGCGATGACCGACCGGGACGGCACCATTCGGCACGAATGGCGGCCGGCGGAAACGGTGTTGGCCGTCGCCTACGACACGCCGATCGTCGGTTGGCGCGGCGTTCACGTGAACACGCTGCGTCTGTGGTCGGCCAAGGCGCAGGATCCGATGCGGCTCGACGCCTTCAACCGCGGCGACCACGTCGGCGCGGCGGCGGCGCGGGTCAAGGCCGAGGCGATCTCCAAGGTGCTCTATCCGTCGGATGCGACGCCGGCGGGCCAGGAGCTTCGACTCCGGCAGGAGTTCTTCTTCGCGTCCGCCTCGCTGCAGGATCTGATGCGGCGGCATCTCAACCAGCACGCCGACATCACGACGCTGCCGGAAAAGGTGGCGATCCAGCTCAACGACACCCATCCGGCGATCGCGGTCGCCGAGATGATGCGCATCCTGGTTGACATCCACGAGGTCGATTGGGAGACGGCGTGGAAGCTCACCCGCGGCACCTTCTCCTACACCAACCACACGCTGTTGCCGGAGGCGCTGGAGACCTGGCCGGTGCCGCTGATGGAGCGGCTGCTGCCGCGCCACATGCAGATCATCTACATGATCAACGCCCTGCATCTCGACGCGTTGAAGAAGCGCGGCGAGATGGACGGCGGTCTCCAGTCGGCGCTGTCGATCATCGACGAGCAGGGCGGCCGGCGGATCCGGATGGGCCATCTCGCCTATCTCGGCAGCCACAAGGTCAACGGCGTCTCGGCGCTGCATTCGGACCTGATGAAGGTCACGGTGTTCCGCGACCTCAACGCCGCCTATCCGAACCGGATCGTCAACAAGACCAACGGCATCACCTTCCGTCGGTGGCTCTATCAATCGAACCCCGGGCTGACCTCGGTCATCCGCGAGGCGATCGGACCGGCCTTCCTCGACGATGCGTCGCGTTTGACCGATCTCGCCCCGCTCGCCGGCGACGCGGCCTTCCAGGAGAAGTTCGCCGCCGCCAAACTCGCCAACAAGGAGCGGCTGGCGCGGGTCATCCTCGACCGCTGCGAGGTCAAGGTCGATCCGCACGCCCTCTTCGACGTGCAGATCAAGCGGATCCACGAATACAAGCGCCAGCTCCTGAACATCCTGGAGACGATCGCCGTCTATGACGCGATGCGCGCCCAGCCGACGCGCGACTGGATCCCGCGGGTCAAGGTGTTCGCCGGCAAGGCGGCCGCCTCCTACGCCCAGGCCAAGCTGATCATCAAGCTGGCCAACGACGTCGCCAAGGTGGTCAACACCGATCCGACGCTCAGGGGTCTTCTCAAGGTGGTGTTCCTGCCGAACTACAACGTCTCTCTGGCGGAGCGGATCATCCCGGCGGCGGATCTCTCCGAGCAGATCTCGACGGCGGGGATGGAGGCTTCCGGCACCGGCAACATGAAGTTCGGCCTCAACGGCGCGCTGACCATCGGAACGCTCGACGGCGCCAACGTCGAAATGAAGGAATGCGTCGGCGACGACAACATCTTCATCTTCGGCCTGACGGCGGAAGAGGTGGAGGCGCGGCGGGCCCAGGGCATCGACGCGCGCGAAACACTCGCCAAGTCTCCGATCCTCGCCGAAGTTTTGGAGTCGATCGGTTCGGGCGTGTTCTCTCCGGGAGAACCCGATCGGTACAAGCCCCTGGTCGACGCGTTGACATATCACGACTATTTCATGGTGACGGCGGACTTCGAAAGCTACTACGCGACCCAACGCGCGGTGTTCCGCAAGTGGCGCGACAAGGCGGCGTGGCGTCGTTCGGCGGCGCTCAACACCGCTCACATGGGGTGGTTCTCCTCGGATCGGACGATCTCCGAATATGCCGAGGACATCTGGAACGTGCCGGTTCGACCGACGCACGGTTGAGGGAGGGCGCGGGTGCGCCGCGCCGTCGCGATATCGTCCGACGAAGGGTCCAACCGGTGAGCCGGTACGGGGAATCGACGGTCGCGCGTTCGCGCCTCACGCCGGTTGCTCCGCGTGAGGGGGAAGCGATGAGCGAGCAGGCGACCGGTCCGTTCTGGAAGGCTCGGCAATCCGACGTCGATGCGATCGTGGCGGCGAGGCACGGCGATCCCTTCGCGGTGCTCGGCCTGCACGAGAGCGCGGAGGGTCGCTGCATTCGCGCCTTCGTGCCGCACGCCGAATTTCTCGACGTGATCGGCGTCGACGGCGAGGTCGCGGTCCGTCTCGAGCGGCGGCACGAAGCCGGATTCTTCGAAGGGGCGCTGCCGGCGGAAGCGCGGGTGGCGGAACACTATCCGCTCCGGGCGACCAATCGGTCGGCCTCCTGGGATCTGCTCGATCCCTATTCCTTCCCGGCCTTTCTCGGCTCGACCGACGATCATCTGTTGCTCGAGGGCACGCATCGGCGGCTGTTCGAACGGCTCGGCGCGCAACTCGTCGAGCATTGCGGCGTCGACGGCGTCAATTTCGCGGTCTGGGCGCCGAATGCGCGGCGCGTCTCGGTGGTCGGCGACTTCAACGCCTGGGACGGACGCCGGCATCAGATGCGCCGGCGGGTCGACAGCGGCATCTGGGAGATCTTCGCGCCGGGGATCGGCGAGGGCGCGGTCTACAAGTACGAGATCGTCGCCGCCGACGGCCGGCTGCTGCCGCTCAAGGCCGATCCGATGGGCTTCGGCAGCGAAATGCGGCCGTCGACCGCCTCGGTGGTGACGCGCACCGACGCCTTCCGGTGGAGCGACGAGGAGTGGATGGCGCAGCGGCCGGGCGACGACCGGCGCCGCCCCGTGTCGATCTACGAGGTGCATCTCGGCTCCTGGGCCAAGGCCGACTGGGGCCGCTTCCTGACCTGGGACGAACTGGCCGACAAGCTGGTGCCCTATGCGGTCGAGATGGGCTTCACCCATCTCGAGCTGCTGCCGATCTCGGAACATCCGTTCGACGGGTCGTGGGGTTACCAGCCGATCGGGCTCTACGCGCCGACGCGGCGTTTCGGCGAGCCGGAAGGCTTCGCTCGGTTCGTCGACCGGGCGCATCGGGCCGGGGTCGGGATCATTCTCGACTGGGTGCCGGCGCATTTCCCGACCGACGAACACGGACTTCGCGAATTCGACGGCGGCGCGCTCTATGAACACGCCGATCCGCGGCGCGGCTTCCATCCCGATTGGAACACCGCGATCTACGACTTCGGCCGGCGTGAAGTGGTGTCGATGCTGTGCGCCAACGCCGTGTTCTGGCTGGAGCGCTACCACATCGACGGGCTTCGGGTCGACGCGGTCGCCTCGATGCTCTACCTCGACTATTCCCGCAAGGACGGCGAGTGGCTGCCGAACGAGGACGGCGGGCGCGACAATCGCGAGGCGGTCGCCTTCCTGCGGCGGGCCAACGAACTGGTCTACGGCGAAGGCTCCGGCGCGATCACCATCGCCGAGGAATCGACAGCCTGGCCCGGCGTCTCTGCGCCGGTCTACGCCGGCGGCCTCGGCTTCGGCTTCAAGTGGAACATGGGCTGGATGCACGACACGCTCGATTTCATATCGCGTGAGCCGGTGCATCGGCGTTGGCACCACGATCAGCTGACCTTCGGCCTGCTCTACGCCTTCGCCGAGAACTTCGTGCTGCCGATCAGCCACGACGAGGTGGTGCACGGCAAGGGCTCGATGATCGGCAAGATGCCCGGCGACCATTGGCAGAAGTTCGCCAATCTGCGCGCCTACTACGGCTTCATGTGGGGTCATCCCGGCAAGAAGCTCCTGTTCATGGGCCAGGAGTTCGGCCAGTGGGCGGAGTGGAACCACGACAAGAGCCTCGACTGGCATCTGACCGACCATCCCGAGCATCGCGGCCTGCAGGAGCTGGTGCGCGATCTCAATCGGGCCTACCGCGAGCTGCCGGCGCTGCATGCGCGCGACTGCGAGCAGGAAGGGTTCCGCTGGGTGGTGGTCGAGGACCGCAGCCAGTCGGTCTACGCCTTCTGCCGCTTCGGCGAATGGGGCGACGCGCCGGTGGTGGTGGCGTCGAACTTCACGCCGGTGCCGCGCGACCACTATCGGATCGGCTTCCCGCGGGCCGGGCGTTGGCGCGAGGCGATCAACACCAACGCGGCCTGCTACGGCGGCTCCAATCTCGGCAACGGCGGCGAGATCCGCGCCTACGAGGGCGAGAGCCACGGATTGCCCGCCCATGCCGACATTCTGGTTCCACCGCTCGCCACGGTGATCTTCGAGTGGGTGGGCGACTGATCTCGACGGGCCTCGGCCCCAACCGAAAACCCGAAAACGGGAGGACCGGACGATGAACACGATGCCGATGCCTGCGCCGAAGGCGACGACGGGCGGAGCCCCCCTCTCACGCCATGCGATGGCCTATGTGCTCGCCGGCGGGCGCGGGTCGCGCCTGTTGGAGCTGACCGACCGGCGCGCCAAGCCGGCGGTCTATTTCGGCGGCAAGTCGCGCATCATCGACTTCGCGCTGTCGAACGCCCTCAATTCGGGCATCCGCCGGTTCGGGGTCGCGACTCAGTACAAGGCGCATTCGCTGATCCGCCATCTGCAGCGCGGCTGGAACTTCCTGCGGCCCGAACGCAACGAGATCTTCGACATCCTGCCGGCCTCGCAGCGCATCTCCGAGGAGGCGTGGTACGCCGGCACGGCGGATGCGGTCTGGCAGAACCTCGACATCATCAAGGATTCCGAACCCCGCTACATGATCATCCTGGCGGGCGACCACATCTACAAGATGGACTACGAGAAGATGTTGCAGCAGCACGTCGAGCAGGGCGCCGACGTGACGATCGGCTGTCTCGAAGTGCCGCGCGAGGAGGCCTCGGGCTTCGGCGTGATGCACGTCGACGAGGACGACCGGGTGATCGCCTTCGTCGAGAAGCCGAAGGATCCGCCGGCGATGCCGGGCAAGCCCGACAAGGCGCTCGCCTCGATGGGCATCTATGTGTTCGAGGCGTCGTTCCTGTGGGATCAGCTGGAGCGCGACGCGAACGATCCGCATTCGGCGCGCGACTTCGGCAAGGACATCATTCCCTACATCGTCAAGCACGGGAAGGCGGTGGCGCACCACTTCTCGAAGTCCTGCGTCAAGTCGCGCTCCGAGGCCGAGCCCTATTGGCGCGACGTCGGCACGGTCGACGCCTATTGGGAGGCGAACATCGACCTCACCGACGTGGTGCCGGAGCTCGATCTCTACGACAACGATTGGCCGATCTGGACCTATGGCGAGATCACGCCGCCGGCCAAGTTCGTCCATGACATCGACGGGCGGCGCGGGTCGGCGGTCTCCTCGCTGGTCTCCGGCGGCTGCATCGTGTCGGGCGGCTTCCTGAAGCGGTCGCTGCTGTTCACCGGGGTTCGGGTCAACTCCTACTCGATGGTCGAGAACACGGTGATCCTGCCGCAGTCGTCGGTCGGGCGCGGGTGCCGGCTGAAGGACGTGGTGGTCGACGCGCGGGTGCGGATCCCGGATGGACTGGTGGTCGGCGAGGATCCCGAACTCGACGCGCTCAGGTTCCGCCGCACCGAAAGGGGCGTCTGCCTGATCACGCAGCCGATGATCGACCGGCTCGACGTCTGAGGAAGGGGGCGCGCATGGCCACGACGAAGGTTCTCTCGGTCGTCTCGGAGATCTATCCGCTGATCAAGACCGGGGGGCTCGCCGACGTGGCGGGCGCGCTGCCGGGCGCTCTCGCCGCCGTGGGCGTCGAGATGCGGACGCTCGTGCCCGGCTATCCGGCGATCACGGCGGCGCTCGAGAACGGCGAGAAGGTCCTGAAACTCAAGGACCTGTTCGGCGGCCCGGCGAGCGTCGTCGCCGGACGGGCGAAGGGGCTCGACCTCTTCGTCCTCGACGCGCCGCATCTCTTCGATCGGCCGGGCAATCCCTATCACGACGCCGACGGCGTCGACTGGCCGGACAATCCGTTCCGCTTCGCCGCGCTTTCGCGGGTCGGGGCGGAGATCGGGCTCGGCGGGGTCAAGGGCTTCGTCCCGGACGTCGTCCATACGCACGACTGGCAGACCGGGCTCACCGCCGCCTATCTCGAATACGACGGGCGGACGCGGCCGGGAACGGTGGCGACGGTCCACAACCTCGCCTTCCAGGGGCAATATCCGAAGGACCTGCTCGGCGCGCTCCGGCTGCCGCCGCACGCCTGGGGGGTCGACGGGGTCGAATATTACGACACGATCGGCTTCCTCAAGGCGGCCCTGCGGATGTCGGACCGGATCACCACGGTGTCGCCGACCTATGCCGCGGAGATCCGCACCGGCGAGGGCGGCATGGGCCTCGAGGGGCTGCTCGCCGGACGCGCGCCGGTGGTGTCGGGCATCCTCAACGGCATCGACGTCGACGTCTGGAACCCGGCGACCGATCCGTTGGTTCCGACGCATTACGACGCGGCGACGCCGTCGTCGCGGCGGCCGAACAAGTCGGCGCTGCAGAAGCGGTTCGGCATCAAGGTCGATCGGCGGGCGATGGTGTTCGGCGTGGTGTCGCGGTTGTCGTGGCAGAAGGGCCTCGACATGGTGCTGGCCGGCGTCGAGTCGATCCTCTCGGTCGGCGGTCAGCTGGTGCTGCTCGGTTCGGGCGATCGCGGGCTGGTCGAGGGCTTTCGCCATGCGGCGGCGGCGCATCCCGGGCGGGTCGGCGTCGTGATCGGCTACGACGAGGCGCTCGCCCATCTGATCCAGGCGGGATCGGACGCGCTCCTGGTTCCCTCGCGGTTCGAGCCCTGCGGGCTCACCCAACTCTGCGCCCTGCGCTACGGCGCGATCCCGATCGTGACGCGGGTCGGCGGCCTCGCCGACACGATCGTCGACGCCAACGAGATGGCGCTCGACGTCGGCGCCGGCACCGGCGTGATGTTTTCGCCGCCGAACCCGGAAATGTTCCGCGCGGCGGTCGAGCGGGCGGCGTCGCTCTACGCCGATCAGCCGACGTGGCGGCGGATGATGAAGAACGCCATGCGCACCGACGTGTCGTGGGGACGGTCGGCGGCGCGGTATGCGAAACTCTACGAGGACCTCGTCGACGAGCGGAGTTCGTGATCCAATACGCTCAGGGGCGGTTTCGCGCGATGGCGACGGCCGGCATGCGGAACCGAGGGGGCACGGCATGATCGCAGTGAAGACCGGCGCGGGCGCGCCGGAGCCGCTCGGCGCGACGTGGGACGGGAACGGCGTCAACATCGCGGTGGTCAGCCGACATGGCACGGCGGTCGACGTCTGTTTCTTCGACGAAAACGACGCGGAAGTCGGCCGGTTTCGATTGACCGGGCGGACCGGCTCGGTGTTCCACGGCCGGATCGAAGGGATTTCGCCGGGCGCGCGCTACGGGCTCAGGGTCGACGGGCCGTGGGATCCGGCCGAGGGGCATCGCTTCAACTCTCAGAAGCTTCTGGTCGACCCGCGCGCGACGCGGCTCGATCGACCGTTCCGGATGCACGGGAGCCTCTACGACGCGCGCATCCATGGCGCGCTGGTCGACGACGCCGACAGCGCGGCCTTCGTCCCCAAGGCGATCGTCGAGGCGGCGCAGCCGCTTCCGGCGTCGGTCCGACCGACGATTTCGGCGGGCGAACGGATCGTCTACGAATGCCACGTCCGCGGCTTCACCAAGCTGCATCCCGACATCCCCGAAGAGATCCGCGGCACCTTCGCCGGTCTCGCTCATCCGGCGGCGATCGGCCATCTCGTTCGCCTCGGCGTGAACGTGCTGGAGCTGATGCCGATCTGGGCGGGGATCGACGAGCGGCATCTGGGGCCGCTCGGGCTCTCGAACTATTGGAACTACAATCCGGTCACGCCCTTCGCGGTCGATCCGCGGCTGGCGCCGGGCGGCTGGGCGGAGGTGCGCGCGGCGGTCGACGCGCTGCATGCGGCCGGGATCCAGGTGATCCTCGACGTCGTCCTCAACCACACCGGCGAGAGCGATCATCTCGGCCCGACGATCGCCTTCCGCGGTTTCGACAACGCGCTGTGGTATCGGCTGCGCGCCGACGATCCCTCGCGCTACGTCGACGATTCGGGTTGCGGCAACGGGCTGGCGCTCGATCGGGCCGACGTCGCGCGGCTCGGGCTCGACGCGCTCCGCCATGCGGCCGAGGTCGGCGGCTTCGACGGCTTCCGCTACGATCTGGCGACGGCGCTCGGACGACGGGCGAAAGGCTTCGACCCGGACGCGCCGATCCTGACGGCGCTGCGCAGCGATCCCTCCTTACGCGATCTGATCCACGTCGCCGAACCCTGGGACATCGGGCCGGGCGGCTATCGGCTGGGCGCGTTTCCGGCCGGTTGGCCGGAGTGGAACGACCGGTGGCGCGATACGATGCGGCGGTTCTGGCGCGGCGATCAGGGCATCGTCGGCGAGGTGGCGACGCGGTTCGCCGGCTCGACCGACGTCTTCGCCGGCCGACATCGGGCGACGTCGGATTCGCTCAACTTCATCACCGCGCACGACGGTTTCACCCTCGCCGACCTCGTCGCCTACGCCCACAAGCACAACGAGGCGAACGGCGAGGCCAATCGCGACGGGACCGACGCCAACAATTCCTGGAACCACGGCGTCGAAGGGCCGAGCGACGACGTCCATGTCCGCGCGGCGCGGGCGCGCGACGTCCGGGCGCTGCTGGCGACGCTGATGACGTCGCGTGGCGCGCCGATGCTGTCGATGGGCGACGAGGCCGGACGCACGCAGCGGGGCAACAACAACGCCTATGCCCAGGACAACGAGATCTCGTGGTTCGATTGGGCCGGGGCCGATCAGGACCTGATCGACTTCACGGCGCGATTGGCGCGGCTGCGCAAGGCGCATCCGGCCTTCGCCGACGGGCGGCCGCCGACCGGCGGGGCGATCGGCGACAGCGGCGTCGTCGACCTCGAATGGCGGCGCTTCGACGGCGCGCCGTTCGGCCACGGCGACTGGCACGATCCGGAGAATTATCGCCTCGTTGCGGTGATGGCGGTGGAGACCGCCACCGGCGTCGATCGAGTGATGGTGGCGCTGTCCGTCGATCCGCGGCCGGCGGTGTTCACGCCGCCGTCGGCGCGGCCGGGCATGGCCTGGCGGCTCGAGCTCGACAGCGCCCATCCCGATCGGGAGGGCTTCGCCAGCGCCAAGTTCGCCGTCGACGGTCGGTCGGTGACGATCTACGTCGAGGAGCCGGCCCCGGACGACCACCGGGCGCGACCGGTCGATCCGCTGGCGCTCGACGGGCTCGCCCGCGCCGCGGGGATCGCGCCGGACTGGTGGGATCTCTCGGGCGGCAATCACGCCGTCGGCGACGACGCCAAACGGGCGATCCTGGCGGCGATGGGGCTGCCGGCGGCGACGTTGGGCGAGGCGCGCGACAGTCTCGAGCGCCTGGCCGAGGAGACGGCGCGGCGGCCGCTGCCGATGGCGGCGACGCTGTTCGAGGGGGGCTTGCGCGAGATCTCGATCGGCGGAGCGACGGCGCTCGGCGGCGGGCGGCTGCGCGTCGTGGTCGAGCTCGAAGACGGAGACGTCCGCGCGGTGACGGTCGAGCCGGGCGAGGGGCGGGTCGAGACGATCACCGGCGCGGACGGGCGGGTCTACGAGCGGCGCTTCGTTCGCCTGCCGGAGCTGCCGATCGGGCGGCATCGGCTGCGGATCGAAGGGATCGGGGCGACGACGGCGCTCACCGTGGCGCCGGCGACCTGCCATCTGCCGATCGGCGGCGAAGGACGCCGGCTGTGGGGCCTGTCGGCGCATCTCTATGCGCTGCGCCACGCCGCCGATCAGGGCATCGGCGACTTCACGACGCTGTCGATGTTGGCGGAGAAGGCGGGCGCGGCCGGCGCGGCGACGATCGGGCTCAATCCGTTGCACGCGCTCTTCCCCGGCGATCGGGAGCGGGCGAGCCCCTATTCGCCGTCGGACCGGCGGTTCCTCGATCCGATGTTCATCGACGTGACGCGTCTGCCCGCGCCGCTGGCGGGCGGCGTCGGGATGGAGCTGCCGCGCGCGGTGTCGGAGGCGTTGCGGCTGCAGGGGCTGAGCCACGTCGACTACACCGCCGTGTGGGCGGCGAAATCGGGCGTGTTGCGCGCCGCCTTCGCCGCCTTCGAAGATCTCGCGGCGGCCGGCCGCAATCCGCTCCTCGGCGAGTTCGACGCCTTCGTCGCCCGCGGCGGCGAGGCCTTGGCGAGGTTCGCCACCTTCGAAGCGATCGCCGCGGTGACCGGGGCGACGACGGCGAGCGGGTTTCCCGCCGATCTCGCCCATGCCGACGCCCCCGGCGTCGTCGGTTTCGCCGCTCGGCACGCCCGTGCGGTGCGGCTGTCGCTGTTCCAGCAGTGGCTCGCCGACCGGCAGCTGGGCGAGGCTGCGGCGACGGCGCGCGACGCCGGGCTCGCGCTCGGCTACTACCGCGATCTCGCCGTCGGCTGCGCTCCGGACGGGGCCGAGGCCTGGGGGGCGGGGGCGCGGCTGATGCATCGCGTCTCGGTCGGCGCGCCGCCCGATCCCTTCGCGGTCGACGGGCAGGTCTGGTCGCTGCCGCCGCTCAACCCGGTCGAGAGCGCCCGGCTCGGCCACGCGCCCTTCGCCGAGCTGATCCGGGCCAATATGGCGCACGCGGGAGCGCTCCGGATCGACCATGTGCTCGGTCTTCGGCGTCTGTTCGTGGTGCCGGACGGGGCGCGGGGGTCGGAAGGGGCCTATGTCGATCAACCGTTCGAAGATCTGATCGGCCAGTTGACGCTGGAGAGCCGGCGCGCCGGCTGCGTCGTCGTCGGCGAGGATCTCGGCACGGTGCCGTGGGGCTTCCGCGAACGGATGGCCGAGGCCAAGGTGCTGTCCTATCAGGTGGTCTGGTTCGAGCGTGAAGGCGAGGGGTTCCGCTCGCCGAAGCACTATCCGGCGCTCGGCACGGCGGTCGTCGGCTCGCACGATCTCGCCACGCTCGCCGGCTGGTGGACGGGCGAGGATCTCGCCGAGGATCTGCGGCTCGGCCGAACGAGCGTGGCGGTGAACGAGACGGCGCGCGCGGCGCGGGCGCGGGAGAAGCGGATCCTGGTCGACACGCTGATCGCGAGCGGCCAACTGCCGCGCGACGTCTACGGCGGCGAGCTGCCGGAGGCGCTCGACGACGCGGTCGTCGCGGCGATCCACGGCTGGGCGGCCGAAGGGCGGTCGATGCTGGCGCTGGTCCAGACCGACGACCTCTCCGGTGAGGTCGAGCGGCTCAACCTGCCCGGCACCGATCGGGAGCGGCCGAACTGGCGGCGGCGTCTGTCGGTCGGGGTCGAGGAGCTCCTGACGACGCCGCGGGCGGCCGCGACCCTCGCGGCGCTCGCCGATCGCGGCGCTCGGCGTTGAGGTCTGTACAGGCTCCCCTCGTTGTGCATAATTTTTACATGACGCTCGTCTCGTCTCGCCGGAGAAGAAGACGCGCCGAGCATCGTGGGGAGGCGCTCTGATCTCTCGGAGAACCGAATCATGAAGATTTCCGCTCGCAATCAGATCGTGGGCACCGTCGTTTCGGTGACCCTGGGCGCCACCACCGCGCATGTCGGCGTCGACATCGGCGGCGGCAACGTCGTCACCGCCGCGATCACCAACGAATCGGCGAAGGAGCTCGGGCTCGCCGCCGGCGTGAAGGCGACCGTGATCATCAAGTCCTCGGACGTGATGATCGGCGTGGAGTGATCCCGGACGGTCGGGCGAGAATGATCGCCCGACCGGTTCCCCGGCGAGGGAGGCAGCGCGGGTGTTCACGGCGCAGGAATGGACGGCGATCGCGCTGTCGCTGAAGGTCGGGGCGATCGCGACGGTCGCATCGCTGCCGGTGGCGATCGCGGTCGCATGGCTTCTGGCGCGCGGCCGGTTTCCGGGCAAGGCGCTGGTCGACGGGCTCGTCCATCTGCCGCTGGTGCTGCCGCCGGTGGTCACCGGTTGGCTGCTGCTCCTGACCTTCGGCCGGCGCGCGCCGATCGGGGCGTTCCTCGCCGAGCATTTCGGCCTCGTCTTCTCGTTCCGCTGGACCGGCGCGGCGCTCGCCGCCGCCGTGATGGGCTTTCCGTTGATGGTCCGGGCGATCCGGCTGTCGATCGAGGCGATCGACGAACGGATCGAGCAGGCCGCCGCCTCGCTCGGCGCGCCGCCGCTCTGGGTCTTCGCCACCGTCACGCTGCCGCTGGCGGCGCGCGGCATCGCGGCCGGAGCGGTGCTCGCCTTCGCCAAGGCGCTCGGCGAATTCGGCGCGACGATTACCTTCGTCTCCAACATTCCCGGTCAGACGCAGACCATCCCGGCGGCGATCTACACCTATACGCAGACGCCGGGCGGCGACTTCGGGGCGCTGAAGCTGTCGCTGGTCGCCGCCGTGCTCGCCTTCGGCGCGTTGGTCGCCTCCGAGATCGCGGTCCGACGGGCCGGGCGGCCGGGGGTGGGCGGATGATCGAGGTCGACGTCGCGCTCGCCCGCTCCGACTTCACGCTCCGCGCCGCCTTTACCGGCGGGGCGGGGATCACGGCGCTGTTCGGCCCGTCGGGCTGCGGCAAGACGACGGTGATCCGGCTCGTCGCCGGACTGGAGCGGCCGGATCGCGGCCGGATCGCGCTCGGCGCGACGGTCCTGGTCGACACCGAACGGGGCGTCCGCCTGCCGGCGCATCGTCGGCGCATCGGCCTCGTCTTCCAGGACGCGCAGCTCTTTCCGCATCTCTCGGTCGCCGGCAATCTCGCCTATGGCCGCTTCTTCACGCCGCGGGCGGCGCGACGGGTCGAGCAGGCGAGGGTGGTCGAGGTGCTCGGCATCGGCCATCTCCTGGCGCGGCGGCCGGCGACGCTGTCGGGCGGCGAGCGTCAACGGGTGGCGATCGGCCGGGCCCTGCTCACCTCGCCGGACCTCCTGTTGATGGACGAGCCGCTCGCCGCGCTCGACGAGAGCCGCAAGCTGGAGATCCTGCCCTTCATCGAACATCTGCGCGACGCCTTCGCCATTCCGATCCTCTACGTGTCGCATTCGGTCGAGGAGGTGGCGCGGCTCGCCTCGACGGTGGTGAAGATGGAGAAGGGCGAAGTGGCCGGCGTCGGCGCGCCGGCGGAGGTGTTGTCGCCGACGCGGGTGGCGACGTCGATCGAGCGGTTCGAGGCGGTGTCGATCCTGACCGGCCGGATCGCGGCGGTCGATGCCGCCTATGACGTGACGACGATCGAACATCCGGCCGGCCGCATCGTCGTGCCGGGGCGGCTCGGGCCGATCGGGGGGGCGCAACGGCTGACGGTCGGGGCGACCGAGGTGACGCTGGCCCGGGCGCGCGGGTCGGAGACGAGCGTGCGCACCGCGCTCACCGGGCGGATCGAGAAGGTGGTCGCCGACGGCGGTCCGTTCGCGCTGGTGACGCTGGCGCTCGACGGCGGCGAGAAGCTGCACGCCTATGTGACGCGGCTCGGGTTCGACGCGCTGGGCCTGTCGGTGGGCGACGCCGTCTCGGCCCTGATCAAGGCGGTGTCGATCGACGAACGCGGATTGGCCGGCGCGGAGCCGGAACCGGCGCGCCGGTGAGGCGCGCCGGTCGCAGGGCGGTTCTTCGGTTCAGGCGGAGCTTCGGGCCGCGAGCAGGCGGATCAGGGCGACCGCCTCGGGCGGTGGGGCCTTCTCCAGACGTCGGTATTCGCGTCCGTCCGGCGTGCGCGTCATCCAGCCGCCGTCGACGAGTTCCCGTCGCAGCAGAGCGTGATCGCCGAACCGGTGTTCCTCGGCGAGGCGGGCGTTGATCTCGCGCTCGTGCAGGACGGCGCGGGCCGGGAGACGCGACCACATCACCCAAAGGCAGTCGGGCCGGTGGCTCGCCTTGCCGGGCCAACGGATCAGACGGCCGGTTTCGTCGAAATAGCGGACGATCCGAGTGAGCCGTGCGGTATCGACGGGAACCGGGCGGGGCGCTGGTCGTTCGAGACGCGCCATGGCTTCGGTGGCCGCCCGGAAATGCTGCCAATTGCGATGGCCGCCGGCGCGGGCGAGCATGTTGAGCAGGTCGACGTGACCGGGACGGTCGGGATGGTCGGCGAGTTCGCCGGCGAGGGCGCGGGCGAAAGCGGAGACGTCGTCGACGGCGAAGGGCAAGGGGGTTCTGGACATCGCTCATCCTCGTGCGATGTGCCGCGGGTCCGAACGGACTTCGATGGTCGCCCTTGTCGATGCGGCACGAGGGAAACGTGTCGGATCTCGGTAGTTTCGGCAGGTTCAGCTTGCCCCTCGCGGGGTGGCGACGCCTCGGTGACTGCCGACCGTGGACGAAGCTCTAACCTCGCAAAGGGGCGGAATCAAGGGCGCGGGATCCACAGCGCCCGCATCAGGCGGTTCATCGCGGCGGAGACGACCGCGATCTCGTCCGGTTCGAGGCCGACGGCGAGCTTCACTTCGGCGTCGCGCTTGATGGGATCGAGCGTGGCGAAGACGCCGACGACACGCGCGGCGCCCGAGCCGCGCCAGACGTCGATCTCGGCCCCGTCGCCGCCGCTCGTCCCTTCGAGGAAGCCGTAGTCGAGCGGATAGACGTAGTCCGGGTGGCGGGGATGGCGCGAGCCCTTCGGCCGGTCGATCACCAATCGATGCTCGGCGAGGAGGCGATCGGCGAAGGCCCAGAAGTCGCCGGTCCAGAGCATGCCGTCCGACATCGCTTCGTCCTTCGCGTCCGCGAGGCGGAGCCGGCGGCGCGCCGCCGACCCGGATCTCTCAGACGGGCTTCAGCAGCACGTGCTTCTTTTTGCCCTGGGAGAGCTTGATCACGCCCTCGCCGGTCAGGTCGCCGAGGCCGAGGCGCAGCTTGTCGTCGGAGACGGGCACGTCGTTGACCTTCAGCGCGCCGCCGGACACGGCGCGGCGGGCTTCGCCGTTGGAGCCGGCGAGGCCGGCCTCGACGAAGGCGACGAGCACGCCCAGCCCCTCGGCGAGGCGATCGCGCGGGATCTCCACCGTCGGCAGGTCGGCCGCCAGCGCGCCTTCCTCGAAGGTCTTGCGGGCGGTCTCGGCGGCGGCCTCCGCCGTGGCGCGGCCGTGGACGAGGGCGGTGATCTCGGTCGCCAGGATCTTCTTGGCCTCGTTGATCTCCGACCCGCCGAGGGCGGCGAGACGGGCGATCTCGTCCATCGGCAGCTTGGTGTAGAGCCGGAAGAAGCGGCCGACGTCGGCGTCCTCGGTGTTGCGCCAATACTGCCAGTAGTCGTAGGGGCTCAGGAGATCGGGCTCGAGCCAGACCGCGCCGGAGGCGGTCTTGCCCATCTTGGCGCCCGACGAGGTGGTGAGCAGCGGCGAGGTCAGGGCGAAGAACTGGGCCCGTTCCATCTTGTGGCCGAGGTCGATGCCGTTGACGATGTTGCCCCACTGATCGGAGCCGCCCATCTGCAGCGTGCAGCCGGTGCGGCGGTAGAGCTCGACGAAGTCGTAGCCCTGCAGGATCATGTAGTTGAACTCGAGGAAGGACAGCGACTGCTCGCGGTCGAGGCGCAGCTTGACCGAGTCGTAGCTGAGCATCTTGTTGACCGAGAAGTGGCGGCCGACGTCGCGCAGGAACTCGACGTAGTTGAGGTGGCGCAGCCAGTCGGCGTTGTTGATCATCAGGGCGCGGCCGCTCTCGAAGTCGAGGAACTTCGAGAAGACGCGCTTGATGCCCTCCAGATTCTTGTCGATGTCCTCGACGGTGAGGAGCTTGCGGGCCTCGTCCTTGAAGGAGGGATCGCCGATCATCGTGGTGCCGCCGCCCATCAGGGCGATCGGCCGATGGCCGGTCTCCTGCATCCAGTGCAACATCATGATCTGGATCAGCGAACCGGCGTGCAGGCTCGGCGCGGTCGCATCGAAGCCGATATAGGCGGTGACCTGCCCGGTGCGACAGGCTTCGTCGAGACCCTCCGGATCGGAGATCTGGTGGATGAAGCCGCGTTCGGAGAGGACGCGCAGAAAATCGGACTTGAATGCGGTCATGATCGGCGAAACCCTGGATGCGACGCGATCTCTGCGTCGGTCTCGGGCTCTTAGCATCTCGCGGGCGAGATGACACCCCCGGACCGCGCGGGCGAGGAGGGAGAATGAGCGGCAGACGCTGGGCGATCGGCCTGATGAGCGGCACTTCGATGGACGGGGTCGACGTGGCGGCGGTGGAGACCGACGGCAGACGCGTCTACGACCTCGGCCCGACCCTGTTTCGACCCTATCTCGACCTCGAGCGGGCGACGATCCGCGCGGCGCTCGCCGTCGCGCCGCAGCTCGACGACCGCTCGGCGCGGCCGGACGCGCTCGCGGTGGCCGAGGGCGTCGTCACCGACGTCCATGCGGAAGCGGTGCGCGCCTTTCTTTCCGACAATGGTCTGACGCCGGCCGATGTCGCCGTGGTCGGGTTCCACGGTCAGACGGTGTTCCATGCGCCGGCGCGGCGGCTCACCGTACAGCTCGGCGACGGGTTGGCGCTGGCTCGGGCGATCGGCATTCCGGTCGTCTACGACTTCCGCGCGGCCGACGTGGCGGCGGGCGGGGAGGGCGCGCCGCTGGTGCCGATTTGGCATGCGGCGCTGGCCGCGTCGTCGGATCTGCCCCGGCCGCTGGCGGTGCTCAACCTCGGCGGCGTCGCCAATCTCACCTTCATCGGCGCGGGCGACGATCCGGCCGGCCTCGTCGCCTTCGACTGCGGTCCGGGCAATGCGGCGCTCGACGACTGGTGCCTGACGCGGACTGGTCGGGCGATGGACGAGGAGGGGCGGCTGGCGGCGGCGGGACGCGTCGACGAGAAGCGGCTCGGCGAACTGCTCGCGCATCCGTTCTTCGCCGTGCCGGCGCCGAAGTCGCTCGACCGCAACGCCTTCGGCGCGACGGCGGCGCAGGGGCTGACGACCGAGGACGGCGCGGCGACGCTGACGGCGCTGACGGCGCGGGCGGTGGCGAAGGGGATCGCGATCCTGCCGGAGGCGCCGCGGACGATCGTGGTGGCCGGCGGCGGGGCGCACAATCCGACGCTGCTGGCGATGATCGCCGCTTCGACCGGCGTGCGGGTGGTCACGGCGGCCGAGGTCGGTTGGTCGACCGACTTCCTGGAGGCGCAGGCCTTCGCGCATCTGGCGGTGCGCCATCTCGAGCGGCTGCCGTTGTCGTTTCCGGGCACGACCGGCGCGCCGCACCCGATGCGCGGCGGCGTCCTGGCGGTGGGGTGAGCGATGGGACCGTTTTCCGCCTTCCGCCGGATCGGCGACATCGCGACGCGGCGGCCGAAACTGGTGGCGCTTCTCGGGTTCGGGCTCATCGGCGAAGGCGCGCGGGTGGTCTGGTCGATGAAACGGGCCGGCGAGGTCGCGCTTCTCGGTCATTCGGGGCTGTCGAGCTTCGACGCCGAGGTCGATCGACCGTTTCTGCTCCTCTACGTCGCCTGGGTGACGCTCTCGGGCATCCTGCTTCTCGGCTTCGCCCGACGGGGCGAACGAGCGCGGGCCAAACGCGCGCTCGCCGCGACGGCGCGGACGGCGTTCGCGGCGGATGAGCGACGCGGGGTCGGGCGATCGGAGCGGACGAAGGACACGCCGCGCGCTCCCGTCATCGAACGGCGGCCTCGCGCGGGCGATTGAACGAAGACGGGCCGGTCCCGAAGGGCCGGCCCGTCTTCGATCGTCGATGGTCGGCTCGCTCAGGCGGTCTCGGCGGCGGCGGCCAGACGCATGTCGACGTAGTTTTCGCAATGGCCGAGCAGTTCCTCGACCTTGTTCTCGAAGAAGTGGTTCGCCCCTTCGATCACCTTCTGATCGACGACGATGCCCTTCTGGGTCTTCAGCTTGTCGACCAGGCCCTGGACGTCCTTCAGCGGCACGACCTTGTCGACGTCGCCGTGGACGATCAGGCCGGAGGAGGGGCAGGGGGCGAGGAAGGAGAAGTCGTAGAGGTTCGGCTGCGGGGCGACCGATATGAAGCCCTCGATCTCCGGACGACGCATCAGGAGTTGCATGCCGATCCAGGCGCCGAAGGAGAAGCCGGCGATCCAGCAGGAGCGGGCGTCGGGGTGGATGGTCTGCACCCAGTCGAGGGCGGCGGCGGCGTCGGAGAGTTCGCCGGCGCCGTGGTCGAATGCGCCCTGCGAGCGGCCGACGCCGCGGAAGTTGAAGCGCAGCACGGCGAAGCCGCGCTTCGCGAACATGTAGAACAGCTGATAGGTGATCTGATTGTTCATCGTGCCGCCGAACTGCGGATGGGGATGAAGAATCAGAGCGATCGGGGCGTTGCGCTGCTTCGCGGGCTGGAAACGGCCTTCGATGCGGCCGGCCGGTCCGTTGAAGATCACCTCGGGCATGGGGCGGGTCGTCCTGACGTATGAAAACGAAGCCGGCGGGGATGGGCCGGCGAGAGGGTCACTGTTGGCACGACTGCGCCGCGAATTTCAAGAAAATCCGTGCGTGCGGCCGAAACGACGAAGGGCCGGACGCCGGTCCGGCCCTTCGTGATCTTCGTGGACGCGATCGAGGCGCGATCAGCGCTTCGACCACCAGCCGCGCTTCGGGGCTTCGCCCGGGGCGAGTTCGGTCGACAGCGGCGCAGGCTTGGCCGGCTCGGCCTCCTCTTCCGCGACCGCTTCTTCGACGACGATCGTTTCGGCTTCGACCGTCGCGACGACCGGGGCCGCCTCGGTTTCCGGCGCGGCCTCGACGATCGGCGCGGCTTCGACCGGCGCCTCCGGCGCAGGGGCGGCCTCGGCGGTCGCTTCCGCGGCGGCTTCGGCTTCGGCGGCGGCCTCGGCGGCCTTCGCCTTGGCCGTGCGACGCGGCGCGCGGGCGCGCTTCGGCTTGGCAGGTGCCTCTTCGACGGGCGCTTCCTCGACCGGCGTCGCCTCGACGGGGGCCTCGGCGACGGCTTCGATCTCGGCCACTTCCGCCGCGAGCGTCTCGCGGTCGACGACGATCACGTCGTCTTCGCCGTTCGCTTCGTCGGATTCGGTTTCGGCCTCCGAGGCCTCCGCCTCGTCGCCGTTCGGGCTCTCGCCGCGATTGCGACGACCGCCGCGGCGGCCGCGCCGGCGACGCTTGCGCGGCGCGTCCTCGCTCGATCCCTCGCCGGCGGTCTCACCGGTCTCGCCGGTTTCCTCGGCGCCGTCCTCGCCCTCGTCGAGGCCGTCCTCGGCCTCTTCGTCGAAGCCGCCGGCCTCGGTTTCCGATTCACCCTCGCCGTTCGGCGAGCCTTCGCCACGGCCGCGGCCGCGACGGCGACGGCGACGGCGACGGCGGTTGGAGGCCTCGCCCTCGGCGCGAGCCTCGCGGGTCTCGCGGGTCTCCTCGCGGCCTTCCTCGTCGGCCTCGTCCTCGATCTCCTCGACGATCTCGTCTTCGGGCTCCTCGATCGGCGCGGGAGCGGCGACCAGTTCGGGACGATCGGCGCGCGGGGTGACCGGCTCGCCCTTTTCGACGACGAAGAGGTGGCCGGCCTGGCTGGCGTGATCGTCGGCGAGCACCGAGATCGTCAGACCGAAGCGGCGCTCCAGGTCGGAGACGTGGGCGCGCTTGGCGTTGAGGATGTAGAGCGCCACGGCGGTGCGGGTGCGCACGATCAGATCGTGCGTGACGTTGCGCAGCAGGCTCTCCTCGAGGGAGCGCAGCACGTGCAGCGCCACGGATTCGGTCGAACGGACCATGCCGGTGCCGCCGCAGTGCGGGCACAGCACCATCGAGCTCTCCAGCACGCCGGTGCGGATGCGCTGACGGCTCATCTCCATCAGGCCGAAGTGCGAGATGCGGCCGACCTGGATGCGGGCGCGGTCGTTCTTCAGGCATTCCTTCAGCTTGCGCTCGACCGACCGGTTGTTCCGGTTCTCCTCCATGTCGATGAAGTCGATCACGATGAGGCCGGCGAGGTCGCGCAGACGGAGCTGACGGGCGACCTCTTCGGCCGCCTCCATGTTGGTGGCGAGCGCCGTGTCCTCGATGTTGTGCTCGCGGGTCGACTTGCCCGAGTTGACGTCGATCGAAACCAGCGCTTCGGTCGGGTTGATGACGATGTAGCCGCCGGAGCGCAGAGTGACCTGCGGGCTGAACATCGCATCGAGCTGGCTCTCGACGCCGAAGCGGGTGAAGACCGGGGTCGGCTCACGATAGGCCTGGACGTTCTTGGCATGGCTCGGCATGAGCATGCGCATGAAGTCTTTGGCCTCGCGATAGCCTTCGTCGCCGGCGACCAGGACTTCGTCGATGTCCTTGTTGTAGAGGTCGCGGATCGACCGCTTGATCAGCGAGCCTTCCTCGTAGACGAGCTTCGGCGCGGACGACTTCAGCGTCAGCTCGCGCACGTTCTCCCACAGGCGCAGGAGATATTCGAAGTCGCGCTTGATCTCGGCCTTGGTGCGGGCGGCGCCGGCGGTGCGGACGATGACGCCCATGCCCTCCGGAACCTCGAGCTCCTGAGCGATGGTCTTCAGGCGCTTGCGGTCGGTCGGCTGGGTGATCTTGCGGGAGATGCCGCCGCCGCGCGCGGTGTTGGGCATCAGCACCGAATAACGGCCGGCGAGCGACAGGTAGGTGGTCAGGGCCGCGCCCTTGTTGCCGCGCTCCTCCTTGACGACCTGGACGAGGAGCACCTGACGGCGCTTGATCACTTCCTGAATCTTGTACTGGCGGCGCAGGCGCTGCTGCGGACGGCGCTCGGGCAACTCCTCGAGCGCGTCCTCGGAGCCGACGCTCTCGACCTGATCTTCGGCGGCCTCGCCGTTCTCACCCGCCTCCGCGGCCTCGGCGGCCTCCTCGCCCTCGACGCCCTCGGCGGCGGCCTTGGGCTTCGGGCGGCGGCGCTGACGGTTCTCCTCGCGTTCGGCGTCGGCGTGCATGCGCGCCTCTTCCTCGAGGAGCGCGAGCCGGTCGGCGGTCGGGATCTGGTAGTAGTCCGGGTGGATCTCGGAGAAGGCGAGGAAGCCGTGGCGATTGCCGCCGTAGTCGACGAAGGCGGCCTGGAGCGACGGCTCCACGCGCGTGACCTTGGCGAGATAGATGTTGCCGCGCAGCTGCTTACGGTTGGCGGACTCGAAGTCGAATTCCTCGACGCGGCTGCCGCGCACCACGACCACCCGGGTCTCTTCCGGGTGGGTGGCGTCGATGAGCATCTTGTTGGCCATGAGGCGAAAACTCCGGACCCGCGTCGCCGAGCGCCGTCCCGAGGAGGACGGCGGCGCGGCCGCGGGCGAAACGTGACGAAAGGGAAAGGCGGGGAGCGGGCGAACGCGGAACCTCGGCGCGGAACCGGCGGCGAGACGGCGAAAGACGACCCGCCGTCGCCTCCCTCGTTCTCGTCGTGTGTCCCGTCGTCGTCGGCATGGCCGTTCGTTCGACCCTGTTCTTCGTGGCGATCGGATGGGCGACCATCGATCGGGAGCGGTCTCTTCCGAGCGAAGTCGCGACGGCGCGACGAACCCGGAACGAACCGCCGTGAGGCGTGGCCTGCGGCCTGAACGTCACGCCCGTCGACCGACCTCGTGTCGACGGCGCGTCGCGTTCCGGAACGCTTCCCGTCCGGATGGACCGGGGCGGGACGGTTCGACCGCCGTTCGGGCCGGATCGGGCGCAACGCCGCCGATCGGCGATCTCCGCCGCGCATCGCCGAAAGACACGGGCGACGCGAGGGAGCCGAACCCGCCCTCGCGTCTCGAACGAGCCGGACGATCGGGGCGAACGGACGAACCGATCTCTTCGACGAACCCGAGGGTCGCGCAGAGCGCAGCCGTCGATTCGTCTGGAGATCGCATTCCTCCCGGGCATACTTACGGGCCCGGCCCGACCTTTGCAAGTCGCGACGCGCGGCGGCGGCGGCTTCGCTCCGTCGCGGGAGGGTTGTAGGGGCGCGCGCCTGCCGGAAGCGTCAACGGCGGGTTAACCGGGGGTGGTCGATGGTCTAAACTCGCCGGGGCGGCGGCGATGGGGATTTCTCGCGAGATGACGGCGGACGCAGGGGCGAAGACGGGGCGGGAGCGGCCGCGCGGACGGCGTCGGGCGGCGTTCTCCGCGATCTTTCTCGCGCTCGCGGCCTCGATCCTCGCGGCGATCTTCTTCGGCGGTCTGCGCCTCGGCGGCAGCCGCGCGGCGGAACCGACGGCGGCGGCGGAAGGACCGCTCGAAGCGCGCGATCTCGCCGTCGCGGTCGAAGCGCGCCGCACCCGGATCACGCTGGCGCTCGATCGGCCGGCTCCGGTGCGCGTGTTCACCCTGGCCGCGCCGCCGCGTCTGGTCGTCGATCTGCCGGCGACGCGCTTCGGGGCCGGCGCGGATCGCGGGGCGGTCGGCGGGCTGGTCGTCGCGTCCCATCGGGGCGAGGCGTCGGGCAAGCGGGCGCGGATGGTCTTCGATCTCGCCGAAAGCGTCCGGATCGTCGAGGCGACGCTTCTCGACGACGGCGGCGTCCATCTCGTCGTCGATCTCGAACGGGCTTCGGCGGAGGAGATGCGCGCGTCGACGCCGCGCCTCGTCGGCGCGGTCGCGACCACGGCGGCGATCGGACCGGTCGGAAAGGGCGATCGGCTCGCGCCGGCGCGGACCGCGCCGGTCGCGACGGCCGCGCCGCCGCCGGCGGCGGCCAAACCGGTGATCGTGGTCGATCCCGGCCACGGCGGCGTCGACGTCGGCACCCGCAGTCCGGCCACCGGCACGTTCGAAAAGACGGTGGTTCTGGCGATGGCCGAAACGATGATCCGGGCGTTGGAGGCGACCGGACGCTACGACGTGCGGTCGACGCGCCGCACCGACGTCTTCGTGCCGCTCGGCCAACGCGTCGCCTTCGCGCGGGAGGCCAAGGCGGATCTCCTGCTGTCGATCCACGCCGACGCCGAATTCGATCATTCGGTGCGCGGGGCGACGATCTACACGGTCTCGGAGAAGCCGTCGGACGCGCAGGCGGCGGCGCTGGCGGCGAAGGAGAACGCGGCGGACGCGCTCGCCGGCCACGTCGTGGCGGAGGAGCGCGACGAAGTCGGCGACATCCTGGCCGAACTGACCCTGCGCGAGACGCGGCGCTTCAGCCTGATCGCGGCGCGCGACATCCTCGAGGAATATCGTCGCCACGGCCGCCTGGTGAAGGGCGAGGCGCATCGTCAGGCCGGGCTCAAGGTGCTCCGGGCGCACGACGTGCCGTCGGTGCTGGTGGAGATCGGCTTTCTGTCGAACAAGGATGACGAAGCGCTGATGACGTCGCAACCGTGGCGCGAGGCGACCGCGAAGTCGCTGGTCTCGGCGATAGACCGCTTCTTCGCCGATCGCGGCGTGCCGGGCGCGGCGCGGGCGGCGGAGGCGGCGCGCAAGGGCGAGGCGAACGGGGAGCGCGCCCCAGCTTCGCCATAAACTTGAAAAACAAAGGCCGGCGGCTTAAGCACCGTGACGTGTTCGGGTGCGGGTGGCGGTTCGCGTCCGAGAGGCGGTTTCGCGGACGTCGTGTGACGGGGTGGACGAGGCGTCGCGACGGCGGCTCTTCGCCCGAAGCGTCGGGGCGCGCGGCGATCGACGCGATCTGAGGTCAGCGGGGAAGAACGGGCGGCATGTTCCTTCTGCGGTTCATCGGTTATTTGTTCGGCATCGGCGCCGTCGCGGCTCTCGGGATCGCGGGCGCGGCGTATTTCGCGGTGAAATACGTCTCGGCCGATCTGCCGGACTATACCGCGCTCAAGAACTACGAGCCGCCGGTGATGAGCCGCGTCCACGCCGGCGACGGCGAGCTGGTGGCGGAATACGCCACCGAGCGGCGTCTGTTCCTGCCGAGCCAGACCATCCCGCAGATGCTGAAGAACGCGTTCCTGTCGGCGGAGGACAAGAATTTCTACGAGCATTCCGGCATCGATCCGGAAGGCATCGTGCGCGCGGCGATCGTCACCATCCAGAACAAGCTGTCCGGTCGCCGGCCGCAGGGCGCCTCGACGATCACCCAGCAGGTGGCGAAGAACTTCCTCCTCTCCAACGAGCAGACCTTCGAGCGCAAGCTCAAGGAGGCTCTCCTGGCCGTGCGCATCGAGCAGGCCTATTCGAAGGAGGAGATCCTCGAGCTCTACATGAACCAGATCTATCTGGGCATGGGAGCCTACGGGGTGGCGGCGGCGTCGCTGCTCTATTTCGACAAGTCCGTCCATGAGCTGACCATCTCGGAGGCGGCCTATCTGGCGGCGCTGCCGAAGGGGCCGAACAACTATCATCCCTTCCGTCACACCGACCGCGCCATCGAGCGGCGCAACTGGGTGATCGGGCAGATGGCGACGAACGGCTTCATCACCCAGGAGCAGGCCGACAAGGCCAAGGGCGATCCGCTCAAGGTGGTGCCGCGCACCACCGGGCCGCACATCTTCGGGGCCGATTATTTCGCCGAAGAAGTGCGCCGTCAGTTGATCGAGCGCTACGGCGAACGCGGCCTCTATCAGGGCGGCCTGTCGGTGCGCACCTCGCTCGATCCGCAACTCCAACGCCTCGCCCGTAAGTCCCTGATGCATGGGCTGATCGGTTTCGACACGTCGCAGGGGTGGCGCGGGCCGGTGAACCATCTCGCCTATTCGGGCGACTGGGGGCCGGCGCTGGCCGAGGTCAAGGCGCTCGCGGACGTGCCGGAATGGCGGCTCGGCGTGGTGCTGTCGGTCTCCGACACGGAGGCGATCGTCGGGCTGCAGCCGCGGCGTCTGGTCACCGGCGAGATCTCGACCGAACGCGAGCGGGCCACCGTGCCGTTCGATCAGTCGAAATGGGCGGCGCGCTGGGACGGCGGCGCCAAGCGCGGCGCGACCGGACGCGGCATGGCCGGCGTCGTGGCGGCCGGCGACGTGATCTACGTCGAGAAGGTCGGTCCGGGCGCCGGCGATCGCCAGATCTATCGACTCCGGCAGGTGCCGGAGATCTCCGGCGCGATCGTGGTGATGGATCCGCACACCGGCCGCGTGCTGGCGACGACCGGCGGCTTCTCCTTCGCCGAGAGCGAGTTCAACCGCGCCACCCAGGCGTGG
>JAJTBO010000006.1 GCA_021286855.1 Hyphomicrobiales bacterium | reverse complement strand
CGCCGTCCGGTATCATCGCCACGGCTTCCGCCAGAGCGGTCAGTTTGGTCATTGCGTATCCTCTCCTGAAAGAGCGCGAGATGGTCTCGCGAACGCCGGGGCGGACGACCGAGGTCGGCCGCCCCCGGCGAAAGCGTCAACGGGCGGTCCAGCCGCCGTCGATGCTGATGGAGGCGCCGCGGATCTGCGCGGCCGCGTCGGAGGCTAGGAACACCGCCAACTCGCCGATCTGATCCGGAGTGGCGAAGTCGAGCGAGGGCTGCTTCTCCTCGAGCAACTTGCGGCGCGCCTCGGGCTCGGAGATGCCGTCCTTCGCCGCGATCGCGTCGATCTGCTTCTGGACCAGGGGCGTGAGCACCCAGCCGGGGCAGATCGCGTTGCAGGTGATGCCGGTCAGCGCCGTCTCCAGCGCCGTCACCTTGGTGATGCCGACGACGCCGTGCTTGGCGGCGACATAGGCGACCTTGTTGGCCGAGGCGACGAGACCGTGCGCCGAGGCGATGTTGATGATCCGGCCGAAGTTGCGGGCCTTCATGCCCGGCAGGGCGGCGGCGGTCGAGTGGAACACCGCCGACAGGTTGATCGCCATCACCGCGTCCCAGCGCTCGGCCGGGAACTCTTCGATCGGCGCGACGAACTGGATGCCGGCGTTGTTGACCAGGATGTCGACCCGGCCGAAGCGCGCTTCGGTGGCCGAGATCAGGCGGCGGACTTCGTCGGCCTTCGAAAGGTCGGCCGGATCGAAGGCGACGTCGACGCCATGGGTGGCGGCGAGGCCGGAGCGCTCCTTCTCGATGGCGTCGGCGTCGCCGAAGCCGTTGAGCATGATCGAGGCGCCCTGTTTGGCCAGCGCCGTGGCGATGCCGAGACCGATGCCGGACGTGGAGCCGGTGACGACGGCGATTTTACCCTTGAGAGACATATCAAACGAGCCCCGTGAGGTAGTAGAGAGCGATGACGACGAACACCATCGAGGTCTTGATGCAGGTGATCGCGAAGACGTCCTTGTAGGAGGTCTTGTGCGTCAGACCGGTGACCATCAGCAGCGTGATGACGGCGCCGTTGTGCGGCAGCGTGTCCATGCCGCCCGACGCCATCGAGGCGACGCGATGCAGCACTTCGAACGGGATGCCGGCGGCGGTGGCCATGTCCTTGAAGGTGTTGGCCATGGCGGCGAGCGCGATGCCCATGCCGCCCGACGCCGAACCGGTGATGCCGGCGAGCGAGGTGACGGTGACGGCTTCGCGGATCAGCGGGTCCGGGATCGCGGCCAGGCCGTCGCGCACCACCAGGAAGCCCGGCAGGGCGGCGATGACGGAGCCGAAGCCGTATTCCGAAGCGGTGTTCATCGAGGCGAGCAGAGCGCCGGCGATCGCGGCCTTGGTGCCGTCGGCGAACTTGGCGACGACCGTCTTGAAGGAGAAGGCGAGCACCACCAGGATGCCGAGGAGCAGCGCGCCTTCGACCGCCCAGATCGCCGAGATCGAGGAGATCTTCGCGACGGTGACGCCGGGCTGGCCGGGAGTGATCCACGGGATCGAGTAGCCGTCCTTGTAGAAGGTCGGGATCACCTTGTTGGTGAGGATCCAGTTGACCACGCCGACGATGACCAGCGGAGAGACCGCGAGGATCGGGTTCGGCAGGCTGGCGGTGTCGATCGGTTCGGGCTCGTTGGTGTGGCCTTCGCCGTAACCTTCGCCGGCGGCGAGCGCCTGGCGACGACGCCAGTTCAGATAGACCATGCCGATCGCCAGGATCAGCAGGCCGCCGATCGTGCCGAGCACCGGCGCGGCATAGGCGTTGGTGCCGAAATAGCTGGTCGGGATGATGTTCTGGATCTGCGGCGTGCCCGGGAACGAGTCCATGGTCGCCGTGAAGGCGCCGAGCGCGATGGTGCCGGGGATCAGGCGCTTGGGGATGTTCGAAGCACGGAACATTTCGGCGGCGAACGGATAGACCGCGAACACCACGACGAACAGCGACACGCCGCCGTAGGTCAGGATGCAGCCGACGATCACGATGGCGAACATCGCCTGGCCTGCGCCGAGGACGCGCACGGTCGCCGCGACGATCGACTTGGCGAAGCCGGACATCTCGATGACCTTGCCGAACACGGCGCCGAGCAAGAAGACCGGGAAGTAGGCCTTAACGAAGCTGACCATCGACACCATGAACTTGTCGGTGAACATCGCCGGCACGGCGGCCGGATCGGTCAGCAGGACGGCCCCGAGGGCGGCGATCGGCGCGAACAGGATGACGCTCATGCCTCGATAGGCGACGAACATCAGGAATGCCAGCGCTCCCAATGCGATCAGAAAACTCATGACCTTCGTTCCTTTTCAGATACTTATGGTCGGTTTCTTCCCTGAGCCGAGGGCTTGTGCGTCCTCGGTGGGCGATTCTCGTTCCCTAGGGAACCGTCCCCGTTCGTGTTGCGGCCGATCGAACGGCCGCGCGGACGGAGGCACGACGAACTCGCTCCCGCGACGTCGGCGACATCTGGGATGAACTCGTTCGCATGAATTGACGACGAAAGAAGAGTCTCTATCTTGAGACTTTATTCATCAGCCTGCGGCAATCTAGCGGCAGAATAAGGATTATGAAAGAAGAGAATTGGTCTGTCTGAATACCTATGACTTTATTTTAAATAACAAATACAAACCGGCAACGCGAGTTACCAGTTTATTTGTCTCAGGTAATTTCATTTGAGGGGTTTTATATTATGTTCTTCTCGTTTCCCTGACAAGGTGTCGTTGTGCTGGGGCAAGGCGTCGAGGGTGCTTCCACACGGTAGCAAGGTCCGTTCCAACTGCAGGACGGCCGGAAAGCGGCGGTTTTCCGCCGTATCTCCGACGAAGGTCGTCCTTCGTGTCGCGAAAGTGAGACGCGCGGATTTTGTGAAATCCGCCAACTCATTGGTGTTTCGAGCGATTGTCGAGTCTTGATAGTGAGACGCGGCGCGCCGCGCGCTGCGCACTCAATCGCGCAGGCGCGACGAGAGCCCGTATTTCGCGATCTTCTTGTAGAGCGTCGCCCGCGACAGCTTGAGCCGCCGCGCCGCGTCCTCGACCCGTCCGCCTGTGGCTCTGAGCGCGTCGCGGATGAAATGGCGCTCGAAATCGTCGACCGCCTCGCCGAGCGACCGCTCGGCCGCCAGCGACGCAGCCGACGGCGTCAGGCCGGCGAAATCCGCCTCGGTGAGAATCGGGCCGTCCGAGATGATCACCGCGCGTTCGATGATGTTGCACAGCTCACGAACGTTGCCGGGGAAGTCGTAGCGCATAAGGATGTCGATCGCCGACGGGGCCAGGGTGCGGCGCGGGAAGCCGTTGGTAGCGATCAGCCGTTCGAGCAGATGTTGGGCGATCGCCTCGAGGTCTTCCGGACAGGACCGCAGCGGCGGCAGTCGGATCGGAAGCACGTTGATTCGATAATAGAGGTCGCGGCGGAACCGGCCGGCGCGCACCGCCTCCTCCAGGTCGACGTTGGTCGCTGCGATGATTCGCGTGTCGACGCGGATCGGGAGCGACGAGCCGACCGGGGTGATCTCGTGCTCCTGCAGCGCGCGCAGCAGCTTGGCCTGCAGGGCGAGCGGCATGTCGCCGATTTCGTCGAGAAACAGCGTGCCGCCGTCGGTCAGTTGGAACTTGCCTTCGCGCGGCCGGCGATCCGCGCCGGTGAAGGCGCCCGGCACGGTGCCGAAGAATTCCGCCTCGAGCAGTGTCTCGGGGATGGCGGCGACGTTGACGCCGATGAAGGTGTGGTCGGCGCGCGCCGAGTTGTCGTGAATGGCGCGAGCGATCAATTCCTTGCCGGTGCCGGTCTCGCCCTGGATCAACACGGTGGAATCGAGCTGCGCGGCGCGCCCGGTCAGCCGCTTGACCTCGCGGATCGCCGGCGCGTTGCCGATGTAGTCGTCGAGCGCCACCCGCCGCCGGCTCTGCGCGAGCTTGTCGCGCATCAGCTTGTAGTCGCTCTGCTGTTTGAGGACCTTGGCGACCAGAGGCTGCAACGCGTTGACCCGATCGAACAGCACGAAACCGACCGCGCCGACGACGCGTCCGTCGTCGTCGCGGATCGGCATGCGCGTCACCACCAGCTGCCGGTCGCCGAGCGCCATCAGGTCGAGCGGCACCGGCTCGCCGGTCTCCACCACCCGGCGCAACTGGCTGTTCGGAATGATCTCTTCGACGTCGCGGCCGACCCCTTCCTCGACCCGCGTCAGGCCGAGCAGCGGCAGGTATTTCTCGCTGATCCAGACGATGTGCCCGTAGAGGTCGACGGCGATCGTGCCGGCGCCGACTTCGTCCAGTCGCTCGAAGATGGTCTCGATCGCTCGCGGGTCGACCCGACTGCCCGTCGGCGTCGGAAACAATGCGTCTCCCATGTCGCCTCTCCCTGCGCCGTCCTCACCCATCCTCCGGCGAGCCCGCGACGGGCCCGTGTCGCTCGATCGGTTGACGGTGCGATCGACCTTTGTCTAATCCGATCGCCTTTCGCCGTCATCGCCCGTAGATTTCCGAGTGACATGTTTGCCGGGGTGGGCGGCAACGCCAAGTCGACCGGCGGACGGAGCCGCCGGTCGGATTTCCAATCGCGCTCGCGCTCACTCCGCCGGAGTCGGAACCCGGCCTTCGACGAGATCGGCCAGCATCTCGGCGATCCGATCGCGGGCGAGGTCGCGCGACTTGCCGACGACCTTGCCTTCCTTGGTGTAGACGAGCGACGGGCTCTCCACCGCGCCGAGCCGCGCCGCGAGGCATTCGCCCTTGTAGGTGTCGACCAGACTGACCTTGATCTTGCCGTCGAAGTCGCGTTCGAGTTCGCGCACGGTTGGCAGGAAGTCGCGCGAACGCTGGTCGATCGGCGAATAGACGTAGATCAGGCCGGGCTTCTCGGCCTGCATCAGCTGCTTCTCGTAGACCTCGAGCTCGGCGATGTAGCGCTCCGCCTCGAAGCCGGCGATGGCGCCGTCGCCGACCGCGGTGGCGACCTGCCTCAGACAGGTCTGACGAACGTCGCCGGCGGCGAAGACGCCTTCCAGATTGGTCTGCATCCGCGTGTTGGTCGGGATGTAGCCGCGTTCGTCGAGCGTCACCTGACCGCGGAACAGTTCGGTCGCCGGCAGATAGCCGATGAAGTAGAAGCAGCGGTCGACGTCGACCGGGATCAGATCGCCGGTCCGCGTGTCCTTCAGCACCACGCAGGAGAGGCGCTCGTCGCCCTCGAAGTGATCGACGACGGTGTTCCAGCGGAACTCCATCTTCGGTTCGCGCATCGCGTCCTGTTGCGCGACCGCGTTGGCGTCCATGTGGCCCTCTTCGTGGATCACCGACATGATCACCTTGGAGGCGAACTTGGTCAGGAACAGGCCTTCCTCGACCGCGGCGTCGCCCGAGCCGATCACCATCACCACCTTGTCCTTGCAGCTCGCCGCGTCGCAGGTCGCGCAGAAGGAGATGCCTTTGTCGTAGAGGAAGTGTTCCTCGCCCGGCGCGCCGAGGAGCCGCGGCTTGCCGCCGGTGGCGATCACCACCGCCTTGGCGTGATAGACGGTGCGGAAGGTCTCGACCGTCTTGTCGGTGCCCTCGAGGTTCACCGACTTGACCGGGCTGATCTTGAAGTCGACGCCGAAGTGCTTGGCCTGATGCTCGAACTGGCGCATCAGCTCGAGCCCGCCGATGCCGTCCGGAAAGCCGGGGAAGTTGGCGATCTCGTTGGTGTAGGTCGCCAGGCCGCCGATCAGGCTCTTTTCGATCAGCAGCGTCTTCAGTCGGGCGCGTCCGCCGTAGATCGCGGCGGTGAGCCCGCCCGGCCCGCCGCCGATGACGACGAGATCGTAATACTGATGGTCTTTTTCGATCGGCATGGGAGGAGGTCCTGGATGAGGAAGAACGAGGGATCGCGACCGACTGCGATCGCGACCCCGGAAATCGGCCGCCGCGCGGGACCTCAGTGGGTCTCGGGGGCCTTGCGGTTCGCCCACCAGTGGGCGACGAGATAGACGCCGAGCAGGCCCGCGAACTGCACGATCAGCGCCGGCAGGAAGCCGCCGAGCGCCGCCGGCAGATAGACGACGCGGTGATGGTCGACGAACAGCAGTTCCTTCCACACCGGATAGCTGGCCGCTCCGAGCGCCGAACCGGCGACGAAGAACGGGATCACGATCCACTGCTGGACGAAGCCTTCGCCCATCCGCATCAAGGTGCCGGAGGCGCAGCCGCCGGAGATCACCGCGCCGATGCCGAACATGATCGCGCCGATCGCGGTATGGATGCCGACCGGCTCGAAGCCGCCGACCTTCATCGCCGCCGCCATCGCCTTGGCCGCGTCGGGGGCCTTGGCGAAGGCGCCGAGCTGCAGCGCGGCGAACACGACGGTCGCGGCGGCGAGGCCGAACACCACCGCCTTCGACAGGCTGGTGCCGCCGGTCAGGACCGGATCGCGGAAGGCGGCGGTGAAGCAGAAGCGCGAGCGCTGCAGGGCGAGGCCGAGCAGGACGCCGATGAACCAGTTGATCGACAGGACGAGCGAGCCCTGGCCCATGTAGATCCACAGGCCGATCGCGACGACGACGACGATCAACGCCAGACCGAGCGGAAGCTGAAGGACGTTCTCCTTCTTCTGGACGCGCGGCGCGGTGCGTTCGCGGGGGATCTTGCGGATGCCGCCGGTCGCAGCGGGAACGGGGGCGGCGTCGGGAGTGGTGATGGTCATGATCGCAGCCCTCTCACATGAAATACTTCACGAGCATCTTCGAGCCGACGAAGGCGCCGACGAACATGAACGGCATGAAGATCCAGCCGTGCAGCGACATCGACGGGATCGCCGAGAACAACGAGCCGATGTTGCAGCCGAAGGCGAGACGCGCGCCGAAGCCCATCAGCAGGCCGCCGAGGATCGCCGCGACGATCTGGCGGTTCGACTTCACGGCCTTGACCTTGAACTGGCCGGCGAGCAGCGTCGCGAGCAGGGCGCCGATGATCACGCCGAGGTCGATGATCGTGCCGGCGTCGGTGAAGAAGGTCAGCTTCTGGAAGGCCGGCTTGATTTCATTGAAGTAGAGCCAGGACTTCGGATCGCCGCCGACCGCCTGCCAGACCCAGGCGCCCCAATAGGCGAAGGAAGTGGTGACGCCCCAGGCCTTGCCCGTCGAGGACAGCAGGGCGGCGTTGAGCAGGGCCAACACCACCGCGCCGGTGACGTAGGTCCAGGGATTGACGAGCAGCGCCTTGTAGGTGTCGCTCGACCGGAGCGCCGTGAGGAACGGCCCTGCGCCGGGTTTTACGGTCTGATCGGCCATGTCGGATGCTCTCCCCGTTCGAACGCGCCCTCGGGTCGGAAGCCTCTCCCGGCCATCCGACCCCGGTCGCGCGATTTCGGTTCCCTTCCGGAGCGAAGGTCAGTGGGTCTTCTCGATGACGATCTCCCACTGACCGTCTTCGACTTCCTCGATCTCGAAGTTGTGGCCTTCCTTGCCGCACCATTCCGGAATGTTCTTCATCGCGCAGGAATGGTCGATTTCGACCACCAGCACGTCGCCGACGGCGAGGTCGGTGAGCGCCTTCTGCGTGCGGATCAGCGGCACCGGGCAGGCTTCGCCCAGGCAATCGAGATTCATTTGAGCCATCGGAGTCGGTCCCATTCGAAATTGCGCTCGACCCGGTCGAGATCGCGGTGTTCGACCATCGAAAGGTCGCGCCGCCATATTGTTGACTGAAACAACTTATACAATGCGTGAAAGTAATTATAACTGAAATGACTTACAAATACAGTAAAATATTCGCAAAATGGAAATATACACTCGCGACTTCATCGCGAATGTTTTGACGAAGGCCGGCGTCGCGCGCAGAAAACTGAGCACGAGCAGAGAGGTCGGCGTGGCGCGCCGACCGGAACTTCGTCACAGACGAAATTCATCATATTCTGATCTGTCCGAGATCCTGCCCGAAGTCTCGCTCCGGCGACAGACGAAAGTCGCAGCCCATCGATGCATGCCGGTATGCGGTGATGCATGAGGCCGGTCTCGGTCGACGAAGGGCGTCGCCGCGCTTCGGGTCGCGGTCGCTCAACCGCCGACGAAGGGCGTGGTTTCCCAGTCGACTTCGGCGAAGGCGCGGATCAGCTTCTCCGCCACTTCGCGGACGTCGCGGCGACGGGCGGCGTTGCGCTTCGTCACCTTCCACAGGTCGAGGTGGATCGGCCCGTCCTCGAGCGGCAGCTCCTTCAGCGAAGGATTGAGGCAGGGCGTGTAGACCGGCAGCAGCGCCAACGCCGCGCCCGACAGCACCAGCCGTTCCGAGACGCTGCTCCATTCGACCACCGAGGCGTTGGCGCCGGCGCGATCGACGACGTCGTACCAGCGCCCCCACGCGATCGGGCTCTCGGTGCCGTGGATGCGCGGCAGGCTGACCAGCGCCTGGTTCTCCGCAAGATCGTCGAGCACCCGCGGCACCGGCCGTCCCGAGGCGAAATAGGGATCGGCGTAGAAGATGCCGTATCTCAGTCGCGCCAGCCGGCGCACCTTGTCGTCGGGCTCGGCGTCCGGCGTCTCGCCCGGCGCGCTCCACAGGAGCGCGATCTCGGCCTCGCCGCCGGCTTCGGCGCTGACCAGCCGAATGCCCGGCATCAGCAGTTCCGGATGGCGCGCCATCACCCCCTGCAGCGGCCCCATGTGGACGCCGGTCATCAGCGGCGTCAGCATGTAGTTGTAGACCCGTTCGGTCGCCTTGATCCGAACGAAGCCGTCGATCGGCCCGAGCCCGACCAACAGGTCGACGAAGTCGTCGGCGTCGCGATGGATCGAGCGCGCCGCGTCCGCCAGACGCTCCATTTCCGGCAGCAGCATCACGCCGCTGCCCGACCGCTCGAAGAGATCGGTGCGCGCCAGCTCCTCGAGCCGCGCGATGCGTCGGCTGATCGTCGCCTGATTGACCCCGAGCACCACCGCCGCGTCGGAGAAGCTCCCCGTCTCGACGACCGCGACGAAGGTGCGGATGCTCTCCCAGTCGAGGCTCTCCCGGCTCAGGAAGCCGGGATTGTCCGAGCGACGCGACTGGGACCGAACCGGGGGTTCGGCGCGATGGGCGGCGGCCTTCGGGCGCGTGGGATCGTGTGACGGCATGAGGATTGGTAACATCTCAAATCTGTCGCGCAAACATCCCAAACGGCGCGACGCGACGTCGCGATGCTCGTTTGGGTGGCCGACGCCTCGTCCGGGCCGCCGAGACGTCGGCGTCGCGAGGCCGGCGTGCGCCGCAGTCGGAGTAGGAGACGCGTCGCCGAAAACGAAAGAGCCGCCCGAAGGCGGCTCGTTTCATCGTTCGTTCGTGGAAGGAAGTGGTGGGCGCTACAGGATTCGAACCTGTGACCCGCTGATTAAGAGTCAGCTGCTCTACCAACTGAGCTAAGCGCCCTTCCTTCCGGCGACCGCGGGGCCGCCCGGCGAAGTGCGATCCATATAGCGGGGCGGGCGGCGGGATGCAACAGGGTCGGCAAAGTTTCTTGCGCGCCCGGCAAGAGGCTGTGGAAAAAAGAAAAAGCGCCGCCGAGAGGGCCCGGCGGCGCGATGTCTTCCTGTATTTTTCGATCAGATCTTCTCGCCGACCCGGACCGGCTCGGCCTCGTCGACGGTCGGATCGGTCGCCTTCTGGCGGCGGATCGACAGCTTGTTGAGCGCCGCCACATAGGCCTTGGCGGAGGAGACCAGGGTGTCGACGTCGGCGCCGCGCCCGGTGGCGACCCGGCCGTCTTCCTCGAGCCGGACCGAGACCTCGGCCTGCGCGTCGGTGCCTTCGGTCACCGCATGCACCTGATAGAGCGACAGCTTCGCCTCGTGCGGCAGGATCGCCTTGATCGCGTTGAAGGTGGCGTCGACCGGACCGGTGCCGTTCGCCTCCTTGGTGACGTGGTGGCCGTCGACATCCATGGTGATGATCGCCTTCTGCGGGCCGCCGGTGCCGGCGATGACCGTCAGCGCGATCACCTTGGCGCCTTCCGCCTGCGAGACGATGCCGTCTTCGACCAGCGCTTCGATATCCTCGTCGTAGACGTGCTTCTTGCGGTCGGCCAGCGCCTTCATCCGATCGAAGGCCAGTTCGAAGGCGTTGTCGCCCAGATCGTAGCCCAGTTCCTTCAGCTTCTGGCGGAAGGCGTGACGGCCGGAGTGCTTGCCCATGACCAGATTGGTCTCGCGCACGCCGACGTCCTCGGGCCGCATGATCTCATAGGTCTCGACATGCTTGAGCATGCCGTCCTGATGGATGCCGCTCTCGTGGGCGAAGGCGTTCTTGCCGACGATCGCCTTGTTGTACTGCACCGGGAAGCCGGAGACGGTGGAGACGAGCTTCGAGGCCTGCGTCAGCATCGGCGTCTTGACGCAGGTGGTGAAGGGCAGGGCGTCGCCGCGCACCCGGATCGCCATGACCACTTCTTCCAGCGCGGCGTTGCCGGCGCGTTCGCCGAGCCCGTTGATCGTGCATTCGATCTGCCGCGCGCCGCCCATCACGCCGGCCAGCGAATTGGCCACCGCCATGCCCAGGTCGTTGTGGCAATGGGTCGAGAACACCGCCTTGTCGGCGTTCGGCACGCGATTGATCAGCATCTCGAACAAGGCCCGGTATTCCGACGGCGTGGTGTAGCCGACGGTGTCGGGAATGTTGATCGTGGTGGCGCCCGCCCGGATCGCCGCCTCGACGCAGCGGCACAGGAAGTCGTGCTCGGTGCGGGTGGCGTCCTCGGCCGACCACTCGACGTCGTCGGTGTGGGAGCGGGCGCGCGACACGGAGGCGAACACCTTCTCCAGGACGGCGTCGGGCTCCATCTGCAGCTTGTACTTCATGTGCACCGGCGAGGTGGAGATGAAGGTGTGGATGCGGAAGGCGTGGGCGTTCTTCAACGCTTCCGCCGCGCGGTCGATGTCCTTGTTCGCGGCGCGGGCGAGGCCGGCCGGCACGGCGTGGGTCAGACGGCGGGCGATTTCGGAGACGGCTTCGAAGTCGCCCTGGCTGGCGATCGGGAAGCCCGCTTCGATCACGTCGACGCCCATCGCGTCGAGGATCTCGGCGACCTGGATCTTCTCGTCGAAGGTCATCGAGGCGCCGGCGGACTGTTCGCCGTCGCGCAGGGTGGTGTCGAAGATCTTGACGCGATCACGCTGGGGAGTGGCGGAGGAAGTCATCGGTTCTGTCCTGGTCGGTGGCGCGGGAGCGGAGCGATCGTGATGCGGTCCGCCGTCGGCGCCGAAATCTTCGGTGGCCGGTTCGCTGCGTCATCCCCTGAGAGCCCGCCTCCACGTCAGGGAGGGCGGTCGGCGCTCAGGGGCCGATAAGGAGAAGAAGCGAGAGCGAGAGGAGGGCGCGCGTCCCCGTGGCGCCGTGGGGCGCATCGATCGTCGCAGCCGTGTCGTCTCGCGCGATCATTCCCGGGTCGAGCCTCGTCGTGCTCCTCGAAGGTCTCGTCGATCGAATTCGTCGACGACGAGAGTCCGCAGCCCTCAAGGACTGCGAACTCTTCCGAGATACCGGCGATGCGACGGCGATGCAAGCGCCTTCTTCAGGCCGCCCGCGCCGGTTCGCCCGCCTTCGCTCTCGACACCTGCGCCTCGCCGAGGCGGTCGACCAGCTGCTGCTCGATCGGCCGCTCGAAGCGGACGCCGAGCACGTCGTCCTCCGCCCACACGACCTCGGCCTGGACCCGTCGATCGGCGAGCGCCACCGTCAACCGCGCGCCGCGCACGAGACCGTTCGTCGGCGAGAGGCGGGCGCCTTCGCGCGAAAGGTCGACCAATCGGGCCGAGCGTTCGCGTCCGTCGAAGACGACGGCGATGTCGGCCGAACTCGACCAGCGATCGGTTTCCCGCCGCTCCGCCTTGCGCGTCGCCGCCTCGACGATCGCCGGGATCTCGGCGCGCACGCGCTCCGAGGAGTGGCGCATCGCGTCGGAGACGGCGTTGACGTGTTCGGCCGCGGTGGTCGAGCGATCGACGCGGTCGGCGATGTCGATCATCCGCCGCGCCACGTCGTCGACCGCTTCGTTGGTCCGTCCGACCGAGTCGGAGAAGGAGTTCATCGCCGCGCGCTGCTCCTCCATCGCCGCCGCGATCGCCGAGGAGACGCCGTCGAGCGTGCCGATCTGGTCGGTGACCGAACCGATCGCCCCGACCGCCCGTTTCGTCGCCGCCTGGATCTCGGCGACCTTGCGGCCGATCTCCTCGGTCGACTTCGCGGTCTGGCCGGCCAGTCCCTTGACCTCCTGCGCGACGATGGCGAAGCCGCGACCGGCTTCGCCCGCCCGCGCCGCCTCGATCGTGGCGTTGAGCGCCAGGAGGTTGGTCTGGCCGGCGATGTCGGCGATCGTCGAGACGATCGTCTCGATGTCGGCGGTGACCCGCGACAGACCGTCGATCGCCTCGCGCGATTGGTCGGCGCGCGCCACTGCGTCGCGGGTGAGCGCCGAGGAGCGGCCGATCTGATCGGCGATCTCGCCGATCGCCTGGATCACTTGCGTCGTCATGGCCGCCGCGTCGGCGTTGAGGGCGCGCGTCGTCTCCGCCGAACCCGACGCCTCCGCCGCGGCGGTGTGGACGTCGCGCAGCGTCGACAACATGTCGCGCGCCTGGGTCTGCACGTCGCCTGAGCCGCGCACGATCTCGACCATGCCGGTCTCGGTCGCCCGCTCGACCTCCTGCGCCATCGCCATCAGAACCGCGCGCCGTTCCGCGTCGATCCGGGCTTCCTGCTGATGACGTTCCGCGTCGTAGCGCCGCCGCTCCTCGACCGCGGCCAGAAAGTCGCGCATGGCGTTGGAGACTCGGCCGATCTCGGCGCGCGCCGGCAGCGGCGCGGGGGGCGCGACGCCGGTCTCGTCGCGCGAGATCGCGTCGATGATCCGCGTCACCCGGCCGATCGGACGCGTGATCGAATTGGCGACCGCGAAACCGATGCCGCCGGCGAGGATCAGGCTCGCCAGCCCGACGCCGGCGAACAGCAGGAACTGGGCGTGCGCCTTGTCCGAGGCGACGCCGGCGCTCTGCGCGATCGCCGCGTTGAGGGCGTCCTCGAAGGTCTTCATCTCGTCGACCCAGGCGGTCGTCGCCTTCCACCATTCCGTCGACGTCACGCCGTCGACCATGCGCGTCTCGAGCCCGGAGGCGAGGATGCGGCGCAGCGTCTTGACCTCGCCGTAGGCCTTCGAGGTCGCGAGGCGCTGCGCCAGGTCGTCGTTCTGACCGAGCGCCAGCGACCGGAATTCGGCGAGGCGGTCGTCCTCCTTCGCCACCGTCTCGACGAAGCCGCGCCAGCGGTCGGTCTCGATGCGTTCCGCCGAGACCAGGGCGTTGCCGGTGGCGCGCTCCTGGCCGGCGTATTCCTTCGCCGCCATCAGCGCCTGCAAGGCGATCAACCGGGTGGTCACGCCCGCGTCGTCGCTGTTCTTCAACACCTCGGCGGTGGTCTGGAAGAAGTCGCCGATCAGACCCGAATACCACTTGAGCACGCCCGGCACCGGCAATCCGAAATCGTCGATCGACGCGCGCGTCTTCGCCAGTTCGGCGAGGCGTTCGTCCGCCGTCTTCAGCGCCGCTTCGACCCGTTCGACGTCGACGCCGTCGCTCCCGCGCAGGCGGCGATAGGCCGCCGCCGCCGCGTCGGTCGCCTTGCGCTGTTCGCCGAGCAGCCGGCGCGCCTCCGGCTTCTCGCCTTTCGAGGCGACGAAGCCGACCGAGGCGCCGCGTTCGCGCTGCAATTCGTGGACGAGCGCGCCGACCATGCGCGAGGTCTCGGTGAAGGCGACGATTCGATCGGAATGCGCCACGTCGGCGCGCCGTTCCCACACCAGATAGCCGAGCACGGCCGCCAACACGGCGAGGGCCGGCACGACGGCGAGAACCAGGCGTTCGGAAATCTTGAGAAACTGCATGATCGAAAGATCCCCCGATAGATCTTTCGCAAAAGTCGCCGGTTTTTCTTAACTCCAGGTTTAGGAAAGCGGGGCCTTCGAGCTTTACGCAGCGTCATAAATGAAATTACAAATCGATTAAAATCAATGCTCGGCAATTCGATCAATGACAAAATACGCTCATCGCGAGATTACGCAGCGTAATTCACTGGAAGCTCGCTCGAATTCCGCAGTCGGGAGGCGGTCGACGGACGGCTCGGGAGAGCCTCAGACCGGCGAGGCGAGTTCGCCTTCGGCGATCCGAACCGCCGACCCGCCGATCCTGAGAGCGACGAGCAACGTCTTCTCGATCTCCAGGGTCAGGTCGATCAGGCTCGGCCGCCCCATTTCGAAACCCTGCTCGATCGTCAGCCGATGGAGGCCTTCGGTCGGCGCATCGAACCGCGTCACCACGCCGGCGAAGGCCGCCGCCGCCGAACCCGTCGCGGGATCTTCGCCGATGCCGAAACCGTGGTCGAACATCCGGGCGTGGAAGGCGGCGTCGTGGCGCACCGTCTCCCGGCAGTAGACGAAGACCGAGAACGCCTCCTCCTCGCCGAAGGCGGCGCCCCACAGGCGCGGATCGAGACGCGCCCGTCCGATCGCGTCGAGGTCGGCGACCGGCACGAAGGCGAAGGGAACGCCGGCGTCGAAGCGCGCGGGCACGTGGTTCTCGAAACCGATGTCGGCCGCGTCGAGACCGAGCGCGTCGGCGATCGCGCCCTTGCCGGGCATGTCGCCGAGGATCGGCGCGGGCAGGCGCGGCGCGTCGAATTCGGCGTAGGTCGCCGCCCCCGGCGTCAGCCGCACCGCGGCGCGGATCGCCCCGACCGTCTCCTCCATCACCACCATCGCGTCGATGCCGTCCTCCGGTTCGCCGAACCTCTCTTCGGCGAGCAGCACCGCCGTGCCGACCGTGGGATGGCCGGCGAAGGGCAGTTCGCGGCCGGGCGTGAAGATGCGGAGCGCCGCCGAATGGGTCGGCCGCGCCGCCGGGAAGACGAACACCGTCTCCGAGAGGTTGAACTCGCGGGCGATCGTCTGCATCTCGGCCGTCGTCAGCCCCTCGGCGTCGAGAACGACGGCGAGGGGATTGCCGGCGAAGGCGCGGTCGGTGAAGACGTCGAGGACGACGTAGCGGCGACGTTTCATGGCGCGGAACCCTCCTGCGGCTCGCCGACGGCGAGGAGTTCGAGAAGCAGCGGAACATAGGGCACGGTCGTCGCGGCGGCGAGCGGTCGCGCGGGGTCGAGGAAGTCGATCCGGTCGAGTTCGCCGTCCGGGCCGACCGTCACCCGTTTCGCGATCGCCGCGCCGAGCGCGGCCGCGTCGAGAGCCGAGCGGAAGCGCCGCGTCAGCGCGATCCGCCCCTCGCCCGACGGCAGCGCCCACCATTCCGGATCGGGCGTCAGATCGCCGAGGTCGATCCCCGCTTCCTCGTCGAGTTCGCGGCGCATGTTGGCGATCGGGTCGAGCCGCCCGTCGATCACGTCGTCGGCGTCGAAGGAGCCCGACGGCGGGTAACTGAGCCCGGCGTTGGTCGTCGTCGCCGATTGCCGCCCGACCAACAACCGTCCGTCGCGGCTGGTCACCGCCGGCACCGGAAAGACATGGCTCGTCGCCCGTCCCGGCAGGCCGACGCGCAGCCGATGCAGCAGCGTGGCGTAGTCGGTCGGGCGCGCCACCGCCGAGAACCCCCCGTTCCGGATCGTGATCGCCTCGAACAGAAAGGCCGAACCGTTCCACAGCGCCGGATTGGCCGCCGTCGCCCGCGCCCAGTGGGCCTCGACCGCTCGCCTTTCGTCGTCGGTGAGCCGCAGCGGCTCGAGCGCGACCACGATGTCGACGCGGGTGAGCCGTGTCGCCCGTTCGATCGCCGTCATGGCGCTTCTCCCGACAGCCGCAGGGTGACCGCCAGCGGGCAGTGGTCCGAGGCCTTCGGTCGGTCGAAGCCGATGCGCGGATAGCGCTCGAAGGACGCCGGCGCCGGCCGCATCCTCTCGATCGGCACGCGATGGGGCAGCCCGGCGCGCACCACCGTCGGCAGCGTTCGCGGATTGGCCCGCGCCAGCGCCGGCGAGATGAAGAGATGATCGAGCGCGGCGAGCTCGCGTCCCTCCGCCCAGAAATGCGTCCACCGCTCGATCGGCTCCAGCCGCTCGACGAGGTCGACCGCGAAATGGTCGGCATGGAACGGATCGAGCCCGGTCGCCGCCGCGCGTTCCGGGGTCGCGGCGAGGTTTCCGTCGTCGCGCCGCGTGAGGCGGATGTGGTCGCGATAGTCGTTGAGGTCGCCGACGATCGCCCAGTCGGCGTCGCCGGCCTTCGCGCCGAACTTCGCCTCGACCAGCCGTCGGACCGCCCGCGCCTCGGCCCGCCTGACCGCCATGGTGCGGTCGCGCCCCTCCGTCATCGACTTGAAGTGACAGACCCAGAGGGTGAGCGGACCGGCCGGGGTCTCCACCTCGACCTCCAACGCGTCGCGCTTGAAGATCCGATCGTCCGGGCCCGCCCCCCACCGGCGAAGCTCGTCGTCGAAGAGGTCGAGGTCGCGATAGGTCAGCGTCGCGTTGCTCATCACCCGGATCGGCAGGCCGCGCCGGCTCGCCACGCCGACGTCGATGCCGCGCCGATCGTTGCCTTCGAGAAGGGCGAAGTGCTCGTAGGGCTCGTCGAGGGCGCGGACGAGATACCGGTCGTGGAACCAGCGCAACGCCTCGAGCCCGTCGACCTCCTGCAGGCACAGCACGTCGGCGTCGCAGTCGCGGATCGCCTGGGCCGTCGACTGGCGCTGATCGTCGCTGATCGCCACCTGCAGCGCCCGCTCGATCAGCCGACCCTCCGCCTCCGAAGCATGTTCGTAGAGCCCGACCGCCGGATCGGGAATCCAGACGCCGGTGCGCCGATCGCGATCCGGAGAGAACCGGCGGATCAGGTTCTCGACGTTGAAGGTGGCGATCCGGATCGACATGCGTCCTCCCGCGGTCCGCCCCGAGCAGTAGCGCGAATCGCGTCGCCGGGCGAGGCCCCCGCGCCGGTCGACGTCGCCGCGCCTGCGACGATCCGCGGGATCGACTTTATCCTAATAGGGAGATAGTTGACGTATTCGGAAAGCAATGTCACAGTCTCCTCGAATTCGACCCCACGGCTCGAGGGAGAGGCCTGTCGTGCTCGACGAAACGTTGCAGGAACGTCTGGAAGCGGCGCTGCCGGCGCTGTCGCGCCTGGGGGCTCTGGTGCGGTTCGACCTCGGCGCCGATGGTCGCCCGGTCATCGACGCGCGCGGAGGAAGCGCCCGCCTCGAGCTCGAATCCGACGAGCCGGCCGACTGCACCATCAAGATCACGCGCGAAAACCTGATCAAATTGACCGAAGGCAAGCTCGATCCGATGCTCGGCTATACGCTCGGCAAGATCAAGGTCGCCGGCTCGCTCGGCGTCGCCATGAAGTTGGTCGGGGCGATCGCCTGATCGACGTGGAGATGTTGCGCGCCGACGGCTTTCGTCGGCCGCGTGGTTGACCATTACGTCAGTCAGGTGATGTTGACGTGATCGGGGGCGACGGTTAATTTTCCGTCATGATCGAGCGCTCGTCGCCATCGGGGGATGGCGCGTCGCGGGATCGAAAATCAAGAACGATGGGGCCTCGAGCCTCTGGGGGGTGACAGATGCGTCTTTCGAAGGTGAAGTGTGTCGTGGCGGGCGTGGTGGGGCTCTCCGCGATGGGGGTGGCCGGCGAAGCTTTCGCCGCCGGCTTCCAGCTGCGGGAGCAGAGCGCCGAATATCTCGGCAACGCCTTCGCCGGTTCGGCGGCCAGCGCCTCGAGCCCGGCGACCGTCTGGTACAACCCGGCCGGCATGACCCTTCTGCACGGCCATCAGATCGCCGGCACCCTGAGCTGGATCGCGCCCAAGGCGTCCTTCACCGGTTCCGGCACGCGGCCCTTCGGCGGCCTGAGCACCGGCTCGAAGAACGGCGGCGACGCCATCGACGACGCCATGGTCGGCTCGACCTTTGCCATGTATGACTTTTCGAACGATCTGAAGTTCGGCGTCGCGGTCGTCTCGCCCTTCGGTCTGCGCTCGAGCTATTCGGCCGACTGGACGGGGCGCTATCAGGGCCTCGCCAGCGCAGTGACGGCGATCAACGTCAACCCGAACGTCGCCTATCGCGTCAATTCGAACCTCTCCATCGGCGGCGGCGTCCAGGTCCAGTGGTTCGAAGCCGATCTGACCGGCGCCATGGACCAGGCCGCGATCTGTTACGCCCAGACCGGCAATGCGGCCCTCTGCTCGGCCGGTTATGCCGGCAAGGACGGCTGGTTGCGCGTCAAGGGCTCCAACATCGGCTTCGGCTACAACTTCGGCCTGCTCTACGAGTTCTCGCCGCAGACCCGCGTCGGCCTGACCTATCGCTCGGCCATTCGCTACGATCTGAAGGGCGACGTCACCACGACGGGCGCGCTCGCCTCGCTCTATCGCCCGAACGGTGCGATCCACGCCGACTTCACGTCGCCCGCGACCGCCACCGCGAGCGTCTATCACGAGATCGACGACAAGTGGGCCGTGATGGCCGATGCGCAGTGGACGCAGTGGAGCGCCTTCAAGGACCTCAACGTCTACTACGACTCGACCGGCGCTCTGGTGACCGGAACGCACGAGGGGTGGCGCGACACGTGGTTCTTCTCGCTCGGCGCCAACTACAAGTGGACCAAGGGCCACACCATCCACGTCGGCGCCGCCTATGACATGAGCGCCGTCAAGACCGCCGATCTGCGCACGCCGCGCATTCCGGAATCCGACCGGTATTGGCTCTCCGCCGGCTACACTTGGGAATTCTCCGAGAAGCTGCGCTTCACGGCGGCCTATGCTCATCTCTTCGCGCCGGAAGTCTCCGTCGCGGATGCGACGGCGTCGGGTGGAACGTTGACCGGCAAATACAACGGGTCGGCCGACATCTTCTCGACCAGCTTCGTCTACAAGTTCTGAGACGGGTGGCCATCGTGACGACCGACTTCAACCTGGACGGAACCGCCGTTTCGGGACCGATCCCGGCTCGCCCGGTGACCTCGCTCCTCGACGAGGCGGTCGCCCGGTGGCCCAGCCGCCCCTGCGTCGATTTCCTCGGCGCCAAGTGGACCTACGGCGAGATCGGCGACCTCGTCGATCGCGCCGCCGCCGGCTTCCGCCGGCTCGGCGTCAGGGACGGCGTGCGCGTCGGCCTCTGCCTGCCCAACACCCCGTATTCGGTGATCGCCTGGTACGCGGTGTTGAAGGCCGGCGGCGTCGTCGTCAACTACAACCCGCTCTATGTCGAGCGCGAGCTGATCCATCAGGTCAAGGACAGCGGCACCACCATCATGGTGACGATGGATCTTCAGGCGATCTATCCCAAGGTCGCCGCTCTCCTCGACAAGACCGGCCTCGAAAAGATCGTCGTCTGCCCGATGGCGACGATCTTGCCCTTCCCGAAGAACTGGCTGTTCCGCCTGCTCAAGAGCAAGGAAATCGCGAAGATCCCGCGCGACGGACGTCACGTCGCCTTCTCCGACCTCGTCGCCGAGAAGACGCCGGTCGCCGTCGCGTCCTTCGACCCGAAGACCACGCTGGCGGTGCTGCAATATACCGGCGGCACCACCGGCGTGCCGAAGGGGGCGATGCTCACTCACGCCAATCTCTTCGCCAACGCCGAACAGATCGCCCGGTGGGTGCCGGAAGGCTTCCTCTCCGGCGAGCCGAAGATGCTCGGCGTGTTGCCGCTGTTCCACGTCTTCGCCATGACCGTGGTGATGAACTTCGGTCTCCGGCTCGGCGCGGAACTGATCCTGCTGCCGCGCTTCGATCTCGCTCAGGTCGTCGACACGATCGAGAAGAAGCGGCCGACCATCTTCCCCGGCGTGCCGACCATCTATACCGCGATCAACGCGGCGACGGCCGAAGCCAAGCGCGACCTCACTTCGATCCAGTGCTGCATCTCCGGCGGCGCGCCGCTGCCCGCCGACGTCCGCGCCCGCTTCGAGGAACTGACCGGCTGCAAGCTGCTCGAGGGTTACGGCCTCTCCGAGGCCTCGCCGGTGGTCACCTGCAACCCGGTCGTCGGCCTCGACAAGGACGGCTCGATCGGCCTCGTCCTACCCGAGACCGAGGTCTCGATCCGCACGCCGGTCACCTCGGTCGAGGCGCTGCCGGAAGGCGAGAAGGGCGAACTCTGCGTGCGCGGGCCCCAGGTCATGCTCGGCTACTGGAACCGTCCCGACGCCACCGCCGAGCAGTTCCACGACGGCTGGCTGCGGACCGGCGACGTCGGCTGGCGTGACGCGGATGGATTCATTTTCCTCGTCGATCGTCTCAAGGACATCATCATCTGCGGTGGCTACAACGTCTATCCGCGTGTGCTCGAGGAAGCGCTCTACCAGCACCCGGCGGTGGAGGAGGCGACCGTCATCGGCGTGCCCGACACCTACCGCGGTCAGGCACCGATGGCCTTCGTCAAGCTGCGCGCCGGCGAGACCGCGACCGCGAAGGATCTGATGACCCACCTCGCCGGCTGGGTCTCCAAGATCGAGATGCCCAAGGCGGTGGAGATTCGCGACGCCTTGCCCAAGACCATGGTCGGCAAGCTGTCGAAGAAGGAACTGGTCGCGGAGATCATCGCCCGCGACACGATCGACACGGTGGATCTGTCCGACCGTGGCTGAGCATCCGTCGGGGCGGTTCTCGCCCCGACCCGCGGCGTCGCCGCCTGACGCGCTCGGGAGCCCGCGCTTCCGGCCGCGAGCGTGAGGATCTTCGCCCGTCGGGCGGATGCATCCCCTTTGGTCCACAGCGAAAAACGGGTACGAGACGGTCGATGACGATTTCGCGTGACATGAAAGTGACGTATAGGGCAATATCCAGCCCTCGCCGTCGTCGCTTGCATCTCGCGGAGCCTTCTTCCCATGGACAAGATCTTCTCGGTCACGGAACTGGCCCGCGATCTCGGCGTGACGCCGCGCACCATCCGCTTCTACGAGGACCAGGGGCTGATCTCGCCCCAGCGCGCCGGCAACACGCGCGTCTACACCCATCGCGACCGGGCGCGGATGATTCTGATTCTGCGCGGCAAGCAGCTCGGCTTCTCGCTGCGCGACATCAAGGAATACCTGGATCTCTATGTGGTCGACACGACCCAGTCGGAACAGCTCCAACATCTGGTGAAGAAGGCGCGCGAGCGCATCACCCAGTTGGAAGGCCAGCTCCAGGCGGTCAAGACCACGCTCCAGGAGCTGAAGGACATCGAGCGCGTCAGCCTCGAGACCCTGTCCAGCCGCGGACTTTCGGTGGAGACGGCCTGAGCGGAGGGCGCGCGTCGCGCCCCGCCTCGGCGACGGTCGTCTCCCTCGGAGCAATTCACTCGAGAATTTCTCTCCAGGAGACACGTCGATGAAGAAGGTCGTCGTCGCGGGTTACGCCCGTTCGCCGTTCACGCTGGCCAAGAAGGGCGAACTGGCCTTCGTCCGCCCCGATCGCCTCGCCGCCCAGACCATCGCCGGTCTGGTGAAGAAGACCGGCGTCAAGGTCGAGGACCTCGAGGATCTGATCCTCGGCTGCGCCTTCCCGGAAGGCGAGCAGGGCCTCAACATGGCGCGCCTCGTCGCGCTGATGGCGGGTCTGCCGCAGTCGGTCGCCGGCCAGACGATCAACCGCTTCTGCGGTTCCTCGATGCAGTCGATCCACGCCGCCGCCGGCGCGATCCAGATGGGCGCGGGCGAGGTCTTCCTCTGCGCCGGCGTCGAGTCGATGAGCCGCGTGCCGATGATGGGCTACAACGTCCTGCCGGACCCGGACTTCGCCGTCGAAATGCCGGGCGCCTACATGGGCATGGGCGACACCGCCGAGAACGTCGCGTCGCGCTGGGGCATCTCGCGCGCCGAGCAGGAGGCCTTCGCGGTCGCCTCGCAGGTGAAGGCGAACGCCGCCCGTGAGGCCGGCAAGTTCGTCGACGAAATCATCCCGATCGTCGACAAGAAGGGCAAGACCGTCTCGATCGACGGCTGCATCCGTCCCGAGACGACGCTCGAGGGCCTCGCCTCGTTGAAGCCGGCCTTCAAGGCCGACGGCGTCGTCACCGCCGGCACCTCCTCGCCGCTCACCGATGGCGCGTCCGCGACCCTGATCTGCTCGCTCGACTACGCCGAGAAGAACGGCCTCGAGCCGCTCGCCGCGATCAAGTCGATCGCCGTCGCCGGCTGCGATCCCGAGATCATGGGCATCGGCCCGGTCGGTTCGTCGCTGAAGGCCGCCGCCCGCGCCGGCGTCGACGTCAAGTCGATCGACGTCGTCGAGCTCAACGAAGCCTTCGCGTCTCAGGCCATCGCCTGCATCCGCGACCTCGGCCTCGACCCGGCCAAGGTCAATCTCGACGGCGGCGCCATCGCGCTCGGCCATCCGCTCGGCGCGACCGGCGCCCGCATCGTCGGCAAGACCGCGGCGCTGATGAAGCGCGAAGGCGCCAAGCTCGGCCTCGCCAGCCAGTGCATCGGCGGCGGCCAGGGCATCGCCACCATCCTGGAGGCGCTGTGATGGCCGACATCGCCAAGGTCGCCGTGATCGGCGCCGGCGTCATGGGCGCGGGGATCGCCGCCCAGGTCGCCAATTCCGGGACGCCCGTCGTCCTCCTCGACATCGTGCCGAAGAACCTCGCGGAAGGCGGCGATCGCTCCGCCATCGCCCGCGGCGCGGTCGAGAAGATGCTGAAGACCGAGCCGGCCGCCTTCATGTCGAAGGCCGCAGCCCGGCTCGTCACCGTCGGCAACGTCGAGGACGACCTCGCGCTGCTTTCCGACTGCGACTGGATCGTCGAGGCGGTGATCGAACGGCTCGACGTCAAGCAGGCGCTCTATGCCAAGATCGACGCCGTCCGCAAGCCCGGCTCGATCGTCTCGTCGAACACCTCGACGATTCCGCTGGCGAGCCTGACCCAGGGCCTCTCCGACGCCTTCGACGCCGACTTCTGCATCACTCACTTCTTCAATCCGCCGCGCTACATGCGGCTCTTGGAGGTGGTCAAGGGCGAGAAGACGAGGCAGAGCGCGATCGCCGACGTCTCCCGCTTCGGCGACGTGCGCCTCGGCAAGTCGATCGTCCCGTGCAAGGACCGGCCGGGCTTCATCGCCAACCGTCTCGGCGTCATGTGGATGCAGGCGGCGGTGGTCGAAGCCTTCGACCGCAAGATGGACGTCGAGGACGTCGATCAGATCATCGGCCGTCCCTTCGGCATCCCGAAGACCGGCGTCTTCGGTCTGCTCGACCTCGTCGGCCTCGACCTGATGCCGCACGTCAACGCGTCTCTCGCCGCGACCCTGCCGGCCGAGGACATGTTCCACGAGCAGTATCGGCCCTCGCCGCTGATCGAGAAGATGATCGCCGACGGCTACACCGGCCGTAAGGGCAAGGGCGGCTTCTATCGGGTCAACCGCGAGAAGGGCAAGCGCAAGGAGGCGATCGATCTCGTCACCGGCGAATACCGCGTCGCCAAGAAGGCCGACGTCGAGGCCGTCAAGGCCGGCGGCAAGTCGCTCGCCAAGCTGTTCGACCACGACAGCGAAGCCGGCCGCTACGCCTGGGCCGTGATGGGCCGCACCCTCGCCTACGCCGCGCTGCTGGTCGGCGACGCCGCCGACGAGGTCGAGGCCTTCGACGAGGCCATGCGTCTCGGCTACAACTGGAAGAAGGGCCCGTTCGAGCTGATCGACCAGATCGGCACGGCCGAGTTCGTCCGCCGGCTCGAGGCCTCCGGCCTGCCGGTCGCCCCGATCCTGAAGGTCGCCGACGGCAAGCCGTTCTATCAGGTGGTCGACGGCAAGCGTGAAGTGCTCGAGCTCGACGGCCACCACAACGTCATGACCCGCCCCGAGGGCGTGCTCATGCTCGAGGACGTCAAGCTCGCCTCGAAGCCGATCCTGAAGAACGGCTCCGCCAGCCTCTGGGACGTCGGCGACGGCGTCGTCTGCTTCGAATTCACCTCCAAGATGAATTCGCTCGACCCCGACATCATCTCGCTCCTTCAGAAGTCGATCTCGACGGTGAAGAAGGGCTACAAGGCGCTGGTGATCTACAACGAGGGCTCGCAGTTCTCGGTCGGCGCCAATCTCGGCCTCGCGCTCTTCGCCGCCAATATCGCCGCCTGGCCCGAGATCGAGAACCTCATCGCCTCCGGTCAGCAGACCTACAAGGCGCTGAAATACGCGCCGTTCCCGGTCGTCGCCGCGCCCTCGGGCATGGCGCTCGGCGGCGGCTGCGAGATCCTGCTCCACGCCGACGCCATCCAGGCCCACGCCGAGACCTATGCCGGTCTCGTCGAGGTCGGCGTCGGCCTGCTGCCCGGTTGGGGCGGCTGCAAGGAGATGCTCGACCGCTGGTCGAAGGTTCCGAAGATGCCGAAGGGCCCGATGCCGGCGCTCGCCCAGGTGTTCGAGATGATCTCGACCGCCAAGGTCGCGAAGTCGGCGGCGGAAGCAAAGGAAATGCAGATCCTGCGTCCGGCCGACGGCATCACCATGAACCGCTATCGCCTGCTCGCCGACGCCAAGGTCAAGGCGCTGGCGATGGTCGAGGGCTACCAGCCGCCGGCCCCGCCGGTCTTCCGTCTGCCCGGGCCTTCCGCTGCCGCGGCGCTGAAGCTCGCCGTCGACGGCTTCTGGCGGCTCGGCAAGGCGACCGATTACGATCGCGTCGTCTCCGCCGCGGTGGCGAAGGTGCTGACCGGCGCCGACGCCGACATGCTCATCGAACTCTCCGAGGACGATCTGTTCGATCTCGAACGGGCCGCCTTCATGGAGCTCGTCAAGACCCCCGGCACGCTGGCCCGCATCGAGCACATGCTGATGACCGGCAAGCCGCTGCGCAACTGATCAGGCAGGAGACACCGATGCCCAGCTATCAGGCCCCCCTGCGCGACATGCGCTTCTGCCTCTACGACGTCTTCGGCGGCGACGAACTCGCGACGCTGCCGGGCTGGGAGGACTTCACCCGCGATCTGATCGACCCCGTCCTCGACGAGGCCGCCAAGCTCTGCGAGGAGGTCCTCCATCCCCTCAATCGCTCCGGCGACGAAGAGGGCTGCGCCTGGAAGGAGGGTGAGGTCACCACCCCGAAGGGTTTCAAGGAAGCCTACACGCTGTTCAAGGACGGCGGTTGGACCTCCATCGCCTGCGATCCCGCCTATGGCGGCCAGGGCATGCCGGCGGCGGTCAACATCCTGGTCGAGGAGATGATCTGCTCCTCGAACCTGTCCTTCGGCATGTACCCGGGCCTCAGCCACGGCGCCTACGTGTCGCTCGCCGCCCACGGCTCCGACGAGTTGAAGGCGGCCTACATGCCGAAGCTCGTCGACGGAACCTGGTCGGGCACCATGTGCCTGACCGAGCCGCACTGCGGCACCGATCTCGGCCTGCTGCGCACCGCCGCGATCCCGCAAGAGGACGGCTCCTACGCGATCACCGGCACCAAGATCTTCATCTCGGCCGGCGAACACGACCTGACCGAGAACATCCTGCATCTGGTGCTGGCCAAGATCCCCGGCGGACCGAAGGGCGTGAAGGGCATCTCGCTCTTCCTCGTGCCGAAGTTCCTGCCCGACGCGGCCGGAAATCCGGGCGAGCGCAACGCCGTCGCCTGCGGCTCGATCGAGCACAAGATGGGCATCAAGGCCTCGGCCACCTGCGTGATGAACTTCGACGGCGCCAAGGGCTGGCTGATCGGCGAGCCCCACAAGGGCCTGCGCGCGATGTTCGCCATGATGAACACCGAGCGCCTCGCGGTCGGCGTCCAGGGCCTCGGCATCGGCGAGGCCTCGCGCCAGAACGCGGTGATCTACGCCAAGGAGCGCATCCAGATGCGCTCGCTCTCCGGCGTCAAGGCGCCGGACAAGGCGGCCGACCCGATCATCGTCCATCCCGACGTGCGCCGCATGCTGCTCACCCAGAAGGCCTACATGGAAGGCTGTCGGGCGTTGGCGGTGTGGGTGGCGAAGGCCCTCGACGTCTCCAAGAAGCACCCCGATCCGGAGGTGCGCAAGGAGAACGACGACTTCGTCTCGCTGATGACGCCGATCGTCAAGGCGCTGATGACCGACCTCGGCTCCGAGGTCGCCAACATCGGCGTCCAGGTCTTCGGCGGCCACGGCTACATCCGCGAGCACGGCCAGGAGCAATACGTGCGTGACGCACGCATCGCGCAGATCTACGAGGGCACCAACGGCGTCCAGTCGCTCGACCTCGTCGGCCGCAAGATGCCGGAAGGCGCCGGCCGCCTGCTGCGTCGCTTCTTCCACCCGGTCAGCGAATACGTCGCCGCCAAGGTGGAGGACGAGACGATGGGCGAGTTCGTTCAGCCGCTCGCCAAGGCCTTCGTCCGCCTGCAGCAGGCGACCGGCCAGATCGCCCGCACCGCGCTCGGCCGTCCCGACGAGGCCGGCGCGGCTTCGGTCGACTACCTGCGCCTCTTCGGCCTGACCGCGCTCGCCTATCTGTGGTGCCTCGAGGTCGAGGTCGCCAAGGCCAAGATCGACGCCGGCGAAGGCGACATCTTCTACGAAGGCAAGATCGCCACGGCGCGCTTCTTCATGGAGCGCCTGCTGCCCGACACCGGCGCCCGCTTCTCGGCGATCATGGCCGGCGGCAAGTCGATGATGACCTTCCCCGACGAGGCGTTCTGACGCCTCGTCGAATCCCGAGAAAAGGACGAGGCGTTCTGACGCCTCGTCGAATCACCAGACAAGGGCGAGGCGTTCCGACGCCTCGTGGAAATGAAGGAAGGGGCGAGGCGTTCCGATCGGCGACGATCGAAATTTCGCTCCGAACCACGAGAAGTCCGCCGCGAGGCGGACTTTTTCGTTATAGGAGCGGCGAACCGACGATGCCGGCGTGTCTCTGTCCGAGCACGATGATCGTCTTCGATTTCGAGAGAGGAGAGCTCCATGACCGACGTGCGCGATTCCAACGGCGCGAAACTGAGCGACGGCGACAGCGTCACCCTGATCAAGGACCTCAAGGTCAAGGGCACCTCGGTGACGCTGAAGCGCGGCACCCTGATCAAGAACATTCGCCTCACCGACGACGAAGACCAGATCGAGTGCAACGCCGAGAAGGTCAAAGGTCTGGTGCTGCGCACGGAATTCCTCAAGAAGGCCTGATCCTGCCGGGAGAGCGGAATCGAAATCGGGCGGCGTCGGAAGCTCCGACGCCGCCCGATCGTGGCTCAAGGGGTTGCGCGGCCTTCGCCGCGTCGCTCACTCCAACCCTTCGAACAGCGCCGTCGACAGATAGCGCTCGGCGAAAGAGGGGATGATCACCACGATCGTCTTGCCGGCGTTCTCCGGCCGCTTGCCGACCGCGATCGCCGCGGTCAGCGCCGCGCCCGAGGAGATGCCGACCGGCGCGCCCTCGAGCCGGGCCACTTCGCGCGAGGTGGCGATCGCGTCGTCGTTCGAAATCTGGACGATCTCGTCGTAGACGTGCGTGTCGAGCACGCCCGGCACGAAGCCGGCGCCGATGCCCTGGATCTTGTGCGGTCCCGGCGCGCCGCCGGAGAGCACCGGCGAGGCGGCGGGCTCCACCGCCACGATGCGGACGCCCGGCTTCTTCGCCTTCAGGACCTGTCCGACGCCGGTGATCGTGCCGCCCGTGCCGACGCCCGAGATCAGGATGTCGACGCCGCCGGCGGTGTCGTTCCAAATCTCTTCCGCCGTGGTGGCGCGGTGGATCGCCGGATTGGCCGGGTTCTCGAACTGCTGCGGGATCACCGCGTTCGGGATCTCCCTGGCCAGTTCCTCGGCCTTGGCGACGGCGCCCTTCATGCCCTTCGGACCCTCGGTCAGCACGAGTTCCGCACCGAGGAACTTCAAGAGCTTGCGCCGCTCGATCGACATCGTCTCCGGCATGACGAGGACGAGGCGATAACCGCGCGCGGCGGCCACGAAGGCGAGCGCGATGCCGGTGTTGCCCGAGGTCGGCTCGATCAGGGTGGTGCCCGGACCGATCTTGCCCTCCGCTTCCAGCGCGTCGACCAGGGCCACGCCGATGCGGTCCTTGACCGAGGCGAGCGGGTTGAAGAACTCGAGCTTGGCCAGGATCGTCGCGCCGACGCCGTGCGCGGCCGCGAGCTTGTCGAGCCGCACCAGCGGCGTGTCGCCGATCGTCTCGACGATCGAACCGTAGATGCGGCCGCGGCCGGGGGTCTTCTTCTCGCTCATGGGAAAATCGCTTTCGCAAGGTCGGGTCGTGGGCGGCCTCGCCGCCATTGAGCGAAACTCTAGCCCGGCCGTCGCCGATCGCCCAGCCCGACGCATATCGCCGTCGCCTGATGTTTGGAAAAGCGTTGCCACGAAACGCCCGATAGGCGAAACGAATTGCCTGTGTCGTCGCGTCGATGCGGGCGAACGGCAAATACGTTCCCTCGCGCCCGCCGTCGATCGATCTCAGCGGCCGGTCGAACCGAACCCGCCTTCGCCCCGCGCCGTCTCGCCGACCGCTTCGACGACGACGAGCCGCGCCCGCGTCACCGGAGCGGCGACGAACTGGGCGATGCGCTCGCCGCGGACGATGCGGAACGGCGCGTCGCCGAGGTTGCTCAGGATCACCTTGACCTCGCCGCGATAGTCCGCATCGATCGTGCCCGGCGAATTGAGCACGGTGACGCCGTGTTTCGCCGCGAGCCCGGAGCGCGGCCGGACCTGCCCCTCGTAGCCCGGCGGGATCTCGAAGACGAGGCCGGTCGGAACCATCGTCCGGGCGCCCGGCGCCAGATCGATCGGCGCGTCCTCGGGCAGCGCGGCGACGAGATCGAAGCCGGCGGCGTCCTCGGTCTGATAGGCCGGCAGCGCGAGGCCTTCGGCATGGGCGAGGCGCTTCACCCCGATCTCGATGGTCCGCGTCATCTCGCTCTCCTCAAGCGCTGCCGATCAGGATGCCGGTGAGGAACACCAACACGCCGCCGACGACGATCTGGAAGGCCGCCCGGAGGAACGGCGTGTCCATGTATTTCCACCGGATCCAGGAGATCGTCCAGAGTTCGATCAGCACCAGCACGCAGGCGACGCCGGTCGCCCACCAGAAGTTCGGGATGAGATAGGGCAGCGCATGGCCGAGCCCGCCGACCATCGTCATCACGCCGGAAGTGACGCCGCGGATCCATGGACTGCCGCGCCCCGACAGCGCCCCGTCGTCGGAGAGCGCCTCGGCGAAGCCCATCGAGATGCCCGCGCCGATCGAGGCGGCCATGCCGACGAGGAACGTCTCCCAGCTCGAATGGGTGGCGAAGGCGGCGGCGAACAGCGGCGCCAAGGTCGACACCGACCCGTCCATCAGGCCGACGAGGCCCGGCTGGACATATTGCAGCACGAACAGGCGATGCGCCGCCTCGTTCTCCTCCGCCGTCACGTCGGCCGGCAGATGCGTCATGCCGAGCCGATGGGCGAGCGACAGATGGCCGCCTTCGGCCGCCGCGAGATCGCCGAGCAGCTTGCGGATCGCCGCGTCGGTGGTCCGTTTCGAGGCCTGCAGATAGAAGCGCCGCGACGTCGCCTCCATCACCAGCGCCTCCTGCCGGATCGTTTCGAGGGCGAGATGCTGGGTCAGCCACAGCGGCCGCCGGTCGAAGAAGCCGGAGACGTTCTCGCGCCGGATCAACGGGATGCGCTCGCCGAACTTCTCGGTGAAGAGATCGATCAGCCAGCGCCGATGGGTGTTCTCCTCCTCCGACATTTCGTCGAAGACGGCGGCCGAGGCCGGATAGCGCTCGCGCAGCATGTCGGCGTAGGCCTGATAGATGCGGCTGTCGTCCTCCTCCGCCGAGATCGCCAGCGCGAGAATCTCGCGCTCGTCGAGGTCGGAGAAGGGGCGTTTGCCGAAACCGAAGATCGCCATGGCCGAAGTCCTGGGGTCGAGAGTCTCTGGAACGATTCCAGGGCACCTTAACAGATGAGGTCCTCCAGACCACCGACGGCGCCGCATGGCCCGTCGTCGCATCCTCCGACACGGGCGAAACCCACCTTCGACCGGTTGCCCCATCGGGGATCTCCCGACTACCTTGAGCCCCGCGCCGGTCTAAGGTGCCGATCGGAAAACCTGCCGCAGGAGGACGAGATGAGCGAAGAGAAGTCCCGCAAGCCGAGCGAAGCCGTGGTCGGTCGTCGCGATCTCTTCGGGCTCGGCGCGGCGACGATCGCCGCCTCGACCCTCGCCGCGCCGGCGATCGTCCGGGCCGAGGAAAAGCTCACCTGGAAGATGGTGACCTCCTGGCCGAAGAACTCGCCCGGCGTCGGCGTCAACGCCCAGCGCCTCGCGGATCAGATCACCGCCATGTCCGGCGGCCGCCTGACCGTGCAGCTCTACGCCGCCGGCGAACTGGTGCCGCCCTTCGAGTGTTTCGACGCCGTCTCCTCCGGCGCGGCCGAGATGGCGCATGCCTCGCCCTACTTCTGGCAGGGCAAGGAGAAGGCCTTCCACTTCTTCACCGGCATCCCCTTCGGCCTCTTCGCCAACGAGCACATGGGCTGGATCTGGTTCGGCGGCGGCCAGCAGCTCTGGGAGAAGGCCTACGCCCCCTTCGGCGTCCAGCCCTTCTACTGCGGCTCCTCGGGGCCGCAGGCCGGCGGCTGGTTCCGCAAGGAGATCAAGACGATCGACGACTTCAAGGGCCTCAAGATGCGCATCGCCGGCCTCGGCGGCGAAGTGCTGCGTCGGGTCGGCGTCAACGTCGTGCTGCTGCCGCCGGGCGAGATCTTCCAGGCGATGCAGTCCGGCACCATCGACGCGGCCGAATGGGTCGGTCCGTGGAACGACCTCGCCTTCGGTCTCTTCCGCGTCGCCAAGAACTACTACATGCCGTCCTTCTTCGAGTTCGGCCCGGCGCTGGAGCTGATGGTCAACAAGAAGCTCTATGATGGTCTGCCGGCCGATCTGAAGGAGATCGTCAAGCGGGCCGCCTACGCCTCGGCCGCCGAGAGCTACGCCGACTTCAGCTACCACAACGTCGTGTCGATGAAGCCGTTGATGGAGAAGGAAGGCGTCCAGATCCGCACCCTCTCCGACGACGTCGTCAAGGTGCTGGCCAAGGAGACCAAGGCGGCGATGGCGGAGATCGCCGCTTCGAGCGCCATGGCCAAGGAGACCTATGAGAGCTTCGAGGCCTATCGCCAGCAGTGCATGACCTACGCCAAGTCGATGGACATGGCCGCCTACGAGATGCGCGAGGCCGGCCGCGACGCCTGAGCCGCGCCGCTCGCTCCAGACGTCGACGGGCGCCCTCGGGCGCCCGTTCGCGTTTTCGAAGCGGGAAGACGCGACCTCAGCGAGACGGGGCCGCCGGCGTCGGCGGCAGCGCCCGCGCCGCCGTCTCGACCGGGCACCCGGCCTTCCGACAGCCGTCGCGCTCGCACGACCGGCAGGTCCGCGCCGCGCCGTCGTGGTCGCCGACCGAAGCGGCGAGCAACTTGTCGACGATCGTCGTCAACGTGGCTCTCTCGGTCTCTTCGAGGGCGGCCAGCAGGTCCTTGGCGATCGTCAGGCGACGCTCCTGGAACTGCGCGGCGCGCCGCCGTCCGCGCGCCGTCACTTCGACGCGCACCTCGCGCCCCTTGCGCGACAGACGACGCACCAGCCAGTCCTTCTCCAGCCGGTCGATCAGGCGCACCGTCGCCGAATGGGTGAGGCCGATGGTGCGCGCCACGTCCTGAATGGCGAGCGGACCGTCCTGCCGAATCGTCTGCAACGCCGCGACGGCGCTCTGCGACAGGTCTTCGGTGTCGGCGTGGACCGCGTCGTCGATGGCGGTGGCGAGGGCGGCGAGGCGGTTGGCGAGAAGGGGGTCGGACATGGACACCATGCATTGCACGCCCCACGCCGGTGGGCAACGATCGAATCGTCGCTCAGCCTTGCGAAAAGCGGCGGAGAGCCGCGCGATTTCTATCCTTCGTATGCAAATCGCAAACGGCCGCGGGCGAAGCGGTCAGCGGAACGTCTCGTTCGGATAGACGCCCCAGACGCGGTCCTGGGCGATCCAGCCCTTGACCCCCGAGGCCGTCACCCGGCACCAGCGGCCGTTGCACTCGGCGACGTCCAGCAATACGCCCGGTTCGACCTCCGCGACGATCTCCGCCGCGCCGGCGGGCTCCGTGCGCAGCGGCGTCCGGCCGGTCTTCTCCCAAGGCGCCACCAACGCGGCGCGCTTGCCGGAGAGCAGCGTCTTCTGCACCCAGCCCTCCGCCCCCTCGCTGTCGCGGATCCGGAGCCAGACGTCGAATTCCTGGGTGATCTCCACCGGCACGCCGGGCTTGATGAAGGTGAAGGCGACGTCGTGGTCGCGGCTCGGCCCCATTCGCACGTTGACCGGGCTCGACCGGGTCGATGCGAAGCGCGGCAGCGGCAGCCCGCTCGGCCCGATCTGCTGCGACTGCGCCTGCGCCGAGGTCGTCGCAAACGCCGACACGAGCGCCAGGACGAGGGCCGCCGCCGCGATCGCGCCGCGCGACCGACGTGCGGCGTCGTTCGTCGAACGCGACGAAAGGTAGGTTCCACGACGAATTGTCATTTGCGAAGCTTCTGCTAGAGAGAACGACGGGTGCGGCGCGACGAGACGGAAGTTTGGGTGCGCCGCGGTTAACGAGCCATCAACGTTCCGCCGCTTTCGCGGATGCGAAACGTGATCGAGCGGGCGGATCTCCGTCTGCGCGCAGCGAAACCGGACCGGCCGCGCCCCGGGGGCGAAGCGGTCGCGACGAGGAAACACGTCGGGAGATCGGACTCATGTCGAAGAGCAAACCCTCGGTGATCGTCACGCGTCGGCTGCCCGACGTCATCGAGACGCGGATGCGCGAACTCTTCGACGCGCGTCTCAGCGTCGACGATCGCGCGATGACGCAGGCCGAGCTGGTCGAGGCGGTCAAGTCCTGCGAGGTGCTGGTCCCCACCGTCACCGACACCATCGACGCTGCCGTGATCTCCCAGGCCGGCCCGCAGCTGCGCCTGATCGCCAACTATGGCAACGGCGTCGACAACATCGACGTCCAGACCGCGCTCAACCGCGGCATCACCGTCACCAACACGCCGGGCGTCCTCACCGAGGACACCGCCGACATGGCGATGGCGCTGATCCTGGCCGTTCCGCGCCGCATGGCCGAGGGCATTCAGATCATGCGCGAGGGCGAATGGGCCGGCTGGTCGCCGACCTGGATGCTCGGCCACCGCATCAACGGCAAGCGCCTCGGCATCATCGGCATGGGCCGCATCGGTCAGGCCGTCGCCCGTCGCGCCAAGGCCTTCGGCATGTCGATCCACTATCACAACCGCCGCCGCCTGCCGACCTCGGTCGAGGAGGGCCTGGACGCGACCTGGTGGGAGAGCCTCGATCAGATGCTCGCCCGCATGGACGTGGTGTCGATCCACTGCCCGCACACCCCGGCGACCTATCATCTGCTCTCCGCCCGTCGCCTCAAGCTGATGCGGCCGGAGGCCTATGTGGTCAACACCGCCCGCGGCGAGGTGATCGACGAGAACGCTCTCGCCCGCATGCTCGACGCCGGCGAACTGGCCGGCGCCGGCCTCGACGTGTTCGAGCACGAGCCGGCGGTCAATCCGAAGCTCGCCCGCTCGAGCCGCGTCGTGCTGCTGCCGCATCTCGGTTCGGCGACGCTCGAAGGCCGCATCGACATGGGCGAACGCGTCATCATCAACATCAAGACCTATCAGGACGGCCACCGTCCGCCGGATCGCGTCCTGCCGTCGATGCTGTGATCCGACCCGATCGGGAGACTTCGATGATCCGCTCCGCGAGCCGATCCCGCGCCGCGCCGCGCGCCGCCCTCGTCGGCGTCGCGCTGGTCGTCTCTGTCGCCGGCGCGCCGGCCCTCGCCCAATTGAAGCCGCCGCCGGTCGACAATTCGGGCCTGCCCGAAAAAATGACCGGCGACGCGATCAAGGCCGAGTGGTTCGACGGACGCCCCTTCCTCGCCGTCGGACCGGACGGCAAGCAGTATCGTCTCGTCTTCACCCCCGACGGCAAGGCGGCGCGCACGCCCGTCGAGGGCAAGAAGCCGAAGACCGTGACCGGCTTCTGGCGCGTCATCGCCGAAGGCTACTGCTCGCGTTGGACCGGCACCAATCGCGAGAAGTGCTTCAACGTCCGCAAGAGCGCCGACGGCGGCGATACGATCATCCGCTTCGGCCAGCAGATCGCGGCGACCTGGAAGCGACCGTGATGATCCGCCCGCCGCGCCGCGTTCGCGGCCGGCGAGGGGAGGAGATGCGATGACGGCGCGCGTTCCCAAATATCGTCGGGCGCTGCCCGAGGATCGCCGTGGCGACCTCGTCGACGCGACCTTGCGTTGCCTCGCCCGCGACGGCCACGCCGGCGTCTCGGTCCGTCGCATCGCCGCCGAGGCGGGCGTCTCCGCCGGCCTCGTCAATCACCATTTCGAGGGCATCGAGGCGCTGGTCGCGGCGGCCTACGAGAAGATCTCGCGCGACGTGATGGAGCGCATCCTCTCCCGCGTCGAGCCGGTCGAGGGCGCCCGCGCCCGCCTCTCCGCCTTCGTCGCCGCCTCCTTCTCGCCGGACGTGCTCGATCCGGGCCTGTTGCGCGTCTGGGTCGTCTTCTGGAGCCTGCTGCCGCACGTCGCGGTGCTGCAGGAGATCCAGAAGCGCACCTGGGTCGACTATCGCCGCACCCTCGAAAAGGAGCTCGCCGGATGCCTGCCGGCGGGCCACGATGTCGACGTCGAAGCGACCGCTCTCGGCCTCGCCGCGTTGATGGATGGGCTGTGGTTGCAGTGGGGATTGGATCCCGGTTGCTACGCTCCGGCCACCGGCGTCGGCCTCGCCGAGCGATTCGTCGACGACGCCCTCGTCCCTCGGCATGGGTGAGATTGCGTACACGCGGCCGTTGTGAGCAAAATTTTTCAGCATCTTCAAAGAGACCTCCCGGCTTTCGCATGTGCGAATGCTTGCAAGCGGCTCGCGGCTTTGGCACAGTTCGAGACGAAAGTCGGTGCTCTCCTACGTCGGACGCGCGCCGATGGACCCATGCGCCGTCGCGGCTCGAAACGCCCGCCGACGATCGCCAGGGAAGACGGGGATCCCGTTTCGCCGCGTTCGGCGAAAGCGTGGGGGTCCGCAACGGAACGACGACGGCGAATGAACATCGCGCAACTCGAAGCCAACGCCGAACGGGCGGCCTCCCTCCTGAAGTCGATGGGCAGCCCTCGGCGTCTCCTCATTCTCTGTCAGCTCGTCGAAGGCGAGAAGTCGGTCGGTGAACTCGAGAAGGCCGTCGGTCTCAGCCAGTCGGCCCTGTCGCAGCATCTCGCGGTGTTGCGTCACAAGGGCTACGTGACGACCCGTCGCGCCGGTCAGATGATCTTCTATTCGCTGTCGGGCGACGAGGCGCGCGCCATTCTCCAGTCGCTGCACGGCCTCTACTGCGCCGACTGCGCGATCGTCGACGACTGATCGGGCTCATCCCCCGCCTTCGGCGAACCAGTCCTGCGCGGCGGTGGTCTCCTCCTCGACGAATCGCGCCACGGCTCGCACCCGCGCGCTTTCGGCGATGTCGCGGTGGGTGACCAACCAATAGCTGCGCACGAGGTCGACCTCCGCCGGCAACACCGCGACGAGCCCCGGCCGCCCGCGCGCCATGAAGTGCGGGAGAACGCAGAGCCCCTGGCCGTCCTCGGTGATCGCCCGTTGGGTGACCAGCGACGAGCTCTGGATGCGCGCCTTCAGGCCCGGCGCGACCTCGTCGAGATAATCGAGCCCGCGCGTGAAGACGAGATCGTCGACGTAACCGACGAAGGCGTGCGCCTCGAGATCGCCGCGCCTGCGGATCGGTGGACGCGCGGCGAGATAGCCGGGCGCGCCATAGAGCCCGAGCCGATAGTCGGTCAGGCGCGTCGTGACGAATCGGCTCTCCTTGGGTGGCGCCAGCGCGATCGCCACGTCGCCTTCGCGGCGTGACAGCGCGACGATCTGCTGGATCATCACCAGTTCGATCTTCAGGCGCGGATGGCGCTCGGCGAAGCGCCCGATCCGCGGCGCCAGGAAGAAGGTGCCGAAACCCTCCAGCGTGTTGATCCGGAGCGTGCCGGTGATCCCCGCCTCGGGGCGTCCGAGCCCCTCCGTCGCCGCGATCGCCTCCGCCTCCATCGCCTCGGCGTGGGCGACGAGCCGTTCGCCCGACAGCGTGGCGAGATAGCCCTGCGGCGTCCGTTCGAACAACTTCGCCCCGATCGCGCTCTCCAGCGCCGTGATGCGGCGCGACACGGTGGCGTGGTCGGTGCCGAGCCGCCGCGCCGCGCCGGTCAGCGTGCCGACCTGGGCGACCGCCAGGAAGAAGCGCAGATCGTTCCAATCGAACCCGCGACGCATGATGGGTCGACGCTCCTCTCGACCTCGCCGGCCCGCATGGGCATTTTGACACGGGCCATGCGCGAGATGATCCCTGGATGTGGCGTTTTGTCCATCCTAGAGTTCGCGCCGAAAACGAAATAGGGAGGAAACGATCATGCACGCCTATGGACATTTCATCGGTGGACGTCCGGTCGCGGGAACCTCGGGGCGCACCGCCCCGGTGTTTCAGCCGATGACCGGCGAGCAGACGGCGACGGTGGCTCTGGCCACCGCCGCCGAAGTTCGCGCCGCCGTGGAAGTCGCCAAGGCGGCGCAGCCCGAATGGGCGGCGGTCAATCCGCAGCGCCGCGTCCGCGTGTTGATGAAGTTCCTCGACATCTGCAACGCCCGCGCCGACGAGATCGCCGATCGTCTCGCCCGCGAGCACGGCAAGACCCTGCCCGACGCCCGCGGCGACCTGCAGCGCGGCCTCGAGGTGATCGAGGTGGCGATCGGCGCGCCGCACATGCTGAAGGGCGAGTACACCACCGACGCCGGCCCCGGCATCGATCTCTATTCGATGCGTCAGCCGCTCGGCGTCTGCGCCGGCATCTCGCCGTTCAACTTCCCGGCGATGATCCCCTTGTGGATGTGCGGCCCCGCCATCGCCGCCGGCAACGCCTTCGTCATGAAGCCGTCCGAGCGCGACCCCGGCGTGCCCTTGATGTTCGCCGAGATCTGGATGGAGGCCGGCCTGCCCGCTGGCGTCTTCAACGTCGTCAACGGCGACAAGGAGGCGGTCGACGCCGTCCTCGACGACGCGGACATCAAGGCCGTCTCCTTCGTCGGCTCGACCCCGATCGCCCAATACGTCTATTCGCGCGCCACCGCCTCCGGCAAGCGCGCCCAGTGCTTCGGCGGCGCCAAGAACCACATGGTGGTGATGCCCGACGCCGACATGGACAAGACCGTCGACGCTCTGATCGGCGCCGGCTACGGCTCGGCCGGCGAGCGCTGCATGGCGATCTCGGTCGCGGTGCCGGTCGGCGAGGGGACCGCCGAGCGCTTGCTCGACAAGCTGGTTCCGCGCGTCGAGAGCCTGCGCGTCGGCCCCTCGACCGACCCGACCGCCGACTTCGGCCCGGTCGTCACCGCCGCCCATCTCGCCAAGATCAAGGGCTATGTCGACAGCGGCGTCGCGGAAGGCGCGAAGCTCCTGGTCGACGGCCGCGACTTCACGCTCCAGGGCTATGAGGGCGGCTGGTACATGGGCGGCTGCCTGTTCGACCACGTCACGACCGACATGAAGATCTACAAGGAGGAGATCTTCGGCCCGGTCCTGTCGATCGTCCGCGCGCACGACTACGAGACCGCGCTCGGCATGATCAACGCCCACGAATACGGCAACGGCACCGCCATCTTCACCCAGGACGGCGACGCCGCCCGCGACTTCGCCGCCCGCGTCGAGGTCGGCATGGTCGGCGTCAACGTGCCGATCCCGGTGCCGCTCTCCTACTTCACCTTCGGCGGCTGGAAGCGCTCCTCCTTCGGCGACCTCAACCAGCACGGCATGGACGGTTTCCGCTTCTGGACCAAGACCAAGACGGTGACCTCGCGCTGGCCCTCCGGCATCCGCGCCGGCGCGGATTTCGTCATCCCGACGATGAAGTGAGCGCGCTTCCCTTCTCCCCTTGTGGGAGAAGGTGCCCCCGAAGAGGCGGATGAGGGGTCACGCGTCTCCGCGAGCACAGACGTGCGCGACCTTCGATGACGAGCCGCTTCGCAGGACCCCTCATCCGGCCCTGCGGGCCACCTTCTCCCGCAAGGGGGGAAGGACGCGGCCGCGCATCCGCGCGAGAACCGAGAGACCCGGAACGGGCGCCAGAGGGAGGACCCCATGGACACCTACGACTACGTCGTCGTCGGCGGCGGCTCCGCCGGCTGCGTCCTCGCCAACCGCCTCTCCGCCGACCCGTCCGTCCGGGTCGCTCTGCTCGAGGCCGGCGGCAAGGACGATTGGATCTGGTTCCACATCCCCGTCGGCTATCTCTTCGCCATCGGCAATCCGCGCGCCGACTGGTGCTTCCAGACCGAGCCCGATCCCGGCCTCAACGGCCGCACGCTGAAATATCCGCGCGGCAAGGTCCTCGGCGGCTCCTCCGCCATCAACGCCATGCTCTATCTGCGTGGCCAGCGCCAAGACTACGACGGCTGGCGGCGGATGGGCCTCGACGGTTGGGGCTGGGACGACGTCTTCCCCGTCTTCAAGCGCCACGAGGATCACTTCCGGGGCAAGAGCCCGACCCATGGCGCCGGCGGCGAATGGCGGGTCGATGCGCCGCGGATGCGTTGGGAGATCCTCGACGCCTTCGCCGATGCGGCGGAGGAGTGCGGCATCCCCAAGGTCGCCGACTTCAACGGCGGCGACAACGAGGGCTCGGCCTATTTCCAGGTCAACCAGAAGAACGGCCGGCGCTGGTCCTCGGCGCGCGGCTTCCTGAAGCCGGCGCTCGACCGGCCCAATCTCACCGTGATCACCGGCGCGCTCGCCGACCGCGTTCTCTTCGAGGGAACCCGCGCCGTCGGCGTCGCCTATCGCAGGGACGGCCGCGAGGAACGGATCGGCGCGCGGCGCGAGGTGGTTCTTTCCGCCGGCGCGGTCGCCTCGCCGGCGATCCTGGAGCGGTCCGGCGTCGGCGATCCCGCCCGCCTCGCCGAAATCGGCGTGACCCCGATCGCGAACCTCCCCGGCGTCGACGAGAACCTGCAGGACCATCTGCAACTGCGGACGATCTTCCGCGTCGAGGGAGCTCGGACCCTCAACACCGACTATCCGAACCTCCTGAAACGCGCCTGGATGGGCCTCGAATACGCGCTGTTCCGGCGCGGGCCCCTCGCCATGGCGCCGTCGCAGTTCGGCGTCTTCACCCGCTCCGCGCCGGAGTTCGAGACGCCCAACGTCGAATTCCACATCCAGCCGCTGTCGCTCGATCGCTTCGGCGAGCCGATGCACCCCTTCGCCGCCTTCACCGTCTCGGTCTGCAATCTCAGGCCGACCTCGCGCGGCTCGATCCACGCCCGCTCCAAGGACCCGGCCGACGCGCCGGCGATCCGCCCGAACTATCTCTCGACCGACGAGGACCGCCGCGTCGCCGTCCAGTCGATCCGCCTCGCCCGCCGCATCGTCGAAGCTCCGGCGCTCGCCCGCTTCCGGCCCGAGGCGCATCTCCCCGACGCGCGGCTCGAAACCGACGCGGAACTGGAGAAGGCCGCCGGCGACATCGGCACCACCATCTTCCATCCGGTCGGCACCGCGAAGATGGGAACCGACGCCGATCCGCTCGCCGTCGTCGACGCTCGGCTGCGGGTGCGCGGCGTCTCCGGCCTGCGCGTCGTCGACGCCTCGGTGATGCCGACCATCGTCTCCGGCAACACCAATTCGCCGACGATCATGATCGCCGACAAGGGCGCCGAGATGATCCTCGCCGACGCGATGACCGGTTGATCCGGCGCATCGGCCATTGCTTTCGGTAGCAGCATGCCGCGGCGGTCGGCGCGATGGGGAAAACGGCGTCGGCGTCGAAGAACCGTCATACGGATCTCGTCGATCGAGCGCAAAAGGACGCGGGCGAAACGCCAGTCGCCCGAAGTTCGGCCGGAGACGCCGCCCCATGTTCGACAGTTACGTGATCGAGATCGACGACGTCGAAGCCGGTCTTCTGATCCGCGACGGCGAGAGCTACGCCTTTCACGCCGTCGCCCAACGCTTCCGCGCCTTCGAGGGCGCGCGCTTCCCCGATCCCTGGACCGCGGAACGAGCCCTGCGTCGACAGGGCGAGCGCGCCACGCGCGCCCGCGAGCGCGCCCGTTCGCCCCGCCCCGGTCCCGATCGTCCGCACGACCGCAAGGCCGGCTGAACGGCTCAGCGCAAGTGTCCGGGTCCCGGCCGGCGCTTGCCGCCGTTGCGGCGCACCAGTTTGATCGCGCGGGTGAAGTAGGGCTCGCTCTCCTCCGCCTTGTTGAGCGCGATCGCCGACAGGCCCTCGAGGTCGCCGAGCAGGGTGAAGACGCGCGTCCGCGCCGCCGGGCTCAGGGCGCTCATCGCGTCGTCCATCACCACCCAGTCGGGCCGGTGCAGCCACACCCGGGCGAAGGCGAGCAATTGTTGTTCGTCGAAGGCGATGTCGCGATCCCAGCGCATCGTCTCGTCGAGGCAGGCGGTGAGACGGTGCAGGCCGACCGCGTCGAGCGCCGCCGTCATCGACGCCGGCGGATGGTCCTCCGGCCGGTCCGGATAGGCGAGCGCCGCGGCGAGCGGACCGATCGGGAAATACGGGCGTTCGGGTAGGAAGATCATCCGTTCGCGCGGCGGATGACGAATGACGCCGCGCCCGCGCGACCACAGCCCGGCCATCGCCAGGAAGAGCGTGCTCTTGCCGGCCGCCGTCTCGCCGACGATCTGCACGCGCTCGCCCCGTTCGATCGCCATGTCCGGCGTGACGAACCCGGCTCGTCCGGCCGGCAGCTTCAACTCGAAGCCCTCGAAGCGGATGCCGTCGGTGGCGTCTTCGATGCAGTCGAAATGCCCCTCCGCGCCGAGCGGCCGATCGAGCGCGGCGAGCGCTTCGTGCAGGGTCTCGACGCGCCTCAGCGTCGCCCGCCAGTCGGCGATGCGGGAATAGTTGTCGACGAACCACCTCAGCGAGGCCTGCACCTGGCTGAAGGAGTTGACCACCATCATCAGGCCGCCGAGCGACATCGCGCCGGAGAAATAGCCGGGCGAGGCGACGATCACCGGCACCACCAGCGCCAGCCAGCCGTAGCCGGAGGTGACCCAGGTCAGCCGCGCCAGATCGTCGACCAGCCGCTTCATCGCCGCCAGAACCCGGCCGAACAGGACGTCGATCGAGCGCCGTTCGTCGGCCTCGCCGCCGTAGAGGGTGATGCCCTCGGCCGATTCGCCGATCCGGACCAGGGCGAAGCGCATGTCGGCCTCGCGGGCGTAGCGCGCCGCGTTGTCGTCGACCATCGGACGGCCGACCCACCAGGTCAGCACCGAGCCGGCGAGCGAGAAGGCCAGCGCGCACCACACCATGTAGCCGGGAATGCCGACGAGCTTGCCGTCGATCTCGAACTTCACCTGTTCCGACAGCACCCACAACACGCCGATGAAGGAGATCAGCAGCAGCGTCGCCTGGATCAGGCTGGCCCCGAGATCGGCGGTGAGTTCGGCGAGATGGCGCGTGTCCTCGTGGATGCGTTGGTCCGGGTTCTCGCCCACCTCGCCGGCGAAAGTGAGGAGATAGGAATGCTTGGCGACGAGCCAACCGTCGAGCAGATGCCGCGTCAGCCAGGAGCGCAGCTGCACCTTGATCATCTCGGTGCCCCAGGTCTGAAGCACCACCAGCACCAGGAGCGTGCCGGCGATCCGGAGAAAATGCAGCGCCTCGGAGACGAAACTCGGCCAGTCGCGCCGTTCCAGCGCGTCGTAGAACAGGCCCTGCCAGTCGTTGAGCCAGATCTGCGCCATGTTGTTGGAGAAGATCGTCGCGACCAGTCCGAGCACCAGCCAGGCGAGCGCCCGGCGCTCCGGCGCGCCCCGCATCCGCGCCACCACCTGACACGCCTGCGCGAAGGTCCCGCCGTGCGGTTCCAGCGTCGGCGGCGGGCCTGCATTGGTCGAGTTGGGACCCGATGGGTCGGACATGGCGGTCTCTTTGCGACGTTTCGTCTCTTCTTTTAGCGGATCCTACACGTCCACCTGTTGAGATGACGTTGCGGTGGCTCATCGAGAGGCCCCCGCTAGACGAAGGCATGAGACGATGTCGCGAATTTCCGAACTTCTCGCCGCCATGACCCTCGAGGAGAAGATCGGCCAGTTGGTCATGGTCTCGCTCGGCGCGGAGACCATCGTCACCGGCCCCAAGGCCGCTCAGGAGCCCTCGGTCGCCGACGTGCGCGCCGGGCGGGTCGGCTCCGCTCTCAATCTCGTCGGCCGCGACCGCATCCATGCCCTGCAGAAGGTCGCGATCGAGGAGAGCCGTCTGAAGATCCCGCTTCTGTTCGGCCTCGACGTCGTCCACGGCTATTTCACCAACGCGCCCGCGCCACTCGGCGAGACCGCCGCCTTCCGCCCCGACCTCTGGGAGAAGACCGCCCGTCTCGCCGCCGAAGAGGCTTGCGACGACGGCATTCACCTGACCTTCGCGCCGATGCTCGACTGCGCCCGCGACCCGCGTTGGGGCCGCATCGTCGAAGGCCCCGGCGAGGACCCGACCGTCGGCCGCGCCTTCGCGCGCGCCAAGGTGCGCGGCTTCCAGGGCGACGATCCGGCGAGCCCCTGGTCGCTCGCCGCCACCGCGAAACACTTCGCCGCCTATGGCGCGGCGACCGCCGGGCGCGACTACGCCTCGGCCGAGATCTCCGAACGCACCCTGCACGAAGTCTATCTGCCGGCCTTCGAGGCGGCGGTGAAGACCGGTTGCCTCGCCATCATGCCGGCCTTCTCGGACATCGCCGGCCGTCCCGTCACCGGCGATCGCCGCCTCCTCACCGAGCTGGTGCGCGAGCGTTGGGGCTTCGAGGGGATCTACGTCTCCGACTACGACGCGATCGGCGAACTCGTCGCCCACGGCGTCGCCGCCGACATGGCCGAAGCCGCCGCTCTCGCCTTGAAGGCCGGCATGGACCTCGACATGGAGAGCCGCGCCTACCCGGATGGCCTGAAGGTGGCGCTCGACCGCGGCCTCGTCTCGCTCGAGCTGATCGATGCGACCGTCGCCCGCGTGCTCTGCGTCAAGGAACGGCTCGGCCTCTTCGACGCCCCCTTCGGCCGCGGCGACCCGAACCGACCCGCGCCTTCGACCCGGCTCGACCGTCGGGCGATCGTGCGCGAGGCGGCGATCGCCTCCCTGACCCTGCTGTCGAACCGCGACGGCCTCCTGCCGCTCGCCTCGACTGGCGGCCGGGTCGCGGTGATCGGCCCCTTCGCCGAGGACACGGCGCAGATGATCGGCCCCTGGTGCGGCCTCGGCGATCAGGACGAGATCGTCACGATCCGGCAGGGCCTGACGGCGGCCTTCCCGACGCGCGAACTCGTCTTCGCCCGCGGCTGCGCACCCGATTATGTCGAGGACGACGCCGACGAGGAAAAGGACACGGCGCTGATCGCCGAGGCCGTCGCCCTCGCCGCCACGGCGGAGGTGATCGTCCTCGTCCTCGGCGAACCGGCCGAGCTCTCCGGCGAGGCGGCGAGCCGCGCCGATCCGACCCTCACCGGCCGACAGGCGGAGCTCGCCGACCGCGTCCTCGCCCTCGGCCGCCCGACCGTGATCCTGATGACCTGCGGTCGTCCACTGATCGAGACCGATCTCCTCGAACGCGCCGACGCCACGCTCGTCGCCTGGTATCCGGGCTCGGAGGGCGGCCATGCGATCGCCGACGTCCTCGCCGGATCACGTGCGCCGGCCGGCCGCCTGCCGGTCTCCTGGCCGATCGCCATCGGTCAGATCCCGGTCTTCTTCGGCGAGCGGCCGAGCGGCCGGCCCTACGTTCCGGGCGAGCACTTCACCACCCAGTATCTCGACATCCCCAATGCGCCGCTCTTCCCCTTCGGCCACGGGCTCTCCTACACGACTTTCGAGATCGAGCCGCCGATCGTCTCGGCCGCGACCTTCCGGGCGGCCGAAGGGCTGCGCCTGTCGACCCGCGTCCGCAACGCCGGCGAGCGCGCCGGATCGACCACGGTCTACCTCTTCGCGCGCGACGTCGTCGCCTCGACCTCGCGGCCGCTCCTCGAGTTGAAGCGCTTCGAGACGCTCGAACTCGCCTCCGGCGAGACGCGCGAGATCGTCTTCGCGCTCGGGGCCGGCGATTTCGAACTGCTCGGGCCGGATCTCGCGCCCTGCTGCGAGCCCGGCCGCTTCGACCTCTCGGTCGGCTTCTCCGCCGATCGCGCCGGCCTGAAGACGATCTCGGTCGAGCTTCGCGCCGACCCGGTCGTCGCCTGACTCAGGCGGCGGGTTCGCGCGGCGGCAGGAAGACCACGGCGGTGAAGAAGAGCGCGGCCGCGACCATCACGCCGAGCGTCGCCGTGCCCGCGCCGAAGGCGGTGGCGGCGAGCGCGAAGCCGATGCCGCCGAGTTGCTGGGCGATGCCGAGCCAGGCCGAAGCCTGTCCCGCCGCTTCCGGGAACGGCCGCATCGCGATCGCGGTCGCCATCGGCTGGGCGAGGCCCCAACCGAGATAGAACGGCAGCAGAGCGACCAACAGGACCGGCCACGACGTCGCGTAGCCGCCGGCGACGACCGCCAGCGGCGCCAGCGTGCCGACGATCATCAACCCGCCGGCGGCGCGCAGCACGTGGCGCGGCGAGTGGGTGCGGGCGAGCCGCATGGCGAGCCAATTGCCGCCGATGAACCCGGCCGACCCCGCCGTATAGACCAGCGAGGCATGAAACTTGGCGATGCCCAGCGTCTTCACCATCAGGAAGGCCGAGGTGGTGAGCCAGGCGAACAGCACGCCGTAGCCGCAGAAGAGCGCCAACGCGCCGACCACGAAGGCGCGGGTGCGGACGAAATGAGCGAGCGCCTTGAGGATCGAAATCCGATCCGCGCCGTGGACGTGCGGCGGCCGCGTCTCCGGCAGCCGCGCCGCCAACACCACCAGCAACACCGCGCCGTAGATCACCAGCGTCGCCAGCGCCCCGCGCCACCCGGCGTGATCGGAGACGAGCGCGCCGATCGGCGGGGCGAGGAGCGGGGCGATGCCGAACAACGCGCCGACCTTGGCCAGCGCCCGTCCGCCGAGCTCCGGCGGCACCGTGTCGCGGATCAGCGTGCGCGCTACGATCGGCCCCGTCGCCGCCGCCGCGCCCTGGACGAGCCGCGCCGCGATCAGCAGCTCGAGCGACGGCGCGGCCACCGCCGCGATCGAGCCGATCAGGAACAGCGCGATCCCGATCAGCGTCACCGGCCGCCGGCCATGCCGGTCGGCGAGCCGTCCGATCACCAGATGGGCGAGCGCGAAGCCGAGCGTGAAGGCGAGCATCGTCTTCTGAACGCCCGCCACCCCGACGCCGAAATCGCGGCCGAGATCCGGCATCGCCGTCAGATAGACGTCGGTCGAAAACGGCAGCATGCCGAGCAGGCCGGCGGCGAGATGGGTGATCGTCGGCGATGCGCCGTTCGCCGTCGGGCGGGCGGCGGGCGGCAAGTCGGGGCGGTGCGGCGCGGTCATCGGATCTTTCGTGGGAACGGGTCGTACGTCCCGTGATAGCCGCATTTCCGCCGCGCCGCGACCGCTCTCGCCACCGCCGCGCCGATTTGTCCGCATGCTGACGAAGTCGCAGCAGCCTGCTCCGCTCTCCTCAGCCGAGCGCGATCACCAGCGCGTCGTCGCCGGCGAGCGTCATCCTCATGCCGACGATCTCGCCGTCGCGTCCGCCCTTGGCCGAGAGCACGATCTGCCCGCCGCTCGCCTCCGCGAGGCTCGCCTCCAGGAGAGCCGGGCCGAAGTTGAGCACGACGACGAAACGTTCGCCCTCGACGCTGCGCTCGAACGCGAGGAGATCGCCTTCCGCCGCCAGCACCTTCACCGCGCCGATCGACAGCGCCGGATGCTTGCGCCTCAGCGCGAGCAGCCGACGATGCAGGGACAGCATCGACGCCGGATCGGCGCTCTCCGTCGCGACGTTCACCGTCTCCCATCCGGGGACCAGCGGCAGCCACGGCTCGCCGGTCGAGAAGCCGGCGTTGGGCGTGGCGTCCCACTGCATCGGCGTGCGGGCGATGTCGCGATTGTGGTCGGGCAGGCCCGGCTCCTGTTTCTCCTGCGGGTCGCGCACCCGGTCGGGCGGAATGACGCCGTTGGTCAATCCGATTTCGTCGCCTTGGAACAGCGTCGGCGTGCCGCGCGCGGTCAGGAGATAGACGGCGGCGACGCGCGCCTGCCCCGGCCCGAGCCGCGAGGCGACGCGGGCGTTGTCGTGGTTGCCGAGCACCCAGTTCGGCCAGGCGCCCTCGGGGAGCAGCCGTTCGTACTCGTCGATCAGCCCGCCGACCACCTCCGCCTTCCACGGATCCATCAGCAGGTGGAAGTTGAACGGCAGATGCGCCCCGTCGCCGTTTTCGCCGTAATAGGCGCACATCCGCTCGATCGACAGATAGACCTCGCCGATCATCAGCTTGTCCGGGAACTCGTCGATGACCTTCCGGAATCCCTTGACCAGATCGATCACGCCGGGCTGGTCGCAGGTCATGATCTGCAGGATGTGCCTCACCTCCGGCTCGTCCGGCGTCCAATCCGGATTGGGCGGATTGTCGCGGAACTGCGGGTCCTTCAAGAGGTGCCAGATCACGTCGATGCGGAACCCGTCGACGCCGCGCTTCAGCCAGAAGCGCATCACGTCGTGCATCGCGGCGACGACCTTCGGGTTGCGCCAATTGAGGTCCGGCTGCTTCTCGTGGAAGGCGTGGTAGTACCACTGCCGCCGGGTCTCGTTCCATTTCCAGCCGATGCCGCCGAACATCGAGCGCCAGTTGTTCGGCGGTCCGCCGTCCGGGGCTCCGTCGCGCCAGATGTACCAATCGGACTTCGAATTGTCGCGCGACGAGGCGCTCTCCACGAACCACGGATGCTCGTCCGAGGTGTGGTTCGGCACGTAGTCCATGATCAGCTTCATGCCGCGGGCGTGCAGCTCGGCGATCAGCCGATCGAGATCGGCGAGCGTGCCGAAGCGCGGATCGACGTCGCAATAATCGGCGATGTCGTAGCCGAAGTCGGCCATCGGCGAGACGTAGACCGGCGACAGCCAGATCGCGTCGACGCCGAGCGAGGAGAGATGGTCGAGCCGCGACAGAATGCCGGGAATGTCGCCGATCCCGTCGCCGGTCGTGTCCTGGAACGACCACGGGTAGATCTGATAGACGACGCCCTTCTTCCACCAGGGCGTTTCGGCGAACGAAGCTGCGAGGGTCATGCCGCGACCTCCTCTGGCTCCGGGCGCCCCGTCTCTGCGTCCGGTGACGGTATCATCCTGCCACGAAACGCCCTTTCGCGACAGTCGTAGAGCGTCGTAGTCGCGCCTCTCGGTGAGCGATCGATGAACGCGAAAAAGGGGCCTGGCGGCCCCTTTCGCATTTCCTTCGTCGGCTCGAGAGCTCGCCTCAGCTGCGGATCAGGTGATCGAAGGCGGAGAGCGCCGCGGTCGCGCCCGCGCCCATCGAGATGATGATCTGCTTATAGGGAACCGTGGTGACGTCGCCGGCGGCGAAGACGCCCGGCACCGAGGTCTGGCCGCGCGCGTCGATCTCGATCTCCTTGCGGTTGGAGAGCCGCACCGTGCCGTCGAGCCACTCCGAGTTCGGCAGGAGGCCGATCTGCACGAAGATGCCCTCGAGCGGCAGATCGTGCGTCTCGCCGGAGACGCGGTCCTCCCAGGTCAGGCCGGTCACCTTCTCGCCGTCGCCGACGACCGAGGTGGTCTTGGCCGAGACGTGGATGGTGACGTTGGCGAGCGAGCGCAGCTTCTTCTGCAACACCTCGTCGGCGCGCAGTTTGCCGTCGAATTCGATCAGCGTGACGTGCGCCACGATTCCGGCGAGATCGATCGCCGCCTCGACGCCGGAGTTGCCGCCGCCGATCACCGCGACGCGCTTGCCCTTGAACAGCGGCCCGTCGCAGTGCGGGCAGAAGCAGACGCCCTTGGCCTTGTAGTCGGCCTCGCCGGGAACGCCCATCTCGCGCCAGCGCGCGCCGGTCGACAGGATCACCGACTTGGCCTTGAGATCCGCGCCGGAGGCGAGCTTCACCGTGATCGGTTCACCGGGGCCGCTCGCCGGAACCAGCGCGGCCGCCTTCTGCAGCTTCATCACGTCGACGTCGTAGTCGCCGACATGCGCTTCGAGCGCGGCGGCGAGCTTCGGTCCCTCGGTGTGCGGCACCGAGACGAAGTTGGCGATCTCCATCGTGTCGAGCACCTGCCCGCCGAAACGCTCGGCGACGACGCCGGTGCGGATGCCCTTGCGCGCCGCGTAGATCGCCGCCGCCGCGCCGGCCGGACCGCCGCCGACGACGAGGACGTCGAAGACGTCCTTCTTCGCGATCTCCGCCGCCGCGCGATCCGCCGCGCCGGTGTCGAGCTTGGCGACGATCTCGTCGAGGCTCATCCGGCCCTGGCCGAAGGTCGCGCCGGCAAGCTCGACGGTCGGCACCGCCATGATCTTCTTCGCCTCGACTTCCTGCTGGAACATCGAGCCGTCGACCATCGTGTGCGTGACGTTCGGGTTGATCGCCGCCATCAGGTTCAGCGCCTGGACGACGTCCGGGCAGTTCTGGCAGGTCAGCGACACGTAGGTGACGAAGTCGAGCGGACCGGCGAGCCCCTTCGCCGCCTCCAGCGTCTTCGGATCCTCCTTGGGCGGATGGCCGCCGGTCTGGAGGAGGGCGAGGACGAGCGAGGTGAACTCGTGGCCCATCGGCAGGCCGGCGAAGCGGATGCGCGGGGCCTCGCCGGGAATGCCGACCGAGAACGACGGCTTGCGCGCGTCGGCGCCGTCATACTTGACCGAGACCTTGGCCGAGCAGGCGCCGATGTCGGCGAGGAGCTCGCGCATCTGAGCGGAGTTCGCGTCGTCGCCGAGCGAGCCGACGAGTTCGATCGGCCGCTGCAGGCGTTCGAGATAGGCGGTCAGCTGGGCCTTGATGCCGGCGTCGAGCATGGCGTTTCTCCGAAGGGTTCGAATTTCGATCGCAAGGAAGGGACGTCGGGACGGGATCCCGACGGCTCGTCGTCGCCATCGATGTGCGGGGGAGGGGCGGCGGCGTGAAGCCGAAGGGGGCGTCCGGAGCCCGAGGGCTCCGGACGGGGATCGCGAGCGATCAGATCTTGCCGACGAGGTCGAGCGACGGCTTCAGCGTCTCGGCGCCGGGCGTCCACTTGGCCGGGCAGACCTCGCCCGGATGCGAGGCGACGTACTGCGCCGCCTTTACCTTGCGGAGGAGCTCGGCGGCGTCGCGGCCGATGCCGAGATCGTGGATCTCGCAGACCTTGATGATGCCGTCCGGATCGATCACGAAGGTGCCGCGCAGCGCCAGACCTTCTTCCTCGATCATCACGTCGAAGTTGCGCGTGATCAGGCCGGTCGGGTCGCCGACCATCGGGTACTGGATCTTCTTGATGGTGTCGGAGGCGTCGGCCCAGGCCTTGTGCACGAAGTGCGTGTCGGTCGACACCGAGTAGCACTCGACGCCGAGCTTCTGGAACTCCGGATAGAGGTCGGCGAGGTCGCCGAGCTCGGTCGGGCAGACGAAGGTGAAGTCGGCCGGGTAGAAGAACACCACCGACCACTTGCCCTTGAGATCGGCTTCGGTGATCTCCGAGAACTTGCCGTTGTGATAGACGGTGGCCTTGAACGGCTTCACTTCCGTGTTGATCAGGGACATTTCATCTCTCCTGTTCGGCCGCCCGACGGGGACGGCGCCTCGATCTGCGTGCGGGGAAGATCCCCGCCAGAACCCCTCTCCGTCTCCGGCGCGAGGCGCGGCGATCGGTTTCGAGGCTCATGTTTTCCGGCTCGCCGACCCGGTCTCGGGCCGCCGAGTGGTTGCAGGCTAACGCCCGGTTCGGCATCGTTCAAATAGATTGTCTCTGTTTTTTCGATAGGTGAAAGCAATCGAGATTCTCGATCGTTCGCCGGGCGGCGACACGGGAGGCCGCCCCGCGCGAGGATGCGTCCTTCGGTGGGCGGTGATATCTCTGTCGGGCGCGCCGCGTCGTTGTGAGCCGGCGATCCCGAGGAGACGAGCCCGATGAAACTCTTGCGTCACGGCCCGGTGGGGGCCGAGAAACCCGGCCTGTTGGACGTCGCCGGCCGCATCCGCGATCTCACCGACGTCGTCGACGACGTCGCCGGCGCGGCGCTCGCGCCCGCGGCCCTCGCCCGTCTCGCCGCGATCGATCCCGAGAGCCTGCCGCTCGTCCCCGCCGGCGCGCGTCTCGGCCCCTGCGTCGGGTCGGTCGGCAAGTTCGTGGCGATCGGCCTCAACTATTCCGAACACGCGGCGGAAGCCGGCATGGCGATCCCGAAGGAGCCGGTCGTCTTCATGAAGGCGACGAGCTGCATCTCCGGCCCGAACGACGACGTGGTGACGCCGCGCGGGAGCACCAAACTCGACTGGGAGGTCGAACTCGGCGTCGTCATCGGCACGGAGGCCCGCTACGTGACGCAGGAAGCGGCGCTCGACCACGTCGCAGGGTACTGCGTCGTCAACGACGTCTCCGAACGCGCCTTTCAGGCCGAGCGCGGCGGCACCTGGGACAAGGGCAAGGGCTGTGACAGCTTCGGTCCGATCGGTCCCTGGCTCGTCACCCGCGACGAAGTGCCCGATCCGCAGGCGTTGCGCCTCTGGCTCTCCGTCGACGGCGTCATGCGTCAGGACGGCACGACGAAGACGATGATCTTCCCCGTCGCCGAACTGGTCTCCTACGTCTCGCAGTTCATGAGCCTGCAGCCCGGCGACGTCATCACCACCGGCACCCCGGCCGGCGTCGGCCTGGGGATCAAGCCCGAGCCGATCTTCCTGAAGGCCGGTCAGGTGATGCGCCTCGGCGTCGAAGGTCTCGGCGAACAGACCCAGACGGTGGTCGCGCCGGTCTGAGGAGGGCGCAGGGAAATCGTGCGCGATGGTTCGAGACACCGCCTGCGGCGGTTTCTCACCATGAGGCCCATATGTTTGTCGCGACTATGAAAAGCGCCTCATGGTGAGGAGAGCCGAAGGCTCGTCTCGAACCATCGCGCACCGACCCGCGACCTGTTCCGGCCTCCATCCCGAAGGCCGGAGAACGCGCCGGCGACCCGACGCGACGTCCCGCACATTCCGATCCCGTGGCGCGCGCTCGACGTTCGATCGCCGATCGGCTTGATTCCTGCGCCCGGCCGGGGCATTCCGGCCGGATGCGAAAGGATCCGTCATGCCGCTGAAGATCGTCTTCATGGGAACCCCCGACTTCGCCGTGCCGACCCTGGAGGCGATCCATGCGGCCGGCCATGAGATCGTCGCGGTCTATTCCCAGCCGCCGCGCCCCGCCGGCCGCGGCATGGCGCTGACCCCCTCGCCGGTTCACCGCCGCGCCGAGGCGCTCGGCCTGCCGGTCTTCACGCCGCTCTCGTTGAAGGGCGAGGACGCGGCCGCCGCCTTCCGGGCCCACGGCGCGGACGTCGGCGTGGTGGTCGCCTATGGTCTCCTCCTGCCCGAGACGATCCTCGCCGCCCCCCGCTTCGGCTGCCTCAACCTGCACGGCTCGAAACTGCCGCGCTGGCGCGGCGCGGCCCCGATCCAACGCGCGATCATGGCCGGCGACGCCTCGACCGCCGTCGAGGTGATGCAGATGGAGAAGGGTCTCGACACCGGCCCTGTCGCGATGAGCGCGGAGACGCCGATCGGCCCCGACGAGACGACACAGGATCTGCACGATCGCCTCGCCGACCTCGGCGCAGGCCTGATGACGAAGGCGCTCGCCGCCCTGGAGGACGGCTCCTTCGCCGTCACGCCGCAGCCGGAAGCGGGCGTCACCTACGCCAAGAAGATCGACAAGGCCGAAGCCCGTATCGACTGGTCGAAGCCGGCGCCCGAGATCCACGACGTCGCCCGCGGCCTCTCGCCCTTCCCCGGCGCGTGGTGCGAGGTGAAGGTCGGCGAGAAGACGGAGCGGCTGAAGGTGCTTCGCACGACCCGCGCCGACGGATCCGGCGTCCCCGGCGAGATCCTCGATCGCGACGGCGTCGTCGCCTGCGGCGAGGGCGCGTTGCGTCTCGTCGAGGTCCAGCGCGCCGGCGCGAAGCCGCAATCCGCCCGTCAGGCCTTCGACGCGCTGAAGCTCACCCCCGGCGATCGGCTCCTCTGATGCCCCGCTTCAAGCTGACCATCGAATACGACGGCACGCCCTATGTCGGCTTCCAGCGGCAGGCGAACGGCCCCTCGGTGCAGGCCGAGCTCGAGGACGCTCTCGCCAAGCTGAAGGCCGGACCGATCGTGGTGCGCGGCGCCGGCCGCACCGACACCGGCGTCCACGCGACCGGTCAGGTGATCCACATCGATCTCGACCGCGACTGGTCGGCCGACAAGCTGCGCGACGCGCTGAACTTCCACCTGAAGCCCGCGCCGGTCGCGGCGATCGAGGTCGAGATCGTCGCGCCCGACTTCGACAGCCGTTTCTCCGCCAAGGCCCGCCACTATCTCTACCGGATCATCGACCGCCGCGCGCCCTTGGCGGTCGAGCTGAACCGGGCGTGGCACGTGCCGACCCGCCTCGACGTCGAAGCGATGGACCGCGCCGCCAAGATCCTGGTCGGCCACCACGACTTCACGACCTTCCGCTCGGCGCACTGCCAGTCGAAGAGCCCGCTGAAGACCCTCGACCGTCTCGACGCGGTCCGCGTCGGCGTCGACCTGATCGAGATCCGCGCCTCGGCCCGCTCGTTCCTGCACAATCAGGTTCGTTCGATGGTCGGCTCGATCAAGCTCGTCGCCGAAGGCAAATGGACCGACGACGACCTGCGTGGGGCGCTCGAGGCAGCGGATCGGACGCGGTGCGGGGCGGTCGCGCCGAGCGCGGGATTGTATCTGACGCAAGTCGATTATTGAGGGCGTGGGCGACGTCTCCGCTCTTGTTCGTCCCTGCGACATGTGTCAGTCTGTAGGACGACAGGTGTCGCGAGGTGGCGTCGTGAAGGTCGAATCCAATCAGTCCGCCGGCGGCGTGATCCGCGCCGTCGAAGATCTCTTCGGCGAGGACAATCTCGATCGACCGCTCGACACGCCGCTCGCCGCTCACGACCTCATTCTCGACGGCCTGCCCGCCGCGGCCCTCCAGCATCTGATCGGCCGGCTCGAGGTGCTCGACAAGACCGAGGGGTTGGAGAAGGCGGTCGGCATGAGCCTGCGCACCTTCCAACGCCGCAAGGATGCGCCGTCGCGGCCGTTGAGCCCGGAGCAGAGCGGTCGCGCCTGGGTCTTCGCCGAGATTCTGGCGCGCGCCATGTCCGCCTTCGGCTCTCTGAACGAGGCCGAGCATTGGCTCGATCGGCCGGCCTTGGCGCTCGACGGGCGTCGGCCGATCGACCTCTTGGCGACGCCGGCCGGCGCCGAACTGGTCTTCGACCTCATCGAGCAACTCGATCTCGGCGTCTATCCGTGATCGTCCGGCCCTTCGGCCTCGGCGGGACCGCTCACCTCGCCTGGCGGCTCGACCGCGCCGACTTCGCGGACGCCTTCGCCTCGGGGGAGGGCGCGCGCCGGACCGGCGGGCGTTGGAACTCGAAGGGCCGACGCGCCGTCTACGCTTCGCTCGACGCGGCGACGGCGATCCTCGAGGTCGCCGTCCACAAGGGCTTCCACGTCCTCGACACGGTGCCGCATGTCCTCACCGCCTTCGAGGTGCTCGATCTCGCCGACGTCCATGTCGTCGATCCGGAAAGCCTGCCCAATCCCAACTGGCTGCGGCCCGGCCTGCCGAGCCTCGGGCAACGCGAGCACGGCGATCGGCTCCTGTCTGAAAACGTCTTCGTGGCGCTGCCCTCGACCGTGACGCCGCACGGCTGGAACTTGGTCTTCGACCCCGACCGCGCCGAGGGGCGCTGGCGCTTGCGTCTGCAGGAGCCCTTCGCGCTCGACGGCCGCCTCCATCCTCCACTCTGATCCCGATCGGAGATCGGCATGCCCCCCTCCGTCCTCCTCGTCTGCCTCGGCAACATCTGTCGCTCGCCGCTGGCCGAGGCCGCCTTTCGCGCCGAAGCCGAACGGCGCGGGCTCGCGGCGACCATCGACAGCGCCGGAACCGGCGCCTGGCACGTCGGCGAGCCGCCGGACGCCCGCGCCCGGGCGACCGCCCGCCGCCACGGCGTTTCGATCGACGAACTCCGCGCCCGGCAGGTCGCGCCCGCCGACTTCCGCCGCTTCGAGGCGATCGTCGCGATGGACGCCCAGAACTTCGCCGATCTCGAGCGCCTCGCCCCGAAGGACGCGACGGCGCGGCTCTTTCTGCTGCTCGATTTCGTCGAGGGCCGGGAAGGGGAGAGCGTCGGCGATCCCTATTACGGGGGCCCGGAAGGCTTCGAGCGGACCTGGGACGAAGTCGCCGCCGGCGCGCGCGGGTTCTTCGATCGGTTGACGGCCACGAGCTGAATGCGATCGCGGATCGAGGGCGGCGCATTGGTACGCGGCTTCACACAGGGTGCGCGTGGTTCGAGACGCGTCCTGCGGACGCTCCTCACCATGAGGCGTTTTTTGCAATCGAAACAAATGGAAGCGCCTCATGCCGAGGAGCGCCGAAGGCGCGTCTCGAAGCATCGAGCAGGGCTTCGACCCATGGCGCCGGCCGCTCGTCCCGTCCGTCGAAACCGACCGCCCTCACGCGGCCGGGCGCGTCGCGCTCACCGCGGCAGCCCCTTCGCCCGCTTGACCACGTCGTCGCCGAGCTTCTCGACGAACAGCGCCCCGTCGACGGTGCGCTGGATCAGCACGTTGCGCTTGTCGATCTCGTCGCGGCGGCGGTCGAGCAGGCCCCGTTCGCCCATCGTGTCGAGGGCGCGGGTGATCGCCGGCTTGGTCACGCCGAGCTTGGCGGCCAGCCCGCGCACCGTGTGCGGCGGCGGCTCCAGATAGACGGTGAGCAGGATCGCCGTCTGCCGGGCGGTCAGATCCGTGTCGCCGTCGCGCACCAGATCGAGCGTGACGTCGTGCCAGAGTTTCAGCGCCTGAGAGGGTCGGAGATCGACCGGCATCGGGGGAGAGGATCCATCGTTTCGAGGGCGGAATGATAAATCCGCCCCGGCGACGCCACAACGACGTGGCCCCCGCGATCGTCGGACGTGGTGAACGCCCCCTCTTGGCCGCGCGCCCGGCCGGCCTTAAGAACCGGCCATGACCGCGATCCCGCCGATCCCGCCCTCCGACCTGCCGATCGAGGCGGCGCTGCCCGCCCTCCTCGCCGCGCTGACCCGCGGGGCGAACGCCGTGCTGGTCGCCCCGCCCGGCGCCGGCAAGACGACGCGCGTGCCGCTCGCCCTTCTTGCCGCGCCCTGGCGCGGCGACGGCCGCATCGTCATGCTGGAGCCGCGCCGCCTCGCCGCCCGCGCTTCGGCCGCGCGCATGGCCGCGACCTTGTCGGAGAGCGTCGGCGAGACCGTCGGTCACCGCGTCCGTATGGACGCGAAGGTGACGAAGAAGACCCGCATCGAAGTCGTCACCGAGGGCGTCTTCACCCGGATGATCCTCGACGATCCCGAGCTCTCCGGCGTCGCCTGCGTGATCTTCGACGAGGCGCACGAGAGGAGCCTCGACGGCGACCTCGGTCTCGCCCTCGCCCTCGACGCGCAGGGGGCGCTCCGGCCCGATCTGCGCCTCGTCGTCATGTCGGCGACCATCGACGGCGCCCGCGTCCGCGATCTCCTCGGCGACGCGGCGCTGGTGACTTCGGAAGGCCGCGCCTTCCCGGTCGAGACGAAACATCTCGCCCGCCGCCCGGAAGCGCGGCTCGAGGGGGAAGTCGCCGGCGCGGTGCTGCGCGCCCTCGACGAGGATCCGGGCTCGGTGCTGGTCTTCCTGCCGGGTCAGGCCGAGATCCGCCGCACCCTCGAGGCGCTGTCCGGCCGCGTCGGCCCGACCGTCGACCTCGCCCCGCTCTATGGCGCATTGACGCCCGCCGAGCAGGACCGCGCCATCCGCCCCGCCGCGCCCGGTCGCCGCAAGGTGGTGCTCGCCACCTCGATCGCCGAGACCTCGCTGACCATCGAGGGCGTCCGCATCGTCGTCGACGCCGGCCTCTCCCGTGTGCCCCGCTACGAGCCCGACACCGGGCTGACGCGGCTCGAGACGGTGCGCGTCTCCCGCGCCTCCGCCGACCAGCGTCGCGGCCGCGCCGGCCGCACCGAGCCGGGCGTGTGTTGGCGGCTGTGGCCGGAGGCCGCGACCGCCGGCCTCGCCGCCTTCGATCGGCCGGAGATCCTGGAGGCGGATCTGGCCAACCTCGTGCTCGACCTCGCCGAATGGGGCGTGACGAGCCCCGACGGTCTCGCCTTCCTCGATTCCCCGCCGAAGCCGGCCTGGGACGAGGCGGTGGCGCTGCTCGCCGATCTCGACGCGATCGACGCGGACGGGCGAGTGACCGCGGAGGGTCGGCGTCTGCGCCGTCTGCCGCTCCATCCCCGCCTCGCCCACATGGTGCTCGGTGGGGCGCGCGGCGGCGCCGGCCGGCTCGCCGCCGAGATCGCGGCGATCGTCGCCGATCCGGGCCTCGGCGGCGCGTCGGTCGATCTCGAAGACAGGATCCGCCGTCTGCGCGTCGATCGCGGCCCCCGCGCCGAGGACGCCCGCCGCCTCGCCGCCCGCTGGGCCGATCTCGCCGGCCGCGCCGAGACCGACGCCTTTTCCGGCGACGTCTCGGAATGTGGCCGCCTCTTGGCGCTCGCCTATCCCGATCGCATCGCGCAGGCGCGCGGCGCGGCCGGCAGCTTCCGTCTCGCCAACGGGCGCGGCGGCCGGCTGGAGCCGCATGAAGCGCTGGCGCGGCTGCCCTTCCTCGCCGTCGCCGAGATGCAGGGCGCGGCCCGCGAGGCCCGCATTCTGCTTGCGGCGGCGCTGACGCAGGACGACATCGAGACCGACTTCGGATCTCATGTCGTCGAAGAGGACGAGGTGCGGTTCGACGCCGTCGCCGGCCGGGTCAAGGCGCGCCGCGTCCGCCGGTTCCACCGCGTGGTGCTCACTGAGAAGCCGATCGAGAAGCCCGACCCGACGCTCGTCGCCCGCGCCCTGGTCGAGGCGGTGCGGGCCAAGGGGCTCGCCAGTCTGCCCTGGTCGAAGGCGGCGACGCGCCTGCGCCAACGCGTCGAATTCGTCCGCCGCGCCGGCGTCGTCGGGTTCCCCGATCTCTCCGACGAGACCCTCGCCGCCACTCTGGAGGATTGGCTCGCCCCGCACGTCCTCGGCCTGACCGCGCCCGCCGACATTCGCGAAACCCAGGTCTTCGACGGCCTCGACGCGCTCCTCGACTGGGAGGCGCGTCGCCGGCTCGATGCGGAAGCGCCGAGCCACTTCACCGCGCCGACCGGCTCGAACGTGCCGATCGACTGGGAGGCCGAGGCCGGCCCGACCATTTCGATCCGAGTGCAGGAGCTCTTCGGCCTCGATCGTCATCCGAGCGTCTGCGACGGCCGGGCGCCCCTGGTGCTCGAGCTGCTCTCGCCCGCCCATCGCCCGATCCAGGTGACGCGCGATCTGCCCGGCTTCTGGAAGGGGTCGTGGAGCGCCGTGAAGAGCGAGATGAAGGGGCGTTATCCGCGCCACCCCTGGCCCGACGACCCGACGTCGGCGTCGGCGACGACGCGCGCCAAGCCGCGCGGGACGTGAGGAGCCGGCGCGACGTGCGCGATGCTTCGAGACGGACGCCTTCGGCGTCCTCCTCAGCATGAGGCGTATATATTTGTTTCGATTGTGAAAAAGCGCCTCATGCTGAGGAGCGGGCCTTTGGCCCGCGTCTCGAAGCATCGCGCACGGCGTCTCACAACATCGCACGCCGAGTCGGCGTCGCGGAGTCACCGCTCCATGGAAGCCGCGGCGGGCGCCGCGACCCTTCCTCAGACGGTCTTGTCGACCTTCGCCGCCGCCTCGGGCTGCGCCGCCGCTTCCGCCGCCGACTTCGGCCCGCCCTTGGCGACGCCGACCAGCGCCGGACGCAGCACCCGGCCGGCGATGGCGAAGCCGTCCTGCATCACCTGCAGCACCGTGCCGGCGACCACCTGCGGATTGGGGATCTCGAACATCGCCTGATGCAGATTGGGGTCGAACTTCTCGCCGAGCGGCGAAAGCTTCTTCACCCCGTGCTTCTCCAGCGTCTTCAGGAGCTCTCGGCCGGTCAGCTCGACGCCCTCGATCAGCGCCTTGCCGCCCATCGTCTCGTCGACGCGCAACTCCTCCGGCGCATGCGACAGCGCTCGATCGAAGTTGTCGGCGACCGAGAGCAGATCGCGGGCGAAGCCGGTGACGGCGTAGTCGCGCGCGTCCTTCGTCTCCTTCTCGGTGCGCCGCCGCAGGTTCTCCATCTCCGCCAAGGTGCGCAGCAGACGGTCCTTGAGCTCGGCGTTTTCCTGCGCCAGCGCCTCGATCGGATCGACGGCGGGGGTCTCGGTGGCCGGGGTCTCGGTGGCGGGCGCTTCGGTCGCGGGGGCGGCGTCGGCCTCGGCGGCTTTCGCGGTCTCGTCGGTCATGGCGTCCTCTGATGCTCTCGCGCCGATCCGGCGCGTCGTCGTTTCGGTGCGGATTTGAGCCTTCCGGCCTCGGATTTCAAGGGCTTTCCGCACGCTACGAAATACGAAGCCCGGCCGACGCGTCCGCATCGGCCGGGCGAAGGAGACACGGAAGCGATCGCTCAGGCGACCGCGCCGTTGATCCACTCGACGAGCTTGCCCTTCGGGGCCGCGCCGACCTGCATCGCCGCCGGCTGGCCGCCCTTGAAGGCGATCAGGGTCGGGATCGAACGCACGCCGAACTTCATCGCGGTGGCCGGGTTCTCGTCGATGTTGAGCTTCACGATCTTCACCTTGCCCGCCATCTCGGCCGAGATTTCCTCGAGCGCCGGGGCGATCATCCGGCAGGGGCCGCACCACTCGGCCCAGAAGTCGACCACCACCGGCTCGGCGGAGGCGAGAACGTCGGTATCGAAGGAAGCGTCGGTGACTTTCTGGGTCATCGGGAAGGACCTCGTCGTCTCGCGCGGTCCGGGAAGGCCGCGCCACTCTCGTCGCCGAACCTAGGAAGCGGGGCGCGCAGCGTCAAGATGCGGTGGGTGCGGACGGGGGCGCCCACGAGATCAAAGGATCGCGAGCCGGCGCGCCGCCGCGTCGAGCCGCGCCGGTTCGATCTCGTCGAGCCGCGGGATCGCCGTCCACAGGATCGCGCAGCGGATCCGTCGGCCGGGGAAGGTCTCGGTGAGCAGCCGTCGATAGAGCGCCAACTGGGCGACCTGCGCGGCGCTCGCCTCCGCCCGTTCGGCGTCGGTGCGCTCGCTCTTGAAGTCGACGACGAGAACCTCGGTCTCGGTCGCCGCCAACCGGTCGATCCGACCGGCGACCGCCAGCCGCTCGCCGCGCGCGTCGACGAGCTCCCCGGCGATCGCCGCCTCGGCCCGCGAGCCCTCCGCGAACACCGCCGCGAATCGCGGGTCGGCGAGGATCGCTTCGACCTCGGCGACGACGGCTTCGCGGATCGCCTCGGCGAGCGCGCCGCCTCGCGCGGCGACGTAGCGCCGCGCCGCCGCGCCGCGGTTCGCTTCAGGCAGGGTCGGCAGCGCCTCGAGCAGCCGGTGGGTGAGGATCCCCCGCGCCCGCTCCGCGCTCTCCGGCAGGAGCGCCGCCTCCAGCACGTCGAGCGCCGCCGGACGGGCCGCGCCCCGCGCCTCGCCGACCGACGACGGCGTCAGCCGTCGCGCCGTCGCGCCGTCCGGCGGCGGTCGGTCGAGCCAGTCGGGGCGCTCGTCGGCGACGACCGGCGGCGTCTCGGCCTCGACCGCGACGGGCTCCGCCGCCTCCTGCGCGCCGGCCCGCCAGATCAGCCGTTCGCGCCCGTCGGCTCCGACGTCCCGGTCGGCCGTCGGCGCGAGCGCTCGCTCGATCGTCGCGTGCCAGGAGGCGGCGTCGGCGCCCTTCGCCCCGGCGTGGCCGCACACGATCAGCCGATCGGCCGCCCGCGTCATCGCCACGTAGAGCAGCCGAAGATACTCGTTCTCGGCCGCCTCTCTCGCCGCCGCCTTGGTCGCCTCGAAGGCGCTCGGGTCGGCCCGCCCCCGGCTCCAGGCGAGCCGCGCCGCGCCGTCGGCGACCCGTCCGGGAAGACGCAGCAGCGCCGGGGCATGCGCGGTCGAAGTCGGGGCCGCGCCGCCGTCGACCAGGAACACCACCGAGGCCTCCAGCCCCTTCGAGCCGTGCACCGTCATGACGCGGACCTCGTCGCGGGCCTCGTCCATCTCGCGTTTGATTTCCGGCGGATCGAGCGCCAACCCTTCGACGAAGCGCATCAGGCTCGGCGCCGGACCGCGATCGGCGGCGAGCGCCAACCCGAGGAATTCGTCGAGCACGTCGTCGGCCTCCGAGCCGAGCCGTTCGACGAAGGCGCGCCGTCCGCCGTCGGCCGACAGCACCCGCGCGAAGAACTCGTAGGTCGGCAGCCGCTCCGCCAGATCGCGCCAGCGCGCGAGCCTGGACGACGCCGGAGCGAAGCGCGGATCGCTCGCCGCGCGTCGTTCGAGCGCCGCCGCGAGGCTTTCGTCGGGCCTACGCTCCGCCGCCGCGATCACCGTCAGGTCGTCGTCGTCGAGGCCGAAGAGCGGGCTCTTCAGGACCGAGGCGAGGGCGAGGTCGTCCTCCGGCATGGCGATGGCGCGGGCCAGCGCCACCAGATCGAGGATCGCGATGTGGTCGGTCAGCCGCAGCCGGTCCTGACCGGCGACCGCGATGCCGCGTTCCTTCAGCACCCGGTTCATCGCGTCGACGAAAGGGCCGCGTTTGCGCACCAGGACGAGGACGTCGCGCCGCGCCACCGGCTTGCCCGTCGCCTCCAGGCGGAAGCTAGGATCGGTCAGCCGCTCGATCTCGTCGGCGATCGAGCGGGCGAGGCGGACGTGCGGTTGGCTCGCCGTCGCCCGATCGAGCGGCGCGGTCCAGTCCTCCGGCTCCTCGAGCGCCTCGGCGCTCTCCATCGGCCAGACCTCGACCCGACCGGCGGCGCGCGCGCGCAATGCCGTGTGCCGCATGTAGTCCTCGGGCCGGGTCGAGACCCGCGCCCGCGCGCTCCTGTCCTCGAACACCGCGTCGACTGCGCCGAGCACCGCCGCCGTCGAACGGAAGCTCATCATCAGCTGGACGTCGGCGAAGTCCTTGTCGGCCGCGCCCGCCGCCGCGCGGAAATGGTCGCGGCTCCGCGAGAACGTCTCCGGCGCGGCGCCCTGGAAGGAATAGATCGACTGCTTCTCGTCGCCGACCGCGAACACGGTGCGGTTGGCGCGCCGGGCCCCTTCGCCGGCGAAGAATTCCTCGGCCAGGCCTTCGACGATCCGCCACTGGCGCGGATTGGTGTCCTGCGCCTCGTCGATCAGGATGTGGTCGATGCCCTTGTCGAGTTTGAACTGCACCCAGGCCGCCGCCGAGCGGATCGACAGGAGATCGGCGGTGCGCCCGACCAGATCGTCGAAGTCGACGGCGCTGCGCGCCCGCTTCGCCGCCTCGTAACGGCCGATCACCGCGTCGCCGAGCCTGAACAGGGCGGCCGAGGCCGCATGCGCGGCGAGCCGGTCGCGCGCCTCGCCGAGCGCTGCGAGCCGCGCCGTCTCCCGCGCCGCCCGGTCGGCGAGATCGGGAAAGGCGTCGTGGATCTTCTTCGTCGCGAAGGTTCGCGCGGCGCGCGGCCCCGTCGCGGTGAAGAACACCGACCGCCACGCCTCGGAACGTTCTTCGCTCGAAAGACGCGCGTCGCGCGCCCGCGCGATCCGTTCCGCCTGTTTGACGTCGTTGGTCGAGGAACCGGCGAAGGCGGCCGCGAGCGACGCGAGGAAGGCTTCGGGAAAGTCCGGCGAAGCGAGCGCCTCGCCGACGAGATCCTCGTCGCGCCTCGTCGGGTCGATCTCGAGCGTTTCCGCGAGATCGGCGATCGCCGCCTCGACGTCGCCGACCTCGCGCAACCAGGCGACCCACCGATCGCGCGCCGAGACGAGCGCCGACAGCGCCCGGTCGAGGCCGAACTCGCCGCCGGCGGCGAGCGCCGTGCGGAACGCCGAGCCGAGCGGGTCGTCGGGTCCGGCCGCGCTCGCCTCGACCAGGACGCTCTCGCGGGCGCGCGCCACCAGATCGCGGGTCGCCCGATCGTCGAGGATCTCGAAGCCGCCGCCGAGATCGGCCTCCAGCGGAAACTGCTTCAACACGCTCTCGCAGAAGGCGTGGATCGTCTGGATCTTCAGCCCGCCCGGCGTCTCGATCGCCTCGGCGAACAGCCGCCGCGCCCGCGCCAGGGTCTTCTTCTCGATCGAGCCGACCGCGACGCCCTCCGTCTCGGCGATCTCGGCGGCGAGCGCCCGATCGTCGGCGATCGCCCATTTGCCGAGCTGCTCGAACACCTTGTTCGACATGTTCGCCGCCGCCGCCTTGGTGAAGGTCAGGCACAGGATGCGGTCGGCCGGCGTGCCGGCGAGAAGGCAGCGGATCACTCGCCGGGTCAGCACCCAGGTCTTGCCCGAGCCGGCGTTGGCCGACACCCAGGCGGAGACGCGCGGGTCGGCGGCCCGCCGTTGGCGCTCTTTGGTGTCGTTCGGGACGGAGAAGCCGCCGCTCATCCCTCGCCCCCTTCTCCCGCCTCGCCCGCCGCCCATTCGGCGACCCGGGCGAGATGATCGTAGGGTCCGGAGCGAGCCTTCTCGAACTGCACCCGCGGCCGCGACGGCCAGCCGGTCTCGGCGAGGCGGAAGTGGCGGATGAGCCCCTCCAGCCGCTCGAGCGCCGCCGCGGCGAGCTCCTCCGGTCCCAGCGCGTCGTCCTTCGCCTTGCCGCGCGTCTCCCACTTGCCGCCGTCGCGTCCGCCGGAAAGGTGGAGATAGGCGATCTCGGCGATCGCGCGTTCGGCGAAGGCGGTGTCGCCGGGCTGGTCGAAGCCGCCGGCTCGCACCATCGCGGCCTCGAGCGGCAACTGCGGCGCGAGCAGGCTCTGCACCTGCTTCTCGCTCGGCGGCGCGCCGGTCTTGTAGTCGAGGAGGCGCACCGCGCCGTCGCGCGTCAGGTCGATCCGGTCGGCGTAGCCGGTCAGCCGGAACGGTCGCCCGTCGACGGGAAGCTCGAGCCGGCCGCCGAGTTCGGCGTGCCGCTCGGCGACCGCCGCGCCGTGCTCCACCTCCGCCTCCAGCCACCACGCGGCGATCGCCGCGAGCCGGGCCCGCCACAACGCCACCGCCTCCGGGAAGGCGGCGAAGGCGGCGAGCTTCTCCTCGCCGATCGCCAGAAGACGCTCGCGCGCCGCGTCGCCGCGGAACGGATGGCCCTCCACGACGAAGGTGGCGAGCACGTCGTGGACGAAGGTGCCGCGCTCGGCTGCGCCGATTTCCCGACCGATCGGGTCGAGCGGATCGAGCCGCAGGATGCGCCTCGCGAAGATCGCATAGGGGTCGCGGATCCAGGTCTCGATCTCGGTGACCGAGGCCCTGTTCGGCCGCAGCGCCGGATCGGGTCGCGGGTTCGGCCGCCCGATCGGCCGGGCGACGCCGTCCCCCCGATCGAGTCGCCGCGCCAACGCCAGATGCGCCGCGCCACGTCCGCGCAACGTCGTCATGCCGGCGTCGCCGATCACCGTCGCCAGCCGCTGCAGCCAGCGCGACGGCACCGTCGGCGTGCCGCCCGAACGGCTCGCCCGCGCCAGCACCACGCGTCGGCTCGTCGCCGCCTGGACGAAGTCGTGGGCGGAGAGGCCGATCCGGCGTTCAGGCGCGTCGAGCGCCATGTCGCGCCGCATCGGCCGCGACAGCCACGGGTCGGACCGGGTCGAGATCGGCCAGATCCCCTCGTCGAGCCCGGCGAGCACCAGGAGGTCGAAGGAGAGAAGCCGCGCTTCGAGCGGGCCGTAGACGAAGAGCCTCGCCCCCGGGGCGGTGCGCCGGTTGACCGGACGATCGCCGACGAGCGCGTCGAGCACGCCCGGCCAGTCGCGTCCCGAAAGATTCATCGCCGTCGCCGGCTCCGCCGCGGCGCGGATCGCCTCGGCGAGCGCGCCGGCCAGGGCCTCGCCTTCTTCGCCGGCGAAGAGATGGGCGTCCGAGCCGGCGTCGTCGCGCGCTACGGTCCGCGTCGCGGCGACTTGCGCCGCGATCCAGGCGGCGAGCGGCTGCGTCGCCGCCGCCGTCGCCTCGAGCGGCCGCAGGGCGACGACGAGGTCCTCGAGCAGGGCTCGCGCGCCCGCGCGGTCTTCGCGGCTCGGCCGCCGCCGCGCCGCCGCCGCGCGTTGCGGTTGGGCGTCGATCGCCGCGCAGGCTTCGTCGAAGGCGGCGAGGAGGCCGACCCCGCCCGGCGTCGGCCGCGGCCCTCGGAGCGCCACCAGATCGACGATCCGTCCGAGCCGGCGCGCCTCGCCCGCCGATCGGCCGAAGCGGGCGAGCGGATGGGCGAGAAGGCTCGCCACCGCGAGCGGCTCGAAGCCGCCGAGCGCCACCTCGCCGACCAGCCGAAACAGCGCGCCCGGCGGCGTGTGGCCGAGCGGCCGGCCGGCTGAATCGTCGATTTCGAGGCCCCATCGCGCGAGCTCGGCGGACACCCGCCGGGCGAGATTGCGGTCGGGGGTGACCAGCGCGGCGGTCGCCCCCGGCGTCTCGATCGCCTCGCGCAGCGTCAGCGCCACCGCGACCGCCTCTTCCGCCTCGTGCCGCGCCTCGATCAGCGCGAGCCCCCGCAGCGCGCCGTCGAGGTCGAAGCCGCCCCGCCCGATCGTCTCGGCGAAGTCGCGCCAGGCCTCCGTCGTCTCCGCCGGCCGCATCGCCTCCGAGACGAGCCGGCGCCGGGCGGCGGCGTCCGCGCCGCCGTCGCGGCCGATCCGGCGGACGTCGGCGCGGCCGAGATCCATGCCGTCGAGCAGCAGGCGCAGGCCGTATTGGGGGTGCGAGGGAACCGGCGCGCCGGGCGCTCCCGCGGCCGGTTCGAGCGCCGCCCAGGCCGCGTCGTCGAGATCGAAGTCGAGGCCCGGCAGCACCGCGACGCCGCGCGGCAATCGCGCCACCGTCGCGATCATCTCCGCCGTCGACGGCACCGAACCGGTCGAGCCGGCGGCGATCACCGGCCCCTTCGGCGGCGACGCCGCGAGCCGGGCCGCCGCGGCGCGGATCGCCGCATGCCGTCGGGCGGCGGGATCGACGCGCCCGGTCTCTTCGAGATGCTTCGGCCAAGCCTCGGTGACGATGGTCAGAAAGGCGCGGGTCAGCTGCCAATAGAGCGCATGATCCTCCGGCACGATGTCGGCGAGCCGCGACCAGTCCGACCCTTGCGCGCCGACCTGATCCATCAGCACGAGCAGCGCGTCGGCGAGCCGGACCGCTTCGGCCGGACTGGTCGGCAGCGTCGGCATCGCGCCGGTGACGGGATGCGTCGCGCCGAGCATGCGCGTCCAACTCCTCACCAGCCGCGTCATGATCAGCCGGCGTTCGAACGGCGGCACGGCGGCGGCGAGATCGAGCTCGTCCTCGCCGAACAGCGCGCCGTCTTCGTCGACGTCGCCGAACGGACGGATGTCGGGCATCAGCACGGCGCGGCCGAACCCTCGTCTCGCGATCTCGGCGATGAGGGCGTCGGCCGCCGCGCGCGCCGCGCGCCGGGTCGGGAGTAGGAGGGTGACGTCGGCGAGCGCCGCCGGATCGGCGCCGTCGAAGCGGAAGTCGGGGACGAGATCGCCGTCGAGGAGGGCTTCGACCAGCGTCGGCAGAAATGGCCGCCCGGCGTCGATCGAGACGACCCGCGCCTTCTCCTGCGATGCGGAAGCCTCGCTCGCTCGCTCCCTCATCCGCCGGTCCCGCTCCGTCTCAGTCGGCGCTCTCCGCGATCGCCGCCTCGGCTTCTCTTATCGCGCGGGGGGTCCCCACGTGCAACCAGACGCCGCTCATCCGCTGGCCCCAGAGCCGTCCCGCCTCGAGCGCCCGGTCGAACAGCCGGTTGAGCGAAAAAGCTTCGCCGACCGGCGGCGCGTCGGCGAACAGCCGTGGCGACAGGATCGCCGCGCCGGCGTAGACGAAGGGCGCGACGCAACGCTCGTCGCGCCGCACGAGCCGTCCTGCGTCGTCCATCAGGAAGTCGCCGAGCCCGTCGTAGCCGACCGCGCCGACGGTCGGGGCGAGCAGCAGCAGCGCGTCCATCGCCGCCTCGTCCCACCGTTCGGCGAGGAGATCGAGATTGGCGCGGTAGCCCTCGATCCAGAAACTGTCGGAGTTGATCAGATAGAACGGCTTTTCGCCGAGAAGCGGCAGCGCCTTGACGAGGCCGCCGCCGGTGTCGAGCAGAGCCTCGCGCTCGTCGGAGACGAGGATGCGCGGCGTCGCGCACTTCGCCACGTGCACCTCGACCAGATCGGCGAGCCAATGGACGTTGACGACGGCCGTCTCCACGCCCGCCGCCCGCAACCGATCGAGGCCGTGGTCGATCAGCGAGCGCCCGGCCACCTCGACCAGCGGCTTCGGCGTCGTCGCCGTGATCGGCCGCATGCGCTTGCCCAGCCCTGCGGCGAGCACCATGGCGTGAGTGGGGCGGAAGGCGGTCGGAGATGCGCTGGGCATGGGAGGTCCGGTCGGCGTTCGATCAGTCGGCGATGCGCCGATCGGCCGGCGCGACGTCCTCATACCAGAGCTTCAGATCCCGCAACACCGGTTCCGCGAGGACGCGGGTCAGGTAGACCCATTGGCGCGGCAGGTGACGCATGTAGCCCGCCTTGCCGTCGCGATCGCGTAGGCGGACGAACTGGCCGAGCAGCCGCGTCGCCCGTTGCGCCGCCAGGATGGCGTGGGCGCGGCGGAAGGCGGTCTCATCGAAGCTCGAATCGCGCCGCCGCCGCGCCGCGACATAGGTCGCCAGCAGCTCCGCCTCGAGCTCGGCCGAGACGTCGAGCCGCGCGTCCTGGGTCAGCGAGGCGACGTCGTAGGCGGGATGGGCGAAGGCGGCGTCCTGGAAGTCGAGCAGCCCGATCCGGGCGAGCCCCGTACGTTCGGGAAGCCACAGGAGGTTCGGCGAATGGTAGTCGCGCAGCGACCAGCTCTGCGGCCCCGCCTCGATCTCGGCGAGGAGCGGCGCCCACACGGCGCGGAACCGCGCCGCCTCCGCTTCGCTCGCCCGCCGGCCGATGTGATGCGGCAGCCCCCAGTCGAGCAGGATCTCCAACTCCGAGCGGTAGCCTTCGACGCCGAGCCGTGGGATCCCGTGGCGGCCGCCGTCGCCGTCGTCTACATCCGCCGGCAGATCGCGGCCGTGCAGATCGGCGAGGAGTTCGACCGCCGCCCCATAGCGCTCCGGAATCGGGGCCGGCGGATCGCCGCGAAAACAGGTCTCCGCGCCGAGATCCTCGAGCAGGAGGAACCCGTCGTCGAGATCGTGGGCGAGCACCTCCGGCGTCGAATAGCCGAAGCCGGCGAGCGCCAGATCCATCGCCAGGAACGGCTCCGGCCCTTCGGCGAGCTTCGCCGCGGCCCGCGCCGCCACCCGCGCGCGACCGGCCGCGTCGTCCGGTTCGGCGGGATGGTTCATCAGCACCGTCGTGCCGTGCTCGTCACGGATGCGCTCGTAGGAGCGCGACGAGGCGTCGCCCTGCAGATGCCGGCGATGGCCCCGCGGGCTGCCGGCGAAGGCCAGAAAGGCGCGCGCCGCCAGCGTCCGCTCGAGCCGCGCCGCCCAGGCCTCGGCCGGCCCGGTGAGCCGCGCCCGCCGCGCCTGCGGCGTTTCGCCCGGTCCCAACGCCAGGATCAGCGCCGTCGCCGGCAGACGATCCTCGGCCCGGTCCGGCCATTCGATCAGCGCCACGCCCTCGCGCAGCGCCTCGTCGAGGCCGAGTTCGTCGAGCTCGCTCGCGTCGGAGAGGCGGTAGAGGTCGAAATGGGCGATCGGGAAACGCGGCAGATCGTAGCTCTGCACCAGCGTGAAGGTCGGGCTCGGCACGTCGAGCCGGTCGTCGTCGGCCAGCGCCCGGATCAGCGCGCGCGCGAAGGTCGACTTGCCCGCGCCGAGATCGCCGACGAGCGCCACGACGTCGCCGGGGCGCAGGATGGCGGCGAGATCCTCGGCCAGCGCCACCGTCGCCGCTTCGTCGGCGAGAGCGAGGTCGAAGTCGAAGTCGGCGTCCTCGTCGCGGTCGGCCATGCGCCCCTCACTCGCCGGCGAGCGGCAGGATCGGCTCCGCGTCCGCATCGTCGTTCGGGCGCGGCAGGCGGTCGAGGCCGAGCGGCGTGCGCGGCAGCCGGCAGACCACCTCCGTGCCGCGTCCCTCGACCGAGGTGATCGACACGGTGCCGCCGTGCAGCTCGACGAAGCTCTTGACGATCGACAGCCCCAGCCCGGCGCCGCCGCGATGCGGGCCGCGACGGCGGGTGTAGAACCGTTCGAACACCTGTTGCAGCTGCTCGCGCGGGATGCCGACGCCGTCGTCGGCGACGGTCACCGCGACCGCCTCGCCCTGGCGCTTCGCCGTGATCGTGACGGTGCCGCCGGCGGTGGAGAACGACACCGCGTTGGACAGGAGGTTGAACAAAACCTGCCGGATCCGCTTCTCGTCGGCGACGACCAGACCGAGATCGCCGTCGACGTCGGTGACGAGGCGCAGATCGTCCGCCGCCAGCCGATCCTTGATCCCCTCGACCGCCCCGGCGATGGTCACCGCGAGATCGACCTCGGTCAGCTCGAGCCGCATGATGCCGGCGTCGATGGTGGCGAGATCGAGGATGTCGTCGATGATCGCCATCAGCGCCTGGCTCGACGTCATGATGTGTTGCGTGTAGTCGCGCTGCTTGTCGTTGAGCGGGCCGGTCAGGGCCTGATCGGACAGCAGATGCGAGAAGCCGACGATGTTGGTCAGCGGCGAGCGCAGCTCGTAGGAGACCAGCCCGACGAAGTCGGTCTTGATGTGGTCGGCCTCCTCAAGCGCCTCGTTCTTCTCGACCAGCGCCCGCTCGACGTTGACCGTGTCGGTGACGTTGACGAAGGTGACCAGCGTCGCTCCGTCCGGCAGCGGCACGCTCGCATATTCGAGCACCATGCCGTCGCGCCGCTCGATCGTTCCCGAGAGTCGGTCGCGATTGTCGGCGAGCCCGGTCACCGCCACCTTGAGCCGGTTCCAGGTGGCCGGATCGTCGTGGATCGCGGAGAGCCGGAGCAGCACTTCGGCGATGTGCGGCCGCTCGTCGAGCGCCGTCTCGTCGAGCTTCCACAAGCTGACGAAGGCCGGGTTGAACAACCGCAGTCGGCCGTCCGAACCGAACACCACGACGCCCTCGGAGAGATGGTCGAGCGTTTCGCGCTGCACCCGGGTCAGCGCGTTGTTGCGCTTCTCGAGGTCGATCTTCTCGGTGACGTTCTCGTAGACGTAGGTGACGCCGCCCTGCGGATGCGGGTTGGCGATGACGCGCAGCGTCTGGCCGTCTGGCAGGTGCCACCAGTGTTCGCGCGCGTCTAGGCTCGTGTAGCCGGCGTGCAGGTCGCGCTTCCAGCTGCGCCAGTCGGCCTGTTCCGGCAGCTTGCGGGCGGCCCGCATCCGGTCGATGACCGCGCCGTCGTCGGGCGAGGATTCCAGGAACGCGGTGTCGAGCCCCCACAGCGCGCGGAAGGCGGCGTTGTAGAACTGCAGGCGCTTGTCGGCGCCGAAGATCGCGACCGCCGTCGCCAGTTGGTCGAGCGTGCGGGCGTGGAAGTCGATCGTCCGGCGCAGCTCCGCCTGAGCCTGCTCCAGCGTCGAGACGTCGATGGCGATGCCGGCCTCGCCCTGCGGCGAGGCGACGTCGACCACGTCGTAGGTCACCCGTCGGCCGCCGACGACGATCGGCAGCCGCAGATCGACGGCGAGGGAATCGGCGCGCGCCTGGGCGATCGCCTTGCGGCCGGCGCCGTCGAGGAGCTCCAGCCCCTGCTCGATCGCCTGATCCGGATCGACCGCGTCGACCGCCTGCGCATAGGCCGGATTGACCCAGGCGAGACGTCCGTCGAGACCGCGCTGCCAGACCGGATTGGGCATCGCCTCGAACAGCGCCCGCATCGCCTCGACGTCGGCGACGAGCCGGCGATGGCGCTCGCCCAGTTCGGCGTGCATGCGCCGTTCGGCGGTGAGGTCGGTGAAGCGGACATAGGGGCGGCCGCCGGCGTTGCGGCCGATCGCCTCGATGTGGGTGCCCGAACGGGTCGCCAGCTCCAGGTCGAACGGCGTGCCGCGCTCGCGAAGCGCCCCCATCGCCCGATCGAGATCGCCCGCCGAGCTCGCCACCAGCCAGGCGCCGAAGGCGAGGAATTCGGCGCGGCTGCGCGGAGCCGCGGCCTCCGCGCCGAGCGAGCCGAGCAGCAGCGGCGGTTCGCCGGAGGCGCTCCAGGCCAGGATCAATTGATCGTCGGCGTCGAGCAACGCCTCGGCGCGCTCGACCCGCGCCTTCAGATCGGCGTTGTCGGCGCCGAGCGCGGCGATTTCGGCCTCGGCGCGGGTGCGCGCCCGCATCATGCCGACGGCGGACGCCGCGGCGACCGCGATGACGCCGATCATCGAGGCGGTCAGCATGATCTGATGGGTCGAGACCACGCCGCCTTCGGCGGCCAAGGCGTGCCCCGTCGTCGCAGCCCACCCGAGCGCGGCGGCGGCCAGCTTCGTCGTCGAACCATGGAGCGACGGCAGAATCCGTCTCCCCCTCCGCCCCCACATGCCGAAGGTCCTCTTCCTCGATACCGAAACGCAGATGAATCCGGACTTCGAAGAAGATGACGCGGTCGAAGCCCCCCGAATCACTTCGAAGATACCGGTTCACCGGAATCGTGGGGAGAGTCCGAAACGCGAACATGGAAAAGGCGCGGCGAAATTCCGCCGCGCCTCCGAGATGTTGTGTTCGAGCGGTCTTCGCTCAGTAGCGATAGTGGTCGGGCTTGTACGGACCCTCGGTCGAGACGCCGATGTAGTCGGCCTGATCCCTGGAGAGCTGCGACAGCCGCACGCCGAGCTTGGCGAGATGCAGCGCCGCGACCTTCTCGTCGAGCTTCTTCGGCAGGGTGTAGACCCGGTTCTCGTAGGCCTTGCCGTTGGTCCACAGCTCGAGCTGCGCCAGCGTCTGGTTGGTGAACGAGGCCGACATCACGAAGGAGGGATGGCCGGTGGCGTTGCCGAGGTTCACCAGACGGCCCTCGGAGAGCACGATCAGCCGCTTGCCGTCGGGGAACACGACGTGGTCGACCTGCGGCTTGATGTTCTCCCAGGTGTAGTTCTTCAGCGACGCGATCTGGATCTCGGCGTCGAAGTGGCCGATGTTGCAGACGATGGCGTTGTTCTTCATCGCCCGCATGTGGTCGATGGTGATGACGTCCTTGTTGCCGGTCGCGGTGACGAAGATGTCGCCCTTCGAGGCGGCGTCTTCCATGGTCACCACCTCGTAGCCTTCCATCGCCGCCTGCAGCGCGCAGATCGGGTCGATCTCGGTGACGAGCACGCGCGCGCCGCCGTTGCGCAAGCTGGCGGCCGAGCCCTTGCCGACGTCGCCGTAACCCGCGACGACCGCGATCTTGCCGGCGAGCATCACGTCGGTGGCGCGGCGGATGCCGTCGACCAGCGATTCACGGCAGCCGTAGAGGTTGTCGAACTTCGACTTGGTGACGCTGTCGTTGACGTTGATCGCCGGGAACGGCAGGCGGCCCTGCTCGGTCAGCTGATAGAGGCGATGCACGCCCGTGGTGGTCTCTTCCGAGACGCCCTTGATCGAGGCGCGAACCTTCTCGAACCAGCCCGGCTGGGCGGCGATGCGCTTCTTGATCTCGGCGAAGAAGACGATCTCTTCCTCGTTGCCGGGCTTGGCCAGGACGCCCGGGTTCTTCTCGGCTTCCGCGCCGAGGATGACGTACATGGTGGCGTCGCCGCCGTCGTCGAGGATCATGTTCGGCACGCCGCCGTCATGCCACTCGAAGGTCCGGGCGACATAGGCCCAGTACTCTTCCAGGCTCTCGCCCTTGTGGGCGAAGACCGGGATGTTCGCCGCCGCGATGCCGGCCGCCGCGTGGTCCTGGGTCGAGAAGATGTTGCAGGACGACCAGCGCACTTCGGCGCCGAGCGCGGTCAGCGTCTCGATCAGCACCGCGGTCTGGATCGTCATGTGCAGGCAGCCGGCGATCCGCGCGCCCTTCAGCGGCTGCGACGGGCCGTATTCGGCGCGCACCGCCATCAGGCCGGGCATCTCGGTCTCGGCGATGGCGATTTCCTTGCGGCCCCAGTCGGCGAGGCTCATGTCCTTGACGGCGTAGTCGGTGAACTGCGTCATGTCGATCTCCGATGGCGCCCGCTCGGGGGCGTCGCCCGGTCGGGCCGGGCCTTCCGGCCGTCGAAATCGGCGGCCGAGGCGTCGACGCGCCTCGAGGACGCGCGACCGATGCCGCCTTATAGGCGACCCCTGTGACAACGGCAATAACGATATAAAGATTTCTTTATATGGCGTTCGAGGATCCGGCTTCGCGATGGCGGGCCGCCGTGCGGGCGCCGCCATGAGAAAGCCGAAAATCCCGGCTCGATGGGCGCGTCCACGACCGGGAGGGGGATTGCCATGGACATCGAGGTTCCGAACGCCGAGAGCGCCGCCGCGCGCGATCGGTTCAACAACTGGATCGCCGTCGCGGTGGCGATCATTTCCGCCTTTCTGGCGGTCTCCAAGATCAAGGACGACAACGTCGTCCAGGGCATGCAGAAGGCCCAGGCCGAGAGCGTCGACTTCTGGAACGAGTATCAGGCCCGCCGCCAGCGCCAGTTCGGCGTCGAACTCGCCATCGAACAGACCCGGGCCACGCAACCGGCGTCGCCCGAGCTCGAGGCCAAGCTCGCCGAGTGGAAGAAGCAGGCCGACGTCTTCAAGTCCCGCGCCGAGGAATCGGCGGTGAAGGCCAAGGCCCGCGCCGCGGCCTACGACGCCGGCAACGACCGTGACGATCTCTTCGATCTGTCCGACGCCATGCTCTCGCTCGCCCTCGCGCTCTTCGCCGTGACCGCGCTCACGCGGGTCCGCTGGCTCTTCGGCGTCGCGACGACGCTCGGGGTCGGCGGCATGGTCTTCGGCGTCGCCGGCTTCGGCGGCTGGACCGCGCTCCATCCCGACTGGTTGGTGGCGCTGCTCAACTGACGGCGAGGAGATGCGGCGCGAGCGTCGCGGCGATCCAGTCGATCGTCGCGACGACCGCCGCGTCCCGTCGCCGCTCGGTCCGCATCACCAGCCAGACCTCGCGTCGCACGATCGGCTCGACGCCGGAGAGGCGGACGAGACGTCCGTCCTGGTCGCCGATCACCAGCGGCAGCACCGCGCGATGGCCGGCGGCCGCCGCTTCCGCGATCGCGCCGATCCGGTTCGAGCGAAACGACGGCTCCTCGCCCGGCCGATGCGCCGCGAGCCAACGCATTTCGGGCAGATGTTCCTGCGCCGCGCCGTAACCGGCGAGCGGCGACGCCGTACGCCCGTCGTCGCCCGAAGGCCCGTAGAAGCCGAAGCCGAGATCGCCGAGCCGCCGCGTCAGCGCCTCGTCGTCCTGCGGCCGCGCCAGCCGCACCGCCAGATCGGCCTCGCCGCGGGCGAGCGAGACGTTGCGGTCCGATCCGTCGATCTCCAGCCGGACGCCGGGATGACGGCGGCGGAATTCGGCGAGCGCCGGCGCGAGTAGCCGCGTCGCGACGAGATCGACCGCCGAGATCGTCACCCGGCCGCCGAGGCGCGAACGATCGTCGCGGAACCGCGCCGCGATCCGCTCGACCGCCGCGCCGAGATCGACGAGATCGTCACGGACCGCCGCGACCGGCGGACGTGGCCGCAACCGCCCGTCGATCCGGTCGAACAGGGTCTCGCCGAGACGATGTTCGAGCCGCGCCAGTCGACGCGACGCCGTCGTCTGATCGACGCCGAGGCGTCGCGCCGCCGCCGACAGCGTCGCGGTTTCGCAGAGCGCGAGGAGGAGGCGCAGGTCGTCCCAGTCGAAGGCGGTCGAAGCGGAGGAGGGCATGCGCGCTCTCTGCGTTTTTGCAGACAGATGGTCGAACAACGCCGATCATACCTGCGGAAGCGCCGGTCTATGAAGAGGCGTCGTCCTCGTTTCGGAGATCTTTCGATGCCTCTCGCTTCTCCCACGACCCTGCTCGCCCTCGCCGGCGCGACCCCGCCGCGGCCCTCGCTCGCCGAGGCGACCCTGGTGCTGATCGATCTTCAGACCGAATACCGCGAAGGTCCGCTCGCCCTCGTCGGCGTCGAAGCCGCGATCGCGCAGGCCGCTCGTCTCCTCGCCGCGGTGCGCGCGGCGGGCGGCCGCGTCGTCCACGTCGCCCATGCCGGTCGTCCCGGCGGCCTCTTCGATCGCTCCGCGTCGCGCGGCCAAATCGTCGCCGAACTCGCGCCACGCCCCGGCGAAGCGGTCGTCGAGAAGCGCCGCGTCTCCGCCTTCGTCGAGACCGACCTCCTCGCCCATCTCCCCGCACCCGGCGCGGCCCCGCTGATCGTCGCGGGCTTCATGACGCACAACTGCGTCTCCTCGACGGTGCGCGAGGCGGCCGATCGCGGCTTCGCCGTCACCGTCGTCGCCGACGCCTGCGCCACCCGCGACCTGCCCGCCGTCGACGGCGGCGTCATCGAGGCCGCCGCGCTGCACGCCGCGAGCCTCGCCGCGCTCTCCGACCGCTGCGCCGGCGTCGCGACGCTCGCCGAACTCATCGACGCGGCGGGCGTTCCGAGCTGAGATCGGCGGCGGGCGGCTTGGGGACGTCGCCGGTTCGTGTTAGACGATCGTTCAGTCGAGCCGAGCGCGGTTCGATCGCTCTTCCTCGATCTCTGGATCTCCATGACCCCGCCCGCCGCGTCCGCCCGCCGCGACCATCTCATCGGCGTCGCTCTCGTCGTCGCCGCGACGCTGTCCTGGGCGTTGACCGGTTTCTTCACCCGCGTGCTCGGCACGGATCTCGCGACCACGCTCGCCGGCCGCTCGGCTTTCGGCGTGGTCTTTCTGACGACGCTGTTCCTCGCCCAGGAAGGACGCGGCGCGGTCGCCGCCTTCCGTTCGATGGGCGGCTGGGGCGTCGCGCAGGCGCTGGCCAGCGTCGTCTGCGCGCTCGCCACCATCTCGTCGCTCTATCACACCTCGGTCGCCGACAACGCCGTGATCGGCGCGACCTCGCCTTTCGCCGCGGCGTTGTTGGCGAGGGCTTTCCTCGGCGAGCGCGTGCCGGTCCGCACCGTCGTCGCCGGGGTCGTCTCGCTCGTCGGCGTCGGGATCGTCGTCTCCGGATCGCTCGGCCACGGCCGGCTCTTCGGCGATGCGCTGGCGGTAGTGATGATGCTCGCCTTCGCCGCGATGATCGTCATCGCGCGGGCCCGCCCGAGCATGCCCGTCGCCCCGCCGAACATTCTGGCGGTGGCGATCAATTTCGCCGTCACCGCACCCTTCGCCTCATTCGCGATGGTCGCGCCGCACGACTGGGGCCTGCTCGCCGCCTTCGGCTTCACCAACTTCGTGCTCGCCGGCATGCTCTTCCTGGCCGGTTCGCGGCGCATCCCGGCGGCGGAATCGGCGCTGATCGTCGCCCTCGATCTGGTCTTCGGCCCGTCCGTCGTCTGGGCGACCTTCGGCGAAGCGCCGACCCGCGAGGGCCTGATCGGCGGCGCGATCGTGCTCGCCGCCGTCATCGGTCACGTCGTCGTCGGCATGCGCGCGGCGAAGCCCGCCGCCGTTCAGGTCTGCGCCGCCGCCGCGCCCGCCGAAGGCTGAGCCCGACCGAGGCCGAGCGCCGCGTCGAGCGCGATCCGGCCCGGTCCGATCACCAGGATCGCCAGCGCCGTCGCCGCCCAGGGCAGGTGATAGGCCTCCCAACCGTCCGGCACGGTGAGCTGGATGATCGCGGTCATGACGAGCAGGCCGAAGGCCGCGAAGCGCGTGCCGAGGCCGAGCACCAACAGAATTGGAAGGACGATCTCCGCCGTCCCCGAGGCGAAGGCCATCAATTCCGGCGCGGGATAGGGATATTCGCCGCCGAGGATGTGCAGCCGGAACTCTTCGGTGAAGAGGTAGCGCGCGCCGCCGGAGAGCTGGAACGGCCCGTCCCATTTGGTCAGTCCGGAGCGAAAGAACGGCAGGGCGAGCGTGACCCGCAGCGCCAGCGAGGCGAGCGACGTCGGGGCGCGGGCGAGGAGCCCGTCGAGACGCCGGACGAGGCCGCCGAGCGAGCGAGCGGGGGACGGGGTCTGCGCAGCGATCGCGGCCATGGCGATCTCCTTTCGAAAACAGTTGGGGAAGGAGCGGGTCAGTCGAGCCCGACGACCGCGCCGAGGCGGAGGAGCGCGGCGAGCCGCGCGCCCGGATCGAAGGCGGGATCGGCGGCGAGCGCCGCCTCGATCGCCTCGCCGAGGGACGCGTCGGCGCCGAGCGTCGCGACGAAGGCGGCCTCGACGGGCGAGACGGTGGCGACGACGACGTCGGCCTGCGGTCGGACGATCAGCACCGTCTCCGGCCGCGTCGCGTCGATCTCGTCGGAAGCGGCGTCGCCCTGATGCGCCGCCCAGATCGTCCCGATCGAGGCGTCGGAGGCGACGAGGCCGAGCGAGGGATGGAGCCGCAGACGGCGTGCGAGCAGGTCTTCCGGCGCGATCCCGGCGAGCGCCGCCGGGCCGATCGGCTCGGCTTCGGCGGCATGATGGGCGAAGAGCCACGCCGCCTCGAGCCGCGCCACGTCGACGAGCCACGGCCAGTCGGCGACCGCCCCCGAGGCGTCGAGCCAGTCGACGAAGGGCTCGGCCCATTCGTGCGCCACCGGGTTTCCCGGCGCGGCCTCGTGGAAGAACCGTCGCGCGACGGCGTGGAAGAAGTCTGCGCCGACCAGCGCCGAGGCCACCGGAAACAGCCCGTCGAGAATGTCGAGCCGCGCCACCCAGACGTTGTTGCGGTAGACGGCGAACCGGGAGAGGACGTCGCCGCGCTCGACCCGGACCGAGCCGGGCGGGGCGCGGTCGCGATCCTCGATCGCCGCGGCGAAGTCGGCGACGGCGACGAGCGGGGCGGGATCAGGCCGCGACATGACGCGCCTCCCGGTGGCTCGCGAGGATCGCCTCGGCGCGGCGCGCTTCGGCGAGAAGGCCCTTGAAGGGCGGCAGGTCGGCATCCCACTCGATCAGGGTCGGCGTCGGCCCGATCCGCGCGATCACCTCTGCGTAGAGCGCCCAGACGTCGTCCGGAACCGGCCGATCGTGGGCGTCGACGAAGAGCGGCAGACCGGCCGCGTCGACCGTCTCGAACCGTCCGGCGAGATGGATCTCGCCGACGTGGGCAAGCGGCAGCGCCGCGACGTAGGCTCGCGGATCGAAACCGTGGTTCACCGCCGAGACCATCACGTTGGCGACGTCGAGCAGCAGTCCGCAGCCGGTCGCGGCGATCACCGCGCCGAGAAACTCGGTCTCGGGAATCGTGCTCTCGGAGAACCGGACGTAGGTCGAGGGGTTCTCGAGCAGCATCCGCCGCTTCAATCGGCTCTGCACCGCGTCGACATGGTCGATCACGATCGCGAGCGTCGCCTCGGTCAGCGGCAGCGGCAACAGATCGGCGAGATGGCCGCCGTGGCTCGACCAGGCGAGATGTTCGGAGAAGCTCTCCGGCTCATAGCGGTCGACCAGCGCGGCGAGCCGATCGAGATGACCGGCGTCGAGGGGACCGGGATGTCCGATCGACAGGCCGACGCCGTGGATCGACAGCGCGTGGTCGGCGCGGATCGCGGCGAGGCGGCGATGCGGCGGGCCGCCGGCGCCCATGTAGTTCTCCGCGTGGATCTCGAAGAAGCCGAGATCCGGGTGCGACGCGACGATCGCATCGAAGTGCTCCGGCTTGAAGCCGACCCCGGCGCGGCGGGGCAGGGCGGGGAGGATCGTCATCGGCGTCGGCTCGCGGCGAGGAGAAGGGGAGAAGAGGCGGGCCGGCGACCCAGGGGAGACCGCCGGCCCGAGGCGATCACATCTTCGGCAGATCGCGGGAGAGTTCGGAGAGCGAGCCCATGCGGCCGCCCGGCAGCTTCATCGTGGTGCAGGTGCCCTTCGGCACCGCCTTGAACGAGTTGCCCTGGTAGTCGATCTTCGAGGTTCCGGCGCAGGTGGTGCCGGCGCCGGCCTTGCAGTCGTTCTGGCCCTTGAGCGCGACGCCGTAGCACTTCTCCATCTCGGCGGCGGAAGCGGGGGCGGTGAGGGCGGCGGCGCCGACGAGACCGGCGAGCGAGGCGAGGACGGCGAAGGAGGCGGTGCGACGGTTCATGGGGGATGTCTCCGTTTCTGGTGTCGAGGACGAAGGCGTCTCTCAACCAGGCACTACGCAGTCCCCCGGAGCTCCGTTACACCGCTCACGCAGCCGTGATCGAAAAAGCGCCGACGCGACGCGATCCACGGATCGTTCGCGGCGTCACTCGTTCGAAATGGTTTTCCGTGTAACGATCGCGCATTGACGCGCGTAGTGAATCTCGGGAGCCGCGACGACCGTGGACGGACGAGACGTGATCGACGGACGCCGAGCGGCCGAAGAAGCCTGGAGCGAGGGAATGCGGGCGGCGCTGGCCGGCGACGGCCGCGCCTATCGCGCCCTGCTCGAGGCGTTGACACCGAGGCTCAGGGCGATCGTCGCCCGAGCGCTGGCCCGCGCCGGCGCATCGAATGCGGATCTGGAGGACGTCGTGCAGGAAACCCTGCTCGCCATTCACCTGAAGCGGCACACCTGGGATCCGAGCGCCCCGCTCGCGCCCTGGGTGCAGGCGATCGCCCGCAACAAGACCATCGACGCGCTGCGCCGCCGCGGTCGTCGGATCGAAGTCGACGTCGCCGATTTCGCCGAGATCCTGCCGTCCGCCCCGGATCGCGATCCGACCGAAGGCGGCGACGTCGAGCGCCTGCTCGGCGAGCTCGGCGAGCGCCAGCGCGACATCGTCCGCTCGATCGGCGTCGAGGAGCGCTCGGTGCGCGAGACCGCCGACCGGCTCGGCATGAGCGAGGGCGCCGTCCGCGTCGCTCTGCATCGCGGCCTGAAGACCTTGGCCGACCTCTACCGAAGGAGCGCCACATGAAGACCGACGACCTGATCGCCGCGCTCTCCGCCGACGCCGCGACGCTCGAGCCGCCGCTCGATCGCGCCGCCCTGCGCTTCCTCGCCTTCGGCGCGCTCGTCGCCGCGCTTCTCTTCGTCACCCTGCTCGGACCCCGCCACGATTGGCGGCTGGCCATCGAGACCGTGCATTATCCCCTGAAGTTCGTGCCGACCGCGCTGCTCGCCGTCGGCGGCGTCGGAGCGTTGCTGCGCCTCGCCCGTCCCGACGGCCGGATCGGCCTCTGGGGCGCGGTTCTGGCTCTGGCCGTAGCCGTTCTCCTGGCGGCTGTCGCCGTCGAGTTGGCGATGGTTCCCTCGTCCGACTGGCTGCGGTTGGCGATCGGCCACAACGCCCCGCATTGTCTGGCGTTGATCCCGTTCCTGTCGATCGCGCCGCTCGCCGCCGCCGTGCTCGCCGCCCGTCACGGCGCCTCGACCCGGCCGCGCCTGACCGGCCTCGTCGCCGGCCTCGCCGCCGCCGGCATCGGCGCGACGCTCTATGCGATGAACTGCGACGACGACAGTCCGCTCTTCGTGGTCCTGTGGTATCCGCTCGGCATCGCCGTCGTCGCCGGCCTCGGCGCATGGGCGGGTCGCCGCTTCCTCGTCTGGTGAAGGCGGAACCGCGCTTGACGGAGCGACCGCTGGTCGCGCCATCAAAAGTTATATTGTCAATATCACTTTGATCGGCTACACCGAAGACGATCTCCCGTCCGTTCCCTCTCCCGTGACGGCGGACGATCCGCAGGCTCCGGAGGCATCGGCGCCCGTGGAGAGGTCGTCGGCGTGGACATCCGCGCCGTGGCGTCGGCGGTCGTCGCGTTCCGTCCCTTGCTCTCAACGGGATGCGGCGGCCGTCGTCTCTTCTTCCGCGCGAATACGGATGCCGCGCGGGTCCGCTTTCGTTAGACAAGAAGGCGACCGGTCCCTGGGGATCGACGAGACCGAGCCGAGGCGAACGGCCGATGCGACTGACGAGCTACTCCAACTTCTCTCTGCGGACGCTGATGGTGGCGGCGATGCGTTCGCCGCGGCTGTCGACGGTGCAGGAGGTCGCGGACGCTTTCGGCATTTCGCGCGCCCATCTCGTCAAATGCGTCCACCAGCTCGGCCAATGGGGTTATCTCGAGAACGTGCGCGGCAATCGCGGCGGCTTCCGCCTCGCCCGTCCGCCCGAAGAGATCAGCCTCGGCGAGATCGTCCGACGCACCGAAGAAGGCTTCGATCTCGTCGAATGCTTCGATCCCGCCACCTCCACCTGCCCTCTGGTCGGCCGTTGCCGATTGTCGGTGGCGCTGCGCGTCGCCCGTGACGTGTTCCTCGGCGAGCTCGATCGCATGACCGTCGCCGACGTGACGACCAACGGCGGCGAGATCCTCGACATTCTCCATCTCGACGGCGGACCGGGCTTCGACTGCGCCGCGGAACGCGAGGCGGCCGCCCGCGATCAGGGCGCGGCGACTTCGCCCGGCTCGATCTCGGCCGCGATGTCGGCGAGGCTCCAGCCGCCGAGCTCGGTCTTGAAGGCCGAATAGGCGGTCTCACAGGCCCGCCGCAGCAGACAGGCGCTGACGATGCGGCACTGCTCTTCCTGGCGCAGCCGACAGGGGAAGAGGTTCTCCTCGCCCTCGAACAGCTCGATGATCTCCATCACGTCGATCGCTTCGGCCGCGCGCGCCAGCTTGTAGCCGCCGCCGTTGCCGCGCCGGCCGCGCAGATAGCCGGCCCGCATCAACTCGTGGCAGGACTTCACCACCAGCGATTCCGACAGGCCGAGATCCCGCACCATCTCCGGCATGGTCACCGGCCGATCCGGGTTCTTCCGACAGATCATCAGAATGCGCAGCGCGCCGTTGGTCGAGGGGTTGAGATGCATATGGTCGTCCGCAACAATTCTCCGCGCCGCGTCGCCGGGCGACGAAGCCTGCGCCACCCTAGCCCAGGACGGCGGTGACCGGATCCGCAGACATACGGAGCGCGGACCGCCTTGCGGGACCGTCACGGCGCGCTTTCGCCTTGACGGCGCGCGCCGCTGCCCTATTCCTCGCCCGATGAACGCACCCGCCCCCCTCTTCTCCCATCGCAAGCACTGGGCCCACCGGTTCGGCACGGCCCCCTTCCTGCCGATGAGCCGCGCCGAAATGGACGCGCTCGGCTGGGACGCCTGCGACGTGATCCTGGTCACCGGCGACGCCTACGTCGATCACCCCTCCTTCGGCATGGCGATCGTCGGCCGTCTCCTCGAGGCGCAGGGGTTCCGGGTCGGGATCCTCGCCCAGCCCGATTGGACCAGCGCCGAGCCGTTCCGGGCGTTGGGAAAGCCGACCGTCTGCTTCGGCGTGACCGGCGGCAACATGGACTCGATGGTCAACCGCTACACTTCCGACAAGCGGCTGCGCCACGACGACGCCTATACGCCGAACGGCGAGGGCGGCCGGCGGCCCGATCGCGCCGTGGTGGTCTACGCCCAGCGGGTGCGCGAGGCGTTCAAGGACGTCCCGATCGTCCTCGGCGGCATCGAGGCGAGCCTGCGCCGCATCGCCCATTACGACTACTGGTCGGACAAGGTGCGCCGCTCGATCCTGGTCGACGCCAAGGCCGACATCCTGATCTACGGCAACGCCGAACGTGCCCTCGTCGACGTGGTGCATCGCCTCGCCAAGGGCGAGACGACCGCGACCATGGACGACGTCCGCGGCGTCGCCCTGATCAAACCGGCCGTGCCCGAGGGCTGGACCGTGGTCCACGCCGACGACCTCGACGTCGCCGACGACGGCGCCCGCAAGTCGGGCGAACATTCGGTCGTCCGCCTGCCGGGCTTCGAGCAGGTGGCGACCGACCGCGAGGCCTACGCCCGCGCCTCCAAGGTGTTGCATCGCGAGTCGAACCCCGGCAACGCCCGGCCCCTCGTTCAGCGCCACGGCGACCGCGAGCTGTGGCTGACCGCCCCGCCGATCCCGCTGACCACGCCGGAGATGGATGCGGTCTACGAGCTGCCCTTCGCCCGCGCGCCTCATCCCGCCTATGGCGACGCCAAGATCCCCGCCTGGGAGATGATCCGCTTCTCGGTGACGATCATGCGCGGCTGTTTCGGCGGCTGCTCCTTCTGCTCGATCACCGAGCACGAGGGCCGGATCATCCAGTCGCGCTCCGAGAAGTCGATCCTCGAGGAGATCGGCAAGGTCCGCGACAAGACGGAAGGCTTCACCGGCGTCGTCTCCGACATCGGCGGCCCGACCGCCAACATGTGGCGGATGGCCTGCAAGGACCGCGAGACCGAGGCGCTCTGCCGCAAGCCGTCCTGCGTCTATCCCGACGTCTGCCCCAACCTGAACACCTCCCACGACGACCTGATCAAGCTCTACCGCAAGGCGCGCGAAGTGCCCGGCGTCAAGAAGGTCTTCGTCGCCTCGGGCGTGCGCTACGACCTCGCCGTCAAGTCGCCGGCCTACATCAAGGAACTGGTGACCCACCACGTCGGCGGCTATCTGAAGATCGCCCCCGAACATACGGAAAGCGGCCCGCTCTCCAAGATGATGAAGCCGGGGATCGGAACCTACGATCGCTTCAAGCAGCTCTTCGACGCGGCGGTGCAGGCGGCGGGGAAGAAGTATTTCCTCATCCCCTATTTCATCGCCGCCCATCCCGGCACGTCGGACGAGGACATGATGAACCTCGCCCTGTGGCTGAAGAAGAACAAGTACCGCGCCGATCAGGTCCAGACCTATCTGCCCTCGCCGATGGCGCTCTCGACGGCGATGTACCACACCGGCGTCAACCCGCTGAAGGGCGTGCGCCACGGCGGCTCCGAAGCCGTCGAGACGGTCAAGGGCCTGAAGCAGCGCCGCCTGCACAAGGCGTTCCTGCGCTACCACGACCCCGAAAACTGGCCGCTCCTGCGCGAGGCTCTGAAGGCCATGGGCCGCGCCGACCTGATCGGCCCCGGCAAGCACCATCTGGTGCCGAACTGGCAGCCGGCCGGCACCGGAACCTCCGGCGGCGAAGGCGCGCGCATGGGCCGCAAGAAGGGCGAGCAGGTGTTCCTGACCAAGGGCGGCGACAAGGCGACGCTCGGCCGTTCCGGCCCGGCGCCGACTGGGCCGAAGCGCCCGGCGGGGCCGGGGCCGCGTCGCGGCGGCCGATGAACGACCCGGCGCTCAGAGGCTCATCATGGAGTGGAACACCAGACGCGCGTTGGGAGAACTCGAGGATCGGCCGAGGATCTCGCAGCCTTTGCCGCGGATGGGAGCCGAGCCGGTCAGAACGATCGTCTGGTTCGCCTCGCGGCCTTCCACTGCGTAGGGCGCGGGGGCGCAGCCGCGCTTGAAGACATAGGCGGTGCCGACGATCCGCCCTTCCTCCCGCATCTTTCCGCGAAACACGACGTCGCCGGGGCGGACCATGCCGGCGAGACCGGCGCGCGGATCCGAGTAGACGATGACGCCGTCCGCGAAGGAAACCGCCATCGTCGATCCGTTGTGATCATAGGCGACCGCGTTTCGAAGGCCGTCGGCGCCGTCCATCTGCGCGCGAACGATCTGCGGAGCGAAGAGAACGAGGACTGTCGTGACGGCGGTGGCGAGAAGGTTGCGCATCGGCTGAACTCCCTGGTCGATGTCGACGGGGAGCATGCCTGCGAACCATTCATCTCCGGTTGTGAAGCGCCTCCAGAGTTTAACGATCGGCGTAAAGTCCGGCGCACCTCGTTTCCGCGGCGCTCTCATCCTCGTTGGAAGCGGTCCTTCAACGCCAGAATTCTGGCCTCGAAGAGATGCCAGGAGAGCGTGGCGAGGCCGATCGACACGCTCGCCATCACCGCGAAGTCGACGACCGGCTTCGGCAGGCCGGTCGCCTGAGACCACACCTCGAGCGGCAGCCATTGTTCGGCGAAGACGCCGACCGGCAGGTGGATGACGTAGAGCCCGTAGGAGATCAGCCCGAGGAACTTCAGCGGCCGCGTCTCCAGCGCGCGGGTGACGACGCCCTCGGGGTGCTGCAGCACATGGATCATCACTGCCGACAGCGCCGTGACCGAGGCGAGCTGCAGGACGACGTAGGGCAGATGGAAGCCGACCGTCCGCTCCGCGATCGGATAGCAGGCGAGCGCCACAACGGCGGCGACGGCGACGAGAAGCGTCGTCGTCGCGCCCATCCAGGCCGGCGTCCGCGCCCGCTCCAGCGTCATCAGGGCGCCCGCCGCCATGAAGACGAAGCCGTTCGCCGGCGAGGTGTAGAGCGTGATCATCTCGTAGCCGATCGCCTGCAGGCCGGCGATCGTGGCGAGGCAGAGGAGGATCGTCGCGATCATCAGCTTGGCGTGCCATCGGGTCGGCACGAGCACCACCAGCGGCGCGAAGAAGACGTAGTACTGCTGTTCGACGGCGAGGCTCCACACGTGGGTGAAGTCGCCCCATTTGAAGGTGACGAAGCCGAGCAGGAAGTTCTGCAGATATACGAGATACCACGGCAGGTCCGGCAGGATCTCGCCCTTGCGGACCGTCACGTCGATCACGACGAAGACGCCGAGCCACAGATAATAGGCCGGAAAGATCCGGAGCGCGCGACGGATCCAGAAATCCTCGAGCGCCGGCAGGAGCCGCAGCTTCCCCGCTTCGATCTTCTCGCGCGAGCGGTGCAGGATGCCGGTGATCAGGAAGCCGGACAGGATGAAGAACAGGAACACCGACAATCCGCCGATGTCGGTTCCCAGGATCAACGAATGGTGGATCACCACGGCGAAGGCGGCGAGCCCTCTGAGCCCGTCGAGGCCCGCGTATCGTCCACCGCTCATCGGATCCGTCTTTCCTCTCGCGTTCCCGCGCCGCCGCGCCGCCGGCTCATCGCCGACGCGCGTGGCGTCTTCATGGCGGAAGGAAGGATCCGCGTCGAGGGGCTCAGCGCGCCGAGAGCGATCCCGCCGTCGCCGGCCAGGAGCCGCTCATCATCGGGATCCCCAGCGGGATCGAAAGCCCGACCTCGCCGAGCCGCGCCCGCGCCTCCTCGGCCGAGATCGCGCCCGCGATCCGTGCCCGGAAGATCGCGGCGACCGCGACCATGTCGCAGGCCTGCGGCGAGAGGCGGAACGACGTCACCCCGGCCTCGATCAGCGCTTCGGCTTCGTCGAGCACGGCGACGCAGTCGCGCGACATCGTCTGCACGCCGTTGATCGCCAGGAAGCCCTCGCCGTCGAGCGTGTCGACCTCGAGCCCGTCCGGATCCTCGCCGCAGACGAACTGGCAACTGTCCTTGGCGAGGCCGTGCACGCGGGCATGGTAGCAGCGCCCGGAGATGGCGAGCGGCAGCCGGCCGAAGGCGTGGACCTGAATCTCGACGCCGAGCCGCGCGCCTTCCGCCGCCAGCCGCGCGATCGAGGGAAGCGGCAACTCGTAGGGCAGGCCGACCGACCACGCTCCCCGCTTCGCCAACACGCCGAGCGTGCCTTCGTCGTAGACGTTGACCAGCGGCGAGACCGCGAAGCGCCGGCCCGGCTCGAGCAAGGCGAGCGGCGTCATGTCGTTGATCTCGATCTCGACCCCGTCGAGGCCGACGACGTCGCCGACCGACTGGCGCTCGCGCTTCAGGGTCGGCAGGGCGAGCGCGTCGACCACCACCGTCTTGCCGGCCCGTTGCAGCCGCTCGATCGCTTCCGGCAGCCGGTCGGCGAAGAACGGCTCGCGCTTCGAGCAGACGACTTCGCCGACGTGGACACGGTCGACGTCGGCCTCGTCGGCGATCCGAGCGAAGAAGTCGCCGAGCCGATCGGCCGACCAGTTGAAGAGGACCGGCCCCAGGGCGAGCGTCGGCTGATTGCGTGCGTCACTCATGTCGTCGTCTCACCGCCGTCTTCAACGCCAAGTCTTCTTATAGGCGCCGGCGGTGGTCGTCTGACCCTCCGCGAGCCGCCGCGTCATGTCGGCCGCGATCGGCCGTCCGGCCATGTGGTCGTCGACCGCCTTGCGGAAGGCGGCGACCACGGCCTGGGTATAGGCGCGGCTGCGCTGACGTCCCTCGATCTTGAAGGCGGTGACGCCGGCCTCGATCAGGCCCGGGATCATCTGCGCCGCGTCGAGGCTGACCGGATCCTCGAAGACGTGGCCGGAATAGTCGCCGGCGGTGAAGCGGCCCTTGCACAACGTCGGATAGGGGGCGGGAACCCCCTTCGGCGTCCGGTCGATCGTATAGGTCCCGAGCCGGGCGACCAGATCGTCGCCGTCCTCGCGGTAGAGCACGTGGCTCGGCGGCGAGCAGACGCCGGTCATGTTCGGCGACTTGCCGGTGGCGTGGCTGGACAGCGAACACCGTCCCTCCGCCATCACGCAGAGCCCGCCGAAGACGAACACCTCCGTCTCGCAGGCGATCTCGGCGTTGATCGCCGCGATCTCCGGCACGGTCAGGACGCGCGGCAACACCACCCGGCGAATGCCGAAGTTCTCCACCCAGAAGCGGATCGCGTCCGGATTGGCCGCCGCCGCCTGCACCGAGAGGTGCCGGCGCAGCGTCGGATGCTTCTCGGCCGTGTGCGCGACGAGGCCGAGATCGGCGAGGATCACCGCGTCGGCCCCGGCGGCCTCCGCCTTCGCCACCGCGTCGTGCCAGAGCTTCGTGCCGCCGGCGCGCGGAAAGGTGTTGATCGCCACCAGCACCTTGGCGCCGTGGCCATGGGCGAAGCGGATGCCCTCGATCAGTTCCTTCTCGTCGAAGTTCAGGCCGGGGAAGTTGCGGGCGTTGGTCTCGTCGCGGAAACCGCAATAGACCGCGTCGGCTCCGGCCTCGACCGCGGTGCGGAGCGCGGCGGGCGTGCCGGCCGGGCAGACGAGTTCGGGGCGGACCTTGGTCGTCGAAGGAGAGACGGGCGCGTTCATGCCATCGCTCCCGGCCGGCCGAGCGCCACGCCGGTCAGCCGTTCGGCCGCCGGGCGGATCGCCTCGAGCACCTGCGCGACGTAAGGTGACGCCGGCCCGGTCGTTGCGGCGATTTCCGCCGCGAGGTCGATCTCGGCGTCGTCGACGGCGTTCCTGAGCGCCAGCACCGCCTCGGTGTCGCCCTCGATCACGATATCGCGCGAGAAGAACAGCGCGTCGCCGTCGAGAGCGCCGTGCACCATCCCGACCAGCGCCGCCAGCGGCCCGGCGATCCGCGCGTCGCAGGCGACCGAGCAGACGCCGGCCGCGTCCCGCTTCACCGCCTCGAGCCGTGGCATCGCCGGGTCGGGCGCCAGCAGAAAGCCGAGCGACAGATCGGTCGGCTCGATCAGGAAACGCTTCGTCGCGTGTTCGCCGAGGCGCGAGAACAGCGAGGGATGACGATCGGCGAGCGAGCCGACGAATCGGCGCATCGCCAGATCGAGCGGCAGCGTCGGCAGGCGACCGATCACGCGATCGATCAGGCGCGGAAAGCGGGGCAGGGCGGCTTCGGTCATGTCGGTCCGGCGTCGTCGAGGGGCGGGCGGAGGGCCCACGGAGGATCGACCGTTTCATGCCCGTTCGCCCCCGTCCTTGCGGTCGATCAAATGGGCTGCGACGAAAGTCGTGCGGCGGCCGCCCGCCAGAGCGCGGCGTCGGGTCGCTCCAAGAGCGGCGCGACGAAGGCGAAGGCGGCGTCGAGATGCGCCGCCGCGGCCTCGCCGAGCCCGGTCCCGAGATCGAACGTCTCGCCGCGCAGACCGAGCACGAAGGCCGGCGGCGGCGTCTCGCCGATCACGCGGACGAAGACGTCGAGCACCGCCTCCGGCGCCATCGCATGGGAGGTATGTGTCATGCCCTCGCGCGCCTGCGTCTCGAAGAAGGCGAAGGGCGCCGGCGCGGCGACCGAGGCGTCGACGAACAGGGCGAGATCCGCGCCGCGCAGATCGAGCGCGTGTTCGAGCTGCAGCTGGAAATCTTCGATCGCGGCGACATGAGGATGCGCCAGCGCCTCGATCCGCGCGAGCAGGAGCGGGCCGAGCCCGTCGTCGCCGCGCGAAACGTTGCCCCATCCGAACACCACGACGCGAGGCCGATCGGCGGGAAAGGGCTCGCCCGTCTCTCCGGGAGCCGGCGCGGTCGCCCCGCTCCGGCTCTCGCCCGCGGCGCTCACCGCGCCTCGCGCATGTTGCGCCGGGCCCGCTGGACGAGCGTCCCGTCGGCGTCGACGAGATCGACCTCGAGCGGCATCTGGCCGAGCGCGTGGGTGGCGCAGCTGAGGCAGGGATCATAGGCGCGGATGGCGACCTCGATGTGGTTGAGGAGGCCTTCGGTCACCTCCCGCCCGTCGAGATATTTCGTCGCCACCGATCGGATCGCCTCGTTCATCGCCTGATTGTTGTTGGTCGTCGAGACGATCAGGTTGCAGAAGGTGACCTGATCGTTCTCGTCGACCCGGTAGTGGTGGAAGAGCGTGCCGCGCGGCGCCTCGATCACGCCGACCGCCTCGTCACGCCGTTCGCCGCGATCCGCCATCAGATCCTTGCCGAGAATGTCGGGGTCGTCGAGCAGGTCGCGGATCAGCTCGCAGGCGTGCAGCGCCTCGATCAGCCGCGCCCAGTGATAGAACAGCGTTCCCATCACCGGCTTGCCGCCGCCGAGCTGCATCATCTTCTTCCGTTCGATCTCGGCGAGCGGCGTCGTCAGCCGCGAGGCGACCTGGACGCGGGCGAGCGGCCCGACCTTGTACCAGCCGGTCTCCGCCCCGAGCGAACGGATGTGCGGGAACTTCATGTAGGACCAGGACTTCGCCTCTTCCTGCAACACCTCCTCGTAGGTTCCGTAGTCGACGTGGTCGAAGATCGTCGACCCGTCGGCGGCGAGCGCCCGCAGGCCGCCGTGATAGAAGTCGAGCGCGCCGTCGGCGTCGACCAGACCCATCATCGAACTCTCGAATTCGCCGAAGTGGTTGTAGAACTCCGGCTTCGTCCGATGCAGCGCCGCCACCATGTGGACCGCGCCGAGCGCCCATTCGATCATCTGATCGATGTCGCGCCGCATCTCGTCGCGCTCTGCCTGGGTGAGCCCCTTGTTCATGCCGCCGGGGATCGCGCCGGTGCCGTGGATGCGTTTTCCCGCCGTGTGTCGGATCGCCTCCTGGCCGAATTTCCTGAGCAGCACGCCCTGTTTGGCGATTTCGGGGAAGTCCTGCGCCACGCCGACGATGTTGCGCCGGGTCGGCTCGCTGTCGAAGCCGAGCAGCAGATCCGGCGAGGCGAGGTGGAAGAAATGCACCGCGTGGCTCTGCACGATCTGGCCGTAGTGCATCAGCCGGCGCAGTTTCTCGGCGGTGGCGGGCAGCGGCCCGAAGCCGGCGATCAGGTCCATCGCCTTGACCGCGGCGAGATGGTGGCTGACCGGGCAGATGCCGCACAGCCGTTGCACCGTCACCGGCACTTCCCAATAGGGCCGCCCCTCGATGAACACCTCGAAGCCGCGGAACTCGACGATGTGCAACCTCACCTGATGGATGTGGTTGGCGTCGTCCATCAGCAGCGTCACCTTGCCGTGACCCTCGACCCGGGTCACCGGATCGATCGCGATGCGCCGGAGCGTCTGGGGATTTTCGGCGGTTTCCAAGCGGAACATGGTCGAGCCTCCTCAGTCGAAGTGCAGCATCGGATGTTCGAGGCGCGGGATGCGGCCGTCGATGAGATCGGTCAGATATTTCCAGATCGCGTCGCCCGACGGCGGGCAGCCCGGCACGAAATAGTCGACCCGGACCACCTCGTTGATCGGATGGACCTTGTCGAGGAGGAGCGGCAGCTCCGGATCGTTCGGCACCGCGCCCGCCTGCCCCTCCGAGCGGTGGGTGTAGACCCGCGCCAGACATTCGCCGACGTCGACGTGGTTGCGCTGCGCCGGCAGGCCGCCGTTGACCGCGCAGGCCCCGAGCGCCACCAGCACCTTGGCGTTGGCGCGCAGTTCGCGCAGCACGTGGACGTTCTCGGCGTTGCAGACGCCGCCTTCGACGATGGCGATGTCGCAGGGGCCGCAGTGCTTGATGTCGGTGATCGGCGAGCGGTCGAATTCGGCGATCTCGGCGAGCGCCAACAGCCGCTCGTCGATGTCGAGCAGCGACATGTGGCAGCCGAAACAGCCCGACAGCGAGGTCGTGGCGATCCGCACCTTGCGTTTGCGGGTGGTGGGGGCGACGTGGAACATGGGCTCACACCTCCTCGCCGACGCGTTTTTCGGCCTGGGTCGAGATCGAATCGACGTCATAGAGCCGTTCGCCGATCGGCACGGCGAAACCGACCCGTTTCGGCAGGATCGCTCCGACCGGGCAGACATGCGCCGCCTTGTCGGAAAGCGCGAAGTCGGTGTCGACGAGCTTGCCGCTGGCCGAGTTGATCACCACGTGGCTGGCCGTGCCGCGCCCGGCCAGCGCGAAGACGTTCTTGCCGTCGACCTCGCGCGAGGCGCGCACGCACAATTCGCACATGATGCAGCGGTTGAAGTCGATCAGGACGTCGGGATGCGAGGCGTCGATCGGCCGCGACGGATAGAAGTGCTCGAAATGCGGCGTCAGCATTTCCAAATCGTAGGCCAGCGCCTGGAGCTTGCAGGCGCCGCTCTTCTCGCAGCCCGGGCAGAAGTGGCTGCCCTCGACGAACAACATCTGCAGGAGGACGCGTCGGGTGCCGTTCAGCTCCGGCGTGTCGGAGGCGACCTCCTGGCCCGGCATCGCCTTGACCGTGCAGGCCGCGCCGAGCCGTCCGTTGACCTTGACGGTGCACAGCTTGCACGAGCCGTGCGGCCGGAATTCGGGATGGTGGCAGAGGTTCGGGATGTAGTGGCCCGCCGCCAGCGCCGCCTCGAGGATGGTCTGGCCGCGGGTGAACCGCACCGGCCGGCCGTCGAGGAGGAAGGTTTCGAAATCGGTCATCGCGTCGTCTCCCCCCTCAGGCGTGATCGAGGATGTGGCTCGCCGCGTCGTCGCGGCCCGACACGGAGCGGGCCCTGGCCAGCGCCGCGTCGAGATCGAAGGCCGGCTCGAAGTCCTTGTGCGCGAGCCTCTTTTCGTAGTCCTCGCGGAACTTGCCGATCGTGTCGGCGATCGCCGCGCCGGCCGTCTGGCCGAGGCCGCAGTGCGACCCCGCCCGCATCACCTCGCGCAGGTGGGTGAGCTCGGCCATCTCGTATTGCGTGCCGTGGCCGTTCGCGATCTTGTCCATCAGCTTGGCCTGGATCGCCGTTCCGACCCGGCACGGCGTGCAGAAGCCGCAGCTCTCGTGGGCGAAGAAATGCGCGAAGTTGCGCGCCACCTCGAACATGTCGCGGTCTTCGCCGAACACCATGAAGGCGCCCGCCGTCGGCACGTCCTCGAAGGCGACGCGCCGGCCGAATTCGCGGATGCCGAGACAGGCGCCCGAAGCGCCGGAGATCTGCACCGCCTTCGGGTTGCGCGCGCCGGCCTCGTCGAGCACCTGATTGACCCGGACGCCGAAGGGGAATTCGTAGATGCCGGGCCGTTCGACGTCGCCGGAGACCGAAAGGATCTTGGTGCCGGTCGACTGTTTGGTGCCGTAGCCCTCGTAGGTCGCGCCGCCCTGCAGCGCGATCTCGGTGACCTTGCACAGCGTCTCGACGTTGTTGACCACCGTCGGCTTGTTCTTGTAGCCGCACACGACCGGGAACGGCGGCCGGATGCGCGGCCGTCCGGCCTTGCCTTCGAGGCTCTCGATCAGCGCCGTCTCCTCGCCGCAGATGTAGGCGCCGGCGCCCATGTGGATCTCGACGTCGAAGTCGAACCCCTCGACGCCGAGGATGTTGCGGCCGAGCAGGCGTCCGGCCCGGAGTTCGGCGAACTTCTCCTCGAGCGGTGTCTTCAGATAGAGATATTCGCCCCTCAGATAGATCAGCCCCGACCGAGCGCCGGTGACGAAGCCGGCGAGCGCCATGCCCTCGATCACCCGCTCGGGGTAGTACTGCATCAGCACCCGGTCCTTGAACGTGCCGGGCTCGCCCTCGTCTGCGTTGCAGACGATGAAGCGCTCGTCGCCCTGCGCCTTCTTCGCCGCTTCCCATTTGACGCCGGTGGTGAAGCCGGCGCCGCCACGGCCGCGCAGATTGGAGCGCTTCACCTCGACGAGGAACGCCTCCGGCCCCATCGCGATCGCCGCCTTCAGCGCCGAGCCCGGCACGAACGGCGAGCCGAGCAGCATGTCGGCGCGGCGGATGTTGTGGTCGATCTGGAAGAATTCCTTCGGCCAGGCGGTGATCGGAACCTTCGAACGGATCAGGTCGTGGATCTGGTCGGCGCGCGCCAGCGTCATCTTCGGGATGGCGACGCCGTTGACCAGGATCGCCGGCCCCTGATCGCACAGGCCCGTGCAGGAACAATAGTCGAGCGAGACGAGGCCGTCGGAGGAGACCTCGCCGCGCCTCACGCCGAAACGGCGCGCCAGATGATCGAAGATCGACCGATTGCCGAGCATCCGATCGGTGATGTTGTCGGAGAACAGGACGACGTAGGCCCCGCGCGGCCGGCGGTAGAAGAAGGAGTAGAACTCCAGCGTCGACTCCACCTCGCCGACGCCGATGTCGAGGGCGCGCGCGATCGCCGCGACCGTTTCGGGCGGGATCCAACCCTCGATCTCCTGCGCCTCGCGCAGGATCTGAACGAGGCGGAGACGGTCGCGCCCATGCCGGGCGAGGACGACGTCGAGTTCGGTCGGGTGATGTCCGGCGGCCTTGGTCACGGGTTCCTCCCTCGCGCGTGAGACCACGTCGACACGGTGATGCGCTCATCGCGAAGGAAGCGACGTGATCTCCATCAAATTCAAAAAAGCTCTTTGGAAGAAGGACTTCGTTCGCATCTGCGAACGGTCGCGCCGTGACCACCGATCGCGATCGAATCGTTCTGGAATAACTCTGTCGGCTCAAACGAACGTTTTACCGGCATGCGAGTCTCGACCAGTGCTGGATCGAGACTTTCCGCATCGAAGTGTCGCGCCGAACGCATGGCGGCCATGCGTTCGAGTATCGACTGCCGATGAAGGCGTGGGGCTTCGGGTGGAAGATCGATCGCCCGGCTGCGTTCTCACGGCGGATCAGGGAAGCGGTCGAGATATCGCCGAGCGCGCGGCAGCGCGTCGTGAAGGAATTGACCGGGTTCCCTCAACCAGAGCCCGGGGATCGTCTTCGATCGCGCTTCGTCGACGAGGACGTCTCGAGGCAGAGCGACGAGCTCGGCCTGCCAGCCCGGCCAGTACCGGCGGGCCTTTCGCCAAGTGTGCGTGAGAAAGGCGGCGCGGTTCGACCATCCGTGAAAATCGAACACGCGATCGCCGCGCGCGACGAAGACGTGGTTGCCGGAGAACCCTGGCGCCGGCCGGATCCACCAGACCTCGTCGGAGGGCCCGCCCCATCTCTCCAGGAACGCATGCGCGAGGATGTGGCAGGCGCCACAGGCGAAGAAGACGCGATCGGGCAGGGCCCAGCGCAGGACACGATCGTGTTTCGAATATCCGGGCGTTCTGACCTGATACACGGGCGATCCTCCCTCGTCGCTGCGATCCCGCTCAAGGGTTCATTTCTTCCGCAGCGCGTCGAGGAGCGCCGCGCCGAGCGCGCTGGGCGCGCCCGAGCCCTTCTCCGGCGATCGCCCGCCCTTCGGCCCGCCGCCCGGTCCGCCGCGCGGCCGGTCGCCGCCGCTCGCGCCCGGCGGCGGCCCCATCCGCGCGCCGCCGTCGTCCTTGCGCATGGTGAGGCCGATGCGCTTGCGGCGCGGGTCGACCTCGACCACCCGCACCTTGACCACGTCGCCGGCCTTCACCACCTCGCGCGGATCCTTGACGAAGCGATCGGCGAGCTGACTGACGTGGACGAGCCCGTCCTGATGGACGCCGATGTCGACGAAGGCGCCGAAGGCGGCGACGTTGGTCACCGTGCCCTCCAGCACCATGCCCGGCTTCAGGTCCTCGATCTTCTCGATCCCCTCGGCGAAGCTCGCCGTCTTGAACGCCGGACGCGGGTCACGGCCGGGCTTCTCCAGCTCGCCGAGAATGTCCTTCACGGTCGGCAGGCCGAATTTTTCGTCGACGAAGGAGCGCGGATCGACCGCCTTCAAGGCCGCCGTGTCGCCCATCAGCGCGCGGATGTCGCGCCCGCAGGCCGCCACGATGCGTTTCGCCACCTGATAGGCCTCCGGATGGACGGAAGACGCGTCGAGCGGCTCGTCGCCGTCGCGGATCCTGAGGAACCCCGCCGCCTGCTCGAAGGTCTTGCGCCCGAGCCGCGCCACGTCGAGCAGCGCCTTGCGATTGCGGAACGGCCCGTTGGCGTCGCGATGCGCCACGATCGCTTCGGCGAGCGCCGTACCCAGCCCGGAGACGCGGGCGAGCAGCGGGGCCGACGCCGTGTTGAGATCGACGCCGACCGCGTTGACCGCGTCCTCGACGACCGCGTCGAGGGCGCGCGCCAGCCGCGCCTGATCGACGTCGTGCTGATATTGGCCGACGCCGATCGCCTTCGGCTCGATCTTCACGAGTTCGGCGAGCGGATCCTGCAGCCGTCGCGCGATCGACACCGCGCCGCGTAGCGACACGTCGAGATCCGGCATCTCGGCCGCCGCCAGCGCCGAAGCGGAATAGACCGACGCGCCGGCTTCCGAGACCACCACCTTGATCGGTTTCGGCGCGGCCATCTCGCCGATCAGCGCCGCGACCAGCCGGTCGGTCTCGCGCGAGCCGGTGCCGTTGCCGATCGCCACCAGCTCGACCCGATGCTTCTGGATCAGATGCTTCAGCGCCGCGATCGTGCCCTGGACGTCGTTCTTCGGCGGGAACGGATAGACCGTCGTGGTCGCCACCACCTTCGACGTGGCGTCGACGACGGCGACCTTGACGCCGGTGCGGATGCCCGGATCGAGCCCGAGCGTCGCCCGCGTGCCGGCCGGCGAGGCGAGCAGCAGATCCTTCAGGTTGGCGGCGAAGACGCGGATCGCCTCTTCCTCCGCCCGCTCCCGCATCGTCCCCATCAGCTCGACCGACAAAGACAACGACAGCTTCACCCGCCAGCACCACTTCGCCACGTCGAAGAGCCACGCGTCGGCGGCCGGCCGTCGCGTCGCGGTCGGCAGGGTGATGTCGAAGGCTTCGGCCACGATCGCCTCGACCGGCTTCACGGGATCGGCGACGTCGGCGTCGATCTCGAGATCGAGCGCCAGAACCTCCTCGTTGCGCCCGCGCAGCATGGCGAGCGCCCGATGCGACGGCACGTCGGCCCAACGTTCGACGTGGTCGAAATAGTCGGCGAATTTCTCGCCCGCCTGTTCCTTGCCCTCGACGACCCGCGCCTTCAGCCGCGCCCGCGTCTGCATGTGGCCGCGCAGGCGCCCGACCAGCTCGGCGTTCTCGGCGAACTGCTCGGAGAGGATGTCGCGCGCCCCGTCGAGGGCGCTCTTGACGTCCGGAACCTCCGCCCCGACGAAGCGCTCGGCGAGCGCCTTCGGATCGACCGAACGGTCGGCGAGGATCGTCTCGGCGAGCGGCCCGAGCCCCTTCTCGCGGGCGATCTCGGCGCGGGTCCGCCGCTTCGGCTTGTAGGGCAGGTAGAGATCCTCGATCTCCGCCTTGGTCGAGGCCTTCGCGAGCTTCTCCTCGAGCTCGGCGGTCAGCTTCCCCTGGCCGCGGATGCTCTCGACGACCGCCGCCCGCCGCGTCTCCATCTCGCGCAGATAGGCGAGCCGTTCCTCGAGCGTGCGCAGCTGTCCGTCGTCGAGCCCCCCGGTCGCCTCCTTGCGGTAGCGCGCCACGAAGGGAACCGTCGAACCCTCGTCGAGGAGCCCGACCGCCGCGACCACCTGCGCCTCGCGGCAGCCGATCTCGGTCGCGATCGCCCGCGCGATGCGGGCCTGGACGGTCGGGTCGAGGGCGGCGGTCATGAGGTCTCTCCTGTCTGATCTCAGATCGATAGCAAGCCGGCGGGGATCGGCGAAAGGGGAGGCGGCCCCGTCGGCGCGAGAACATGTGGACGGACGGCGCGCGCGGGTCGGCCTGTGACCCGTGGTCCCGTCCGGGAAAGGTCGGATGAACGCGCCGCGCCGAACCGCTTACCTTTCTCCCGTCGGCGAGGGCGAACCGGTCACGGCGTCCCGCGATCGCCCCCCGCCATCGGAGGTCGCCCCCGCCATCGGAGATCACCATGAGCACCATCGAGGATCTGCAATACGCCTTCGCCGGCGAATCCCAGGCCAACCGTCGCTATCTCGCCTATGCCGAGAAGGCCGAGGCCGAGGGGCTTCCCGGCGTCGCCAAGCTGTTCCGCGCCGTCGCCGCCGCCGAGACCATCCATGCGCTCGCCCATCTGAAGGCGATGGACGGCGTCGCCGGCACCGCCGCCAACCTCGCCGAGGCGATGGCCGGCGAGAAACACGAATTCACCGAGATGTATCCGCCGATGGTGGCGAACGCCGAGGCCGAGGGCCACCGCAAGGCGGCGCGCTCGATGCGCTTCGCCCTCGCCGTCGAGAAGGTCCACTACGACCTCTTCGAAGCCGCGCTCGCCGCCGTCGCCGCCGGCAAGGATCTCGGCGACGTCGAACTGCACGTCTGCCCGGTCTGCGGCCACACCGTGATCGGCCCGGTCGAAGGACCCTGCCCGGTCTGTGGCTGCCGCGCCGACCTCTACGACGCGATCGCCTGAGCGGACGCGTCCCTCTTCACGACCTTCGACCGCGCCGCGCCGGCGGCGCGGAATTCGCCGTCGTTCCTCTTTCGGGGAGTTCCCCTCCTCGTCGCCCGCCGCTATCTTCGGCGGCGAGATCCGTGGGGGGAGGCTCGACGCGGTCGCGATCGGCATCAATCGATTCGCGGCGCGGAGGGCGCATGGGCGGCGACCGCCGATCCCACCCGTCGCGGTTCGCCGAGATCACCCATCACACGAGACGGGGTCACATGAACAAGATCTATCCGAGCGCGGCCGCGGCGCTCGCCGGCGTCGTCGCCGACGGCCAGACGTTGGCGGTCGGCGGCTTCGGCCTGTGCGGCATTCCCGAGGCGCTGATCCAGGCGCTGCGCGACACCGGCGTCACCAACCTCACCTGCGTGTCGAACAACGCCGGCGTCGACGGCTTCGGCTTGGGGCTCCTGCTCGAGACCCGGCAGATCAAGAAGATGATCTCGTCCTACGTCGGCGAGAACAAGCTCTTCGCCCAGCAGTTCCTCTCCGGCGAACTCGAACTCGAATTCGCCCCGCAGGGCACGCTCGCCGAGCGTCTGCGCGCCGGCGGCGCCGGCATCCCGGCCTTCTTCACCGCCACCGGCGTCGGCACCGTCGTCGCCGACGGCAAGGAGGTCCGCGAGTTCGACGGCCGCAAATACGTGATGGAGCGCGGCATCGTCGCCGACGTCTCCCTGGTCAAGGCCTGGAAGGCCGACGAGGCCGGCAATCTGATCTACCGGAAGACGGCGCGGAACTTCAATCCGATGTGCGCCACCGCCGGCAAGGTGACGGTGGTCGAGGTCGAGGAGATCGTCCCCGTCGGCGCGCTCGACCCGGATGCGATCCACACCCCCGGCATCTTCGTCCAGCGTCTGGTGCTGAACGCGACGCCGGAGAAGCGCATCGAACAGCGCACCCTGCGCAAGACCGCCTGAGGAGAAACGCCCCATGCCCTGGACGCGTGACGAAATGGCGGCCCGCGCCGCCCGTGAACTCGCCGACGGTTTCTACGTCAATCTCGGCATCGGCCTGCCGACGCTGGTCGCCAACTACATCCCCGAGGGGATGAACGTGTGGCTGCAGTCGGAGAACGGCCTGCTCGGCATCGGTCCCTTCCCGACCGAGGACGAGATCGACGCCGACCTGATCAACGCCGGCAAGCAGACCGTGACGGCGCTGCCCGGCGCCTCGTTCTTCTCCTCCGCGGACAGCTTCGGCATGATCCGCGGCGGCCACGTCAACCTGGCCATCCTCGGTGCCATGCAGGTGTCGAAGGACGGCGATCTCGCCAACTGGATGATCCCCGGCTCGATGGTCAAGGGCATGGGCGGCGCGATGGACCTCGTCGCCGGCGTCCAGCGCGTCATCGTGCTGATGGAGCACGTCGCCAAGGGCAATGCCCACAAGATCGTGCCGGAATGCACCCTGCCGCTGACCGGCCAGGGCGTGGTCGACCGCATCGTCACCGACCTCGCGGTGATCGACGTGACCGAGACCGGGCTGAAGGTGGTCGAGATGGCCCCCGGCGTCGGCATCGCCGACCTGACCGCCGCCACCGGCGCGCCGCTGGACTTCTCCGGCGTCGAGGGCTGAGGTCCGCGCCGGCGATCGACCCGAGACTGCGACGGGCGGCCGAAGGGCCGCCCGTTTTGCATCGCGGGACTTGACCGAGGTCGAGGACGCGCGAGGCGACTTCGTCTAGACCGCGGGTTCGAACCGGTGAACTCGTGAGGAGGGTGACGTGCGACAGGCGACGAAGGCGAGGTGGGGTAGGATCGCGGCGATGCTCGCCGCCGTCCTCGTCGCCGTGCTCTCGCCCGTCGCCGCCGCCCCCCTCACGCCCATCCGCCTGCAACAGCTGATCGACACCACTCCCTCCGGCGGCGTGCTCGATCTCGCGCCCGGCTGGTACGTCGGCCCCGCTCGGATCGATCGGCCGATGACGCTGCGCGGCCGCGACGGCGTCGTCGTCGACGGCCGCCGTCAGGGCACCGTCCTCACCATCGAGGCCGACGACGTCGCCCTTCTCGATCTGATGATCCGCCGCTCCGGCGATCGCGCCGACACCGTCGACGCCGGCGTCCGCCTCCTCGGCGCCCGCGCGCGGGTCGAAGGCTCGACCATCGCCGATTGCCTCTACGGCGTCGACGTGCGCCAGGCGGCGGCGCCGATCGTCCGCAACAATCGCATCGCCTCCCAGACCCTGCCGGAACAGCAACGCGGCGACGCGATCCGCATCTGGTACTCCTCCGGCGGCCTCTACGAAGGCAACGAGATCTCGGACGTCCGTGACGGCTTCTCGCTGGAGGCCAAGGGCAATCGGCTGATCGGCAACACAGTCCGCGACAGCCGCTACGGCGTCCTGCTGCTCTATTCGAACGGCAACGAGATCGCCGGCAACCGTCTCCTCGACGACGCCGTCGGCGTCATCCTGATCTGGTCCGACGACAACCGGATCGACCGCAACGTGATCCGCGCCGGCCGCGACGTCGCCGGTCAGGCCCTGGTGCTGAAGGAATCGAGCGACAATCGTATTTCGGACAACGACCTCTTCGCCTCCGCCCAGGGCGTCTACCTCGACGCCTCGCCGAAGCAGGAGGAGAGCGAGAACGTCTTCACCGCCAACCGCTTCGCCTTCGACGGCGTCGCCGTCACCTTCCACTCCGAGCTGCCCGGCAACCGTTTCGAAGACAACGTCTTTTCCGGCAATCACGCCGACGTCGTCGTGCGCGGCGGCGGCACGGCGCTCTCCGCCCGTTGGCGGTCGAACGCCTGGGACGCCTTCACCGGCTTCGATCGCGACGGCGACGGCGTCGGCGACACGCCGCACGAGATCTGGAGTTGGGCCGATCGGCTGTGGATGGACGTGCCCGACGCCCAGCTCTTTCGCGGCGCGCCGGCCTTGACCGCGCTCGACTTCGTCGAACGCCTCGCCCCCTTCACCGAACCGCGTCTTTTGATGCGCGATCCGACGCCGCGCCTCAGCGCAGCCGCAACAGCTCTTCCGCCGTCTGCGAATCGAGCGCCACCGCGTTGATCCAGCCGCCGACCAGCGCCGCCTTCACCGCCGTCGCCTTGGCGGCGTGCATGACGACGCCGAGCCTGAGCGGCACGCGCTGCAACACCCGCGGCGGCACCGACAGCGTGCGGTCGTCGAATTCGGTCGAGACCAGTTCGCCGCGCGCGCCGTAGAACCAGCCGCAGATCGTCCCGACCGCGCCGGCCTTGGCGATCGCCTCGATCTCGGCGGCGGGAATGACGCCGTGGCGGAACACCGAGGCGAGCGGATCGATCGCGCCGATGCCGACCAGCGCCAGATTGGCCCGGCCCATCAGATCGAACACCGCCCCGACGGTCGAGGTCGCGCGCAGATGCGCCGCCGCCTCCGCCCCGTCGACGATCGCCGGCACCGGCAGCTGCCAGGCGCGGCCGCCGAGTCCGTTCGCCAGCGTGCGGCACACTTCGCTCGAATGCGAGGGGATCTGCGGCGCGCCGACGCCGCCGATCAACGAGACCACGTCGACGTCGGTCGAGCGCGCCCGCCGGACCGCCGCCGCCACCGCCGCCACCGTGTCGCCGTCGGAGACGCCGATCACGGCGCCGGCCTGGGCGCGTTCCTCGACGATCCGCGCGACGGCGCGTCCGAGCACGTCGGCGGTCTGCGCGCCGCCCGAGCGCGGCTGCACCACGACGGCGAGGTCGATGCCGTAGGCCGCCGACAGCCGTCGCTCCAGCGCGAAGTCGCGCAGGCCCGTCGGCGAGATCTGGATTTCGACGAAGCCGAGATCCATCGCCGCCTTCAGCGCGCGGCTGACCGTCGATTCGGAGATGTCCAGGGCGCGGGCGATCTCGTTCTGAGGCAGGCGTTGATCGTAACGCATTTGAGCGATGCGCAGGATCGTCTCGTCGTCTCTTCGATGCCGGGCCATGGCGTCCGTGGGGTCGTTGGTGAAAGTCGTTCGATAACACACGAAATTGCGCCGTCACAGAGGGCATGAGCGCATCCCGCGTCGGTCGTTTCGCCGCGCAGGTCCCCGTCGGCGGCGTCGCGAGGACCGGACGCCCCTCTCAACTGGTCGATCGGCGTTTGCGTTCGACGCTGCCCAGGTCGATCACCCGATCGGCGATGGTGATCGCGAAGGTCGCGCCGGGACCGTCGCCGGCGAGCTCGATCGTGCCGCCGTGCGCCCTGACCAACTCCGCGCAGATGGCGAGGCCGAGCCCGGTGCCGCCGGCCCGGACGCCGCCCTGGAACGGCCGGAACAGGTTCTCCCGCGCCCGTTGCGGCACGCCCGGGCCGGTGTCGACGACGCTCAGCGTCACCACCGTCCCCTGTCGCCGTCCGGCGACGGTGATGCGCCGGACCAGCGCCGGATCGGCGTCGGCGTCGAGCGCCTGCCGCGCGTTGCGCACCAGATTGAGCAGCACCCGGAAGAGCTGATCGGGGTCGGCGTCGATCTCCAGCCCCTTGTCGACGTCGACCACGAAGGCGATCTCGCCCGGCGCGTCGTCGTCGCCGTCCCGCCGCGACAGGCCGAGCATCTCGCCGACGTCCTCGACGAGACGCCGCGCCGCGATCAGCCGGCGCGCCGGCGGCGCTTCGCCGGCCTTGCCGTAGTCGAGCACGGCGCGCGAATAGCCGATCGCCCGGTCGAGGGTTGCGACCAGCTTCGGCACGAAGCGCTGCACGGTGCCGTCGGGCGCCGTCGACAGCCGGTCGGTGACCAGCTGCGCCGCCGCCAGCATGTTCCTGAGGTCGTGGTTGATCTTGGAGACGGCGACGCCGAGGTCGGCGAGATGCCGTTTCTGGGCGAGCGAGTCGGCGACCTGCGTCTGCAGGTCGGCGAGACGTCGTTCGGCGTCGCCGATCTCGTCGTGGCGCGGGCGCGGCCGGATGATCCGCTCGGGATCCTCCGGGTCCTCGGCGAAACGGGCCATCGCCTGGGTCAGTCGCGCGAGCGGCGCGACGAACATGTGGCGCAGCACGAAGAACACGGTGACGGCGACGAGCGCCAGGAGACCGGCCGAAACCATCGCGAGATTGGTCGCGAACCGGACGGTCGCCGCCCGGATCGGCACGGACGAGACGACGAGGTCGAGCTGGCCGACGCCGACCCGCGATGGGCCGACCACCCGGATGTTCTCCTCGTCGGCGTCGAACAACATGGCGAGCGCCGCCATCGACCAGCGCCAGGCGTCCGGCTGCTCGAGGTCGACGGTCCGGTCGACCCGGCTCGGCGGCGTCTCGGCGACGGCGACGAGCCGGCGCATGTTGCCCTGACGGACCGAGATCACCGAGGCGTTCATCTCGTCGAGCAGCCGGTCCTGTAGGCGGCGGTCGGGGTCGGGCGCGCCGGAGAGCGTCGTCACCACCAGATCGGCCCGCACCAATGCCTCCGAGAGGCGGTTGATCCGGAAATGCGCGATCGAGGGGACGAAGACCAGGATTTCCGCGACGATCACGAACAGCGCGGTGAGCGCGACGAGCTTCGTCGACAGCCGCAGCCCCTGGCGCGGCCGCGCTCCGGCGCGTTCCGTCGTCTGCTCGTCGGCCGCTCGCGTCATGCCGGGCTCGATCCTCGTGAAGAGACGCAGTCTATACCGCGCCCCGCGCCGGCGAAAAGCCGGGAAATCGCTCCTCGCCGCGCGCCGCGCGTTGACAGGGTCGGCCTCGGCTGCCTATAAGCCCCCTCGACCGGGATCCACGTCCCTTCGGGCCGCGTAGCGACGCGCGTCCGCCACCCACGCGAACGATCGACGATCGCGTGTTCGCCGCCGCTCCGCGGGGACGAAGAGGTGGGTGGACCGTCCCAACCGTCATACGATCCCGCCGTTCGCGGGTGAGACCACTCGAGACCAAGGGGGCCGCTCGTGAGAGCGGCGACGACCCATGAAGCGCACCTACCAGCCCTCCAAGATCGTGCGGAAGCGCCGTCACGGTTTCCGCGCCCGTATGGCCACCGTCGGCGGCCGTCTGGCGATCAACCGTCGTCGCGCCCGCGGCCGCAAGCGCCTCTCGGCCTGATCGGGTCGAGCGACCGTCCCGTCGGGGCTCCGCCCCGGCTGAAGGCCCCGCGCCGGAGGACGTGGACGCGATGCGCAGACTGAAGAAACGCGCCGAGTTTCAGGCCGTCGCCCGTGGGGCGCGGTCGGCTCGGCGTGGCTTCGTTTTGCAGTCGGCCGTGGTCGACGACGCCGAGGCGGAGCCGCGTTGCGGCTTCACCGTGACCAAGAAGGTCGGCAACGCGGTGGTGCGCAATCGCGTCCGCCGCCGCCTCAAGGAGGCGCTCCGCCTCGAGGCGGAGCGCGTCGCCCGGCCCGGCCGCGATCACGTGCTGATCGGCCGCCGAGAGAGCCTCGATCTCTCCTTCGCGACCCTGCGCGCCGATCTCCTCGGCGCCTTCGCGCAGGCGCACAAGACCCTCGCCAAGATCGAAAAGTCGGAAGGCGCGCCGCGCCGGTCTCAAGACCGCCACGCGAACGAAGGCCACCGAGACAAAACCCCTGGGACGGCCGGATGATCGGGAACAAGAACTACATCGTCGCGATCGCGCTCTCGATCCTCGTGTTGCTCGGTTGGCAGTATTTCGTCGCCGGTCCGCGGATGGAGGCCGAACGCCAGCGTCGCGCCGCCGAAGTCGCCCAACAGGTGACGCCGCCGGCCGCGGGCGTCCCCGCCGCCGCGCCCGCCGCTTCCGCCGGCGCCGTGCCCGCCGCCCCGACGCCGAACGCCGGCGCCCTCGGCAACGGCGTGATCGGCTCCGGTCTGACCCGCGATCAGGCGCTCGCCCAGCATCCGCGCGTCAAGATCTCGACCCCGACCCTCGACGGTTCGATCGACCTCGTCGGCGCCCGCCTCGACGACGTCTCCTTCCGCAAGTATCGCGAGACGATCGATCCGAAGAGCCCGGAGATCGTCCTCCTCGCCCCGGCCGGCGCGGAGAACGCCTATTTCGCCGATTTCGGCTTCCTCGCCGACGCCGGCGCGCCGGTGAAGGTGCCCGGTCCCGACACCCGTTGGACGCAGAAGGGCGACGGCGCCCTGACGCCGACCCATCCGGTCGTGCTCGAGTGGGACAACGGCGAGGGCGTCGTCTTCGAGCGCACCGTCGCCGTCGACGACCACTACATGTTCACCGTCACCGACAAGGTGAAGAACGTCTCCGCCAAGGCGACGACGCTCTATCCCTATTCGGCGCTGTCGCGCTTCGGCACTCCGACCACGTCCGGCTACTACATCCTCCACGAGGGCGCGATCGGCGTCTTCGGCGACGACGGTCTCCAGGAGGTCAAGTACAAGGATCTGAAGGACAAGCAGAAGATCGAGCCGAGCAAGGTCGCCGGCGGCTGGATCGGCTTCGTCGACAAATACTGGGCCGCCGCCCTGATCCCCGACAAGACCGTCTCGGTGCAGCCGCGCTTCGCCGCCAGCCCCGCCGCCGCCGGTCAGCCCGACGTCTACCGCACCTTCATGCTGGCCGACGGCCTGCCGCTCGCCGCCGGCGCCGAGGTCTCCTCCGAGACCCGCTTCTTCGCCGGCGCCAAGGAGGTCGGCGTCGTCGACGGCTACGCCAAGGCCCTCGACATCGCCCGCTTCGATCGACTGATCGACTGGGGCTGGTTCTACTTCCTGACCAAGCCGCTGTTCCTCCTGATCAGCTGGCTCAACCATCTCGTCGGCAACTTCGGCATCGCCATCCTGATCGTGACGGTGTTGCTCAAGGGCCTCTTCTATCCGCTCGCCAACAAGTCTTACGACTCGATGAGCAAGATGAAGAAGGTCCAGCCGGAGATGAAGGAGATTCAGGAGCGCTACAAGGACGACCGCGCCGTCCAGCAGCAGCACCTGATGGACCTCTATCGTCGCGAAAAGATCAATCCGCTGGCCGGCTGTCTGCCGATCCTGCTGCAGATCCCGGTGTTCTTCTCGCTCTACAAGGTGATCTTCGTAACAATCGAGATGCGTCAGGCGCCGTTCTACGGCTGGATCCACGACCTCTCGGCGCCCGATCCGACCTCGCTGTTCACGCTGTTCGGCCTGATCCCGTGGGAGCCGCCGCATCTCCTCATGCTCGGCATCTGGCCACTGATCATGGGCGTGACGATGTTCGTCCAGATGAAGCTCAACCCGCCGCCGCCGGATCCGACCCAGAAGATGATGTTCGACTGGATGCCGGTGCTGTTCACCTTCATGCTCGCCAACATGCCGGCCGGTCTGGTGATCTACTGGACCTGGAACAACCTCCTGTCGATCGCTCAGCAGTCGCACATCATGCACCGCAACGGCGTGAAGATCGAACTGTGGGACAACATCAAGGGCATGTTCGGCGGCAAGCCCAAGGCGGCCGGCTGAGGCCGCGGAAGGCGAACCCATGACCGAGCCGACAGGCTTCGACATCGACGCCCGCGAAGAGGAGGCGGCCGAAAAGGCCCGCCTCCTCTTCGCCCGTCCCTGGGCCTTCGCGCGCGGCGCGGTCGATCTCGCCGACCTGCCGCCCGTCGACGGCGCCGAGATCGCCTTCGCTGGCCGCTCCAACGTCGGCAAGTCGAGCCTGATCAACGCGATCGTCGGCCAGCAGGGCCTCGCCCGCACCTCCAACACGCCCGGCCGCACCCAGGAACTGAACTACTTCGTTCCGGCGGTCCTGAACGAGCGCTCGAAGAAGACCGAGCGGCTGACCTCCGGCGCGCCGCGCGAGGCGGTCGACATGGGGCTCTCCATCGTCGACATGCCCGGCTACGGCTTCGCCCAGGCGCCGAAGAGCCAGGTCGAGGATTGGACCCGTCTGGTCTTCGACTATCTGCGCGGCCGGCCGAACCTGCGTCGCGTCTATGTGCTGATCGACAGCCGCCACGGCCTGAAGAAGGTCGACACGGATGTGCTCGACCTGCTCGACAAGGCGGCGGTCTCCTATCAGATCGTCCTCACCAAGGCCGACAAGATCGCCCGCGAGGCGACCGGCAAGCCCGTCGCCGTGCGCATCGCCGAGACGCTCGAGGCGATCCGCAAGCGCCCCGCCGCCCACCCGGTCGTCCTCGTCACCTCGTCCGAGAAGGGCTGGGGCATGGACGAGTTGCGCGCCGAAATCGCCTTCTTCGCCGTCTGATCCCTCTGGAGAGCGCCATGCCCACCACGCCGAAGCCGGAATCCGAGATGGTCGCCGAAGCCGAGATGCTCTCCAAGGCGCTGCCCTACATGCTGCGCTACGACGACAAGACCATCGTCGTGAAGTTCGGTGGCCACGCCATGGGCGATGCGGCGCTCGGCAAGGCCTTCGCCGAGGACATCACGCTCCTCAAGCTCGCCGGCCTCAACCCGATCGTCGTCCACGGCGGCGGCCCGCAGATCAACGCCATGTTGGCCAAGCTCGACATCAAGTCGGAGTTCGCCGCCGGCATGCGCATCACCGACAAGAAGACGGTCGAGATCGTCGAGATGGTGCTGGCCGGCTCGATCAACAAGGAGATCGTCCAGACCATCCAGGAGGCCGGCGGCCGCGCCATCGGCCTCACCGGCAAGGACGGCAACATGGTCACCGTCGAGCGGCTGAAGCGCACCGTGGTCGATCCGGATTCGAACATCGAGAAGGTGGTCGACCTCGGCTTCGTCGGCGAGCCGAAGGAGGTTCGCACCGAGGTGCTCGAGGTGCTGAAGAAGTCGGAGATCATCCCGGTTCTCGCCCCCGTCTGCCCGGGCGAGGACGGCGAGACCTACAACGTCAACGCCGACACCTTCGCCGGCGCCATCGCCGGCGCCACCAAGGCGACCCGCGTCCTGTTCCTGACCGACGTGCCCGGCGTCCTCGACGCCAACAAGCAGTTGATCAAGGAACTGTCGCGCGCCGAGGCCCAGCGCCTGATCGACGAGGGCGTGATCTCCGGCGGCATGATCCCCAAGGTCGAGACCTGTTTCGAGGCGCTCGACCGCGGCGTCGAGGCGGCGGTCATCCTCAACGGCAAGGTGCCCCACGCCGTCCTGCTCGAGCTCTTCACCGAGCACGGCGCCGGCACGCTGATCACGCCGTGATCGCCGGCCCGAACCGCACGCGCGGCGGCGGCCTCGACGAGGCGGCGCTGATCGCCCGTTTCGCTGAGGTCGAGACCTGGATCTTCGACCTCGACAACACGCTCTATCCGGCGGCGACCAATCTCTTCGCCCAAGTCGACGTGCGCATCCGCGACTATGTCGTGAAGCTCGTCGGCGCGCCGCCGGAGGAGGCCCATCGCCTCCAGAAGGACTGGTATCGCCGGTACGGCACGACGCTGCGCGGCCTGATGGTCGAGCACGGCATTTCGCCCGACGGCTTCCTCGAATACGTCCACGACATCGACCATTCGGTGGTCGCGCCGGATCCGCGCCTCGGCGCGGCGATCGCGCGTCTGCCCGGCCGCCGCTTCATCATGACCAACGGCACGAAGAAGCACGCCGAGGCCGTCGCCGATCGGCTCGGCGTGACGCATCACTTCGAGGACGTCTTCGACATCGTCGCCGCCGACCTGCTGCCCAAGCCGCATCGCGAGACCTACGAGAAGTTTCTGCGCGAGAAGGCGATCGATCCGACCCGTGCGGTGATGTTCGAGGATCTCGCCCGCAATCTCGAGGCGCCCGACGCGCTCGGCATGGCCACCGTGCTGGTGGCGCCGCGCGGCGTCGAGGAGGTGGTGCGCGAGACCTGGGAATTCGACGGCCGCGACGCGTCGCACGTCCACTGGGTCACCGACGACCTCGCCCGCTTCCTGGAGCGGGTCGCGCCCTGAAGCCGGCCCGCGCGCGCCCCCCGCGACATCCGCCGCGATTGACAGCCGGAGCGTCGCCGGTATGGTCGCCCTCTCCCCCACGCCCCCGATCGCCTCGATCGCCAGAACGGACGGAACCCGCCCGATGCAGCCGACCCCCGCCATCCTCGCCGCCCTCGAGAAGACCATCGACGACGCCTTCGAGCGTCGCGCCGAGATCGACGTCTCGACCAAGGGCGCCGTGCGCGAAGCCGTCGAGACCGCCCTCGATCTCCTCGACAAGGGCCGCGCCCGCGTCGCCGAGAAGAAGGACGGGACCTGGGTGGTGAACCAGTGGCTGAAGAAGGCGGTGCTGCTGTCCTTCCGTCTCAACGCGATGAGCGTCATCAAGGGCGGCCCGGGCGATTCGACCTGGTGGGACAAGGTGCCGTCCAAGTTCGACGGCTGGCGCGCCCTCGACTTCGAGAACGCCGGCTTCCGCGCCGTGCCCAACTGCGTCGTCCGCCGCTCCGCCTACATCGCGCCGTCGGTGGTGCTGATGCCTTCCTTCGTCAACCTCGGCGCCTATGTCGATACCGGCACCATGGTCGACACCTGGGCGACGGTCGGCTCCTGCGCCCAGATCGGCAAGAACGTGCATCTGTCCGGCGGCGTCGGCATCGGCGGCGTCTTGGAGCCGCTCCAGGCCGGTCCGACCATCATCGAGGACGACTGCTTCATCGGCGCGCGCTCGGAAGTGGTCGAAGGCGTGATCGTCGGCCAGGGCTCGGTCATCTCGATGGGCGTCTTCATCGGCGCCTCGACCAAGGTCGTGAACCGCATGACCGGCGAGGTCCACGTCGGCTACGTGCCGCCCTATTCGGTGGTCGTCTCCGGCAACCTGCCCGGCAAGCCGCTGCCCGACGGCGCGCAGGGGCCCTCGACCTACTGCGCCGTCATCGTCAAGACGGTCGACGCCCAGACCCGGTCGAAGACCGGCATCAACGACCTGCTGCGCGACTGAGCCGACGCAGACGCCGAGGAGAACGTTCGATGCGACGCCTCCTCGCCCGTTTCTTCGGCTTCTCCGGACGGCTCGACCGTCAGCGCTGGTGGACCCGCGCCGCGATCGTCGCGGCGATGGGGCTCGTCCAGGACGCCTTCGTCGATGAAGCGCGCGTCGTCGCGCTGGCGACGCATCTCGGCCGATCGCCGGGAAGCCTCGCCCTGGTCTGGGCCGGCGTCGCGGCGTGGTGGCTCGCCATGATCTGGATCGCCGCCGCCGCCTGCGTTCGGCGGCTGCACGATCGCGGCGAGCCCGGCGGGCGCATCCTCCTCTGGCTCCTGCCCGGCGTCGTCGCCGCCCATTGGACGTCGACCCACGTCTACGCCTGGGCCGGCGTCGCCCTGGCGCTCGCCTGGGCGGTCGTCGAACTCGGCGTCCTGCCCGGTCGCGACCTCGGCGCGGGGGGATCGCCGCCCCGCCGTTGAGACCGAGGTCCCCGTAGGGTTCGGCGGCTTCACTGCCGCGCCGCGCTCGCGCAAGGTCGACGCCGGATCGGAAGCGGTCGATCAGCGCCGTTGACCCCGGCCCCACCCGACCGTTACATCGCGGAACATGACCTCGCTTCCCCACCTCGACGATCCCGTCGCCATCGCCCGCGCCCTGCTCCTCTGCCCGTCGGTGACGCCGGCGGAAGGCGGCGCCATCGACCTCGTCGCCGAGATCGCGGCGGCGCTCGGCTTCGCCGTCGATCGCCCGGTCTTCGTCGAGGACGGCACGCCCGACATCGAGAACCTCTTCGCCCGGCGCGGCGCGGGCGGCCCGCATTTCGTCTTCGCCGGCCACACCGACGTGGTGCCGCCCGGCGACGTCGCCCGCTGGCGGCACGATCCCTTCGCTGGAACGATCGAGGACGGCGTCCTCTTCGGCCGCGGCGCGGTCGACATGAAGGGCGGCATCGCCGCCTTCCTCGCCGCCCTCGGCCGTCTCGCCGCGCGCGGCGTCGAGCTTCCCGGCTCGGTGTCGCTGCTGATCACCGGCGACGAGGAGGGCCCCTCGATCAACGGCACGGTGAAGCTGCTGAAATGGGCCGACGAGCGCGGCCATCGTTTCGATGCGGCGATCGTCGGCGAGCCGACCAATCCGGAGGCGATCGGCGACGCCATCAAGGTCGGCCGCCGCGGCTCGCTCTCCGGCACGGTGACGGTGACCGGCCGTCAGGGCCACGTCGCCTATCCCCATCTCGCCGACAATCCGATCCCGAAGATCATGCGGCTGGCGAACGCCCTCGTCGCGAGCCCGCTCGACGTCGGCAACGACCGCTTCCAACCGTCGAACCTGGAGCTCGTCTCCCTCGACGTCGGCAATCCCTCGTGGAACATCATCCCGCGGGAGGCCCGGGCCCGCTTCAACATCCGCTTCAACGACGCGTGGAGCCGCGAGACGCTCGACGAAGAGCTCCGCCGGCGTCTGCGCGAGGCCGCCCGCAACGACGTCGACTGGACGCTCGATCTCGAGAGCCCGTCCTCCGACAGCTTCCTCACCCGCGACGACGCGCTGATCGGCACGCTCTCCGACGCCGTCGAGGCGGTCGTCGGCCGCCGGCCCGGCCTCTCCACCAACGGCGGCACCTCCGACGCCCGCTTCGTCAAGGACTACTGCCCGGTGGTCGAATTCGGCCTCGTCGGCCAGACCATGCATCAGGTCGACGAGCGCGTGCCGGTCGCCGACCTCGAGACGCTGACCCGCGTCTACGTCGCCTTCCTCGAGCGTTGGTTCGGGAGCGCCGCCCGATGAGCGCTTCCGCCGTCGCCGCGCTGGTCGGATCGCTCCGCCTCCTCGGCGGCGATCGTCGCGGCCTAGCGGCGATGGACGTGAGCCTCGACGGCTTCTGGTCGTCGTTCCGGGTGATGCTCTGGCTCGCTCCGGCGATCGCCCTGTCGCTCCTCGCCGACCTGCGGCTCAACGAGGCGGTCGGCACGCCGCACGAAACCTCGGCCGGATTGGTGATCCTCGCCGGGGTCGTCAACTACGTGCTCGGTTGGCTCGCCTTTCCCCTCCTGTTGGCGCTGCTCGGCCGGCCGCTCGGCCTCGGCCGCGTCTACATTCCCTGGATGGTCGCCCGCAACTGGTCGGCCGTGCCGGCCTCGTTGCCGTATGTCGCGGTGGTCGTGGTCTGGCTCATCGGCCTGATGCCGATCTCCGCCCTCGGCCCGGCGACGCTCGCCGCCCTCGGCTTTTCGCTCTATTGCGGCTGGCGCATCGCCGTCGTCGCCGGCGAACGCCCCTGGGGCCAGGCGATCGGCTGGACGCTCGCCGACTTCCTGCTCGGCCTCCTGATCGAATCCGTCTTCGACCGTCTGCTCGGTCTGTGAGGTGCGCATGGACCCCTTCGATCCGCGTCTGACCCCGGCCCGTCCGGATCTCGCCGCCGCCCATCTGAAGGGCGTCGTCCCCGCCGAGCGCTATGTCGAGCCGGTCGCCGCCCGCGTGATCGACGCGGTCGCGCCGTTGCGCAAGAAGCCGCGCGCCGACGCCGGCCTCGACACCGAGGCGCTCTTCGGCGAGACCATCCGTGTCTACGACGAGGACGACGAAGGGTGGAGCTGGGTCCAGCTCGACCGCGACGGTTACGTCGGTTGGATGCCGGCCCACGCCATCCTCAAGGGCGAGGCGCAGCCGGCGACCCACCGCGTCGCGACGCTGGCGACCTTCGTCTACCCGGCGCTCTCGATCAAGGAGCCGCCGACGGAGCGGCTCTCCTACCTGTCGCCGGTCCGGGTGATCGCCGAGCGCGAGGCCGAGAACGGCCGCCGCTTCTGCGTGACGGCGGAGGGCGGCGCGATCGTCGCGAGCCATCTCGAGCCGATCGCGACGCGGGCGAGCGACCCGGTCGCCGTCGCCGAGCGCTATCTCGGCATTCCCTATCTCTGGGGCGGCCGTTCGAGCCTCGGCATCGACTGTTCCGGCCTCGTCCAGACCGCGCTCTTCGCCTGCGGAATTCCCTGTCCGCGCGACGCCGATCTGCAGGAGGCTTCGCTCGGAGAGCCGGTCAGCCTCGACCCGAGCCTCTGGCGGCGCGGCGACCTCCTGTTCTGGCCCGGCCACGTCGGCATGGTCCGCGATCGCGCGAGCTTCGTTCACGCGACCGGCCACACCATGACGGTGATCGTCGAAGATCTGGCGAGCGGCCTCGCTCGGATCGAAGCGGCCGGATCGCCGCTCCGGGCGGTGCGGCGGGTCCTCTGATCAATACCCCCGTCGGCGATCGACCAAAGCCGCCGGATCGAGCGGCCGACCGGCGATCAGATCGCGGATGCCGGCGAGGATCCGTTCGCCGAGCGCGTCGGCGTCGGAATCGGCGGCGCAATGCGGCGTGATCGTCACTTTCGGGTGCGCCCAGAGCGCCGAAGTCTTCGCCAAGGGCTCGACCTCGAACACGTCGAGCACGGCGTGCGCCAGCTCGCCCGCGTCGAGCGCCGCGAGAATGTCGGCCTCGACCTGCAGCGCGCCGCGGCCGGCGTTGATCAGCGCCGGACCGCCGACATGCGCCGCGCCGCGCAGCTTGGCGAAGAGATCGCGGTTCAGGATGCCCCTGGTCTCCGGCGTCGCCGGCAGCAGCACGACCAGGATGTCGGTGCGCCCGAGGAAGGCGTCGAGTTCGCTCGATCCCGCGAAGGTCTCCATGCCCTCGACCGTCTGCTTCGTCCGGCTCCAGCCGACGAGCGAGAAGCCGAGCCGGCCGAGCACATCGCCCGCGTCGCGGCCGAGCACGCCGAGCCCCATGATTCCGACCGTCACCGCCCGCGCCGCCGGCTGCGGCAGGCCTCGCCATTCGGCGCGCGCCTGTTGGGCGCGAAGCTCGCCGGCGCGCCGATGCAGCGTCAGGACGTTCATCGCCACCCATTCGGTCATCCGCGCCGTCAGGTCCGGATCGACGATCCGGATGATCGGGACGTTGGGCAGGCTCGGGTCGGCGACGAGCGCGTCGACCCCCGCGCCGAGATTGAACACCGCCTCGAGGTTGGGCAGCGCCGCCAAGAGGCCCGGCTTCGGCTTCCACACCGTGGCGAAGCGAATGGCGCGCGGATCGAACGGCTCGCGCGCGTCGAGAATGTCGAGATCGGGGGCGAGGCGGCGGAAGCGCTCCAGCCACAGATCCGGGTTCCAGTGTTCGATGGTGACGAGGATCGACATCGGGCGCGCTCTCCGGTGGCTCATTCCCCGGCGAGGCGGGGCGCGGCGCTCGGCTCCGGCTCGAGGTCGAGCGCCTCGATCCGCGCCGTGCGCCGAACCACCTTGTCGGCCGAAAGCGCGATCTGGTCCAGATCCCGCGCCGCTTGGCCGAAATGCGCGGTCAGTTTCGCCACCCGCTCGCCGAGCCGCGCCACGTCGTCGGCGAGGTGCCCGACCTCGCGCCGGATGACGTGCGCCTGACTGCGGATCGCCTGATCCCGGCCGATCGACTGCACCAGTTGGATGGCGAGCAGCAGCAGCGACGGCGACACGATGACGACGCGGGCTCGATGCGCCCGCTGCACCACGTCGGCGCAATGCTCATGCAGATCGGCGAAGATCGCCTCCGACGGCACGAACAGGAAGGCGACGTCATGCGTCTCGCCCGGCACCAGATATTTGTCGCGCACGTCGGCGACGTGGCGGATCACGTCGCGGCGAAGCCCCTGCAACGCCTTCTCCCGCGCCTCCGGCGTCTCCGCCTCGCGCGCCGCCGACCACGCCTCCAGCGGGAACTTGGCGTCGATGGCGAGGCTCGACGCCGCCCCCGGCAGCCGGACGAGACAATCCGGCCGAACCCCGGTCGTCAGCGTCGCCTGGAAGGCGTAGGCCCCCGCCGGCAGCGCGTCGGCGACGATCGCCTCCATCCGCCCCTGGCCGAAGGCGCCGCGCGCCTGCTTGTTCGCGAGGATCGACTTCAGTTCCAGCATCTCGCCGGAGAGATCGGCGATGCCGCGCTGCGCCCGATCGATCACCGCCAGTCGTTCGGCGAGCGAGGTGAGGCTCGCATGCGTCGCCCGCGTCTGATCGGCGAGCGTGCCGCCGATCCGCTGCCCGAGCCCGTCGAGCCGTTCGCCGAGGCCGCGGGCGAGATCGGCCTGCCGCGAGCCGAACACCTCGGCCATGGTCTGCATCCGCCCGGTCATCTCCGCCTGCAGCCGGCCGATCTCGCCGAGCCGGCGTTCGACCTCGGCCGCCTGATCGGCGGCGAGCGTCTCCGCCGCGATCCGTTCGCGCGCCCGCGCGCCGCCGAAGACCCCGGCGGCGAGGAGGCCGAAGGCGAAGCCGCCGCCGGCGAAGACGAGATGGACGGGGGAGACGGCGACGCCGCCGAGGCTGAAGAGAACGTCCTGCATGCGCCGACCCTGCCACGATTCTCTTAAGAGATCATGTTTTGTTCTCACATGAAACCCGCTTCTCCGCCGTTTGCCGACGATGCCGATTGACCGAGGCGGACGGCTCACCTATCTGACGGCCATGGCCATACTCGACATCATCACCCTGCCCGATCCCCGCCTGAAGCTCGTCTCCGAGCCGGTGGAGCGCGTCGACGACGCGGTCCGCAAGATCCTCGACGACATGCTGGAGACCATGTACGACGCGCCCGGCATCGGGCTCGCCGCGATCCAGGTCGGCATCCCCAAGCGCATCGTGACGATCGACCTCTCGCGCGAGGGCGAACCGAAGGCGCCGATGTTCCTGGTCGATCCGAAGGTCGTCTGGACCTCGGAGGAGACCAACACCTATCAGGAAGGCTGCCTGTCGGTGCCCGAGCACTACGACGACGTCGAGCGCCCGGCCCGCTGCCGCGTCGAATATCTCGACCGCGACGGCAAGGCGCAGGTGGTCGAGGCCGACGGCCTGCTCGCCACCTGCCTGCAGCACGAGATCGACCATCTGAACGGCGTCGTCTTCATCGACCACCTGTCGCGGCTGAAGCGCGAGCGGGTCACCAAGAAGTTCTCCAAACAGGCGAAGCTGCGCGTCCGTTCGACCGGCTGGCGGCCGTCGATGGGCTGAGCCCCCGAGGCGCGCCGATGCGAATTTCGAGAGGCCGGCGGTGATCGTCGGCCTCTTTTCGTTCGTGGGTCACACCGTCGGGTCGAACACGCCGAGCCAGACGATCAGCAGCAGGAAGGCGCCCATCAGGAAGCGGTAGATCACGAAGGGCCAGGCCGAGAAGCGCTCCATCACCTTCATCAGGGTCCAGATCGCCACGAAGGCGGAGAGCGACGCCGAGGCGAGGCCGATGCCGAGCGTTTCCCAGCCGACCGCGTCGAGCCCGGCCTTCTTCAGCTCCAGGAGCTCCTTCAGCCCCGCGCCGGTGATCGCCGGCAGGCCGAGCAGGAAGGAATAGCGCGCCGCGTCGGCCCGCTTCAGATTCATGAAGAGCGCCGCCGTCAGCGTCGAGCCGGAGCGCGACACGCCCGGGATCAGCGCGCCGACCTGGGCGAGGCCGACCACCACCGCGTCGCGCAGCCGAATGTCCTCGAACGACCGCTTGTGCCGGCAGACCAGTTCGGCGAGCGCCAACAGAACGGCCATGCCGACCGAGGCCGCGCCGATCACCCAGAGCTCGCGCAAGGGTGAACCGCAGGCGTTGAGCTGCTTCTTCAGGAGCACGCCGCCGATCACGATCGGGATCGTCGCCACGACGATGCCGACGGCGAGGCGGAATTCGAAGGCGTGATAGTTCTCCTCCTGGATCGCCCGCGTCGCCCCCGCCCCGACCCGCCAGATGTCGCGCCAGAAATAGGTGACCACCGCGACCAGCGCGGCGAGCTGCATCGCCGCCGAAAAGGCCGAGCCGGGATCCGGCCAGCCGAGCAGGGTCGGCACCACCCGCATGTGCGCCGTCGAGGAGATCGGCAGCAGCTCGGTGATCCCCTGGACCACGCCCAGGATCGCGACTTTGGTCGCGCCGAGATCGACGAAGCCGGTGTCGATGCCGTTGGTGCAGGCGGTGGCCATGGCGAAACGCCTCGAGGAAGGGAAGGGCGCGGGAGGACGCAAGGAGAGCCGTGCCTCACCATGCGCCGCTACGGTTACCAGAGTCTTTCCGCTCTTCATGTAAATTCAAAACATTGTATAAATCATGTATTCATGAAGATAAAGATTCAATGAACTCCGTATAAGAAAAACGAGAACGTTCTTTGACTTGAAGTCAAAACGAATGTGCGAAGGTGACTTCACTGGGAAGGGGAGTTGCATTCGCCATGATCGACAGAAAGACCTGGGGAATGATCGCATTCGTGGCTTCGACCGTCGTGACGACGGTTGCGGAAGCCCGCGACGCCATCGTGTTGGCGCGCCTGCCGGAGACCACCACGGCGGTGCCGGTCGGTGAGGCGCGTCCGGTGTGGGGCTGGGTCGACTATTGTCGTCGCAACGCCTCCGAATGCGCGGCCGGCCGGACCGCTGCGCGCGACGTCCGTCTCGACGGACGCGTCTGGAACATGATCGTCGACGTCAACCGGTCGGTGAATACGGCGATCGAGCCGGTCACGGATCAGGAGCACTGGGGCGTCGTCGACAGGTGGGACATCCCGACCGACGGCAAGGGCGATTGCGAGGACTATGTCCTCATGAAGCGCAAGATGCTGATCGATCGCGGCTTCCCGCGGCAGGCCCTGCTCGTCACGGTCGTCGTCGATGGCCACGGCGACGGCCACGCGGTGCTCACCGTGAAGACCGACCACGGCGACTTCGTCCTCGACAACATGCGCGACGACATTCTGGCCTGGGTCAAGACCGGCTACCGCTTCGTCAAGCGCCAGTCGCAGGAAGATCAGAACCGCTGGGTCGCGCTCGACGACGGCGTCCAGGCGCCGGCCACCGCGTCCGCGCGCTGAGCGCAGGGCAGACCCTCGTCGAACGATCGACCAACAGTGCGGCGAGTTGCCCGTTTGCCGCATGCCTGCCGAAGCTTCGCCGCGATCTCGCCATCTTTCGCCGAGATCGCGCCGACTTCGCGAAAGCCCCCGAAGCGCGCCGGTGAATCGAAGGTTCACCGCCGTCGGAAAAGTTGAGGGAATGTGAACCATCACCTCTCGAGTCATGCGCTTCAAGCATGGCAGGGGAGGGAAAGGCCGCCTTCAATTTGGGCAGAAAGACGCATATTTCATCACCGAACACAGAGCTCGCTCGAATTCGGGAGGCTCCGGAAGATCCGGGCGAGCATCAGAGGGAGAGGGGGCTCATCGCCCTCGTTGAGTGAAATGTCGATCTCCACCATCGCTTCGAACATCCGCTCGTCCGTCGAGCGCTATCGCAACTATCGCCGCGCGGTGCGCGAGCTGTCCGAGCTCGACGACCGTCAGCTCTGCGACATCGGCCTCGTGCGCAGCCGCATCGAGGAAGTCGCGCGCGGCGCGCTGCACTGATCTGGGGACGACGGGCCACGCGCTCGTCGCCGCAGATGGTTTCGACGACGAGGGCGGCCTTGGGGCCGCCCTCGTCGTTTTTGTGCATTTCCGTCACATGATGAAAGAAATTGCGGAACCGACATTGCAGTGTGGTTCGACCTTCGTATCATCCGCCCTAGATTCCCGCGTGGGGTCGAGGCCGGGCCGCCGCGATCCCGCTTCGCTTCGCGCCCCTTCGGAGGTGGACGATGGCCAGCCGCGTGATCTCGGTCGATCCGTTCGACTTCGTCGCCTTCGGCGGCACCGGCGATCTGGTGCGTCGCAAACTCCTGCCGGGCCTCTACCATCGCGACCGCGTCGGCCAGATCCCGGCGGAGACGCGGATCTTCGGCGTCGCGCGCGCCGACATGGACGACGCCGCCTATCGGGATCTCGCCCGTGAGGCGATCCTCGCCCACGTGCCCGAGCACGAGCAGGAAGACGAGGTGATCGAGCGTTTCGTCGCCCGTCTCGCCTATGTCGCGGTCGACGCCCTCGGAGACACCGGTTGGAGCGACCTCGCAGCCCGGCTCGCGGACGCGCCGGACCGCGTCCGCGTCTATTATCTCGCCACCGGCCCCGACCTCTTCGGCGAGATCTGCCGGCGCCTCGATCGCGCCGGTCTGGTCACGCCCGCCTCGCGCGTCGTCGTCGAAAAGCCGATCGGCAAGTCGCTCGCCTCGGCGCAGGTGGTCAACGAGGCGGTCGGCCAAGTCTTCGCCGAGACCCAGATCTTCCGCATCGACCATTATCTCGGCAAGGAGACGGTGCAGAACCTGATGGCGCTGCGCTTCGCCAACGCCCTCTTCGAACCGTTGTGGAACGCCGCCCGCATCGATCACGTCCAGATCACCGTCGCCGAGAGCCTCGGCGTCGAGGGCCGCGCCGGCTATTACGACGGCGCCGGCGCGCTGCGCGACATGGTCCAGAACCACATCCTCCAGCTGCTCTGCCTCGTCGCGATGGAGCCGCCGGCCTCGCTCGACGCCGACGCGATGCGCGACGAGAAGCTGAAGGTGCTGAAGTCGCTGAAGCCGATCGGCGCGAGCGAAGCAGGGCGCGTCACTGTGCGCGGCCAATACGAAAAGGGCGCGGCGGCCGAGGGCGCGGTCGCCGGCTATCTCGACGAGCTCGGCCGGTCGTCGAGCCCCACCGAGACCTTCGTCGCGCTCAAGGTCGAGATCGAGAATTGGCGTTGGGCCGGCACCCCCTTCTATCTGCGCTCCGGCAAGCGCATGGCCGAACGCGTCTCCGAGATCGTGGTGAGCTTCCGGCCGATCCCCCATTCGGTCTTCGACGAGGCCGCCGGTCCGATCCATCGCAACGAGTTGGTCATCCGTCTGCAGCCCGACGAGGGCGTCAAACTCCACGTGATGATCAAGGATCCCGGTCCCGGCGGCATGCGGCTGATCCGCGTGCCGCTCGACATGACCTTCGCCGAGACCTTCGCCGAACGTCACGCCGACGCCTACGAGCGGCTGATCATGGACGTGGTGCGCGGCAATCAGACCCTGTTCATGCGCCGCGACGAGGTCGAGGCCGCCTGGACCTGGGTCGATCCGATCCTGACCGCCTGGGCCGCGTCCGGCGAACCGCCCAAGGCCTATCGCGCCGGCACCTGGGGCCCGTCCGCCGCCATCGCCCTGATCGAGCGCGACGGCCGCACGTGGCATGAAGACGACGCCTGAGGCGTCGTGGGCACGATGACGACGCCCGAGGCGTCGATGTGAGGAAGAGGCCATGACCCTGAACGCCCGCGTCGGCGAGATCACCGACCGCATCCGCGCCCGCAGTCGCGACGGCCGCGTCCGTTTCCTCGATCGCATGGCCGCGCAGATCGAAAAGGGCCCGAGCCGGGCTCGGCTCGGCTGCGCCAATCTCGCCCACGGCTTCGCCGCCTGCGCGCCCGAGGCCAAGGGCCGGCTCGCCGGCCTCGCGACGCCGAACCTCGGCATCGTCACCGCCTACAACGACATGCTCTCCGCCCACCGGCCCTACGAGCGCTATCCGGCGTTGATCCGCGCCGAGGCCGAGCGGCTCGGCGCCACCGCCCAGGTCGCCGGCGGCGTGCCGGCGATGTGCGACGGCGTCACCCAGGGCGAGCCGGGCATGGAGCTGTCGCTGTTCTCCCGTGACGTCATCGCCATGGCGACCGGCGTGGCGCTCTCCCATCATATGTTCGACGGCGCGCTGATGCTCGGCATCTGCGACAAGATCGTGCCCGGCCTCGTCATCGGCGCGCTCGCCTTCCCGCATCTGCCGACGATCTTCGTCCCCTCCGGCCCGATGCCGACGGGGATGTCGAACGCCGACAAGAACCGCGTCCGCCAACTCTTCGCCGAGGGCAAGGCGACGAAGGCGGATCTGCTCGAGGCGGAATCGAAGAGCTACCACGCCGCCGGCACCTGCACCTTCTACGGCACCGCCAACACCAATCAGATGCTGATGGAGTTCATGGGGCTCCATCTCCCGGGCGCGAGCTTCGTGCCGCCGGACACCGAGCTGCGCGACGCCTTGACCCGCGCCGCCGTCGCCCGCCTGCTGGAGATCGGGCCGCAGGGCGGAGCCTTCACGCCGATCGGCGAAGTGCTCGACGAACGCGCCTTCGTCGACGGTGTCGTCGGCCTGATGGCGACCGGCGGCTCGACCAATCTGACCCTCCATCTCGTCGCCATGGCCCGCGCCGCCGGCATCACCCTGACCTGGGACGACTTCGCCGACCTCTCGGCCGTCACGCCGCTCCTGGTGCGCGCCTATCCGAACGGCTCGGCCGACGTCAACGCCTTCCACGCCGCCGGCGGCGTCCCCTTCGTCATCCGCGAACTCCTCGCCGAGGGGCTGCTCCACGCCGACGCCCGGACCGTCTGCGGCGACGGCCTCGCCGCCCAGACCGAAGTCCCCGCTCTCGACGCCGCCGGCCGCCTCGTCTTCGCCGCGAGCCCGGCGACGAGCGGCGACGAGACCGTGGTCCGTCCCGCCGCCCGGCCCTTCGAGGCGACCGGCGGCCTCGAACTTCTCACCGGCAACCTCGGCCGCGCCGTGATCAAGTCCTCCGCCGTCAAGCCGGAGAATCGGGTGATCGAGGCGCCGGCCCGCGTCTTCGCGTCTCAAGAGGACGTGCAGAAGGCGTTCAAGGCCGGCGAACTCGACCGCGACGTCGTCGTCGTCGTCCGTTTCCAGGGTCCGCGCGCCGACGGCATGCCGGAGCTGCACAAGCTCACCCCGCCGCTCGGCGTGCTCCAGGATCGCGGCCATCGCGTCGCCCTCGTCACCGACGGCCGCATGTCCGGCGCGTCGGGCAAGGTGCCGGCGGCGATCCATCTCACGCCGGAAGCCGCCGACGGCGGCCCGATCGCGCGGATCCGTGACGGCGACGTCATCCGTCTCGACGCCGTCACCGGAACGTTGCAGATCTTGATCGAAGGCGCCGAATGGGCGATACGCCCGGCGGCGACCGCCGATCTCACGCCCAACGAATGGGGCGTCGGTCGCGAACTCTTCGCGACCTTCCGCCGCGTCGTCGGGACCGCCGAACAAGGAGCGAGCTCGCTGTGAACGTCATCCGCATCGTCCCCGACCCCCGCCGCCTGATCGACCACGCCTGCCGCCTCGGCGAGAGCGCGCTGTGGGACGATCGCCGCGACCGCCTGTTCTTCGTCGACATCGACGCCGGCGAGATCCACCACGTCTCCGACGAAGGCTCCTCCCATCGCGTCTGGCCGGGTCCCGCGCCGGAACGCCCGACCGCGCTCGGCCTGACCACGGCCGGCCGTCTGGTGGTGGCGCTGACCCGGTCGGTGGTGTTCTTCGATCCCGACGCCGGCCTCTGGGATACGCTCGCCGAAATCGACGTCGGTCCGTCGACCTCCCGGCTCAACGACGGCAAGGTCGGTCCCGACGGCGCCTTCTGGGTCGGTTCGCTCGACGAGACCCCGGAACGGCCGGCGATCTCCGGTCTGTGGCGCGTCACGGCCGACGGAACCGTCGAGAAGAAGCTCGACGGCCTGCGCGTCGTCAACGGCCTCGCCTGGAACGCCGCCGGCACGACCATGTACGTCGCCGACAGCCGCGGCCCCTGGATCGATCGCTTCGACTTCGACCCGGCGACCGGCGAGATGAGCAATCGCGACCGCTTCGCCACGCTCGACGAGGCGACGGGTCGGCCCGACGGCGGCTGTTGCGACGTGATCGGCCATTATTGGAGCGCCGGCGTCACCTCCGGCCAGATCAACCGTTTCGCCCCGGACGGCCGTCTGCTCGAACATTGGGACCTGCCGGTCGACCACCCGACCATGCCGTGTTTCGGCGGCCTCGGCCTTCGCACCCTGTTCGTCACCTCGATGACCCGCGCCGAGAGCGAGGGCCGTCCCTCGCTCGCCCCCGCCGGCTCGGTGATCGCCTTCGACGCCCAGATCGCCGGCCTGCCGCCGTTCCGCATGCCCGATCCGCGCGGCTGATCGAGACGAGCGATACGAAGAAGGGCCCGGTCTTGCGCCGGGCCCTTCTTTGCGTTCGTGCGTCGGTGGTCGCGGCTCAGGCGGCGGCGACGTCGGACAGGAAGCGGTCGACCATCGACTTCAGATCGTCGGTGGTGTGGGCGACGCGTCCGGTCGCTTCGGCCACCTGACCGGCGGCGCGCGAGGTCTCGCCGACCGCCTCGTTGACGCCGGAGATGTTGTCGGCGACGAGCTTGGTGCCGTCGGCGGCGCGCGACACGTTGCGGGCGATCTCGGCGGTCGAGGCGCCCTGTTCCTCGACGGCGGCGGCGATCGCCGCGGTGAAGCTGTCGACCTCTTCCATGATGTGGGCGATCTCGCCGATCGCCGAGACGGCCTCGCCGGTCGTCACCTGGATCGACCCGATCTGCGCCGAGATGTCCTCGGTCGCCTTCGACGTCTGGTTGGCCAGAGACTTCACCTCGGCAGCGACGACCGCGAAGCCCTTGCCCATCTCGCCGGCCCGCGCCGCCTCGATGGTGGCGTTGAGGGCGAGCAGATTGGTCTGTTCGGCGATGTCGCGGATGAGGCCGACGACCGCGCCGATCTTGCCGGCCGCCTGTTCGAGTTCGGCCACGGTGTGGTTGGTGGTGCGCGACACCTGCGCCGCCTTGCCGACGACCTCGGTGGTGCGCGACACCTGCCGCGCGATTTCGTTGATCGACTGCATCAGCTCCTCGCCGGCCGAGGAGACGGTGAGCACGTTCTCCGACGCCTCGTGCGAGGCGTGCGCCGCGCCGTCGGCGCGATGGGCGGTGGCTTCCGCCGTGCCGGTCAGCGCGTTGGCGGTCGCCGCCATGGCGCGCATCTCGTCGCCGACGGTGGCGAGCAGGTCGGCCGAACGGCGGCGGAAGTCGGCGATCAGCGTCTCGATCCGCGTCTCGCGAGCGCGCTTGGCCTCCTCCGAAGCCGCGCTCGAAGCCTGCAGCTTGCGCCGCTCCTCCTCCTGATTGCGGAACACGGCGACGGCGCGAGCCATCTCGCCGATCTCGTCGTGACGGTCGGTGTCGAGCCGAACGTCGGTGCGGCCCCGGCCGAGCGCCACCATCGCCTCGCGGATGTCGCCGAGCGGCCGCGTCACCGAGCGCACCACGAAGAAGGAGATCACGCCGACGCCGATCGCGAAGGCGAGCGACAGGAGGCCGGTCTTCAGCGCCGCCGAGCGGAATTGCGTCTCGATGTCGTCGATCCACATGCCGGCGCCGACCACCCAGTTCCAATCCTTGTGAAGGAGAACGTAGGAGATCTTCGGCAGCGCTTCGGTCTCGCCGGGCTTGGCCCAACGATAGTCGACGACGCCGGAGCCGAGACGCATGGCGACGTCGTTCATCTCACGGAAGATGAACTTGCCGTCGGGGTCCTTGAGCACCAGACCGTCGGAGCCGCGCACCTTGTCGGAAGGATGGACGATGATCTTGCCGTCGGTCGACTGCACGAAGAGATAATTGGTGCCGTCGAACCGAATTCGGCCGATCTCCATCGCCGCCCGCGCCTTCGCCTCTTCGAGCGACACCTCGCCCTTGGCGACCCGCGCCGCTTCGGCCTTGGCGATGCTGTCCGCCGCCTCGACGACGTGGCGCATCTCCTCGACCTTGCCGTTGTAGAGATTGGCGCGCAGCGACCACAGTCCGAGCCCCGTCACGACCAGAAGGCCGACGACCGCCAGAGCGGCGACCATGTAGAGACGGAACGAGAGCCCCCGGAGTTTCGTCGACATCTTGTTTCCCCACGACGACGTTTGCGTCGATCCGAACGGACCGACGATGGCGGACGGCGTATCGCGCATTCCCCAGGGAAGGTCACGATCGCGTCACATCTGCCGAATGGGAACATTCATCGCTTAACGAAATCACAATTTCGCAGAGATAACGTGTGGGAAACAGAGCTGAATTTGTCCGAAAATGCGACATTTCAGGCGATCGGCCCGCACTGAAATGCCGCAATGCAATTTCTTCTTGCCGAATACGGATATCACGCGAGCCCGAACGGTTCGCCATGGCCGATGACGCGGCGCACGCCGAGATGCCGCGCCCGCACCGCGCGCTCGACGTCGTCGATCGCCGCATGCAACTCGGCGACGCCGATCTTCGGATCTGCGTGACAGTGGAAGTTGACGATCACGCCTTCCTCCGTCGCCCGCGCCCGAACGTCGTGCACTTCGCCGACCACGCCGCCGCGCGCCGCCGCGCTCTCGAGCTCTTCCCGGATCTCGGCGAGCGAGGCGGCGTCGAGATCGAGCCCGGCCAGCCGGTCGACGGTGATCGGCTCGATGTGGGCCTCCACTTCCGTCCCCGGTCCGATCTCCTCGGCGATGGCGTCCTCGAGGCCGCTCGCCACCGCATGCGCCTCGGCCAGGGACATCCGCCCGTCGACCTCGAGATCGAACGACACCGCAGTATGGTCGTCGGGAAGCGTCTGTACGGTGACGTGATGGACGGCGAGGCCGCGATTGCGCGCGATCACCATGATCCGATCGTGCAGGGTCTCGTCGTCGAGGGCGCGCGGATGGGCGACGATGGCGAGATCGACCTCCGGCATCGCCGCCGCGACCGCCTCGGCGATGCGGCTCTTGATCGTCGCCATGTCCTCGAGCGAGCGGATCCGGCTGACCGCGACCTCGAGGTCGACGAACACCTTGGCGCCCGACGGCCGCGCCCGCACCCGCTCGATCGCCGCCACCCCGCCGATCCCTTCGGCGATTTCGGTGATGCGTTCGGCGACGCCGTCCGGGGCCGCGTCCATCAGCGAATCGACGGTGCGCTTGCCGAGCCGCCAGCCGGCGAGGCAGACGAAGGCGGAGACGCCGATCGCCGCCAGGGCGTCGCCGAGCGGAAAGCCCATCCAGACGAAGCCGAGGCCGACCAGGACGACGGCCGAACTCCACATGTCCGAGGAGAAGTGCAGGGCGTCCGCCTCGAGCGCCTGGCTGCCGGTCGCCTCGGCGACCCTCTTCAGGTTCCGCGCCCGGAAGAAGTCGATCAGGATCGACGCGATCACCACCACGACCGCGGCGAGGCTCGCCTCGACGTCGCCGCCGTGGCCGAGGAGCCGTTGGACCGCCTCCCAGATGATCCAACCGGAGGCGACGAAGAGAAGGCCCGTCTCGACCAGCGCCGCGACGCTCTCGATCTTGGCATGGCCGTAGTGGTGCAGGTCGTCGGCCGGCTCGTCGGCGATCCGCACCGCGAACCACGTCATCACCGTCGCGCCGACGTCGAGCAGCCCGTGGATCGCCTCGGAGAGCAGGCCCAGCGATCCGGTCAGAACGGCCACCACCGCCTTGGCGACGGTCAGTCCGGCGCTCGCCGCGATCGAGGCCAGCGCGGCCGCTTCCTTCTGTTCGGCCTGAGAGGCATTCGCATTGTTCGTCATGGACTTGCCTCGCTCCGATGGACGCCGTCGACCTCCCTTAGGCGGGTCGCCGTCGCGGCGCAAGAGCGATCGTGCGGTGCGAAGGGGGCCTTGTCGAGCCGACCGCGTCCGTCGATAATCGAGGCTCGAGGAGGCGCCGTGGTCGACGTCACGCTGAAGATCCTGGTCATCGACGAAAATCCGGTCCGCAGCGCCATCCTCGAGGAGGGACTGCGCGATTCCGGTTACGCCGACGTCGTGCGCCTCGACACGACGCATGAATTGTTGCGGCGGATCTATCAGATCGACCCGGACGTCATCCTGATGGACCTCGCCGACCCCTCTCGCGACGTCCTGGAGCAGATGTTCCAGGTCTCGCGCATGGTCAAGCGCCCGGTCGCGATGTTCGTCGATCAGTCCGACACGGCGATGATCGAGGCGTCCGTCGACGCCGGCGTCTCCGCCTACATCGTCGACGGCTTGCGCAAGGAGCGGGTCAAGCCGATCCTCGACATGACCGTGTCGCGCTTCAACGCCTTCGAGCGGCTCTCCCGCGAACTGGATCAGGCCCGCACCGAGCTCGCCGACCGCAAGTTGATCGAGCGCGCCAAGGGGATCTTGATGAAGTCGCGCGGCGTCGGCGAGGACGAAGCCTATGCGTTGCTGCGCAAGACCGCGATGAACGAGAAGAAAAAACTCGCCGAGATCGCCCAGTCGGTGGTCACGGCGGCGCAACTGTTCGGATGAGGACGGAAATGGACGCATCGGCGATCGAGGCATCGGGGAGGCGGCGGGCATGGTGAGCGAAGCGACGCTCGATCTCGTTCGTCCCCGCGCCGCTGATCACGGTCTCGAACGGCTGCGCATCGGCTTCATCCCGTTGGTCGACTGCGCCCCCCTCGTCGTCGCGCGCGATCTCGGCTTCGCCGCGGCGGAGGGCCTCGCCCTCGACCTCGTCCGCGAAACCTCCTGGGCCAACATCCGCGACCGCATCGTGCTCGGTCATTTCGACGCCGCCCACATGCTGGCGCCGATGGCGGTCGCCGCCCGTCTCGGCCTCGGCCATCTCGTCGCCCCGGTCGTCGCGCCCTGGATCCTGAATCACGGCGGCAATTCGCTCGCCGTCTCGGCGAGCCTGCGCGCCGCCGTCGACGATTGGGGCGGCGTCGAGGACCCCGCCGCCGTCGGCGCGACGCTGAAGCGGGTCGTCGCGGCGCGCGCCGCCCGCGGCGAGGAGCCGCTGACCCTCGCCTCGGTCCATCCCTTCTCCTGCCACGAACAGCAACTGCGTCACTGGCTCGCCGCCGCCGGCCTCGATCCGGACGCCGACGTCCGTCTGGTGGTGGTGCCGCCGCCCTACATGGTCGACGCCATGACCGGCGGCGTCGTCGACGGCGCCTGCGTCGGCTCGCCCTGGCCGAGCCTGGCGGTCGAGGCCGGCGTCGGCCGCATCCTGCTCGCCACCGGCGCAATCGTTCCGGCGACGCCGGAAAAGGTGCTCGGCGTCCGCGAGACCTTCGCCGAACGCCGCCCCGAGGCGCTTGCCGCCCTGCTGCGCGCCCTCGACCGCGCCGGCGCCTGGATCGAGGACCCTGCGAACCGCGCCGCGCTCGCCGAACTCCTCGCCCGTCCCGAGATCGTCGGCGCGCCCGCCGAGGTGCTGACGCGCGCGCTCTCCGGCGACGTCCGCCTCGCCCCCGGCGCGCCCGCCATTCACGTCGCCGACTTCCTGCGCTTCCACGGGACGGGGCCGAACGGGCCGATCAACCGCCCGCGTCGCGTCGACGGCCTTTGGTTCGCCGCCCAGATGCTGCGCTGGGGCCAGACCCGCGACCGCGAGGCCGCCTTCGCCGCCGCCCGCGCCGCCTATTCGCCGGCTGTCTTCGACGCGGTCTTCGCTCCGCCGCCGCCCGCCGCGGAGAGCGTCGTCGCCCCCTTCGACGGGGCGCGGTTCGACGCCGCCGCGCCGGAGGCCTGGCTCGACGCCCATCCGCCGATGCGGCGCGACGAGGGCGCGACTGTGTGAGCCGCGCCACAGCGCCGAGCCGCGGCGTGGCCGAGCGAAATTTCGAATTGCTCCACCGCCCGTCGGCGGGTATCGCAGAAGAGCCGGCGAGCCGAACCTCTCGCCGGCTTTCGATTCGTTCCTCGCTCGATCGTCGCCCGAAAGGACGCTCCATGCCCGTCGCCCGTCTCGCCTCGATCGTCACGCGCGTCGCTCTCGGCGGCGCCGTGCTCCTCGGCGCTTCGGTCAGCGCGCGCGCCGGCGAGGCCTCGCTCGAGACGCTGAAGACGCTCTACCGCATCGCGCTCTCCGCCGAGATGTGCGGCTTCCCGATCGCGCCGCGCCAGTCCGAGGCGATCGGACGGGCGATGAACCGCGCGCTCGCCGAGAGCGGCCTCGACGCCGAGGCCTCCGACAAGCTCTATCTCGACGTCGACGCGGCGCTCGAGGTCGAAGGCTGGGACAAGATCTGCGCCGCCGACGGCGAATGGGCCCATGGTTGGCGCGCCTTGGTCGCCGCCAACGTCAAGTGACGAGGGCGGGCCACGCCCGTCCGCGTCGATCTTCCCGCCTTCGATCAGTCCCGCGTCGCGCCGAGGACGAACCCCGGTTCGACTCCGATCACCTTCTCGTCGATCTCGCCGATCGCCCGCCGATCCTTGTCCGGATAGTCGAACATCCGGAGCAGATGGCGGATGACGTTGAGCTTCAGGCGACGTTTGTCGTTGCCGAGCGCGATCGTCCACGGCGCCCGATCGGTATGGGTCGTCTCCAGCATCCGGTCGCGGGCGCGGCTGTAGTCGTCGTATTTCTCGATCGCGGCGATGTCGATGTCGGAGATCTTCCACACCTTCAACGGGTTGTGGCGACGGTCGTGGAATCGCGACAGCTGCATCTCGCGGCCGACCTCGAGCCAGAACTTCACCAGATGCACGCCCTCGGCGATCAGCAGATCCTCGAAGCGCGGCGTCTCGGCGAGGAAGCGTTCGCTCGCCTCCGGGCTGCAGAAGCCCATCACCCGCTCGACCCCGGCGCGGTTGTACCAGGAGCGGTCGAACACCACGACCTCGCCGGCGGTCGGCAGATGGTGGACGTAGCGCTGGAAGTACCACTGGCCGGCCTCGACCTCGCTCGGCTTCGGCAGCGCCACGACGCGGGTGCGGCGCGGGCTCATGTATTGCCGGAGCGCCCCGATCGCCGAGCCCTTGCCGGAGGCGTCGCGGCCCTCGAAGACGATCACGATCCGGCGTCCCTCGGCGATCGCCCAGGTCTGCAGCTTGACCAGTTCGATCTGCAGACGGGTCAACGTCTCCTCGAATTCGTCCTCGTCGAGCGGCGCGTGGTGGGGATAGCCGCCCGAGGCGAAGGCGCGATCCTTCACCCAGTCGGGCAGCTTCGGATCGGCAAGATCGAAGGCCCCTCCGGTCTCATCCGAATTGCCCGATCGGGATTTCTTCTTCTCGTCTTGGTGAGAGCCCATTGTGTGATCTCCGATTCGCCCCGCTGCGGCCGAGCTTCGCGTCGCGGTCGGGTCGAACCTAGCACCGCGAAGTGGTCGCGGCACACCCCGAGGGGCCCTGCGACCGAACCAGGGAAGCGAACGGCATGAGCCTGGAAGACACGCCGGAGGAGATCGCCACGCCCGCCCCCGCGGTCGGACGGATTTCGGCGCGCGCCGTTCTCTTCACGCTCGTCGCGGTCGCGCTCGCCGTCGCCGCGATCACGCTCTATGCGGTGCCGGTCTGGGCCGCGGTCACGGTCGTCGTGCTCCTGGTGGCGCTCGGCTTCTTCGCGCGCTCCGGCGAGGAGCCGGCTCGCCGCCGTCCGGCGAGCGCCGCGCGCGCCGGCGGACGCCGTCGCCCCTGGCCGGATCTCGGCGTCAAGATCGTCGTCGAGGCGATCGACGAACCCTGCATCGTCGTCGACGCCGGCGGCGCCGTGCGTTGGTTCAACCGCGAGGCGGCGAGCCGCGTGCCGACGCTGAAGCGCGGCGATCCGCTCTCCTTCGCCATCCGCGTCACGGCGCTCCTCGACGCCGTCGACACGGTGGTGGCGCTCGGCCGCTCCGAGACCATCGAATGGCTCGACAAGGTGCCGACCGAGCGCTGGTCGCAGGCCCATTTCGCGCCGCTCTACGTGCCGCCCAACGCCGCCGACGGCGATCGGCCGCCCGACTTCGTGATGATCCGCATCGAGGATCTGACCGAGGCCCGCCGTCTCGAGCGCATGCGCGCCGACTTCGTCGCCAACGCCAGCCACGAGCTGCGCACGCCGCTGGCCGCGGTCACCGGCTTCATCGAGACCCTGCAGGGTCCGGCCCGCGACGACGCCCGCGCCCGCGAGCGCTTCCTCGCCGTGATGGCCGAGCAGACCGCCCGGATGAAGCGCCTGATCGACGACCTGCTGTCGCTCTCCCGGGTCGAGATGCGGGCCCATCTCCGGCCCGAAGCGCGCGTCGACCTCTGCGAAGTCCTGTCGCACGTCGTCGATCTCGTCGGCCCGGCCGCCCGCGCCCAGGAGGCCCGGGTCGAGTTCTCCGGCTGCGACGCGCCGCGCGCGGTGCGCGGCGACCGTGACGAATTGATCCAGGTCTTCACCAATCTCGTCGAGAACGCGGTGAAATACGGCGGCGACCGGATCGAGATCACGGCCCGCGACGAGGGCGGCCACGTCGCCGTGGCGGTGCGCGATCACGGCGACGGCATCGACCCCGTCCACCTGCCGCGGTTGACCGAACGCTTCTATCGCGCCCATGCCGAAACCTCCGGCGCCAAGCGCGGCACCGGGCTCGGCCTCGCCATCGTCAAACACATCGTCAACCGCCACGGCGGCCGTCTCGACATCGTCAGCCGGCTCGGCGAAGGCTCCACATTCACCGTCGTACTGGACCGGTGGGGTGGGGGTGAAGTCAATAAAAAACAATGAGTTGAACCGTCATCAATTTGACGTTTCGATGTCATAGAAACGGGTCGACCGCGCCGGGGGGCGAGCGGTCGAGCAGTCATTGCCCGAAGGCGGCGCCCCGACGACACGAGGAGTCCACTCGATGACCAATCATACCGTGGTCGCCTACGACCAGGAGCTGAAGGAACTCGCCGGCCGCATCGCCGAAATGGGCGGCATGGCGGAAGGCCTCGTCGCCGATGCGATCGGCGCGCTGGTCCGCGGCGACACCGGCCTCGCCCAGCGGGTCATTCTGTCCGACGCCCGCCTCGACCGGCTGCAGCGCACCGTCGAAGAGCAGGCGATCACGATCATCGCCCGTCGCCAGCCGATGGCCTCCGACCTGCGCCAGATCTTCGTGGCGATGCGGGTCTCCGGCGACCTCGAGCGCGTCGGCGACCTCGCCAAGTCGATCGCCAAGCGCGTCATCGCGATGGGCGGTCAGGTCCAGGTCAAGAGCATCGTCATCGGCGTCGAGCATCTCGCCGACATCGCCCTCGAGCAGCTCAAGGCCGTCCTCGACGCCTTCACCGCCCGCGACGTCGAGGCGGCGATGGCGGTGCGCGAGCGCGACGAGCAGATCGACGCGCTCTACACCTCGCTGTTCCGCGAACTCCTCACCTACATGATGGAAGATCCGCGCAACATCACCTTCTGCACGCATCTCCTGTTCTGCGCCAAGAACATCGAGCGGATGGGCGATCACGCCACCAACGTCGCCGAGGCGGTCGCCTACATGGTCACCGGCGAAGTGGTCTCGGACGATCGTCCGAAGGTCAACGACGCCGAGCAGATGAAGCTCGAAGGCGACGCCTGAACCGAACGAGGCATCGATGGCGCGCGTTCTGATCGTCGAGGACGAGGAGGCATTGGGTCTCCTCCTCCGCTACAATCTCGAGAGCGAAGGTTACGAGGTCGAGGTCTGCCCGCGCGGCGACGACGCCGACACCCGCCTCCGCGAGAGTGTGCCCGATCTGTTGATCCTCGACTGGATGCTGCCCGGCCTCTCCGGCATCGAATTGTGCCGTCGGCTCAGGACGCGGCCGGAGACCGAGCGTCTGCCGATCATCATGCTGACCGCCCGTGGCGAGGAGAGCGAGCGCATCCGCGGCCTCTCCACCGGCGCCGACGACTATGTCGTCAAGCCCTTCTCCACCGCCGAGCTGATGGCCCGCGTCCGCGCCATGCTGCGGCGCGCCCGGCCCGAGTTGGTCTCCACTCTGCTCAAGGCCGGCGACCTCGAGCTCGACCGCGAGACCAAACGCTGCCGCCGCTCCGGCCGTGAAGTCCATCTCGGACCGACCGAATTCCGCCTGCTCGAGTTCCTGATGCAGTCGCCCGGCCGCGTCTTCTCGCGCGAGCAGCTGCTCGACGGCGTCTGGGGCATGGACGTCTACGTCGACGAGCGCACCGTCGACGTCCACGTCGGCCGTCTGCGCAAGGCGATCAACCGCGCCCGCGAACGCGACCCGATCCGCACCGTGCGCGGCTCCGGCTACGCCTTCGACGACCGGTTCGCCACCGGCGCCTGAGGCGCGCGGCCGATCTCGTGGAATCAGGACTTGCCTGTGGTCGGGCAGGTGAAGACGAACTCGAACTGAACCTTGATCAGCTCATGGCCGCCTTCGATCAGGCAGGCCTTGCGGCCGGTCGCGTCGAGGCGCGCCCGCGCCGCCGCGCGATGCGCCTCGATCGACGGGGCGGCCGACTTCGCGCCGTGCGTCGACCCCTCGACGACGCCGATTTCCAACGCCTTGCCGATGCTCGGGGTGGTCATGATGCGTCCGCCGGCCGGTCCGTTGTTCGGGTGCTCCAGCACCCGATACTCGGCCCCGTTCACGGTGACGGTCGCCACGTCCCAGGAATATTCCATCGCCCGGGACCAGCCGTCGGGCTCGCCGGCGCATCCTGCGAGCGCCGGCAAGAGGATCATGAAGATGCCGAGACGCGTCATGTCGCATCTCCTCCCGGCGAAGGGTCGCCTCACGCCCTGAGCGCGCGCCGGTCGCGGTCGCGCCGCCGGTCCGCGACCGGCTGGTAGGCGATGCGCGCGTGATAGGCGCAATAGGGAATGCCGACGTCGGAGCGCCGGGCGCAGAAGTGGAAGTCGGGCGAGCTCGGGTCCCCGACCGGCCACTTGCAGGTCTGTTCGTTGATCTGCAGCACCGAGGCGTTGGGGATCAGCGGTTCGTCGGAGAGCGAGGCGAGCTGCGGCGTCGGCTGCGCCTGCGGCCGCGCCGACGGCAGCGTCTCCGCCTTCAACGCCGTGGCGCCGAGGCTGATCGGTCCGCCTTCGCTGCGGCCGGACGAGGTCGCCGGCCGGGTCGTCGGCTTCTTCGGCCGGTTCGCCGCCGGCTGCGGCGCCTTGGCGCGGCCGGACAGGCCGAGACGATGAACCTTGCCGATCACCGCGTTGCGGGTGACGCCGCCGAGCTCCCCGGCGATCTGGCTGGCGCTGAGCCCTTCGCCCCAGAGCTTCTTGAGGAGGTCGACCCGCTCGTCGGTCCAGGAGATCATCGTATGCCTCGCTCGCTTGGACGGCGGCGCGATCCTCCGAATCCTCTCTCGTCCGGAGGAATCCTCCGGCGCGCCTCTCCTTGCGGAAGGCTCGGACGCATGACGAGAGTTTGGGGGACTTGGAGATCCGCCGCACGAGATGTCGTATTTAATGAACCGTAAACTACACTATCGGTAGACTCGCGAGCAAGGCGGCGCGGAATCGTTTCGGTGGATGAACGACCTCTTTTCCCCAGCCTTGAGTCCGATCGGCAACAGACGGGCGAGGAATTCTTCGCCGGCTCTACGTAGTCTCGCGCGTGACGCGGTCCCGTTCGACGACGAAGCCGAAAAACGCCGCGAATTCGCCCGCCTGCGATTGACAATCGCGCGCGGGCGCGAGCATTATCGCCGCGAAACGCGAGGTGCCGCCGCAGAGGCGGCATCGTTCGTTTTGGGGGGTCGCCGCGGTCTTCTCGGCGCGATCTCTCGACATCGATCTTCGGGTCGACTTCGTCTCGCACGCCGCCGTCTCGCGATCCTTCCACGACGCGCCGGCGCATCGTGGGACGGTCGCTCGACGCCGCCGTCCGGAGACGCGCCATGACGGATACCGCACTCTACCCGACCTTCTCCCGCGCCGACCTCGCCTTCGTGCGAGGCGAGGGCGTCTGGCTGGAGACGGCGTCGGGCGAGCGATATCTCGACATGATGGGCGGCATCGCCGTCAACGCGCTCGGCCATTGCCACCCCCGGCTCGTCGCCGCCCTCGAGGGCCAGGCGGAGAAGCTGTGGCACGTGTCGAACGTCTTCGCCGCGCCGCATCAGGAGAAGCTCGCCCGTCGTCTGGTCGAGACCTCCTTCGCCGACCGCGTCTTCTTCACCAATTCCGGCGCCGAAGCGCTCGAATGCGCGATCAAGACGGCGCGTCGCCGCCAGTTTCACGAAGGTCGGCCGGAACGCTACCGGCTGATCACCTTCGAAGGCGCCTTCCATGGCCGCACGCTGGCGACCATCGCCGCCGGCGGCCAGGAGAAGTACATCGAAGGCTTCGGCCCCAAGGTCGAGGGCTTCGACAAGGTCGACGGCTTCGACGAAGACAAGGTGCGGGCCGCGATCGGCCCGGAGACCGCCGGCATCCTGATCGAGCCGATCCAGGGCGAGGGCGGCGTGCGCCCCGTGCCGCGCGCCTTCCTCGCCTTCCTGCGCCGCGTCTGCGACGAGCACGGCCTGTCGCTGATCTTCGACGAGGTCCAGTGCGGCATCGGCCGCACCGGCCGGCTGTGGGCCTACGAACTCTTCGGCGTCGCCCCCGACATCCTGGCTTCGGCCAAGGGCATCGGCGGCGGCTTCCCGCTCGGCGCGTGTCTGGCGACGGAAGAGGCGGCGGCCGGCATGACGCCGGGCACCCACGGCTCCACCTTCGGCGGCAGCCTGCTCGCCATGGCGGTCGGCGACGCGGTGATGGAGGTCGTCACCGAGCCCGGCTTCCTCGAGGCCGTCGCCGCCAAGGGCCTGAAGCTGAAGCAGAAGCTGGCCGCTCTCGTCGATCTCCATCCCACGCTCTTCGAGGAGGTGCGCGGCGAAGGCCTGATGCTCGGCCTCAAGTGCCGCCGCCCGCAGGGCGAAGTGCTCGCCGCGATGCGGGCCGAGAAGCTGCTCGGCGTCGCCGGCGGCGACAACGTGGTGCGTTTCCTTCCCGCCCTGACGGTGAGCGACGCCGAAATCGACGAGGCCATGGCGCGCGCCGAAGCCGCCGCCCGGGCCCTCCTCCAGGCCGAAAAGGGGGCCGCAGCGTGACTCTCGCATCCGGCATGCGCCATTTTCTCGATCTGACCGACGTCGACGCCGCAGAGCTGCGCGCCATCCTCGACGAGGCGGCGCGCCTCAAGCGCCAGCGCGACGGCGCCTTCGAAGGCCGCGGTCCGCTCGCCGGCAAGGTGCTGGCGATGATCTTCGAGCGCCCCTCGACCCGCACCCGCGTCTCCTTCGACGTCGGCATGCGCGAACTCGGCGGCCAGACCCTGATGTTGACCGGCGACGAGATGCAGCTCGGCCGCGGCGAGACCATCGCCGACACCGCTCGCGTCCTCTCCCGCTTCGTCGACGCCATCATGATCCGCATCCTGGATCACGCGGCGCTGCTCGAGCTCGCCGAGAACGCGACCGTGCCGGTGATCAACGGCCTGACCAAGGCCTCGCATCCCTGCCAGATCATGGCCGACGTGATGACCTTCGAGGAGCATCGCGGCCCGATCGCCGGCAAGACGGTGGCCTGGGTCGGCGACGACAACAACGTGCTGACCTCCTGGATCCATGCCGCCGAGCGCTTCGACTGCCGTCTGCGCATCGCCACCCCGCCGGAGCTCGCCCCCAAGACCGACATCCTCGCCTGGGCCCGCAAGACCGGCGCCGAGGTGACCTGGAGCGACGATCCCTGGGAGGCGGTCAAGGGCGTCGACTGCGTCATCACCGACACCTGGGTGTCGATGGGCGACGACGAGAGCGAGCGCCGCCACAACCTGCTGAAGCCCTATCAGGTCACCTCCAAGCTGATGGCGCATGCCGGCAAGGACGCGATCTTCATGCACTGTCTGCCGGCCCACCGCGACGAGGAGGTGACGGCGGAGGTGATCGACGGACCGCGGTCGGTGGTCTTCGACGAGGCGGAAAACCGCCTCCACGCCCAGAAGGGCGTGCTCGCCTGGTGTCTCGGCCGCGTCGGGGCGTGAGCCCCTGGCGAAGTCGACCGCGCCGTCCCATATGACGAAGATCCAGAGCCGACGGACGCCCGACCGCGCCGTCGGCTCGCCCGTTTCGAACCCCGTGAGCTCCCTCCGATGACCGCCGCCCCGACCTCGTCCGGCCTCGACGCCGTCCTGCCCTTCACCGTTCCGGCGCTCGACCTGCGCGGCCGCGCCGTGCGGCTCGGGCCGGCGCTCGACGCGATCCTCGCCCGCCACGCCTATCCGACCCCGGTCGCCCGCCTCCTCGCCGAGGCGATCGCGCTGACCGCGCTGCTCGGATCGTCGATCAAGTTCGAAGGCCGCTTCATCCTGCAGACCCGCACCGACGGTCCGGTCTCGATGCTGGTGGTCGACTTCCAGACCCCCGACGGCATCCGCGCCTACGCGAGCTTCGACGAGGCCGGCGTGGCCAAGGCGATCGCCGAGGGCCGCGTCTCCCCGCCCGATCTCCTCGGCCGCGGCCATCTCGCCATGACCGTCGACCAGGGCCCCGACATGCAGCGCTATCAGGGCGTCGTCGCGCTCGAGGGCGAGAGCCTCGAGGAGGTGGCGCACGTCTGGTTCCAGCAGTCCGAGCAGATCCCGACCCGGGTCCGCCTCGCCGTCGCCGAAGCGCTGACCAAGGGCGAGGGCGGGGCCGCCCACGCCTGGCTCGCCGGCGGCGTGATGACCCAGTTCCTGCCCGAGAGCGAGGACCGAGTCCGCGCCCGCGACCTCCACCCCGGCGACGCGCCGGAGGGGACCGAGCCGCACGCCCCGCCGATCGACGACGCCTGGGCCGAGGCCGAGGCCTTGATGGGAACGATCGAGGACGTCGAGCTGACCGACCCCGAGGTCTCCTCCGAGCGGCTCCTCTATCGCCTCTTCCACGAGCGCGGCGTCCGCGTCTTCGAGCCGCTGACGATGGTCGAGCGCTGCCGTTGCTCGCGCGAGCGCGTCGAGACCATGCTCGGCCAGTTCTCCGCCGAACAGGTCGACGACATGACCGTCGACGGCGAGATCGTCGTGACCTGCGAGTTCTGCTCGACGAAGTATCGGTTCGATCCGCACGCCGTCCACGCCGCGCGCGCCGTGGACTGAGACCGAGCACACGAAGTTTCGACCTGTCGGAATTTCGTGTGGCGGGAATGAGCCTCACGCGCCGATCAGCTTGACCCCGGCGACGGCCAGCGCCGCCGCCAGACCGAGCCGCAGCACCGGCTCCGGCAGCCGCGGGCCGACGATCGAGCCGAGGATCACGCCCGGGATCGAGCCGACCAGCAGCGGCGTCAACAGGCCGACGTCGACCGAGCCGATCAACCAGTGACCGAGCCCGGCGAGCAGGGTCAGCGGCACCGCATGGGCGATGTCGGCCCCGATCAGCCGCGCCATCGGCTGTTTCGAATGCAGAAGCAGCAGCGCCGTCATCCCGACCGCGCCCGCGCCGACCGACGAGATCGACACGACCACGCCGAGCGCCGCTCCCAGCGCGATCGTCAGGCTGCGGCTGCGCGCCTCGTCGAGCGCGAACCGGGCGCGCCGTTCGACCAGCCGACGCAACCGGTTGCGCCCGATCAGCGCCGCCGAGGTCAGGACCAGCATCACGCCGAGCAGAACCGCGAGGAGGTGCGACGGCTCGCCCGCCGCCCGCTCCGTCGCCGCCAGGAGCGCCAGCGTCGCCGCGCTCGCCGGCACGCTGCCGGTCGCCAGTAATCGCGTCACGTGCCAATCGACGGTGCGGTTCGCCCCGTGGACGAGGACCCCGACCGACTTGGTCGCGGCGGCGAACAGCAGGTCGGTGCCCACCGCCGTCACCGGATGGACGCCGAACAGCAACACCAGGATCGGCGTCATCAGCGAGCCGCCGCCGACGCCGGTCGTGCCGACCAACAGTCCGACGCCGAAGCCGGAGGCGACGTGAGCCGGATCGAAGAGTGACAGTAGGTCCAAGGCGCTTTCCGTCGGACGCCGACGCTCGAGGCGCCCGTCCCGTGCGACGGGGTCGCCCGCGCGAGCCCGTCGGTTGTCCGATCGCCGCGTCCCGCGGCCGACGCGCCGGTTGCCGTCGGCCGCGTCGGTCCCAATATCGGTGAAATGACACCCCCGCGGCAAGCACGCCGCTGTCGTTGTCGGCCCCGCCCCGGCAAGTCCGTGCTCGTTCCGGGTCCCGGCATGGAATGCGACGCGCCGAAGAGACTGCGCAACGCGCCGCGCCGCCGGGGCGATCAGTCCGCCTCGATCGGCGCGGCGAAGGCGAGCGCGAAGGCGGCGACCGCGTCGCAGGCCGCGGCGACGTTGCCCTTCAGCGTCGCCGGCGACGATCCGCGCGGTCCGAAGTCGTGGCTGCCGTCCTCGATCCAGACGAACCGCGCCCTCGTCCCGACGTCGGCCGTCTCGACCTCGGCCCGCGAGCCGAATTCGTCGCGCTCGCCCTGCACGATCAGGATCGGCAGCAGACCTTTCTGCAGCGGTTCGAGCCGGATCTCCTCCGGCCGGCCGGGCCCGTGGAACGGATAGCCCAGGCAGGCGACCCCGACGATGGCCGGATCGAGCGCCTCGCCCGCGGTGATCGCGGCGACCCGTCCCCCCATCGACTTGCCGCCGACGACGAGCGGCCCCACGCGTTCCGGCGCGGCGAGCGCCGTCTCGATCGCGGCGCGGAATTCGCCGGAGAGCTTCTCCGCCTTCGGCGGCGGATATTTCTTCCCCGTCGTCCGCCGCTTCGCCATGTAGCCGAATTCGAACCGCGCCACGGAGAGGCCGCGCTCGGCGAGGCCATCGGCGATGCGGTTCATGAACGCCGAATCCATCGGCGCGCCGGCGCCGTGGGCGAGGAGGAGAGTGGCGCGCGGCGCGTCCGGCCGGGTCCAGATGAGGTCCGTCATGTCGTCTCGTGCTTCGGGGTCAGTAATAGCTCAACGGAAACCAGCGCAGATAGAGTTCGCCGAGTTTCCCCTCGGTCGCCGCCTTGCGCAACGCCCAGTCGAGATGCCGTTTGAGGCGCGGGTTCGACTTGGCGACGGCGATCCTCAGGCCCTCGCCGAAGACCGCCGGTTCGATCCAGGGGCCGCCGGCGAAGCCGCAGCAGCCGCGCGAGGCCTCGCCGGTGAGCCAGAACGACAGCCCGATCGCGTCGCCGAAATGAGCGCTGACCTTGCCGTCGCGCAGCGCGTCGCGCGCCGACGTCTCGTCCGGATAGGCCGCGACCCGGACCTTGGGGAAGCGCGACAGCACGAAGGCCTCGTGCGCCGAGCCCGACACCACCGAGATCCAGCGGCCGGCGAGCCCTTCCGGCGTCGCCTCGAGCGTCTCGGCCTTCGCCGCCACGAACCGGCCGGGCGTGCCGAGATAGGCGTCGGTGACGTCGAGCCTGTCGCGCAGCTCCGGCCCGACCGCGAGACCGGCCAGGATGGCGTCGCCGCGCTTGTCGCCGAGCGCCGCCGCCAGTTCGGAAAACGGCCGCATCTGCAAGGTGCAGTTCGCCCCCAGTTCGTCGCACAGGACCCGCGCCAGATCGACGTCGTAGCCGACCAGCCGACCGCTCGGATCGAGGAAGGAGAAGGGCGGAAAGTCGCCGTTGAGCAGGAAGCGGACCGCGGTCACTTCGCCCGTCGGCTTCTGCGGCCGGCTGTCCGGATCCCAGAACAGCGGATGGTAGGGCGCGTCCGTCGTGGTCGCGGCCGGCGGCTCCTCCGCCGCCGAGACCGGTGTCGACATACCGAGCGGAAACGAAATTGCCGACCAGAGCCACACTCCGAGCGCGACAGAAATTCGTGGACATGCAATCATAACGCGTCTCGGGTTGTCGGACGAGGCGAACGACGAGAGGATTCGCCTGCGTGCCGGAACTCTAGGCGAGGGGAGCGCGGGGAGAAAGCGTCATTCGGCGGGAATGGGTGCGAGCGGAGGATGCGATCGCCGTTCCGCCGACCGTGGCGGACGGGCGCTTCGACGCATTCGAGCGACGCGAGCGCGCCGTCTGGGAGGCGGTCGCTCGCAGGCTCGGACTGCCCCGCCTCGATCGCATCTGCGTCGAGCTCGCGCCCGCCGAGGCCGAGCCCCCGCCGCCGGCCGCCTTCGCCCGCGCCGAGGCGCTGCTGCTCGGCGACGGCGACGCGGCGATCCTCGTCGCCGCGCCGCCGCCGGAACGCCGCGCCCTCGTCGCCGATTTTCTCGCCCGTCATCCCGCCGAGCGCCGCCGCCTCGCGGTGGCGTCGCCGCGCGAGATCCGCCGCGCCCTGATCGAGCGATGGTCGGCGGCGCTGACCCGTCGCGCCGTCCGGTCCGTCCTCGACGTCGATCCGGACCTCTCCGCCGCCGGTCGGCCGGGCGCGCGGCCGCTCGCCGTCATGGCCGTCGCGGCGGCCTCGATGCTCGCCTTCGCCTTGGGCTTCGCGACCGCGCTCCTCGCAGTCTGGATCTTCGCCTTTCTGTTGATCGGGCTGTTCCGTCTCCTCGTCGTCGACTTCGCCCCCCCGACCGAGGCGCCGCCCGTCGCCGAGGCCGATCTGCCGAGTTACGCCGTCTTGGCGCCGGTCCACCGCGAGGCGGCGGTGGTCGAGGATCTGGTCGCTCATCTGGCGGCGCTCGACTATCCCGCCGACCGGCTCGACGTCCGGATCGTCGTCGAGGCCGACGACGTCGACACCCGCCGCGCCGCCGAACGAGCGGTGCGCGACACGCCGTTCGATCTGGTGGTGGTGCCGCCGTCTCGGCCCCGCACCAAGCCGAAGGCGCTCGATTTCGCGTTGCAGAGCGTCGACGCCGACTTCGTCACCGTCTATGACGCCGAGGATCGTCCCGATCCCGACCAACTGCGACGCGCCGTCGCCGTCTTCGCGTCCGGTCCGGACGACCTCGCCGTGGTTCAGGCCGCGCTCGAGACCGATCATCTCGATCGCTCCCGCCCCTGGTTGGTGCGCCAGTTCGAGATCGAATACGCGGTCCTCTTCCGCGCGGTCCTGCCCTGGCTCGCGGCGCGGCGGCTGTTTCTGCCGCTCGGCGGCACCTCGAACCACTTTCGCCGCGACGTCCTCGTCGCGGTGGGCGGATGGGATCCGCACAACGTCACCGAGGACGCCGATCTGGCGGTGCGGCTGCGCCGCGCCGGCTGGCGCGCCGGGGTCGTCGCCTCGACGACGCGGGAGGAAGCGCCGCTGCGGCCGAGCGTCTGGTTCGCCCAGCGCACGCGTTGGCTCAAGGGGTGGATGCAGACCTGGATGACGCACATGCGGACGCCGTCGCGCCTGCATCGCGAATTGGGTCTCGCCGATTCCGTCCTGTTCCACCTGATCTTCGCCGGCCAGATCCTGTCCGCCCTGACCTTTGCGCCGAGCCTGGCGATCGCGTCGCTGCAGCTGATCGGCTGGATCGCCTACCCGCTCGGCGAGACGCTCGACGGCGAGGTGTTGGCGCTCGCGGCGATCTTCGCCTTCGCCGCCGGCATGCTGTCCGCCTGGATCCTGGCGCTCGCCGTCTCGGCGCGACGGGCGCGTCGGTTCGCGCTTCCCGACGTCCTGACGATGCCGATCTACTGGTGCGGCGTCACCTTGGCGGCGTGGGCGGCCGCCTTCGATCTCCTCCGCGCTCCGACGCGCTGGAACAAGACGCCGCACGGCGAGGCCGAACGGCGCTTCCGCTGAGGCGTCGATCGTCGCACCGGCCGTGGACGGCCGCCGTCGCGCCTCTTGCGCCCCGCGTCGCCGCGGCTTATGGAGGGAGACCCTCCGAGCGGGTGTAGTTCAGAGGTAGAACGTCAGCTTCCCAAGCTGAATGTCGTGGGTTCGATTCCCATCGCCCGCTCCAATTTCCTTCGCATTTCCGCCGCCCGTCGCAGCCTCCTGCGGCTCGCGGCCGCTCGCCGACGGCTCGGCCTCGCGCCCGAACGACGTGAGGCGCCCGAGACCTTGCGGCCGCGGACGCCTCGTCGATGGGCGAACCTGTCCCCCGGTCGTCGGCCCCGTTCTCAGCCGGCGCGGACGGTGGCGAGGAAGTTCGAGAGTTCGGTCCTCAGGCGGCTCGACTGGGTCGCCAGATCCTCGGCCGAGGCGAGCACCTGCGAGGCGGCGGCGGAGGAATCGGAGGCCGCCTGGGTGATCCCGACGATGTTCTCCGACACCTGATGCGTTCCCGCCGAAGCCTCGACGACGTTGCGGGCGATCTCGCGGGTCGCCGAACCCTGCTGCTCGACCGAGACCGCGATCGATCCCGAGATCCGGTCGAGCCGGCCGATCGTCTCGGCGATGCCGCCGATCGCCGACACCGTTTCGCCGGTCGCCGTCTGGATCTCGGCGATCTGCGCGCCGATCTCCGAAGTCGCCCGGGCGGTCTGGTCGGCGAGCTGCTTGACCTCAGCCGCCACCACCGCGAAGCCCTTGCCCGCCTCGCCGGCGCGCGCCGCTTCGATCGTCGCGTTGAGCGCCAGGAGGTTGGTCTGGCCGGCGATGGTGTTGATCAGATCGACCACCTGTCCGATCCGCGAGGCCGCCGCGGCGAGTTCGCGCACCTTCGTGGCGGTGCGCTCCGCCTCGCCGGAGGCTCGGCTCGCTTCGCCGGCCGATTCGTCGACCTGACGCTTGATCTCGCCGATCGACGAGGTCAGCTCCTCCGCCGCCGAGGCGACCGTCTCGACGTTGGTGGAGGCCTCTTCGGACGCCGCCGCGACCGATCCCGACTGGGCCGAGACCTCTTCCGCCGCCGCCGACATGGTCTGCGCCGCGCCCTGCAACTGCGTCGAGGCGCTCACCACCGACTGCACGACGTCGCCGACCGCGCGTTCGAACCCGTCGGCGAGCTCCCGCATGGCGGCGCGCCGGTCGGCCTCGCTCTGCGTCTTCAGACGTTCCTGTTCGACCCGCATCGCGTCCGCCTCGATCAGATTGCGCTTGAAGACTTCCAGCGTGCCGGCCATCACGCCGGTCTCGTCGCGCCGGCCGAGCCCCGGAATGGACACAGCGGTGTCGCCGCCGGACAATTGCCGCATCGCATGGGTGATCGCGACGATCGGGCCCGAGATCAGGCGACCGAGGGCGAGCGCCAGACCGAAGGCGAGCGCCACGCCGACGCCCGAGACGATCCACAAGAGCCGCTTGGCGCCGGCGATCTCCGTCACGGTGCGAGCGCGCACCTCGTCGCCCTCCGCGTCGGCGGCCTTGACCAGGCCCTCGACCGCGGCGGTCAGCTTCTGCACCTTGACCCGCATCGCCGGCGCGACTTCGTCCTCGATCTTGACGTGGAGCGCGATCACTCGATCGAAGCCTTCGATCCACTTGGCGAGATCGCCGCGGATGCGGTCGGCGACGCGCGCCGGCTCGCCGGCGAGGTCGCTCCGCGACTTCTCGATGGCGCGGATGGCGCGCTCGACCGCCGTGCGGGTCGCGGCGATGTTTTCCGGCGTCCGGCGCGCCAACGTCTCGGCGGCCTGGATGCGGGCCTGCTGAAGCTCGACGAGGGCGGCGTTGGAGACGTCGCGCGCTCCGGCGGGGAGCCGGTCGTCGGCGGCGAGCGCCTCGAGATCCTTGCGCAACCGCGCGCCCGTCGCCGCGACCACGTCTCGGGTCGTCGTCGACGCCTGCTTCTTCAACTCGCCGATGGCGACGAGTTCGCGATCGTAGTCTTCGAAATAGGTCGAAGCCTCGTCGAGCGCGGCGCGGCGGGCCTGCGCCGTCACGTCCTTGCGCCCCTCGGCGAAGATCCGGCGCAGGTTGTCGGCGCCTTCGCGCGCCGCCTTGTCGGCGCCTTCGAGCTCCGTATAGACGATTTCGCGCGCCTGCCGGCGATAGTCGAGGAAGCCGGCGTTGACCCGCATCGCCACTTCTTCGGTCGCGGCCGAAGTCGCATAGGCGTCGAAGGCGTCGGCGGTCTCGTCGAACGCCCGCAACGAAAGCGCGGCGACGCCGCAGAAGACCAGGATGACCAACAGGAAGCCGGCCATCAACTTGTTCGAGATGCGTAGATCGTGAAAGAACTTCATCGAAAATTCCTCCGCTCCCACCGGACGGACTCCAGGTCGACACGCGTCTGATGATCTACGATCTTTCGCAGATCCGGCCGCATGCGCCTGCTTTTCCGAAGGCTGGATCGCGGTGGTTAACCGAACGTAACCTTCACGATCGATGAATGTTTGTTCGAAAGAAACCGGAGGTTGTCGACAGGTGGTTGGGGCGCAACGCCTTTTCGGCCTTCGGTCGCTGAATTCGACCTTGTTGCGCCGCCGCGAAATTGCTGAAAGTGGATACCGAAAGCCGATCACTCACGCGCTGTTTTCGCGTCGACCGTCGATCGACGTTCGAGCGTCGCGGAAGGAGATTCGCCGAAGAGGTCGGTGTAGTCTTTGGAAAAACGTCCCTGATGCAGGAACCCGTTACGCATCGCGGCCTGTTTGACCAGGCGAACATCGGGTGAGCGGAGCAGGTCGAGGCGAACCGCGCGCAGTCTGATCAGTCGAACATAGGCGAGCAACGTCAGTCCGCGCACACGGATCATCACGTTGTGGATGGTGCGTCGCGACACCTTCAGCGCCGCCGCGACGTCTTCGAGGCGCACCGGCTCGCTCGGATTGGCGGCGAGGTAGGCGTCGATGCGGTCGACGAGGTCGAGGTAGCCGCGAGCCCCGAGCGCCGACGGCGCCGGAACGACGCGCCCCCGCCGCAACGCGGTCGTGGTGGCTTCGACGATCCTACGGATTTCCGCTTCGACCTGCTCCGGCGTCGCGAGACCGGCCGCCGACAGGAAGGCTTTGGCCGCCAGCAGCCGCAAGTCGCGGATCGCCGTCGTCGTCGTCTCATAGAGCGTGCAGAGGTCGCCCGTCGCCCGCCATTCCGCCGGCGCCGCGTCGACCGGCAGGCCGAGCGCGACGAAGGACTGACTGACCACTCGATCGGACGGCCAATGCGCGATGCAGCGCGATCCCGCCGGTCCGATCGCGAAGGAGGCGGGCGGCATGACGGTGCCGTTGAAGACGGCGTTGTGCGTCTCCTTCAAGCCGAAGGTGACGAGCACGCGGTCGGGTGGGCAGCGCACGTCGAAATGGCCGCACGGCAGCCGCGCGCCGACGAGACGAAAGCCTCCCGACTCGTACAGGACCAGCGAACAGGGCGCCGAAGAGCGATGCGGCACCCAATCGTTGGGACCTATTCCGACCGTTGCGGGAAAGTCCATCGGATCCGCGACGATCGCCGCGATGACGCCCTTCGAATGAAGGAACAGGGTCGGGTCGAACTCTTTCAGCAGGATCGTCGGATCGGGAAGTCGTGGCGGCGGCTGCGCCGCCTCTGGCTCATCGCGATCGATCTCGGGCATCTTTCCTCATGCGTCCTGTCCCCCCCCTTTACGCATCGTTACAAATTGCCATCCTCCGAAACGATAGTTCAGATGTCGCTGTATGGTAGCAATCTCGGAATCTATCCGAAATCGGCAAAGCTCTACGAAACGATTGTAATTATTTCGGTTCTGACGTGTCGGTTGTGTGGTGCGGCGTCTCCGCAATCCTACCCATTCGGTGTCGACCCGATTGGTCCCACATGAGGGGAGGCGTAACCATCGCGAGTGACCGCGTCGATCTCGCGGAACCGAAGATCCGGCGAGAGACGTGGGCGCGGAGACGGGCCTCATGCGGAAGAACATCGGAGCGATCGTCGCCCTTCTCGCCCTCGCCATCGGCGTGGGTGGGTGGACGGCATGGACCTGGAGCGAACGGGGACGTCTGCCGCCCGGCCTGATCTCCGCCAATGGACGCGTCGAGGTGACCCGCGTCGACGTGGCCACCAAATTGCCCGGCCGCGTCGCCGAGATGCGGGTCAAGGAGGGCGACATGGTCGAAAAGGGCGAGATCGTCGCCGTTCTCGACGCCGCCGATCTCCTCGCCCAGCGCGCCGCCGCCCGCGCCGCCGTGGTCCGGGCCGGCCAGGGCATCGCCAAGGCCGAGGCCGACGTCGCCTCGGCGGAGGCCAATCTGACGCTCGCCGAGGTGCAGCTGCGGCGCGCCACCGACCTCCTCGACAAGGCGGTCTCCTCCCAGGCGCAGCAGGATCAGGCCAAGGCGCAGCGCGACGTCGCCGCCGCCACGGTGCGCGCCGCGCTGGCCGCCGTCGCCGATGCGGTCGCCGCCCGCGACGCCGCCCAGGCCCAGGTCGATCTGATCCAGGTCAACATCGACGACACCAAGCTCGTCGCGCCGATCGCCGGTCGCGTCGAATATCGCCTGATCGAACCCGGCGCGGTGATCGGCGCCGGCTCCAAGGTCGCCACCCTGCTCGACCTCACCGACGTCGAGATGACCGTCTTCCTGCCGACCCGCTTCGCAGGTCGCGTCGAGGTCGGCGCGCCGGCCCGCATCGTGCTCGACGCCGCGCCGCAATGGGTGATCCCGGCCGCTGTCTCCTTCGTCGCGGCGGAGGCGCAGTTCACCCCGAAGAGCGTCGAGACGGCCGACGAACGCGCCAAGCTGATGTATCGCGTCAAGGTCCGGGTCGATCCCGGCCTCGCCGCGCAGTGGCGCGCCTACGTCAAGTCCGGCCTGACCGGCGACGCCTGGCTCGCGACCGAGCCGCAGGCGGTCTGGCCCGAGCGTCTCGCGGTGCGTCTGCCCGATCCGGCCGAGGCGAAGAAATGACCGATCTCGGCGCGCTCGCCCCGCCGGTGGTGCTCGAGGCCGTGTCTCATCGTTACGGCGCGCTCGTCGCGCTCGACGACGTCGGGCTCCGCTTCGCCGCCGGCGGCGCCACCGCCGTGATCGGGCCCGACGGCGTCGGCAAGTCGACGCTGCTCGGCCTCCTCGTCGGCGTGCGCCGGCTCCAGAGGGGCCGGATCACCGTCTTCGGCGGCGACATGGGCGAGCGCGCCGTGCGCGACGCCGTCGCCCCACGCGTCGCCTACATGCCGCAGGGGCTCGGCCGCAATCTCTACCCCTCGCTCTCGGTCGCCGAGAACGTCGATTTCCACGCCCGCCTGTTCGGCCTCGACGCCGCCGCCCGCGCCGCGCGGATCGAGCGCCTGCTCGCCGCCACCGGCCTCGATCCCTTCGCCGACCGCCTCGCCGGTCAGCTCTCCGGCGGCATGAAGCAGAAGCTGTCGCTGTGCTGCGCCCTCGTCCACGATCCCGACCTGCTCGTCCTCGACGAGCCGACCACCGGCGTCGATCCGCTGTCGCGTCGCCAGTTCTGGGACCTGATCGACGACATTCGCCGCTCGCGCCCGGCGATGACGGTGATCGTCGCCACCGCCTACATGGACGAGGCGGGGCGTTTCGACCGCGTCGTGGCGATCTCCGACGGCCGCGTCGTCGCCGACGGAACCGTCGCCGAGATCCTGGCGAAGACCGGCGCGGCGACCCTCGAAGAGGCTTGGCGGAGCCTCGGCCGCGCCCCGGGAGAGGCGCCGCCGCCGCCCTTCGCGATGCCGCCGCGCGCCGCCGGCGCCGGTGGGGTCGCCATCGAGGCGGAAGGCCTGACCCGCCGCTTCGGCGCCTTCACCGCGGTCGACCACGTCTCCTTCCGCATCGAGACCGGCGAGATCTTCGGCTTCCTCGGCTCAAACGGCTGCGGCAAGACGACGACGATGAAGATGCTGACCGGCCTGTTGTCGATCGACGAGGGCTCGGCGACCCTGCTCGGCCGGCCGGTCGACGCCGCCGATCTCGCCGTGCGTCTGCGCGTCGGCTACGTCTCGCAGAGCTTCTCGCTCTGGGAGGAGCTGAGCGTGCGGGCGAACCTCGTCCTGCACGCCCGCCTCTACCGGGTCGAAGAGGCGCGCGTCGCCGGCCTCGTCGCCGAGAGCCTGACGCGCTTCGACCTCGTCGATCACGCCGACGACCTGCCCGGCCGACTGCCGCTCGGCATCCGCCAGCGCCTGCAACTCGCCGCCGCCTGCCTGCACCGGCCCGAGGTGCTGATCCTCGACGAACCGACCTCCGGCGTCGATCCGCAGGCCCGCGACGACTTCTGGCGGCATCTGGCGAAGCTGTCGCGCGACGACGGCGTGACGATCTTCGTCTCCACTCATTTCATGAACGAGGCCGAACGCTGCGACCGCATCTCGTTGATGCATCGCGGTCGCGTTCTGGCGATCGGCGCGCCCGCCGATCTCACCCGCGAAGCCGGCGCGGCGAGCCTCGAGGAAGCCTTCGTCCGCCGACTGGAGGAGGCCGGCGAGGGCGCCGCCGCGCCGCCGCGCGATCCGGCGACGCAACCGGACGCCGTCGCGCCGCCCGTCGCCGCCCGCGGCCTCGCCGCCTCCGCCGGTCTCGTCTGGGCCTTCGCCCGCCGCGAGGGGCTCGAGATCCTGCGCGATCGGGTGCGTCTCGGCTTCGCCGTCTTCGGCTCGCTCCTCCTGCTCGTCCTCTTCGCCTTCGGCGTCTCCTTCGACGTCGAGAACCTGCCCTTCGCCGTCTTCGACCGCGACGGCTCGATCGAGAGCGCCCGGTTCGTCGAGACCTTCCGCGGCTCGCGATATTTCGTCGAACGCGCCCCGGTGGCGAGCGACGCCGAGATCGATCGGCGTCTGACCTCGGGCGAGTTGCGCTTCGTGGTGAACCTGCCGCCCGACTTCGGCGCGGATCTCCTCGCGGGGAGACGGCCGGAGGTCGGCGTCGCCATCGACGGCGCCAACACCTTCCGCGCCGAAACGGTGAAGGCCTATCTCCAGGGCGTGGTGCTCGCCTGGGCCTCGCGCGTCGCCGCCGACACGGCCGGGCCGGGCGCGTCGCTGGCGCTGCCCTTCGACCTCAGGACCCGTCTCGCCTACAATCAGGCCTTCGTCTCGGTCGACGCCATCACCCCCGGCGTGATCATGCTGCTGCTCGTCCTGATCCCCTCGGCGATGACCGCCGTCGGCGTGGCGCGCGAGCGCGAGATCGGCTCGATCGCCAATTTCGAGGCCTCGCCCGCCTCCGTCGTCGAATTCCTGGTCGGCAAGCAACTGCCCTATGTCGCGGTCGGCCTGACGAGCTTCGCCACCCTGGCGATCGCCGCCCGCTTCGGTTTCGGCGTGCCCATTCACGGCTCGCTCGCCGCCCTCGTCGTCGGGGCGACGCTCTACGTCTTCGCCGCCACCGCCTTCGGGTTGCTCGTCTCGACGCTCGTGCGCACCCAGGTCGCGGCGATCATGGCGGCGGCGATCCTCTCGGTCATCCCGACCATCAACTTCTCCGGCTTCATCAATCCGATGTCGTCGATCGAAGGGGCGGCGCGCTGGATGGGGCTCCTGTTCCCCGCTTCATGGTTCCAGACCATCGCCGTCGGCTCATTCGCCAAGGGCGTCGGCTTCTTCGATCTCATCGACTGCGATCTGGCGCTCTTCGCCTTCGGCGTCGTCTTCATCGCCGCCGCCGCTCTCGTCCTGAACAAGCAGGAGGCGTGAGCCATGCGACGCTTCCTCGCCAACCTCTTCCGGCTCGGCGTCAAGGAACTGGCGAGCCTCCGCCACGATCCGATGATGCTGTTCCTGATCTTCTACGCCTTCTCCGCCGCGGTCGTCTTCGTCTCCTCCGGCGTCAAGCTCGAGGTGTCGAACGCCGCCATCGCCGTCGTCGATCAGGATCGCTCGGAACTCTCCACCCGGATGATCGACGCCTTCACGCCGCCCTTCTTCCGCAAGCCCGCGCTGATCGACGCCTCCGAGGTCGACCGCGCCATGGACGTCGGCCGCTTCGGCTTCGTCCTCCACATCCCGCCGTCCTTCGAGGCCGACGTGCTGCGCGGCCGCGCCCCCGGCCTCGGCCTCACCGTCGACGCCACCGTCATGGTCCAGGCCGGCAACGGCGCCGCCTACATCCAGTCGATCCTGCTGCAGGAGGCGGCTGCGTGGCTGCATTCCAAGGGGATCGAGGCGCAACTGCCGATCGCCGTCGTGCCGCGCGTCTGGTTCAACCCCAACGTCGAGGGGCGCTGGTTCTCCTCGATCATGCAGCTGGTCAACTCGATCGTCATTCTGTCGATTCTGCTGGTCGGCGCCGCCGTCATCCGCGAACGCGAACACGGCACCATCGAACATCTCCTCGTCATGCCGGTCACCGCCTTCGAGATCGCGTTGGCCAAGATCCTGGCCAACGGAGCGGTGCTGCTCCTCGCCGTGCTCCTGTCGATGGAGCTGGTGGTGCGCGGTCTCCTCGGCGTGCCGATCGCCGGCTCGCGCGCCCTCTTTCTGTTCGGCACGACGATCTTTCTCTTCTCCACCACGGCGCTCGGCATCCTGATCGCGACGCTCGCCCGCTCGATGCCGCAGTTCGCGCTGATGGCGATCCCGGTCTTCACCACCATGCTGCTGCTCTCCGGCAACATGACGCCGCTCGAGAGCATGCCGAAGATCCTGCAATGGGCGATGCACGTCTCGCCCTCGGTCTATTTCGTGCAGTTCTCGCAAGGCGTGCTCTATCGCGGCGCCGGCCTCGACATCGTCTGGCCGCAGCTCCTGGTGATGACCGGCCTCGGCGCGGTCTTCCTCGCCTGGGCCACCCATCGCTTCCACTTGATGCTGGCGCAGTCGGCCTGACCGCCGAGCGCGGCGAAACGTCGCCGAACGACCCATCGAATTTTCGCAGAAACAGCCGAGATTCCGAGATCTATTCAGGGGTTCGGTAATTTCCTCGCCCTAAACTTGCCGAATATGGATGGCGGCCACCTCGATGAGAGCGGGAGGCGTCGCCGAGCAGGAAGCGCGGTTCGGCGCTCCTTCCAAGAGCGGTGGGCGAGGTCGGTGATGGTGTCCGTGGTCCGGATGGTGCGTGGTCTTCTGGCCGAGCGCGGCGGCAACGTCGCCGTGGTGTTCGCCCTGGCGGTGTCGAGCATCATCCTGATCGGCGGCGGCGGCGTCGACCTGATGATGCTGACCAACAACCGCAAATATCTGCAGGAACGGGTCGACGCGACCGCGCTCGACGTCGCCAACGGCCTGACCTCGGCGACGCTCTCCACCGCTCAGTCGAAGGCCGAGACGCGGTTGACCTCGATGGTCGAGGCCTCGCGCGGCACGCTCTCCGCGATCGTCGCGACGCCGACCGACGGCACGCTGACGCTCTCCGCGACCTTGACCTCCCATTCGACCTTTCTCGGCATCATCGGCGTTCCCGACCTCGTCACCACCGTCTCGTCGACGGTGACCTGGGGCGAGACCTCGCTCGAAGTGGCGATGGTCCTCGACACCACCGGTTCGATGGCCGACAACGGCAAGATCGACGCGCTGAAGGCTGCGGCGGCGAAGATGGTCAGCAGCCTCGGCGGCAAGGCCACCGCCAACAATACCGTGAAGTTCGCGCTGGTCCCCTTCGCCAACTTCGTCAACGTCGGGACGACCTACCAGAACGCCTCCTGGATCGACAACGCCGGCCTGTCGCCGTACCACGCGGCCTATTTCTCGTCGTCGCTGAACCGCTTCACCATCTACTCGAAGCTCGGCAAGTCGTGGCCCGGCTGCGTCGAGACGCGGCCTGCGCCCTACGACATGGACGACACCGCGCCGACCGCCTCCAACCCCTCGACGCTGTTCGTGCCGTCGTTCCACCCCGACGAGCCGGATACCGGTGGTTGGGGGGCGCCGGCCTTCGCCAACTCGTATCTGAACGATCAGACCTGGAGTTCGTCGCAGATCACCAAGATGACGAACGCCACGAAATACACCTCTCCGACCGGACAGGACTATTCGAATTCCTATTTCTATTCGAACTACATCGCTCCCAAAGGGCCCGGCTATCTCTGCGCCGTCAAACCCGTCGTCCGCCTGACGAACAGTACGGCGACCGTCAATGCCGCGATCAACGCCCTGACGGTGGCCGGATCGACCAACCTTCCCGAAGGCCTCGCCTGGGGCTGGCGCATGCTGTCCTCGAAAGGCCCCTTCGCCGACGGCGCCGACTATTCGTCGAACACGCTGAAGATCGTCGTCCTGCTCACCGACGGCACCAACTCGATCAACACCTTCAACACCGATCTCGGCGGTGCCTATTCGAGCTGGGGCTATCCCTATTCGGGGCGTCTGGGCTCAAATCCCGGCACGAACATGCGCGACGGCCTCGACGCCAAGGTCCGCACCGTCTGCGCCGCGATCAAGGCCAAGGGGCTCAAGATCTATACGATCGGCCTGATGATCGACGACACGGCCGGTCAGCAGCTTCTGTCGGATTGCTCGTCGGGCTCGGACTTCTATTACAACTCGCCCTCGGCGAGCCAGCTCGACGCCGTCTTCACCGCCATCGCTCAGAAGATCACCAAGCTGCGCATCGCCAAGTGATCGGCGCCGAGTGTGATCGGCGCCGAGTGATCGGAGATCGCTCGCCGCGTCACAGCGGCAGCGACTGGGTCGCCTTGACCTCCTCCATCACCGCGTAGGTGCGCGTTTCGCGCACCCCGGGCAGCGGCAGGATCACTTCGGCGAGGAACCGGCGATAGGCCGCCATGTCACGCACCCGCGCCTTGATCAGATAGTCGAAGCCGCCCGCCACCAGATGGCATTCGAGCACTTCGCCGGCTCGCTTCACCTGTCGGGCGAAGGCGTCGAAGACGTCCGGCGAGGTCCGGTCGAGCAACACCTCGACGAAGACCAGCAACCCCCGCCCCAACCGGATCGGATCGAGTTCGGCGCGAAAGCCGCGGATGAAGCCGTCGCGCTGCAGCCGCCGCATCCGTTCGGCCGTCGCCGTCGCCGAAAGGCCGATCCGTTCCGAGAGATCGGCGACGGTGATCCGCCCGTCCTCCTGCAGCACGGCGAGAATCCTGCGGTCGAGGCGGTCGAGTTCGTCGATGTCTTCGTTCATGTCGCCTTTCATAGCGAAAACCATCGAGTGAATCCATCTCTTCCGAGAAAATCGCCATACCGATCGGCGTATCCTGAGGAATGAGCGGCGGCCCCGCTCTTCGCCCGCGCCGTTCGTCGGGCGCATCGTCCTCGGAGAGCCCCATGTCCGCCGCGTCGCCCGTCCCCGCCGTTCGGATCCCGCCGTTCCGCGCGCTCTTTGCGCCCGACGACGGCGCGCTCGTCGCCGAGCTTCTCGCCGAAACCGCGCTCGCCCCCGAGGCTCGCGCGCGGGTGAACGCCCACGCCACCCGCCTGATCGGGAAGATCCGCGGCGAGACCGGCGGCTTCGGCGTCGAGGAGTTCCTGCGCGAATATGCGCTGACCACCCGCGAAGGCCTCGCCCTGATGGTGCTCGCCGAGGCGCTGTTGCGCGTGCCGGACGCAGCCACCGCCGACCGGCTGATCGAGGACAAGCTCGCCGAGGCCGAATTCGAGAACCACGAACGCGTCTCCGACGCCTGGCTGGTCTCCGCCTCGGCCTGGGCGATGGGGCTGACCGCCCGCGTCTTCCGCCCCGGCGAGACCCCGACCGGCATCCTCTCCGGCATGGTCAAGCGCCTCGGCCGACCGACCATCCGTACCGCCGCACGCCAGGCGATGCGCGTCATGGGCTATCAGTTCGTGCTCGGCGAGACGATCGACAGCGCGCTCTCCCGCGCGTCTTCGCTCGGCGCGAAGGGCTGGCGCCACTCCTACGACATGCTCGGCGAGGGCGCCCGCACCGCCGCCGACGCCGAGGCCTATTTCGCCTCCTACGCCGGCGCGATCGAGCGCATCGCCGCGGCGGCCGGCGCCGACGCGTTGCCGGGGAGGGCCGGCATCTCGGTCAAGCTCTCGGCGTTGCATCCCCGCTACGAAGCGGTCAACGGCGAGGCCGTGATGCGCGAGTTGACCCCGCGCCTGCTCGAGCTCGCCCGCGCCGCCAAGGCGCATGACCTCGCCTTCACGGTCGACGCGGAAGAAGCCGATCGGTTGGAACTCTCCCTCGACGTCTTCGCCGCCGTCCTCGCCGACCCTTCGCTGAAGGGTTGGGACGGCTTCGGTCTGGCGATCCAGGCCTATCAGAAGCGCGCCGTCGCGGTGGTCGACTGGGTGCGCGATCTCGCCGAGAGCCTCGATCGCCGGCTGATGGTCCGCCTCGTCAAGGGCGCCTACTGGGACACCGAGATCAAGCGTGCCCAGGAGCGCGGCCTCGACGACTTCCCGCTGTTCACCCGCAAGGCGGCGACCGATCTCTCCTATCTCGCCTGCGCCCGCCGTCTGCTCGCCGCGCGGCCGCGCCTCTACCCGCAGTTCGCCGGCCACAACGCCGTCACCATCGCCGAGGTCTGTGAGATCGCCGGTTCGAAGGGCGCGGGCGATCCCGGCTTCGAGTTCCAGAAACTGCACGGCATGGGCGACGCCCTGCACAAGGTCGTCGTCGAGGAGGACGGCTGGCCCTGCCGCATCTATGCGCCGGTCGGCGGCCACCGCGACCTGCTCGCCTATCTCGTGCGTCGTCTGCTGGAGAACGGCGCGAATTCCTCCTTCGTCGCCAAGGTCGGCGACGCCGACACGCCGGTCTCGGCGCTGCTCGTCACCCCCGAGGAGGAGCTCGCCGGCGGAACGAAGCCGCGTCACGCTCGGATCCCCCGCCCGCGCGATCTCTACGGCGACCGGCTCAATTCGCGCGGCCTCGAATTCGGCGTCGCCGCCGAACGAGATCGTCTGATCGCCGGCATCGCCGCCCATCGCGCCGACGAATACGACGCCGCGCCGGTGATCGACGGCAAGGGCCGCCCCTCGGCCTTCCGAGACGTGCTTGCGCCCGCCGACGGCAAGACCGTCGTCGGACGTGTGTCCGAGGCGACGCCGGAGATCGCGGCGGAAGCGATCGCCCGCGCCGCCGCCGGCTTCCCGGCCTGGGACGCCACTCCGGCCGAGGCGCGCGCGGCCGCCCTCGATCGGCTCGCCGACGCGCTCGAGGACAATCGCGATCGGCTGATGGCGCTGCTCGCGGCGGAGGCCGGCAAGACTTTGCCGGATGGCCTCGCCGAAGTGCGCGAAGCGGCCGACTTCTGTCGTTACTACGCCGGCGAAGCTCGGCGTCTCTTCGACGCGGATCGGATCCTGCCCGGTCCGACCGGCGAGGAGAACCGCCTCGTCCATCGCGGCCGTGGCGTCTTCGTCTGCATCTCGCCCTGGAACTTCCCGCTGGCGATCTTCCTCGGTCAGGTCGCCGCCGCACTCGCCGCCGGCAATGCGGTCGTCGCCAAGCCGGCCGAACAGACCCCGCTCGTCGCCGCCCTCGCAGTGAACCTCGCTCACGAGGCCGGCGTGCCCACGACGGCGCTGCACTACGTGCCCGGCGACGGCCGGGTCGGGGCGGCGCTGGTCGCGGACGGGTCCGTCGCCGGCGTCGCCTTCACCGGCTCGACCGAGGTGGCGCGGCTGATCAACCGCGCGCTCGCCGCCAAGGACGGCCCGATCGTGCCGCTGATCGCCGAGACCGGCGGCGTCAACGCCATGATCGTCGACGCGACCGCGCTGCCCGAGCAGGTCGCCGACGACGTCGTCACCTCGGCCTTCCGCTCGGCCGGCCAGCGCTGCTCGGCGTTGCGCCTGCTCTTCCTCCAGGAGGACGTCGCGCCGCGCATGCTGGAGATGATCGTCGGCGCGGCGAAGGAATTGCGGCTCGGTCGTCCCGCCGATCCGGCGACCGACGTCGGCCCGGTCATCGACGCCGAGGCGCGCGATCGCCTCACCGCCCACGTCGCGGCGGAAAAGGCGAAGGGCCGCGTCGTCTTCGAAGGCGCAACCCCGGCCGGCGAATTTTCCGGCGGCACGTGGACCGCCCCGACCGTGATCGAGCTGGCCTCGGCCGCCGACCTCGACCGCGAGCACTTCGGCCCGATCCTGCACGTGGTGCGTTGGAAGGCGTCGGAGCTCGACCGCGTCCTCGACGCGATCGCCGCCGCCGGTTACGGCCTCACCCTCGGCGTCCATTCGCGCATCGACGCGACCATCCGACGGGTCGAGAAGCGCCTCTCGGTCGGCAACGTCTACGTCAACCGCAACATGATCGGCGCGGTGGTCGGCGTGCAGCCCTTCGGCGGCTCCGGCCTCTCCGGCACCGGCCCCAAGGCCGGCGGTCCGGGCTACCTGCCCCGCTTCGCGCTCGAACAGGTGGTGGCGACCAACACCGCCGCCGCCGGCGGCAACGCCACCCTGCTCTCGCTCGGCGAGGTGTGAGCGGGGATCGAATGTCCCGAGCGACGGATCGAGGAGGCGTGCGTCGAACGCCTCCTCACCTGGGAGGCCTCTGCGCAATTCGGCGGACCCGAGTTCGACGCCGTGCGCGATGCTTCGAGACGGCGCGCCGAGGGCGCGCCTCCTCAGCATGAGGTGATTGATTTTACATCGGAAAATTCCGACGCCTCATCCTGAGGAGCGCCGTCGGGCGCGTCTCGAAGGATCTCGCTCGGACCAGATCCGCACGCCTTCGGAAACAAACAGAGGCTCCGGAACCGCGCGCCGTCGCGACCGACGGCCTCACGCCGCCGGCCAGCGCGTCGAGATCACCGCGAAGAGGGCGCGGATCGCCTGCGCCTCGGCGCCTTCCGGCCGGCCGGGGCGGGCCGCCGGGGCCCAGGCGTAGATGTCGAAATGCGCCCAGGCGGTGGTCGCCTCGACGAACTTCTGCAGGAACAGCGCCGCCGCGATCGACCCGGCGAAGCCGCCCGCGCCGGCGTTGTTGAGATCGGCGATCTTGCTGTCGAGCATGGTGCGATAGGCCGGCCACAACGGCATCCGCCAGACCGGATCGAACACGGCGCGCGACGCGCCGGCGACGTCGGCCGCGAGCCCCTCGTCGTCGGTGTAGAACGGCGGCAGGTCGGGCCCGAGCGCCACCCGCGCCGCGCCGGTCAGGGTGGCGAGGTCGACGAGCAGATCCGGCGCCTCCTCGTCGGCGAGCGCCAGGGCGTCGGCGAGCACCAGCCGGCCTTCGGCGTCTGTGTTGCCGATCTCGACGGTGAGCCCCTTGCGCGAGGGGAAGACGTCGCCGGGCCGGAAGGCGCGGCCGGAGACCGAATTCTCGACCGCCGGCACGATCAGCCGGAGCCGCACCGGCAGCCGAGCCGCGATGATCATCTTGGCCAGCGCCAAGGCGTTCGCCGCCCCGCCCATGTCTTTCTTCATCAGCAGCATGGCGCTGTCCGGCTTGATGTCGTAGCCGCCGCTGTCGAACACCACGCCCTTGCCGACCAGCGTCACCTTCGGGTTCGAAGCCTCGCCCCAGGTCGCGTCGACGAGCCGGGGCGCGCGCTCCGAACCCTGACCGACCGCATGGACGAGCGGAAAGTTCGCCGAGAGGAGATCGTCGCCGACGGTCTCGGCGACGAGGCCGCCGGCCGGCTCGAACACCGCCCGGATCGCCTGCGCCAGTTCCGCCGGGCCGAGGTCGTTGGCCGGCGTCGCGACGAGCTCGCGCGCCAGATAGACCGCGTCCGCCGCCAGCCCGATCCGGTCGAGATCGACGGTCGCGTCGACCGCGAGCCGCGTCTCGCGCTCCGGCGCGCTCTTGTAGCGGGAAAACCGCCAGCTCTCGAGCGCGAAGGCCAGCGCAGCGAGCTCCATGTCTTCGACCGGTCCTTCGAACCGCCAGACGCCGGCCGGCAGCAGCGAAGCCGCCTTGCCCGGCAGGAACGGCGTGCGCGCCGCCTCGCCGCGCCGCCCGAGACCGAAGAGCGCGCCGGCGATCGCTCCGGTCGCGTCCGGCACGACCAGACATTGACCGGCCTTGGCCTCGAACCCGTTCGCCCGCGCGAAGGTCGCGATCGCCCCGCCGAGCGCGTCGAGCCGGGCCGAGAGCCCGTCCGGCGTCGTCAGATGGATCGGCAGGGCGGCGGCGTCGGGGGGAAGGAGCGGCAGCGACACGGGGGCGTCTCCGAAGGTGCGAGTCGTCCGGACTGCACCACGCGCTTCGCCCCCTGTCCAGACGGACCGGCGCAGGGCCGGTCCGGGCGTCGCGGGGATGTGAACGGCCGCGCCGAGCCCGGCTTAACCGACCGTTAGGGTTAACGTGAGATGACTGACCGGGTCGCCCCGGCCGTCGCGCGTGCCGGGACGGCGTGTACGGAGGTCTTCGTCATGCAGCGCCCCACCGGCTCCGCGCCCGTCAGATTGGCGACGTCGTTCGCCCTCGCGATCGGCCTCGCCGTCGCGCTCGCCGGCTGCGCCCAGCCGCGATCGGGCGATCCGGAGACGACCGGTTCGATCGGCTTGGCCCCCGAGCGCGGCCCGGTCGGCTCCGCCGCCGAATGGACCGAACGTTACAAGGCGAGCCCCGACGATCCCGCCGTCGCCATGTCCTTCGCCCGCGCCCTGCGCGCAGAAGGCCGCGCCGCGCAGGCGGTCGACGTGCTCCAGCGCACCATGGTGCAGCGGCAGAACGACCCGGTGGTCGCCTCGGCCTATGGCAAGGCGCTGGCCGAGAAGGGCGACTTCGACGCCGCGCTGAAGGTGATCCGCGCCGCCAATTCGCCGCGCACGCCCGATTGGCGTCTGACCTCGGCCGAAGGCGCCGTGCTCGATCAGATGGGCAATCCGCAGGAGGCGCGCCGGCTCTACGAGGTCGCGTTGAAGCTCGCGCCGGAAGAGCCGACCGTGCTCAACAACTACGGTCTCTCGTTCACGCTGACCAACGAATTGCCGCAGGCCGAGCAGATCCTGCGTCGCGCTGCGGCGAGCCCCGCCGCCGACGGCCGCATCCGCCAGAATCTCGCCCTCGTCGTCGGCCTCCAGGGCCGTTTCGATGAGGCCCGCCGCATCGCCACCGAGGCGCTGCCGAAGGATCAGGCCGACGCCAACGTCGCCTATCTCAAGGCGATGCTGAGCCAGCCCAACACCTGGAAGCAGATCGAAAAGACCGGCAGGACCGGCTGAGGCGCCCGGCCGTGGAATGCCGAAAAGGAAAGAGGGGCCCACGGCCCCTCTCGTCGTCTTGGCGGGGAGGGCTTCGCCTCACTCGGCGGCCGGAGCGGTCGGCTCGAACTGGTCGAAGGCTTCGACCGCCTGGGCGGCGTACATGTAGGCCGGACCGGCGCCCATGTAGATCGCGGTGGCGATCGTCTCCATCAGCTCCTCGCGGGTCGCGCCCGCCGCCCGCGCCGCCTTGGCGTGGAAGGCGATGCACGGATCGCAGCGCACCGTGACCGAGATCGCCATGGCGATCAGTTCCTTGGTCTTGGTGTCGAGCGCGCCCGCCTTGAGCGCGCCGGCGGCCAGCTGGCTGAAGCCCTTCATCGCGTCCGGCGCGCCGGTGCGGACCTCCTTGAGGAGGACGGTCATCTCGGTCGCGATGTTCTGCCAGTTCTTGAACATGGGTCGGGTCCCTCCGATGCGGTCGGTTCGTCGGCGCGAGACGCGCTCTTGCGAGTTCGGCGCGCTCGCGCAGGTCTCCCGGGTCGTAACGCAGTCGCAATATATCAGTCAATGCTGATATGGCAGGGACGGCCATGCGTCCGGCGCGACGGTCAGTTCCACTTGAACAGCTGGATCATCGCCGGTCCGATGATCACCACGAACAGCACCGGCAGGAAGAACAGGATCATCGGCACGGTGAGTTTGGGCGGCAGCGCCGCCGCCTTCTTCTCCGCTTCGGCGAGGCGGTGGGCGCGGCTCTCCTGAGAGAGGACGCGCAACGCCTGCCCGAGCGGCGTGCCGTAGCGCTCGGCCTGGATCAGCGCGGTGGTGACGCCGCGCACCGGCTCGAGACCGGTGCGGGTGGCGAGGTTCTCGTAGGCCTTGCGCCGCTCCTGCAGGAAGGCGAGTTCGGCCGCGGTCAGCGACATCTCCTCGGCCAGCGCCAGCGACTGCGCGCCGATCTCCTCGGCGACGCGACGGAACGCCGGCTCGATCGACATGCCCGATTCGATGCAGATCAGCAGCAGGTCGAGCGCGTCCGGCCAGGAGCGGCGGATCGACTGCTGACGTTTCGAGATGGTGTTCTGGATGTAGAGGTTCGGCAGATAGAAGCCGACGCCGGCCGCCGCCAGGGCGTAGATGAACTTGATGTTGCCCGGCGTCGACAGGTTGGTCAGCACGAACAGATAGAAGAGGGCGAAGGCGAAGGTCGCGAAGGGCATCACGAACCGCGCGAACAGGAACACCGTCAGCGGCGCCTGTCCGCGAAAGCCCGCCTGCCGCAGCCGGTCGGCGGTCTTCTCGTCGGCCAGCGCCTGTTGCAGCTGCAGCTTCTCGACGAGATTCTTCATGTAGGTCTTCGGCTCGGCGCGCAGCGCCTTGCCGCGGTCGGCCTGCAGCTTGGCGCGCTCGCGGGCGCGGATCTTCTCGCGCTCGCCGGCCACCGCCTTCATCCGCCCCGCCATCTCGTTGCGCTCGAGCAACGGCATGCCGACCGAGACGATCGTCGCGACCACGCCGACGCCGACCGCGCCGGCGAGCAGCGTCTGCGGATCGGTGAGGCTGTCGATCAGCGACATCGCGGCGTCCTCAGAAATCGAAGTTGATCATCTGGCGCATCACCAGAACGCCGAGCGCCATGTAGAGCCCGCCGCCGATCAGGATCAGATTGCCGGATGTGGTGGCGAACAGAATTTTGATGTAGCTCGGGCTGGTCAGATAGACGAGGCCGCCGACGACGAAGGGCAGCGAACCGATGATCGCCGCCGAAGACTTCGCCTCCATCGACATGGCGCTGATCTTCTGGCGCATCTTGGTGCGTTCGCGCAGCACGTTGGCGAGGTTGCCGAGCGCCTCGGAGAGATTGCCGCCGGCCTTCTGCTGGATCGCGATGACGATGCCGAAGAAGTTCGCCTCCTGCAGCGGCATCCGCTCGTAGAGCTTCAGACAGGCTTCGCCGACCGGCACGCCCATCTGCTGCGCCTCCATGATGACCCGGAACTCGCTCTTCAGCGGCTCCTTGGTCTCGGTCGAGATCATCCGGAGACAGTCGCCGAGCGGCAGACCGGAGCGCACGCCGCGCACGATCAGATCGATCGCGGTCGGCAGTTCCGCGATGAAGGCCTTCTGCCGCCGCTTGCGCAGCCGGTCGATCACCCAGGAGGGCAGCCCGAGCCCGCCGATCACCAACCCGCCGAGCGCCACGAGCGGCTGACCGGACAACAGGAAGGTGGCGACCCCGACGCCGACGGCCAGGCCGATCGAGAACAGGATGTAGGTCTTGCGATTCCAGGAGAGGCCGGCCTGGATCAGGCGCAGCGACAGCGGCGGTTTCGCCGTCTTGTCGTTCTTCGCCTTCTGCCGCTCCTCGAATTCCTTGAGCGCGCTCTGCAAAGACCGCTTGGTCCGGGCCGAACTGGCCGCCGCGTTGTCCGACGCCTTGTCCTCGGGCGAAGCGACGATGCGCTCCATCCGCTTGGCGTAGACGTCGCCGTCCGAGACCTTGTCGAAGAGCAGCGTATAGGCGACGCCGCCGGCGCTGAGCGCGAACAGGACGACCATCGCCAGGATCAGGAGGTTCGAATCGAACATGGGCCGCGCTTCTCGCCTCCTCGATCAGTTTTCGACGACTTCGGCGCGGTCGAGCGCTTCCGCCAATCGCCGGTCCTCGCCGAAGTAGCGGGCGCGGTCCCACATCCGCGGCCGGCCGATGCCGGTCGAGCGATGCCGTCCGACGATCCGCCCGAACTCGTCCTCGCCGAGGATCTCGTAGAGGAACAGATCCTGGGTGACGATCACCTCGCCTTCAATGCCCAGCACTTCGGTGATGGCGGTGATGCGGCGCGAGCCGTCGCGCAGACGCGCCGACTGGACGATGATGTCGACCGAGGAGACGATCATCTCGCGGATGGTGCGCGCCGGCAGGCCGTAACCGCCCATGGTGATCATCGATTCCATGCGGGAGAGCGCCTCGCGGGGCGAATTGGCGTGCAGCGTGCCCATCGAGCCGTCGTGGCCGGTGTTCATCGCCTGCAGGAGGTCGAAGGCCTCCGGGCCGCGCACTTCGCCGACGATGATCCGCTCGGGTCGCATGCGCAGGCAGTTCTTGATCAGATCGCGCATGGTGATCTGGCCCTCGCCCTCGATGTTCGGCGGGCGGGTTTCCAGACGCACCACGTGCGGCTGTTGCAGCTGCAGTTCGGCCGCGTCTTCGCAGGTGATGATGCGCTCGGTCGACTCGATGTAACGGGTCAGACAGTTGAGCAGCGTCGTCTTGCCCGAGCCGGTGCCGCCCGAGACGATGACGTTGCAGCGGCTCTTGCCGATGACCTGCAGGACCTGCGCGCCCTCCGGCGTGATCGAGCCGAACTTCACCAGCTGATCGAGGGTGAGCTTGTCCTTCTTGAACTTGCGGATGGTCAACGCCGGCCCGTCGATGGCGAGCGGCGGCGCGATGACGTTGACGCGGGAGCCGTCGGGCAGGCGCGCGTCGCAGATCGGCGAGCTTTCGTCGACGCGGCGTCCGACCTGGCTGACGATGCGCTGGCAGACGTTCATCAGCTGCTGATTGTCGCGGAAGCGGACATTGGTCAGCTGCACCTTGCCGGAGACTTCGATGTAGGTCTTCTCCGCGCCGTTGACCATGATGTCGGCGATGTCGTCGCGGGCGAGCAGCGGCTCGAGCGGACCGTAGCCGAGCACGTCGTTGACGATGTCGGCGAGCAGTTCCTCCTGCTCGGCGATCGACATCACCAGATTCTTCAGATGGATGATCTCGTTGATGACGTCCGAGATCTCCTCGCGCGCCGATTCCGCGTCGAGCCGGGCGAGCTGAGAGAGGTCGATCGTGTCGATCAGCGCCGAGAAGATCGACGATTTGGTGTCGTAGTAGTCCTCCGAGCGCACCCGCTCCTGCGTCTTGCTCGGCGGCAGCGGCGCGTTCGGATCGGCGGCCGGATTCGGCGTCCGCGCCGGAGAGGGCGCAGGCGCGGCGGAGGCGGCCGGACGCGTCGGCGCGGCCGGGCGAGGGGCGACCTCGGCCTTGCCGCTTCCGAAACTCGATCCAGCCGAACCACGACGACCGAACATGCCTTCACCTCGACTTCGAAACGATCACGACGCCTTCTTCGGCAGGCGCAGTTTGGCGAGCAACGGCCCGAGATCGAGCGCGGAGCGACGCGTCTTGCGGCCCTCCCGCTTCGTGGCGAGCGCCGCCAGCGAGCGGAAGACCTCCGCGGCGGGATGTTTGGCGTCCATTTCGCCGATCATCAGCCCCTTGTTGGCGGCGTTGCCGAAGGCGGCCGCGTCGAAGGGGATGGTCGCCGCGATCGGCAGCTCCAACGCCTTGCCGAATTCCTCCGGTTTGATTTCCGGCCGCTTCGGCATGCCGGACATGCTGACGATCAGATGCGGCGGCGCGTCGTTCGGCCGGCTCGCCTTCAGCGTGTCGATCAGGCTCTTGGCGTTGCGCAGGCTGGCGAGTTCGGGCGTGGCGACGATCATCACGTCGTCGGCCTCGCACAACTGCCGCTTCACCCAACCGTTCCACTGATGCGGCAGATCGAGCACCACCAGGGGCACCATCGAGCGGGCCACTTCGACGACCGCGTCGAAGTCGTGGTCCTGCTGGTCGTAGGTGCGGTCGAGCATCGCCGGAGCGCCGAGGATCGACAGGTTGTCGGAGCACTTGGTCAACAGCCGGTCGAAGAACACGTCGTCGAGCCGTTCCGGCGAGTTGAGCGCTTCGAGCACGCCCTGCGCCGGCTCCTGGTTGAAGTCGAGCCCGGCCGTGCCCCAGGCGAGGTCGAAGTCGGCGATCAGCACGTCGGTGGCGTAGAGCGAGCCGACCGACCAGGCGACGTTGTGCGCCACCGTCGAGGCGCCGCAACCGCCCTTGGCGCCGACGAAGGCGACCGAGCGGCCGAGCGGCGCGGCGGTCGGTCCGCCGTAGAGATCGCCGATCGCCCGGATCAGATCGAACATGTCGAGCGGCATCACGACATATTCGCTGACGCCGCGCCGGATCAGTTCGCGATAGAGCACCACGTCGTTGACGTGGCCGATCACCATCACCTTGGTGCCGGAATCGCAGACCTCGGCGAGCCCGTCGAGATGACCGAGCAGATCCGCCGCCTTGCCCTTCGATTCGACCACGACCAGGTTCGGGGTCGGCGCCGAGCCGTAGAATTCGACAGCCGCCGGCAGCCCGCCCATCTGCACCTTGAGATGGGCGCGCGACATGCGCCGGTCGGCGCCCGCCGCCTCCAGGGTCTCGGCGAGTTCGGTCGTGTCGCAGAACGCCTGGATGGCGATCCGCGGGACCGGGCGCAGCTCGTCGGCGGAGCCGCCGTCGTCGTGTCCGAGGGTCATTCGCTGTTGCCTCCGCTGACCTGGCTGGCGCTCGTCGCCGGCAGGCCGAACTGGGACTTGGTCTTTTCGCCCTTGCGATAGGCCTGCAGCACCACGGCGCGCCGCGTCGCGTCGGTCGGACCGAGCTCCGCCGGCGCGACCAGATCGACCGGATTGTCGACCATCGCGCCGATGTTGGCCTGGGTCGCGCAGCCGAAGTTCCAATAGTCGTGATTGTTGAAGTCCGAGATCGCCGAGTTCGGCCACTCGCCGCATTCGTGCGGAACGCGCGCGACGAGACGCGGATAGGCGATGCGGATCGGCGCGACGTCCTCGGGCCCCTCCGCCGGATAGGAGCGTCGCTCGATCGCATGCGCCGGCACGCCGCCGCGGATCAGAGCCGCGGTGATGTCGCGCGTCAGCCGATGCGCCGCCGTCTCGTTGGCCGAGCCGCTCGGCGCCATGACGACGACCCCGCTCGCGCCGCGCCGCCGCGCCTCGCGGCCGAAGCCCTCCACCGTCGCGGCGAGTTTGGGCGGCAGACGCGCCGCCTGCGCCCCGACGGGCACGTCGAGGGTCTCGTTGCCCTCTTCGACGACGATCGGGTGCCGGGTGTGGAAACCGTCGGTGTCGATCGTGCCGGTGATCTGCGGCTCGCGCGGCGCGCAGCCGGCGAGAAGCGCGCCGACGGCGAGCGATCCGAGGAGCGCCATCGCGGCGCGGGAGGAGGGGAGAAGACGAACGTACGGGCTCATGTGTCGCTTGCCCCTCAATCGAAGATGTAGCCGAATTGACCGGCGTAGGACCCGTTCGGGCTCTGGCCGTTGGCGCGGTAGACGCGGTTGAGGCGACCCATGAACACGGCGGCGGCGTCCCCGCTCGGCCGGAAGTTGGCGTCCGGACGTTGCAGCTTGCTCGACGCCACCGGATGCACCACCAGCGGCTGGATGAAGATCACCAGTTCGCTCTGCGAATGCTGGAAGTCGCGCGAGCGGAACAGCGTCCCGAGGATCGGCAGGCTCATCAGCCCGGGCGTGCCGGCGAGCGCCTGTCGCACGTCGTCCTTGATCAGGCCGCCGAGAACCATCGCGCCGCCCGAAGGGATCTCGAGCGTCGTGGCGGCGCGGCGGACGCGCAGCGCCGGGATCGTCAGCGTCCCGATCGTCACCGCGCCGTCCGAGGTCAGTTCCGACACTTCGGTCTTGACGGTGAGGTTGATGCGGTCCTCGGCGAGCACCACCGGCTGGAAGTTCAGCGCGATGCCGTAGGTCTTGAACTCGACGCCGATCGTGCTGCCCGAAGAGCCTGAGGACTGGCTGACCGGCACCGGATATTCGCCGCCGACCAGGAACTGCGCCTGTTCGCCCGACAGGGCCGAGAGATTGGGCTCGGCCAGCGTGCGCATCAGGCTGTTCTGCTCGAGCGCCTGCAATTTCGCCGTGAGGTCGAGGACGCCGGCGTTGTAGCCGACGCCGTAACTGTTCGCGGTCGTCGCCGATGTGATCGGGAACACGCTGGTCTGGCTGACGGTCGTGGACCAGTGATTGCCGCCGACCGGAGAGGCGGCGACGTCGACGCCGAGCTTCTTGATGACGTCGCGCTGCAACTCCGCGATCGTCACCTTCAGCATCACCTGATCTTTGCCGGCGATCGACAGCGCGTTGACCACCTGGATCGACGAGCCGGACTGGTCGCTGCTCGACGAGGTCGAGCCCGCGGAGCTCGACGAGGAAGACGACGACGAACTCGACGAGGACGACGAGCCCTTGATGTCGGCGCTGGCCCCGACGAAGCGGCTGGCGACCTCGTAGGCCTGCACCGCGTCGCCGTTCGACGGGACGGTGCCGGACAGGATCACCGTGCCGCGCACAGCCTCGACCCGGATCGAGCTCTTCGGCAACAGCCGATGCAGCAGGCTCTCCAGCGCGCGCGTGTCGATCTCGACCTGGATCTCCAGATTGGCGATCGGCCGGCCGGCCGCGCCGAACACCACCACGTTGGTGGTGCCGAACTTGTTGCCGATCAGACAGAGCCGGCGCGAGGACCGCACGATCGCGTCGGCGATCTTCGGATCGGAGACCAGCACGTCGCGGATCTCGTCGTCGAAGTCGAGGATCTTCGACTTCGACAGGGCGAGATGGACGACCCGGTCGCCGCGGGCGTCGCCGCTCACGATCCGCTCGGGGCGGGCCGCCTCTTCCGCGGCCAGCGCCGCCGGGACGCTCGCGCCGAAGCCGAAGGCCGCGACCAGCGCGGCGACTGCGGCGATGCGGCGGGCGGGATGGAGACTGGCGAACATGCGATCACCCTCGAAACGCGTTCCCTCGCCTCAGCGACGGATGGAAACCGTGGAACTGACGCCGTAGCGCACGACCTTCACCGAACCGCCGACGTCGGCGCTCTCCTCGACCAGCGGCTCGTCGCGATCGCGCATCGAGCGCAGCGCCAGCGAGATCACGCCGAGCTGTTGCGCCTGCGCGACGATCTCGGTCTGCCGCGGCGTGAGTTCGAGCGTCACCGTGTCCTTGGCCAGCATCGACGCCGAATCCTTGCCGTCGTTGACCTGTTGGTCGACCGCCAGGATGCGGATGTTGGTCAGGATGGTCTCGCTGACGTAGGGGTCGCCGTTGCCGGCCTTCGGCGCGGCGCGGGTGAGCAGAATGTCGACGTGGTCGTTCGGCAGCACGAAGCCGCCCGCCGTCGACACCGCCTTCACCTCGACCGCGGTGGCGCGCATGCCCGGCGCCAGCAGCACCGACATGAAGCCGCGCTCCGCCTTGACCAGTCCCTGTTCGCGGATCGGCTCGCCGCGCGCGAACCCGGTCCGCGACAGCCGGCCGGCCAGATCTTCCGTCGCGTTCGGCTTGGCGCCGCGGGTGATGTAGGCCTCGACGATGCCGGCCTTGGGGAAGGGCTGCCAGACGAAGTCACCCGCCGCCACGCGCTTGCCCATGGCGATGTCGCCCGAGGCGACCAGCACGTCGACCGTCTCCGGCGCCGGCGGCGCGGCCGGAACGGCGGCGACCGGCTGCGGCGCCTCCGGCCGGTTCGACATCTTGACGGCGAGCATCGCGGCGACGAGGCCGGCGACGAGCGCGACCGCCAGAACGAGGAGACGTGAAGCCTTCATGACCCTACTCTGATCCCGACGCGGACGCAGGGCGTCCATCTCCGCCGACTTTCGGCGGCAATTGGTTCAGGTATGGTTAACGGCTGGTGATTTTTCTTGGTTTCCGTTTCCTTTCCGCCGGTTGCGCCCGCTCGAAACGAAAGAGGGCCGGTCGTGTCCCGACCGGCCCTCGGCGACGCATATGCGGTAAAGGGTTCACAAGGGCAGCATCGCGATCCACGGCGTCTGCGCGAAGACGAGGAGCCCGGCCGCCGCCAGAGCGACGCCGTAGGGGATGTGGCGATGCTCGGGGAAGCCGGCGAGGAAGCCGACCCGGAGCGCCGGTAGGGGCTGCAACGCCTTGTCGACGGCCAACGTCGCGACGGTGAGCAGGCCGCCGAAGATCGAGAAGCCGAGCGCGAACTCGAGGAGTTGCCCCCAGCCGAGCCACAGGGCGATCGCGGTGGCGAACTTGACGTCGCCGCCGCCCATCCAGCCCATCGCGAAGAAGCCGAAGCCGAAGGCGAAGACGAGGCCCGCGGCGGCGAGATGCCAGCCGACGACGGCCCAGCCCGGCTGGGCGACCGCGAGCGCGGCGAGCCCGGCGACGAACAGCGCGCCGGTGAGCCGGTTCGGCAGCGTCATGGTCAGGAAGTCGGTCGCCGCGCCGAGAGCGGCGAGGACCGGAAAGAGCGCGATCACGAAGACGGCGAAGGTCTGGAACATCGGGCCGGTCCCTCGATTGTCGATCGTGCGATTGTCGCGCCGGCGACGTTGA
>JAJTBO010000001.1 GCA_021286855.1 Hyphomicrobiales bacterium | reverse complement strand
ATCATGGCCGACCAGCCGAAACCGTGAGATCCACGTCCCTCACCGGAGGGATACGGTGAAGGCGTCCCAGCGTTTCAGCATGTAGTCGATCGCCTTGGCGGCGTCGCTGCTGCGGGAGAGCGTGGCGCGATGCTCGACCATGACGGCGTGCAGGGCGTCGACCAGCGGCCGGCTCCGTGCACGTCGAACCTCGAGCCTTTGATCGGCGGCGAGGCCATTGATCTCCCGCTCGATCTCGAACAGCGCGTCGATGCGGCGCACGATGTCCAGTGCGATCGGCGATACCACCGGCGCGACCTTGCCCTTCGATTGCGCCCTGCGTCGCGCCGCTGCCTCGACGTCCGCCATCACGAAGAAAGGGCGACGGGCATGGCTCCAACACCCCGCTTCCAGGATCGCCTCTGTTCGTCGCGCCGGATCGTAGAGCGCGCCGTAGCCGCTGTAGGCGTCGGCCTGGAACAGTCCCTGCCAACCGGCGAGGTGCGAGGCGGGATGGGTCCCGGCGCGATCGGGCGAGTAGTAGAACACGGCCGCCGGTGATGCCTGACCGGCGAAGGGACGGTCGTCACGGACGTAGGTCCATATGCGGCCGGTCGATGTCTTGCCCTTCGCCAGCACCGGAACCGTGGTGTCGTCGCCGTGGAGCCGCTCGGCGGCAAAGACGTGAGCTTCCAGCCGCTGGAACAGTGGCATGAGCACGTGGGTCACTGTCCCGACGTGATCGGCCAGCGTCGACAGGCCGAGGTCGATTCCCTCGCGCGCATAGCGCTCGCTCTGTCGGTTCAGTGGCTGATGTTGGCCGTACTTCTCGAACAGCACCATCGCCAGGAGGTTCGGTCCGACGTGACCGCGCGGGATGACGTGGAACGGCGCCGGCGCCTGATCGATCGCTTCGCACTCTCGACAGCTGAACTTCTCCCGGACCGTCTGGATCACCTTCCATTGCCGCGGCACCACCTCGAGGGTCTCGGTGATGTCCTCGCCGAGCTTGCGCAGACGGGAACTGCCACAGCACGAGCAGGAGGTCGGTCCGGGCACGACCACGCGCTCGCGCGGAAGGTTCTCCGGGAACGGCTGTCGTGCCGGCCGCTTGCGCTGGAAGCTCGTAACCGTCGTCGTGCGCGCCGCCGCGGCTTCCGCCGCCAACTCGTCCTCGGTCGCCGTCGCCTCGAGCTCTTCGAGCTGCAGTTCCATCTGGTCGATGAGCTGCGAGGTCCGCTCGGCTTTCGCTCCGAACCTTTCCCGTTTCAGCTTCTCGATGGTGAGCTTCAACGCGGCGATCAACGCCCGATCGTCGGATCGCGCCGCTCGCTCGGCGGCGGCCTCGGCCTGAGCGGCGAGCACCAGCGCCTTGAGCGCTTCAACGTCGTCCGGCAAGGCTTCGCGCGTCGTCTCCATGTACGAATTGAATCATGAATACAGCGGCTTGGCCAATGATTATCGCAGGTTCCGGCCGTATTTCTCATCATCCGGCGCGGCTCGGCCACCACGTCTTCTGAGGGTTTCGCCAGTCGATCCCTTCGAGCAAGTACCCCAGTTGACCGGTGCTGATGGTCACCACGCCGTCGGCGACCGAGGGCCACAGGAACCGCCCCCGCTCCAACCGCTTCACGAACAGGCAGGCACCTTGGCCGTCGTGCCAGATCACCTTCAGGAGATCGCCGCGGCGCCCGCGGAAGACGAAGAGGTGTCCGTTCATCGGGTCGCGCCGCAGGACCTCCTGAACTTGAAGAGCCAAGCCGTGAAAGCCTTTCCGCATGTCCGTATGGCCGGTCGCCAACCAGACCTTCGCGTCACCCGTTGCCGGGATCATGGCCTCCGCCTCGCCAGTCCAGTCGCGACTGCCACGATCAACGGCACCGCCGAACCCGGAGGAAGCCGAACCGTCACGCCGCCGCCGGCAATGATCTCGATCCGATCGGCCGTGCCGTCCAGCACTGGTGCCGGAGCCTCGGCCGGGCAATCATGATCCAGCACTGGTGCCGGAAGGCCCAATGAAGGATCGGCGGCAATCGAAACCGGCACGAACCCGACCGGCTCGTTCGGCCCGAACAGGCGCTCGCGCCAACGGTAGATCTGCTGCGCCTGGATGCCGTGACGCTTGGCCGTGCCGGTCACGTTCCCGCTCGCGGCGGCCTCTTCGATGATCGCCCGCTTCTCATCATCGCCCCAACGTCGACGGCGAACGTATTCTTCATCCAGATCCACGGACCAGCCTCCAGCAGTACTGCCGGCATCAGTGCCGGATCAGCCTGCGGCGAACGTGGTCGGAACGACGCCACCCAGCAAGGCGGCCGTCACCGGAGGGATACGATTTTGCCATCGACTCCGAGATACTTGGTCGACAAGACGAGTGACATGTAGAAACCCGATATGACGAAAAAGGCCTGCACGGCGAGATCGCCTGGGACCAACGGGCGCCAAGGGGCAAGTGCGATTGGGGAGTGATTGAGAATTACCGACACCGCGAGAATGAGCCGAAGTACACCCATACCCCCTCCAAGCGAGCCCTGACGTCACAGCCGTCTTGTCGCTCGTGGACGGCTTGCCCGCAAGTAGGCTTTTGAGTCGGGTTTCGCCCCGTCGGCCATCATTGCTCATATACACAAGGTATTTTGGCATAGGCCTCAGTGGTATGTCGGCCCCTCGATTTGTCCCGTCTTTCGTATCCCGAGGCGATAAAATCAAATCAAATCAGACGATATCAATGCGTTGAATTTACACCTTCACTGGGTCCGCCTCCCAGCCAATTCCTTCCTTCCGAAAGTCGATCGATCGTTCGGGACGCGCCGCGAGGCTCGCCGATCTCGTCGGCGCGGCGACGCATGCGGGGATGTCGGCTTCGGCGAACCACGAAGGATTCGGTTGCGCGTCGCGCTCGGAGCCGCGGCTCGTGCAGGATCGATATTTTACTCTTCGTAGTCCGCCCAATAGCCCAAATCTATACGAAAGTAGTACATGGGCCATCGCCATTGCGAAGGACGGAAGATCGCCCATGCACCTCGTCACCGATGCCCTCGTCGAAGCCTTCATCGGCGCGTTCGAAGCCGAACATCCCGGCGCCGAACTTCGTCAGCGCGCCCGTGCGGCGCTCGAAGCGATCCTCCCGATGATCATGGATCCCGTCGCGAACGCCCGCGCGGCGGTCGACGTCGACACCATGGTCGATCAACTCTCGAACGACCGCTATTCGGTCTGGATCGAGCCGTCGACGCCCTGAAGCCGCGGTCCGGCCGGCAAGATCGGAGTTCGCGATGAGGTCGTAGCTCGGCAGTCGGCTCGAACGTTCGCTCGCGCGTCGCCGATCCGCCCCGTGGGCGACGATGCGAACATCGCTCCTCCCGAGCGGGATGGCCTCCTGCGCCACGCTCCGATCGAGTATCCTCTCGTCCGCCCCTCGGGTCGCGCGGACCATCGCGTCACGATCGTCGGGGCGAAGACATCGGCGTCGCTCCCTCGACGCCGCTTCGATCCGGGAGGCTCCATGGGAAAAGCGCTCTTCGCCGCCGTTCTCCTCGTGACGTCGGCGACCGCCGCCTTCGCCGCGACGTCGGGCGGGCGGACGCCCGCCGAGGCGGTCGCGGCCCTGTTCCGCGCCAAATGCGTCGCCGCGGGCGGGAGCTTCTCGCTTGGAGAAGGCGCGATCGTGACCTCGCAACCGGTGCGCAGCGAAACCTCCACCGATGTTCTGGTCGACGGGCCCGGGGTCCTGTGTCGCGGCGCGGCCGGTTGGAGCGTGCGCTCGGGCATCTATTCGGAAGACGCGCGCCTGCTCGTCGACGACCTCGACGGCATGGAGGTGGTCGGCGACGCGCGGCCGCGGGTCGTCTACACCCGCAGCGGACCGGCGTGCCACGGCGCAAAGAGCTGCAAGATCTGGATGGTGTGGAACGGCGAGAAGCTCGTCGCGGAAGCGATCGACTACGGCGTGACGAAGACGCCGCCGGCGGTTCGAGCGCCGGTGCTGCGCCCGGACGACACGGCCGGAGGCTATGACCACAACGGCTCCGACATGACGATCGACTTCGCCGCCGGGCGGATCGTCTATCGCAAACCGAAGGCCTCGATAGCCGGGACCATCGAACCGGGCCAGGTGATGTTCGTCGGCAGGTTCGGAACAGGCGAGAGCGCCATCGAGGGCGTCGCCTTCACCTTCAAGAAGGGATGCGCGCCGGCGCCCTACCATGTCCGCGGCGTGCGCGTCGACGGCTGGCGCCTCCGGCTCGCCGGCGAAGCGCCGATCCGCGAGGCGAACGGCTGCGCCGTCGTCGGCTACACGCGCGAGAGCCCCAACGCCGTGCTGCTGTTCGAACGTTACGAATAGCTCAGGCGCGGCAGCGGGCGGTCTCGACGGCGTTCAGCGCCGTGACGACGCAGTCGGGACGCGCGCCGTCATGCGCGTCGGGCCGGCGCACCAGCGCGATCGTCCGCTCGCCGGGGGCGAGGTGGAAGCCGTCGTCCTCGGCGAGATAGTTCTCGTCGACGATCGACACCGACGTCGCCAAGGCGGTCGTGGCGATGACGAGACGCCAAGCTCCCTCCCCGCCTTCCAGGCGCGCGGACAGTCCGCAGACGCGGCGGGCGAGGTCGCGGCCGCCGGGAAAATGGAAGGCTTCGGCGAGCGTCTCACCGGCCGGGCCGACGAGACGGGCATGCGTCGCGTCGTGCGCCGGCGGGCCGAAGCGATAGGCGCGGGTCACGTCGAAGAAGGCCCCGAAGAGGTCGGTCGCGGCGAAGCTCAGCGCGCCGCGCGGCGGGATTTCGACGTCGCGGGTGGCGGAGACGGCGGCGCGCGCGCCGTCGGCCAGCGCGACGAGCTCCAGGCGGCCGACGACCGGCGCGGCGGTCTCGTTGATCAGGTGGACGTCGAGGCCGTCGACGCCTTCGTCGGCGAGGATCAGCGCGATCGGACGGTTGGCGCGGGCGAGCGCGTGGAAGCTCGACTTCGGCGCGCCGAAGGCGTCGACGTAGCCCCAGCCGGCGCCCATGCGGGCGTCGCGATGAAGGAGGACGAGCGCGCCGCGGGTCGGCGAACCCGGCCGGCGGAACTCGCGGAGGGTTTCCTCCACGACATGGGCGGTCGCGGCGCGGGCGAGGTCGAGATATCGCGCCGGATCCTCGAGCCGCAGGGCGTGCGGATCGGTTCGGAAGACCTCGGCCTCGTAGTGGAGGCGGATGTCCTCGAAGTCCCAGCCGGCGGACAGGTCGCGCGGGACGCTCTCCTTCCACTTCGGATGATGGACCGGCGGGACCGGCAGGGCGCGGCCGAGGCCGACCGGCTCGGGGACATGGGCGAAGGCGAGGCATTCGGCGGCGAAGCGCACCCGCGCGCGGCGCGCGTCGGCGAGCGGCCGGCGATAGGCGCCGACGCCGAACCAGTGGCCGACGCCTTCGCGCACGGAGAAGGGCATCGCGCCGCCGTCCGGGGTCGAGCGCAGCCAGGGCACGTCGGGGAGGAGGCGGCGGGCGACCTCGGGCAGAACCTCGTCGAAGAGGACATGGCCCCAGGCGGCGGGCGGCAGACCCATCATCGCGGCCTGCTGGGTCACTTCCGAGCCGCCGCAGACCACGACGAGCGACGGCGAGGCGGAGAGCCGGCCGAGCGTCTCCTCGGCCTCGCGTCGGCAGAGATCGAGAAAGGCGGGATCGGTCGGATAATCGAAATTCGCGAACATCAAGTCCTGCCAGACCATCAGTCCGAGTTCATCGCAGAGGGCGTGGAAGTCGGGGCCTTCGTAGCAGCCGATGCCGGCGACGCGGACCATGTTCAGGCCGGCAGCGGCGAGACGGCCGAGATCGGCCTCGAGCGCGGCGCGATCGCTCGCAAGGCGCAGGAGATCGTGCGGCGTCCAGACGACGCCGCGGGCGAAGACGGCGACGCCGTTGATCCGCAGGCCGAAGCCCTTGCCGTCCGCGTCGCGGTCGATCTCGACGCGGCGGAAGCCGACGCGGCCGAGGGGAACGATCGTCCCGGCGAAATCGAGGCCGACGTCGTGCAGCGTCGGACCGCCGTGCGTCGCCGGCCACCACGGGGCGATGCCGGCGAGATGCAGGCGGGCGACGCCGACGCCGTCCGATCCGACCACGACCTTCGCCTCGCAACCGGCGCAGCGCACCGTCGCGCCGTCGAGCGGGCGGCCGGGCGCGGGCGTCAGCCGCGCTTCGAGGTGACCGTCGATGCCGTCCCAGGTGGCGGCGAGGCGGACGTCGGCGAGCGGCTGGGCTACGGGATCGATCGCGCGGATCGGGCGGAACGGGCCGATCACGTCGACCGGCGGGCACCAGCCGGGCATGTGGCCGAGGAGCGTCGTGCGGACGGCCCGCAGGCGTTGCTCGGCGACGAGGGTCGAGCGCCAGCGGGCGCGCTTCGGCTTGACGCGCTCCAGGCGGGCGACGAGCGAGCGGAAGACGATCGCCAGCTCACTGTCGGGAGCGAGATCGACCTCGACCTCGTGGGAGAGGAACATGCTGTCGCTGTCGAGGATCTTCTCGCCGTCGAGAAAGACCTCGGCCGGGCCGGCGAGCCCTTCGAAGCGTAGGATGCGGCGGCCGTCGAGATCGAGCCGGCGACGCCACCACCAGTCACGATCATGCAGCCGCGTCTGCGCGTCGAGCGAAAAGCGGCCGCAGGCGGCGAGCGCGCCGGCGACGGTTCCGGGGGCGGAGGCGACGACGGCGTCGAGGGGCGCGGCGAGATCGGCCGGGATCGCCGCGGCGTCCGGCGCGGTCGCGACGACGATCCAGCCGGCGTCGAGCAGGATGGAGGTCTCGTAGGGACGGACGGGCACGGGCGGTCTCCGGCGACTCGGGGGCAGCGGCTGCACGACGGAGATTAGCCCAGAGCGCGGCGCGGCGTGAGGCGGGGGTTGGCGCGTCGAGAGGTCGGGCGTGGGTGCGCGATGCTTCGAGACGGCGTGCGTTCCGCACGCCTCCTCAGCATGAGGCGTTTGTTTTTGCAGCGGAAATCTCCAGCGCCTCATGCTGAGGAGCGGGCCCATGGCCCGCGTCTCGAAGCATCGCGCACCATCGGTCCGTCCCTGCGACCCACACGACCGGCTCAGGCCGCGTCGCGAACGGATCGACCGAGGTATTTCGCGTCGAGCGCCGCCATGACCCGCTCCCAGTCGGCGGCCATCGCTTCGATCATCTCGACGAGACCGTCGAACTTCTTGCGCGCCATGGCGCGGGCGAGCTTGAACTGGAAGACCTTGGCGGTCTCCGCGATCGCTTCCGCGGCTTCCGCCGCCGGTTCGAGGCCGGTCTCGCCCCTGTCGCCGAGCCAACGCAGATGGCTCGCCAGAAGTTCGAAATTCGCGCCGTATTGGCGCGGCAGAGCGAAAGCGTAGGTGTGGAACCACTCCGGCGGCCGGGTCGCGAGATCGCGCGCGTGGGCGGGGAAGTCGGCGGCCCAGGCGGCGAACGGGTTCGAGGCGGGGCGGCGTCGAAGATGGCGGACGAGCAGCGCCACGGCTTCTGCGCGAAGATCGAGGTTCGGCGCCTGCGCCGGGATCTTCACGAACTCGCAGTAGGGCGGCAGCTTCGCCGGATCGACGGGGTCGTCGGCGCGGCCGAAGAGGCCGTCGTAGTCCTCGCCGTCGAGCGCGAAAAAGCCGTCGTTGTGGAAATAGTCGAGACGGCGGGCGGCGGGATCGATGCGGGTGACGCCGATCGTCGTCTTCGGATGCGTCGTGCGATAGGAGACGCCGAGCGTGTCGGGCAGAAAATGGCCGTCGACCTCGACGACGACGATGCGGCCGCGACGGCACTGCTCGACGACATGGGTCTCGAAGCGATCGAAGATCGACAGTTCGAGAAGGCGCAGCCCATAGAGGCGCTCCATGTCCTCGGTCTGGACCTTGAAGAAGGTCGCCTGATCGCCCTCGTGGTCCTGCATCACCGTGAAGCCGAGCATGGCGTGCGGATCGTGGCCGAGGGCTGCGACGATCTCGATCCACAGATCGGTCCAGCAGTTGGTCTGCGGCCAACGCCGGTCGGAGGCGTGGAGCGCATGGCGACAATGGGTCGCGGGGTCGAGAGCGAGCATGAGGTCTCCTCGATCGGGTGACGGCATCTCCGTCGCGCGCGACGCGTCTCCTTCTCCCTCAAGGGGAGAAGGGAATTCGCGACGCCACGGCTTCGGAGCCTCAGCCCCACAGCACCTTGCGCACGCTCTTCGGCCAGGCTTCGACGTCGGAGCCGTGCTGACGGAAGAGAGCGAGCGCGATGCGCTCCAGGCCGAAGCCGACGCAGGCCGAATGGGCCTTCTCGCCATCCTCGCGCTCCATCCCCCACAGGGTTCCGAAATGGTCCTGGTGGTAGTTGAAGGAGAGGCAGGCGGTCGGGTTCTCGACCGAGTTGACCGGGATCAGCAGTTCGAACTTGAGCTGCTGGTCACGCTGATTGCGCGCCATCAACTTGCCGCCGCGGCCGAAGAACGGATCGTTGGCGACGTCGAGGGCGCAGGGCAGCTCGAGCGAACGGATCAGCTTCGGACCTCGCTCGAGCCAGCGCTCGCGGAAGTCGGAGACCTGCTCGGCGGTGCCGATGCGAACGTTCTCGCGCATGCGGAAGAACTGCATGCGGGTCGGCTCCTTCGACGGCTCGTGCCGGAAGCAGTAGCTCTTCAGGTCGAAGAGCAGTCCGTCGGCCGGCACCGGCCCCTTGGCGGCCACCGTCGGATAGAGCGGATAGCAGGCGGCCGGCGTCAGGACGAGGTCGGTCGGCTGCTGGAACTGCGACCAGTCCGTCCCTTCCGCGATGGCGGAGAGCAGACGGCAGTGGTCCATGTCGTTGCCCATGAAGGAGTGGACCGAGCCGGCGAGCTGCGGAAAGCTCTTCAGATAGCCCGACTTCTCCATGTTCACGCGCGGCATCGCCGGCGGGAAATGGATCTTCACCGCGCCGTCTTCGCGGGCGTGGCGCTCGACCAGGGTCTCGAAGCGGTCGATCACCTCTTCGAAGGCGCCGGAGCGGCCGTAGAGGCCGTCGACGCCGGAGGGGATCAGCACGCCGGTCTCGAACAGTTCGTCGAGGAAGGGCTTGGCGGCGGAGGCGACCGGTTCGACGGTCGGCTCGGCCGGCGTGAAGGCGGGGGGAACGGCGTTCATGCGCTTCAGCCTCCGAGCGACGTGTCGACCTTGCTCATCAGGAGCAGATTGGCGGTGTTGCCGAGGATGCGGTCGTTGTTGATCATGATCGCGGCGGACAGGAGATCGCGGTAGTTGCGCGCGATCGAATAGACGCCTTCGTTGCGATAGCCGGCGAGGCCGGTGATCATCAGCGACTTCTGGGCGATCTCGAGCGCCAGTTCCGAGGCCGACACCTTGATGGTGTTGAGCTCGGCGATGAACGACAGCGTGTTCATCAGCGCCTCGTCGGCGAGCGCGGCCTCGTAGCGGGCGATGCCGGCGACCAGCAGGCTCTTCATCTTCTGCAGCGAGGCGGAGACCTCGGCGAGGCGCAACGCGCCCGGCGGCACGACGCCCGGCCGCTTCTTGGCCTCGGCCTTCACGAATGCCTGGGCCTTGACCACGGTGTCGGCGGCGATGCCGAACCAGGTGGCGCACCAGATGATGTGGGCCATCGCCAGCATCGACTGGGCGGCGATTTCGCCGAAGGGCTGGACGAAGATCTGGCGGGCGTCGCCCGTCGAGATCAGTTCGAAGCCCTCGGACCGGGTGCCGCGCATGCCCATGACGTTCCAGTCGACGGTCTCGCGCAGCGCGTAGTCGCCTTTCTTGCAGACCACCATCACCTGATCCGACGAAGCGGAGTCCGGCCCGCGACGGCAGGTCGCCAGGATCGCGTCGGCGGCGCGGCCGTAGGAGATGCAGGTCGCCTGCTTGGTCAGCCGATAGCGATCGCCCTCGACCTCGACGGCGCAGATCGAATTGCGGAGGTCGCCGCCGATGCCGCCCTCGGTCGTCGCCGAACCGAGCAGGAGCTGATCACGGGCGCACTCGCGCATGTAGTCCTGATGCCACGGGCTGCCGTCGCAATGCCGGATCAGGCTCGACATCTTGATCTGATGCATACCGTAGATCATCGCCGAAGAACCGCAGGCCTGGCCGAGGCGGGCGACGAGATCGCACATCTCGGTCAACGAGACGCCCTCGCCGCCGAAGTCCTTCGGGATCCAGACGCCGAGCAGGCGCTCGCGCTTCAGAGCCTCGAAGGTCTCGGCGGGGAAACGGCCGGAGGAGTCGACGTCGGCGGCGTGTTTCGCGGCGACTTCGGTCGCGACGCGAGCCATGCGGGAGATCGCGCTCTCGGCGAGCGTCGTGGGATCGATGGCGATGTTCATGGGATCAGGCCCTTCCCGAGACGAGTTCGGAGACGGAGCGATCGATCGAGGCGATCGACTGGAAAGTCTTCCGGTTGAGCATCGATTCCGGGAACTCGATGTCGAACGCTTCTTCCAGCGCCAACATCAGTTGAACCGAGGCGAAGGACGTCATTCCGAGGTCGTAGAGATCCTCTTCGTCGCCGACACGATCAACCGGAACCGGAATGATCTTGTGGCTTCCGATCAACTCACGAATCTGCATAGCCGCGAAACTCCCCTCACGGATGAGAACTCGAGCGACAGATTGGCATGAATTCAGAAAAATCGAGTGAAGAGGCATGATGACTGAGATCTTACTCGGATCGCTCGAATTCGAAGAATCCGCCCCCTCGCCTCGCCGGCAGAAACGACCCGGCGCGTTCGGCCGGTCGGCAATTTCTGCCTCGCCTCGCGACCGGGGCGAACGGCGTCGCCGCCCCCGCGCGAGGCCCTCGAGCCGCCGTTTCGTGTCCGATGCGTTTCCCATCGTGAGATCTCGCCGCGCCCGAGACGGATGGGAAACATGGCACGGTCCTTGAGAAAGAAGGTGCGACCGGACGCTTCCGTTCCGGATCGCATCCGGAGATCCATGCCATGATCGGCTCCACAACCGCATCTTCGTCGCTGGCGCAGCTGCTCGCGCGATCGCAGATGTCGTCCGTCGATCGGACGTCGTCGTCGGGATCGACGAGCGGCGCGTCCTCCGACCAGAACCCGCTCGCCAATCTGTTCTCCTCCGTCGACAGCGACGGAAGCGGCGGCGTCTCGTCGAGCGAACTGCAGTCCTTCGTCGACAGCCTGTCCGGCGACACGCGCTCCGCGCTGCTCTCCGTCCAGGAGAAAGCCACGTCGTCGAGCTCCACGACCTCGAGCACGGACGCCGCGTCCGCCTTCGCCTCGATGGACGCCGACGGCGACGGCTCGGTCAGCGAGAGCGAGCTGGTCAGCTACATGCAGGCGAACATGCCGCCGCCGCCGATGGGCGGCGGACAACAGGCGTCGTCCTCCTCCTCGTCGAGCGACCCGACCGCCGAACTGCTCTCGGCGATCGATTCCGACGGCGACGGTTCGGTCTCGCAGAGCGAACTGTCCGACTTCCTGTCGTCGAACTCGTCGTCCTCCTCGACGTCGTCCACCTCGTCGAGCGACGAGAGCTCGGACATCTTCTCGTCGATGGACACCGACGGCGACGGCTCGGTCAGCGAGAGCGAGCTCGGCTCGTGGATGCAGGCCAACGCCGCGCCGCCGCCTCCGCCGCCCCAGGGTGACGGCGCCGCTTCGTCGAGCGACGCCACGTCGACGAGTTCGGCCTCGTCGTCGAGCGACGGTTCGTCGAGCGGCTCTTCGAGCGGTTCGTCCGGCGGTTCGTCGAGCTACGCCGCCGCCGACACCAACAAGGACGGCGTCGTCTCGCCGGCCGAACTCGCCGCCTACGAGGCCAAGCAGAGCGGGTCGAGCTCGTCCGACGGCACGACCGCCACGTCCTCGACCGACGCCTCGTCGAGCTTCGCCGCCGTCATGGCGCAGCTCATCCAGTCGTCCTACCAGCGCATGCAGGATCAGCAGAGCAATCTCCAGAGCTCGATGCTGTCCTCCATCGACACCGCCGCCTGATCTCCCCACTCACGCAGGCGCGGACGAGAGAGGCGGGAACCGCTCCCCAGGGTTCCCGCCTCTCGCCCTTTCCGGGCCCGAAAACGATCGGCGATCGATCGGACACGGCGCGCCGGCCTCAGCCGAGTTCCTGCGCCAGTCCGATGAGAATCCCCTCGGGACCGCGGATGTAACAGAGCCGATACGATTGTTCGTACTGGACGACCTCGCCGACGAGCCGCGCCCCGTGCGCGGCAAGACGGCCGAGCGTCTCGTCGAGGTCGTCGACCGCGAACATGACGCGGAGGTAGCCCAGGGCGTTGACCGGGGAGTCGCGGTGATCCGCGACGACGGCGGGCTTCACGAAGCGGGAGAGCTCGATCCGGCCGTGACCGTCCGGCGTCCGCATCATGGCGATCTCGACGTGTTGGTCGCCGAGGCCGGTGATCCGACCGGCCCATTCGCCCTCGATCGCGGCCCGGCCCTCGAGGTCCAGGCCGAGTTCGCGAAAGAACGCGATCGCCGCCTCGAGGTCTTCGACCACGATCCCGACGTTGTCCATCCGCCGCACCGCCATCGCAGCCGCCTTCGCACGTCACGTCCGGCGGACGAAAACCCCGTCCGCGTCGTCGTCTCGCCGTCGAGCGCCGGTCAGCGCTCGATCTGCGAGACGTCGCGGACCGCGCCCTTGGCGGCCGACGTCGCCATGGCGGCGTAGGCGCGCAGCGCGGCCGAGACCTTGCGGGCGCGGGGCGCGGCCGGCTTCCAGGCCGCCTTGCCCTTGGCTTCCATCTTCGCCCGACGATCGGCGAGGGTCTCGTCGGAGACCAGGAGCTCGATCGTCCGGTTCGGGATGTCGATGCGGATGCGATCGCCGGCCTCGACCAGGCCGATGGCGCCGCCCTCGGCCGCTTCCGGCGAGGCGTGGCCGATGGAGAGGCCCGAGGTGCCGCCGGAGAAGCGGCCGTCGGTCAGAAGCGCGCAGGCCTTGCCGAGGCCCTTCGACTTCAGATAGCTGGTCGGATAGAGCATCTCCTGCATGCCGGGGCCGCCCTTGGGGCCCTCGTAGCGGATGACGACGACGTCGCCGGCGACCACCTCGCCGCCGAGGATGCCGGCGACCGCCGCGTCCTGGCTCTCGAAGATCTTCACCTCGCCCTCGAACTTCAGGATCGACTCGTCGACGCCGGCGGTCTTCACGATGCAGCCGTCGAGGGCGATGTTGCCGAAGAGGACCGCGAGGCCGCCGTCCTTGGAGAAGGCGTGAGCGGCGTCGCGGATGACGCCCTTCTCACGATCGGTATCGAGGGCGTCCCAGCGACGCGCCTGCGAGAACGCCGTGATCGAGGGCACGCCGCCGGGCGCGGCCTTGTAGAACTCGGCGACGGCCGGGTCGTTCGAGCGCATCACGTCCCAACGATCGATGGCGTCCTTCAGGGTCGGCGCATGGACGGTCGGGACATCGGTCGTGAGCAGGCCGGCGCGCTCCAGTTCGCCGAGGATGGCGAAGATGCCGCCGGCGCGATGGACGTCCTCCATGTGGACGTTCGCCACCGCAGGGGCGACCTTCGACAGGCAGGGCACCCGACGGGAAAGCCGGTCGATGTCGGACATCTGGAAGTCGACGCCGGCTTCCTGCGCGGCGGCGAGAAGGTGCAGTACGGTGTTGGTCGAGCCGCCCATGGCGATGTCGAGGGTCATGGCGTTTTCGAAGGCCGCCTTCGGCGCGACGGCGCGCGGCAGCACGCTCTCGTCGTTTCCTTCGTAGTGCCGCTTGCAGAGGTCGACGATCAGGCGACCGGCCTCGAGGAACAGACGCTCGCGGTCGGCGTGGGTGGCGAGCGTCGAGCCGTTCCCGGGCAGCGACAGGCCGAGCGCCTCGGTCAGGCAGTTCATCGAATTGGCGGTGAACATGCCGGAGCAGGAGCCGCAGGTCGGGCAGGCGGAGCGCTCGTAGGACTTGACGTCGGCGTCGGAGACCTTGTCGTCGGCCGCCGCGATCATCGCGTCGATGAGATCGACCGCCTTGGTGTCGCCGGTCGAGAGCAGCACCTTGCCGGCCTCCATCGGGCCGCCGGAGACGAAGACCGCCGGAATGTTCAGGCGGAAGGCCGCCATCAGCATGCCGGGGGTGATCTTGTCGCAGTTGGAGATACAGACCATGGCGTCGGCGCAATGGGCGTTGACCATGTATTCGACGCTGTCGGCGATGAGGTCGCGCGAGGGCAGCGAATAGAGCATGCCGTCGTGGCCCATGGCGATGCCGTCGTCGATGGCGATGGTGTTCATCTCCTTGGCGACGCCGCCGGCCTTCTCGATCTCGCGGGCGACCAGCTGGCCGAGGTCCTTCAGATGGACGTGGCCGGGGACGAACTGGGTGAAGGAGTTCACCACCGCGACGATCGGCTTGCCGAAGTCCGCATCCGTCATGCCGGTGGCGCGCCACAGGCCACGAGCGCCGGCCATGTTGCGGCCATGGGTGGAGGTGCGGGAGCGATAGGCGGGCATCGGGCGTTCCTTCGTCACGGGATCCTTCGACCGGGATCGGGGCTCGGAAACGGCGGTCCGAGCGGACGTTCGACATAGCGCTTTCCGCCCCGGGAGACCAGTGGGCGGGGCCGGCCATGCGCGGGACGGCGAGCGTCTCGCCGCCGATGGGCTGTCAGACGTCCGATGACTCTGCTACGAAAGGCGAGTGACATCTCCCGCCGCGGTCGTCGCGCCGCCGACCGAGCAGCCGCATGCTCTTCGCTCTCGAGACCGTTCTGCCGATTTTCCTGCTGATCGCGGTCGGGTGGACGCTCGCGGCGACGGGCCTGCTCGCGACCGCGGTCGGCGAAGGGCTCGCCGCCTTCGCGGCGACGGTCGGCATTCCCCTCCTCCTGTTCGAGACGGTGGTCTACGCCGATCTCGGCACGACCTCGCCGTGGATGGTCTGGCTCTGCTACTTCCCGGCGGCGGGCTGCGCCTGGGCGCTCGGGCAGATCCTGGCGGGGCGGGTGTTCGGCCGGGATCGCAAGACGGCGGTGATCGCCGGGATGGGCGCGACCTTCGCCAATATCGCCTTCGTCGGCCTGCCGCTGTTGCATCGGGCCTTCGGCGAGCAGGGCGTGCTGGTCGCCACCGTGGTCGTCTCGATCCACCTGCCGATCTGGATGACGACGCTGACGCTGGCGATGATGCGGGCCGAGGGTGGCGGCGAAGGCTCGGCGATCGGGGCGATCCTGCGGGTGATCGGGGCGCTCAGGCGCAATCCGATCATCATCGGTCTCGCCTGCGGCATTCTCCTGCGCTTCATCGGCTACCGGCCGAGCGGCATTCCCGCCCAGACGATCCACACGCTCGCCGGGGTGGCGAGCCCGGTGGCGCTGGTCTCGCTCGGCATGGCGACGTACGGGCAGAACTTCCGCGGCGACGCCGCCGCGACGCTCGCCGTGACGGCGGTGAAACTCGTCGCCCTGCCCGCCTTCGTGGCGATCGCCTGCCGGATCGTCGGGCCGGACCCGGCGCTGGTCGGCCCGCTGGTGATGCTCGCCGGGGTTCCGGCCGGCATCAACGTGTTCCTCGCCGCCGGACATTACGGCGTCGGGCTGCGCCTCGCCTCGGGCGTCGTCACCGCCACCACGGCGCTCGGGGCGGCGACCTCGATGCTGTGGCTGACCTGGCTCGCGCCGCACTGACACGGATCCGGGGCGCGCGGCCCTTCGTCCCCCGATCGCCGAATTGACTCGGGGCCCTCGGCGGAGAGAGGCTTTCGATGTCGGTCGGGCGCATCCGGGTCGCCGAACCGAAGGGAGGAAGACATGGCCATCGCCCCCTCGCGCCGTTTCGCCTTCGCCGTCGCCCTCACCGCGTCCCTCGCCGCCCTGGGCCTCGCGCCGGGGCCGCTCTGCGGAACCGCCCGCGCCGACGGCGCGCTCGCCGTCGGCCTCCCGGAGGAAGGCGCGCAAGTCGGGTTCGCCTACGGCTACGCCACCGGCTGGCCGGCGAAGGAAGCGGCCAAGCGGGCGCTCGCGGAATGCCGCAAGCAACGCGGCTCGGCGAGCCGGACGGTGCGCGACCTCTGCCGCATCGTCGAAACCTTCGATCACGGCTGCGTCGCCGTGGCGATGGATCCGAAGAACGGCACGCCGGGGGTCGGCTGGGGCGTCGGCGACGATCGGGTCTCCGCCGAACGGACGGCGATCGCCGGCTGTCACGAGACCGCCGGCGAAGGCCGCCGGTTGTCCTGCAAGGTCGACGCCTTCGCCTGCGAAAGCGAGTGAGGGCGGAAACGGGCGTCGCCCATATCTTTTTGTTGCTATTTTGTTCTTGTTCGACCAGACTTCCCGCAACATCGAGAATCGTCCAGGGTCCGGCGCAGCGAAGCGGACCCGAGGCGGCCTGGAACGGGACATGGACTGGTCGAGCGAACAGGACGGGGCGCTGTCGGCGATCGCCGACTGGCTGAAGGGCGGCGGCGGTCAGGTGTTCCGGCTGTTCGGCTACGCCGGCACCGGCAAGACGACGCTCGCCCGCCACATCGCCGAAGGCATCGACGGCGACGTCTGTTTCGGCGCCTTCACCGGCAAGGCGGCGCTGGTGATGCGCTCCAAGGGCTGCGACGGGGCGACGACGATCCATTCGATGATCTATCGCCCGAAACGCCCGGCGGAGGACGAGGAGGAGGACGAGGAGACGCCGCTCTTCACCCTCAACCGCCATTCCGACGTCGCCAAGGCGGATCTCATCATCATCGACGAATGTTCGATGGTCGACGAGGAGCTCGGCCGCGATCTCCTCTCCTTCGGCAAGAAGACGCTGGTGCTCGGCGATCCGGCGCAGCTTCCCCCCGTCAAGGGCGGCGGCTACTTCACCGAGGCGACGCCGGACGTGATGTTGACGCAGGTGCATCGTCAGGCGGCGGACAATCCGATCATCCGGCTGTCGATGGAGGTGCGCGAGGGCCGCGAACTCGATTTCGGCGATCACGGCCAAGCGGCGATCATCCGGCGCAAGGCGATCACCGCCGACCGCATTCTCGCCGCCGATCAGGTGCTGGTCGGGCGCAACAAGACGCGCCACCTCTACAACGCCCGCATTCGCGAGCTGCGCGGCTACGGCTCGCCGACGCCGGAGGTCGGCGAGAAGCTGGTCGGGCTGCGCAACGACAAGACCAAGGGCATCCAGAACGGCGGCCTCTATCGCGTCACCCGGGTCAAGGAGCCGAAGGGCGCCTTTCTGAAGTTCGATCTCGCGCCGGAGGACAGCTCGGAACGGCGACGTATCGCCGCATCGGTGCTGCCGGCCTTCTTCGAGGGGACCGAGGAAGCCCTGCCCTGGCAACTGCGTCGCCGCTCGGACGAATTCGACTATGGATATGCGTTGACCGTGCACAAGGCCCAGGGGTCGCAGTGGGACGACGTCGTTCTGTTCGACGAGGGCTTCGCCTTTCGCGAACATCGCTCGCGTTGGCTCTATACCGGCATAACGCGCGCCGCCGAACGCTTGACGATCGTCGTCTGATCGGCCGCCGCCGACGGATGCGACAGAGATTTTCCCTGCGTCAGGTCATGCCGAATACTCGCGATTATTGCCATACTGAAATTCAAGCCACCCTCCGCACCAGCCAGCCTTGACGCAACGTCATACGAAGCCCGGATCTCTGCTCGCGTCTGCTCCGGATCATCCGACGAAACGCCTCGCCGGCGCTACGAATTCTTTAACCACGGCATAGGATCATACCCAAATCACATAAAGCTCGGCGGAACGCTCCCTCATGTCGCTTCGATTCAAGATGAGCATCGGTCTGCGCTTCCTGGCGATCATCGCGATCGCCGTGGCCATCATGAGCGCCGGAACGATCTATGCGATCTACCAGTTCCGCGAGGCGATGATCGACCTCAAGCAGGAACAGGCCAAGGCGGTGATCGACACGGTGACCTCCGACGTCATCGGCTTGATGAAGAAGGTCTCGGCCGGTCGGTTGTCGCAGGCCGAAGCGGAGAAACAGGCGCTGGAGACGATCTCGGCGATCCGGTTCAACGGCGACAACTACGTCTTCGCCCTCGATCCGAGCGGGCGGCTGCTCGCGGCCGGATCGCCCGACCTCGACGCCGGGCAGGACATGAGCGGCGTCGTCACCGCCGACGGCAAGCGCCTGACGCGGGAGCTGATCGCGGCGGCGGAGGCCGGCGGCGGCTGGGTCGACTACGTCTGGAATCGGCCCGGCACGACCGAACGCGGCCGCAAGGTCACATTCGCCCTGAAGATCCCCGGCTGGAACTGGGTGATCGGCGCGGGCACTCTGATCGCCGACGTCGACGCGGTGATCCTCGAGACGATCCTGTGGATCGCCGCCGGATGCACGCCGGCGATGGGCGCCTTCGTCGTCTATGCGCTGTGGCTCGGGCGCGGCGTGACGCGGCCGGTCGGGCGGCTCAACGCGGTGATGGGCGAGATGGCGCAGGGCGAGACCGAGACGCGCGTCCCCTACACCGGCCGCAACGACGAAGTCGGCGAGATCGCCCGCGCGGTCGAAGTGTTCCGCCAGTCGATGATCGAGCGCGACGCCCTGAAGCGCGACGAGACCAGGATCGCCGAAGAGCGCCACGCCCGCGCGGCGCGGGTCGACGGGGTGATCCGCGCCTTCCGCGAGGAGGCCGCGCAGATCGTCGGCTTCGTGCGCTCGACGGCGCAGGACATGACGGCCTCGGCCGAGGACCTCACCCGGACGGCGCAGACCACCGACCGCTCGATGCGCGAGGCGGAGAAGCTCGCCCAGTCCGACGCCGAACACGTCGCCGCGGTGGCGCAGGCGACGTCCGAGCTCGCCCAGACGGTCGGCGACGTCGGACGCCAGATCGCCGAGGCCGAACGGATCACCGCCGCCGGCTCGGCCCAGGGCCGCGAGGCGCGCTCCGGCGTCGCGGCGCTCGCCGACACGGCGGAGAAGATCGGCGAGGTCGTCGATCTGATCCGCGCCATCGCCGACCAGACCAACCTCTTGGCGCTCAACGCCACCATCGAAGCGGCGCGGGCCGGCGAAGCGGGGCGCGGCTTCGCCGTGGTGGCGAGCGAGGTGAAGCAACTCGCCACCCAGACCACCAAGGCGACCGAGGAGATCGCCGAGAGCGTCGGCGCGATCCAATCGGCGACGCGCGACGCCGTGCGTCAGATCGGGTCGGTCACCACGTCGCTCGAGACGATCGAGACGTCGAGTTCGACGATCGCGCAGGCGGTCGAGGAGCAGACGATGACGACGTCGCAGATCTCGGCGCGGTCCAAGGACGTGGCGCAGGACACCGTGCTGCTGTCCTCGGCGATCTCGCGCGTCACCGGCGCGGTCGAGGCGACCTCGAAGGTCGCCGACACGGTCTCCGGCGTCGCCAAGGAACTGGCCGAAGCGGCCTGCGAACTGGACGGGCGGATCCGCCGCTTCCTCGACGACGTCGCGGCGGCGTGAGCCGCGACGGGCGCCTCAGCCGGCGGCCTCCGGCCGGTGATGGGCGTGCCAGTGCCAGGCGACGTCGATGCGGCGCGGGATCCAGACGCGATCGTGGGCGGCGACGTAGTCGAGGAATTTGATCAGGCCGGCGGCGCGGGCCGGACGGCCGGCGATGCGGCAGTGCAGGCCGACCGACATCATCTTCGGACTGGTCTCGCCCTCCGCCCAGAGCACGTCGAAGGCGTCCTTCATGTAGGTGAAGAACTGCTCGCTCTCGGTGAAGCCGGGCGCGTTCGAGAAGCGCATGTCGTTGGTCTCGAGCGTGTAGGGCACGACGAGATGCGGGCCGTTCGATCCTTCCTCCCAATAGGGAAGATCGTCGGCGTAGGCGTCGCTGTCGTAGAGGAAGCCGCCCTCCGCCTTGACCAGATCGCGGGTCGCCTCCGAGGTGCGGCCGGTGTACCAGCCGAGCGGGCGCGAGCCGGTGACCTCGGTGTGGAGACGGATCGCCTCGGCGAGGTGCTCGGCCTCGACCTCCTTCGGCACGTTGCGATAGTCGATCCACTTCAGGCCGTGGCTGGCGATCTCCCAATCCGCCTCCTTCATGGCGGCGACGGCTTCCGGGTTGCGGGCGAGCGCGGTCGCGACGCCGAAGACGGTGACCGGCATCTCGCGGGCCGTGAACATCCGCCACAACCGCCAGAAGCCGGCGCGGGAGCCGTATTCGTACATGCTCTCGACGTTCATGTGGCGCTGGCCCGGCCAGGGCTGGGCGCCGAGCACGTCGGAGAGGAAGGCCTCGGAGGCGGCGTCGCCGTGCAGAATCGAGTTTTCGCCGCCCTCTTCGTAGTTGACGACGAACTGGACGGCGACGCGCGCCCCGCCCGGCCACTTCGGGTCGGGCGGCGTGCGGCCGTAGCCGATCATGTCACGGGGATAGGGCGTCGGCGTCGTCATCGGGAATCCTCCGTCCCTGTCGGTCGGGCGAGAGGATACTGTGCGACGGCGACATGACGAAGCACAAGCGTTGCGACGCAACACCGCCTCGCGGCGGCGTCGATGCGACCGCGGCGCGCCTCAGCGCGGGCCGCGACGCGATCCGGCGACGCGGACCGGGGCGGGGGTCATCGGCGGAACGATCCGGGGGATCTTCAAAACCTCGGCCTTGGCGCCGCCGCCGGGGCCGTCGTCGTCGTCGTCCTTGGGCAGCATCATGATGGCGGTGCCCATGGCGACCGAGCACATCGTCACCATGAAGCCGAAGAACAGCAGAATCACGCCGATCCACGGCTCGTTCGAGGCCATCATCAGCGTGCGCAGATGCGCCGTGTCGGTGATCAGCACGACCAGGGCAAGCGCGGCCGCGACGGCGGCGCCGATCAGCCAGTTGACGGCCAGAAGGCGCAACAGGGGCTCGTCGCGCAGGCGGCGCGGGCCGCCGGCGGTGGCGAGGTCGAGACGGCTCGGATCGAAGTCTCGATCCCGATGGTCGTCGGTCATCGCGATGATGTCTCCTCGGCGCTCTCACCGGAAGGATAGCTCGGTTGCGCGCGACGCCCAGAGGAAAAAAGACGCAGAGCGAGAAAAAGTCGCACGGCGGAGACCGGCTTCATGCCGAGGTCATGCGGCGCACGCAAGGTGGCCGCCGACGACGCCCGCCTTCGGCATGAAACGTGCTTCTACAAACTACGCAACGGCGGCGCGGAGCGAAAGGCGCCATCTTCGGCAGGAGGCCGACATGAGCGGTGGAAAGATCACGTCTCCCGAGGGCGCGGCCCCGTCCGACCGTCCGCTCGGAGAGTGCCCGCCGGGCTATCGTCCGACGCCGGCGGAAGCGGCGATCGACGCGCGGATCGTCGAGATGCGGGCGCATCTGGCGCGGATGCGGCCGGCGAGCGACGCCGAAGCGCTGAAGGCGCTGCGTCACGCCTTTCCCGACGTCAGTCTGGCGGTCCGAGTGGCGGCGATGACGCGCGCCTCGCGCAGCTGACGTTCGACGGGTCACGACGCGTCCGCGTCGGGCGGCGTCGCGGGCGCGGCCGCTTCCGCGGCCTTCCATTCGCGATCGAGCCGGCGGAACAGGCGCCAGCCGAAGGGAATGTAGAGAAGATAGGCGATCGTCGTGATCGCCAGGATCGGGAAGGGAAAGCTGATCAGCGCGGCGACGAGCAGGACGACGCCGACCGACAGCGGGATCACCTGATCGCGCGGCACCCGCGCCGCGATCTTCTTGCCCGACCAGGTCGGGATGGTCGACACCATCATGAAGGCGACGAAGACGAGATAGACGGCGACGATCCCGGCGATCGCGCGCTGCGGCTCGAAGTCGAAGATCTGCGCCAGATAGAGCGGCAGCAGCGCGGCGATGGCGCCGGCCGGGGCGGGCATGCCGGTGAAGAAGTTCGACTGCCAGGCGGGCTTCGGCTTGTCCAACATGACGTTGAAACGGGCGAGGCGCAGCACCGCGGCGATGACATAGGCGAGCACCGCCAGCCAGCCGAAGGACGCCGCAAATTTCAGCACCCAGATGTAGAGCAGCAGCCCCGGCACCACGCCGAAGTTGACGAAGTCGGCGAGGCTGTCGAGCTCCGCGCCGAAGCGGGAGGTGCCCTTCAGCCATCGGGCGACGCGGCCGTCGACCGCATCGAGCAGGGCGGCGAGCACGATCGCGCCGACCGCCCATTCGAACCGCCCCTCGAGCCCCATGCGAATGCCCGAAAGACCGGCGCACAGCGCCAATAGGGTCACCATGTTCGGCACGATCACGCGCAGCGGCAGCGACCTGAGACGCGCAAAGCGGTGGCCGGAACGCGTCGACTGATGGTCGACCTCGGGAAAGAGCGGCTCGTTCATCCGACGGTCCTCTCGAACGACGTCGTCAGGCGGCGTGCCAGACGGGGGCCGGCGCGCCGGTCGGGTTCAGATCGGCGAGCACGGTCTCGCCGGCGAGCGTGGTCTGACCGAGCGCGACCTTCGGCGTCGTGCCCTTGGGCAGATAGACGTCGAGGCGCGAGCCGAAGCGGATCATGCCGAAGCGCGAGCCGACGGTCAGGTGCGAGCCCTGCGTCGTCCAGGAGACGATGCGGCGGGCGACGAGGCCGGCGATCTGCACGGTGGCGAGCGTGCCGTGCGCATGGCGGATGACGAGGCCGTTGCGCTCGTTGTGCTCCGACGCCTTGTCGAGCTCGGCGTTGAGGAACTTGCCGGGCGTGTAGACGATCTTCTCGATCTCGCCGGTGATCGGCATGCGGTTCACGTGGACGTTGAACACGTTCATGAAGATCGAGATGCGCAGCATCTCCTCGGCCGGCAGACCGAGTTCGGGCGGCGGCAGGCAGTCGACGAGGTGCGATATGCGGCCGTCGGCGGGAGCCACGACGAGGCCCTCGGCCTCGGGCGTGACGCGGACCGGATCGCGGAAGAAGGCCGCGACCCAGATGGTCAGGCCGAGCAGGATCCAGAACAGCGGCTGCCAGAAGGAGCCGAGCACCAGGGTGAGGATCACGGCGATGGCCACGAAGGGCCAGCCTTCACGGTTCACCGGCGGGAAGGCCTTGGTGATGGTCGCCCAGAGAGAGTCCATGGATCGCCTCGTCGAATTCGGTCGCGCGCGGCGGCGTCGCCGGCGCGAAGGGTTGGACAGGACCTATACGGGAAAGCGGGCCGAGGGCAAGGCGTCGCGCCGACGTCGCCGCCCCTCAGGCCCGATCTCGGATCATTCCGCCGCCGGTTGGCCGCGCCGGACGACGCCGAAGGGATCCTCGGCCTCGGTCTTCTCGAGCTGCTCGCGGGCCTCGTCGGCGGCGCGCTGGCGCGCCCACATCGAGGCGTAGAGACCGCCCTTCGCGAGGAGCTCGTCGTGGCGACCGCGCTCGGCGACGACGCCCTTGTCGAGCACCAGGATCTCGTCGGCCCCGACCACCGTGGAGAGACGGTGGGCGATGACCAGCGTCGTGCGATTGCGCGACACCCGGTCGAGCGCCTCCTGGATCTCGCGCTCGGTGTGGGTGTCGAGGGCCGAAGTCGCCTCGTCGAGCATCAGGATCGGCGGGGCCTTCAGGATGGTGCGGGCGATGGCGACGCGCTGCTTCTCGCCGCCGGAGAGCTTCAGGCCGCGTTCGCCGACCTCCGTCTCGTAGCCCTTGGGCAGACGGGCGATGAAGTCGCCGATCTGGGCGAGGTTGGCGGCCTCGCGCACCTCCTCCTCGCTCGCTTCGGGACGGCCATAGCGGATGTTGTAGGCGATGGTGTCGTTGAACAGCACCGTGTCCTGCGGAACCATGCCGATGGCGGCGCGCAGCGACGCCTGCGAGACGTCGCGAAGATCCTGGCCGTCGACGGTGATGCGGCCGCCCTTGACGTCGAAGAAGCGGAAGAGCAGGCGCGAGATGGTCGACTTGCCCGCGCCCGACGGACCGACGATCGCCACCGTCTTGCCCGCCGGCACCTCGAAGGAGACGCCGGTGAGGATCGGCCGCTCCGGATCGTAGGCGAAGCTGACGTCCTCGAAGCGGATCGCGGCCTGGGAGACGGCGAGCGGCTTCGCGTCGGGGCGGTCGGAGACCTCGGCCGGTTGGTCGAGGATGGCGAAGAGGCTCTCGATGTCGACGAGGCTCTGCTTGATCTCGCGGTAGAGCGTGCCGATGAAGTTCAGCGGCACCGACAGCTGCATCATCAGCGCGTTGATCATCACGAACTGACCGACGGTCTGCTCGCCCTTCATCACGCCCCAGGCCGACATCGCCATGCAGGCGGCCATGCCGAGCGAGAAGATCACCGCCTGCCCGAAGTTCAGCCAAGCGAGCGAGGTGTAGGTGCGGATCGCGGCGTCTTCGTATTTCGCCATGGCGCGGTCGTAGCGCGCGGCCTCCATCTCCTCGGCGGTGAAGTACTTCACCGTCTCGAAGTTCAAGAGGCTGTCGACGGCCTTCGACATGGAGTCGTTGTCGGCGTTGTTCATGTCGCGGCGGATCTCCATCCGCCAGTCCGACGCCCGGATCGAGAACCAGACATAGGCCCAGGTGGTGAGCGCGATGACGAGGACGTAGGTCCAGTCGAACTCCCACAGGATGACGCCGGCCATCAGGGCGAACTCCACGATCGTCGGAAAGCCGGCGAGGATGGAGATGCGGACGATGGTCTCGATGCCCTTGGCGCCGCGCTCGACGATTCGGGAGAGGCCGCCGGTGCGCCGCTGCAGGTGGAAGCGCAGCGACAGCGCATGGAGGTGGCGGAAGGTCGCGGTGGCGAGGCCGCGCACCGCATGCTGGCCGACGCCGGCGAAGAGCGCGTCGCGCAGCTGGTTGAAGCCGTTCGAGGCGACGCGCACCACGCCCCAGGCGATCACCAGGAGGATCGGCGCGGCGAGGAGCTGCGCCTTGGTCGGCTCGACCGCGCCGGGGGCGAGCGCGTCGGTCGTCCACTTGTAGACGTAGGGCATCCAGACCGTCAGCACCTTGCCGACGACCAGGGCGGCGAGCGCCCAGATCACCGCGCGCTTCAGATCCGGCCGGTCGTGCGGCCACAGATGCGGCCAGAGGTTCTTCAATGTCCGGAGCGTGTCGCCCTGGCCGAGGGGTTCGGCCTGACCGACGGAGCGATGATGGCGCATGAGGCGGATCCGATGCGGAGAGCGGAGGGTCGAACCCTTCAAATAGGCTACCGTTGGAGAAATTCAAAGGTGCGGCGGCGCGCGATCGGGCGTCGACGTCACGGGAACGCCACCGGCAGGGGTTACGCAGCCGGCGCGAGGCGCTACACTCGCCCGCGATTGTGCACTGCGAAATTCTTCGACGACGGAGCGACGACGTGAACGAGCTCGGTTCGATCTGCATCTACTGCGGCGCCGGCAAGGGCGCGAACCCGGCCTTCGAACAGGCGGCGGTCGATCTCGGCCGGCTGCTGGCGCGGCAGGGCATCCGCCTCGTCTACGGCGGCGGTTCGCTCGGTCTGATGGGGGCGGCGGCGAAGGCGTGTCTGGCCGAAGGAGGCCACGTCACCGGCATCATTCCGCAGTTCCTGGTCGACATGGAGGTGATGCTGCCGCAGGTCTCCGAACTGGTCGTCACCCTCGACATGCACGAGCGCAAGCGGCTGATGTTCGAAAAGGCCGACGCCTTCGTCGCCCTGCCCGGCGGCATCGGCACGCTCGAGGAAGTGGTCGAACAGATGACCTGGGCGCAGCTCGGCCAACACGCCAAGCCGATCATGCTGGCCAACATCGACGGTTTCTGGGACCCCTTCGTGTCGCTGCTCGACCACATGAAGGAGAACGCCTTCATCCGCTCCGGTTTCGATCTCTCCTACGGCGTCGCCAATTCGATCGACGAGATCCTGCCGAAGATGACGAAGCGGCTCGGGCAATTGGCCGAGCGGGCGCGGACGACGGCCGAGGTGGCGGTCGATCTGAAGAAGATGTGAGGACGGGGCGGCTCGACATCGCGTCGACGCCGGCGTACCGAGAGCGCCACCCGACGCCCGCCCCATTCGCGAGGACCCTCGAATGCTCTATGGACTGTTGGCCCTCGCGCTCTTCCTGGCGGCCGGATACCTGTTCTTCTCGGCGATGGACCGGCCGTTGAAGCCGATCCCGCCGGGAACCGATCCGGTCTACCTGATCATCCCGGCGATGCTCGTCAGCTTCGGCGCCGTGGTGGCGGCCGCCTTCGCGATGGGCGCGTCCGTCCAGGACGTGAAGGACGCCATCGCCGACGTGATCACCAACATGTTCGCGATCATCTGAGGGCGGTTGGTCACACCGCCTTCTCCACCCCGCTCTTCACCAGCTTGTAGAAGACCGAGTCCATCAGCGCCTGGAACGAGGCGTCGATGATGTTCTCGCTGACCCCGATGGTCGTCCAATGGTTCTTGGCGCCGTCGCGGCTCTCGATCAGGACGCGCGTCGTCGCGCCGGTGCCGCCGTTGAGGATGCGCACCTTGAAGTCGACCAGCTCGAGGTCGTCGATCGCCGACTGGTAGGGGCCGAGGTCTTTGCGCAGCGCCGCGTCGAGGGCGTTGACCGGGCCGTTGCCTTCGGCGACCGAGAGCAGCAGATCCTCGCCGATCTTCACCTTGACGATGGCTTCCGAGAGCGTGATCAGCTCGCCGATGGCGTTGAAGCGGCGCTCGACCATGACGCGGAACGACTGCACCTCGAAGAAGCGCGGCACCGTGCCGAGCGTGCGACGGGCGAGCAGCTCGAGCGAGGCGTCGGCGGCCTCGTAGGAGAAGCCGCGCGCCTCGCGGGCCTTCACTTCCGTGAGCAGCTTGTCGAGGCGCGGATCGGCCTTGTCGATCTCGATGCCGAAGCGGGCGAGCTCCGCCATCAGGTTCGACTTGCCGGCCTGATCGGAGACCAGGACGCGGCGACGGTTGCCGACGCTCTCCGGCGCGATGTGCTCGTAGGTCTTCGGGTCCTTGACGATCGCCGAGGCGTGGATGCCGGCCTTGGTGGCGAAGGCGTTCTGGCCGACATAAGGAGCGTGTCGGTTCGGCGAGCGGTTGAGGATGTCGTCGAAGGCGCGGGAGACGTGGGTCAGCTCCTTCAGCTTCGTCGGTTCGACGCCGATCTCGAAGCGATCGGAGAACTCCGGCTTCAGCGACAGGGTGGCGATGATCGTCACCAGATTGGCGTTGCCGCAGCGCTCGCCGATGCCGTTCAAGGTGCCCTGGACCTGGCGGACGCCGGCGCGCACCGCGGCGAGCGAATTGGCCACCGCCTGACCGGTGTCGTCGTGGGCATGGATGCCGAGATGGCTGCCGGGCACCTGGGTCGTCACCTCGCGGACGATCGCCTCGACCTCGTGCGGCAGCGTGCCGCCGTTGGTGTCGCAGAGCACCACCCAGCGCGCGCCGCTGTCATAGGCCGCGCGGGCGACGTCGAGGGCATGGGTCGGATTGGCCTTGTAGCCGTCGAAGAAGTGCTCGCAGTCGATCATCGCCTCGCGGCCGCGGGCGATCGCCGCCTCGACGGTCTGGCGGACGCAGGCGAGGTTCTCCTCGAGGGTCGTGCCCAGCGCCACGTGGACGTGATAGTCCCAGGCCTTGGCGACGAAACAGTCGGCGTCGGCCTCCGCCTGGAGGACGCCGGCGAGGCCGGGGTCGTTCGACACCGAGACCCCGGCGCGCTTGGTCATGCCGAAGGCGGTGAAGCGGGCGCGCTTGGTGCGCTTCTCCTCGAAGAAGGCGGTGTCGGTCGGATTGGCGCCGGGATAGCCGCCTTCGACATAGTCGACGCCGAGGTCGTCGAGCAGGCGGGCGATCTTCAGTTTGTCGTCGAGGGTGAAGTCGACGCCCGAGGTCTGAGCGCCGTCGCGCAGAGTCGTGTCAAAGAGATAGACGCGGTCCTTCATCTTCCTCACCCATCGATTCACGTTCAGATTCCGATTCCGGAACCTCGAGTTTTTCTTTCGAGAGGCCGCTCGCCGACCTCATGTTCAGATTCAGAATCCGCTCGCCGCGCCGCCTTCCGGCGGCCAGACGTCGGTGTCCCGGTCGGGATGTTGATGCGAGACGACCGTCGCGAAGAAGGCCTCGACCTTCGCTTGTTGCTCGGCCGGCCGGCCGGGCAGCGTCGCCAGTTGGTGGAACCAGGGCATCCGGCTCTCGACGCCGACCTGGATCTCGGGGCGGATCTCGGCCGGCGCATCGAAGGCGCCGAGGGCGACTTCGACGTGCGGATATCCGTCCGGCTCGTAGGTCAGCGGCGTGCCGCAATCGGCGCAGAAGCCGCGCACGACGACGTTCGAGGACCGGAAGCGCTTCGGCCCGCCGCGGGTCCAGACGAGGCCCTTGGCGGTGACCAGAGGACCGTAGTGGCCGCCGAAGGCCTTCTGGCACATGCGGCAATGGCAGATCGAGGCGCGGCCGAGCTCCTCGCAGCGAAAGCGGACGGCGCCGCATTGGCAGCCGCCGGTGAGCGTGGTCATGACGTCCCTCCCCTCAGATCAACCCCTTCCAGCGCAGGATCGCGATGGTGAGGAGGGAGAGGACGACCAGCTTCACGGCGATGAAGATCGAGACCTTCACCACCGGGTTCATGCGCTCGCGCGCCTTCTCCTCGACCATCGTTCCCCTCCCCTCGCGCCGTGGCGAAAGCCTCAGCGCTTGACCTCCCAGGTGGTCTTCATCTCGCCGGTCGCGGGATCCTTGGCGTCCTTCAACGTCAGGCCCAGGGCGGCGAGCTCGTCGCGGATGCGGTCGCTCTCCGCCCAGTTCCGGGCGGCGCGGGCCGCCAGGCGCTCGGCGATCAGCGCCTCGACCGCGGCCACGTCGACCTCGACCGAGGCCTTGCGGCGCGCCGCCCAGACGTCGGGAGCGTCGGCGAGGAAGCCGAGGAAGCGAAGCGAACCGGCGAGCGCGTCGCGCGCGCCCTCGCCGCCGGCGCGCTGGGCGGCGTTCCTCAGCGCGTGTAGCTCGGCGATCACCTTCGGCGTGGCGAGGTCGTCGGCGAGCGCCTCGACGATCGCTCTGGCGGGCTTGGAGCCGGGCGTGTCGCCGGCGAACCAATACCAGTCGTCGAGCGTCTTCCAGCTCTCCTCGAGGCTCTTCACGGTCCAGTCGATCGGCTGACGGTAGTGCGTCTTCATCATGGTGAAGCGCAGCACCTCGCCCGGCCAGTCGGCCAAGAGCTGGTTGATGGTCAGGAAGTTGCCGAGCGACTTCGACATCTTCTCGCCTTCGACCTGGAGGAAGCCGTTGTGCATCCAGACGTTGGCCATGACGTCGTGGCCGAAGGCCGAGCAGGTCTGGGCGACTTCGTTCTCGTGATGGGGGAACAGGAGATCGATGCCGCCGCCGTGGATGTCGAAGACCTCGCCGAGGTGCTTCCAGCTCATCGCCGAGCACTCGATGTGCCAGCCGGGGCGGCCGCGGCCCCAGGGCGAGGGCCAGCCGGGCTCGGCGTCGGTCGACGGCTTCCACAGGACGAAGTCCATCTCGCCGCGCTTGTAGGGGGCGACGTCGACGCGGGCGCCGGCGATCATGTCGTCGAGCGGACGCTTCGAAAGCTTGCCGTAAGTCGGCATCGAGGGCACGTCGAAGAGGACGTGGCCTTCGCCGACATAGGCGTGGCCGGAGGCGATCAGCTTCTCGATGATCGCGATCATCTCGGCGATGTGCTCGGTGGCGCGCGGCTGGACGGTCGGGGCGAGGGTTCCGAGCGCCGTCACGTCGGCCTGGAACTGCGCCTCGGTCTCGCTCGTCACCTTGCGGATCGCCTCGTTCAAGGCGAGGCCGGGGAAGTCGCGGGCGGCGCGGGCGTTGATCTTGTCGTCGACGTCGGTGACGTTGCGGACATAGGTCACCGCCTGCGCCCCGTAGACGTGACGCAGCAGCCGGAAGAGCAGGTCGAAGACGATCACCGGCCGGGCGTTGCCGATGTGGGCGAAGTCGTAGACCGTCGGGCCGCAGACGTACATGCGCACGTTCTTCGGATCGATCGGCGAGAAGTCTTCCTTCTCGCGGGTGAGGGTGTTGTAGAGCTTCAGAGCCACCGACGGCCTCCTCGAAGGCCCGCATTTCATCGCGGGCGTCATACGCAAGCGAAAGGTCCCCTGCCCGCCGGCCGGGGGTTTCATCTGAGCTTTGCGAGGAAAGGCAGACGGAACCGGGCCAGCTGAGCTGCTAGCCGCAAATAATGCAGATCGCGATGAGGGCGCGGGTTCCGTTCGTCATGGCGCGAGCAGTGCCGGATTTCCCGCGCGCCGTCAAGGGAAGAGAGCCGGCGAAGGCCGCGCGCGCCTCAACCGCGGACGAGATCGGCGACCAGTTTGGCGATCAGCGCCACCACCGCGACCAGGAAGACCTTGCGCAGGAACTTCGACCCGAAGCGCAGCGCGACGCGCGCGCCGACCTGGGCGCCGAGGAAGTTCGAGGCGGCCATGGCGAGCGCCAGCGGCCACATCACCGCGCCGTGGAAGGCGAAGAACAGGATCGCGGCGACGTTGGTGGTGGCGTTGACGATCTTGGTGGCGGCGTTGGCGCGGACCATGTCGAGGCCGAAGAGCCGCACGAAGCCGAAGATCAGGAAGGAGCCGGTGCCGGGGCCGAAGATGCCGTCGTAGAAGCCGACGCCGCCGCCGAGCATCGCCGCCCTGGGCCGATCGGTCGGGGCCGGCTCGCGGGTGGCGACGTGACCGAAGTCCTTCTTCAGAAAGGTGTAGAGCGCCGCGGCGATCATCAGGGCGATGACCAACGGCAGCATGATCCGGCGCGGCAAGGAGGCGGCGAAGATCGCGCCGGTGAACGAGCCGACGAAGGCGGCGATGGTCGCCGGCACGACGACCAGCCAGGGCATCCGCACCCGCCGAATGAAGTGCAGCGCGGCCGAGGCCGTGCCGACGACGCTCGCCACCTTGTTGGTGCCGAACAGCGTGGCGATCGGCACGGCCGGAAAGAAGTTGAGCAGCACCGGCACCTGGATCAGGCCGCCGCCGCCGCCGACGGCGTCGACCATGCCGGCGAAGAAAGAGGCGGCGAGAAGAACGGGCCAGAGGTCGGGAAGCATGGGCGGCTCGACGAGAGGACGGGGCCGAAGGCCCGCGGTCGCCGATGGCGACCGGCGCTTCTACCCCATTCGTCGAAGGCTGGCGAGACCGGCCGATGCGGAGCCGACCAGCGTCGCGCCCCTCACTTCACGAAGTCGGCGCAGCGCGGCGGCGGCTCGGCCCCCCAGGGCATCAGCGGCACCGTCGAGGTCGAGTTCTTCGGGCTGCCTTCGATCAGCTTGTCCGTATAGACCATGTAGACCAGCACGTTGCGCTTGACGTCACAGCCGCGCACGATCTGCATCTTCTTGAAGATCAGCGAGCGGCGTTCGCGGAAGACGTCGTCGCCCTGGGCGAGCTGACGCTTGAACTTGATCGGACCGACCTGCCGGCAGGCGAGCGAGACGTCGGAGGTCTCCTCGGCGACGCCGAGCATGCCCTTGACGCCGCCGCGCTCGGGCACGGTGTAGTGACAGGCGACGCCGTCGACGTCGGGATCGTCGATGCCGTAGACGGCGAGCTTGTCGTCGGGAGTGAGCAGCTTCCACACCGTCGACTTCCGGAAGATCAGATCGGGTCCTTCGGCCCGCGCGGCGAGCGGCGCGAGCAGCGCGGCCGCGAGGACGGCGAGAGGGGCGAGACGAAGCGACATGCGGAAACTCCTCGTACGGGCGGACCTCGGGACCGAAGACGCGACGTCTCGGTCCGTCGCCGGGTTCCGCGACCTCCGGACAAGACGGGGGGGTCGGCGCGGCGTTTTCCATTTCTACACTCGAATCGATGTCATATACCGGCGACAGGACGGTGTCGCTACGTCAGCGACCGACGGAACCCCGCATGCCCGCCACCTCTCGACGCAACGCCCTCGCCGCGATCGCGGCCCTGTCGGCGACGATCGCCGTCTTCGCCGGCGCGGACGCGCGGGCGCAGGGCGCGGCCGACCAATGGGCTTCGGCGATTCGCGAACAGCAGGAGCAGATCGTCTCGAACCGGGCGGCGCAGGCGCGCTGCGGGGCGGCGAACGATCCGCGTTGCGCGGCGCTCGCCGATCGCGGGCGGTTGATGGACCAGAATCTCGGTCGCCTGCAGCGCCAGCACGCGCGGCTGACGGGCACGCGGCCGCCACCGCCCGCGAGCGCCAGCCGAGCGACGATCAACGGCCAGCCGATCGGCGCGACGCGCGCCGGCCAACCGCGATGGGAGACGCCGCCGGGCGTCGGCGAGCCGCCGGCCGAACCGGCGCGGCCGACCGGCCTCTTCTCCTTCCTGTTCGGCGGCGGCGGGACCTCGGAGACGCATCGGTCGAGCGTGCGCATCGACGGTCGACCGATCGAGACGACGTTCCGGATCGGGCCGAACGGCGAGGAAATTCCGGTCGACGACGGCGTGTCGAGCGGCGCTTGGGGGCCCGGATCGGGCAACTACCGGACGCTGTGCGTGCGCACCTGCGACGGTTATTTCTTCCCGGTGTCGTTCAACGCCTCCTATGGGCGGCTGAGGACCGACGCCAACGTCTGCAAGGCGCTGTGCCCGGAGACCGAGACGCGGCTGTTCTATCACGACGCCTCCGGCCAGGAGGCGGAGAACGCCATCGCGGCCGACGACGGATCGCCGCTCGCCTCGATGCCGAACGCCTTTCTCTACCGGTCCAAACGGGTCGAGGGCTGCACCTGCGGCACGCCCGATCCGCGCCTGATTCCGGTCGAGGCCGGCGGGCTCAAGGGACTGCGGTCGGCGATGGCGAGCGATCCGGCCGGCGTGCCACTGCCGACGCGGCGGCCGTCGCCCGATCAGGATCCAGCGACGCAGGCGGTCGAGCTCTCGGGGATCTCGACCGAGCCGGTCGCGCCGCTGACGCCGATGTCGGCCGAGGCCGCGGAGAAGATCGCGGCGGCGGCAAGCCCCCGCAGGGTCAGGATAGTCGGGCCGAAGTGGCTTTCCGACCGATTGGCGGCAGAAGCCGCTTCATCTCCGGACCGTGATCGCGCCCGGTGAGGGCGAGACGCAGCGGCAGGAACAGCGCCTTGCCCTTGCGGCCCGTGGCGGTCTGAACCGCCTTGGTCCAAGTTCCCCAGGTCGTCTCGTCCCACGGCTCCTCGGGCAGCAGGCGCGCCGCCTCGGCGAGGAAGTCGCCCTCGCCGTCCGCCTTCACGGAGACCGCGTCGGAGCGCGCCACCTCGGCCCATTCGACGGCGTCGGCGAGCTTGGCGAGATTGTCGCGGACGGCGAGCCAGAAGGCTTCGCCGAGATCGGCGTCGAGAGCGGCGAGGCGGGCGCGCACCGCATCGTAATCGAGGTGATGGACGAGGCGGGCGTTGATCGTGTCGAGCTCGTGCGGATCGAACTTCGCGGTCGAGCGCGACATCGCCGAGAGCTCGGCGTGCGGGGCGAGTTCGGCGAGGCTTCCATAGGCATGGACCTCTTCCGACGAGCCGATCAGCACGGCGATCGAGGCGACGGTCATCGCCTCGTAGCCGGCCTCGCGCAGGGAGCGGATCGACAGCGAGCCGAGCCGCTTCGACAACGCCTCGCCGGTGGTCGCGGCGAGGAGATTGTGATGGGCGAAGCGCGGCACGGGGCCGCCGAGCGCCTCGAAGATCTCGATCTGGACGCCGGTGTTGGTGACGTGGTCCTCGCCGCGGATGACGTCGGTGACGCCCATGTCGATGTCGTCGACGACCGAGGGCAGCGTGTAGAGGAACGAGCCGTCGGCGCGGACCAGGACGGGGTCCGACAGCGACGCCGTGTCGACGGTCTGGGGCCCACGCACGCCGTCGTCCCAGGAGACGGCGCGGCCGTCGAGTTTGAAGCGCCAATGCGGGCGGCGGCCTTCGGCCTCGAAGGCGGCGATCTCGTCCGGCGTCAGCCTCAGGGCGGCGCGGTCGTAGATCGGCGGCAGGCCGCGCGCCAACTGGCGGCGGCGGCGGCGCTCCAACTCGTCCGGCGTCTCATAGGCCGGATAGAGCCGGCCCATCGCCTTCAGCTTCGCGACCGCCGCCCGGTAGACGCCGGTGCGCTCCGACTGACGCTCGACGCGGGTGGGCGTGACGCCGAGCCAGGCGAGATCCTCGGCGATGGCGTCGGCGAACTCGCGCCTCGAGCGTTCCACGTCGGTGTCGTCGTAACGCAGGATGAAACCGCCGCCATGCGTCTCGGCATGGAGGAAGTTCAGCAGCGCGGTGCGGGCGTTGCCGATGTGGATGAGGCCGGTGGGCGACGGGGCGAAGCGGACGATGGGGGCGGTCACGGGCGAAGAGCCTTCACGGGGCTGAGGATTGGAGAGAGGCGTCCGAGATCGGCCCCTCGTGCGAAACGACCATGCGCCCGAGGGCGCGAGCCCGAGGGTCCTTCCTCGACGGCCCCACCGATCCCACCGGCGGTCGGCGACACCATCAGAAATCCACGACGTCGGTCTGCGGCTTCACCGGCAGCGGCGCGGCGGGCGGTTCGACCTTGCGGCCGGGGTCGCGGAAGCCGTTGGTGATCGGGTAGCGGCGGTCGCGGCCGAAGTTGCGCGCGCCGATCTTGACGCCGGGGGCGGCCTGACGGCGCTTGTATTCGGCGACGTAGAGGAGGCGCTCGATGCGCTTCGCCGTCGCCTCGTCGTGGCCGCGGGCGATCACGTCGGCGAGCGCCATCTCCTTCTCGACGAGACATTCGAGGATGTCGTCGAGGACGTCGTAGGGCGGCAGGCTGTCCTGATCGGTCTGGTTCTCGCGCAGCTCGGCGGTCGGCGGCTTGGTGATGATCCGCTCGGGGATCACCTCGCCGTCGGGGCCGAGGGCGCCGGCCGGGCGGTTGGCGTTGCGCCAACGGGCGAGCGCGAAGACCTCGGTCTTGTAGAGGTCCTTGATCGGGTTGAAGCCGCCGTTCATGTCGCCGTAGAGGGTGGCGTAGCCGACCGACATCTCCGACTTGTTGCCGGTCGTCACCACCATCGGGCCGAACTTGTTGGAGATCGCCATCAGGATGGTGCCGCGGGTGCGCGACTGGAGGTTCTCCTCGGTGATGTCGGGCGCGCGGCCTTCGAACATCGGGGCGAGCGCGGCGGTGAAGCCTTCGACCGGGTCGGCGATCGGCACGACGTCGTAGCGGATGCCGAGCGCCTTCGCGCAGAGGGAAGCGTCCTCGAGACTGTCGGAGGAGGTCCAGCGATAGGGCAGCATGACGGCGTGGACGCGGTTTGGGCCGAGCGCATCGACCGCCATCGCCGCGACGATCGCCGAATCGATGCCGCCGGAAAGGCCGAGCACGACGCCGGGGAAACGGTTCTTGTTCACGTAGTCGCGCAGGCCGAGGACGCAAGCGGCATAGTCGGCGGCGAGGCCCTCCTCGACCAGGGCGAGGTCGCCCGGGGTCGGGATCCAGACGCCGTCGTGTTTGCGGAACTCCTGCAACGCGATCTCCTCGCGGAAGGCCGGCATCTGGCGGACGAGATTGGCGTGCTCGTCGAGGACGAAGCTCGCGCCGTCGAAGACCAGTTCGTCCTGACCGCCGATCTGGTTCAGGTAGACCAGCGGCAGGCCGCTCTCCTTGACCCGCGCGACGGCGACCGAGAACCGCTCGTCCATGACGCCGCGGCGGAAGGGCGAACCGTTCGGCACCAGGAGAATGTCGCCGCCGGTCTCGGCGATGCACTCGACCGGATCGGGGCCCCAGATGTCCTCGCAGATCGGCGCGCCGATCCTGAGGCCCCGGAAGGCGATCGGGCCGGAGAGGTCGCCGGGCGCGAAGACGCGCTTCTCATCGAAGACGCCGTAGTTGGGCAGGTCGTATTTGAAGCGCAGGCTCGCGATACGGCCGCCGTCGAGGAGCGCTACGGCGTTGTGCAACTTTCCCCCCGCCACCCAGGGCGAGCCGATCAGCACGGCCGGGCCGCCGTCGGCGGTGTCCTTCGCCAGGTCCTCGGCCGCCGCCATGCAGGCGGCCTGGAAGGACGGCTTCAGGACCAGATCCTCCGGCGGGTAGCCGGCCAGGAACAGTTCGGAGAAGAGGACGAGATCGGCCCCGAGCTCGGCGGCGCGGGCGCGCGCCTGCCGCGCTCGGGCGAGGTTGCCGGCGACGTCGCCGACGGTCGGCGCGACTTGCGCGAGGGCGAGAAGGAGGCGTTCGATCATGCCTCAGGGTTTAGCGCGCGCCGGGGCGGGCGACAACGGGCTGCGCGCGCATGGGCGCGCGCGTCGACGCCTTCGGCTGCTCGGTCCGCATCGTCGCCTGCGGATGGGAATGCTGCACGACGTCGTGATATTCGACGAAGAGAAGATCGGAATCGTAGTCGAACATGCGTCCGACCCGCGCGCCGAGCCGCAGGCGCAGGACATGGCCGCCGCCGGCGGCGATGACGAGGGGGTCGACGTCGCAGGTGAAGCCGGAGAGATCGTAGACGTTCTCGACGAAGCAGCGCTTTTCGGCCGGCAGATGGAAGAGATCGCGCGCCGATCGATTGGCGAAGGCGATCTCGCCGGTGGCGATCGAGACGAGCAGGATCGGATGTTTGACCCATTCGAGCGCCCGGTGGCGGGCCTGCGCCTCGTCCTCGCCGACCGGCGAGACATGGGCGGGCGGCAGTTCCGGCTCGGGCGGCGGAGGCGGCTCGTCGATCTTCGGCGTGGCGGCGCGCAGAGCTTCGCGCTCGGCGAGATCGGCGAGACGGATCTGCCGTTTCGCGTTGAAGGTCATGACCAGGCCGGAGCTGTCGCCGACGCCGTCGCCCCAGGGGTTGGCGCGCCAGGCGAGACGGGGGCCGCCGAGCCCGCCGAGCGACAGGGTGCCGGAGACGGCGGAGGAGGTCTCGATCGCCTCCATCAGGAGGTCGCGGGTCGCCTTGGGCAAGCGCTTTTCGATGATCGCCGCCCAGTCGCCGCTCTCCTCTTCCGCCTCGGTGACGCCGAAGAGATCGAGGGCGTTGCGGTTGAGGCGACGCACCCGCATCTGGCCGTCGAAGATGACGATGCCGGCGTCGGAGGAAATGAACAACGCCTCGACGATGAAGCCGAGGTTCTTGGCCAACCGCTCGTGTTCCCGCCAGCGGTCGATCACTTCGACGAGGCCGATGATCTTGGTGTCGTGACCATGGCCGCTGCGACGTCCGGCGAGGCGCAGCGCCACCTTCTCGCCCCACGAGGCGAGATGCGTGATCTCGATCGCCTCGTCGCGACCGCCCGCCAGGATGCCGGCGAGAAAGGCGCGGAAGCGGCCCTGATCTTCGGGATCGACCCGCTCGATCATCTTGTCGAGCGGCGAGGCCTGATATCCGCGATCGCCCACTTCGGTGCGGGGACGCCCGAGCCCCTTCGGCCAATAGACGAGACGCCGTTCGAGATCGATCAGCCAATAGCCGATGTCGAGCGTGTAGCCGACCTGTTTGACGATCTCGATCGCGTCGAGCATTCCATTTCCTCCGAAGCCGACGAGCGCGGCGAACGGCGATTTGCGCGTTTTCCGCATCTTCACTTCGCCGGCGCTAACAAACTCGGCGTTCAATCGATAAAAAGCCGTGAAAACTCGGCAATTCGCGCGCAACGCGAGATGCCGCAGCGTCAGGTTCGACCGATCAGACGGGGGCGACGAGCAGTCGCAGGGCGAAGCCGGCCAAGAGCGCCGCGAAGAGCGCCCGCCGGACGAGGTCCCAACGCGGTCGTTGCAGGAAGCGCCGCGCGAGCGCCGCGCCGACGAAGGCGTAGACCGTGTCGAAGGCGAGCCCGATCGCAACCAGGACGACGCCGAGGGCGGCGAATTGGGCGGCGACGGCGCCTCGCCCCGGATCGACGAATTGCGGCAACAGGAGCGAGCAGAACAGCAACGCCTTGGGGTTGAGCAGATTGGTGGCGAGGCCGCGACGCAGCGCCTTCGCGCGGGAGGCCGACCGCGCCGCGCCGGCCGAACCGGGGTCGACGGCGGGCGAACGCAAGACCGCGACGGCGAGGCGGAGGAGATAGAGCGCCCCGAAGAGACGCGCGAGATCGAAGGTCCAGGGTACGGCGTGGAACAGCGCGGCGAGACCGAGCCCGGCGAGCGCCACGTGAACGGCGCGCGCGAGCGCCAACCCGAGCGCGGTGGCGAGCGCATGGGCGCGGCCCTCCGCGAGGCCGGTCTGCCAGACCAGGATCATGTCGGCGCCGGGGATCAGATAGACCGCCACCAGCGCCGTCACGAACATCGCCCAACCGTTCGGATCCATCGGATCGTCCTCCCGAGGGAGGATTAGCACGCGACCGCGAGGCGGATCCGTGCGAAGATTGCTTCAGATAGGATGATATTCGGCATGATCTGCCACTTTTGATCGTCAATCCCTGGAAAGATGCCGAGATGAAGCTCGACGCCATCGACCGCCGCATCCTCGCCGCGCTGCAGGAGGACGGCCGCCTCTCCAACGTCGAACTGGCCGATCGGGTCGGCCTGTCGCCGTCGCCCTGTCTGCGACGGGTGCGGCTGCTCGAGGCCGCCGGCGTGATCGCCGGCTACAGCGCAAGGCTCGACCGCAAGGCGATCGGGCTCGGCCTCACCGTCTTCGTCGGCGTCAAGGTCGAGCGGCATCACGACGCCGAGGCGCGCGCCTTCCGTGAGGCGGTCGCGACGCTCGACGAGGTGGTCGCCTGCCATCTCGTCTCCGGCGAGGCCGACTTCCTGTTGCAGGTGGTGACGGCGGATCTTTCGGGCTACGAGCGTTTCCTGCTCGGCACGCTGCTGAAGCTGCCGGGGGTGAGCGACATCCGCTCCAACTTCGCCATCCAGACGGTGAAGGCGGGCGCGCCGTTGCCGCTCGACCATCTCGGCGAGACGGTCGAGCGCAGCGAGGCCGGTCAGCCGGCGAAGCGATAGGCGTCGAGGGCGAGGACGGCGAACTGCGTCTCGCGGTGGATCGGCACGCCCGCACCGCCGGCGCCGAGCGCCACGAAGAAGGGCAGCAGGTGCTCGTCGGTCGGATGGTTGCGGCCGGCGAAGGGCGCGCGCTCGCGATAGTCGAGCAGCGCCTCGACGTCGCCTTCCGCCGTCTTCTCGACGAACCAGTCGGCGAAGGCGGAGACCCACTCGGGCTCCGGCGCATCGAGCGGCTTCATGCCGCCGAAGCGATCGAAGGCCTCGTGCAGATTGTGGGTGAGCGAACCGGAGGCGAGGATCAGCACGCCCTCCTTCGCCAACGGAGCGAGCGCCCGGCCGACCTCGTAATGATGGCGCGGATCGCGGCGCGGCTGCACCGAGAGCTGCACGACGGGAAGGTCGGCGGCCGGGTACATCAGCTTCATCGGCGCCCAGGAGCCGTGGTCGAAGCCACGCTTCTCGATGCGGGCCGGGTCGAGGCCGGCGGCGTCGAGCAGGCCGAGGGCGCGTTCGGCCAAAGCCGGATCGCCCGGCGCCGGATATTTCATCGTGTAGAGCTCGCGCTCGAAGCCGCCGAAGTCGTAGATCATCTCCGGCTTCGGATCGGCGACCACCGCCGGGCGGGACGCCATGAAATGGGCCGAGACGGTGATCACCGCCTTCGGCCGCGGCAGCTCGTCGCCGAGGCGATCGAGGAAGCTGCGGGTGGCGCTCTCGTGAAGGATCATGTTGGGCGCGCCGTGCGAGACGAACAGCGGCGGGATCGAAAGGGTTTCGACGGACATCGGGGCTCTCCTCGCCGCTCCGGATCGCGGCGGGCGATCGGGACGGAACGGCTTCTTCGTCCCCACAGATCGTCTTTCCGCGTTCGACGGTCAATGTCGAACAGCGACCAGAAAAGAGAAAGGATCGTTCGAGTTCGTCGAACGATCCTTTCTTCGTGTCGAAAGCTTCCGGCGACGCCTCACTCGGCGGCGGCGGCGAAGGCGCTCGGGCGGGCGGCCCGATCCTTCTTGAGCTCCTCGGCGACCAGGAAAGCGAGCTCCAGCGACTGGGCCGCGTTGAGGCGCGGATCGCAGGCGGTCTCGTAGGCCTGGGCCAGATCGGTCTCCTGGATCGCGACGGCGCCGCCGGTGCATTCGGTGACGTTCTTGCCGGTCATCTCGAGATGGACGCCGCCGGCCCAGGTTCCTTCGGCGCGATGGATCTCGAAGAAGCTCTTGAGCTCGGAGAGCACGCGGTCGAAGGGCCGCGTCTTGTGGCCGGTCGAGGAGGAGACGGTGTTGCCGTGCATCGGGTCGCAGGACCAGACGACGTTGCGGCCCTCGCGGGCGACGGCGCGCAGCATCTCGGGCAGATGACGAGCGATCTTGTCCGAGCCGAAGCGGGCGATCAGGGTGAGGCGGCCGGCCTCGTTCTTCGGATCGAGGGTCTCGATCAGGCGCAACAGGCCGTCGATGTCGAGGGTCGGGCCGCACTTGAGGCCGATCGGGTTCTCGATGCCGCGCATGTACTCGACATGGGCATGGTCGAGCTGACGGGTGCGGTCGCCGATCCACAGCATGTGGGCTGAGGTGTCGTACCAGCCGCCCTGGACCGAGTCCTCGCGGGTCAGCGCCTCTTCGTAGGGCAGGAGCAGCGCCTCGTGCGAGGTGTAGAAGTCGACGCCCTGGAGCTGCGGCACCGATTCGCCGGTCAGGCCGCAGGCGGCCATGAAGTCGAGCGCCTCGGAGATGCGCTCGGCGACTTCCGCGAAGCGTTCGGCGACGGGGCTGTCGGTGAGGAACTCGACCATCCACTTCTGGACGCGCTCGAGCCGGGCGTAACCGCCGTTGGCGAGACCGCGCAGCAGGTTGAGCGTCGCCGCCGACTGGCGGTAGACCATGCGCATGCGGGCCGGATCGGGGATGCGCGCGTCCTCGGTGAAGTCGAGGCCGTTGATGATGTCGCCGCGGTAGGACGGCAGCTCGACGCCGTCGCGCCGGTCCATGTCGGAGGAGCGCGGCTTGGCGAACTGACCGGCGATGCGCCCGACCTTGACCACCGGCAGGCCGGCCGAATGCGTCATGACGACCGACATCGACAGGAAGATGCGGAAGAAGTCGCGGATCTGGTTGGCGGAGTGCTCGGCGAAGCTCTCGGCGCAGTCGCCGCCCTGGAGCAGGAAAGCACGGCGCTCGGCGACCTTGGCGAGGCTCTTGCGCAGCCGGCGTGCCTCGTCGGCGATCGCCAGGGGCGGCCAGGTGCGAAGATCGTCCTCGACCGCGCGAAGCAGGGCCTGGTCGGCATAGACCGGCACCTGGACGATCGGCTTCATCCGCCAACTCGTCGGCGACCAGTCGGCCACGTTCCCGGACTTCGTCATCTCCAAATCCTCCGCCCGCCGTCGCGGGCTTCCTTCTACAGTCTGATCCGCAGGGAAAGACCTGCCGTCCCGGCGGACGCAGGCCGCCCGTCGGGTCGGCGGTTTATACACGCCCCCTCCCCGCTTGACCACCGCTCGGCGCTCCGTCCTTCGTTCCGATTCGGAGGGCCGCCGCCGAGGCATCTCGTCAGCATTCATACGGCTCCGACTTCGTGATTACGCACCGATACTAATGGGATACCGCCGAAGACGACGAAGCGCGCGGAGAAATTGCTCATGGGGGCGCGCATTCCCTCGAAAGTCTGTAATTACTCCCATTTCAAGAAATGCATTCCTGCACTACCATGAACGCCAGACGTGCCGGACGAACGGTCCGGTCGCAGAGACTCCCGAGGAAAAGGACCCGTAGAGGTCGCAGCGGGAGAAGGAGGAACCAATGCTCAGAGGCGCCAGACAACCCATGGGGGCGGAAGACGACGGCGGGACCGTCCTTCGCAAATCGGAACGAGCCTACTCCTGGTTGCGGGAAGAAATTCTGTCTTTCCGCATGCAGCCGGGCATGTTCATCGACAAGGTCGAAGTGTGTGAGAAACTCGGCGTGTCGAAGCAGCCGGTGACGGCGGCGTTGACGCGGCTCGAGCAGGAAGGGCTCGTCGAGATCTATCCGCAACGCGGGTCCTACGTCGCACGCCTGAGATTGGGCGCGATGACCGAGAGCCTGTTCGTGCGCGGCGCGCTCGAGGCGGCGGCGGTGCGCCGGCTCGCCGAAGAGGGCACCGACATCCTGTTGCTCACGCTGAAGCGCATCCTGGAAGCGCAGGAGGCTTCACTCGCGGCGGAGAACCTCGGCCGCTACTACGGGCTCGACCAGGACTTCCATCTCGCCATCGCGCGGGCCCTGCCCTTCCCGCAGGTGGCCCATCAGATCGACATCGGTCTGGCGACGGTGAAGCGGTGCCACGAGCTGTTTCGGCCGGACGTCAAGTCGGTCCGGGGGTCCTATGAAGGACACATCCGGATCGTCGCGGCGCTCGAGGCGCGCGACGGCGAGGCGGCGGCGCGGGAGATGACCCGCCACGTCTCCGAATATGCGGCGATGCTGCGCGCCTTCGCCGACGCGCGGCCGGAGCTGTTCGTCGGCTGAGCCGAACCGATCGAGACGATGAAACGAGAAGGGCCCCGGAACCAGGTTCCGGGGCCCTTCTCGTCGTCGACCCGCGAGGGGTCAGACCTCTTCTTCGTCGCCGTGCAGACGCGGCGCGGTGTCCGGTCCGCGCATCGCCACGTAGATCGCCGGGATGACGAGAACCGTCAGGGCGGTCGAGGAGGCGAGGCCGAACAGGAGCGAGATGGCGAGACCCTGGAAGATCGGGTCGGCCAGGATGAAGGCCGCGCCGATCATCGCCGCGATGGCGGTGAGGATGATCGGCTTGATGCGGATCGCGCCGGCCTCCAGCACCACTTCGCGCAGGGTCAGACCCGGGCGGGCGGCGTGGCGGATGAAGTCGACCAGCAGGATCGAGTTGCGCACGATGATGCCGGCGAGCGCGATGAAGCCGATCATCGAGGTCGCCGTGAACGGCGCGCCGAAGATCCAGTGGCCGAAGACGATGCCGACCAGGGTCAGCGGCACCGGCGTCAACACCACCAGCGGCACCCGGAACGAGCCGAACTGGGCGACCACCAACAGGTAGATGCCGACCAGCGCGACGCCGAAGGCGCCGCCCATGTCGCGGAAGGTGACCCAGGTGACTTCCCATTCGCCGTCCCAGAGCAGGCTCGGATGGGCTTCGTCCTCCGGCTGACCGTGCAGCGAGACCGGCGGCTCGCCGTTCTTGCCCCAGTCGATCTTCTTCAACTCGTCGGCGACGGCGAGCATGCCGTAGACCGGGGCCTCGTAGGCGCCGGCCAATTCGGCGGTGACCATCTCGGCGGGACGACCGTCGCGACGGAAGATCGAGGGCGAGGCCTTTTCGCGCTCGATCCGGACGAGATCGCCGAGTTCGACATTGCCCTTGGCGCCGGGAACCGGGGTCGAGAGCAGCCGTTCGGTGACGGCGAGATCGGACTTCGGCAGACGCACCACGATCTCGATCGGCTGCACGCCGGCGCCGCGGTGGCTGTAGCCGACCGGAACGCCGGAGAGCACCGCCTGCATCGTGTCGTAGACCGCCTGCTCGGTGACGCCGTACCACTCCAGCGCCGCCTCGTTGAGGCGGAAGCGGACGCGTTCGCCGGGCTCACGGACGGTGTCGTCGACGTCGACGATGAAGGGCACGCGAGAGAAGGCCTCGCGCACCTTGGCGGTGGCCTCGCGGCGCTCGGCGGCGTCGCGGCCATAGACCTCGAGCAGCAGCGTGGAGAGCACCGGCGGTCCCGGTGGCACTTCGACCACCTTGACCGACGAACCCTGCGGCAGCTTCAGGCCGGCGTCGAGCCGATGACGAATGTCGAGAGCGATCTGGTGGCTCTGCCGCTTGCGTTCGGTCTTCGGCGTCAGATTGACCTGGAGGTCGCCCTGGTTCGGCGACGAGCGCAGGAAGTAGTGACGGACCAGACCGTTGAAGTTGAACGGCGCGGCGGTGCCGGCATAGGCCTGGACGTTGGCCAGTTCCGGCACGTCGGCGATCAGCACGGAGGCCTTGGCGAGCGTGCGGTCGGTCTCCTCGAGCGAGGTTCCCTCCGGCAGGTCGAAGACCACCTGCAGCTCCGACTTGTTGTCGAAGGGCAGGAGCTTCACCGTCACCGACTTGGTGGCGAAGGGGATCATCGACACCAGGGTGGCGACGCCGACGATGGTCAGGAACATCGCCGCCTTGCGGCGCGTGGCGACGAGCGGCGTGGCGATGCGGCGGTAGATTCGGCCGAGCGCGCCCTCCTCGTGATCGCCGTGACCATGGACGACGCCGTTCTTGCCGCGCATCTTGACCATCAGCCACGGCGTGAGGATCACCGCGACGAAGAAGGAGAAGAGCATCGCGGCCGAGGCGTTCGCCGGGATGGGGCTCATGTAGGGGCCCATCATGCCGGAGACGAACATCATCGGCAGCAGCGCCGCGACGACGGTCAGGGTGGCGACGATGGTCGGGTTGCCGACCTCCGCCACCGCGTCGATCGCCTTGCGGACGACGCTGCGAGCGTCGGGCATCGACCAGTGTCGATCGATGTTCTCGACCACGACGATGGCGTCGTCGACCAGAATGCCGATCGAGAAGATCAGCGCGAACAGCGACACGCGGTTGATCGTGTAGCCGAGGATCCAGGAGGCGAACATGGTGAGCAGGATGGTCGTCGGCACGACGACCAACACCACCACGCCTTCGCGCCAACCGACCGCCAAGGCCACCAGAGCGGCGATCGACAGGGTGGCGAGGGCGAGGTGGAAGAGCAGTTCCTGCACCTTCTCGTTCGCCGTCTCGCCGTAGTCGCGGGTCTTGGTGACGATCACGTCCGGCGGCAGGATCTCGTGTTCGACCTTCTGCAGCCGCTCCTCGATCGTCTTGGCGATGGTGACGGCGTTGGCGCCGGCGCGCTTGGCGATGGCGATGGTGACGGCCGGCGTCTTGACCATGCCGCCCTTGCCGTCGGACACCATCATCCAGCCGCGCGACTCTTCGGGCTTGGCGTCGATGACGATGTTGGCGACGTCCTTGACGTAGACCGGTCGGCCGTCGCGGGAGGCGAGCAGCAGCAGGCCGACGTCGGGGATGCCCTTCAGCGTCTGACCGGCGGCGCCGGGGACCTGCCGGCCCTGGTCGCGCAGGGTTCCGACCAGGAACGACCGGTTGGCGTTCTTGACCTTCTCGACGAGATCGTTGAGGGCGATGCCGTAGCGGGCGAGACGCTCGGGATCGGGCTCGACGCGGATCTGATCGGCGCGGCCGCCGACCGTATAGGTCAGACCGACGTCGTCGATCTTGACCATCTCGGTCAGGAGCTTCTCGGCGAGCTTGTGGAGGGCGTTGTCCGACCAGCGGTCGGCGACCTCGGGCTTGGGCGACAGCGTCAGGGTGACGATGGCGACGTCGTTGATGCCGCGGCCGACGACGAGCGGCTCGGGAATGCCGAGCGGGATGCGCGAGAAGTTGGCGCGCAGCTTCTCGTGGACGCGCAGGATGGCGTCCTCCGCCTTGGTGCCGACCTGGAATCGGGTCGCCGCCATGACGCGGTCGTCATAGGAATAGGTGTAGACGTGCTCCGCGCCGTCGATGCCCTTGAGGATCCCCTCGAGCGGCTTGGTCACCAGTTCGACGACGTCGTCGGCGCGCAGGCCGTCGGCCTGGACGATGACGTCGACCATCGGCACCGAGATCTGCGGCTCTTCTTCGCGGGCGAGCGAGACGAGCGCGATCGAACCGAGCGCGATCGAGGCGAGCAGCAGCAGCGGCGTCAGGGCGGAACGGATGAAGGCGGCGGTGAGACGCCCGGCCATGCCGAGCTTCTGCGCCGGCGCGCCACCCTCTTTTTCGTGACCGACGCTCATGGACGCACCACCTTGTCGCCGACCTTCAGGCCGGTGAGGATCTCGACGCCGGGCGCCTTGCCGTCGAGGGCGACGTGCTTCGGACCGGTCTGAACCGGGACCTCGCCCACGCCCTCGAGGCGGACGAAGGTCAGGCCCTCACGCAGGATCACCGCATCCTCCGGCACCACGATGGTGTCGCGCTTGCCGGTGGCGACGAAGACGGAGACGCGCTCGCCGACGAAATAGTCGCCGACCACGCCGGCCTCGGCGTCGGCGACGACGCGGCCCTGGTCGAGCTCGGGATAGACGCGGACGATCTTGCCCTTGGTCATGTGGGCGTCGGAGTTGCGGTCGAGGCCGCGGCCGGCGATCAGCACCTCGTCGCCCTCGTGCATGAAGCGGGCGTGGCGCTCGGGCAGGCGGAGCTTCAGGATGTAGTTGGCGATGGCCATCGAGGCGATCGGCTCGCCCGGCATCACCACCTGACCGGCGACGGCGGAGACCTTGAGGATGCGGCCGTCGTCGGGGGCGAGCACGTTGCCCTCGACCACCTGCTCCTCGATCACCGACTTGTCGGCGCGGGCGGCGGCGATTTCGGCCTTGGTGACGACCATCTGGGTTTCGGCGTCGTCGAGGCGCGACTGCGGCGCGGCGCCGGTGGCGCGCAGCTGCTTGACGCGCTCGTACTCCGTCTGGATCAGGTCGAGCTTGGCGACGAGGGCGCCGATGCGGGCCTCGGCGGCGGTCAGCTGCAGGCGCAGCTTGGTGTCCGCGACGACCGCGAGCACGTCGCCCTTCTTGACGGCGTCGCCCTCGACCACGTTCACGGCGGTCAGCGTGCCGCCGATGCGGGCGCGGGCCTGCGGGCTGCGCACGCTCTCCACCGTCGCCAACACCTCCTTGGCGTCGTCGACGGCGACGGAGGCGACCGTCACCACGTCGCCGGCGCGGGCGGCGGGAAGGGAAACCAGACCCGCGGCGAGGGCCGCGGCGAGAGCGAAGAGGCCGCGCGCCGACGCGGCGTGGCGACGATGGGGGCGGGCGTCGATCGACAGGGGCATGCGTCCCGGATCTCCTGGAGAGCCGCGCCCTCACCGGAACGCGGTCGACAAAGCAAAACCGCGGGGCGTCGTTCGGACGCCCGCGCGATTCATTCAGGGCGTATATATATTAGTCGTTGCTAATCCAGCAAGGCTCCATATATACCCCTTTCGAGATCCGACGTCTCGAAGGATCGCGTCTATCGCGCTTTCGCGGCGGTTTTCCGCCCTCCCAGAGGAGACATTCATGAGCATCGATCGCGTCGTCATGGCCTTCGCCGGCCTCGTCATCCTGGTTTCGCTGGCGCTCGGCGTGAAGGTTCACGTCTACTGGCTGTTCCTGACCGCCTTCGTCGGCCTGAACCTGCTGCAGGCCGCCTTCACCGGCTTCTGCCCGCTCGCCGTCGTCCTCAAGAAGCTCGGCTTCAAGCCGGGTTGCGCCTTCGAGTGATCGCTTCGGGCGGACCGAAACGCGAAAGCCCCGGCGAGCGATCGCCGGGGCTTTTCGTCTTCGCGCGAAGCCGCGTCAGATGGTGATCTGCGCGCCGAGGTCGACGACGCGGCCGGGCGGGATCTGGTAGTACTCGGCCGGATCCGCCTGGTTGCGATAGAGGAAGATGAACAGGCCGCGCAGCCAGGTCCACACGCCACGCTCGTCGCCGTCGACGAGATGGGCGCGGGAGACGAAGAAGGACAGATCCTTCTTGTCGACGTGGACGCCCATCGCCTCGGACGCCTTGACCGCGGTCGGCACGTCCGGCGTCTCCATGAAGCCGAAGCGCACCTTGATCAGAGCGATCGCCTCGCCGAGGGTCTCGACGGCGACGCGCTCGTCTTCGGCCACCCAGGGCTCCTCGGTGGTCTGGATCGACATGAAGACGATCTGCTGGTGGGCGCACTTGTTGTGCTTCAGGTTGTGCAGGAAGGAGCGCGGGGCGAGCGCCGGATCTTCCATCATGTAGACCGCGGTGCCGCGCACGTGTTCGATGCGCGGGCTCCTGAGCGCCGAAAGCGCGATCTTGATCGGCACGCCTTCGTGACGCCGACGCGCGGCGAGCCGGAGCCGGCCCATCCGCCAAGCGGCCATGATCACCACCAGGATCATGCCGATGACCAGCGGCAGCCACGCGCCGTGCAGCAGCTTGGTGGCGCAGGACAGGAAGAAGCCGACGTCGAACAGCATGAAGAAGGCGACGGTCGGGATCGCCCGCCACAGCGGCCAACCCCAGACGCCGCGCGCCACCAGGAAGGCGAGCATCGAGGTCACGACCATGGTGCCGGTGACCGAGAAGCCGTAGGCCTCGGCGAGCTTCTCCGACTTCTGGAACATCAGCACGATCGCGATGACGGCGATGAACAGCACCATGTTGACGACCGGCACATAGACCTGACCGCGTTCGGAGGCGGAGGTGTGGCGGGTGTCGGTGCGCGGCCAGAAGCCGAGATGGGCGGCCTGATGGGTCACCGTGAAGGCGCCGGAGATCACCGCCTGCGAGGCGATGACGGTGGCGATGGTGGCGAAGAGGATCAACGCCGGCTGGAAATGCGGGCCGACCATCTGGAAGAAGGGATCGTCGTGGCCGTGCAACGGATCGGCGAGCGCCTGGGCGCCCTGGCCCATGTAGACCAGGACCAGCGAGGGCACGACGACATAGCCGAAGGCCCTGCGCACCGAATCGCGGCCGACGTGGCCCATGTCGGCGTAGAGCGCCTCGGCGCCGGTGACGGCGAGGACGGCGACGGCGAGGATGGCGAAGACGTGCCAGCCGCCGGCGAAGAGGAAGGCGACGCCCCAACGCGGATCGAGCGCGGCGACGACGCCGGGATAGAGCATGATCTGCTTGACGCCGAGGACGGCGAGCAGGCCGAACCAGCCGAGCATGATCGGCCCGAACCAGCCGCCGACCTTCGAGGCGCCGCCGCGCTGGACGGCGAAGAGCGTCGTCAGGATGACCACCGCGAGCGGCAGGACGACGTGTTCGAGCGCCGGCGCGGCGACGGCGATGCCTTCCACCGCCGAGAGCACCGAGATCGCCGGGGTGATCACCGCATCGCCGTAGAACAGCGAGGCGCCGATGATGCCGAGCACGGCGATCAGCGTCCCGAGTTCGGGGCGGGCGCGATGGGCGAGCGCCATCAGGGCGAAGATGCCGCCCTCGCCGCGATTGTCGGCGCGCATGATGAAGATCGCGTACCAGATGCCCACGACGATGATCAGCGACCAGATCATCAGCGACAGGAAGCCGAGGACGTCGGCGGGAACCGGCTGGATGACGCCGACCTTGAAGGCGGTGCCGAGGGTGTAGATCGGCGACGTGCCGATGTCGCCGAAGACGATGCCGAGCGCGGCGAGCGTGCCGGCGTGGCCGTGCGCGTGGCCGGCGACGTGAGGCGCATGACCCGTGGCGGAGCCTTCGTCGTGTTCCGCCGCTTCCGCTTCGACGGCCGCGACCGGTTCGGCGTCGGGCGCGGTCTCGATCGACGGGTGTTCCTGATGGTCTTGGGCCATGGCCCCTCCTCGAGGAGGTGATGCGAGGGCGGAGGATCGTCGACCACGGTGGGGCGCGGGCGTCGCCGCGGCGTCCCCGATCGGTCGGGTCGTTCGGGACCGGTCGCCGGCTACCGCCTGCTTCGGCGGATCGGTCCGTCCCATCGTCAACGAGATCGTGTGCGCTCGCCCCCCGGTTCGCCCCAGCGGCGCGGTCTTCGGACCGCCCCTCGGCGACGCGCGGCAAAATAGCCTCGGGCGCAGTGGCGGTCAAATCGTCGCGCCATCGCCGAAAGTCGACGTTTTTCCGAGATGGAGCCCTCGATCAGGGCGCCCAGCGGGCGGCGGCCTGACGCATTGTCACAAGTTCTTCCGCCGCGGACGGGTGGAGCGCCATGGTGCGGTCGAAATCGGCCTTGGTCGCGCCCATCCGCATCGCCACCGCGACCAGCTGGATCATCTCGGCGGCATCGGGACCGACGACGTGAACGCCGAGGACGCGATCGTCGGCGGCGTCGACCAGGATCTTCATCAAGGTGCGCTCCTCGCGTCCGGCGAGGGTGGCGCGCATCGGACGAAAGGTCGAGCGGAAGACGAGATGGGCGATCCCCCGCTCGCGCATCTCCTCCTCGCCCGCGCCGACGGTCCCGACCTCCGGCGTGGTGAAGATCGCGGTCGGGATCAGGTCGTGCGCGACGTCGCGTCTCATGCCGCCGAAGACGATGTCGGCGAAGGCGTGGCCGTCGCGAATCGCCACCGGCGTCAGCGCGGCGCGGCCGGTGACGTCGCCGACGGCGTGGAGCCAGGGCAGCGCCGTGGTCGCCGCGCCGGCGACGGGAATGGTTCCATCGGGCGCGAGCGTCAGATCGATCGTGTCGAGGCCGAGATCGTCGGTGGCCGGACGGCGTCCGATGGCGAGCAGCACCCGGTCGGCCGCGATCAGGCGGCCGGCGGCGGTCTCCAGGCGCAAGCCGTCGGCGGACGCCTCGAGCCGCGACGGCGTGTCGCTGGTGACGATGTCGACGCCCCGCGCGACGAGCGCGGCGTGGAGATGGCGGCGCACCTCGAGATCGAAGCCGCGCAGGATCTCCGCGCCGCGATAGAGCACCGTCACCTTCGAACCGAGCCCGGCGAAGAGCGAAGCGAATTCGAGCGCGATATAGGCGCCGCCGACCACCACCAGTCGGTTCGGACGGGTCGGCCAGTGGAACAGGTCGTCGGAGACCGCGGCGAGTTCGGAGCCGGGAAAGCCGCCGTCCCGCACCGGCCGGCCGCCGGTGGCGATCAGCACGTGGCGGGCGGTGAAGACCCTGCCGTCAGAGAGGCGGACGCGGTTCGGCCCGTCGAGTCGAGCGCGGCCGCGCAGGATCTCGACGCCGGAGCGTTCGAGATTGGCGGCGTAGAGGCCTTCGAGCCGGGCGATCTCGCGATCCTTGGCGGCGATCAGCGCCGCCCAGTCGTGGCTGGCCGCGCCGACGTCCCAGCCGAACCCTCGCGCGTCGGCGAAGTCGTCGGCGAAGCGGGCGGCGTAGACCATCAACTTCTTGGGCACGCAGCCGCGGATGACGCAGGTTCCGCCGACGCGATCGTCCTCGGCGACCGAGACGCGCGCGCCGTGCGAGGCGGCGATGCGGGCGGCGCGCACGCCGCCCGAACCCGCGCCGATCACGAAGAGGTCCCGATCGAACTCCATGGCTCACTCCCGGTTCGGAAAGGATGCGGCGGACGACTCGACCGGAGACGCGCTCAGAGCGCGATGCCCTTGGCCTTGGCGGCCTCGCGCACCTTGGCGAGCATCTCGCCGCCGATCTTGTGCTGCCAGACCTGGGCGGCGATGCCGCTCATCTGGACCATGCCGGCGGTCTCCTTGGAGAGCTTCTGCCCGACCGGAGAGTTGTAGAACTCGGCGATCTTCTGCAGCTCTTCCTTGGTGAAGCGGGCGGCCCAGACCTCCTGGATCTGCTTGTCGAGCTCGGGCCGCTTGGAGGCGAGCTCGAGCGCGGCGGCGTTCACCAGCTTGTCGATGGCGTCGGACTGGGCCGGGTTGGTGCGGACGAGCAGCGCCTTGGTCTGCTGGGCGATGCCGATCAGGATGTCGTCGAGGCCGTCGCTGACGTGGCTCGCGGCGATCGCCGCCTTGGCGGCCGCCATGTGGTCGGCCGTGTAGTCTTCGGCGAAGGCCGGGACGGCGAGGCCGAAGACGAGAGCGGCGGCGGCGAGGCGGGAAGCGAGCGAATGGGTCATCGGTGGCTCCGGTTGCTTTTCCTGAGGGGACGATCGGCGAGAATCGTCGAAGAGGGCGGTCAGGGCGTCAGGACGTCGATCCCATCGGCGCGCGCCACCACCGCGGCGGTGGCGATGCCGAGAAACAGGCCGTGTTCGACGACGCCGGGGATGTCCACCAGCGCACGCGCCAAGCTCATTGGATCGGGAATCCGGCGAAATGATGCATCGAGGATCAGATGGCCGCCGTCGGTGACGAAATCCGAGCCGTCGGCCCTGACTCGCTTGACCAGAGCTCCGGAAAGTCCGAGCGCGGCGGCGGCCTTCTCGATCTTGAGCGTGGTCGAGCGAAGGCCGAAGGCGTTGACCTCGATCGGCAGCGGGAAGGCGCCGAGCGTCTCGACCACCTTGGAGGCGTCGGCGATCACCACCATGCGGGCGGAGGCCGCGGCGACGATCTTCTCGCGCAGATGCGCGCCGCCGCCGCCCTTGATCAGGGCGAGGGCAGGGCCGATCTCGTCGGCGCCGTCGATCGTCAGGTCGAGCTCGGGCAGTTCGTCGAGCGTGGCGAGGCGGATGCCGAGCGACCGGGCGAGCGCGGCGGTGCGCTCGGAGGTCGGCACGCCGACCACGTCGAAGCCACCGGCGACCTTCGCGCCGAGCAACCTGGTGAATTCGTCGGCGGTGGAGCCGGTGCCGATGCCGAGGCGCATGCCCGGCTCGACAAAGTCCAGGGCGGCGGCTGCGGCCTGCTTCTTCAGATCGGCGCTCATCGTTCGTTCGTCGTCCTCGATGGGTGTCGTCGGACCGGTCGGCCCACCGGTTCCGGTCTCCATAGCGCACACGGGAGCGGGCCGCCAGTGCGAAGGACGGCGCGCGCGCCGATGCGACGCAGGCGACCGGCGCGGGGTTTTCGCGCGCGCCGGCGACGGCTAGTGTCGCGGGCCTTCGTCCCTACCTGGAGACCGCCATGACCGCCCCCCTCGTCGTCTTCGATCTCGACGGCACGCTCGTCGACACCGCCGACGATCTGATCGCGACGCTGAACCGCGTGCTCGGCGAAGAGGGCGTGCGCGCGATGACGCGGGAGGACGCCGGGGCGCTGCTCGGCGCGGGCGCCAAGGCGATGATCGCGCGCGGTTTCGCGCTCGTCGGCGAAGAGATCTCGGCCGAACGGCTCGACGTCCTCTTCCGCCGCTTCCTGCCGATCTACGAAGAGAACATAGCGGTCCGTTCCCGCCCCTTCCCCGGCGCGGTCGCGGCGCTCGACCGGTTCGAGGCGGCCGGCTGGCGGCTGGCGGTGTGCACCAACAAGCTGGAGAGCCTGTCGCGCCTGCTGCTCGGCCAGCTCGGCCTCCTCGACCGTTTCGCGGCGATCTGCGGCGGCGACACCTTCGCGGTGAAGAAGCCGGACGGCGGCCACGTCCTCGGCACGATCGAACGGGCCGGCGGCGAGGCGGCCCGCGCCGTGATGGTCGGCGACAGCGGCAACGACGTGAAGGCGGCGCAAGCCGCCGGCGTGCCGGTGGTCGGCGTCACCTTCGGCTACACCGACCGGCCGGTCGCGAGCTTCGGGCCCGATGTCGTGATCGACCGCTTCGACGAGCTCTTCGAGGCGGTCGGCCGGCTCCGGGTCGGGTGAGGCTTCAGACGGCGAGGACTTCGCCGCGGCCGCGGGCGATCTCGGCCTTCATCTTCGCGATGATGCCGGCGTAGTCGGGCTTGCCGAAGATCGCCGAGCCGGCGACGAAGGCGTCGACGCCGGCCGCCGCGATCTCGGCGATGTTGTCGATCTTGACGCCGCCGTCGATCTCGAGCCGGATCTCGCGGCCCGAGGCCTCGATCCGCTCGCGCACCCGCTTCGCCTTCTCCAGCACGTGCGGGATGAAGCTCTGGCCACCGAAGCCGGGGTTGACCGACATCAGCAGGATCAGGTCGACCCGATCCATCACCCAGTCGAGGACGGAGAGCGGCGTCGCCGGGTTGAGCACCAGACCGGCCTTGGCGCCCTTCTTCCGGATCAGGTCGAGCGACCGGTCGACGTGGCCGCTCGCTTCGGGGTGGAAGGTGACGATGTCGGCGCCGGCCTCGGTGAACATCTCGATCATCCGATCGACCGGCTCGACCATCAGATGGACGTCGATCGGGGCCTCGACGATCGGACGGATCGCCTGGAGCACCAGCGGGCCGATGGTGAGGTTCGGGACGTAGTGGTTGTCCATCACGTCGAAATGGATCCAGTCGGCCCCGGCGGCGAGGACATTGGTCACCTCCTCGCCCAGACGCGCGAAGTCGGCGGAGAGGATCGACGGGGCGATGACGGGGGGAAGGGCGGTCATGTCGGCTCCGATGGGTGAGACGGCAGGGATCGAGGGGCGACCGAAGCGCCGAAAGGGCCGCGCTGTCAACCCGCGGCGACGGCGCGGGCGGGCGCAGCCTCGCTGCCCCCGGCGGGGCCTCTGCGCAATTCCGGAGAGGCTCGGATCGTATCCGTGCGCGATCCTTCGAGACGCGCCTTCGGCGCTCCTCAGGATGAGGCGTCGGAGATTTCCTCTGCAAAAACAAACGCCTCATGCTGAGGAGGCGTTCGAAGAACGCCGTCTCGAAGCATCGCGCACGGCGTCGAATTCAGGGCCAACGAATACGCGAAGACCTTCATACGGGCGAAGGGAACCCGTAGCGCGGCCGTGCTCGGCACGCCTCGACCATATACTCCCAGGAGTATATTGACAGATCGCCCACGGTCGCCGAAGCTCGGTTCATCGGGAGGGGCCGATGCCGCATTCGCCAGAGGACAAGAAACGCGCCCTGACGCGCCTTTCCCGCATCGCCGGGCAGGTCGAGGCGTTGCGTCGCGCGATCGAGGCGGGAACCGACTGCAGTCCCCTGCTGCAGCAGATCGCGGCGCTGCGCGGCGCGGTCGGCGGGCTGATGGCCGAGGTGATCGAAAGCCATCTGAAGGAGACGCTGGCGCGGTCCGAAGCGCCGGTCGACGTCGCCTCGGACGCCGAGCTCGAAAGCCTCCTGCGCATCCTCAAGACCTATCTCAAATAGCGAACGAACCTCGGGAGAAGACGTCCATGAAGAGCCGCGCCGCGGTGGCCTGGGAGGCCAACAAGCCGCTGACCATCGAGACCATCGACATCGCCGGGCCGAAGGCGGGCGAGGTGCTGATCGAGATCATGGCGACGGGGGTGTGCCACACCGACGCCTACACACTCTCCGGCCTCGATTCGGAGGGCAAGTTCCCGGCGATCCTCGGCCACGAGGGCGCCGGCGTCGTGCGCGAGGTCGGCGCGGGCGTCACCTCGGTGAAGCCCGGCGACCACGTCATCCCGCTCTACACGCCGGAGTGCCGCGGCTGCAAGACGTGCCTGTCGCAGCGCTCCAATCTCTGCACGGCGATCCGCTCGACGCAGGGCCAGGGCCTGATGCCGGACCGGACGACGCGGTTTTCCTGCGAGCCGGTGGGCCGCGGCCGCAACGAGATCTTCCACTACATGGGCTGTTCGACCTTCTCGAACTTCACCGTGCTGCCGGAGATCGCCGTCGCCAAGGTGCGCGAGGACGCGCCCTTCGACAAGATCTGCTACATCGGCTGCGGGGTGACCACCGGCATCGGCGCGGTGATCTACACGGCGAAGGTCCGGCCGGGCTCGAACGTCGTCGTCTTCGGCCTCGGCGGCATCGGCCTCAACGTGATCCAGGGCGCGCGCATGGTCGGCGCGGACAAGATCATCGGCGTCGATCTCAACCCGGCCAAGGTCGAGATGGCGCGGAAGTTCGGCATGACCCATTTCGTCAACCCGGACGAGGTCGGCCGCGACAAGGTGGTCGAGGCGATCGTCGACCTCACCGACGGCGGCGCGGACTATTCGTTCGAATGCATCGGCAACACCACGACGATGCGTCAGGCGCTCGAATGCTGCCATCGCGGCTGGGGCGAGAGCATCATCATCGGCGTCGCGCCGTCGGGCACGGAGATTTCGACGCGGCCGTTCCAACTGGTCACCGGGCGGGTGTGGAAGGGCTCGGCCTTCGGCGGAGCGCGCGGGCGCACCGACGTGCCGAAGATCGTCGACTGGTACATGGAGGGCAAGATCGACATCGACAGTCTGATCACCCACACCATGCCGCTCGACGACATCAACACCGCCTTCGATCTGATGCACGAGGGCAAGTCGATCCGCTCCGTGGTGGTGTTCTGAGGGGCGCGCGCCTCCCCCCGATGCTCGCGCGACGTTCGCCGCGCATCCCCCTCCCCCCACGAGGAGGAGGGTCGGGGTGGGGGGGTGCATCGAAGGCACGGCGCGCGCTCATGCCCCCCTCTCTGTCTCTCCCCCTCGAGGGGGGGAGAGGACCGGATGCCAGCACCTTCGCACCGTCACTCGCCCGTTCACCGGACCAGAAGAGGCTCCCATGGCGCTCGAACAGATCTCCGCCGCCAAGTGCTTCGGCGGCACGCAGTTCGTCTACAAGCACGCCTCCGCCGAGACCAATTGCGACATGCGCTTCTCCGTCTTCGTGCCGCCAGCGGCGGCGCGCGGGCCGGTGCCGGTGGTCTGGTTCCTGTCCGGGCTGACCTGCACGGAGGAGAACTTCACGGTGAAGGCCGGGGCGCAGCGGGTCGCCGCCGAGCGCGGGCTGATGTTGATCGCGCCGGACACCTCGCCCCGCGGCGAGGGCGTGCCGGACGATGCGGGCGGAGCCTACGACTTCGGCCTCGGCGCGGGCTTCTACGTCGACGCGACCGTCGAGCCTTGGGCCAAGCACTACCGAATGCGCTCGTGGCTCGAGCACGAGCTGCCGGGGATCGTCGGGCGGGAGCTTCCGGCCGACATGATGCGGCAGGGCGTCATGGGCCATTCGATGGGCGGCCACGGGGCGTTGACCATCGCGCTGCGCGAGCCCTCGCGTTTCGCGAGCGTCTCGGCCTTCGCGCCGATCGTCTCGCCGATGAACTGCCCCTGGGGTGAGAAGGCGCTCTCCGGCTATCTCGGGCCGAACCGCGCCCAGTGGCGGAAATACGACGCCTGCGCGCTGATCGAGGACGGAGCGCGGCTGCCGGGGCTGCTGGTCGACCAGGGCACGGCGGACGGCTTCCTCGAGGCGCAGTTGAAGCCGCATCTCCTGGAAGCGGCCTGCGAGAAGGCGCGGATGCCGCTGACCCTGCGCCGGCAGGAGGGTTACGACCATTCGTACTTCTTCATCGCCAGCTTCATCGCCGACCACCTCAGGTGGCACGCCGAACGGCTCGGGTGAGGCGCGGGCCGGGGACGGCGACGGCGACGGCGCGGCGCCGGAGTGCGCGAAGCTTCGAGACGCGGGCCAATGGCCCGCTCCTCAGCATGAGGCGTTTTTCATAAACGAAACAAATACATATGCCTCATGCTGAGGAGCGCCGCGAGGCGCGTCTCGAAGCATCGCGCACCGCGTCTCACACAGCTCCCCTCCCACTCCATTCGAAAAAATTCGCCGCCCCGGGGAATAAACCCCTCCCCGCGATCGTCTTCCCGATGTCGAGCCCATCCGACGAGGAGACATCCATGAAGACCACCCCCCTCCGCATCCTGATCGCCTCCGGCGCGCTGCTCGCCGGCCTCGCCACCGCCTTCGCCGCCGACCCGGCGGCGACCGCCGATACGTCCAAGGGCAAGGCCCTGGTCGACGCCAAGGGCATGTCGCTCTACACCTTCGCCAAGGACGCCGACGGCAAGTCGATGTGCAACGGGCAATGCGCCACCAACTGGCCGCCGCTCGCGGCCAGCGCCGACGCCAAGGCGATGGGCGACTGGAGCGTGGTCACCCGCGACGACGGCGGAAAGCAGTGGGCCTACAAGGGCAAGCCGCTCTATGCCTGGGTCAAGGACGCCAAGCCCGGCGACGCCACCGGCGACGGCTTCCTCAACGGCGCGTGGAGCCTGGCGCGTCCCTGAGCCGCCGAGCAGGCCTGGATCGAGGTTCGAGAGCGAAAGGGTCCCGCGATGTCCCGCAACGACGCGGCCGCCGTCCTCGAACCCCTGATCCCGGCGCTGCGCCGGTATGCCCGAGCGCTCGTCGGCGACGCGGACGCCGCCGACGACCTCGTCCAGGACTGCCTCGAGCGGGCCCTGTCGCGCTGGTGGCTGCGGCGCGCGGGCGACGACCCGAAGCCCTGGCTCTTCACCATCCTGCGCAACCTCCACATCGACCGCATCCGGCAGACGCGCCGGCGCGGCGTCGCGGTGGAGATCGACGAGACCAACGAGCCGGCGACGACGGCCGAGCAGGACCACGGCCTCGGGGTCCGCGACGCGCTCGCCGCGCTCGACCTGCTGCCGGAGGAGCAGAAGGCCTCGATCCTGCTCGTCGGGGTGGAGGACTTGAGTTACGAAGAGGCGGCGCGCGTCCTCGACGTGCCGGTGGGCACGCTGATGTCGCGCCTGTCGCGCGGACGCCAGCGGCTCAGGGCGCTGATCGACGGGGGCCGCGCGCCGATGCTGCGGAGAGTGAAATGAGCACCGACGATCGCCCCATCGGCGAAGACGATCTGGTCGCGGCGGTCGACGGACGGCTCTCGGCCGAGCGCGCCCGCCTGCTCGACGCCCGCATCGCCGAAGATCCGGCGCTCGGCGAGCGCATCGCCGCGGAACGCCGCGATCGCGAAGCGCTGCGCGACCGCCTCGCGCCGATCGCCGAAGAGCCGATCCCCAGCCGCCTGCGCATCGCCCATCTCGTCGAAGAGCGACGGCGGGCGCAGCGGACGCGCTTCGGCGCGATCGCCGCGGCGCTGCTGGTCTTCGCCGCCGGCGCGGCGAGCGGCGCGATCGCGATGCGCGCCCTGCCCTCCGGCTCCGCGCCGGCCGACATGGTCGCGGCGCGCCCGGCCGTCGTCCTGCCGACGGTGGTCGCCGAAGACGCGAGCGCGGCGCATCGGCTGTTCGTGGCGGAAGTGGTCCACCCGGTCGAGGTCGACGCCGGCCACGAGACCCATCTGCTCGGTTGGCTCTCCAAGCGGCTCGGCCATCCGATCGTCGCGCCCGATCTCGGCCGGTTCGGGCTGAAGCTGATCGGCGGCCGCCTGCTGCCGGCCGGCGAAGGCGCGGCGGCGCAGCTGATGTACGAGGACGATGCGGGCGCGCGGCTGACGGTCTGGGTGCAGGCGACGCCGGGCGGCGAGACCACGGCGTTTCGCTATCGCCAGGACGGCGGCGCCGGCACCTTCGCCTGGATCGACCGCGGCTGGGGCTTCGCCGTCACCGCGAGCATGAAGCGCGACGGGCTGCTGCCGATCGCCGAAGCGATCTGGCGCGGCTTCGAGGGGGAGAAACCGCGCGAGGGGTGAGGCGACGCAGGCGCGAGCGCGTCACGACGACGAGCCGGGCGAAAGGCGGATTGCGCAGACCGGACCACAGCTCAATATCTGTGGTTGCGCTTCTGTTCGTTGAACGCCTTTTGCGAGTTCCCCATGGTCGAGCCCGTTCCATCGGAGATCGATCATGCGCATCCTCACGGCGTTCGCCCTCGTTTCCGCCTTCGGCCTCGCGTTCGGCCCCGCCGAAGCGAAGGGGCTCGGCGGCAGTTCGTCTCATTACGTCCGCCCTTACGTGACCAGTCGCGGGACGGTCGTACAGGGACACCAACAGACCAACCCGAACCATACCCGAGCCGACAACTGGTCGACCAAGGGCAACGTCAATCCCTATACCGGGAAGCCGGGAACGAAGCCGCTCTACCCTCGCTGAGCGACGGGCGAAACACATCGAAGACCTCGAACGTAAAAACACCGCCGCGGATCGCTCCGCGGCGGCGTCTCTCCCGGGCGGCGCGGGTTCGGCCCACGCACGTTTCCTCGAAGGAAGCGCCGGGGGCTCGCCCCGGCGGCTGAACTCACTTGACGATCTGCGCCAGCTTGCCCGACGCGTAGCCGGCGGCGACCTGCTCCAGGTCGGTCGGCTTGATCTTGGAGGCGTTGCCGGCGGTGCCGAAGGCCTCGAAGCGCGCCTTGCAGACGGCCGAGGCGGCCTTCTGGGCTTCGGCGAGATACTTGCGCGGGTCGAACTCGGACGGCTTGGTGGCCATCACGCGACGGATCGCGGCGGTCATGGCGAGACGCAGGTCGGTGTCGATGTTGACCTTGCGGACGCCGTACTTGATGCCCTCGACGATCTCTTCGACCGGAACGCCGTAGGTCTCCTTCATGTCGCCGCCGTACTTGCGGATCTCCTCGAGGAGCTCCTGCGGGACCGAAGACGAGCCGTGCATCACGAGGTGGGTGTTCGGGATGCGGGCGTTGATCTCCTTGATGCGCGAGATGGCGAGGATTTCGCCGGTCGGCTTCTTGGTGAACTTGTAGGCGCCGTGCGAGGTGCCGATGGCGATCGCCAGCGCGTCGACCTGGGTCTGCTTGACGAAGTCGGCGGCCTGATCCGGGTCGGTCAGGAGCTGTTCGCGGGTCATGGTGCCCTCGGCGCCGTGACCGTCCTCCTTGTCGCCCTTCATCGTCTCGAGGCTGCCGAGCACGCCGAGCTCGCCTTCGACCGAGACGCCGATCGAGTGGGCGAAGGCGACGACGGTGCGGGTCGTCTCGACGTTGTACTCGTAGGACGCGACGGTCTTGCCGTCGGCCTGGAGCGAGCCGTCCATCATCACCGAGGTGAAGCCGGAGCGGATGGCCGCCTGACAGATCGCCGGAGACGCGCCGTGATCCTGGTGCATGCAGACCGGGATCTCGGGATAGGCCTCGACGGCGGCCTGGATCAGATGGCGCAGGAACTGCTCGCCCGCGTATTTGCGCGCGCCGGCGGAGCCCTGGAGGATGACCGGGGAATCGGTTTCGCGGGCCGCCTCCATGATGGCGCGGACCTGCTCCATGTTGTTGACGTTGAAAGCCGGCAATCCGTAGCCGTTCTCGGCGGCGTGGTCGAGCAACTGGCGCATGGAAACGAGCGGCATCGGGGTCTCCTCAGAACTGTTCGAGTGCGGAGCCGAACGCGGCCCCGCTCGACGCAGACCGGTTTACCCCACGGACGACGTCTTGCAAGCGCAACGTTCGATCATCCTGAAATTCCCGGACGGGAAATCTGCGAAGATCTTGCCCCGCAGCGCAAGAAGTTGCTCGCGCTGCGAGGAATTTCATTTCGTCAGCCGACGATGCGGCGCACCGTCGCGGCGACGTTGTCGGCGGTGAAGCCGAACAGCGGCCACAGCGCCTTCTCCGGCGCGCTCTCGCCGAAGCGGTCGATGCCGATCACCGCGCCGTCGCGGCCGGCGTATTTCCACCAGCCGCGGGTGACGCCGGCCTCGACCACCACGGTCGGCAGGCGACCGAGGACGGCGGCCTGCGCGTCGGCCGGGCGGCGCTCGAAGGCCTCGACGCAGGGCATCGAGACGACGCGGACCGGCAGCCCCTCGCCTTCCAACATCTTCTGGGCGGCGACGGCGAGGGCGACCTCGGAACCGGTCGCCACGATCACCGCCTTCGGCGCGACCGCCGGTTCGACCAAGACGTAGCCGCCCTCGGCGACCTCGGCGAGCCGGGCCGCGTCGCGCGGCTGATGCGGCAGGTTCTGGCGCGAGAGCAGAAGCGCGGACGGACCGTCGGCGCGGGTGACGGCGGAGAGCCAGGCGGCGGTCGTCTCGACCGCGTCGCAGGGCCGCCAGACGTCGAGGCCGGGGATGACGCGCAGCGCTTCGGCGTGCTCGACCGGCTGATGGGTCGGGCCGTCTTCGCCGAGGCCGATCGAGTCGTGCGTATAGACGTGGACCACCTTCTGCTTCATCAGCGCCGACATGCGCACCGCGTTGCGGGCGTAGTCGGAGAAGACCAGGAAGGTGGCGACGTAGGGCAGGAAGCCGCCGTGCAGCGCCATGCCGTTGGCGATGGCGGTCATGCCGAACTCGCGCACGCCGTAGAGCACGGCGTTGCCTGCCGGATCGCGCGAGATCGGGGTCTGGCCCTTGTAGTTGGTCAGGTTCGAATGGGTCAGGTCGGCCGAGCCGCCCATGAATTCGGGCAGCTTCGGGCCGAGCACGCCCAGCGCGTTCTGGCTGGCCTTGCGGGAGGCGATGGTGGCGCCTTCCGCCGCGACGGCGTCGAGGGCGGCCTTGGCGAAGGCGTCGAAATCGGCCGGCAGGCGATGGGCGACGCGACGCTCGAACTCGGCGGCGAGCTCGGGATGGGCGGCGGCGTAGGCCGCGAACAGGCTCTCCCAAGTGGAGGAGAGCTCGGCGCCGCGGGTGGTGCGGTCCCATTCGGCGTAGACGTCGTCGGGGATCTCGAAGGGGGCGTGCGGCCAATCCATGGCGGCGCGCACCGCGGCGATCTCGTCGGCGCCGAGCGGCGCGCCATGGCAGCCCTCGGTGCCCTGCTTCTTCGGCGCGCCCTTGCCGATCACGGTCTTGGCCTGGATCAGGGTGGGCTTGTCGGAGACGGCGATCGCGGCCTTCATGGCGGCGTCGAGGGCGACGGGATCATGGCCGTCGACGTCGCGGATCACGTGCCAGCCGTAGGCCTCGTAACGGGCGCAGACGTCTTCGGCGAACCATTCGACGACCTTGCCGTCGATCGAGATGCCGTTGTCGTCCCAGACCACCTTCAGCTTGCCGAGGCCGAGCGTGCCGGCGAGCGAGGAGACCTCGTGGCTGACGCCTTCCATCAGGCAGCCGTCGCCGACGAAGACCCAGGTGCGATGGTCGACGACGTCGAAGCCGGGACGGTTGAACTGCGCGGCGAGGGTGCGTTCGGCGATCGCCATGCCGACGGCGTTGGCGATGCCCTGGCCGAGCGGACCGGTGGTGGTCTCGACGCCGGGCGTGTAGCCGAACTCGGGATGGCCCGGGGTCTTGGAATGGAGCTGACGGAAGTTCTTCAGATCCTCGATCGAGAGTTCGAAGCCGGTCAGATGCAGCAGCGCATACATCAGCATCGAACCGTGGCCGTTCGACAGCACGAAGCGGTCGCGGTTCGGCCAAGCCGGCTTCTTCGGATCGAAGGCGAGATGCCCGCGCCACAGGACGGAGGCGATCTCGGCCATGCCCATCGGCGCGCCGGGGTGGCCGGACTTGGCCTTTTCGACCGCATCCATCGCCAAGGCGCGGACGGCGGCGGAAACCTTCCAGGTCAGAGCTTCGGTCGAGGGGGTGGGCATCTCGGATCTCCTGTCGGCGTCGCGCCTCTTCTCGAAGCGACGAGGCCCGCACGGTAACGCACGCATCGTGAACCTGCCGATCCGGCAGATCGCCGCCCCTCGGGGCGGCGGGCGAAAGCGCGGATTACCGCGCCGGTTTCGGGGCCGAGACGCCAGAGGCGCGGATGAAAGTCAATGGCGGGGATGAAAAAAGCGCGCGGTCGTCCCCGACCGCGCGCCGAAACTCCGGTTCCTGCCGACGGATCTTCCCCCGGCGGCAGGACTTGCGGCGTTCACTCCGCCGCCACCGCCTCGTCGTCCTCGTCGAGGATGTGGTGGCTCTCGATGCGCTCGACTTCCTCGCGCGAGCCAAAGATCAGCGGAATGCGCTGATGCAGCACGCTCGGCTCCAGATCGAGCAGGTTCTCGTTGCCGGTGGAGACGGCGCCGCCGGCCTGTTCGACCACCCAACCGATCGGGTTCGACTCGTAGATCAGCCGCAGCCGGCCCTCGGCGTAGCCCTTGCGCTTGTCGGCCGGATAGAGATAGACGCCGCCGCGCACCAGGATGCGATGGCCGTCGGCGACGAGGCTGCCGACCCAGCGCATGTTCATGTCCTCGCCGCGCGCGCCTTCGGCGCCGTGGACGCATTCGTCGATGTAGCGCTTGGTCGGCTCGTTCCAATGACGCCGGTTCGAGGAGTTGATGGCGAACTCCTTGGTCCGCGGCGGGATCGTCATCTTGCGGTTGGTCAGGATGAAGGTGCCGCGACGGCGATCCAGGGTAAACATCTGCGTGCCCGCGCCGAGCGTCATCACCAGCGTCGTCTGCGGGCCGTAGAGGATGTAGCCGGCGGCGAGCTGATCGTGGCCCTTCTGCAGGAAGGCGTCGTGGGTGGTGGCGTCGAGATGATCGGGGGCGCGCAGGATCGAGAAGATCGTGCCGATCGACACGTTGGTGTCGATGTTCGAGGATCCGTCGAGCGGATCGACGGCGACCAGCACCGTGCCGTCGTGGTGGATGGCGATCGGATGGTCGAGTTCTTCGGAGGCGATGGCGGCGACCGGCGCGCGCTTGCAGGCCTCGATCAACAGATCGTTGGAATGGACGTCGAGGAACTTCTGAACCTCGCCCTGGACGTTCTCGGTCATCGCCTTGGCGAGTTCGCCGGCGAGCGGCCCGTCGGAGACCAGCGCGGCGATGTCGCGGCCGGCGTCGGCGAGCGCATGAACCGTCGCGGCGACGTCCTGCTTCAGCGAATCGCGGCCGGCCCATTTCTCCAGAAACGAATACAGGCTCTCGTTCTTCATTTCGGTCTCCATCGTAGCGCCCGCGCGTGGCCGCCGGCGTCGCTCCCCGCGCGTCGGTCTTCGCATCGCACCATTCCATGCCCCCGAGGACCGGCGACCGCAACGACTTTCCGCACGAATTTCGAGGGTGAACTCTCGTAGATTCGTCGATATCGTAGATTCACGAAGGCGGTGCGACGGTCGTTTCCGCGTAGTTCCGTCAGACTTGCAAGAAATTCCCAATAGATGCCGATCGATCCCCCCTCCTCCGCTCCGCCCGCCGCCGCCCTCGGCGAAGAGCGTCTGCCGGCGCACGTACGGCGCAAACGGCTCGGCGCCAGGCCGCTGATCCACGAGACGGCGGTGACCCGCGACAGCCGCTTCGGCAAATTCGTCAAGATCGGCGCGCGCACGACGGTGATCGAGACCGACTTCGGCGACTATTCCTATGCGGTCAACGACTGCGAGATCGTCTATGCCGAGATCGGCAAATTCGTCTCGATCGGCGCGTTGGTCGGCATCAACCCGGCCGATCATCCGATGGAGCGGGCGGCGCAGGCGCATTTCACCTATCGCTCCTGGCAGTATTTCGAGGACATCCCCGACGAGGCGGAGGAGTTCGAACGGCGGCGCGCCCGACGGGTGACGATCGGGCCGGACGCCTGGATCGGACGCGCGGCGATCGTGCTGCCGGGGCGCGCCATCGGCGCGGGCGCGGTGATCGGGGCCGGCGCGGTGGTGACCAGGGACGTCGCGCCCTACACGATCGTCGCCGGCAATCCGGCGCGGCCGATCCGGCGGCGCTTTTCCGAGGAGGTCGCGGAGCGGCTGATGCGGCTCGGTTGGTGGGACTGGCCGCACGCCGTGTTGCGGCGGGCGGTGCCGGATTTCCGCTCGCTTTCCGCAGAGGCCTTCCTCGACAAGTGGGAGGCGGAGATCGCCGAAGGGCGCGTCCGCCTCTGAAATTCTCCGCATGCATAAATTTGATGCCGATCAACGCGAGCTCTGCACCTATATCTAGTGTGCACCGCGAAAGAGCCGCTTTGCGATTTCTTTGCGAGTGGCGTGGAAGATGGGAGGCGATCCGATTTCCGGTTCGCGACGACGGCAGAAGCCGTCGGGAGGAGAATTCGATGTCCGCATTGACCACCGAAAAGCCGAGAGCCGTCGCAGAGGCCGTCTCCGTGGAGGAGATCCGTTCGCCGATCTCGCCGGTGTCGCGCAAATTGCGCCAGGAACCGCATGTCGTCGAAGTGAATCCGCGTCTGGAGGCGGCCGAGATCCTCGACCGAGCCGCCCATGCGACGATGGCGCGCTACACCGGCGGCCTGTCGCCGGCGGCGCTGGCCATGGCGCAGTTCGACTGGGCGATGCATCTGGCGAGCTCGCCGGGCAAGCTCGGCGCGCTCGTCGATTCGGCGATGCACAAGTGGATGGAGTTCGGAAAGATCGCCACCGACGCCTTCGTCGACGGCTCCGACGCGGTCCATTCGGCCTCGAAGGACCCGCGCTTCAAGGGCGAGGCGTGGAACCAACTGCCGTTCCGCCTGATGGCCGACGGCTTCCAGCTGACCGAGGCCTGGTGGAAGGAGGCGACCACCGGCGTGCGCGGCGCCAGCCCGCATCATCTGCGCCTCGTCGAATTCATGGCCCGGCAGGCGCTCGACGTGTTCTCGCCGTCGAACTGGCCGGCGACCAATCCGGACGTGATCCAGGCGACCCGTGACGAAGGCGCCGCCAATCTGGTCCGCGGCTTCGCCAACGCGATGGACGACGCCGAGCGCAACTTCGCCGAGTTGCCGCCGGAAGGCATGGACAAGTTCCGCCCCGGCGAGACGGTGGCGGTGACGCCGGGCAAGGTCGTCCTGCGCAATCAGCTGATGGAGCTGATCCAGTACGGCCCGACCACCAACACGGTCCATCCCGAACCGGTGCTGATCGTGCCGGCGTGGATCATGAAGTACTACATCCTCGACCTCTCCCCGCAGAACTCGATGATCCGGCATCTCGTCGCCGCCGGCTTCACGGTGTTCTGCATCTCCTGGAAGAACCCGGGCTCGGAGGATCGCGACTGCGGCCTCGAGGCCTATCGGGAGATGGGACCGGTCGCCGCCCTCGAGGCGATCGAGGCGATCTGTGGTTCGGCTCAGGTGCACGGCGTCGGCTATTGCCTCGGCGGCACTCTGCTCTCGATCGAGGCGGCGCGGCAGGCCCGCGACGGCGACGCGCGCTTCGGCTCGCTGACGCTGCTCGCCGCGCAGACCGACTTCACCCAGGCGGGCGAGCTGATGCTGTTCATCGACGAGAGCCAGCTGACGCTGCTCGAGGACATGATGTGGGAGCGCGGCTATCTCGACACCAAGCAGATGGCCGGCGCCTTCCAGATGCTGCGCTCGCGCGATCTCGTCTGGTCGCGGATGGTCCACGACTATCTGCTCGGCAAGCGCGTCGCGATGAACGACCTGATGGCCTGGAACGCGGACGCCACCCGCATGCCGTTCCGCATGCACGCCGAGTATCTCCAGCATCTCTTCCTCGACAACGATCTGGCCGAAGGCCGTCACCACATCGGCGACGCTTCGATCGCGATCGAGGACATCCACGCGCCGATCTTCGCGGTCGGCACCGAGACCGACCACGTCGCGCCGTGGAAGTCGGTGCACAAGATCACGCTGCTCTCCGACAGCGAGGTCACCTTCGTGCTGACCACCGGCGGCCACAACGCCGGCATCGTTTCGGAGCCCGGCCACAAGCGTCGCTCCTATCGCATCGCCACCAAGGGCCCGGACGCGCCCTACGTCGATCCGGAGCACTGGGGCGCGACCGCGACCAAGCACGAGGGTTCGTGGTGGCTCGCCTGGTTCGACTGGCTCGCCAAGCACTCCGGCGAGAAGGTCGCCCCGCCGCCGATGGGCGCGCCGAAGAAGGGCTACGCGCCGGTCTGCGCCGCGCCGGGGACCTACGTCCTGATGCCGTGAGGCGGGCGGACGCGACCGACGACGATCCGAGGGAGCCCGGCGGCGACGCCGGGCTCTCGTCGTTTCGCCCTCGACCAAACTCCGCCTTGGCGGGAACGGCGCGCGGGTCTAGAACCCTTCGCATTCGCGGCGATCCGCCGCAGGCGCGCGTCCGCGCGTCCCGTTCCTCGCGAAATCCCTTCACCTTCGGGAGACGTTCGACGATGACCACCGAGACCCCGGCCTTCCGCTATTCCGAGATGTTCCCGCTGGCCAAGGACACGACGCCCTGGCGCAAGCTCACCTCGGACTTCGTGAAGGTGGAGACCTTCCAGGGCGAGGAGATGCTGGTGGTCGATCCGGCCGCGCTGAAGCTCCTGGCGGAAGAGGCGCTCGGCGAGATCTCGCACTACCTGCGGCCGGGCCATCTCGCCCAGCTCGCCATGATCCTGAAGGATCCGGAGGCGACCGAGAACGACAAGTTCGTGGCGCTCGATCTCCTGAAGAACGCCTGCATCTCGGCCGGCGGCGTGCTGCCGATGTGCCAGGACACCGGCACCGCCATCGTGATGGGCAAGAAGGGCCGGCGCGTCTTCACCAAAGGCGGCGACGAGGCGGCGCTGTCGGAAGGCGTGCGCGACAGCTACCTGAAGCGCAACCTGCGCTATTCGCAGCTCGCGCCGATCACGATGTACGAAGAGAAGAACACCAAGACCAATCTGCCGGCGCAGATCGACATCTACGAAGAGGGCGAGGACGCCTACAAGTTCCTGTTCATGGCCAAGGGCGGCGGCTCGGCCAACAAGACCTATCTCTTCCAGCAGACGCCCTCGATGCTGACCGAAGATCGGATGCTCGCCTTCATCAAGGAGAAGATCCTGACGCTGGGCACCGCCGCCTGCCCGCCCTACCATCTGGCGATCGTCATCGGCGGCACGTCGGCCGAAATCAACCTGAAGACCGTCAAGCTCGCCTCGGCGCGTTACCTCGACGGCCTGCCGACCGCGGGCACGGAGCTCGGCCATGCCTTCCGTGACCTCGACATGGAAGAGAAGGTGCTGAAGCTGACGCAGCAGTCCGGCGTCGGCGCGCAGTTCGGCGGCAAGTACTTCTGCCACGACGTCCGCGTCATCCGCCTGCCGCGCCACGGCGCCTCGCTGCCGATCGGCATGGGCGTGTCCTGCTCAGCCGACCGTCAGTGCCTCGGCAAGATCACCAAGGACGGCGTCTACATCGAGCAGCTCGAGCACGATCCGGCGCAGTACATGCCGGAGATCGGCGACGAGCATCTCGACGACGGCGTCGTCAAGATCGACCTGAACCGGCCGATGGCGGACATCCTCGCCGAGCTGACCAAGTATCCGATCAAGACCCGCCTGTCGCTGACCGGCCCGCTGATCGTGGCGCGCGACCTCGCCCACGCCAAGATCCGCGAACGGCTGGAGAAGGGCGAGGGCATGCCGGAGTATTTCAAGAACCACCCGGTCTACTACGCCGGCCCGGCGAAGACGCCGGAGGGCATGGCCTCGGGCTCGTTCGGCCCGACCACCGCCGGCCGCATGGACAGTTACGTCGACCAGTTCCAGTCGTTCGGCGGTTCGATGGTGATGCTCGCCAAGGGCAACCGCTCGGCGGCGGTGCGCGACGCCTGCAACAAGTACGGCGGCTTCTACCTCGGCTCGATCGGCGGTCCGGCGGCGCGTCTGGCGCAGGACTGCATCAAGAAGGTGGAATGCATCGAGTATCCGGAGCTCGGCATGGAGGCGATCTGGAAGATCGACGTCGTCGACTTCCCGGCCTTCATCGTCTGCGACGACAAGGGCAACGACTTCTTCAAGGAATTGAACCTCGGCTGAGGTCCGTCGCCCTTGCCATCTTCTGCTCGCGCCGGCGAGACCCGGCGCGAGGCGGCAACGACTTCCTCGAGGAGTTGAACCTCGGCCGAGGTGCGTCGCCTTCAGTTGTTCGTGCTCGCGCCGGGAAAACCCGGCGCGAGCATCTGATGCTCAGCCCGTGGCGCGATGGCGGCTGACCTGGCCCAACGTGGCGCGGGCGGCGGCGCGGTCGATCTCGCGATAGGCCTCGTGTTCCCAACGGACCTGGGCCGCGCCGAGCCGCATCTTGCGGCGGCGCAGTTCGACGATGCGATCGTAGGCGAGGCTGTCGACGTCGAGACCGGCGGCCAGCGTGGCGATGCCGTCGGCGTCGCGACGCACCAGCACGCGCATGGCGGCGGCGTCGCCGACCCCGGCCATGCGGCCGAGGAAGGCGGCGAGATCGGCCTGACGATCGGCGTCGGCCATTTCCGTCACCACCGCCTCGATCGTGATCGCTCCGGCGCGAGCCTGGGCGACGAGGAGATCGACGGCGTCCCGTTTCGGCGCGGGCGCGGGCGCTTCGCTCGGCGGCGCGGGCGGCGGGCGGGGCGCTTTCGGCCGCAGATCGTCGCGGGCGGCGAGAATGCGGCGCATACGCTCGTCGGTTTCGGCGAAATGCTTGAGCCGCCTCAGTCCCTCCTCGTCGACCGCAGCGCCGCGATTGGCGCCGAGGCGCAGCAGCACGTCGCGCTCGCCGCGACCGATCAGGACGCGCGTCACCGGCGCCGAGACCACGGCGCGCTGCGCGATGGCGACGCGATGGCCTTCGGTGCGCAGGCTGGCGATGTCGACGAGATCGTTCTCACGCAGACGCAACGCATGCAGCAGGACCGGCTCGGCCACTTCGATGTCGTCGACGGCCAGCCGCAACAGCAGTTCGACCGGGCAACAGGAACGCTCGGCGACCCGTTCGGAAAAGTCGCGTCGCGCCGCCGAACCGGCCTTCTCGAGCAACAGACCGGCGATTTCGTAGAAGGCGTCGAGTTCGCGCCCGGCGCGGACGCGATCGGTCAACAGTTCGGCGCAGAGCTGCGCGAGCAGTCGATCGCGGCCTTCGCGGCTGTCGTCTCTCGCCAGAACGACGAGGCGATGCGATTCGATGTCCATTCGAGCTCCAACGCGAGACCTCGCCGGGCGCAGCGCCCGAGACTTCCCCTCAGTTTCGCGCCTCATCGGTTAAGAATCGCCTCCACCTCGTCGCGTCATCCGTTGCACTACCGACACAGCCGGAAACGAATGCGATTTCCGCCTCGCTCAACGTCACGACGAGGCCGCCCCACCCCTTGCCCCAGGGCCGTCCGCTCCGCAATATGGCGGCGAAACCGAGGCGGAGTTTGCCGCCTCGGGGCAGATTCATCGATCGACATGGTTGAGACGACGAGGCGCGGCATGAGCAGGGCTATGCTTGCGGCGGTTGCGGTGATGGGGACGGTGTTCGTTTCCCTTCCGGCCGGCGCGGAATACAATCCGGGGGTTCAGCAGCGTTACGACGCGCTCGGCAATCTCGTCGAGGGGCCGGGCTCCAGCCACTATTCGTCGGCCGGTTCGCCGAACTACACGCCGATTCCGCGTGAGGTCGTCTCGTTCGACGGCCACTACGCCGCCGGCACCATCGTGGTGAAGACCGCCGAGCGTCGTCTCTACCTCGTGCTCAACGACGGCAAGGCGCTGAAATACGGCATCGGCGTCGGCCGTCCGGGCTTCGCCTGGGCCGGCGCGCATTCGGTGACGCGCAAGGCCGAGTGGCCGGGCTGGACCCCGCCGCCGGAAATGCGTCGCCGTCAGCCGCACCTGCCGGCCTACATGGCGGGCGGCCCGGAGAACCCGCTCGGCGCCCGCGCCATGTACATCGGCTCGACCTATTATCGCATCCACGGCTCGAACGAGCCCTGGACGATCGGTCAGGCCGTCTCCTCCGGCTGCTTCCGCATGACCAACGAGGACGTCACCGACCTCTACGAGCGCGTCAAGGTCGGCGCCCGGGTGGTGGTGATCAACTGATCGACCCGATCCAGCGTTTCGAGAAGGCCGGCGAGACGATCGCCGGCCTTTCTTCGTTTCGGGGGGCTCGCGTTCGTTTCGGAGGCTCCCGCCGGCATCGTGGACCCGGCTCAGCGGTCGCGCGACAGGCCCTTGGCTGCGAGCTCGTTCAGATAACCGGCCCAACGCGGTTCGTACTCGCGGCCCAGTTCGGCGAGATGGATCCAGGTGTAGAGGCCGGTCGAGTGCAGATCGTCGAAGCTGATCTTGACGGCGTAGTTGCCGACCTCCTCGAGGCCGATGATCTCGACGGCGCGCTTGCCGGCCACCGTCTTGCGCTGGCCGGGGCCGTGGCCCTGGACCTCGGCGGAGGGGCTCTCGACGCGCAGATACTCGGCGGGAAGCTCGTAGGTCTCGCCGTTCTCGAAGGCGACCTTCAGGGTGCGCCGATCCTTGCTCAGACGCAGTTCGCTCGGCCAGACGTCGGTCGTGGTCATTCGGCGTGCTCCTTCGATTGTCGTCCTCCGGCATTAGGGCCAGACGGCGGCCTCGGCAAGACCCCGGATTGACGCGCGCGCCGCGGCCCCTATGGTTCTCCCCTTCCGAACAGAGAGGAGCCGCGGATGACGGCGTTCCCCCGCGTCGCGGATCGGCGCGAAACCCTGATCGATCCCTTCGGCCGGTCCATCCGATACCTCCGCGTGTCGGTCACCGACCGCTGCGACTTCCGCTGCCACTACTGCATGTCGGAGGACATGACGTTCCTGCCGAAACGCGACGTGCTGTCGCTCGAGGAGTTGGAGCGTCTGTGTTCGGCCTTCGTGCGGCTCGGGGCGCGCAAGATTCGGCTGACCGGCGGCGAACCGTTGGTGCGCAAGGGGGTCGGCACCCTGATCGGCAATCTGTCGCGCCATCTCGCCAGCGGCGACCTCGAGGAGCTGACGCTGACGACCAACGGCTCGCAGCTGGCGCATCGCGCCCGCGAGCTCGCCGGCTACGGCGTGCGGCGGATCAACGTCTCCCTCGACACGCTCGATCCGGCGAAGTTTCGCGAGATCACCCGCTGGGGCGAGATCGGTCCGGTGCTCGCCGGCATCGACGCGGCGCTGGAGGCGGGGCTTTCGGTCAAGCTCAACACGGTCGCGGTCAAGGGCTTCAACGACGGCGAATACGACGACCTCATGCGCTTCGCGCACGGTCGCGGCATGGACATGACGCTGATCGAGACGATGCCGCTCGGCGAGATCGGCGGCGAACGGGTCGACCAGTATCTGCCGCTGTCGGCGGTGCGCGCCGATCTCGAGCGGCGCTGGACGCTGAGCGATCTCGACCATTCGACCGGCGGGCCGGCGCGTTACGTCCGGATCGCCGAGACCGGCGGTCGGCTCGGCTTCATCACGCCGATGACCCACAATTTCTGCGAGAGCTGCAATCGCGTCCGTCTGACCTGCACCGGCACGCTCTACATGTGCCTCGGGCAGGACGACAGCGTCGACCTGCGCCGGGTGCTGCGCGAACATCCCGGCGACGACGCCTCGGTCGAGGCGGCGATCCGCGAGGCGGTGGCGAAGAAGCCGAAGGGCCACGACTTCGTCATCGACCGATCGATCGGCGACGGCGTGCTGCACCGGCACATGAACACGACCGGCGGCTGACGGAGCTCGCCCGCCGACCGCGCCGACCGCGCCGAACGCGGGGCGGAAGCGCTTTCCGACGGGTGGCGGAGCCTCAGACGAAAGGATATGAGGGGTTTCTCGAATCCCCTCCCCGCGCGCGCCCCGAGGCCCGATGACCGATCCACGCGACAATCGCCGCGGCATTCTCGCGATGGCCGTCGCCATGGCGGGGTTCAATCTGGCCGATGCGCTGACCAAGCTGGCGACGCAGCAGTTGCCGCTCGGCGAGACGATCTTCGTGCGGGGCGTCATGGCCGCGACGGTGGTGGCGATCGCGGTCGGCGTCGACGGGTCGTGGCGGCGGGCGCGCGAGGTGTGGACGCCGCTGATCGGCCTCAGGCTCGTCGGCGAGATCGGCGCGACGCTGTTCTACCTGATGGCGCTGGTCCATGTGGCGCTGCCGAACGTCTCGGCGGTGTTTCAGGCGACGCCGCTCGCCATGACGGCGGCGGCGGCGGCGTTTCTCGGCGAGAAGGTCGGACCGCGGCGCTGGATCGCCATCGCGGTCGGCTTCGTCGGGGTGATGATCATCGTGCGGCCGGGCCTCGCGGGTTTCGAACCGGCGTCGGTCTGGGTGCTGGTGTCGGTCGGTTTCGTGGTGGTGCGCGACATCTCGACGGCGCGGCTGGGCACGCGATTGCCGACCTCGCTGGTGACGCTGTCGACGGCGCTCTCGGTCACCCTTCTCGGCCTGGCGCTGATGCCGTTCGAGACGGCGGTGTCGACGGTGACCGACTGGCGGGTTCCGACGCCGGCGCAGTTCGCCTTGCTGGCGGGGACGGCGGCGGCGCTGCTCACCGGCTACGTCATGCTGATCAAGGCGACGCAGCTCGCCGAGACCTCGGCGATCGCGCCCTATCGTTACACCCTGATGGTCTGGGCCTTCCTGTGGGGCGTCGTGATCTTCCACCAGACGCCGGACGGGCCGACCCTGGTCGGCGCGGCGGTCGTCGTCGCCTCGGGGCTCTACGCCTTCCACCGGGAGCGGCTGCGGCGGCTCGAGGCCGAACGGCGTCAGTGACGTTCGAGCCGCCGCGGCGCGCCGAGGCGGGCGGCGCGGCGATGCAGCAGGCGGCCGACGGCGAGGACGAGCGCCACGCCGAGGATCGGAAAGACGTTGCCGGCCAGACCATGGACGACCGGCACCAACTGCTTCAGCACCGGCTCCTCGGCGAAGAGTTCGCCGGCGATCCAGCCGAGCAGGCCGCCGCCGACCCAGATCAGCCAGGGGAAGCGATCGAACAGGCGCATCACCATGGTCGAACCGGCGACGACCAGCGGGATCGACATCAACAGGCCGATGGCGATCAGGATCACCGACCCTTGCGCGGCGGCGGCGATGGCGACGACGTTGTCGAGGCTCATCACCGCATCGGCGACGACGATGATCCGGATCGCGTGCCAGAGCGAGTGGCCGGCGGCGGTGTGATGTTCCTCCTCCTCGTTCGGGCCGACGAGGTCGATCGCCACCCACAGGAGCAACACAGCGCCGACCGCGTGGAGATAGGGCAGGCCCATCAGCATCGTGACGATCGAGGCGAAGGCGATGCGCAGACCGACCGCCGCGCCGGCGCCGGCGATCATGCCGATCTTGCGCAGCTTCTCGGGCAGCGATCGGCAGGCGAGCGCGATCACCACGGCGTTGTCGCCGGAGAGCAGAATGTCGATCCAGATCAACTCGACGACAGCCATCCAGAATTGCGGCTGATCGGGGCTCGGCGCGATCAAATCGAGGGCCTTTCGCTTCGGGGCGTGATCGCTCCTGTCTATCGCGGAACGGCGCGCGCGGGAACCTGTGCGCCGCATGATCGCTCCTCGACGACCGCGTCGCCGCGACATCCCTGACATGCATCGAACCGCCGGAACGCCTTTCGGGCGAATACGAAAAAAGACGAATTCGGACCTCGTCCTCTCCGTCGAAAGGCTAGGTTTCCCGTGCGTGGCTTGCTATAGCTGCCCTCGTTCAGACATCGGGGTCCGACAGCTCCAAGCCGACCGACGTTCGGCGCGCCGAGGATCCCGCGACGAGGGAGGACGTCTGCTTGAACGCGCTCATCGCCTTTTCGCGCGCCGTCGATCGGGCCACCGCATGGCTCGGACGCATGGCCGCCTGGCTCATCGTGGCGGCGGTTTTGATCTCGACGATCAACGCGATCATCCGCAAGCTGTTCGACATGTCGTCGAACACGTGGCTCGAGCTGCAATGGGTGCTGTTCGGCGCCGTGTTCCTGCTGTGCGCCTCCTGGACGCTGCAGATGAACGAGCACATCCGGATCGACATCGTGAACTCGAACCTGTCGAGGACGGCGCGCAACGTCATCGAGCTGGTCGGGCACGTCTTCTTCCTGATCCCGATGGTGGCGGTGTTCCTCTACACGGGCCTGCCGTTCTTCCTGCGCTCCTGGCGGCTCGACGAACAGTCGTTCTCGGCCGGCGGCCTCCCGCAATATCCGGCCAAGCTCCTGATCGTGCTCGGCTTCGCGGTCCTTCTCGCGCAAGCGCTGTCGGAACTGATCAAGCGCGTGGCGATCATGCGCGGTCTGATCGACGACGCCCACGGCGGCGGCGGCCATCATGCCTCGGCGGAAGCCGAAGCGGCTCGGCTCCTGGCCGAGACCGAAGGCGCGAAGCCCCAGCACTGATCCTCCCTCGCCGTCGATTCCCCGTTCGAATCCGGCGTCCGCTCCTCGTTTCATTCGATTGGACGACCCATGGCCGCGTTCATCGCCCACAACATCGCCCCGATCATGTTCGCCTCCCTGGTGGTGTTCCTGCTGCTCGGCTACCCGGTCGCCTTCGCGCTGGCGGGATGCGGACTGTTCTTCTTCGTCGTCGGCGTCGAACTGGCGCCCCTGTCGCACGGCACCATCCATCTCGACTGGGTGCTCCTGCAGACGCTGCCCGAGCGCGTCTACGGCGTGATGAGCAACGACGTCCTCTTGGCGATCCCGTTCTTCACCTTCATGGGATTGATCCTCGAACGCTCCGGCATGGCGGAGGATCTGCTCGACACCATCGGCCAGCTGTTCGGCACGGTGCGCGGCGGCCTCGCCTATGCGGTGATCTTCGTCGGCGCGCTGCTCGCCGCCACCACCGGCGTGGTCGCGGCTTCGGTGATCTCGATGGGCCTGATCTCGCTGCCGATCATGCTGCGCTACGGCTACGACCGGCGGCTGGCCACCGGCGTGATCGCGGCGTCGGGCACGCTCGCCCAGATCATCCCGCCGTCGCTGGTGCTGATCGTCATGGCCGACCAGCTCGGCGCCGACGTCGGCTCGATGTACGAGGGCGCCTTCGTGCCGGGCCTCGTCCTGTCGTCGATGTACGCCTTCTACGTCTTCCTGGTGACGGTGTTCTTCCCCAAGGCCGCGCCGGGTCTGCCGGCGGAGGCGGTCGGCTTCCGCGAGACCAACCCGCGGTCCGCCAAGATCCTCGCCCGCACCAACGCCGGCTTCATTCTGGCCGGCCTCGCCGCGGCGGCGGTCGGCTTCGCGCCGGGCGTCAAGGAGACCGTCGTCTCCGGCTTCGCCTCGGGCGCGGTCAGCGAGATCCTGGGTTCGGGCGCGTTGGTGCTGATCGTCGCGGCGCTGGCGCTCTTCGCGGTGAAGTTGGTCAAGGTGCTCACGACCGGCGAGGAGAGCCGCGGCATCCTCTCCCTCGCCTTCCTGGTGATCGTCGCCGGCATCGTCGGCTGGTGGGTGATCTCGCGCAGCGAAACCAAGGGCGGCGCCGACTTCGTCATCCTGGCGATGTCGGTGGCGGTCGCCTTCTCCTTCGCGGTGGCGGTGGTCAACTATGTGTGCGACCGATTCCTCGGCTTCCGGTTCCTGTCGAAGATCGCCCAGCAGACGACCTTCGTCATGGTGCCGCCGCTGGCGCTGATCTTCCTGGTGCTCGGCACGATCTTCATCGGCGTCGCCACGCCGACCGAAGGCGGCGCGATGGGCGCCTCGGGCGCGATGCTGCTCGCCGCGCTGAAGCGTTATTTGGACAAAGATCCGAGCCGGTTCAACTTCACCATCGTCAAACAGGCGACCGAGTCGACCGCCAAGCTCTCCGCCTTCGTCGTCTTCATCCTGATCGGCGCGCGCGTCTTCTCGCTGACCTTCTACGGGGTCAACGGCCACGTCTGGGTCGAGGAACTGCTCTCCTCGCTGCCGGGCGGCCTCTACGGCTTCCTGATCGTCGTCAACCTGGCGGTGTTCTTCCTGGCCTTCTTCCTCGATTTCTTCGAGCTGGCCTTCATCATCATCCCGCTCCTGAAGCCGGCGGCGGAGAAGATCTTCATCACCGACCCGACCGCGCTCGCCATCGCGGCGCAGTACGGGCTGACGACGCCGGAGGACATCGCCAAGACGATGATCATCTGGTTCGGCGTCATGCTCGGCGTCAACATGCAGACGTCGTTCATGCATCCGCCGTTCGGCTTCGCCCTGTTCTTCCTGCGCTCGGTCGCGCCGCGCAACCCCTACAAGGACAAGGTGACCGGCAAGCTGATGGAGCCGATCAAGACCAGCCAGATCTACTGGGGCGCGGTGCCCTTCGTGGTGATCCAGCTGATCATGGTGACGCTGGTGATGACGACGCCGGGCCTCGTCGTCTCCAAGAAGGAGGCGCCGAACCTCGCCGATCAGAAGAAGGCGCTGGAACAGCTCAACAACATTCCGGCGATCGACATCCCCGGGCTCGATCTCGGCGCGCCGCCGAAGTTCTGATCGGCGCGGCCGCATCGACCATGAAGAAGGCCCCGGCGATCGCTCGCCGGGGCCTTTTCTCTGCTGGGACGACGAAGGCGCCGATCAGCCGCGACGAGCGCGGATCATGAAGGCGTCGTAGCCGAACTCGGCGATCTGCCACCACAGATATTCGTCGTTGCGGAAGGCCATGTAGGCGTCGTGGACCTTCTTGAACGCCGCGTTCTCCTTGGAGATCTCGGCATAGAGTTCGATCGAGGCCTTGTGAGCCGCGTCCATCACGTCGGTCGGGAAGGGATGGAGCTGCGCGCCGGCCTGAACCAGGCGCTTCAGCGCCGCCGGGTTCTTGGCGTCGTACTTGGCCTGCATGTCGATGTCGGCGAGCGCGGTGGCCGAGGTCAGGATCGCCTGATAGGTCTTCGGCAGCTCCGCCCACTTCGCCTGATTGACGAAGAACTGCAGCGCCGCGCCGCCTTCCCACCAACCCGGGTAGTAGTAGTGCGGGGCGACCTTGTAGAAGCCGAGCTTCTCGTCGTCATAGGGGCCGACCCACTCGGCCGCATCGATGGTGCCCTTTTCGAGCGACGGATAGATGTCGCCGCCGGCGATCTGCTGCGGCACCGCGCCGAGCTTGGTCAGCACGCGGCCCGCGAGGCCGCCGATGCGCATCTTGAGGCCGGTCATGTCGGCGACCGTCTTGATCTCCTTGCGGAACCAGCCGCCCATCTGGGTGCCGGTGTTGCCGCCGGGGAATCCGACGATGTTGTACTTGGCGAAGAACTCGTTCATCAGCTCCATGCCGCCGCCGTGGCGGAACCAGGCGGAGAGCTGGCGCGAGTTGAGGCCGAAGGGCACCGCCGTGCCGAAGGCGAAGGTCGGATCCTTGCCGACGTAGTAGTAGGGCGCGGTGTGGCACATCTCGACGGTGCCGGAGGTGACGGCGTCGGCCGCCTGGAGGCCCGGAACGAGTTCGCCGCCGGCGAAGACCTGGATCTGGAAGGCGCCGTCGGTCATCTCGGAGACGGCCTTGGCCATGGTCTCGGCCGCGCCGAAGATGGTGTCGAGCGACTTCGGGAAGCTCGAGGTCAGACGCCAGCTGACCTTCGGAGCGGTCTGGGCGATCGCCGGGGCGGCGAGCGTCGAAGCGCCGGCGGCGACCGCGCCGACCGACGCGGCCTTGATGAATTTGCGACGTTCCATGTCTTCGTCTCCTCCCAGAGAACTCGGGCCGTCGTTCCGACGGCCTCGGGGAACCGGCCGTGCCTGCACGGCTTCTCGATGACGCGCGCCCTCCGAGGAGGCCGCGAGGCGCGGCCCCGACCTCCCTGTCGGGTCCGCAACACGCGGAACAAATTAGCAGAACCGGCGCAGATGCCATCCCCGAAAATCGCTCGGCGAGGCATTTTTCGAACCGATTAACACAGGCGACGAAAAAGGCCCGACGGACGCGCCGTCGGGCCTTTCGAAGGCTTCGCGAAAACGTCGCGGATCAGCCGCGGCGAGCGCGGATCATGAAGGCGTCGTAGCCGAACTCGGCGATCTGCCACCACAGATATTCGTCGTTGCGGAAGGCCATGTAGGCGTCGTGGACCTTCTTGAACGCCGCGTTCTCCTTGGAGATCTCGGCATAGAGTTCGATCGAGGCCTTGTGAGCCGCGTCCATCACGTCGGTCGGGAAGGGATGGAGCTGCGCGCCGGCCTGAACCAGGCGCTTCAGCGCCGCCGGGTTCTTGGCGTCGTACTTGGCCTGCATGTCGACGTTGACCATGGCGGCGGCGGAGGTGAGCGCCGCCTGATAGGACTTCGGCAGCTCCGCCCACTTGCCCTTGTTGATGAAGAAGTGCAGCGCCGCGCCGCCTTCCCACCAGCCGGGATAGTAGTAGTGCGGGGCGACCTTGTAGAAGCCGAGCTTCTCGTCGTCGTAGGGGCCGACCCACTCGGCGCCGTCGATGGTGCCCTTCTCCAGCGCCGGATAGATGTCGCCGCCGGCGATCATCTGCGGCACCGCGCCGAGCTTGGCCAGCACGCGGCCGGCGATGCCGCCCATGCGCATCTTCAAGCCGGCGATGTCGGCGACCGACTTGATCTCCTTGCGGAACCAACCGCCCATCTGGGTGCCGGTGTTGCCGCCCGGCAGGCCGACGTAATTGTACTTGGAGAAGAACTCGTTCATCAGCTCGTTGCCGCCGCCGTGGTAGAACCAGGCGTTGAGCTGGCGGGCGTTGAGGCCGAAGGGCGCGGCGGTGCCCCAGCAGAAGGCCGGGTCCTTGCCGACGTAGTAGTAGGAGCAGGTGTGGGCCATCTCCAGGGTGCCGTTGGTGACGGCGTCGGCGGCCTGCAGGCCGGGGACGAGTTCGCCGGCGGCGAAGACCTGGATCTGGAAATTGCCGTCGGTCATCTCGGAGATCGCCTTGGCGAGGACCTCGGCGCCGCCGAAGATGGTGTCGAGCGACTTCGGGAAGCTCGAGGTCAGACGCCAGTTGATCTTCGGGGTGGACTGGGCGATCGCCGGCGCGGCGAGCGTGGAGGCGGCGGCGGCGACGGAACCGACGCTCGCGACCTCGAGAAACTGACGGCGCTTCATGGTCATTTCATCTCCTCGGTACCTTTCGGGACGACGGGATCATGCGTCTCGGGCGCACCTCCCGACCCCGCGCGTGGCCCCGTTTAGACTAGATCGCACCGGTCGTGACAAGTGGCGGAATGCCGCCTCCCGGGCGACCGGGCGCGCCCCTCATCGGCGCGGCCTCACGCCCTCGAGGCGCTCAGATCGGCGAGATCTTCCAGACGATTGAGATTGATGAAGGGATCTCGCCCATCGACGTCGGGGAATGCGACGCGAACGCCGTTTCTGGCATCCAGATACCGCATGACGCGGCGGATCGAACCGTCGGCGAGGCCTCTCATCAATTGGTCGATGTCGTCGAGACGATGCAGCGCCGCGACCGGATGATCGCGGCCGCGCGAGACGGCGAAGGCGCAGCCGGCGTCGGGCCGGGCGGCGAGCGCCGCGGCGAGACGGGCGACGAGATCGAGCGGCAGACGGGGCGTGTCGACCGCCGTGGTGGCGAGGAACCGGATCTCGGGATGCGTCCGCGCGAGCGCGAGGCCGGCGGCGGCGACGCCGGCGAGCGGTCCGAGCGGTTCGTCGAAGGGATCGGCGACGACCTCGAGCCCGAAGGCGGCGAACCGCGCCGGATCGCCGTTCGAGGAGAGCAGGAGCGGCGCGACCTGCGGGCCGAAGCGCTCGACCACATGGGCGAGGAGCGTCCGGCCGTCGAGATCGACCAGCGCCTTGTCGACGCGCCCCATGCGCCGGCCCTGGCCGCCGGCGAGGATCACGCCGGCGATCGGTTCGCGGCCGAAGGGTGTGTCGGGCATGGCGGTCCTCGAGGTGCGTCGGGCGGCGGATCATGCGGCGCGGTGGCGGCGGCGACAAGTTCGGGGCGAGGACACCGTCGCATCGACGCGCGAAAGCGGTTAGAAGAACCGCTTCCCCTACCCCTCCGGAGTTCGCCCCGCCTTGACCGACGTCTCGCCACTTCGCTTCTCGGTCGCGCCGATGATGGAATGGACGGATCGGCATTGCCGGTTCTTCCATCGTCTGATGACGCGCCGCGCGGCGCTGTTCACCGAGATGGTGACCGCGCCGGCGGTGATCCACGGCGAACGCGCGCGCCTGCTCGGCTTCTCGGCTGAGGAACATCCGGTCGTCTGCCAGCTCGGCGGCTCGGACCCGGCGCAGCTCGCGGAAGCGGCGCGGATCGTCGAAGGGTTCGGTTACGACCAGATCGATCTCAACTGCGGCTGTCCGTCCGATCGCGTCCAGTCGGGACGGTTCGGGGCCTGTCTGATGGCCGAGCCCGATCTCGTCGCGAGTTGCGTCTCCGCGATGCGAGACGCGGTGGCGATCCCGATCTCGGTCAAATGTCGGATCGGCATCGACGAGGCCGATCCGAACGAGATGCTGCCGGCCTTCGTCGACAAGGTCGCGCCGGCGGGGATCGCCTCACTGACGGTTCACGCCCGCAAGGCGTGGCTGCAGGGCCTGTCGCCGAAGGAGAACCGCAGCGTTCCGCCGCTCGACCACGACCTCGTCTTCCGCCTGAAGCGCGCCTGGCCGGCGCTGGAGATCGCGATCAACGGCGGCATTCGTTCGCTCGACGAGGCGGAGGCTCTGCTCGCGCCGCGCGACGGGGTGCGCCTCAACGGCGTCATGCTCGGCCGTGCGGCCTATGAGACGCCGGAAATCCTGAAGCAGGTCGACCGCCGCATCTTCGGCGAGGACGGGCCGGACGCCGATCCGTTCGAGGTGGTCGAGGCGATGAAGCCCTATCTCTCGCGCCATCTCGGCGAGCCGGGGGCGAAGCTCGCGCAGGTGACGCGGCACATGCTCGGACTGTTCTCGGGGCGACCGGGGGCGCGGGCGTGGCGGCGGATCCTGACCGTCAAGGCGACTGACCCGGCGGCCGGGCTCGAGGTGCTCGACGAGGCGCTCGCGGCGGTGCGCCGGCCCTCAGCCGAGCCCCTCTCCGCCTGAGGCGGCCTCGCGAGCGGCGCGCAGGCGCGCCTCCTTCTCGGCGTGAGCGGCGCGGCGGGCCGGTAGATCGGCGACGATCTTCGTCCGTTTCGCCTCGCTGAACTTCGTCCACTTGGCGATCTCGTCGATGGTGCGGAAGCAGCCGTGGCAGACCCTCTCGATCGGGTGCAACTGGCAGAGCTTGCGGCAGGGCGAGGCGATCGGGGCGGCGGACGTCATGCGGGTCTCTCGTGCGGGGCTCGGGCGAAGATGGCGCGCGCGCGCGTCGCGATCAAGCCGCGGGGCTCACACGGCGAGACCGAGGAGGAGCGCCATCTCGGCGACCAGCGCGCCGGCGCCGACCACGTCGCCGGTGACGCCGCCGATGGCGCGGTGGGCGAGGCCGGCGAGCGCGGCGAGCGCGGCGAGGCCGAGGCCCAGCGCGAAGGCGGCCTCGTGCGGCCCGACGACGAGGCCGGCGAGCGCGGCGAAGATCGCCGTCGCGACGAGGCCGGCGAGGACGAGCGCGGCCGGTTCGGGACGGCCGGCGGCGCGGGCGAGGCCATCGGCGCGGGCCGGCGGCAGCGCCGTCATCAGGCCGACCGCGCCGACGCGGGCGAGCGGGGCGACGGCGAGGACGAGGAGGCCGACGCCGGCCTCGAAGCGATCGAGGAGATCGGCGAGGAGCGCGACGCGCAGCACGAACTGGGCGGCGAGCGCGACCGCGCCGAAGGCGCCGACGCGGCTGTCCTTCATGATCTCCAGCCGCCGGGCGACGGTCGCGCCGCCGGCGAAGGCGTCGGCGACGTCGGCGAGGCCATCCTCGTGGAAGGCCCCGGTGGTCAGCGTCGCGGCGATGACGACGAGGGTCGCGACGACGAGGGAGGAGAGATCGCTGCCGTCGAGGAGCGCGGCGAGGAAGGCCGCCGGGGCGGCGATCGCCAGCGCCGCGACGGGCAGCATGCGAATGCTGCGCGCGAAGGGCGGCGGCCGGGCCGGATCGTCGAAACGGCCGAGCGCCGGCAGCGGCAGACGCGAGAAGAAGCGGATCATCGCCGCGGTCTCGGCGAGGAGGCGCAACGGCTCGAAAACGTCGGGCGCACGCTCGGGTCGGTCGTCCACGTCGCTCTCCGCTTCGAGCCCGCTCGCGCGCGCATGCGCCGGCTTGCCCGCCGGCGCTTCGGGGTATAGACGCGGCGACGAGAGCCCCACCCGCAACGAGGATCCCCATGGCCGCGCCCTCTCCCTTCGACGACTTCCGCGATCTCGTCAATCTCTTGCCGGATCCCGAGACGGCGGCGGTGGAGGCCTATTGGACGCGCGACGCCCAGCTGACCAAGATCCCCGGCTCGCTCGGCCGGCTGGAGGAGATCGGCGCGCTGCTCGCCGCGGCGACGGGCAAGATCCCGCCGAAGGTGGAGAAGCCGCTCGTCGCGGTCTTCGCCGCCAATCACGGCATCACCGCCAAGGGCGTCTCGGCGTTTCCCTCCGAGGTGACCAAGCAGATGGTGGCGAACTACGCCGCCGGCGGCGCGGCGATCAATCAGATCTGCATGGCGAGCGACATCGGCCTCAAGGTGTTCGAGTTGGCGCTGGAGCTGCCGACGCCGGACATCTCGGAAGAAGACGCCTTCGACGCGCAGAGCTGCGCGGCGACGATGGCCTACGGCATGGAGGCGCTGGCCGGCGGCGTCGACCTGCTCTGCCTCGGCGAGATGGGCATCGGCAACACCGCCGTCGCCTCGGCGATCTACCTCGCCCTCTTCGGCGGCACGGCGGAAGAGTGGGTCGGCCCCGGCACCGGCGTGCAGGGCGCGGCGCTCGCCAACAAGGCGAAGGTGGTCGAACAGGCGGTGATGCGGATCGGCGGCGAGATGGACCCGTTCGAAATCCTGCGTCGCCTCGGCGGTCGCGAGATCGCGGCGATGGTCGGCGCGATCATCGCGGCGCGGCATCAGAAGGTGCCGGTGGTGGTCGACGGTTTCGTCACCTCGGCCGCGGCGGCGATCGTCCACGCGATGAACCCGAAGGCGATCGAGCACTGCCTCTTCAGCCACGTCTCGGCCGAACCGGCGCACGCACGCGCGCTCGCGGCGATGGGCAAGACGCCGCTGCTCGACCTCGGCATGCGGCTCGGCGAAGGCACCGGCGCGGCGATCGCCGCCTCGATCGTGCGCGCGGCGGCGGCGACCCACGCCGGCATGGCGACCTTCGCGGAAGCGGGCGTGTCGAACAAGGACTGAGGGCGACGGGATCGTCGGATCGATGCGGCCTCCCCGGTTCGGGGAGGCCGTCGTCGTTTCCACGGGGCTTCAGCCGGTCGTGGAGGCGAGCAATGGCCGCAGCGAGGCGACGAGCAGCGCCGCCATCGTCCAATTGAAGACGGCGAGACGGCGCGGATCGGCGAGAAAGCCGCGCAGCGACGACCCCGCCGCCGCCCAGACGAGGATGCAGGGCGCGTTGACGGCGGTGAAGATCGCCACCAGCAGCGCGATCTCCCAGCCGAGGCCGTCGCCCGACCCATAGGTCGCGAGCGCGCCGACCGCCATCACCCAGGCCTTCGGATTGAGCCACTGGAAGGCCGCCGCCTCGAGAAAGGTCATCGGCGGGCGCGCCTTTCCTTCCGCGTCCGGATCGCCGGAGCGCGCGATCAGCCAGGCGAGGCGCAGCAGATAGGCCGCGCCGGCCCAGCGCAGCACGTCGTGCGCGATCGGGACCGCCCGGAACAGCCCGCCCAGCCCGAGACCGACCATCGTCATCAGAAACGCAAAGCCGAGATTGACGCCGACGAGGTGCGGCACCGTGCGCACCAGCCCATGGTTCACGCCGGAGGCCAGCAACATCGTGTTGTTCGGCCCCGGTGTGATCGAGGACACGAAGGCATAGAGCGAAAAGGCGAGCAGCAGATCGAGCGACATCGGCGGGGCATCCGTGAAGAGCGGTGACGCGACGATCGTAGATGCGATACACTTCTCGGCAATCGAATTAGCGTCATGTGACACTTTTCAGAGGTGTGCGATGAAACTGGAGACGACCTGGAGTCCCCGCCTCGGCGACGGCGACGGTTCGCCCTGCGATCGGTTGATCGCCGCGTTGACCGAGGACGTCGCGGCCGGTCGGATCGTCGGCGGAGATCGGTTGCCGGCGCATCGAGACCTCGCCTGGCGGCTCGGCGTCGGACTGGGCAGCGTCACCAAGGCCTATCGCGAACTCGAGCGGCGCGGGCTGGTGGTCGGCGTGCATGGGCGCGGCACCTTCGTCGCCGGCCCGTCCGGGCGACCGAGCGAGACGATCGACCTGTCGCTCAACGTGCCGCCGCTGGTGCTCGGCGATCGTTTCCTGGCGGCGGCGTTGACCGCACTGGTCAAGAAGCTCGACGCGGAGAGCTTCTCCACCTACGCGCCGCCGGCCGGACGCGCCGACCACCGAGCGCTCATGGCGCGGCGGCTCGCGGCGCAGGGCGTGGACGCCACGGCGGAGCGCGTCTTCCTCACGCACGGAGCGCAGCATGCGTTGTCTGTGGCCTTCGCGACGCTGGTCGGCGCGACGACGCCGTTCCTGACCGAGACGACGACCTATCCCGGCGCGCTTCTATGGACGCGGCAGGCGGGGATCGCGCCGATCGGCGTCGCGGTCGACGCGGAGGGAATGCGGCCGGATGCGCTGGCGGATCGGTTGGCCAGCGTCGTCGGCCGCGGACGGCCGGTCGTCTACGTCACCCCGACCGTCCACAACCCGACCACGGCGACGATGGGCGAGGCGCGGCGGCGCGCCGTCGCCGAGGTCGCTCGCCGGCACGATGCGATGATCGTCGAGGACGACGTCCATTCGATCTTCGCTCCGGCGGGCCTGCCGCCGATCGCGGCGTGCGCGCCGGAACGCGTCTTCCACGTCGGGGGCCTCTCCAAGACGCTGAGCCCGGGCCTGCGCATCGGCGCCTTGACGACGCCGCCCGGTTTCGCGCGGGCCGCCGGCGAACGGCTGCAGGCGACATCCTCGACGGCGTCGCCCCTGTCCAGCCGGATCATGGAGCAATGGCTCGGCGACGGCACGGCCGACGCCGTCGCCGATGCGATCCGCCGGGACGCGCGCGAGCGGCGGCGACTGGCCGGCGCGATCCTGCCGGCGGCGATCGGCGTCGGCGAGGTCGGCGGCTTTCACGTCTGGCTGCCGAAGACGGTCGTCGAGGCGGAGGCGTTCGTGGCGCGGGCGGCGGCGACGGGCATCCTGCTCCTGCCGGCGCGGGCGCCGCTGAGCGATCCGGCGGCGAAGGAGGGCGGCGTGCGGATCAGCCTCGGCGGCCCCTCGATCGACGCTCTGGAACGGGCGCTGCGCCGGCTCGCGGACATCGCCGGCGGGGGCTTCGAGGCGACCGTCTGAGCGATCAGGCGCGGCGCTTCGGGCGTTCGTCGATGCGCGGCATAACCTCGAGCACCCGCGACTGCGGGATGGTGACGGTCACTTCGGTGCCTTCGCGCAGCTTCGACCGCAAGTCGAAAGTGCCGCCGTGCATGCCGATCAGCGCCTGGACGATGTTGAGGCCGAGGCCGGTGCCCTGTTCGGCCGACTTGATGGCGATCGAGCCCTGGCCGAAGCGGGACAGCACGATCGGGATCTCCTCTTCGGGGATGCCCGGGCCGGTGTCCTTGACCGCCACATATTGACCGCCGCCGGCGGTCCAACCGACCTTCACCGTGATCGCGCCGCCGGTCGGGGTGAACTTCACGGCGTTCGACAGGAGGTTCAGGACGATCTGGCGCATCGCCCGTTCGTCGGCCCAGATCTTGGGCATGCCGTCTTCGTACTGCTCGGCGATGGTCAGGCCCTTGGAGCGGGCGCGCAGGCCGATCAGGTGGACGCAGTCCTCGACCACGTAGGGCAGCGTCACCGATTCCTCGTTGAGCGTGTAGCGGCCGGCTTCGATGCGGGAGATGTCGAGGATCTCGTTGATCAGCTCGAGCAGGTGGCGGCCGCTGTCGTGGATGTCGGCGACGTAACCCTTGTAGTGCTCGTTGCCGACCGGCCCCATGATCTCGTCGCGCATCACCTCGGAGAAGCCGAGGATGGCGTTGAGCGGGGTGCGCAGCTCGTGGCTCATGGTGGCGAGGAAGCGCGACTTGGCGAAGTTCGCCTCCTCCGCCTTGCGCCGGCTCTCGTCGGAGAGCGCGTTGGCGTGCTCGAGTTCGACGATCAGAGCGTCCTTCTCGGCGCGCGCTTCGATTTCGGAGAGCGAGGCCTGATAGAGCCGATGGCCGAGGACGATGAAGAAGGTCTGGGTCAGCGCCGCCATCGAGGCCAGCACGATCGGCGCGCTCGGGGTCGGCGCGAAGAAGGCGTCGGGACGCGAGACGTAGCCGAAGACGGTGATCACCGTGATCGGCATGGTGGCGGCGAACATCGCCGCCGGCACGTTGGCGGCGAGGAAGACGCAGACCGCCACCAGGATCATCATCGAGGAGAATTGGAAGACGTCGGCGACGAGGCCGCCGCCGCTCGGCAGCAGGAAGACCAGGCCGAGCGTGACGCCGAAGGCACCGTCGAGCGCGGCGAAGCGGCCGCGCCAGGCGCGCAGGTCGACGTCCTTGCGCTCCAGTTTCAGGAAACGGCCGGCGAAGAGCAGGGTGGTCAGATGGGCGATCACGGCCATCGCCGCCCAGGCGCCGAGCAGAATGCGGTCGCCGCCGAAGCCGCCGACCACGACCATCAGAGCGACGAGCAGAGCGAGCCAAGGGGAGGCGAGACGCCGCACGCGGGCGTGTTCGACCATCAGCTCCCAGTCGAAGGCGGGTTTGACGGTCGAGCCGGATTCGAGCTGTTCGCGCACGTCGCGGACGGTGCGGCCGATCGTGCGCCGGCGCTCGGTGCGCGCGGCGTTGCCGGCCGTGCGGCCGTCGGTGCTCCGATCAGGCGTTCCCGCCGCCACGACGTCGTCCTCTGCCCCGGATGAGATTGCGTTTACGCTGCGTCCGACGCTACGGAGGAATGCTTAACGAACGGCTCAGAATCAGGGTTAACGCCCGCCGGGGAGCGCGCCGACGTGAAATTCCTCCACAGCAGACGCCGCTTCTCCACAGCCGGGCGATGGGTCGGGCTGGCGCTCGGCCTCGCCACGCTCGGGATCGGCGAACGCGCCTGGCGCGACTGGCGCAGCGCGCCGAGCCGACACGTTCCGCCGGTCGAGGCGCACGGGGAGCGTCACGGCCGGGCGCATGTCGCCGATGGCGACAGCGTGGCGATCGAGGGGACGCGGCTGAGGCTCATCGGCATCGACGCGCCGGAGCTCGCCCAGGACTGCGATCGGGACGGGCGGCGCTACGCCTGCGGCGAGACGGCGAAGGCGCATCTTTCCGACCTGATCGGCGGTCGGCCGATCGACTGCGTCTGGGAGAAGCGCGACAAATACGGGCGCGGGCTGGCGCAGTGCCGCGCCGGGACGCGCGATCTCGGCGCGGCGATGGTCTCCGACGGCTGGGCGGTCGCCTACGGCGGCCACGAGGCGGAGGAGGCGGAAGCCCGGCGCAACCGGCGCGGCCTGTGGGCCGGACGGTTCGAATGGCCGGAGGACTTTCGACGGCGCGAGCGCGGCCGAGCGAATTTCATCGGTTTCGACGAGGACGAGCGATGAGGGAGCCGGGGCTTTCTGAGGCGATCGACACGCTCGAGACCGAGATCCGCGCCTGTCGGATCTGCCGCGACGCGCCGACGGGCAAGCCGCTCGCGCACGAGCCGCGACCGGTGACGCGGCTGTCGGCGACGGCGCGGATCCTGGTCGCCGGTCAGGCGCCGGGGGTCAGGGTCCACGCCTCCGGCCTGCCCTTCACCGATCCTTCCGGCGACCGCCTGCGGGCCTGGATGGGGATCGACGCGGCGACCTTCTACGATCGATCGAAGGTCGCCGTGCTGGCGATGGGCTTCTGCTTTCCCGGCCACGACGCCAAGGGCGGCGATCTGCCGCCGCGACGCGAATGCGCCCCGGCATGGCGGGCGCGGGCGATGGCGGCGATGCCGGGCGTCGAGCTGGTGCTCGCCGTCGGCCGATCGGCGCAAGGCTGGCATCTGGGCGCTCGGGCGGGGACGGATCTCACCGCGACGGTCGCCGACTGGCGGGCGATCCTGGCGGCGGAAGGCTCGCCGACGGTGTTTCCGCTGCCGCATCCCTCCTGGCGGAACTCGGCTTGGCTGAAACGGCATTCCTGGTTCGAGGACGAGGCGATACCGGAGCTGCGCCGGAGGGTCGCGGCGGCCCTGGCGCATGCTCCCGAGGAGCGGATCATTGGGAATTGATTTTTATTTTCCCAGGGCAATTGACCGAATAGTCAAAAAAGATCACCTCTGATCAGGTGCTCGTTGGAATTTGATACCCCATTCAGGAGTTTTCGCCGTGATCGACCGCATCGACCGCAAGATCCTTCAGGTGTTGCAGGAGGACTGCACCGTGCCGGTCGCCGAGATCGGCCGACGGGTCGGGCTGTCGACGACGCCGTGCTGGCGGCGCATCCAGAAACTGGAAGAAGACGGGATCATCCAGCGGCGGGTGGCGGTGCTCGATCCGCGCCAGGTCAACACCAAGGTGACCGCCTTCGTCTCGATCACCACGTCGACCCATTCGGACGACTGGCTGAAGCGCTTCGCCGAGATCGTGTCGCTGATGCCGGAGGTGGTCGAATTCTATCGGATGGCCGGTCAGGTCGACTATCTGATGCGGGTGGTGGTGCCGGACATCGAGGCCTACGACGCGTTCTACAAGCGGCTGATCGCCAAGATCGACATCGCCGACGTCTCGACGACCTTCGCGATGGAGCAGATCAAGTACACCACCGCCCTGCCGCTGCAGTACGTGCCGGTGGAGAAGCCTTCGGAGAAGGCCGGAGCCTGAGCTCCCGCGGGAGGTGTGGGGCGGCGGCTTGCCCCGCCCGGTCGGCTCGACGACAATGGCGGCCCGTCTCGACATCGGTCCGTGACATGCGTCTGCCCTCGCCTCCTCCGAAACGACGCCCGCGACGTGCGATCGCCGTCTCGCTCGCCGTCGCGATTCTCGCGGGGTGCGTGGAGACCGGAAGCGGCCCGCTCGGCCTGGTCGGTCCGGTCCCGGAGGGCGCGGCGACGGTCGACATGTTGGTGGTGACCACCCGCGTCGCGGTTCCCGACGAGACGCGCCTGTTCAACGGCGAGCGCGACACCAGGATGCATCAGTCGCGGCTGGTCGTCTCGATCCCGCCGGACGCCGACCGCAAAGTCGGCGAGGTGGCGTGGCCGAGTTCGACGCCGGCCGATCCGACCCGCGATTTCGCCGTCGTCCATCGCGAGATCGATCTCGACGCGAAGGGCGCGAAGGCGTGGTTCCACCGCACCGGCGACGGGCGGGCGCTGATCTTCGTCCACGGCTACAACACCGAATACGACGAGGCGGTGTTCCGCTTCGCCCAGTTCGTCCACGATTCCGGCACGACCTTCACGCCGATCCTGTTCACCTGGGCGTCGCGCGGGAAGGTGGTCGAATACGTCTACGACAAAGAGAGCGCGAGCTATTCGCGCGACGCCTTCGAGACGTTGCTCAGAGCGGCGGCGGCCGATCCGGACGTCAAGGAGATCTCGATCCTCGCCCATTCGATGGGCACGTGGCTGACCATGGAGACGCTGCGCCAGATCGCGATCCGGGATGGGCGATTGCCGGCCAAGATCCACGACGTGATCCTCGCCTCGCCCGACATCGACGGCGACGTCTTCCGCCGTCAGGTCTCCCGGCTCGGGCAACCGCGGCCGAGGCTCACCGTGTTCGTCTCGCGCGACGACAAGGCGCTCGGCCTTTCCCGACTGATCAGCGGCGACGTGCCCCGGGTCGGCGCGGTCGACCCCTTCGTCGAGCCGTGGAAGACGACCTTCGCGACCGAAAAGGTCCGCGTCTTCGATCTGACCGACGTGAAGACCGCCGACGAGTTGGCGCACGGCAAGTTCGCCGCCGACGGCGACGTGGCGCGACTGATCGGCAGCCGACTGGTCGCCGGACAGCCGATCGATTCGGCGCGCGACGGCTTGGGCGAGAGCGTCGGCGGCGCGATCGGCGGGACCTTCGGCGTCGCCCGCGACGTCGCCGGCGCGGCGGTGGGCGCGCCCCTCTCCGTCCTCGGACAATGAGGCGAAGGCGACGCGCCTCCCCGCAGCGACGCGATCAGTCGCCATTCCCCTTCTTCGCCTTGCCGCCGGATGACGGCCCGTCGCCGTACCAGCCGGGCAGATCCTGCGCCTCGGACAGGCGGGCGAGGCGGCGAGCGAGGTCGGCGGCGAGATCGACGTCGGTCTCGATCAGGCGACGGCTCATGAAGGAGCGGAAATAGTCGCCCCACATGAATTCCTGAAACGGCGTGTCGAGATCGGCGAAGGCGTCGCCGCGGACCCGGCGGGCGAGCGTGCGCCAGGGATTGTCGGTCATCTTCGAGACGTGTTCGGGGATGGCGGCGTAGGGGCGGCGATTGCCGTCGGCGTCGATCGGCCAGCACAGGGCCTTCTCGTCCATCCGTCGCCAGAAGCTCTTCACGTCGAGCTTAGACCAGTCGTCGAGACGCTCGCCGAGGATCGCCGTCGGCTTGCCCTCTTCCCACAGCGCGCGGACGAGATGGTGATGATCGGTCATCCACAGGCCGCCGCCGGGGCCGACGACGTGCGGCACCGCCTTCTTCTCCAGATAGGCGTCGAGTTCGCGATCGTTCATCTGGGCGATCTTGGCGCGGCGACGGGCGACGTCGTCGAGCCCGAGCGTCAGTTGCGTCGGGCGGAGGCGATCGACGGAGATGCGATCGGGCATGGCGAGAACGTCCCCTCGGGTGAGGCAAGGCGGCAACGCCCGTGTTATAGGACCGAACCGACTTCGAGGCGACTCTCCGCCACCACCAGAGAGCGAACATCTCATGGCCACGCGCCGCGCCATCCTCGCCCTGCCCCTTTTCGCCGCGTTCGGCGCGCGGCCGGCGGCGGCGCGCGAGTGGAAGCGCGTGCGGATCGGCACCGACGGGGCCTATCCGCCGTTCAGCCGGGTGGTGGACGGTCGTCCGGTCGGCTTCGACCCGGACCTCGCCGAAGCGCTGTGCCGGCGGATCGGCGCGGAGTGCGAAATCGTCGCGCTCGGTTGGGACGCGCTGTTGCCGAGCCTTCAGACCAGACAGGTCGACGCGCTCGTCGCCTCGATCCCGATCACCGACGCGGCGCGGCGCACGATGGAGTTCACCCAGCGTTATCATCAGATTCTGCCGCGCTTCGCCGGCCGGCTGGTCGACGCGCCTCACGAACCGACCCGGGCGACGCTCGCCGGCCTGAAGATCGGCGTGCGCGAAGGCACGGCCTACGCGGCGCATCTGGCGGCGCGCCATCCCCAAGCCGAGCGGGTCGCCTTCGCCAGCGAGGCGGCGGCCGGAGCGGCGCTCCTCGACGGGCGGATCGATCTCGTCTTCGGCGACACGCCGGCGCTCTATCGTTGGCTCGACGAGGACGCGCCGCGCGGCGTCGCCGGCTTCGTCGGCGAGGCGGTCGCCGATCCCGCGCAGTTCGGCGACGGGGCGGGCGTCGCCTTCCGCCGCGAGGATCGCGATCTCGGGCAGTTGCTCGATCGCGCGCTCCTCGACATCGGCCGCGACGGCACGCTCGACGCGATCGCCGGCCGCTGGTTTCCATTCGCGATCCGCTGAGGCGGACGCCCAAGACGGGAGAAGACGATGGCCAAGGTCGCATTTCTGGGGTTGGGCGTGATGGGCGGGCCGATGGCGCGCCATCTCGCCGTCAAGGGCGGCCACGCCGTCACCGTCTACAACCGCACGCTCGCCCGCGCCGAGGCCTGGGTGGCGGCGAACGGCGGCCGGCTCGCCCTGACGCCGGCGGAAGCGGCGGCGGGCTCGGATCTGGTCTTCGCCTGCGTCGGCAACGACGACGACCTGCGCGCCGTCACCCTCGGTCCCGACGGCGCCTTCGCCGGCATGAAGCCGGGCGCGATCTTCGTCGACCACACCACCGCTTCGGCCGGGGTGGCGCGCGAACTGGCGCGGATCGCGGCCGAATGCGGCCTCGCCTTCCTCGACGCGCCGGTCTCCGGCGGTCAGGCCGGCGCGGAGAACGGCGTGCTCACCGTGATGGTCGGCGGCGAGGCGGAAGCCTTCGCGACGGCCGAGCCGGTGATGGCCGCCTTCGCCCGCGCCGTCACCCTGATGGGGCCGGCGGGGGCGGGGCAACTCGCCAAGATGGTCAACCAGATCTGCATCGCCGGGCTCGTCCAGGGGCTCGCCGAGGGCATCCACTTCGCCCACAAGGCCGGGCTCGACGTGGAGAAGCTGATCGCCACCATCTCCAAGGGCGCGGCGCAGTCCTGGCAGATGGAAAACCGCTGGAAGACGATGGACGAAGGCCGCTTCGAGTTCGGCTTCGCGGTCGACTGGATGCGCAAGGATCTCGGCATCGTGCTCGACGAGGCGCGCAAGAACGGGGCGCACGTGCCGGTCGCGGCGCTGGTCGACCAGTTCTATTCCGAGGTCCAGGCGATGGGCGGGGCGCGCTGGGACACGTCGTCGCTGATCGCCCGGCTGGAGCGCTGACGGCGGCGAAATCCGTCGAATCGGAATGATTTCGTTCCGACCTCGTTCACGCACTCGTCGACGGAGATGCGCCGGCGAACGATCACCCGTTGCGGTTGCGGTCAATTCGGGTTAGGGAAAACCCCTATCGAAAACGAGACCGCGGCCGCAACGAGAACATCAGAAGAGCCGCGGTCGGCGGGCGGCTCGTGATCCCCTGGGGCCGCCCGCCCCTCGCCTTTCGCGATGCGGGATCCGCTTGCTCCCGCGCCGGACGCCGCCTAGTCTCGGGCTGCGAAGCCGACCGGAGGCGAGATGAGCGCAGGCATTCTCGGGTTCGACGCCGACGACACGCTCTGGCACAACGAGACGATCTTCCAGCTGTCGCACCAGCGTTTCGCGGAGCTGCTCGGCGCGCATGCCGAGCCGGAGCGGCTGATCGAGCGGCTGGAGGCGACCGAGCGGCGCAATCTCAAGCTCTACGGCTACGGCGTCAAGGGCTTCACCCTGTCGATGATCGAGACGGCGCTCGCCGTCTGCGACGCCGATCTTCCGACCAGGGCGGTCGCCGACATTCTGGCGATCGGGCGCGACATGCTGGCCCAACCGGTCGAGCCGTTGCCGGGGGTCGTCGAGACCTTGGCGCAGTTGCGGGCGCGCGGGCATCGGCTGGCATTGATCACCAAGGGCGACCTGCTCGACCAGGAGCAGAAGATCGCCCGCTCTGGCCTCGCAGAGCGGTTCGACGCGATCGAGATCGTCTCGGAAAAGACGGCGGCGACCTACGCCCGGATCTTCGGCCGGCTCGGGGCCGGCGAAGGCGAGGCGGCGATGATCGGCAATTCGGTCGTCTCCGACATCCTGCCGGCGCTGGCCGCCGGCTATTGGGGGGTTCACATCCCCTACCACGTCACCTGGACGCACGAGCAGGCCGAGGTGCCGCAAGACGCCCCGCGCTTCCGCCGTCTCGAGCGGATCGACGAGACGCCGGCGGCGATCGAGGCGATCTTCGGGAGGCGGTGAGCGCCGTCAGGCCGCCACGTCCGCGAGGAAACGTTCGATCTCGCCATCGAGGCTGCGCGCTCGTGCGGCCAGTTCGGAACTCAGCTCGGTGACGCGATGCGCCGCGCCGTCGGTGTTCTCCGCCAGGTCGCTGACGGTCGAAACGCCGCGGGCGGCCTCGGAGGCCTCGCGCGCCGCTTCGCGCGCGCTGCGCGAAATGTCGGAGGTGGCGGCGGCCTGACGGGTCACCGAATCGGAGATCGCCTCGGTGTAGGAGGCGGCCTCGACGATCCGACCGCTGATCGCGCCGATCGCCGCGACGGCGGCGCCGACCTCGGAACGGATCGCCGAGATCTGGCTGGAAATTTCGTCGGTCGCCTTGGCGGTCTGACCGGCCAGCGTCTTGACCTCGGAGGCGACGACGGCGAAGCCGCGGCCGGCTTCGCCGGCGCGGGCAGCTTCGATCGTCGCGTTCAAGGCGAGGAGGTTGGTCTGATCGGCGATGTCGCGGATCAGATCTAGCACGGCGCCGATCCGGTTCGACGCATCCGCGAGGCTGCCGATGCGCGCGCTCGATTCTTCGGCGGCGCGACGCGCGGCCTCGACCACTTCGGTCGCGGCCGCGGAACGGCGTTCGATCTCGCCGACGGAACCGGCCAGTTCGTCGGCGGCGCCGGCGACGGTCGCGGCGCCGGACGAGGCCACGCCGGTCGCTCTCGACGCGTCGCCCGCTCCCGCGGTGGCGCGGCGGGCGAGGTCGGAGAGTTGCGCGGCGGTGTCGGTCAGCGCGCCGACGCCGTCGCTCAAGGTCGAAAGCGTCCCCGAAATCGACCGGCGGAAATCGGAGATGCGTTCGGAGACACGCCTCTGGACAGCGTCGCGTTCCTCATGCTCGCGATCGCTGGTCGCGGCGAGGCGCACCCGCTCCGCCGCGGCGAGGCGGAGCGTGTCCGCCGCCCGCGCCACCGCGCCGACCTCGTCGTGACGCGCGCGATGCGGCATTTCGCAGGACAGATCGCCCCCGGAGACCCGGTCGAGCGCCCGACTCAAGTCGACGAGCGGACGGGTGACCGAACGACCGAAGAAGAACAATCCGGCCACCACGACCACGAGCACGCCTGCGCCGGCGATCGAGATGTTGCGCGTCCAAGATCCGATGATCGCGTCGACCACCGACTTCTTCACGCCGGAATAGAGGATGCCGACCACCTCGCCGGCCGGCGAGAAGACCGGCGCGTAGGTGGTTACATAGGGCGTGCCGAGGATGTCGACGGTTCCGTGGAACGTCTCGCCGCGCGCGACGACCGCGTGAACCGGACCGGCCTTGCCGAGCACGGTTCCGACCGCGCGCGCGCCGTCCGGCTTCTTCACGTTGGTGGTGACGCGGACGAATTCCCCCCGGTCCGCGTCCAAGGCGAACAACGTCGTCGTATCGCCGGTCACGCGGCTGATCGCATCGATGGTGCGGTGATCGTCGAAGGACGACGGGATCGAAGACATGGTGATTCGCGGCGTGCCGTCGGCGCTCCAGACGACGGCCGTGCCGGAGAAGTCGCGTTCGAGGACGGAGGCGGCCGCGCGAATGTTGGCGTTCTGGCGATTGGACGCCGCCGTGGCGACGTAGTCGGCGAGCACCGACCAGGAAACCCCCGCCAGCGCGACGATCGCGCACACGACGGCGACGACGCCGATGGCCGTGACCCGTGTCGTCATCGATCCTTCGAACCCGAACCGCTTCTTCATGTCTTGGTCCTCGAACTCTCGGCGCTTTCGCAGTACGCCGTAGGAGGATTCGGCCCGAAAGACGCAGGGGACGTCAGGGTGCGAATCCGCAGCGATCATCACATGGCTCATGTTGATCAATCGTTAGGCAACAAGAGCTTGTAGAAACACACGGGTTACAACGAAACCGTCGTGACATCGGGCCGAGGAAGACCGTTCCATGATCGAAAAGCTCGACCATCTCCTGGCTCTGGCGCGCGAGAAGCATTTCGGGCGGGCGGCGGAGGCCTGCGGCGTGTCGCAACCCACCCTCTCCGCCTCGATCCGGCAGCTCGAGGAGCAGTTCGGCGCGCCCTTGGTGGTGCGCGGGTCGCGATTCGTCGGGTTCACGGCGGAGGGCGAGCGGGCGCTCGAATGGGCGCGGCGGATCGTCGGCGACGCCCGCGCCATGCGCGAGGATCTCGCCGCGATGAAGAAGGGGCTCTCCGGCCATCTGCGCCTCGCCGTGATCCCGACGGCGCTGCCGATCGCCTCGCGCCTGACCACCGCCTTCTCGGCGCGCTGGCCGGAGGTCAAGCTCTCGGTGTTCTCGCGCACTTCGGCGCAGGCGCTGCGGCTGCTCGAAGATCTCGAGATCGACGCCTGCCTGACCTATCTCGACAATGAACCGCTCGGGCGGGTGGCGACGACGCCGCTCTATCGCGAGCGCCATCACCTCGTCACCGGGGCCGGCCATCCGCTCGGCGACCGCGCCACGGTCACCTGGGCCGAGATCGGCGATCTGCCGCTGTGCCTCCTCACCCCGGACATGCAGAACCGACGGATCGTCGACCGGCTGCTCGCCGAGGTCGGGCACACCGCCGACGCGCAGCTCGAATCGAATTCGATCCTGGTGCTCGCCGCGCATGTGCGCACCGGCCGCTGGTCGTCGGTGATGCCGCGCATCCTGGCCGAGGCGCTGGGGCTCCACCCGCCGGAGATCGCGATCATCCCGATCGTCGAGCCGGCGGTCGACCACACCGTCGGCCTCGTGACCACCACCCGCGAACCGCGCGCGCCGCTGGTCGCGGCGCTGATCGAGGAGGCGCGCCGGCTCGCCAACGTCCTGGCGGCGATGGACTGAGGCGCGTCGAGGAACCGTGTCGTGGAAGATCGATCAGGATTTCCGATCGATCGACGGAATTTTTGACTTGAACGCCGATCGAGGATCAGGCTCCATGCCTCAAAATTCAAACGATTGTAAAACGCCGAGAGGAACCATGCCCGCTCGCTCGCCCTGGGACGCGACCCGCGCCCGCGAGATCATCGACGCTCATCTCCATCTCGAGGGGCCGGCTCTGCCGATCCTGCACGCGCTGCAGGAGGCCTTCGGCCACGTCGCCCCGGAGGCGGTGCGGATGGTCGCGGAGGCGCTCGGCGTCAGCCGCGCCGAGATGCACGGCATCGTCACCTTCTACCAGGACTTCCGCGAGACCCCGGCGGGCCGCGTGGTGGTCAAGGTGTGCCGGGCCGAGAGCTGTCAGGCGCGCGGCGGGCGGGCGATCGGCGATCGCATCGCCGAGCTGCTCGGGCTGAAGTGGTACGAGACCTCGGCCGACGGGCGGGTGACGCTGGAGCCGGTCTATTGCCTGGGGCTCTGCGCCTCCGGCCCCTCGGCGATGGTCGACGGCATTCCCTTCGCGCGGCTCGACAAGGTCGGGGCGGAGCGTCTGGTCGAGGAGATCGCGGGATGAGCCGGATCTTCGTGCCGAAGGACGTGGCGGCGTTGGCCGTCGGAGCCGACTGCGTGGCGGCGGCGATCGCCGGCGAAGCGGCGGCGCGCGGGCTCGAGATCGAGATCGTGCGCAACGGCTCGCGCGGGGCGTTCTTCCTGGAGCCGCTGGTCGAGGTCGAGACGCCGTTCGGCCGCGTCGGCTACCGGGAGGTGACGGCCGACGACGTCACTTCGCTGTTCGACGCCGGTTTCGTCGAGGGCGGCGCGCATCCGCAGTGCATCGGCAAGACCGAGGAGTTTCCCTGGCTGGCCAAGCAGACGCGGCTGACCTTCGCCCGTTGCGGCATCGTCGATCCGCTGTCGCTCGACGACTACGCGGCGCACGGCGGCTGGAAGGGGCTCGCGCGCGCGCTCGAGCTCGGCGACGTCGGCACGCTCGAAGAAGTGTCGCTGTCGGGGCTCAGAGGCCGCGGCGGCGCGGGCTTTCCGACCGGCGTCAAGTGGAAGACGGTCGCCATGGCCAAGGCGGACCGCAAATACGTCATCTGCAACGCCGACGAGGGCGACAGCGGCACCTTCGCCGACCGGATGATCATGGAGGGCGATCCGTTCTCGCTGATCGAGGGCATGGCGATCTGCGGCGTCGCGGTCGGCGCGGAGAAGGGCTTCGTCTATTCGCGCTCCGAATATCCGCACGCCAACGCCGCCTTCGCGGAAGCGATCGAGATCGCGCGCGCCGCCGGCTTCCTCGGCCAGGACGTGATGGGCTCGGGGCGGCGTTTCGAGCTCGAGCTCAGGGTCGGCGCTGGGGCCTATGTCTGCGGCGAAGAGACGGCGTTGATGGAGAGCATCGAGGGCAAGCGCGGCATCGTCCGGGCGAAGCCGCCGCTGCCGGCCATCGCCGGCCTCTTCGGCAAGCCGACCGTCGTCAACAATCTCCTGTCGCTCGCCACCATCCCCGCCATCCTCGCCGAGGGCGCGCAGGCCTACGCCGACTTCGGGCTCGGCCGGTCGCGCGGCACCATGCCGATCCAGATCGCCGGCAACGTGCGCTTCGGCGGGCTCTACGAGACCGCCTTCGGCGTCACCCTCGGCGACATCGTGAACGAGATCGGCGGCGGCACGGCGTCGGGCCGGCCGGTCCGGGCGGCGCAGTGCGGCGGGCCGCTCGGCGCCTATTTCCCGGTCGCGCTGTTCGACACGCCCTACGACTACGAGGCCTTCCATGCGGCCGGCGGCCTCGTCGGCCACGGCGGCGTCGTGGTCTTCGACGACACCGTCGACATGGCCGAACAGGCGCATTTCGCCTTCGAGTTCGGGGCGGAGGAGAGCTGCGGCAAGTGCACGCCGTGCCGGATCGGCGCGGTGCGCGGGCGCGAGGTGATGGAGAAGGTCATCGCCGGACACGCCGGCGCGGCCGATCTCGAGCTTCTCGCCGATCTCTGCGAGACGATGAAGGCGGGCTCGCTGTGCGCGCTCGGCGGCTTCATCCCCTATCCCGTCGTCTCCGCCATGACCCATTTCCCGGACGATTTCCGCCGTGGGGCGAGCCCCCGCGCCGCGGCCGAATGAGGCGCCACCGATGACGCTCGTCTCCGAAATCGACTACGGCACCCCGGCCTCCCGCGCCGAAAAGCCGGTGACGCTGACCATCGACGGCCGCTCCGTGACGGTCGCCGAGGGTACTTCGATCATGCGCGCGGCGATGGAGATCGGAACCGAGATTCCGAAGCTCTGCGCCACCGACACGCTCGACGCCTTCGGCGCCTGCCGGCTGTGTCTCGTGGAGATCGAAGGGCGGCCCGGCACGCCGTCCTCCTGCACGACGCCGGTCGCGCCGGGCATGGTGGTCCACACCCAGACCGAGCGGCTGAAGCGTCTGCGGCGCGGGGTGATGGAGCTGACCATCTCCGACCATCCGCTCGACTGCCTGACCTGCGCGGCGAACGGCAACTGCGAACTGCAGACCCAGGCCGGCAAGGTCGGCCTGCGCGACGTGCGCTACGGCAAGGGCAAGGACGCGCCGATCGAGACGCATCTCGATCTGACGAAGGACGAGTCCAATCCCTATTTCACCTTCGATTCGTCGAAGTGCATCGTCTGTTCGCGCTGCGTGCGCGCCTGCGCCGAGGTGCAGGGCACCTTCGCGCTGACGATTTCGGGGCGCGGCTTCGACAGCCGGGTGTCGCCGGGGATGGGCGAGAGCTTCCTCGGTTCGGAATGCGTCTCCTGCGGCGCCTGCGTCCAGGCCTGCCCGACGGCGACGCTCTCGGAGAAGAGCCTGATCGAGATCGGCCAGCCGGAACGTTCGGTCGTCACCACCTGCGCCTATTGCGGGGTGGGCTGCACCTTCAAGGCGGAGATGCGCGGCGAGGAGGTCGTGCGCATGGTGCCCTGGAAGGACGGCGCGGCCAATCGCGGCCACTCCTGCGTCAAGGGCCGCTTCGCCTGGGGTTGGGCCAACCACCGCGAACGGATCACCAGGCCGATGATCCGGGCGAAGATCACCGATCCCTGGCGGGAGGTCTCCTGGAAGGAGGCGATCGATCACGCCGCCTCGGAATTCCGGCGGATCCAGGCGAAGGCGGGTCGCCGCTCGATCGGCGGCATCACCTCGTCGCGCTGCACCAACGAGGAGACCTTCCTCGTCCAGAAGCTGATCCGCGCCGGCTTCGGCAACAACAACGTCGACACCTGCGCCCGTGTCTGCCATTCGCCGACCGGCTACGGACTCAAGGTCGCCTACGGCACCTCGGCCGGCACGCAGAACTTCGATTCGGTCGAGAAGACCGACGTGGTGATCGTCATCGGCGCCAATCCGACCGACGGCCACCCGGTCTTCGCCTCGCGACTGAAGAAGCGCCTGCGCCAGGGGGCGAAGCTGATCGTGATCGATCCGCGCCGGATCGATCTCGTCCGCAGCGCCCACATCGAGGCGGCGCATCATCTGGCGCTCCGGCCCGGCACCAACGTCGCGGTGCTCACCGCCCTCGCCCATGTGATCGTCACCGAGGGGTTGGTCGACGAGGCCTTCGTGCGCGAGCGCTGTGACTGGGAGGACTTCCAGCACTGGGCGGGTTTCGCCGCCGATCCACGCCATGCGCCGGAGGAGGTCGAAAAGATTTCCGGCGTGCCGGCCGCGGAGATCCGCGGCGCGGCGCGGCTCTATGCGACCGGCGGCGCCGGGGCGATCTACTACGGCCTCGGCGTCACCGAGCACAGCCAAGGCACCACCGCCGTGATGGCGATCGCCAATCTCGCCATGGCGACCGGCAACATCGGCCGCGAGGGCGTCGGCGTGAACCCGCTCCGCGGCCAGAACAACGTGCAGGGCTCGTGCGACATGGGCTCGTTCCCGCACGAGTTCTCCGGCTATCGCCACGTCTCCGACGACGCGACGCGGTCGCTGTTCGAGGAGCTGTGGGGCGTGACGCTCGACGCCGAGCCGGGTCTCAGGATCCCGAACATGTTCGACGCGGCGCTCGAGGGTTCGTTCCTCGGGATGTACGTCCAGGGCGAGGACATCCTCCAGTCCGACCCGAACACCAAGCACGTCGCCGCGGCGCTCGCGGCGATGGAATGCGTGGTGGTGCAGGACCTGTTCCTCAACGAGACCGCCAACTACGCCCACGTCTTCCTGCCGGGGGCGACCTTCCTCGAGAAGGACGGCACCTTCACCAACGCCGAACGCCGCATCCAGCGGGTGCGCCGGGTGACGACGCCGAAGGCCGGCAAGGCCGATTGGGAGGCGACGCAGGATCTCGCCCGGGCGCTGGGGCTCGACTGGGCCTACGCCCATCCGAGCGAGATCATGGACGAGATCGCGCGGTCGACGCCGAGCTTCGCCGGGGTCTCCTACGAGCGGCTGGAGCGCGAAAGCCTGCAATGGCCGGTGAACGCCGCCCATCCGGACGGCTCGCCGATCATGCACGTCGACGGCTTCGTCCGCGGCAAGGGCAAGTTCATGCTGACCGAATACGTGGCGACGACCGAGAAGGTCGGCCCGCGCTTCCCGCTCTTGCTGACCACCGGCCGGGTGCTGTCGCAGTACAATGTGGGCGCGCAGACGCGACGCACGGCGAACGTCGTCTGGCACGCCGAGGACGTGCTCGAGATCCATCCGCAGGACGCGGAGGATCGCGGCGTGCGCGACGGCGACCTCGTTCGGGTGGCGAGCCGGGCCGGCGAGATGTCGCTGCGCGCCACGATCACGGACCGCGTCGCGCCGGGGGTCGTCTACACGACCTTCCACCACCCGGCGACGCAGGCCAACGTGGTGACCACCGAGAACTCCGACTGGGCGACCAACTGTCCCGAATACAAGGTGACGGCGGTGCAGGTCTCGCCCTCGAACGGGCCTTCGGACTGGCAGATCGACTACGACCGGCAGGCCCGCGAGGCCCGGCGGGTGGACGCGGCGGAGTGACACGCATGGACGCCGACAAGCTCGTCAGCATGGCCAATCAGATCGCCGACTTCTTCCGCGTTCAAGGCGCGGGGGCGGAGGCGGCGGTCGCCGACCACATCGCGAAGAATTGGGACCCGCGCATGCGAGCCGCGATCCGCGCGCATGCCGCTGCCGGCGGCGAAGGGCTCGAAAGCGTGGCGAAGGCCGCGATCGAGCGGCTCGCCGGCTGAGGTTCCAAGACCCTTCCGCGGACGCCGGGGCGTCCGAGGAGCCGCCGGGCGGGTCCCGGCCACGACAGACGGGCGGCAGGCCCGTCGCCAAACACCGTCGGCGAACCGACGTAGGGGGGAAGACATGACGAGCATGGACAACGCGGGCCGCGCGTCGGCCCCGTCGGGGGCGTTCGCGTTCCTCGATCGCTCCCACACCATCGCCAGACCCGGCTTCAATCGGTGGCTGGCGCCGCCGGCGGCGCTGGCGATCCATCTGTGCATCGGGATGGCCTACGGCTTCTCGGTGTTCTGGCTGCCGCTGTCGCGCGCCCTCGGGGTGACCGCGCCGGTCGCCTGTCCCGCCGACATGGGCCTGATCGGCGAACTCTTCACCACCTCCTGCGACTGGAAGATCTCCAGCCTGGGGTGGATGTACACGCTGTTCTTCGTCTTCCTCGGCTCGTCGGCGGCGATCTGGGGCGGCTGGCTCGAGAAGGCGGGCCCACGCAAGGCCGGCGTCGTCGCGGCGCTGTGCTGGGGCGGCGGCTTCTTCGTCTCCGCGATCGGCGTGAAGACGCACCAGCTCTGGCTGATGTGGCTCGGCTCGGGAGTCCTCGGCGGCGTCGGCCTCGGGCTCGGCTACATTTCGCCGGTGTCGACGCTGATCAAATGGTTCCCCGACCGGCGCGGCATGGCGACCGGCATGGCGATCATGGGCTTCGGCGGCGGCGCGATGATCGGCGCGCCGCTCGCCGACATGCTGATGAAGAGCTTCGCGACGCCGACCTCGGTCGGCGTGTGGCAGACCTTCGTCGTGCTCGGCGTGATCTATTTCCTCTTCATGATGGGCGGCGCGCTCGGCTACCGGGTGCCGGTCGACGGCTGGAAGCCGGCCGGCTGGACGCCGCCGGCGGCGTCTTCGAACGCGCTGATCACCTCCAAGCACGTCCATCTCGACGACGCCTGGAAGACCAAGCAGTTCTGGCTGGTGTGGTGGGTGCTCTGCCTCAACGTCACCGCCGGCATCGGCATTCTCGGCATGGCCTCGCCGCTCTTGCAGGAAGTGTTCGGCGGCAAGCTGATCGGCGTCGACGCGACCTTCTCGCAGCTGACCGCGGCGCAGAAGGGCCAGATCGCGGCGGTGGCGGCCGGCTTCACCGGGCTCCTGTCGCTGTTCAACATCGGCGGTCGGTTCTTCTGGGCCTCGCTCTCCGACAAGATCGGCCGCAAGGCGACCTACTTCACCTTCTTCCTGCTCGGGCTCGCGCTCTACGCGGCGGTGCCGAGCGCGGCGAAGGCGGGGGCGCTGCCGGTCTTCGTGCTGATCTTCTGCGTGATCCTGTCGATGTACGGCGGCGGCTTCGCGACGGTTCCGGCCTATCTCGCCGACATGTTCGGCACCAAGATGGTCGGCGCGATCCACGGCCGCCTCCTCACCGCCTGGTCGGCGGCGGGTCTCTTCGGCCCGAGCATCGTCAACTACATCCGCGAGTATCAGCTCGACCACGGCGTGGCGCGGGCCGACGTCTACTCGATCACCATGTACATCCTGGCGGGGCTCCTGGCGCTCGGCGCGATCTGCAACTGGGCGGTGACCCCGGTCTCCGAGAAACTGCACATGAGCGAAGAGGAAGTCGCCGAGGAGAAGAAGATCGCCGACGACACCCACCAGCACTTCGCCTCCGACGTCGCGGCGCTCGGCGAGGAAGTGACCCATTCCTGGAAGGTGACGCTCGCCTGGGCGGTCGTCTGGATCCCGCTCGCCTGGGGTATCTGGATCACCCTGACCAAGGCGCTGGTGCTGTTCCGCTGAAGCCGCCGGCGACACGATCGACGCGCGCCGAGCGCCGCTCCGCGCGCGTCTTCCTGCCGGGGAGGCTCGACAGGCCGGCTGCGAGCGGCTAATCGACCGACGTCCGAGATTTCGGAGCCGGTCCGTTCGTCGCCGTCTCCGTGCGAAGCCTCGAGGTCGACAGCAGATGCCCGTCCGTTCTTACGTCCTCGCCCTCTCCTGCCGCAACCGGCCCGGGATCGTCGCCGCCGTCTCGATGCATCTGTTCGAGATGGGCGCCAACATCTCCGAGGCGCAGCAGTTCGACGACCAGCTGTCCGGCCGCTTCTTCATGCGGGTGGTGTTCGAGGTCGGCGGGCTGACGTTGGCGCAACTGACCGAGAGCTTCGCCGAGATCGTCGAGCGGTTCGGCATGGAGCTCAACCTGCGCGACCGCACCATTCCGCGCAAGGTGATGATCCTGGTCTCGAAGTTCGACCACTGTCTGGTCGACCTGCTCTATCGCCAGCGGATCGGCGAGTTGCCTATGGAGGTGACCGCCGTCGTCGCCAACCATCCGCGCGAGACCTACGCCCACGTCGAGTTCACCGACACGACCTTCCACTACATGCCCATCGACAAGGCGACCAAGGCCGAGCAGGAGGCGAAGATCCTCCGGCTGATGGCGGCGACCGGCACCGAGATCGTGGTGCTCGCCCGCTACATGCAGATCCTCAGCCACGACTTCGCCGCCGCCCTGCAGGGCCGCTGCATCAACATCCACCACTCGTTCCTGCCCGGCTTCAAGGGCGCGAAGCCCTATCATCAGGCGCACGAGCGCGGCGTGAAGATCATCGGCGCGACCGCCCATTTCGTCACGCCCGACCTCGACGAAGGCCCGATCATCGAGCAGGACGTCGAGCACATCTCGCATCGCGACACGCCGGACGTGCTGGTCGCCAAGGGCCGCGACATCGAGCGGCGCGTGCTCGCCCGGGCGCTCGGCCATCTGCTCGAGGATCGCGTCATCCTCAACGGCCATCGGACGGTGGTGTTCGAGGGCTGATGGGCGACCGCCGGGACATGCGAAAGAGGCCGCGGAACCGAGTTCCGCGGCCTCTTTGCTTCAGAACGCCGGCGACGCCTCAATTGCGGTTGTAGACGTCCTCGTAGCGGACGATGTCGTCCTCGCCGAGGTAGGAGCCGACCTGCACCTCGATCAGATCGAGCGGGATGCGGCCGGGGTTCTCCAGCCGATGGGTCGCGCCGAGCGGGATGTAGACGCTCTCGTTTTCCGCCGCGATCGTCACGGTGTCGTCGACGGTGATGCGCGCCGTGCCGGAGACCACCACCCAATGTTCGGCGCGGTGGAAATGGCTCTGCAGCGACAGTTTCGAACCGGGATTGACGGTGATGCGCTTGACCTGATGGCGGCCGCCGGCGTCGATCGACTCGTAGGAGCCCCAGGGCCGATAGACCTTGACGTGCTCGGTCGCCTCCTTGCGGCCCGACGCGGTCAGGCGGGCGACGAGGCCCTTGACCTTCTCCGCCTGGGCGCGGTCGACGACCAGCACGGCGTCGCGGGTGGTCACCACCACCACGTCGTCGAGGCCGACCACCGTGGTCAGGCGGCCGGGCGAATGGACGTAGCAGTTCTTGGCGTCGAGGAAGGCGGCGTCGCCGCGCGCCGCATTGCCGTCGGCGTCCTTTTCGGCGAGGTCCCAGATGGCGTTCCAGGCGCCGACGTCCGACCAGGCGAAGTCGGAGGGCACCACCGCGGCGCGCGCCGTCTTCTCCATCACCGCATAGTCGACCGACTTGGCGACCGCCCGGCCGAAGGCCTCCGAATCGAGCCGCAGGAAGTCGAGATCGCGGGCGGCCTTCTCCACGGCTTCGGCGACCGGCCGACCGATCTCGGGCGCGACCGCGTCGAGCTCGTCGAGGAAGACGGCGGCCGAGAACAGGAAGTTGCCGGAGTTCCAGAGGTAGCCGTCCTCGACGTAGCGACGCGCCGTCGCCTCGTCGGGCTTTTCGACGAAGGCGGCGATGGCGGAGACGCCCGCCTGTTCGAGCGGCGCGCCGGGGCGGATGTAGCCGTAGCCGGTGGCCGGACGGGACGGATGGATGCCGAAGGTGACGATGCGGCCGGCTTCCGCAGCGGCGCGGCCGGTACGGACGTGGTCGAGGAAGCCCTCGACGTCGGGCATCGCGTGGTCGGCGGCGAGCACCAGGACCAGCGCAGCGGGATCGCGGGCGAGCGCCAGACGGGCGGCCGCGGCGATCGCGGCGCAGCTGTCGCGGCGAAACGGCTCCAGCACGATGTCGCCCGTCACGTTCGCCGCGCGCATCTGCTCGGCGACCAGGAAGCGATAATCGGAGCCGGTGACGATCACCGGCGCGTCGAAATCAGGCCCGGCGACGCGCTTCAGCGTGTCCTGAAAGAGCGAATCTTCGCCGGTGAAGGCGAGGAACTGCTTCGGAAAACTGTCGCGCGAGGCCGGCCACAGGCGCGAACCGGAACCGCCGCACAAAACCACGGGAACGATGAGCGCCATGAAATCCGTCTCCGCCAAAACGTCGTTCGAGGACAAGCCGACCCGCGGCCTGTCGCTTCGCCGATCACCAAACACGAAGAATATGAAAATTCGACCCATTTTGCACTGCGGTGAGGCCCGACTTCGCCGAGATTGGTGAACGATCCCGGCTCGACGCTCCGTCGCGGCGCGACGAGCGTTCGAAATGCGCACGAAAGGCGAACAGAAGCCTTTTCGCTGCCGCGTTCCCGCGCCATAGTCTCAAGCATGGCCCGCCCGTCTCGACCCAACACCTTCGGTTCCCGCTCGCCCGTCGCCCCCAAGGGACGACGCCCGCCGACGTCGCCCGAGCCGGACGCGGCCGAAGCCCTCGGTCTGCCCTGGGAGACGGGCGCGCCGTCCACCGAGCCGAGAGGCGACGGCTTCGGCGAAGCGCCGCAGGCCGGCTACGACGTCGGCGCGACGCCGCTCGGCGGGTCGATCGGCGACTGGGCCGAGGAGATCGCCAAGGCGGCGAGCGCGCCCGCCCCGGCGGCGAAGAAGCGAGGACGGCCGAAGCGCGACGACGCGGCCGCCACCGCGACCGAACGCGTGGCGAGCGGCCTCAATCCGGTCTCCGGCCTGGAGGTCGGGCTCGAGGAGGCGGCGAGCGCGCCGAAGGGCGGCGCCACCGCCACCGTCGAGGCGCTGTCGGCGCTGATCGCCTCGGGCAATCCGCTGTTCAAGGACGGGAAACTGTGGACGCCGCATCGACCGGAGCGACCGCCGAAGTCGGAGGGCGGCATCCGTTTCGATCTGGTCAGCCCTTACGAGCCGAAGGGCGACCAGCCGCAGGCGATCGAGGAACTGGTCGCCGGCGTCGGGGCGGGCGAGCGCTGTCAGGTGCTGCTCGGCGTCACCGGCTCGGGCAAGACCTTCACCATGGCGCAGGTCATCGCCCGCACCCAGCGTCCCGCGCTGATCCTCGCGCCGAACAAGACGCTGGCGGCGCAGCTCTACGGCGAGTTCAAGTCGTTCTTCCCGAACAACGCCGTCGAGTATTTCGTCTCCTATTACGACTACTATCAGCCCGAGGCCTACGTGCCGCGGACCGACACCTACATCGAGAAGGAATCGTCGATCAACGAGCAGATCGACCGGATGCGCCACGCCGCCACCCGGTCGCTCCTGGAGCGCGACGACGTGATCATCGTCGCCTCGGTCTCCTGCATCTACGGCATCGGCTCGGTCGAGACCTATACGGCGATGACCTTTTCGATCGAGGTCGGCGAGCGGATGGACCAGCGCCAACTCCTCGCCGATCTGGTCGCGGTCCACTATCGGCGCAACGACGCCGCCTTCCAACGTGGCGCGTTCCGGGTGCGCGGCGACACCGTCGAAGTGTTCCCGGCCCACTTGGAGGATCGCGCCTGGCGGATCTCGTTCTTCGGCGACGAGATCGAGGCCATCGCCGAATTCGATCCGCTGACCGGTCAGAAGTCGCAGGACCTGAAGTTCGTCAAGGTCTACGCCAATTCGCACTACGTGACGCCGAAGCCGACCCTTCAACAGGCGATCCAGTCGATCAAGACCGAGCTCAAGCATCGCCTCGCCGAGCTGGAAGCGGCAGGCCGCCTGCTCGAGATGCAACGGCTGGAGCAACGCTGCACCTTCGACCTCGAGATGCTGGAGGCGACCGGCTCCTGCGCCGGCATCGAGAACTATTCGCGCTATCTGACCGGCCGCCGTCCCGGCGAGCCGCCGCCGACGCTGTTCGAATATCTGCCCGACGAGGCGCTGGTCTTCGCCGACGAGAGCCACGTCACCATTCCGCAGATCGGCGGCATGTATCGCGGCGACTTCCGGCGCAAGGCGACGCTGGCCGAATACGGCTTCCGCCTGCCCTCCTGCATGGACAACCGGCCGCTGCGCTTCGAGGAATGGAACGCGATGCGGCCGCAGACCGTCGCGGTGTCGGCGACGCCGGGCGGCTGGGAGATGGAGGAGGCCGGCGGCGTCTTCGTCGAGCAGGTGATCCGGCCGACCGGTCTGATCGATCCGGAGGTCGAGATCCGGCCGGCGACCAAGCAGGTCGAGGATCTGCTCGGCGAGGTCAAGGCGGTGGCGGCGCGCGGGCAGCGCGTGCTGGTCACCACCCTGACCAAGCGGATGGCCGAGGACCTCACCGAATATTTCCACGAGAACGGCGTCCGCGTCCGTTACATGCATTCCGACGTCGAAACGCTGGAGCGCATCGAGATCATCCGCGACCTCAGGCTCGGAGCCTTCGACGTGCTGGTCGGCATCAACCTGCTGCGCGAGGGTCTCGACATTCCCGAGTGTTCGCTGGTCGCCATCCTCGACGCCGACAAGGAGGGCTTCCTGCGCTCCGAGACCTCGCTCATTCAGACGATCGGCCGCGCGGCGCGCAATGTCGACGGGCGCGTCATCCTCTATGCCGACGGCATGACCGGCTCGATGGAGCGGGCGATCGCGGAGACCAACCGGCGTCGCGAGAAGCAGCAGGCCTACAATCTCGAGCACGGGATCACGCCGGAATCGATCAAGCGCAACATCTCCGACGTGCTGTCGTCGGTCTACGAGCAGGACCACGTCACGGTCGAGGCCGGCTTCGCCGAGGAGGGGCATCTGGTCGGGCACAATCTCGCCGCCCATCTCGACGACCTGCGCCGCCGGATGAAGGAGGCCGCCACCAACCTGGAGTTCGAGGAGGCGGCGCGCCTGCGCGACGAGATCAAGCGGCTGGAGGCGACCGAGCTGGTGCTGGCCGACGACCCGCTGGCGCGCCAGACCGCGGTCGACGACGCCACCGGCGGTTATGCCGGCGAGAAGAAATACGGCCGCGCCGCCAATCTGCCGCCGACCAAGGTGCGCAAGAACTCGCTCGACGAGATGACGGTGGGGCGGACGGAAGTGCCGTTGGGTGGACCGGCGCCGAAGAGGCCGCCACCGTCGACGGCGGCCGGGACGGCGGGGTCGAAGGGGAAACGGGGGCGGTGGAAGACGTGAGGGGTGGTCGCCGCGTCGCCGAGCATCAGAACGGAACCTACCCGGGCTATACCAGCCGCCGACGCCCCGTCGAACTGGCCTGGGCGAGCGAGTTTCCCCGTTTCGACGAGGCGATCGCCTTCGAACGGCAGATCAAAGGCTGAAGCCGCTCCAAGAAGGAGGCGTTGATCCGCGGCGATTTCGAGGCCTTGCAGACTTTGTCGCAACGGTCCCGGTCCCCGAAGAGCACGCCGCCAACGTCCTCGAACGGGTGAACCAAGACGCTCGGAACCCTGCAGGAATCGTCGTCGAATTCGGCTACCGTGGCTCGGATCCACCGGGAGCCCCCGCCATGACGCAGCGCTGCGCCTTCGCCGTCCTTCTCGTCCTCCTCCCCTTCCCCGCCCTCGCCGGATCGCCGTCGTTCGACTGCGCCACCGCGAAGGGGCCGGCGGAAAAGGCGATCTGCGCCTCCGCCGCCCTGTCGGCGCTCGACGTCAAGATCGCCGACGCCTATGGCCGTGTCCGCGCCGGGCTGACCGGGCCCGGCCGCGACGCCCTGCGCAAGAACCAGCTCCTGTTCCTCGACGTCCGCGATCAGGCGGCGACGCAGAAGGACGCCGATCTCGCCGCGCTGCTCGGCGAGCAACTCGCCTTCCTGCGCACCATCGACACGCGGCCGCGCAGCGGCGTCGGCGGCGTCTGGCGCAACGCCTTCGGCGCGGTGACGGTCGCCACCAAGGGCGGCGTCACCAGGGCGGCGATCGCCACCGCCGAGCCGCAGACCGGGCGCTGGGTCTGCGAGGTCGCGGGCGAGATCGGGCCCACCGCCACCGGCCTCGTGGTCAAACTCGACCCGAACACCGCCGACGGCTGGAGCCTGCGTCTCGCGCCGCACGACGGCCTGCTGCGCGTGGTCGCGCTGGCGCCGAAACCGGGCGTCGTCGAGCCGCCGTTCTGCGGCATGGCCGGCACCGTCGAGGGCGACTATCTGCCGGTCGTCGAGTGAACGTTCGTCGCCGCAGCGTAAGCGATCGTCGCCGCTGTGCGAACGATCCGTCGCCGCTCGCGTGGCTGGCGAGCGCGCGACGTTTCGGCGATGGTCCGGCGACACCGCTCGATCGAGGACCGCCGCCGCCATGCCCCAACTCCTGAACGGCCGCTGGGTCGAAGACGAAGTCGCCGCCTCAGAAATGCGCGACGGCGCCTTCCATCGCGAACCCACCCGTTTCCGCCGCTGGATCACCGTCGACGGCGGGCCGGTCGGTCCGCGCCTCCTGACGCCGGAGCTGCGCGAGACGACGGTCGAGACCCTGCCGGCGGAAGCTGGTCGCTACCGGCTCTATGTCGCCAAGATCTGCCCCTGGGCCAGCCGGACGCTGATCTGGCGGGCGCTGGAAGGGCTCGAAGAGGCGATCTCGGTGGTGGTGGCCAACCCGGAGCTGGGGCCGGACGGCTGGAGCTTCCTCGATCCGGACGGGCGCACCCGCGACGAGGTCGAAGGGATCGACCACCTCCACCAGCTCTATGTGAAGAGCGATCCGGGCTACTCGGGAAAAGTCTCGGTGCCGGCGCTGTGGGACACGCGGACGAAGACGATCGTCAACAACGAGTCGGCCGACATCGTGCGCATGCTCGACACCGCCTTCGACGCCTTCGCGGCGCATCCGGTCGATCTCTTTCCAGCCGAACAGCGTGACGCGATCGAGGAGTGGAACGGCCGGATCTACGACAGGCTCAACAACGGCGTCTACCGCGCCGGTTTCGCCAAGACGCAAACCGCCTACGAAGCCGCCTTCGACGACGTCTTCGCCACGCTCGACGCGCTCGAGGCGCATCTGACGACGCGGCGGTTTCTCGTCGCCGAGCGGCCGCTCGAGGCGGATTGGCGGTTGTTCGTGACGCTGGTGCGCTTCGACGCCGCCTATTACGGGCTGTTCAAGTGCAATCTGCGCCGGATCGCCGACTACCCGGCGCTGTCGGGCTGGCTGCGCGATCTCCACCAACAGCCGGGCGTGGCGGCGACGGTGTCGATCGACCACATCAAGCGCGGCTACTGGTCGATCCGCCACCTCAACCCGTCCGGCATCGTGCCGAAGGGACCGGCGCTCGATCTCGACGCGCCGCACGGACGCGAAGGGCTCGGGTGAATGTCACTTGAACCGAATATCAGTTCATCCGCCGTCTCGAGTCGAATGAACTCATATTGGGTTCAAATGAAGCGACTCTCCCCCGCATAGACCGTGAACCGATCCTCGCGGGCGAAGGCGGCGAGGCCGACGCCGAGCCTTTCGGCGAGATCGACGGCGAGGCCGGTCGGGGCCGAGACCGAGACGATCGCCGGGACGCCGGCGGCCGCGGTCTTATGGACCATCTCGTAGGAACACCGGCTGGAGACGACGAAGAAGCCGTCGCCGCCGCGAAGCCCGGCCGCCGCCATCGCGCCGACGAGCTTGTCGACGGCGTTGTGGCGGCCGACGTCCTCGCGCAGCAGCAGGATCCGCCCGTCCGCGGCGGCGAAGGCGGCGGCGTGGGTCGCCCCGGTCGCGGCGTTGAGGCACTGGCCACCGGAAAAAGCAGCGATCGCCGCGCGTAGGGCGGCGGCGGAGAAACGGGCGATCGACGCCGGCCGCGCCACCGGCCGCAACGCCTCCGCGATCTGTTCGACCCCACACAGACCGCAGCCGGTGCGGCCGGCGAGCGCGCGAGAGCGGGCGCGCAACGCCAGCGCCCGCGCCTCGACGACGGCGATCCGGACTTCCCGACCGCGCGCGACCTCGACGATCTCGACGCCGAGGATCTCGTCGATCCGTTCGACGACGCCTTCGGTCAGCGAAAAGCCACGGGCGAAGTCGGCGAGATCGGCCGGGGTCGCCATCATCACCGCGAAGGGGTGGCCGTTGTAGACGAGCGCCACCGGCGTCTCGTCGGCGACCGTCTCCTCGCCGGCGCGAACGGCGCCGGCGTCGTGGCGGACGGCCGCGCGCCGGCTCGCGCCCGCAGGCGCGGAGGGATCGGCGGGCGGCCGCGCCGTCATCGAGGCCTCACTCCATCACGATGCGCGGCCGCGCCCGCGCCGGCGCGGCGGCCGGGCCGTCGAGCGTGGCGAGAACCTTTCCGGCGATGTCGCGATAGATCTTCGCATGGACGCCGTCCGGCTCGGCGACGACGATCGGACGGCCGCCGTCGGAGCCCTCGCGGATCGCCATGGTCAGCGGGATCTCGCCGAGGAAGGGCACGCCGAGCTTCTCGGCTTCCGCACGGGCCCCGCCGTGAGCGAAGACGTCGTGGCGCGTGCCGCAGTTCGGGCAGACGAAGTAGGACATGTTCTCGACGACGCCGAGGATCGGCACGTCGACCTTCTGGAACATGGCGACGCCGCGACGGGCGTCGATCAGGGCGAGGTCCTGCGGCGTCGAGACGATCACCGCGCCGGCGAGCGGCACCTGCTGGGCGAGCGTCAGCTGAGTGTCGCCGGTGCCGGGCGGCATGTCGACGACGAGGACGTCGAGCACGCCCCAGTCGACGTCGCGCAGCAGCTGGGTGACGGCGCTCATCACCATCGGGCCGCGCCAGATCATCGGCGCGTCCTCGTCGACGAGGAAGCCGATCGACATCAGCCGCAGGCCGTCCTTCTCGATCGGCACCAGCTTCTGGTCGCGCAGCGCCGGCTGAGCGCCGCCGAGGCCGAAGAGCTTGGGGACCGAGGGGCCGAAGATGTCGGCGTCGAGCAGACCGACCTTCAGACCCAGCGCCGCGAGGCCGAGGGCGAAGTTGGCGGCCGTCGTCGACTTGCCGACGCCGCCCTTGCCGGAGGCGACGGCGACGATGTGACGGACGCCGGGCAGAGCGCCCTGGTTCTCGTTGGTCTTACGGGCCGGCTGCGCGGCCGGCGCGGCGGCGGCCGAGGCGGGGCGTTCGGCGGTCAGGGTGGCGATCACCGCCTCGACGCCGTCGAGGTCGGCGACGTGGATCTCGGCGGCCTTGCGCAGACCCTCCATCTCCTCGGCGCGGGCCGGGTCGACGGCGATCGAGAAATAGACCTTGCCGCCGTCGATCACGACATCGGACAACGCGCCCGAATTCGGCAGCGGGGTCACGCCGTCCGGGCCGGCGATGTCGCCGAGGGCTTCGAGAACGGCTTGACGGGTGACGGCCATGGGAGATCTCCGGTTTCGCTCATCGGGGACGCCTCGATGGGCGTCGTCACTGCTCTCGCAACCGATAGACACTCAGCCGGGCCCGCCCGTCAACGGTCGAGCGCGCGCGTTTCCCCACGGTGCGACGGTCCGGGAAGGCGACGTTCGCCTGCTGAACGCCCGGATAAGACAAATCGTCGCGGAATCGACCCCGGCGAGCACGCGGTCGCCTCTTCGACCTCGGTTCCGACGGCGGTCTGGCCGCATCGCGGCCGAGGCTCGGGCGATGCCGGGGCGCCGGCGGCGAAAGTGGGGAAAACGGGGTCGTCGCGGCCTGCGCCCTGCGCGCGTCGATCGATCCGAAGGGGCGTCGGCCCGTGTCGATGCGCTCGGATTACTCCGACGCCACCGCCGGAACCGCTCTCGATCGAACGCGACGCTCCGAGACGAGCGACTTTCGGATCGCCGGATGGGAGCGTAAGATCATGGTAGGGGATATGTCGGCGTAGACACGACGCGGGGCGGAGCAACATGTCTCTGCGGAAGATAGCGGCGGCTCTTGACCTGAGCATCACGACGGTGTCGCGAGCGCTCGCCGACTACGACGACGTCGCCCCGACGACGCGAGGGCGGGTCCGCGCGGAGGCCGAGCGCATCGGCTACGTGCCCAACGCGACGGCGCGCCGCCTGCAGAAGGGACGGACCGATTCGATCGGCGTCGCCGTTCCCTCCGGTTCCGACGCCTTCGGCGATTCCTATCTGGCGGCCGGCTTCAACGGCGCCTGGGAGCGGCTGGCCGAGCTCGATCAGGACCTGTTGCTTCTGCCCTTCGGCGAGGCCAAGGGGGGGCTCGACGAACGGTCGGTCGAATCCAAGGCCTTTCGCCGGGCGGCTCAGGAGCGGCGCGTCGACGGCATGTTGCTGGTGCGGCCGCTCATCGACGATCCGCGCATCGACACGATGGAGCGGACGGGATTGCCCTACGTCCTGCTCGAAGCCGATCCGTCCCATCATCCGGACGCCTCGGCGGTCGGGATCGACGAGGCGGAGGCGGCTCGGCTGGTGTGCCGCCGGCTGGCCGAGCTCGGCCACACCGGGTTCGTCGCCATCGGCCCGCGCGAGGGATTCGACTTCGCCAAGTCGCGTCTGGAGCATCTCGAAAGGCAGGCCGCCGCGCTCGGGCTGGGCTTCTCGACGATCGCCGCCACATCGACCGAAGGCGGCGCGCGTGAGGCCGTCGAAGGTCTCGTCGCGGCCGCCGCGCCGCCGCCGACCGCCCTCGTCTTCCTCAACAACCGGATGACGATCGGCGGTCTGAGCGGTCTGGCGGACGGACCGCTGGTGGTCGGGCGGCACGTCTCGGTGATCGGTTACGGCGACAGCCCGGCGTTGCGGCAATGGTCGCCGGCGACCACGGTGGTCTGTTCGCCGATCCAGGACATGGCTCGCCACGCCGTCGACGTCCTGGTGGCGAAGCGGGATCGACGTCTGGCCGCCATCCGGCCGCTGTGGCGGCCGACGCTCGAAACGCGTCGCTCCGACGGACCGCCGGTGCGCTGAGCCGGCCTCATTCGGCCGCGCCGACCTTTCCCTCGCCGGCCTCGTCGCGTTCGACGAAGGCGATTTCGACCGACGCGCCTTCGGCGAGCCGGTGCTCGAGGTCCGGCTCGACGGGCCGACGGATCCGGAAGGCGACCGCGAAGGCGGCCGGCAGAACCAGAATGGTCAGCACGGTGGCGGCGAGAATGCCGCCCATCATGGCGTAGGCCATCGGCCCCCAGAACGCCGACTGGGCGATCGGGATCAGCGCCAGCACCGCGGCGGCCGCCGTCAGCATGATCGGGCGGAAGCGGCGCACCGCCGCCTCGATGGTGGCCCGCCAGGGATGGTGGCCGGCGGCCATGTCCTGGTCGATCTGGTCGATCAGGATGACCGAGTTGCGCATGATGATGCCGGCGAGCGCGATGACGCCGAGGATGGCGACGAAGCCGAAGGCTGACTGGGTCAGCAACAGCGCCGCCGACGCGCCGATCAGGCCGAGCGGCGCCGTCATGAAGACCAGCATCGTCTTGCCGAAGTGCTGCAGCTGGATCATCAGAAGCACCATCATGACGAGGATCATGATCGGCGCCTTGGCGTTGATCGAGGCCTGGCTCTTGGCCGATTCCTCCACCGCGCCCTGCATCTCGATGGCATAGCCGGGGGCGAGGCCGTCGCGGAGCGGCTTCAGATTGTCGTAGATGCGCTGGGTGACGTCGTTGGAGGGCACGCCGTCGGGTAGGATGGCGCGCACCGTGATCGAGGGCAGGCGATTGCGCCGCCATTCGACGCCCGGCTCCATCACCGGCGCGACGCGGGCGACCTGCGACATCGGCACGGACCGCCCCGTCGCCGTCGTCACGTAGGTCTCCTCGACCGCGGTCAGGAGATCGCGGCGATCGCCGCCTTCGCGCACGACGATCGAGACGGTCTCGTCGCCGCGGCGATATTCGCCGATCGGCAGGCCGGAGAGCGCGCCCTGGAGCGTCTGGCGGATGCTCTGAGAGGTGACGCCGAGGGCGCGGGCGCGATCCTGATCGACGACGAGACGCAGCGCGGGAACCGCTTCCAGCCAGTCGTCGTGGACGGTCGAGACCAGCGGCTCGGCGCGGAAGGCCTCCTTCACCCGATCGGCGATGCGCCGCGTCTCGGCGCGATCCGGGCCGGTGACGCGCATCTGAACCGCCCAGCCGACCGGCGGGCCGTTGAACAGGCGGTCGACCTTGAAGCGGATCGAGGGATGATCGGCGGCGACCATGGCGCGGATCTTGGCGACCAGACGCTCGCGCGCCGCGAGATCCTTGGAGACCACCAGGAGCTCGGCGAAATTCGGATTGCGCAGCTGTTGGTCGAGCGGGAGATAGAAGCGCGGCGCGCCTTCGCCGACGAAGGCGGCGACATAGGCCTGATCGGGATCGGCCATGATCTTCTTCTCGATCTCGCGCGCCTGGGCGCTGGTCTCGGCGATGCCGGTCCCTTCGGGGAACCAGAGGTCGACGAGCAGCTCGAGCCGGGTCGATTCGGGAAAGAAGCTCTTGGGCACGTATTTGAAGCCCATGACGCCGACGACGAAGGCGACCAGCGTCAGCGCCAGCACGACGAAGCGATGGCCGACGCTCCAGGCGATGACGGCGCGCAGGGCGCGGTAGAAGCGGCCGTCGAAGGCGTCGCGATGCTCGCCGGCGTGCGGCCGCGCCTTCAGCACCATGTTGCCGATCCAGGGCGTGAAATAGACCGCGGCGACCCAGGAGGTCAGAAGCGCGATGCCGACCACCCAGAACAACGAATTGACGTATTCGCCGGCGGTCGACTTGGCGAAGCCGACGGGGATGAAGCCGGCGGTCGTCACCAGGGTGCCGGTCAGCATCGGGAAGGCGGTCGAGGTGTAGGCGAAGGAGGCGGCGGAGACCTTGTCTAGGCCCTCCTCCAGTTTGCGCTCCATCATCTCGACGGCGATCATGGCGTCGTCGACGAGCAGGCCGAGGGCGATGATCAGCGCGCCGAGCGAGATGCGCTGGAGATCGATGCCCATCACGTCCATCACCAGGAAGGTCGCGCAGAGCACGGTCGGAATGGTGATCGCCACGACCAGGCCGGCGCGCCAGCCGATCGACAGGAAGGAGACCGCCAAGACGATGGCGAGCGCCTCGATCAGGGCCTCGAAGAACTCGTCGATCGAATGGGCGACGACGTCGGGCTGATCGGAGATGCGGCCGATCTCCGCGCCGATCGGCAGGTTCGACTGGACGTGGGCCATGGTCGCGGTCAGCTCTTCGCCGATCTTGGTGACGTTGCCGCCCTTGTTCATGACCATGCCGAGCAGGACCGCGTCGCGGCCCTGGAAGCGGAAGAGCCGGTCCGGCGGGTCGATCAGACCGGAGGAGATGGTGGCGACGTCGCCGAGGCGGATGACCTCCGCGCCGGCGCGAATGCGCAGTTCGCGCAGATCGTCGAGCGTCTTCAGCGTGCCGTCGACGGCGATGCGGATCGAGCGGACGCCGGTCTCGACGCGGCCGGCGGCGGTCATCGAATTCTGCTGGGCGAGGGCGTCGGCGATCGAGGCGACCGAGATTCCGCGTTCGGCCAAGGTCTTGGAGGCGACGTCGATGAAGATCTTCTCGTCCTGATCGCCGAGGATCTGCGCCTTCTCGATGCCGGGAATGCGCAGCGCCGCGTCGCGGGCCCGTTTGGCGAAGGCCTTCAGGTCGGGATAGGCGAAACCGTCGCCGGTGAAGGCGTAGAGGGCGATGTAGGTGTCGCCGAACTCGTCGTTGAAGTAGGGACCGAGCACGCCGGCCGGGAAAGACGACGAGATGTCCGAGATCTTCTTCCTGACCTGATAGAAGGCGTCGGTGACGTCGCGGCCGAAGACGTCGCCGCGGATGTTGATCATCACCACGGCGGAGCCGGCGCGAGTGTAGGACTTGACGTATTCGAGGCCGGGCGTCTCCTGGAGCTTGCGCTCGATCTTGTCGACGACCTGATCCTGCATCTCCTCCAGGCTGGCGCCGGGCCACACCGCCTGCACCACCATGACGCGGAAGGTGAAGTCGGGGTCTTCCTTCTGGCCGAGATTGAGCACGGAGAAGGCGCCGGCGATGACCACCAGGGCGAAGAAGAAGCGCGTCAGATGGGCGTGACGGATGGCCCAACGCGAAAGGTTGAAGCCCTGACCGGGCGCGGAGGAGCGGAGCATCGGCAGTACCTTCCGGTGAGCGATCGACGGACGCGGCGAGGGGAGCGCGCTCAGTGGGCGGGCGCGGCCTGGGCTTCGACGGGCGCGTCGAGACGCACTTTGCGACCGGGGGTCAGGAACTGGGTTCCGGCGGTGACGACGACGTCGCCGGGGGCGAGGCCGGAGAGGATGCGCACGCCCTCCGGCGCGACCGCGCCGAGCGTGACGTCGCGGGGGGCGACCGTCGCGGCGGCAGGGTCGACCACCCAGACGCGCGTCTTGCCCGGCTCGCCGGCGAGCGCGGACGCCGGAACGACGATGGCGCCCTCGGAGACGGGAACGACCGCTTCGACGGTGGCGGTCATGCCGAGGCGGACGCGGGCGTCGTCGGAGAAGCCGACGCGGATCGCATAGGTGCGGGAGGCGGCGTCGGCCGAACCGGCGATCTCACGGACCCGGCCGGCGAGGACGAGGTCGCGCTCGGCCCAGAAGCGGACGGAGACGGTCTGATCGAGACGGAAGCGGACGACGTCCTGTTCCGGAACCGCGATCGCCACTTCCTTCTCGTCGTCGCGGGCGAGGGTGACGACCGGAGTTCCGGCGGCGACGACCTGACCGACGTCGGCGCGGATCTCGGTGACGATGCCGTCGGCGTCGGCCTTGAGGTCGGCGTAGTCGATCTGGTTGGCGGCCTGGTCGCGGGCGTAGACCGCGGCTTCCAGCGCCGCCTTGGCCTGATCGAAGGCGAGATCGGCCTGATCGAGGCTCGAATCGGCCATGAAACCCTTGGTGTTGAGGGCGCGGGCGCGACCGCGGGCGTCGTCGGTGACCTTCACGCGGGCGCGGGCGGCGGCGACGTTGGCCTCCGCCGTCTGCAACGAGAGTTTGAGGTCGGTCGGATCGAGCCGGGCGAGGACGTGACCGGCCTCGACGCGGCGGCCGACGTCGACGAGGCGTTCGACGATCTTGCCGGGGACGCGGAAGCCGAGCGCGGTCTCGACCCGGGCTCGCACCGAGCCGGAATAGCGCAGCGTGCGCGTCTCGGCGTCGGCGGCGACGGTGAGGGTGCGAACCGGGCGGATCGGCTCGCCGCCCTCGATCTTCTTCTCCTCCTTGCAGGCGGAGAGCGCCAGGAGCGCGACGGCGACGACGGCGAAGGTGCGCGGCGCGGTGAACATGAGACGTCCTCTCGAATTCGGTCGGCGAGGCGAAGCGACCCTCGGGGTCACCGGCGGCGCAGGGAGCGGATGATGAAGTCGGCAAGTTCTTCGGCGTCGGCGCGTTCGTGGTCGTCGGCGCACTGGACGATCAACGAGGGGTGGATCATCGAGACGAAGCACTGCCGAGCGCAGATCGCGGCGCGACGGGTCTCCGCGACATCGAATTCGCCGCAGGCGTTGCCCTGGCGAATGAGATCTTCGATGACGCTCGCGAACTGTGCGAGATGATCTTCGATCGACGACCAGTTCTGCGTCATCGCCACTTCGACGATGTCGTGAACCTTGCGCTCGCTGGTGAAGGTCTCGACCGACAGGCGATGGTTCTCGACGAAGAAACGGCGGAGACGCTCGGACGGCGTACCCTCCCCGTTCAGGATCGCAAGATTGACGCGATGGCGCTCCTCGAACATGAGCCCGGCGATCGCCTCGACGATCTCGATCTTCGAACCGAAGAAGCGATAGACGTTGGCCGGCGACATGCCGAGCTCGCGGGCCATGTCGGCGACCGTCGTCTTGTCGTAGCCGTAGTGGCGGAACAGCCGCTCGGCGACCTCGAGGATCCGCGTGCGGGTGTCGATCGCGTCGGGAGGAGGATGCGCCGTCACGTCGGATCTCCAGAGATGGGCGGACCGTTCGTGTCCAGCTGGAATGTCATCACTATGTACTGACGATTATCATAATTCGTCATACATAAACGATCCATGAAGATCCGTCCAGCCCTGCTGCGAACCGATCGCAGTCTTTCATGATCGACATCAACGACACCGCGGCGCGGCGAGTTCCATGGTGCGGAGCATCGAGTTGAGCTATCGAGATCGTTCCGACCGCCGCCGGCCGTCGGGCGATCTGAGGGGACGGCGCGACATGCATTCGAATACCGCAACGGTCGAGACGGACGTCGTCCGCCTCGTCGACTACGCCGCCACGCCCTATCGCATCGAGAGCGTCCGCCTCGACTTCCAACTTTCGGAAGAGGTCGCCACCGTCGTCGCCGAGACGGCGCTCGCGCCGCGCGACGGCACGCCGGCCGGCGCGCCGCTGGTGCTCGACGGCGACGAACTCGTCTTCGTCGAGGCGAGGCTCGACGGCGTCGTCCTCCCGCCCTCGGCCTATGAGGTCACGCCGGACCGCTTCGTTCTGAAGACGCCGCCGGCCGAAGGTTTCGTCCTCGCGATCACGACGCGGCAACGGCCGGCCGAGAACCGCAAATTGATGGGTCTCTACCGGTCCTCGGGCAACTGGTGCACCCAGTGCGAGGCGGAAGGGTTCCGCCGCATCACCTATTTCTACGATCGGCCGGACGTGCTCGCCGTCTACACGACACGGATCGAAGCGCCGAAGGCGCTCGCCCGCTCGCTGCTCTCGAACGGCAATCCGATCGAGGCGGGCGAGATCGCCGGCACGGATCGCCACTATGCGATCTGGCGCGACCCCTTCCCGAAGCCGTCCTACCTGTTCGCCATGGTCGCCGGGACCTTCGACGTGGTCGAAGACCGGTTCGTCACGATGTCGGGCCGCGAGGTGGCGCTGAGGATCTTCGTCGAGGCCGGGCGCGGCGAGAAGGCCGGCTACGCGATGGACGCGCTGAAGCGCTCGATGCGCTGGGACGAGGAGGCGTTCGGGCGCGAGTACGATCTCGACGTGTTCATGATCGTCGCGGTCGGCGACTTCAACATGGGCGCGATGGAGAACAAGGGCCTCAACGTCTTCAACGACAAATACGTGCTCGCCAGCCAGAAGACGGCGACGGACGCCGACTACGCCCATGTCGAAGGCGTCATCGCGCACGAATATTTCCACAACTGGACCGGCAACCGCATCACCTGCCGCGACTGGTTCCAGCTCTGCCTGAAGGAGGGCCTGACGGTCTTCCGCGACCAGGAGTTCTCGGCCGACCAGCGCTCGCGGGCGGTCAAGCGGATCGCCGACGTGCGGCTCCTGAAGAGCCACCAGTTCCCCGAGGACGCCGGCCCCCTCGCCCACCCGGTCCGGCCGGACGTCTACAAGGAGATCAACAACTTCTACACGGCGACCGTCTACGAGAAGGGCGCCGAGGTGGTCCGGATGTTGAAGACCCTGCTCGGCGAGGCGGGCTTCCGCGCCGGCATGGACCTCTATTTCGCGCGGCACGACGGCGAGGCCGCCACCATCGAGCAGTTCCTCGCCTGTTTCGCCGAAGCCAGCGGGCGCGACCTCTCCGGCTTCATGCGCTGGTACACCCAGGCCGGCACGCCCGAGGTGATCGCTCAGATCGCCTGGGACGCCGCGCAGGGACGCCTGACGATCGTCTTCGACCAGACCACGCCGGCGACGCCGGGCCAGCCGATGAAACAGCCCGTGCCGATCCCGATCCGCTTCGGGCTGGTCGGCCCGAACGGCTCGGACATGCATGCATCGCGCATAACCGGAGCCTCGGTGACGGGCGACGTGCTGCTGCTCGAAGACGCGCGGCACGAGGTCGTGTTCGAAGGGCTCGCGGCGCGGCCGACGCCGTCGCTGTTGCGGGGCTTTTCCGCGCCGGTGCGGCTGAGCACGTCGCTCGACGCCGCGGATCAGGCCTTTCTCGCCGCCGCCGACGCCGATCCCTTCAATCGTTGGCAGGCGATCCAGGGATTGGCGACGCGCGGTCTGATCGAAGCGACGACGGCGATCCGCAGGGGCGAGACGCCGGTCTTCGACCGACGCATCGTCGAGGCGATCGTGACGACCGCCGCCGACGAGACGCTCGATCCGGACTTCCGCGCCCTGGCGGTCGGCCTGCCGACGGAAGCGGACGTGGCGCGGGAGATCGCCGTCGACGTCGATCCGGACGCCATCCTGGCGGCGCGCGAACGTCTGCGCGGGACGCTCGCCACGGCGGGACGCGCCGTATTCGCCGATCTGCGCGAGCGCTTCGCGCCGCAGGGACCGTTCTCGCCGGACGCCGCCTCGGCGGGACGCCGGGCGCTGCGCAACGCCGCGCTGGAGCTCTTGGCGCGGGCCGGCGATGCGGCGCTGGTCGGCGAGGCCTATGCGCAGGCCGACAACATGACGGATCGGCTGCAGGCGCTGACGATCGCGGTGGCAGGCGACCTGCCCGACGCCGAAGAGCTCCTCGCCGACTTCCACGACCGCTTCGCCGACGATCCCTTGGTGATCGACAAGTGGCTGATGGTGCAGGCGACCGCGCCGATCGCGCGGGCTCTCGACCGGGTCCGGACGCTGACCCTGCACTCCTCCTTCTCGATCACCAATCCGAACCGCGTGCGGGCGCTGATCACCACCTTCGCCTCGGGCAACCAGACCCAGTTCAACCGCGCCGACGGGGCCGGTTTCGCCTTCGTCGCCGACAAGGTGCTCGAGCTCGACCGGATCAATCCGCAGGTCGCCGCGCGGCTGCTGTCGACCTTCCGCTCGTGGCGCTCGCTGGAGCCGCGGCGACGCGCCTATGCGGAGGCCGAACTGAAGCGGGTCGCCGCCGCGGCGGGGCTGTCGCGCGACGTCGCCGACATCGCCGAACGCTCGCTCGGCTGAACTGCGGCGAAACCTCTCGGATACGGGATGCTCCCTCTGGACATCCCGATTCGCCTCGATTCAAATGAACGTGATTCGGAGCGGCGCGTGGGGGTATCCGCCGTTTCCGTCCATCTCGAAACGACCGGGGGGTCCCCGACATGGAGCAGGCTTCGTCTGCCCGTGCGTACGCATGGATTCCGTTCGCCTGGTCCTCGTTCGTCGGGCGACCGAAGATCGAGGGCCATGCCCATCTCCTCGCGAGCCCGACCTATCGGCAGGTGCTGCGCGCCGAACCCTGGCTGCGCCGCTCGATCCCGGTGCTGATCGTCACCTTCGTCGCGGTGATGGCGCTGACGCGGTTGGTCGGCATTCTGGAGACGCGGCAGGCGCTCGAGAACGGCGCGCGCGACGAGGTCCAACTGATCGCCGCGACGCTGGCCGGTCAGATCGGCCGGGTCGAGGACCGTCTCGCCACCGACGGTTGGGCGACCGTCACCCGCCCGCTGGTCGAGGACGTGCTGCCGGAACACGCCACCGGCGAGGGTCGGCAGATCCTGTTCGCCGACGGCGACGGCCGCATCCGCCTCGCCCGCCCCGCCCTGCCCGGGTTCGAGGAGCGGCTCCTCACCGACGTCTTCGGCACGGCGCAGCCGATCACCACCTTCGGCGCCAAGGCCGGCGCGGTGACGCTGACGCTCTTCGACGGACGCAGGGCGATCGCCACCGTCCATCACATCGACAACAACGTCGGCTCAGTCGCGGTGTTTCAGCCGGAAGATCGGATCTACGACGACTGGCGGCGCAACCTGCGCACCACGATGACGTTGTTCGCCTTCACCGCCGTCATCCTGCTGGTGTTGACATACGCCTATTTCGCCCAGGTGATCCGCGCCAACGCCGCCGACGCGCTCTATTCGCTGACGGCGCAGCGCACCGAGACCGCCTTCCGGCGCGGCCGTTGCGGCTTCTGGGACTGGGATCTGGCGCGCGGCCGCTTCTACTGGTCGGCCTCGATGTTCGAAATGCTCGGGCTCGACAGCGCCGCCGGCCTGATCGGCTTCGGCGACGTCGCCCGGTTGGTCCACCCGGAAGACGTCGACTTCGTCGCCTTCGCCAACGGCCTCGCCTCCGGCGCGATCCACACGCTCGACAAGGCGTTCCGGATGCGTCGGTCGGACGGATCCTGGCTGTGGTTCCGGGTCCGCGCCGAAGTGGTCGAGCGCACCGAGACCGGCTCGCGCCATCTCGTCGGCATCGCCGCCGACATCACCGAGCATCGTCGGCTGGTCGAGACCACGGTCGCCGCCGACCTGCGCCTCAGAGACGCGATCGAAACGATCTCGGAAGCCTTCGTGCTGTGGGACGCCGACAACCGGCTGGTGATGTGCAATTCGAAGTACCAGCAGATGCACGATCTCGCCGATCGCGACATTCGCCCGGGCGCGCCCTACGCCGAGGTGATGAAGGCGGCGCGGCAGCCGGTTGTGCGCCAACCGCTCGCCGACGGCGCGGCGGCGGAGGACGGCTCCTCGTCGTTCGAAGCGGAGATCGAAGACGGCCGTTGGCTGCAGATTTCGGAACGGCGGACCAAGGACGGCGGCTTCGTCTCGGTCGGCACCGACATCACGCCGCTGAAGCGGCACGAGGAGAAGCTGGTCGAAAGCGAAAAGCGGCTGATGGGCACGGTCCTCGACCTGCGCGCCTCGCGCCGCAAGCTGGAGATCCAGGCGCAACAGCTGGTCGAGCTCGCCGAGAAATATTCCGAGGAGAAGGTTCGCGCCGAGGAGGCCAACAAGATCAAGTCGGACTTTCTCGCCAACATCTCCCACGAGCTTCGGACGCCGCTCAACGCGATCATCGGGTTTTCGGAGATCATGAGCCAGGGCGGGATGCTCGGCGCCTTCGGGGTGGACAAATACGCCGAATACAGCCGCGACATCCACGATTCCGGCCTGTTCCTGCTCAACGTGATCAACGACATCCTGGACATGTCGAAGATCGAGGCGGGACGCATGGAGCTCGCCTGCGAGACCGTTCCGCTCGACGAGATCCTGGCGGAGGCCGGCCGCATCCTCGCGCATGCCGCCGACGAGAAACATCTCGTGCTGGAGCCGAAGGTCGAGCCGGGCCTGACGATCGTCGGCGATCGGCGGGCGCTGAAGCAGGTGGCGCTCAATCTCCTGTCGAACGCGATCAAGTTCACGCCGGAAGGAGGCGAGGTGTCGCTCGAAGCGCGTCGCGACGCGGCGACGCACGCCGTCGTCATCGCCATCGTCGACACCGGCATCGGCATTCCGCCCGATCATCTCGCCTCGCTCGGCCGGCCCTTCGTTCAGGTCGAGAACCAGTTCACCAAGTCGCACAAGGGTTCCGGGCTGGGTTTGGCGATCGCGCGCAGTCTGGTCGAATTGCAGGGCGGACGGATGGAGATCGCCTCGACGCAGGGCGTCGGCACCACGGTGACGCTGACCTTCGCGCGCCGCGCCGCCGATCCGACGGAAACGGACGCCGCCTGACGCCGCACCCGCACGATACGAAGACGGCGCCGAGATCGCTCTCGGCGCCGTCCGCATTCCTCACGCGCCTCGGCTCACTTGGCCGGCGCGGCCTGCGGCGGAGCGACCGGCGGCTGGCCGCTCATCGGGCCCATCTGGCCACCCATGGGGCCGGCCATCGGGCCGAAGCCGTCCATGTTCCAGCCGGCGCCCGGGCCCATCATACCCCAGCCGCGATGGCCGCCGTGACGGGGACCGTGGAAGCCCATGCCCATGCCGCCCATCGGGCCGGCGAGCTTGGCCTCCTCCATCGTCACCTTGCCGTCGTCGTTGCGATCGTAGAGGGCGAAGCGCTTCTTGAAGGGCTTCTCGAACTCGGCCTTGGTGATCTTGCCGTCGCCGTCGAGATCGTGGCGGTCGAGGAAGGCCTTGACCATCGTCTCGGGCGCGCGGCGGCCGATCCAGGTCTCGACCTCGGCCTTGTCGATGACGCCGTCGTGGTTGGCGTCGATCTTGTCGAAGCGCTCGTCGACGAGCTTCATCGCCTCGTCGAGGGTGACGACGCCGTCCTTGTTCGCATCGAGGGCGGCGAAGATCTTCTCGATCATCGCATCCTTCATCGGGCCACCCATCGGACCGCCCATCATCGGACCGGCCATGGGGCCGCCCATCGGGCCGCCCATCATCGGGCCGCCCCAGGCGCCGCAGCCCTGCATCGGGCCGCGCGCCCAGGCGACGCCGCCGGCGGTCACCGCCAGAAGGCTCGCGCCGATCAGGATCTTGCTCAGGGTCTTCATCTCGTCTCTCCATCGTGAGGCAGCGCGCCGGTCGGGGGGGGCGGGCGCGGTCCACTCCCTCACTTCGGAGCCGAGACTAGGAGGCTTCACCTTTCGGCGAAATGGGCGGCGGATTAAGCTTCGTTCATGTATGGCCGCGACGTTTCCGACCGCGTCCGAGGAGACGCAGGTAGACGTCGTGAGCGGCCTTCTCGGTCTCGGCGAGATGGGCGGCCAAGGTCGAGAAGTCGGGCAGCTCGCCGACGCGGGCGAGCAGGTCGAGCAGGCCGCGCGGCGCTTCCTCGGGCCGGAAGCGCCCGTCGTTGGCCAGACGCAACGTCTGGGTCAGCCCCTGATAGAGACGCAGGGCGCGGGCGAGTTCGTCGAAGTCGGCGACCGCGAGGCGTCCCGCCGACATCAGTCGATCGAGCGCCTCCAGCGTATTCGACGAAAACAGCGCGGGATCCGCCGGCCCGTGCGACAGCATCAGCCATTGGGCGACGAATTCGACGTCGACGAGGCCGCCGGCCACCTGTTTGATGTCCCAGGGGTCGTCGGCGCCCTTCTCTTCGGCGATGAGATCGCGCATCTCGACGACGTCGGCCGTGAGTTTCGCCGGGTCGCGCGGCCGGGCGAGCGCATCGCGGATCGCGGCTTCGACGCGGGCCGCAAAGGCGGGCGGTCCGGCGACGACGCGGGCGCGGGTCAGCGCCATCGCCTCCCAGGTCCAGGCCTCGCGGGCGTGATAGTCGACGAAGGCGGCGAGGCGCGTCGCCATCGGCCCCTTGGAGCCGGAGGGGCGCAGGCGGAAGTCGACCTCGTAGAGGAGCCCTTGCGCGGTCGGCGCGGAGAGCGCGGCGACGAGGCGCTGGGTCAGGCGAATGTAATATTGCGAGGGGGCGAGCGGCCGCGGCCCGTCGGAGGCCTCGCAGGTCTCGTCGAAGTCGTAGAGCAGCATCAGATCGAGGTCGGAAGAGGCGGTCATCTCACGACCGCCGAGCTTGCCGAGGGCGACCACCGCCGCCGCGCCGCCGGCGACGCGGCCGTGCGCCACGGCGAATTCACGCTCGACCGCCTCGAGCAGCCGTCGCACCAGGACGCCGGCGAGCGTCGCGTAGGCCTGCCCCGCCTGCCCCGCCGACACCGTGCCGGTGAGGACGCGCACGCCGATCAGGAACATCTGTTCCTGGCCGAAGATGCGGGCGCGATCGAGCACCTCCTCGAAGTCGCGCGCCTCCTGGAACGAGGTGGTCAGGCGGCGATCGAGATCGGCGGCGTCGGGCACGGCGTCGTAGAAGGCGGGATCCATCAGCGCGTCGAGGACGCGCGGCCGCCGGCCGATCGTCTCGGCGAGCTTCGGCGCCGCCCCCATGATCTCGGCCAGCAGCCGCAACAGCGAGGGGTTGGAGACGAGGAGCGAGAAGATCTGGACGCCGGCCGGCAGTTTCGAGACCAGGCGGTCGAAGGCGATGAAGGCGGCGTCGGCGGCGTCGGTCTCGGCCAGCGTCTGCAGGAGCAGCGGCGTCAGCTCGGTCAGCCGCTCGCGCGCCACCGTCGAGCGGGTCGCCGGATAGCGGCCGAAGTGCCACGCGCGGATCGCGGCGGTGACGTCGCTCGGTCGGCGATAGCCGAGGTTCGCCAGGGTCTCGAGCGTGCCGGGATCGTCCTGATCGCCGGTGAAGACGAGATTGCCGACGCCGGCGGAGAGCTCCGGGGCGTTCTCGAACAGGCGCGCGTAGTGCGACTGGACCGTCTCCAGCCGCCGGCGCAGGGCGGGCGCGAAATCCTTCAGGCCCTTGAAGCCCATCATCCGGGCGATGCGGGCGACGCCGGCCTCGTCGTCGGGCAGGCAGTGGGTCTGCTCGTCGGCGACCATCTGGATGCGGTGTTCGACGTTCCTGAGGAAGAGATAGGCCTCGGTCAGTTCGTCGCGGACGCGCGCCTCGATCCAGCCGGTCTCGACCAGACGGGCGAGCATGGCGAGGGTGCCGCGGCCGCGCAGCGAGGGATCGCGGCCGCCGGCGATCAGCTGCTGGGTCTGGACGAAGAATTCGATCTCGCGGATGCCGCCGCGGCCGAGCTTGACGTTGTGGCCGGCGACGGCGATCTCGCCGTGGCCCTTGTGCGCATGGATCTGGCGCTTGATCGAATGGACGTCGGCGATCGCCGCGTAGTCGAAATACTTGCGCCAGACGAAGGGTCTGATCTCCTTGACGAACGCCTCGCCGGCGAGGAGATCGCCGGCGCAGGGCCGCGCCTTGATCAGCGCGGCGCGCTCCCAGTTCTGGCCCATCGATTCGTAGTACTGGAAGGCGGCGTCGAGATTCATCGCGATCGGGGTCGCGCCGGGATCGGGCCTGAGGCGCAGATCGACGCGGAAGACGTAGCCGTCGCCGGTGCGCTCCTGCATCAGACGGACCATGCGCCGGGTCAGCTTGACGAAGAAGTCGACCGCCTCGTCCGGGTCGGCGAGGCGAGCGACCGAGCGATCGAAGAAGACGATCAGGTCGACGTCGGAGGAGTAGTTCAGTTCGAAGGCGCCGTGCTTGCCCATGGCGAGCAGGATCCAGCCGGACCCTTTCGCCGGATCGGCGGGATCGACGAGGTCGATCTTGCCGCGGCCGGCCGCCTCCTTCAGGCAATAGCGACAGGCGGCGGAGAGCGTCGCGTCGGCGATGCGGGTGAGCCCACCGGTGACCTCCATCGCGTCCCAACAGCCGGCGAGATCGGCGAGGCCGATGGCCAACGCCGCCTCCTGCTTGACCTTGCGCAGGCCGCTCATCACGGCGGCTTCGTCGGCGAGGGCGAACGCCTCGGTTTCACCGACCAGACGATCGACGGTGGCGGCCGGATCGGCGGCGAGGATGCGCGTCAGCCGGGCGAGGTCGCGGGCGGCGAGTTCGGTCAGATAGGGGGAATTGGCGAAGACGCCTTCGAGGAAGGGCTTCAGCCGCGCTTCGGCGTCGAGGAGCGCGAGGAGGTCCGCGCCGCCCTCCTGGGCGCGCGCGCCTTCGAGGACGCGGCCGAGCGCGGCATGCGCGGCCTTGCGGTCCGGTGGGCGGACGTCGACGGCGATGCGGGAGAAGAGCGGGCCGGGTCTCTCGGACGTCGCGCTCATCTTGCTCCCCTCGTCGTTCTCGTTTCTGGTTCGCCGAACCAGACGACGAAGCGGAAGCGCGGTCAAGACGGGGGGTTACGCACGTCGCGAACGATCGCGTCGCCCATCGTCGAAGACGGGCGACGCGACGCGCCGGATCAGGCGAGGAACTCGACCTTGCCCGAATCGAGGTCGTAATAGGCCGGCAGGACCTTCACCTTGCCGTCCTTCACCAGTCCCGCGACGATCGCCGACTGGTCGATCAGACGCGCCGCGGTCCGCTTGGCGTTCTCCTTGACCGCGTTGACGACGAGATCGCCGGGCGCGTCCTTGACCGCGAGCGCGGCCGGGACGATCGGCTCGATCATCGCCCCGATCGAGCCGGGGAAGGTGGCGTTCTTCACCGCGACGTCGCAGGCGGCGGCGACGGCGCCGCAACGCTGATGGCCCATCACCACGATCAGCGGCACGCCGAGCACGGCCGCGCCGTATTCGATCGTGCCGATCACGCCGGTGTCGACGAGGTTGCCGGCGTTGCGGGCCACGAAGAGTTCGCCGAGGCCGAGGCCGCCGAACAGAAGTTCCGGCGGCACGCGGCTGTCGGCGCAGCTGAGCACCGTCGCCCAGGGCGCCTGACCGCCGGCGACGTGATGGCGCTGGCCGCCGAGATCGGCGGCGCAGACCTGGGCGTCGGAGACATAGCGGGCGTTGCCGGCCTTCAGCTTCTGGAGCGCCTGATCGGCGGTCAGCTCGGTCTTGGGACCGCCGGCGGCGGTCGCCGGGGTCGCCTCGAAACCGGTCGCCGCCGCGGCCACGACCGCGCCCGCCAGCCCCAGAAAAGCGCGCCGTCCGAGCCGCGCCTCGCAGTTCTCACACATGAAAGATCCTCCTCCTCGTCGCGCGGCGCGGCGTTCGCGAAGCGCGGCGAAGAGGAACCGATCACGGCGCGGGAGCCGATGCAAGCGACGGAATCGCGTTTCACGCCACCGCCGGCAGACGCAACGCGATCCGCAGGCCGGGTTCGGCGTCCTCGACCGCGATCTCGCCCTTGTGGAGGCGGACGACGGCGGCGACGAGCGCCAGGCCGAGGCCGGATCCGGGCGTCGTCCGGCTCGCCTCGAGCCGAGTGAAGCGCTCGAAGATGCGGGCGCGGTCGGCCGGCGCGACGCCGGGGCCGTCGTCGGCGACGGCGAGGACGATCCTACCGCCGTCGCGTCGCGCCGAGAGGGTGATGCGCGGCGCGCGGTCGTCGCTGCGGCCGTGCTTCAGCGCGTTGTCGACGAGATTGGTCAGCGCCTGCGCGATCAGTTCGCGATTGCCGCGGACCGCGAGCGGTCCTTCGGCCTCGACGACGAGGCCGCCGCCTTCATCCTCGGCGAGCGGCTCGTAGAGCTCGGCGACCTCGTGCGCGATCTCGGCGACGTCGACCGGATCGGCGGCGGAGACGGCGCGGCCGGCCTCGACGCGGGAGATCATCAGGAGCGCATCGAAGGTGCGGATGAGTGCGTTCGATTCGTCGAGCGCCGCCTCCAGCGCCTCGCTCCGCGCTTCCGGATCGTCGTCGGAGAGCGCCTGTTCGACGCGGTTGCGCAATCGGGTGAGCGGGGTCTTCAGATCGTGGGCGATGGCGTCGGAGACGCCCTTGACGCCGCCCATCAATTCGCCGATCCGCTCCAACATCTCGTTGAGGCCGACCGCGAGGCGATCGAACTCGTCGCCGGAGCCGGAGACCGGCAGGCGGCCGGAGAGATCGCCGTCGACGATGCGGCGCGAGGCGTGCGAGACCTCGTCGATGCGGGCGAGCACCCGGCGCGACAGAAACCACCAGGTCAGGCCGGCGATCACCACCATCAGGCCCGCGACGTAGCGGAACGCCTTGCGGAAGACGGCGCGCAGACGCTCACGTTCGCCGATGTCGCGGCCGACCAGGACGCGGAAGCCGTTGTCGAGCGCGAAGGCCCGCACCAACGCGACGTGGCGCGTCTCCTTGCCGCCTTCGAAGCGAAGGTAATCGAGAAGGTGGGGGTCGGGATCGTCGTCGGCGACGGCGTTGGGCGGCAGTTCCGCGACGTTGCCGGCGATCGGATTGCCGCTCGTGTCGACCACGTAGAAGAGCCCGGCGTCGGGCCGACGGGCGCGATCTTCCAGCGCGAAGACCAACCGGACGAGACCGCCGCGGCGATACTGGTCCTGCAGGGCTTCCACGTCGGCATCGATCGATTCGTGAATCTGAAGGGTCAGGATCCGGGTCGCGTCGTGGGTGACGACGACGACGAGAAAGACGGAGAAGACCGTGAAGACCACGAGATAGAGCAACGACAGGCGCACCGCCGTCGTGCGGAACAGCCGCAGCACGGCGGCGAACCGATCGCCGGCGGGAGCGGCGGAGGTCACTTCAGGCCCTCGCGCACCATGTAGCCGGCGCCGCGCACGGTGTGCAGCAGCGGTTTCGCCTGACCCTTGTCGATCTTGGCGCGCAGGCGCGACATGTGGACGTCGATGACGTTGGTCTGGGGGTCGAAGTGATAGTCCCAGACGTTCTCGAGCAGCATGGTGCGGGTCACCACCTGGCCGGCGTTCTTCATCAGATATTCGAGCAGGCGGAACTCGCGCGGCTGCAGCACGATCTCCTCGCCGCCGCGGGTGACGGTGTGGGAGAGCCGATCGAGGACGAGGTCGCCGACGCGGTAGCTGGTCTCGACCTCGCCGGGGCGACGGCGGCGGGCGAGCGCCTCGACGCGGGCGAGCAACTCGCTGATCGCATAGGGCTTGGCGAGATAGTCGTCGCCGCCGGCCTTGAGGCCGTCGACCCGATCGTCGACCTGTCCCAGGGCGGAGAGGACCAGCACCGGCGTCTCGTCGCCGCGGGCGCGCATCTCCTGGACGATCGACAGGCCGTCGCGCTTGGGCAGCATCCGGTCCATCACCACCACGTCGAAACCGCCGGTCGCGGCGGCATGGGCGCCGTCGTCGCCGTCGGCCGCATGTTCGGCGACGTGACCGGCCTCCTTCAGGGCCTTGACCAGATAGTTCGCGGCTTCGCGGTCGTCTTCGACGATGAGGATTCGCATGGGGGACACTCTAACGGAAAAGAGGTCGGCGACGGAGACCCGACGTCTCCGCCGCCGACCGAACCTCCACCGGCGCACGCGGGGCTCGTCCGGGGGGATCTTCACGCGCCCCGGCGGAGGGGGGCGATCATTTGCCGGCGAGCGGCAGCGGCACGAAGCGCACGCCCTCCTGCGACTTCAGCCGCAGCAGCACCGCCTTGCGGCCGTCGGCCTTGGCGGCGCGGAGCACCTCGTCGACCTGGGCGACGGTCGCGACCGTCTTGCCCTGGATCTCCAGCACCACGTCGCCCTGCTTGACGCCGCGCTGGGCGGCGACGCCGGTGGGGTCGACGTCGACGACGGTCAGGCCGCCGCCGGAGCCGCCGACCTCGGACGTCGGGGCGAGGGCGAGGCCGAGATCGTCGACCGAGGTCGCCGCCGCGCCGTCGTCGGGGGCGTTGGTCCCCTTCTCCAGGTCCTTCGGCATGCGGCCGAGTTCGACGGTGAGCTTCTGTTCGGCCCCGCCGCGGAAGACGGTGAGGTCGACCTTGGCGCCCGGCGCATAGCCGGCGATCAGACGGGCGAGGTCGCGGCTGTCCTTCACCTTGCGGCCGTCGACGGCGAGAATGGCGTCGCCGGCCTTGAGCCCGGCCTTGGCGGCCGGCGTGTCGGAGCGGATCTGGGCGACCAGCGCGCCGCGCGCCTCCTTCAGGCCGAGGCCGTCGGCGAGATCGCGGCCGATCGGCTGGATCGACACGCCGAGCCAGCCGCGCACGACCTCGCCGCCGGTCTCGAGCTGGGTGATGACCTTCTGGACGGTCGCGGCGGGAATGGCGAAGCCGATGCCGACCGAACCGCCGGAGGGCGAATAGATCGCGGTGTTCATGCCGACGACGTCGCCCTTCAGATCGAAGGTCGGACCGCCGGAGTTGCCGCGATTGATCGGCGCGTCGATCTGGAGGAAGTCGTCGTAGGGGCCGGCGCCGATCTCGCGGCCGCGCGCCGAGACGATGCCGGCGGTGACCGAACCGCCGAGGCCGAAGGGATTGCCGACGGCGAGCACCCAGTCGCCCGGGCGGACGTCGCTCGCCGTGAAGGCGACAGTGGGGAAGTCCTTCTTGTCGCCCTGGATCTTCAGGAGCGCGACGTCGGTCTTCTCGTCGGCGCCGACCACCTTGGCGTCATATTCGACGCCGTCCTCGGTCACCACCGTGACGGCGCTGGCGTCCTTCACGACGTGGAAGTTGGTCACCACCTTGCCGTCGGCCGAGATGATGAAGCCCGACCCTTGCGCGATCACCTGACCGGCGGTGCGGGGACCGTGACGCCAACCCTTGCGCAAGCCGGGGCCGCGGCCCTGTCCGGGACCCATCGGCGGCGGGCCGCCCCATTCGCGGAACCAGCGGTCGAGCGGGCCGCCCTCGGGCAGATCGGGGAAGGTCTCGGAGAAGGTCTCGCGCACCGGGGTCTCGCCCTTGACGCGGATCGAGACGACGGCCGGACGGACCCGGTCGACGATCGGCGCGAAGGAGAAGGCCTGGATGTTCGGAAAGGCGGCCGGCGCTTCGGCGCGGGCGGGGGGGGTCTGGCCGAGGATCTGGACGCCGGCGAGGAAGCCGACCACGGCGAGCGAGACGCCGCCGGCGAGAACCGCCTTGCGGCGCAGGGCGCGGTCGTCGGGGGCGCGGAGTTTCTGTTCGAAGCGGGTCATCGGGGGATCTTCCATCGAGTTCGCTGCGGGGGTCGGGCGGCCGGGGGGAGCGCCGCCGATGCAGTCGAAGATGGGATCCGGGCCCTTACGGAGCCATGTCGAACGGATTAAAGATCGGTAATCTCACGAGGTTGGGAACGGGGGACGACGGCTTTGCGCCGGAAGCGGACACCAAGCCGTAAGTACCTTCAGAGCGCAGGTAGAAAAAACTGATGCATATGCATCTGGTTGCGCTAGCGGGACGCATGGGCAGAGCCTCGACCGATTGCGCAAGTTAACGGTGCATCGACGCAGCGAAACTCTTGCAAATCGAGAGGGAGACGAGGAATCTTTAGTCGTAATTACGACGTCAACGAGGCAGTGATTTTAAGGTTTTTAAGATGACAAAAAATGAATTAGAGATCGCTTTTAAGAAAGGCAAACTCGATATTGATTGTATAGATATGTCTCTTACGCAGATGAGAACAGATACCCCGATTCAATATAAAGGTACGGGGTATATTCACCAAAACGAAGAAGGAATGATCGAATTTAAAATATACTGTTGTAACACCAATACAAACATGACTGATTGTCTTAGGCGTGATTTTTCAAAAAAATCTGGAGAGATTTTTTCTGAAAGCGATTATTTCCAGCTTCTCGCTATCGCTTTAGATGGCACCACCTGGAAGGCGGAACGATTTCTTATAGATGCGAGTTGGCCAACAGAAGGAAAGCCGATTATTATTGGCAGAGTGTCAGAGCTACGGGCCGAATGGAATACACAAAAGCCAGCTCATTCTGTGCGAATTATTTTTTTTGAACAAGCAAACATACCTTGTATCATTGACAAAATAGAATTTAGTACAAATAATTGTGATTTTACTTTTAGAAAGTTTGACAACGAATTTGTCGTTGAAGCTCATTCCGGCGATAGTCTGGATGACTATATCCATATAAGAATACAGGAGGCACTGCGATTTATTTTGGCGAAATCAGTCTCATGGCGAGTATTGGAGCGGAGTGACGGACATCGTAGTTGGGTCGAACTTACTTCACCCATCAAGCGGTCTGCAAATACACAGCTTTGCCCTCCCATCACATGCGCGAATCATTGCTATATTGATGATTCGCTCAATTTATTTAAATTGTACCTCGACTATATAACCCAAAAGGCGCCACGAAATCGATGGCATGCTTGCTCGTATCATCTACATAACGCCTGCGAGGCTAGTGCCAACTCAATCGATGCATGGATAGTTGGTCTCTGCGTTGCAGTTGAGGGGATCGTTAGCCTTATAGAGGTTGAAAGAGATAGTGAGGAGCTAAAAAATATAAGTCTTCTAAAAGAATGTATCCTCAACTACATTGGCAGGGAAGAAAAATTCAACCAGTTTAAGGCACGAGTGAAGGGGCTTCTTGGTATGCTTAGCGCAACAAGCCCATCAGACAAGCTTAACTACCTAATGCATCAGGGCTTAGTTGCGAGAGAAAATATTGTTTCATGGAAGAAAATACGCTCTAAGCACATCCACCCAAGTGAAATGGCCCCGAGAAGCGAAGCAGCGAAGGATTTTCAATTATTAATTGACCATATTAACGGAACAACTACATTAATGTATAATGTTATTTTTGCCCTAATCGGATATCGCGGCAAATTCACCGATTACGGAACAAGAAACTATCCAACCAAAGAGTTCCCGCTTAATTTAATAATTGAATCATCTAAAGATTTGGAGTTGTAATAATTTTATTATTCTCGTTTTGTGATTTTTTGTAGTTATGATAAAGGGCTGATTGCGGATGTTTTTTGAGGTGGCCGGTAATATTTCTAAATCCATTGACTCGCTCAGACCGAACGTCCGCTTCGGGTCGGGTGCGGCCGCAGACCGGAAGACCTCGGCGGTGGCCTACCACTCGCCTGCTTCGACCTCCCCGCTCACGCCTTCTCGCTCGGCTCCTCGCCGAGAAGCGCGGCGAGCCGCGCCTTCTCTTCCGCGGTGAGCGGCGCTTCGACCGAGCGGCCGGCCCCGCGACGGCGCAGGGTGCGCCACGCCGCGACGCCGCCGAGGGCGAGGACGGCGAAGGGGGCGAGCCAGAGGATCAGCGTCTGCGCCTCGAAGCGCGGGCGCAGCAGGACGAACTCGCCGTAGCGGGCGACCAGCCAGTCCTTCACCGCCTTGTCGTCGTCGCCGGCCTCGATGCGCTCGCGCACCAGGATGCGCAGATCCTTGGCGAGCGGCGCGTCGCTGTCGTCGATCGACTGGTTCTGACAGACGAGGCAACGCAGCTCGCCGGAGATCGCGCGGGCGCGGGCCTCGAGCTTCGGGTCGGCGAGCATCTCGTCGGGCTGGACGGCGCGGGCGACGTCCGCCCCGGCGAAGGGCGCCAGGAGCGCGGCGGCGAGGGCGAGGCGGCGAAGCGGCGTGACGGACATGGCGTCCTCCCTCACTCGGCGGGGGCGGCGACGGCGGCCGTCGCGCGGGCTCGGGTCGGCGCGCCGATCCTCAGACGCCGGTCGGTCAGCGAGATCGCGCCGCCGAGCGACATGACGAGGCAGCCGATCCAGATCAGGAGGACCATCGGCTTCCAATAGACGCGCATGGCGACGCCGCCGCCCTGCGGTTCGCCCATCGCCAGATAGAGCTGGGAGAAGCCGTCGAAGGTGGCGATCGCCGTCTCGGTGGTCGGCATGCGGCGGGTGCGGTAGGTGCGCTTGGCCGGCTCCAGAACCGCGACCTCGCGGCCGTTTTCCTTCACGACGAAGCGGGCGACGGTGGCGTCATAGTTCGGGCCGGCCACGTCGCGCTGGTCGGCGAGGGTGAGCTCGAAGCGGGCGACCTGCAGCGTGTCGCCGGGCTTCATCACCAGCACGTGCTCGGTCTTCCAGGCGCTCTCGGCGACGACGCCGAAGAGCAGCAGGCCGAGGCCGAGATGGCCGAGGGTCGTGCCCCAGGACGAACGCGGCAGGCCGACGGCGCGGCGCAGGGCGACGCCCGGTTCGGAAAAGAGCTTGATCCGGAAGGCGAGTTCGGCGAGCGCGCCGAGCGTCAGCCACATCGCCAGACCGACGCCGAGCGGCGCCAGCACCGGTCCGCCGCGGGTCTTCCACCACGTGACGAGGATCGCCGCGATGGCGAGGACGAAGACCACGGCGAGGCGCTGGGCGACGGCGAGGAGATCGCCGCGCTTCCAGGCGAGGAAGGGGCCGATCGGCACCGCGAGGAGCAGCGGCAGCATCAAGGGCCCGAAGGTCATCTCGAAGAAGGGCGCGCCGACCGAGATCTTGCCGCCGGTGGTCGCCTCGAGCAGCAGCGGGTAGAGCGTGCCGATGAAGACGGCGGCGCAGGCGGCGGTCAGGAACAGATTGTTGAAGACCAGCGCGCCCTCGCGGCTGATCGGGGCGAACAGGCCGCCCTTGGTCAGCGTGCCGGCGCGGGCGGCGAAGATGGTCAGCGAGCCGCCGACGAAGACGACGAGAATGCCGAGGATGAAGACGCCGCGGGCCGGGTCGGTGGCGAAGGCGTGGACCGAGGTCAGGACGCCGGAGCGGACCAGGAAGGTGCCGAGCAGCGACAGCGAGAAGGTCAGGATCGCCAGGAGGATGGTCCAGACCTTGAGCGCGTCGCGCTTCTCCATGACGATCGCCGAGTGCAAGAGCGCGGTGCCGGCGAGCCAGGGCATCAGCGAGGCGTTCTCGACCGGATCCCAGAACCACCAACCGCCCCAGCCGAGCTCGTAATAGGCCCAGTAGGAGCCCATGGCGATGCCGAGGGTGAGGAACACCCAGGCGGCGAGCGTCCAGGGGCGGACCCAACGCGCCCAAGCGGCGTCGATGCGGCCTTCGATCAGCGCCGCGACGGCGAAGGAGAAGGCGATCGAGAAACCGACATAGCCGAGGTAGAGCAGCGGCGGATGTATGGCGAGGCCGGGATCCTGGAGGATCGGGTTGAGATCGCGGCCCTCCATCGGCGCGCGCAGGAGGCGGGCGAAGGGGTTCGAGGTCAGGAGCACGAAGAGATAGAAGGCGGTCGCGACCCAGGCCTGGACGCCGAGCACGGCGGCATAGAGGCTCTTCGGCAGATTGCGCCCGAACCAGGCGACCATCGCCCCGAACAGCGAGAGGATGGAGACCCACAGGAGCATCGAGCCCTCATGGTTTCCCCAGACGCCGGAGATCTTGTAGATCATCGGCTTCTGCGAATGGGAGTTCTCGAAGACGTTGGCGACCGAGAAGTCGGAGACGACGTGCGCCCAGGTGAGCGCGGCGAAGGCGATCGAGACGAACAGAAACTGGCCCCAGGCGACCGGACCGGCGACCGCCATCAGGCGAGGATCGCCGACGCGCGTCCCCCAGATCGGCACCACCGACTGAACCAGCGCCAGCGTCAGCGCCAGAACGAGCGCGTAGTGTCCGACTTCGACGATCATGCCGTCCCCTCCCGAATGCGCCGTCGCTCGGCGTCAATTGCCCTTCGGATAGCCCTTGCCCTCGGTCTCTTCCCAGTGACCGGATTTCTTGAGGGCGTCGACCACTTCCTTGGGCATGTATTTCTCGTCGTGTTTGGCCAGCACGGTGTCGGCGGCGAAGACGCCGTCCGGCCCGAACTTGCCTTCCGCGACCGTGCCCTGCCCTTCGCGGAAGAGGTCGGGCAGGATGCCGGTGTAGGTCACCGGCACGGCGTTGACGCCGTCGGTGACCCGGAAACGCACGGTCGAATTCTCGCGCGCCACCGATCCCGCCTCGACCAGACCGCCGAGCCTGAGGCGCGAGCCGGGCTTGACGTGGCCGGTCGCCAGATCGGTCGGCGAGGTGAAGAAGGTGATCTCGTCGTTGAGCGCGAAGAGCACCAGCCCGATCGCCGCGGCGAGCACCGCGCCGGCCAGACCGATGATCGTCAGTCGCTTCTGCTTTCGGGTCACGTCGGGGCCTCCCCTCGGCTCACGTCGTCGTCATTTTTCGGCGGCGAGCGCGTCGATGCGCGCCAGGGCGGCCGCATCGCCGGCGAGCGCCGTCCGCGCCCGGCCGATCGCGGCGTCCGCCTCCGCCGTCCGCCCCATCACGCGATAGGCGCGGATCAGGCGTTCCCATTCCTGGATCGTGCCGCCGCCGGCCTTCAGACGTTCGTCGAGGCGGTTCACCATCTCGGCGACCATCTTGGACCGATCGTCGGCCGACATCGAGCGGGCCGCCTCCATCTCGGCGGCGGTCGGGCCGGGCTCGGCCTTGGCCGCATCCGGCTCGGCGAGCGGGACGACCGGCTTGCCGGCCGCGATCGCCTCCGCCTTGGCGAGCTCCTCGCGGGCGACCCCCATCCACGGATCGGCCTCGGTGCCGGAGGCGACGATCGCCTTCCAGGCGTCGACCGCTTCCGCCTTCTTGTCCTCCTGGCCGAGGGCGGCGGCGAGATACATGCGCGGCAGCACCGACTGCGGCGCGACCTTCAACGCGTCGCGGAAGGCGGCCTGGGCGTCGGCGCCGATGGCGCCGTCGTTCGCCGCCACCAGCGTCTCGCCGAGGCCGATCTGGCGGCGTTCGTTCGATCCGTCGAGGCGAATGGCGGTGCGCCAGGCGCGCGCGGCGTCCTGGAAGCGGCCGAGCCGGACGTAGACCGGGGCGATCACCTCCCAGCCGCGGGCGTCGTCGGGCTTTGCGGCGAGGTGCGCCTCGACGCGGGCGACCAGCGTCTCGATCGACTGATCGCCGGACTTGGCGGCGAGACGCTCGGTGAGCGGCAGATCGGGCAGGTCGGGACGACCGATGGCGAGATAGCCGCCGATCGAGGCGAGCGGCACCAGCACCACCGCGGCGGCGGCGACCAGCCGCGAGCGGCGGCGCGGCGCGGCGGCGGCGGTCTCGGCGCGGCGCGCGGCGCGCAACAGGCGTCGGGAGATCTCCGCGCGGGCGGCCTCGGCTTCGTCGTCGGCCATCAGGCCGGCCTCGCGGTCGCGATCGACTTCGGCGAGTTGGTCGCGATAGACGCCGAGATCGCCGTCTTCGGACGCATCGGCGCCGCCGCGCGCCAGGGGCGCGAGAACGAAGAGGACGGCGACGGCCGTCAGGCCGGCGAACAGAGCCCAGATCCACATCACGCCGACTTTCCGCTCCTCGTTCCCTCGGGTCCGTCCCTCCTTCGCCTGCGATGGGCGAAGGTCCGGTCGGGGTCAGATACCCTCCGCGACCGGCGACGGCAATGGGGCAAGGACGTAGAGGCGTTCTCCACACGGGATGTTGACCGCGATCAAGACGCGGCGACGGTTCACCCGGCGGCACGGGCCTGTTTGGCGACGCCGTTGTCGCGGCTCTTGCGCAGAACCGCGGCGTAATCCTCGCCGAAGACGAGGCCGCAGAGGCGGATCGCGCCGTCGACCGCCGCCAGCAGGACGTCGCGGTCGTGGGCGTGCGGCGACTTCAGCTCGTCCATCAGCCGGTTCGACACCAGCTCCAGCGTGCTCTCGACCTGCTTACGGGCGCGCAGGGCGAGTTCGTTGACGGCGAGGCTGTCGACGGCGAGGCGCGCCTCGAGCGTCACCCGCACGGCGAATTCGGCGTCGGCGAAGCCGGTCGCGTCGAAACGTCCCGCCCAACCGCCGTTGTTGTCGACGCGCAGCGCGCGTCGGACGAGGCCGGGCGCGGCCTCGAGCTGACGGGCGACGACGTCGGACATGGCGCGTCGCGCCGCTCCGAGCCGGCGGAACCAAGCCGAGACGCTCTCGACCGGCAAGGCCAGTTCGAAGTTTCGCGTCAGGTCGTGATAGGCGCGCAGATCCGAGAGGAAGGCACGACGGGAGGCCTCGTCGTCGCCGCGCGCGGCGGCCTGGGCGGCATGTTGCTCGATGCGCGCGATCACCGCCTCGACGAAGGCGGCGGAGCGGCCCGACGCGACGATGCGCGGATCGGTCGCGCCGGCGAGCCGGCAGGCGAGGAGCACGAGGACGATCGGATTGGCGGCGCGCGTCGCGATCACCGCGGCGATCCAATCGCCGGAGAGACGGCCCCGCTCGCTGGCGACGCGCACGGCGTCGACGAAGCGGGAGCTGTCGGCGACGTCGAAGGCGGTGACGGCGCTCGGCACCTGCGCGAACAGATCGGCGAAGGCGGCCTCGTTCTGCAGGATGTAGCCGATGTCGGACAGGGCGCGGAAGGCGGCCTCGCCGCCGAGATGGCCGGAGAGCTTCTGGCGGGCCTTGGGATCGGAGGAAACCTCGCGCAGGCGATCGACGAGGAGCGGCGCGACCTCGGCCCGGAACGTGCGGCCGATCGGTCGGGCGTCGGCGTCGACGTCGAACGGATCGGCGGCGAGGGCGCGTTCCCAGGCGGCGGCGGCGAGATCGCGGTGGATCCAGTTCCACAGCGCCGTCAACCGGCGGCGCGAAATGCGGCCGAAGGAGGGACCGATCGGGTCGTCGTCGACGAGGAAGGGGGCGACGGGATCGAAGAAGGCGCGCTCGAGGCGGGCCGACCAGGGATCGACGGCGCAGGCGCCGCGCACTTTGACGTCGCCGCCGAGGTCGAGCCCTTCGGCCGCCTTCAGGATGACTTCGCTGGGAAGATCGACGTGACCGGCGGCCCGCAACGTCCGCACGAGCATGGCGCGCGCCGTCGGCGACAGCGATTCCATGTAGGAACGAACCTTGGACGTCAGGATCCCCGGTTCGGGCATCGCGATCTCCACCGACCCACGAGGCTCGGCGACCCGAGCCTCTCGCGTTTCACCAGCCGTCGGCGACGCGCGGTTCGAGAAAGATCATCTGAACGCAGGCACACGCGGATCGGCTCTCGAAAGATCCGCCGAATGACTTAAAATTTGATGAGCTGGGAAACGTCCCGTTCACGAGATCGGACGCCAGCTGCCATCGGGCTGACGGCAGGCGGTGGAGCGTCGCGTCTCGCGCCGGCCGTCGACGACGACCACGTCGACATAGTCGCGGCAGGTGTATTGATTGACCGCATAGGTCGCGCCCGGCGTCACTTGACCGCGGCGGCCGGAGACCGGGTTCTGCCAGTCGCGAGAGACGCCGGCGCCGCCGGTCTCGAGCGCGACGAAATCGGCCTCGGCCGCCAGACGGCGGTCGCCGTCGTCGAGTTGGCGACCGAGATCGTCGACCAACCATGCGGCGTAGAGCGCGGCGGCCCCGGCCGAAATCGATTCGCCCGAGGTCTGCGGCCTGGCGCGTGAACCGCCGCCGCCGACGAGCCCGCCGGTCAGTCGGCCGGTCACCGAACCGAGGCTCGACGACGAAGACGCAGACGACGTCTCCGCACATCCCGCCAACGCGGCGCAGACCGCCGCGACCACACCGACTGCTGCGAAGTTCATCGTCGCCTTCCGTCCTCGAACCCGATCCGACGGGGAGGAGCCCTCTCGCCCCGTCGGTTTCCTTTGGCCATCGCATCATGGCCGAAATGGGTCGAAAGGTCAGGCGAAATCACAGCGCCGGCAAGCGCAGCCGACACTCCAGGCCGCCCAACCGCGAGGCGCCGAGTTCGAAGGAGCCGCCGTAGAGGCGGGCGGTCTCGACGACGATCGACAGGCCGAGGCCGGATCCGGGCACCGTCTCGTCGAGGCGACGGCCGCGCTCCAGCGCCTTGGCCCGCGCCTCCGGCGGCAGGCCCGGCCCATCGTCCTCGACGACGAGAAGCAGACGCGGCGCGACGGCGCGATCCGCGGCCTCTTCGATCTCCGCGGAAATCGCCACCCGGCCGCGGCACCATTTGCAGGCGTTGTCGACGAGGTTGCCGAGCGCCTCTTCGAAATCCTCCCGCTCGCCCCGAAATCGCAGTCCGGGCGCGACGGCGACGTCGATCGTCAGGTCGCGGTCGGCATGGATGCGGCGCATGGCGCGCGCCATCCGTTCGATCACCGGCTCGACCTCGGTGACGACGCCGATGACGCGACGCTGCGCGGCGAGGCGGGCGCGATCGAGATGATGCTGGACATGTCCGCTCATCAGATCGGCCTGTTCGACGACGTGGCGGGCGAGCGGCGTGTCGAGGCCGCGCGCCTCGTTGACGAGCACGGCGAGCGGCGTCTTCAGAGCGTGGGCGAGGTTGCCGACATGGGTGCGGGCGCGCTCCATCGCCTCGCGATTGGCGTCGACGAGCGCATCGAGTTCATGGGCGAGCGGCGCGATCTCGTTGGGCAGATCGTCGTCGAACCGGGCCGCCTCGCCGGTTCGGATGCGGGCGAGCGCCCGGCGCATCCGCTCCAGCGGCGCCAGCGCGAGACGCACCTGAAACAACGCGGATGCGACCGAGCCGAACCCGACGAGGCCGAGCACGGCGATGGCGCGCCAACGAAAACCGGCGACGTCGCGATCGAGTTCGCCGGCGTCGGCGGCGACGGCGAGGCGGAACTCGTTGGTTCCATCGAAGTCGACGGTGCGCTCGAGCACCCGCAGATGCTGAAGATCCGGCCCGTCGACGTAGGCGACGGCGACCCGGCCGCGGGCGACGGTCGCGCCGTCGTCGCTCGGCAGGCGCAGGATCTCGCCGGTCAGCGACGGCGAGGCGAGCACGATCCGTTCGTCGCCGACCCGCCGCACGACCCAGTACCAACCGGACAGAGGCACGTCGAACCGCGCCTCGCCGAGATCGGCGGGGGCGCGGAAGCCGCCGACGTCAGCCTGATCGGCGAGGCCGGCGACCAACGTCTTCATCCGCACCGCGAGCCGGTCGTCGAAGGAGCGCTCGACGAAATCCCGATAGACGGCGATGAGGACGAAGCCGGCGACCGCCAACGACACCAGGCTCCACAGCGCGGCGAGCAGAAAGAAGCGGCGCGCGAGCGAGTTGCCGGTCATTTCGACTCGGCGCCCACGGTGTAGCCGAGACCGCGCACGGTTTCGATCACGCCCTCGCCGAGCTTCTTGCGCAGGCGTCCGACGAAGACCTCGATCGTGTTGGAATCACGATCGAAATCCTGATCGTAGAGATGTTCGACGAGTTCGGTGCGCGAGACCACGCGGCCCTGATGGAGCATCAGATAGGCGAGCAGTCGATATTCGTGCGAGGTCAGTTTGACCGAGGCGCCGTCGACGGTGACGCGACCGGAGCGGGTGTCGCAGACGACGCAGCCGACGCGCATCTCGTTGCTGGCGCGGCCGGCGGCCCGGCGCACCAGGGCGCGGACGCGGGCGAGCACCTCCTCCATGTGGAACGGCTTGGCGACGTAGTCGTCGGCGCCGGCGTCGATGCCGGCGACCTTGTCGGACCAACGGTCGCGGGCGGTCAGCAGCAACACCGGCATGGCGCGGCCGGCGCGCCGCCACCTCTCGAGCACGGTGACGCCGTCCATCTCCGGCAGGCCGATGTCGAGGACGACCGCGTCATAGGGCTCGGTGTCGCCGAGATAATGTCCCTCGACGCCGTCGAAGGCGGCGTCGACCGCATATTCCGCCTCGCGAAAGGCCTCGACGAGCTGGCGATTGAGATTGCGGTCGTCTTCGACGATCAACAGGCGCACGTCCGGGTCCTCGATGCGGCGGGTCTTCGATGCGGCGTCTCCTCGGGACGCCTCCTCAACGGCCATCGTACACGAGGCGGCCGTTCGACGCATCGAGGACGAGCCGACGGACGCGGCCGTTCCGATCGACCACCACGACACGATAGACGAGACCGCGTTCGCCGCGGCACAGGCGGGCCTGGACGACGTCGCCGTCGAGGCCGCGAACGACCTCGGCGAAACGCGCCGCGTCGCCTTCGCGAAGGGCGCGATCGATCGCGGCCGGCGCGAGGCATTCCCCGTCGCGTCCGCCGTCGTCGGCCCGCACGAGGGAGATCGACGCGAGCATGACGAACAGGAGCGGCGCGGCGCGACGAAGAAGCATGCCGCATCCTCGCCGCGCCGCCCTGAACGGCGACTGAACGAACCGAGCAGACCGCCCTCAGGCCTCGCGGCCGCCGCCGATCGGTCCGTCGGTGAAGAAGCGCAACACCGTGTTGGCGAGACCGAGCCCGCCGACGACGACGCCGGCGGTGTGGGCGTCGGCGACGGAACCCCAGTCGGTGGTCATCAACGCGCCGACGACGGTGGCGAGGACGTTGAGGGTGATGGTGCGATAGCCCTTCATGGGACGTTCCCTTCTGTGGGGAGGAGGCGATCCGAAGATCGCGAGGAGCCGCTCGATGCGTCCCTGAGGGGCTCGATCGAGAGACCGGTGGGTCGTCGCCCGCGCCGCCCGGTGTGGAGGACGGTGCGGCGGATCAGCCGAAGACACGGTCCGGGGTGGCGGGAAAGACTTCGACGGCGGCGAACGCCTCCGGCGTCACGGCCTCGTCGGGCGTCCAGACGTTGGCGTGCCAGCCCTCGACCGGCTCGACGATGGGCGCGCCCTCGGCGTCGACCGAGCCGGTGGCGTGGGTCAGCGCCCCGATCGGATCGACGTCGCAGAGCATCCCGGAGACGACCACCTTCGGAGGGACGTCGCCGAGCGTAGCGACCTCTTGTCCGGTGACCGTGGAGAAGGCGGCGAGCGCCGCCGCTTCGTCGGGGAAGCGGAGAAACAACGTCTTCATGCCGAGAGCCTCGCTTGGGATTGGACGCCGGCCGACGTCGGCCGATCGGCGAGCGACCAGCCGACCAACTGTCGGAGGCGGAGGATCTGACCGGCGACGAGGCCGGTCGAGGGGCCGAGGAAGACGCCGGTCGGCGTCGTCGTCAGGGCCGTCGTGGCCAAGGGCGTCGACCCGAGGTTCGAGCCGATCGTGCCGGAGGCGCCCCAGCCGACGCAGACGCCGAGCGAGCCCGGAAGAGCGGACGCGGCGATCGTGTGGACCTGCGAGACCAGGGTCGAGGCCGTCGTCGCATCGGAGCCGAGGAGCTTCGCCCCGGACGGTCCGCCGAGAAGGATGCGCCCGGTCGCCGCGGTGACGGTCGAGCCCCGCCACGCCACCGCCGTTCCCGCAGCCTGCAACACGCTCGCGACGGCCGAGGCCAATTGGATCAGGTCGGCGGTGCGGGCGACTGCCGTGCCGGAGGTCGGGATGTAGGACGTGGCGACGGCTCCGGCCTCCAGCTGAGGCCCCATGGCCAGGACGCCGGAGACGCCGTCGCCCGCATAGCTCGGGTAACCGCCGTCCGTCTGCGCGAGGCTGATCTGAAGTCGCTCCTTCGTCGCGCCGGCCGGCGTCGTGTTCGTCACCGAACAGCGGTAGACGCCCGTCTCGGCGGTCGCCTCGATCTTGGCGGTCATGCCGGCGTTCACGGTTCCGACCGCGCCGTTCTGCAGATCGAACCAAGCTCCGAGATTGTTGGTCCCGTCGAACTGCTGGAGGTAGACCCAGCGATGGCCGTCGCTCTTCAGATAGACCGAGCGGGTGTAGGTCGTCGCCGCCGACGCGGTCGGCTGGACGAAGCGCGACTGGTAGACCGACGACGTCGACTGGTAGATCTTCCACGCGGGCCGCCCGAGCAGCAGAACCGCCGACGCGGCGGCGAGAGCGCCGCCGCTGCTCCACGTCGTGACGTCGGCCGACGTGACCAGGTTCTGCGCCGGGCCTTCGGCGAGCAGCTCCGGCATGCCGCCCGTCCAGTCGACGCGCAGCTCGCCGGCGGCGCAGGCGACGAGCTGGCCGGCGGAGTTGATCCGCGTGCAGGCGGTGGACGCGTTGGCGTTGGTCAGAAGGTCGGAGAGCGCCCGACCGCCGACGCCGGCCAGGGCGTGGCGCTGGTTCAGGACGTCGACGAACACGCCGGGCGCGACGCCGTCCAGGAGGTTCGCGGAAGACCGAAACCAGAGCGACGTCCTGCCCTGGCCGGAAATGGTCGGAAGCGACAGACCGAGACCGAACATGGGACGCCTCACAGAGTCAGGATCAGGACCTCGGCCGTGCCGGCCGCCAGCGCGGCGGCGAGGCCGGTGGAGCCCGTCGACCAGATGCGGCGGGCGGAGATCGGCTCATAGGAGGCGACGCCGGCGGGCACCGTGATCGGCACGACGGTCGCGTCGCTCGCCGCGGCGAGCGGCGTCGCCGCGAGGGTGATCGCCGCGCTCGACCCGTTCCACACGCGCAGGGCCTTGGCGTAGGTGGCGAGGTCGGCGGAGTCGGAGAGCATGGCGGCGGTCAACTTGACCGCATCGACCGCCGGCGACTGGCGGGTGGGGTTGGCCGAACCGAAGCGGTCGGACTTGCTGTCATAGGTCATGCAGGGATCCTCGAGACGTGACGGAGGGCGGGAGGGCGACGCGCCGAAGCGGTCATTCGAATTCCCAGATCCAGATCAGGCCGGCCGCGCCGGAACCGCCGGCGAGGCCCGTCGCCGACGCGGCGACGGCCGCGCCCGAGCCGCCCGAGCCGGGGGCCGAAGCGATCGAGCCGGCGACGGCGCCGACGTTGCCGCGCGCGCCGCCGCCGAAGAACGACGCCGCGCCAGAGCCGGAAAGGACGTTGGCGGCGTCGAAGCGCAGGCCGGCGTCGCCGGGCGCGCCGGCGAAGGCGGGATCGCCGGCGGTCGCGGTTCCGCCGAGACCGCCGGTGACGGCGGTGGCGAAACTCCCGGCCGCCATGCCGGAGCCGCCGGCGCCGCCCTGGACGACGACGTCCGCGCCGAAGGAGGTGGCTCCGCCGGTCCCGCCGGCCGCGCCGGAGGCCGCGCCGCCGCCACCGCCCGCGCCGATCGCGACAGCGCGGGAGGAGACCGCCGAGACGTCGAGAAGGCGCATCGCGAAACCGCCCGCGCCGCCGCCGCCGCCGGCCGCGCCGGCGGAAGCCACGCCCGCCGCGCCGCCGCCGCCACCGCCGCCGCCGAGCGCCCAGACCAGGGCGAAGCGGACGCCGGTCGGCTTGGTCCAGGTTCCACTCGCGGTGAAGAGACGGGTGGAGAGGAGACGGCCGCCGCCGGCCAGCGCCCCGGTGGGAAGGCCGATCCGGCCGGTGGCGGCGGCGATCCGCAGCGCCTCGGTCCAGCTCGCGCCGTCGGCGGAGACCTTGATCGAGAAGTCGTCGTCGCCGAGGAGGCCGAGGAGCGCCCGGCCGCTCCAACCGGTCTCGAAGAGCAGGGCGGCGTCGCGGCCGGCCGCGGTCTTGTCGAGGCAGAGACGCATGTCGCCGGAACCGGCGACGGCGTCGCCGGCGAAGAGCGCGGCGTCGGCCTTGACGGCGAAGCGGTTGGTCGCGTCGGGGGTCGTGGCGACGCCGAGACGGGCGATCGACCCATCGGCGAGGGCGGACGCCTTCAGCCAACCGGCGGCATCCGCGGCGTCGCGCCAGGACGCGCCGTCGTGGATCAACAGGCAGGCCTCGTCCTCGACCCAGCAGAGCCAGCCGGCGCGCGGCTTAAGGATGTCCCAGACGCCGTCGCGTTCGCAGGCGACGGCGCCCTCCCCGCCTGCCCAGGCGCCGGACGCGCCGGCGGCGACGAGGTAGCGGGAGCCGGTCGCAGGATCGGCGGGGGGCGCGGCGAGATCGCGGTCGGCGACGGCGAGCTGCACCGTCTCGTCGAGACGCAACAACGCCTCGTTCATGGTGACGTGCTTCTGCGCCTGCGACGCCTCCAGGACGGGCAGGACGAGACGGGGGGTGGTGGACATGGACAATCTCCGCCCCGGCGCGCGGCGCGGGGTCGTCGGTGGGTCGGTCGCGGCCGTTCAGATCCGAACGACGACGCTGCGCGGGGTTCCCTCGCCCCATTCGGGGTCGATCTGGACGACGGTCAGGTCGACGTCGGCGCGCGCCGCGCCGAGGGCGGCGTCGCGATCGGCGCGGGCCCAGGTCCAGGTCGCTTCGCTCGTCTCGACGTTCGCCAGGGTCGCGCCGTCGCGGACGAGGGTGAGCCGCCAGCGTTCGCTCGCCGCGCCGAGGGGGACCTCGAGCAGCGACCAGGCGTCGGCGCCGGCGACGCGGGAGCGCCGGATCCAGGTGACGACGACGTCGCCGGAGGCCGGATCGACCTTCGCGGCGAGATGCGCCGGGCTCCAGGGCCGATGGCCCCGCGCCTCGGGCGTCGTCGTGAGAGAGACCCAGCTCGCCGAGGTATAGGCCTCGGCGGCCGGACCGACGCGCAGAGCGATCTCGCGGCCGACGTCCTCACGGGCGATCGGCAGGAGGACGAGGCGTTCGTCGAGTAGCACGAAGGGGCTGCCGGCGGCGATCGTCGTCGCGCCGGCGTCGTCGGAGCCGCCCTGACGGCGCAAGAAGCCGGAGAGCCGCCAGGTCGACGTCGCGATCAGCTCGGCGTCGACGAACTGGACGATCTCCCACGCGCCGCTCGCCGAGCGGATCGCGGCGCGATTGCCGCCTTCGAGCACCAGAGCCTCGGAGAGCGCGGAGAGCGCGGAGAGCGCGCCGCCCCACAGACGGACGTCGAGCGTGGCGCCACGATCCCAGACGCCGACCGGACCGGGGGCGAGGTCGGTCACGGTGACGCCGATCACGGCCGGGCGCTCGATCGAGGCGATCGCCGCGACGGTGGCGTCGTCGTAACTGCGGCGGACCGACAGGGGTCCGGTCCACGGCGAAGCCCAGGCGGCGACATAGGGGCGGTGCAGATCGGCGTCCTCGACGGCGTGGGCGACGTCGACGACGTGGACGACCGGCGCGCCGCGGACCGTCGCCAGGGTCGCGGCGCGGTCGCGTCCGAGCGCGCCGGCCGCGGCGACGGCGCGACGGTCGAGGCTGCGCGCCTCGAAGGCGCGGCTCGCGCCGTCGGTCAGGCTCTCGATCAGAACGCATTCGGCTCGCCCTTCGACCTCCAGGGTGAGCACGTCGCCCGGCTCGATGGCGATGCGGGTCGGATCGAGCTTCGCCTCGAAGGTGGTGCGGCCGCCCCACAGATCGGCGAGCCAGGCGTCGGCGACGCCGCACATCGTGGCGATCGGCGCGACCACGGCGAGATCGGCGGACGAAACCCGCCGGCTGCCGCCGAGGCGGCGACCGATCGAGACCGTGGTGCGGCGATGGTCGAGCAGGGCGTCGGAAAAGGTGACCGAGACCTCGCGCGGCAGCTCGCTCTCCTGGGTGCGCCGGACCTTGACGAGCGGCTCCCCGTCGACGTCGACGAGGTCGTCGGCGGAGAAAGTCGCATCGATCCGGCGATCGCGTCCGGCGAAACGCAGCGCCGTGCCGACGTCGAGAGCATCGACGCCGAAGGCGGCGAGGACAGGCTCCAGCGCCTCGCGGGTCGACATGCGTCGTTCGATGACGAAACCGTCGACATGGCCGGCGACGGCCCGATATTCGGCGTCGTCGAAACCGACGTCGGCGAGCACCGCCGCGATCAGGCCTTCGATCGAGACGCCGCCGAGCCGCCCGGTCAACCAGTGGCCGGTCGCCCAGGCCGAGGCGTCGGCCCAGACGTCGGATGCGCTCGGAAAGGCGGGAAAGGGACGCGCGTCCCAGGCCCAGAGATGAATCGCGTCTTCGGCGACCATGCGTCTACCGGTGACCGGCGAAACGGGGTTGTTGGCGGGATGCAGCGCGGCGTTCCAGTGGTCGAGGATCACGTCGAGGGTGCGGCGCTGGACGAAGTCGTCGCGCGCGCCGGACGAGAAGAACGGCAGGCGCGATTCGGCCGATTTCGGGTCGGGGAAGGCGGCCGGCTCGTTGGCGCCGAGATCGACCGCCGGGCAACCGACCTCGGTGATCCAGATCGGCTTCGACGCCGGGATCCAGCCGGTCGCGTTCGCCGATCGCACGCCGCCGGGGCGATCGTGATGGGCGTTCGACCACCAGGCGCGGAGATCCTTCGGGCGAAAGACCCAATCCTCGCCATACGCCGTATCGACGATCGGCGTGCGGGTCTGGGCGAGCCGGTCGGCCTCGGAGGCGTAGTACCAGTCGTAGTTCTCGCCGCCCTCGATGCGGGCGTCGAGATGATGGCGGTCGGTCGGTCGGTCGGCGAGATCGGCGTCGAGGTGATCGCCGACGCGCCAGTCGGTCAGCGGAAACCAGGCGTCGATGCCGACGACGTCGATCGCCGGCGAAGACCAGAGCGGATCGAGATGGAAGACGACGTCGTTCGACCCGTCGTCGGGATGATGGCCGAACCATTCGCTCCAGTCGGCGCCGTAAGTGAGCGTGGTCGAGGGTCCCAGCACCGCGCGCACGTCGGCGGCGAGGGTCGTCAGGGCCTCGACGAAAGGATGGGCGCCGGTCTGATCGCGCACCCGGGTCAACCCGACCAGTTCCGAGCCGATCAGGAAGGCGTCGACGCCGCCGGCGGCGACCGCGAGATGCGCCATGTGCAGGATCATGCGCCGGAACGACCATTCGCCGGGACGGGCGCAGTGGACGACGCCGGCGGAGACCGAGAAGGCGGAGGTCGGCACGGTGCCGACGAAGGCTTCGATCTGAGCTCGCGCCTCGGCCGTGCGATCGACGGTGCCGGCGCGGCCCGGCGCGGGATGGCAGGTGATGCGGCCACGCCAGGGAAAGGCCGCCTGTTCGCCGCCGCCCCAGGGGTCGGGCAGGCCGTTGCCGGCGGGAATGTCCATGGCGACAAAGGGATAGAGGGTGACGGCGAGGCCGCGCGCCCTGATTTCGGCGATCGCCTCCAGGATCGAGGCGTCGTTCGGGGTGCCGCCCCAGGCGGGCACGCCGTCGAACCGGGCGATCAGGCGGGCCGAGGCGCGATCGAGGCCGGCGACGGACCAGACCACGCCGCCGCCGAGGGTCTTGTCGCGCACCTCGACGCCGGGCGTCGTCCGGCAGACGCCGGCGCGCAGATCGTCGCCGAACCAAACGACGACGACGGCGATCCGACGCAGGTTCGGACAGAGCTCGGTCGCCTCGTCGAGGGCGGCGAGGAAATCGGTCCGCGCCGTCGTGACGTGCCGATTCTCGGCCACGGCCGCGCCGGAGACGTAACGGTCGAGGGGCGTCGTCGCGTAGCCGAATTCGGTCGCGCCAGGGATCATGGTCAACGCGCGCACCTTGTCCTCGAGCGTGTCGACGACGCGGATCACCTCGAAGGTGAGTTGCGGGATCCGATTGCCCCATTCGTCGAGCGGGAGCCGTTCGAAGACGACATAGGCGAGGCCGCGATAGGCCGGCGCGGGGCCGCCCTGACGGGCGAGGATCAGCGCGTCCGGCTCCTGATCCTCGCCGCCGAGATGGACGCGCATGGTGACGGCGTCGAGATCGAGCAGGACGCCGTCGGCCCAGACCCGGGCGATGCGGCGGATCGGTCCCTCGCAGAGGCCGACGGCGAAGTTGCCGTAGTAATTCCAGGTGGTCGAGGAGACGCCGCCCTTGCCGCCCTGCGTCTCGACCACCGCCTCCTCTTCGTAGCGCGTCGCCCAGATGACCTGACCGGCGATGCGGACGCGGCCGTAGACCCGCTGGATCGGCTCGCCTTCGGTCGAGGCCTGGACGTCGAGGTCCTTCAGACGCGAGCCGGACAGGGAGACGTTGGAGCGCAGGAGCGCGCGGTCGATCACCGCGCCGGCGACCGCGCCGATCGCCTGACCGATGGTCGCGCCGACGCCGAGCGAGCCGCCGAGCGAGGCGCCGGCGGCGGCGAGGAGAAGCGTGGCCATGTCGCGTCACTCCGAAGGGTCGGTGGATGCGCCTGCGGCGTCGGGGACGCCGGGAAAGGCGAAGGCGGCGGCGAGGCGACGCCGCCACCACGCGCCGAGCGGGCTCTCGACCACCGCCGATCCGTCGTAGGCATGGACGAAGCGGGTCGGCGCGGTCAGGATCCCGGCATGTTTGGCCGGCAGTTCGGGCCGCCAACGGAACAGGACGACGTCGCCGGGACGGGCGAGATCGACCGGCACGGCGACGAGATGGCGCGCGCCGGCGGCGAGGAGCGTCTCGGCGCGGCCGGCCTCGGCCCAATCGGGCGCATAGGCCGGCAGGCTCTCCGGCTCGTCGCCGTAAAATTCGCGCCAGACGCCGCGGACCAGGCCGAGGCAGTCGCAGCCGACGCCTTCCAGGCTGGCGCGATGGCGATAGGGCGTGCCGATCCAGCGGCGGGCGACGGCGACGATCGCGTCGCGGGTCGGAAGCGGTCTCGCGGTCACGTGACGTAGGCTCCGCCGTCGTTGACGATCGCGCCGGAGGCCGGCGAGGCGATCAGGAAATCGTTGCCCGGGATGTGCGGGAAACCGCGGAAGGCGGCGGCGTTGGCGAAGCGGTCGCGGCAGGTCTCGAAGCGGCGGTCGCAGCCCAGCGTGACGACGAGCGCGTCGCCGACGGCGAGGCCGTCGGGCACGGGACGCCACAGATCGAGCGCCACGCCGGCGCCGTCGACGCCGTGGAACGAGATCTCCGACACGAAGCCGGTCACGGCGCCGGAGGTCACGCGAGCGAGGCCGCGATCGAAATCGCCGGCCGCCGCGCCTTCGAGGCCGGTGACGCGGAGGCGTCGACGCGCGTCGATCGCGGTGACCACGACGGCGGTCTCGGCGACGGCGAGACCACAGCGGACATCGCCCAACTCGGCGTCGCAACGGTGCTGGTAGAGCCGACCGCGGGTCTCGTCGAGGGCATGGGCGAGCGAGCGGACCTCGGCGGTGAAGGCCCCGTCGGCGCGGGAGATCTCGCCGAGGACGCCGCGCCGCAGCGTCACCCGGCGGGACGGATCGCTCCAGTCGACCCAATCGATCTCGATCGACGCGCCGTCCCACAGCCCCGCTTCGACGTCGGCGACGGTGAGCGCGTCGGAAGCGATCGCGCCTTCGATCTCGAGGCCGCCGATCGAGAGGTCGGCGCGGGCCGTCGCCTCGGTGGCGGTGAATCCGGTCGCGGCGGCATGGGTCACGCCGGCGAAGTCGAGGTCGCGGTCGTGGTCGGTGAAGCCGAAGACGCGGCCGTCGGCGCGGGTCAGACGCCAACAGGTGGCGAAGACGCCGACGCCGGCGTCGAGCGCGGCCGAAAGGTCCGCCGAAAGCGTCTTCATCCGCGCAACTCCACGATCGGAATGGTCGGGATCTCGCCGGCGAGAAACGCGGTCAGATCGATGCGGATCTCGTCGGCGTCGAAACGGGCCGGCACCAGGAAGCGGAAGCCGGCGGTGACGCTCGTCCCCGCGGCCGGGATCGACGAGATCGAAAAGGTGACGCCGCCGTCCTCGTCGGACACGGTGAAGTCGACGCCCGGGGTCTTCTCCAGACCGTCGACGGCGATGCGGACGGAACCGGCGCGCGGGCGGGTGACGGCGCGCGACCACGGCCTGACCGCGCCGCCGTAACTCTTGGTCAGCTGAAACCGCGCCGTGACGCCGTCGCCGACGCCGATCACCTGATCGAGCGGATCGGGTTCGGCGGAGGGCGCGCAGGAGCGGTCGTCGAGCGGGTCGCGGAACAGGAAGCCGTGCAGACGGCCGCGCCGCGCTTCGAAGAAGGCGATCACGTCGTGCAGGTCGTCGAGCGAGCGGACGCCGGAGCCGGCGTCCCACCGGCGGCGGCTCGACGCCCATTTGGCGTTGCGCACCTCGCGCCCGGAACCGAGCGCCACGATCTCGGTGCGACGCTCCGGTCCGCCGGTGGCGCGCAGGGCCACCGCGAGGGGGAATTCGACCGCGTCGACGGTCACGATCTCGGCCATGAACGGCAACTCCCGATTATTTGATTTTCCTCAACGACGCCCCTCGGGGCGGCGGGTAACCATTTCGGGGATGGAGGAAAGAACGAGATGAACGTCCACACTTCTCACGACCTCGCGGAGGAATTCCCCGAACACGCCGAGCGGATCCGTTCGCTCGTTCTGATCGACGGACATTTCTCCAAAGCCGTTCAGACCTACGGCGACCTCAATCTCGAGATCCTGCGGATCGAGAACGAACTCGAAGCCGCCTCGGACGAACATCTCGAAAATCTGAAGAAGAAACGACTTCATCAGCTCGACGTGATTCAGCAGGCCCTCCTGCACCCCGAACGCACCGGAGCCTGAGCCCCTCCTCGTTGGGTCCGGTGTCAGAGCCCGCGCCGTCCCCGTCCGACGGCGCGGGCCAACATACTCGTCATCTGCGCCTGCGATCGGCGGAAGGACGCCGCGTCGGGCGTGGAGACGTTCATGGTGACGTTGGTCGCGCCGCCGCCGCTCGAGGCGGCGACGCCGAGACGACCATCGACGCCGCGGGCGAGCGGCAGGATCGCCTCCGCGCCCGCCTCCCCCATCAGTCCGGTCGCGCCCCGCATCGGGAAGTAGGTCGGCGTCGAGACGACGCCGCCGCCGGCGAAGGGCGTCACGCGACCGCCCGAGAACGCCCCGCCGTTCGCGAAGGGGATCGATCGCCCCCCCGAGAAGACCCCGCCTCGGGCGAAGCCGAGAAGGCTCGTCAACGACGAGAAGAGGCCGGTCGTCGCCTGGCCGATCGACGAAGTGATCGGGCTCAACGCCGCATCGAGCGCCTTGCTCGACAACCGCTCGACGATGCCGCGCAGCACCGTGTCGAGCGACCGGCCCTGCACCACCGCGCCCTTGAAGGCCGACGAGAGCGAAGAGCCGACCGACTTGGAGACGGCGTCGAGCGCGGTCAAACGATCGGCGAGCGTCTCGGTGGTCGTCTCGAGGCCGGAGAGATCATCGGTCGAGGCCATGGGCGGGGTCTCCTCGGAAGGACGCGGAAGCGTCGGGGAAACGGGTCATCAGGCGATCGAGGGCGGCGCGATCGAAGCCGAGCGGCGACGACCCCGCACTGAGCGCGGCAGCGAGCTCACGCGGACTCATCGCCCAGAAGGCGGCGGGCGCGAGCCCCCAGACGGCGAAGGCGAGACGCATCACCTCGTCCCAGGGGAAGGCGGCTCCTCCGCCCCCGGGACCGCCCGAGGGGACGGCGCGCCCTCCCGGGCCGGGACCGCTTCGCCGCCGAAGGTCAGGGCGAGCAGATCGGCGACGATTTCCGCCGCGCCGGTGAGACCGCCATCGATATGCATTTCGAACACATCTTCCTCACGCGCCGGCGCGCCGCCGCCGCCGAGACCGGCGGCGAAGACGCGGGCGACGTCGCGGGCCGACAACCGGCCGGAGGCGAAGCGTTCGGCGAGCGCGGCGAGATCGTCGACGGCGTAGGCCGCCTCGAGGCTCGCCAACGCGCCGAGGGTCAGGCAGAGGAGGCGCGGGCGACCGTCGACGATCGCCTCGACCTCGCCGCGGCGGCGGTTGGCCATCACGTCCCTCCCCTCACAGCGCGGTGAAGCTCAACGCGCCGGCCGATTCGAGCGCGACGTCGAAGGTCAGTTCGCCGTCGTGCGCGCCGGAGAACTCCAGGCTGGCGACGAGGAACGGGCCTTCGATCACGCCGAAGTCGGGCAGCACGATCCGCCAGGTCTCGATCGAACCGGCGAAGAAGCTCGCCCGGACGGCGGCGTCGGAGGCCGCGTCCTTGAAGACGCCGGAGCCGGCGACGTGGGCGCGGCGGACGCCGGCGCCGGCGAGGAGCTCGCGCCAGCGCTCGGCGCTCTCGGCGGTGGTCACGTCGACGGCTTCTTCCGAAAAGGTCAGGCGACGCGAGCGCAGACCGGCGACGGTGACGAAGCCGCCCGAGGCGGCGTCGGCGAGTTTCAGGAGGAGGTCCTTGCCTCTCTGGACGGCCATGGGAGATTGCCTCTCGAGGTCAGTCGGTTTCGATCAGGGCGACGAGGCGCAGGGTCGCCTCGGCGGTGCGGCGGTCGCGCTGAATGCGGGTCTCGGTCGCCTCGCGGCGCAGCAGCACCAGACGCGCGCCGTCGGGCGTCGGGTCGGCGGCGGCGAGCGCCGCCTCGGCGCGTTCGGCGAGACCGGCCGCTTCGGCGCGGCCGCCGGTCCGGGAGAAGATCTTCAGCGCCAGCCGGATCTCCTCCAGCGGCGCATCGAAGCCGGAGCGGTCGCGCGCCGACGCATCCTCGACGACGAGATGAGGAAAGTCCGGGTCGCGCGGCGCGGCGTCCCAGATCCGGCCGGCGAGGCCGGCGGCGAGATCCGCGTCGGCGCGCAAGGTCGCGAGCACGGCGTCGATCAGGGCGCGGGCGGCGGTCATCGTCTCTCCTCCTGGACGTCGAGGACCAGCCGGGCGCGGCGCTCGTCGGGATCGCGCGTCGCGAGGATCCGGAAGATCCGCTCGCCGAGGGCGAGACGGTCGCGGCTCGACAGATCTTCGCGGAAGCGGGTCTCGATGCGATGGGTGAGCCGTCCGGTCGAGCCGCCGCCGGCCTCCGTCTCGCCGGCCGAGACCGGGGTCAGGGCGGCGAAGAGGACGCCGTCGGCGGTCCAGACGGTCGAGCCGTCGGCGGCGAGCGACGCGCGCTCCACCGTCATGCGATGGCGCAGCGCGCCGATCGGACGCGCGGCGCTCATGTCAGCCTCAACACGCGGAACGGCGCGATCAGCGCCTCGAAGGCGTCGGCGACGCTCGACGGCACGACGCCGTAGGCGGCGCCCTCACGATTCTCGAACCACCGCGCCACCAGCATCATGATCGCCAGCCTGAGCGGCTGCGGCACGGAGACGCCGGAGGGGCCATAACCGGCGACGACGTCGATTTCGACGCCGTTGAGCGGGCGGCCCGGCGACGGGCCCGCGCCCAGGAGCTTCAGCCGCGCCGGCGAAGAGGCGGCGTCGAGCTGCCAGGCGGCCGACGACAGGATCTTCGGCGCGCCGTCGGCGTCGTAGACGGTGATCTCGGCGACCGAGCGGATCGGCGCGAGCGGCAGGTCGACGAGGCCGTCGGCGGGCCAGTCGTCGCGGTAGATCCGCCAGGTCTGATCGATCAGGACGCGGCGGATCGCCGTCTCCACCTGCAGGCGGGCGGCGACGATCAGGGCGGAGAGATAGTCGTCGTCGTCGGAGCCGGTGAGGCGCAGATGCGCCTTGGCTTCGTCGAGCGAAACCGGCTCGACCGCCGGCGGGGTGATCAGCAGAACGGTCATCGGAAGACCTCGATCGAGGGAGAGCGCGAGGGCGGCCCGGCGGCGGGAGAGGAGCGCCGCCGGGCCGCGTCGGCAGGCCGCGCGGCCGGACGGGGCGGACGGGAGGAAGGCGTCCGGCCGCGACGAGGTCAGGCCGTGCCGAACTTGAGGAGCTTGATGGCGTCGAAGTCCTGGACGCCGCCGCCGACGCGCTTGGTGGTGTAGAAGAGCACGTAGGGCTTGGCGGAATAGGGATCGCGCAGGACGCGGACGCCGAGCCGGTCGACCACCAGATAGCCGCGACGGAAGTCGCCGAAGGCGATCGGGCAGGCGTCGGCGGCGATCACCGGCATGTCCTCGGCCTCGACGACGGGGAAGTTCATCAACGTCGAGGGCTGGCCGACGGCGGCCGGCGGCTGCCAGAGGTAGTGGCCCTGGCCGTCCTTGAGCTTGCGCACTTCGGCCTGGGTCTTGCGGTTCATCACCCAGGTGGCGTTCTGGCGATAGCCGGACTTCAGCGCATAGACGAGATCGACCAGCTTGTCGGACGGGTTCGAGGTCGGCAGCGCGCCGGAGACGCCGGTCGTCACGTAGCCGAGCGAGCCCCAGGCCCAGGAGGCGTTGTCGACCCGGCCGTAGGCCATGAAGCCCTTCGGCTTCGAGGAGCCGTCGCCCGCGACGAAGGCGGCGCCTTCCTGTTCGGCGAAGGCCTGCTGCACCTCCTCCGCGATCCAGGCCTCGACGTCGATCGCCGCGTCGTCGAGCAGCGTCTGGGTCGCCGCCGGCATGGCGTAGAGCTCCATGGTCGGGAAGGAGAGCTGCTGCAGGGTCTGGGTGGCGGTCTGGGCGCGCGTCCCGGTCTCCGCGACCCAGCCGACGGTCGCGCCGACCGGCGAATAGGGCTTGTTGAAGACGTTCGCCGAGACCTGGCGGTTGCCGGCGATGGCGCGGATCGGCGAGATCTGGGCGAGGCGCATCATCACCTCACGCTCGAGCTCGGCCGGCGCGACGTAACCGCCGTCGGTCGAGGTTCCGACCGAGAGCGACTTCTCCTCGAGCGAGACGAGGCCGCGGGTCGAGCCGCCGCGGACATAGGCGTCGAAGGCGGCGCGGCGCTCGGAGACGAGACGGCCGCCGTCGGCGCTCTCGAGGCCGAGGCGCGGGCGGGCCTGCTTCAGGGCGAGGCTGTCGGCGAGACGACGGCTCTCGTCGACGGCGGCGTCGAGGCGGGCCAGCTTCTCCTCGGTGAGCGGGTCGACCCGACCGCGCTTCTCGATCTCGGCGAGGCGGCGGTCGTTCTCCTCGCGCCACTGCGCGAAGTCGCGGATGAAGCCCTCGTAGGCGCGGTTCGCCTCGGCGTTGGGGGTCGGCGAGGCCTTGATCTCCGGCGCGACGCCGGCGGAGGAGGCGAGTTCGTGTTCGATCATGGGGAGTTCACCTCTGCGGATGGACGAGCGCGGCGGCGCGTCGGATGGTCGCCGCCAGGACGGCGGCGGGGAGATCGGGCTCGCCGCCCCGCGCGGCCTCGACGGAGGCGACGCGGGCGGCGGGCTGCATGGGGAAAGTGACGAGCGAGATCTCCCAGAGGTCGATCTCGGCGAGACGGCGCAGGCCGGATCGGGCGTCGCGCCGTCCCTTGACGGTGCGAAAGCCGATCGAAAGGCCGTCGAGCACGCCGGCGCGCATCAGGGCGAGCGCCTCGCGGCCGCGGGCGACCTCGGTGAGAAGGCGACCACGGACGAAGAGGCCGCGGCCGTCCTCGCGGATCTCCAGCCAACGGCCGATCGGTTCGGCCGGGTCGTGGTGCCAGAGCATCTTGACCCCACCGACGCCGCGGCGGGCGAGCGTGGCGCGGAAGGCGCCGCGCTCGATCACATCACGGGCGAGGTCCTCGACGCCGAACAGGCAGGCGTGGCCGGTGAAGACGCCGTCCGCGCCGACCTGGTCGAGTTCGGCCTCGAAGCGCTTCACCTCGGGAGCGGCGAGCGGCGTCATCTCACACCTCCCGAACGCGCGGACGGCCGCCGAAGCGAGAGCGCAGGACGAGGGCGTCGGCGAAACGGGCGAAGACGGCGCGATGATCGACGCGCGACGGAGCGCGGTCGACGGCGCGACGACCGGCGCGCGCGGACGGCCGCGCGCCGGCGAGCCGGGCGATCCAACGGGTCATGGGCTTGGTCCTGTGGTTGTGGCGCGGCGGGGGCCGCTGGCGGCTTCGATATCGGAGCGGATGTGCGCGATGCTTCGAGACGAGCCCTGCGGGCTCTCCTCAGCATGAGGCGCATGTATTTGTCTCGACTGATGAAACGCCTCGTGCTGAGGAGCGGGCCATCGGCCCGCGTCTCGAAGCATCGAGCAGAACGTCGCCAAGTCCCGGGCCCGACCGCCCGACTCAGTCGGGGTCGGCGAAGAGGCGTTCGAGCCGGGCGATCTCGGTGACGAAGTCTTCGAAGCGGCGGTTGGAGGCGGCGATCTCGCGCAGCGCCCAGACGAGCAGGCCGGAGGCGCCGCTCGCCCAGAGGAACAGGGCGAGATGGCCGAGATCGCCGCGTTCGGCGAAGGCGGCGGCGAAGTCGGTCACGTCGGCAGCCCCGGTTCGGCGACGGCGCGCGGCGAATAGCCGACGGCGACGCGCTTCTCGTCCTCGTCGAGGAAAGAAGCGGCCTCGACGCGTTTCCACAACGCCTCGCGGTCGACGGAGAGCGCCTCGACCTGATCGGTGTCCAGGACGAGGCGGAGGTCGTGCGACCACAACGGACCGAGCCAGGCCTCGAAGGCGGCGGCGGTGCGGGCGACGAGCGGCAACACGGTCAGCCGCCAGAAGGCGCGGTTGGCCTCGGCGTAGTTCGAATAGGTGTTGTCGCCGGGGATGCCGAGCAGCATCGGCGGCACGCCGAAGGCGAGCGCGATCTCGCGCGCCGCCTCGCGCTTGGCCTCGACGAAGTCCATGTCCTTCGGCGAATAGCCCATCGCCTTCCAGTCGAGCCCGCCCTCGAGCAGCAGGGGACGGCCGGCGTTGGCGGCGCCCTGGAAGCCCTCCTCGAGCTCCTTCTTCAGCCGGTCGAACTGCTCGTCGGAGAGGTTCTGGCCGGTGTCGGCGCGATAGACCAGGGCGCCGGAGGGCCGCGCCGAGTTGTCGAGCAGCGCCTTGGTCCAGGCGGAGGCCTGATTGTGGACGTCGAGGGCGGTCTGGGCCGCCTCGAGGGGGGCGAGGCCGTAATGGTCGTCGAGCGGATGGAAGCTCTTCAGGTGCAGGATCGGGCTCGGGCGATCGGGATCGGCGCGGAAGCGGACGGCGCGCTCGCCGGCGCCGTAGTCCCAGGCGTCCGGCCATCCGTCGGGACCGACCCGCACCTTCATGCGATCGGGGCGCAGCGCCCAGAGTTCGCGCGGGGTCCCGTCGACGGCGACCAGCTCGACCCAGGCGTTGCCGGCGACGAGCAGGTGGCCGTAGACCTCCTCGAGCAGGGCATGGCCGGCCTGATGCGGGTTGGGCCTTCCGAGCAGCGACAGCAACGGATGGCTGGCGAGCTCGCGGTCGTCCTCGAACAGGATCCAGGGCACCGAGGCCGCGGCCTCGCCGACGAGGCGCACCGCGCGATGGACGATCGGATTGCGGACATAGCCGGCGCGGGCGAGCGCGGCGTAGTCGCGCGGCGTCCACACCGGTTGGCCGAAGGACGACCAGGCGATCCACGGACCGGTCTTGGAGGCGCGGGTCTCGGGCGCAGCCGCGACCGATCCGCCGTCGGGGGCGGCCCGGCGGCGAAGACGAGAAAAGAAGGGCATGGGGGACCTCGTTCGGGCGGGAAGCCGACGTCAGAGATTGCGCACCTTCGGGCTGCCCCGGCCCTGCAACATCAGGGCGGTCAGGGCCCAGACGAGGGCGTCGAGGCGGTCGGGCGAGCGACCCGAGGAGAGGCCCTCGGGGCCGAAGTCGCAGAGTTCGTCCTCCAGTTCGGGAAAGGTCCCGACATGGCGGACGCGGCCCTGCGCATAGAGCGCGGCGACCGGTTCGGCGCGCAGCCATTTGCCCCGCGTGGCGCGGACCGGCCGGACCGGCACGGCGGGGGCGACCTCGCGCAGGATGGTCTCGACCATCTCGCCGCCCTGGTTGACCTCGACGACGAGCGCATCGGCCTCCAGCGTCTCGAAGAGCGCGACGGCGCGCGCCGCCCAGTCGGTCGGGCGCAGGCCCCGCGCCGAGGCGTCGGCGAGGACGTGGCCCTGCCCCGCCTCGTTCACCCCGGCGGCGACGATGCCGCAGGCGTCGGCGTTCGGCCCCGAGGTCGCGGGCGGATCGACGGCGACGACGATCCGGGTCAGTTCGGGCGCGACGTCGAGGCGGGCGCGGTCGATCTCGTCGCGCCGCCACAGCGCGTCCTGACGATCCTCGATCAGTTCGCCGTCGAGCTCCTGACGGCCGAGCCGGGTGCCCTGGTAACGACCGACCACCACGTCGAGAAAGCGCGGCGCGAGATTGAAGGCGTTGGCGCGGGTCGAAGCGCGGGAGACCACGCAGGCGGGATCGGCGACGAGGCGTTTGACCAGCGGGACGGCGCGCGGCGTCGTCGTCGCCACCTGACGCGGCCGATCGCCGAGGCGCAGGCCGAACTGCAACATGTCCCACACCTCCTCGGCATGCCGCCACTTGGCGATTTCGTCGGCCCAGGCGATTTCGAACTGGGGTCCGCGCAGCGATTCCGGGTCTTCGGACGAAAAGGCCTGGGCGAGCGCGCCGTTCGGCCATTCGAGCCGACGCAGAGACGGTTTCCAGGTCGGCCGCTCGCCGCGGCGATGGATGCGCAGGAGGCCGGAGACCCCCTCGATCATCACGTCGCGGACGTCGGCGAAGGTTTCGCCGACCAGCGCGATGCGGCCGGCGACGGCGTCGGCGAAGGGTCGACGGCCGAGCGCCTGCGCCTTCACCCACTCCGCGCCGGCGCGGGTCTTTCCGGCGCCACGACCGCCGAGCAGCAACCAGGTCGTCCAGTCGCCGACGGGCGGCATCTGATCGGCGCGGGCCCACAGCGCCCAGTCGTCGCGGAGACGCTCGTGTTCGGCCGCGCTCATGGCGAGGGCGGCGCGATCGAGGTCGCCGCGGGCGTCGGCGGCGCGCAGGGCGGCGCGCAGGGCGCCGGCCGAGGCCGGTTCATTCGGCGGAGCGCAGGCTCTCGAGCCGGCGGGCGAGGTCGCGGCGGAACTCATCGATGTCGGGCTCCGGCTCCGGCGCGTCGCGTCCGGCCTGTTTCTCGAGGCCGATCAGCAATTCGAGGGTACGGGCGAGGGCGCCGAGGGTGCGGGCGTCCTTTTCTTCCAGGCTCGGCGGCGACGCCCCGTCGAACCGGCGTTCGACCTCGGCTATCTGCCGTTCCACGGCGCGGAAGAGGCGGGCGACCAGGGTCGCCCGGTCGAGCGGCTCGGGCCGGCGGCCGGCGTCGCGGCCATCGCCGCGTCGCGACGGCCAACTTTCGCGGCGAGCCCGCCGCCAGATGCGTTCGGGGGTGATCCCATAGGCTCGGGCGATGGCGCCGACGGCGAGGGCGGACCCCTCGTAGGCGGCGCGGATCTCGGCCCAGGGCGGTTCGAGAGGCGGCGGGTCGGCGGCGGCGCTCGGGTCGGGGGTCACGCGGGATCCATCGGCTGCGGACGCTTCGCCCGAGCCGAGGCCGCCGAAGACGTCGATCCCGCGAAATGCGCGATCGCGCCGTAGGGCCGGCCCGCGGGGTCTCGTCGTCCGATCATGTTCGAAGGTCGATCGCGATCGGCTCGTCGATCCCGTGGGGCCCCGCCCCACCGACACGTCCGCGATCATGAAAAGAAGATGCCGAAGGAGCGTGACGCCGTCAAGCCTACAACCACAGATTCAGGAATAAATTCCCATCCACGATTGCCGACATGCCATCTTCAGATTGATTTCATTATCGTTTCTTCCCTTCCCGCGGAGGCGGCCGCAGGTCCGGATCTTCGCCCGGCCAGTCGACGAGATGATCCTCGTAGCCATCAGCGGGGATGTTCTCGTCGGATATCACACGGTTGCGGACGGAGATGCCGGCGGCATGGACAGTGTCGGGGTCGCCGGAGACGAGCGGATGCCACCATCTGAGATCTTCGCCACGGGCGAGCAGGCGGTAGGCGCAGGTCGGCGGCAGCCAGGTATAGGTCTGGGAGACCACCTCCTCGACGTCGAGACGGACGCAATCGGGCACGAAGTCGTGGCGATTCTCATAGGAGGAGCAGCGGCAGGTCGTCGGATCGAGCAGGCGGCAGGCGACGTTCGTCCAATAGATCTCGCCGGTCTCCTCGTCCTCCAACTTGTTGAGGCAGCAGCGACCGCAGCGGTCGCAGAGCGCCTCCCATTCGCGATCGTCGAGTTCGTCGAGGCGCTTCGCCTTCCAGAACGGGATCGGCCCGGTCGTCTCTTCCGTCACGTCGCACCTTCCCCGGCCGTCGATCCTGCTCTCGACCGAGGCATGGCGATTGCTTAAGATCTCGTCAACCCATCCGAACGTCCCTCATCGGGACGACGCGACGCGCGAGCACGGACGAAGACCTTGGCCGACGAACGACGCCCCGACGACATCGAGGTCGAGCCGACCGGCGCTTCGGCGAAGGACGAGGGCGCGACCTCGACGCGGCCGAGCCTCGGCCGCCGCCTGCGCAACGCCGCTCTGGCCTTCGACGCCTGGCTCGACACGGCGCTGTGGAAATCGGTCGACGGGACGGTGCGCGGCTATCGCCGGCTGTCGGTGGCGCTGCGCGCCTTTCGCGTCCGCGGCCTCGTTCGGGTTCCGATCGAGCTGATCGGCGACGCGCTGAGCCTCGGGGTCGGGGGATCGATCGCGCTGCTCGCCTTGGCGATCCCGGCGCTCGAGATCACCAAGACCGATTGGCGGGCGAACGCCGACTACGCCGTCACCTTCCTCGACCGCTACGGCAACGAAATCGGCAAACGCGGCATCCTGCTCGAGGATTCGGTGCCGCTCTCGGAGTTTCCCGACCATCTGATCAAGGCGTTGCTGGCCACCGAGGATCGCCGCTTCTTCGACCATTTCGGCATCGACCCGATGGGCACGGTGCGCGCCGTCGTCGCCAACCTGCGCCATCAGAAAGTGCGTCAGGGCGGCTCGTCGCTGACCCAGCAGCTCGCCAAGAACCTGTTTCTCTCCAACGAGCGCACCTTCGACCGTAAGATCAAGGAGGCCTTCCTCGCCTTGTGGCTCGAGACCCACATGACGAAGCAGGAGATTCTGAAGCTCTATCTCGACCGCGCCTACATGGGCGGCGGCACGCACGGCGTGGTGGCGGCGAGCCAGTTCTATTTCGGCAAGTCGGTGCGCGACATCGACCTCGCCGAGGCGGCGATGCTGGCGGGCCTGTTCAAGGCGCCGACCAGCTACGCGCCGCACGTCAACTTGCCGGCGGCGCGGCAGCGGGCGAACGACGTGCTCTCCAACATGGTGGCGGCCGGCTTCCTTACCGAGGGGCAAGTGCTGGCGGCGCGGCGGCATCCGGCGACGCCGGTCGACCGGACGCGGGTCTATTCGCCCGACTATTTCCTCGACTGGGCCTTCGAGAAGGTGCGCGACATGGCGCCGGCGGACCATTCGCTGGTCGTTCGCACCACACTCGACATCGGCATCCAGAAGAAGGCGGAAGAGACGGTCGAGAACGCGCTGCGGCAGAACGGCGAGGAGCTCGACATCTCCCAGGCCGCGGCGGTGTTCATGACGCCGGACGGAGCGGTGCGCGCCATGGTCGGCGGGCGCGAATATTCGGCGAGCCAGTTCAACCGGGCGACGGACGCGGCGCGTCAACCCGGGTCCTCGTTCAAGCCCTACGTCTATTTTGCGGCTCTGCTCTCGGGCAAGAAGCCGTCGAGCCTGATCACCGACCAACCGGTGTGCATCGGCAACTGGTGCCCGAAGAACTACGGCGGCGGCTATTACGGGCGTGTCACGCTGCAGGAGGCGATCGCCCGATCGCTCAACTCGATCCCGGTGCAGCTGACCCAACAGATCGGCAAGGACCGGGTCGCGGCGGTGGCGCGCACCTTCGGCATCGACCTGCCGGCGAAGCCCGACTGGCCCTTCGTGATCGGCTCGAACGAAGTCCACATGATCGACCACGTCGCCGGCTTCGCCACCTTCGCCAACGGCGGGTTCCGGGTGAAGGCGACGCCGATCGAGGAGATCCGGTCCAAGTCGGACGGCCGCGTGCTCTTCGACCGCGACCGCGACGCGCCGCCGCCGGAGCGCATCTTCCCGGCCGACAAGATCGCCGAGCTCAATTCGATGCTCAACTACGCGGTCGAGAACGGCACCGGCCAGCGCGCCAAGCTCGAGGGAATTCCCGCCGGCGGCAAGACCGGCACCACCCAGTCGTCGCGCGACGCGTGGTTCTGTGGCTTCACCGGCAATCTCGTCGGCACGGTCTGGGTCGGCAACGACGACTACCGGCCGATGGAGCGGGTGACCGGCGGCATGGTGCCCGCCCCGATCTGGCACGAGGTGATGGCCTACGCCCATCAGGGGATCGAGTTGAAACAGGCGCCCGGCTTCCCGGCCCCGAAGCGCGGCGGCCAGGTCGCCCAGTCGGACGGACGCGGCCTCGGCGCGCCGGCGACCTCGGCGCAGGGCGAGCGGCCACGACCCCTTTCGACCCGGGCGACCGGCGCGCTCGACGGGCTCACCGAACGCATCCGCGTCGCGCCGCCGATCTCGCTCTCGGACGGCGCGCGCGCGAAGACCGGCGCGCTCACGCCGCTCGGCGGCGGCGGCCGGGTGCGTCTCGCCGCGCCGGCCGTCGGCCTCGGATCGCTCGTGGCGATCGGGCGGTGAGGCGATTGCGGCATTGACGCGGGGATACGCCGCGAACAGGATCCGGCTGGCTCGGCGCGGAGGCGACTCTTTCTCCCGTCGACCGATCGGTTCGGACTGACGGACCGGCGACGGCGCCTTCGGGCGCGCGGCTTCCACCGGCGGGGACCCGACTTGCGCTTCCTCCTCACCCTCCTCGGCGCGATGATCGCCTCTCTGGCGCTCGGTCTGTCGTCGGCCTGGTACATGCTGGCGGCGCCGCGCACCGGCACGGTCGACATCGGGACCTGGCGAGCGCTGCCGACGATCGACGCGGCGACGGCCGACCCTTACGTCCGCGCCCGCATCGCGCGCTCCGGCGAGATCGGCATGGGCGCCGGCGAAGGCCTGACCTTCGTGGCCGCGACCGATTCGAACGGACGCGAGCTCGCGCCGAACTGCGACTACCGGATCGCCGGCCGATCGCCGCCGGCGCGGCTGTGGACGCTGAGCGCGAGCGACGCCGAGGGGCGTCCCGGCGCGACGCCGGAAGGGCGAGCCCATGTCGACAACCGCAATCTGCTGCGCGACGGCTCGGGCCGGTTCGTGGTGACGCTCGCCGCTTCGGCCCGTCCCGGCAACTGGCTGCCGATGCCGGCGACCGGCCCGACGACGCTGACGCTGCGCCTCTACGACACGCCGCTCACGCTCGGATCGGATCAGATGCCGTCGCTGCCGAGCATCGAACGGGGAGCCTGCCGATGATCGGTCGTCTCGTGATGTGGCTCGTCGGCGTCGTCATGATGGCGGGCATCGTCCACATCGTCACCGTGTTCGGGGTGCCGGCCCACGCGGTCAACGATCCGTGGAAGGAGATCGGCCGGTTCGGGCCGGTCGGCGGCTTCGTCGCTCTGCCGAAGGTCGGCGGGCCGGAGAGGTCGTTGCCGGGGCTCGATCCGGCGATGGCGCAGGCGGTCTGCCGTTTCACGCTGGAGGCCGGGCCGATCCGGATCAAGGCGTCGCCGCCCGACGTCTATTGGTCCTTGTCGCTGTTCGACCGAAGCGGCCTGCACGTGTGGGGCTTCGACAACCGCGGCGCGGGGCAGAAGGCGGCCGACGTGGTGATCGCCGACGGCGTGCAGATGGCGCAGCTGCGCGAGAACCCGCCGGAAGAGTTCGAAGACGTGGTGATCGTCGACTGGAAGGGACGGCAGGGGATCGCGCTCCTGCAGATCTTCCGCGAGCGTCCCTCGCTCGACGGCGAGGTCGCGGCGGCGCTGAAGGGCGCGGAATGCCGGGCCGCACCGCTGTCGTGAGCGGCGCTCACTTCTGCGGAACGACTTCCTGGATGCCGGCGCCCTGCGAATAGCGCGACGGCCGAGCGCCGCCCGGCGCGCCACGGCGAACGCCTGCGGGGAAGTCGGCCTCCGCCGCCTCGATGGCGCGGCGATAGGCGTTCCACAGCTGGTTGGCCTCCCACAGCCGGTCGCTCGGCGTCTCGACCATCATCCGATCGATGGCGATGCGATAGGCGCGCAGGCGGAAGCGCAGGGCGCGCCAGACCCAATCGACGACGCGGGCGTTTTCGTCGATGCGGGCGGTGGCGTCGCGCAATTCCTCGGCGGAGACGTCGCGGCGGCCGTCGAGGGTGGAGAGACGCAGGCGATCGCCCTCGCGGACGCGGCGCGCCTCGCCCCAGAACGGACCGACCAACTCGGTGTCGGCCTGCATGTCGGCGAAGAGCCGGTTCCAGCGCGCCTCGCTGGAGCGGAAGGCGTCGCGCCTCAGATAGGCGTAGTAGCCGGACGGGTCGAAACGCGAATCGATCTCCGGCAGGATGCGGGTGCGCTGGCCTTCGACCAGGAGATGGCCGAACCAGTCCTCGGCATGAGGCGCGCGGACGATCGACCACGAGCGATCGCGCAGGACGTTCTCGTCGTCGGTGCGATTGAAGTCGGAGACGAGTTCGCCGCGCAGATGGCGGGCGATCATGTCGCCGGCGAAGGGTTTGGCGCGGTCGTCGAGCGCGTTGCGCGGCGCGCGGCCGAAGTCGCCGGTCTCGCGGGCGCAGCCGGCGAGGAGGAGCGCGAGGAGCAGCAGCGCCGCCGGGCGGCGCTCGACCGGAACCATGGACGCGCCTCGCTCCTCTCGCTCGAACCGCTAGCGGCCCCGTCGTCCCCGCGGCGGCCGGCCCTTCGGATCGCGTGGTTCGGGCGGACGCTCCTCGCTCCAGCGTTCGATGCGAACGCCGGTGAAGAGGGCGATCTCGCCCGTTCGGTTCGTGGGGCCGCCGCGCCACGACGAGGACCGCCGCGGCCGGACGACCAGATGCACGACATCTCCCATCGATCGGACCTCTCACGGTTTCGGCGAGGCGAAGGATGTGAAACCGACGCCCGGAGGCGGCGGCGCTTCGTGATCGAATGAGCGGGACCGACGGACCGCTCCAACCGATCCATGCGCAATCAAGGTTAACGTGGCGTTAACCGAGCGTGCCGATACTGGAGAAATCCGTCGCCCTCCAACCCGAGATCGTCCATGTCGCGTCACGAGACCGAAGCCGCCTCAGACGAATTCGTCCGCAGACCCAGAGACGTGCTCGCCGACGCGGTCGATCTCTTCCTGCTCGCTCCGACCCATGAAAAGAGCGAGATCCGGGCCTTCGCCGCCCTGGTCGGCGGGCTTCTCGACGGCGTCGGCGCGGCGGAACGACGCGCCGTGTCGCTGGCTCTGGCGGCGCGCGCCGACACGCCGCCCGAGATCGCGCGACGGCTCGCCACCGATTCGATCGAAATCGCCGAGGCGATGATCGAGCGCTCGCCGGTGCTCACCTCGAGCGACCTCGTCGAGGTGATGCGGCGCGGCCCCGCCCATGTGCGCTGCGTCGGACGTCGCCTGGATCTCGCGCCCGACGTGGCGGCGGTGCTGGTCGACACCTCGATGGCCTCGCCCGAGACGAAGCCGGTGATCCCTGCGGCGCGCCGTCGCGGCGACCGCGAGGTCGAGATCGTGGTTCCCGAAACGCTGGTCGAGGCGTCTCCCGCCCCCGTGGCGACGGCGTCGATCGGTCCGTCGAGCGCGCCTCCGCTGTTTCGCGTGCCGGTCCGCGAAGCCGCGCCGGCTCGCGCGGCGACGGACCCCGCGCCGAGCGAAGACACCGCCTCGGGGGCGGCGCTTCCCGACGGCTTCGCCTTCCTGGCGCTCGATTCGGCCGGCCGTTGGCGCGCCCTGCAGACGGCGGCGCTCGAGGTCGCGTTCCGGCCGCAGCCGGCGCGTGAGACCTTCGCCGACGCGGCGCTGGTCGGAGATCGGCTGCTCACCGCCGTCGTGGCGAACGACCGGGCCTTCTTCGCCGAAGCGCTCGATCAACGGCTCGGGCTCGGCGCCGAGCTCGTCGAGGCGATGCTTTCGGAGGCGAGCGGCGAAGCCCTCGCCGTGGCGCTGGTCGCCTGCGGCGTCGGCGAGATCCGCGCGACCTCGATCCTGCTGCACCATCTCGGCGAGACGGCGACGCTCGGCGCGCTGCAGGATCTGGTGGCCTTGATCGAACGGACGGCGCGACGCACCGCCGAGCGGCTGGTGCGGGCCTGGCGGGAGAGCGACGGCGCGCGGCGGACCGAGGTCCGGCGGCAGACCGATGCGGCGGAGCGGCGGGAGACGCCGGGCGCTGCGCGCGAGTTCGGGCGGCGCGAGAGCCGCCGTCCCGATGCGGCGAGCCGCAGCGCCTGATCAGAGTTTCGGCGGCCAGTCCGGACGCGCCGGCGACGGCGCGTCCGGATCGATCGGCGGCGGCTCGACGAAGGAGCGGCCGAGGCGATCCTCCACTTCGACGACCCAGAAATCGGGATCGAAACGCGCTTCCGAGGCGATGCGCGCCGCGATCTCCTCGGCCGAGGCGCGTCGGAGAACCGTCTCGAGCCGACGTTCCGACGCGTCCTCGTCGAAGAGGCTCTGCGGCGCGGGCACGTGCAGATCGGCTGCGCCGTCGAGACGGTCGACGACCACCCAGACCGCGCCGGCGGTCGCATCGCCGCGGCGACGCACCACGGCGGCGACGCCGGCCGCGTCGGCGCGGCGGATCAGAGCGGAAACCCAGAACTCGGAGGTGAGGCGCACGGTCCCGTTCCTCCTCCCGCTCAGCGAGCGGCGGTGGGCGCGGGCGGCGACAGCAACGCCTGGAGCCGAGCGCTCGGGCGGCCGGTCACCGGCCAGCCGCGATCGGCCTCGAAGCGACGCACGGCGGACGCAGAGCGATCGTCCCAACGGCCGTCGGCCTTGAGCGGCCCGTAACCGGCGGCGATCAGGCCGCGTTGCAGCTTCTGCAGCCTGGTGTCCCCCCCGGCGGCGAGCGGTTCGCGTTGCGCCCGGCGGATCGCGCCGGAGAGCACGGGACCTTCGACCTCGTCGACCACCGGCAACAGGTTCGCTTCTTCGACGGAGACCGGGGCGGCGACCGCGTCGGCGACGGCGATGCGCATCGACGGCGCGCCGATCGATCCGGTCGGGCGCATGTCGAGGCCGGCGGCCGGCGTCGGCTGGACGTCGCTGCGCCGCTGCGTCTGGAGCGGCGTCGAGGCGGTGGTCGCCGGTTCGGCGGGGTGGAGGGCGCGCGCGGTGGCGAGCAGGAGCTCGCTCGGCTCGCCGGTGACCGGCGCGCCGATGCGCTTTTCGAAGGCGCGGATCGCTTCGGCGGTGGCCGGCCCCATCACGCCGTCGAGCTGACCGGCGTAGAGGCCGTGATCGCGCAGAGCGGTCTGGAGATCGCGCAGCGTCGCGGGTTCGGCCGAGCCGATCGGACGGGGGCGCGGCAGCGCGGAGGGCGCCACGACCGGGGCGGTCGGGATCAGCGGCTTCGCCTCCGCCGGCTGGAGCTGCGGCGCGGGCTGCGGCAGCGGCACGACGTCGGCCTTCGCCGGTTCGGCGGAGACGCGGGTCTGGAACCAGGGATGGGGATGGCGGCTCGGCTGATTGCCGAGGGCGTTGCCGGCGATCACGCCGATCATGGTCAGGGACAGGAAGACGCCGCCGGCGGTGACCGGGTGGCTCAGAATGAGCTCGGCCAGACGCAGCGGCAGACCGCCGGGGCGGGCGGCGCGGGCGACCGGTTCGTCGTCCCAGGTGCGGGCGGTGGGGCGGGCGGATCTCGTCATCTCAGGCGCGCTTCTGTTCGAGCGGACGCGGCGCCGAGGGCGCGGGCAGTCCGACCACGCGCGGTTCGACGCGCGCGTGGCCTTGGTCGGGAACGAGCGGCAGGCGGACGGTGACGCAGGTCCCCTCCCCCAGCCGGCTCTCGATCGACATCGCGCCGCCGTGCAGACGGGTCAATCCCTTGACTACGGACAGGCCGAGGCCGGTGCCCTCGTGACGGCGGTCGTAGCCGCTGTCGGCCTGAACGAAGGGCGTGCCGAGGCGGGCGATGTCCTTTTCGGCGATGCCGATTCCGGTGTCGCGGACGAAGACGGCGACGTGGTCGCCCTCGCGCCGCGCGCCCAGCGTGACGACGCCGTTGCGGTCGGTGAACTTGACGGCGTTCGACATCAGATTGATCAGGATCTGCTTGCAGGCGCGACGATCGGCGACGATCTCGGGCAGGCGGTCGGCGGTCTCGACCTCGATCCGCAGGCCCCGTTCGCCGGCCTGCAGCGACATCATCTGGCGCACGCTGTCGAGCAGCGGCAGGAGATCGAAGGGTTCGGGCACGACGTCGAAGGTCCCCGATTCGATCTTCGACATGTCGAGGATGTCGTTGACCACCTGGAGCAGGTGACGGCCGGATTCGTGGATCAGCTCGACGTATTCGCGCTGCCGCGGATCGCCGAGCGGGCCGAAGATCTCGGCGCTCAGCATCTCGGAGAAGCCGATGATGGCGTTGAGCGGCGTGCGCAGCTCGTGGCTGACGTTGGCGAGGAACCGGGTCTTGGCGAAGCTCGCCTCCTCGGCGGCCTCGCGGGCGGCGAGCAGCTCGGCTTCCTGCGCCTTGCGTTCGGTGACGTCGCGGGTGACGGCGACGACCTGCGCCGCGCCGACCAGCGGATCGCGATCGTCGAGCGGCCGACAGGAGAGCTCGAGCCAGAGCCAGCGGTGACGGCCGGTCGCGTCGTCGACGCGGACGCGGAATTCGACGGTGGCGGACCGGCCGCGCGAGGCGGCGTCGGAGAGCGCGGTCAGATAGGCGGGGCGATCGCCGACATGGACCATGCGGAACAGGCCGTCGCCGCGGATCGCGTCGCTCTGCACGCCGAGGACGCGCTCGGCCGCCGGGGTGACGAAGACGATCGAGCCGTCGGCGGCGTGGCCGGTGACGATGTCGGAGATGTTCTCGGCGACGAGCCGGAAATGGTCGCCCCGGCGGCGAGCGATCTCGTCGCCGGTGCGGGCCAGAAGCTCCATGCGCAGGGCGAGCGCGCCGGCGTAGAGCATGGCCAGCGCCGGGGCCGCGAGACGGGCGGCGACGCCGCCGACGATCGGCGACGGCAGGCGGCCGGCGAGGTCGAGGCCGGCGATGGCGACGAAGGCGACGAGGGCGAAGCCGAAGGCGACGCGGGTGACGTCGCGCCGTCCCGACAACGCCGCCTCCATCGGCACGACGCCGAGGGCGATCAGAGCGGGCGAGGCGACGCCGCCGGTGAAGAAGGCGATCCAGGCGAGCGCGAAGGCGGCGAGGGCGGAGGCGAGCAACTGACCGTCGCGCAGGCTCCCGCCGTGCGAGACCCAGAGGGCGACCGGCGCGGGGGCGACCAGGCCGAGCAGGGCCACCGTCTCGACGACGCCGGTCGGTCCGGCGAAGGCCAGCCACAAAGGCACAAGGCCGAGCGCGGCGAGACCGGCGAAGAGATTGGCGACGATGAAGGCGCGATGGCGTCGCCATTCCAGCCGATCGTCGGCGAGCCGCGCGGGGACGAGGCCGTCGACGAACCGCGCGAGACGCGCCACGGGACTTGGATGACGATACGCGTTCACTCGATCACTCACCACTGATGTGGGCCGCGGCTCCTCGGACCCGCGACGACGGCATGATGGCATCGGCGACTTAACAGCCTGTTGAAGAGGCGGGGGCGGGCGGCGGCGAGAGCCCGGCGGCGGCGGTGAAAAAGGGAGGGACGACGGATTTCCGTCGCCGAAGGCGGATCGATCGTCGACATGGTGAACGCCGTCTGAACGGGTTTCCTCGAAACTTCGTTCAAATGCGAGCGATCGCCTGAACCGGGTCTTCAGCCGCGCCGGCTATGGTGACGACGTTCCGACATCCGGGCTCTCGTCCGCGTCGGAGAGGTCTCACGGGGAGGCTTTCGATGTTTTTCCTTCTGCGCGCCGCCTTCTGGCTGTCGCTCGTGGTGCTGCTCATTCCGGCCGATCCGACGGAGACGTCGGTCAAGGCCGATCGGCGCGAGGTCTCGACCTTCGAGGCGATCGGCGCGGCGCACTCGACCCTGCGCGACCTGGAAGGGTTCTGCGAACGCAATCCGACGACCTGCGACACCGGACGGGTGGCGCTCGATGGGTTCGGCGCCAAGGCGCGCACCGGCGCGCGCTGGGTCTATCAGCAGCTCGACGGCCGCGACGCGACGCCGACCGGCTCGACGCCGGCGACGGACGCGACCGCTCCGCGCGTCGACGAACGACCGGCGGCGACCCGCGCGGCGATCCCTCTGCCGCAGGCGCGCCCGCTCTCCTGAGACCAATTCCGCATCGCGGCCGAGCGGCGGAGGTTCCCCGACGGAGCCGCCGCGGCTATAGAGAAGGCGAAGGGAGACCTCCGCCGTGGCCGCCATCGACGACATCATCGCCGACTTCGACGTCATCGACGACTGGGAAGAGCGCTATCGCTATCTCATCGAGCTCGGCAAGGCGCTCGAACCCTTGGCCGAAAGCGATCGCACCGACGCCAACAAGGTGCGCGGCTGCGCCTCGCAGGTGTGGCTGGCGACGCGGGTCGAGCCGAACGGCGCGGACGGGCCGCATCTCGTCTTCTCCGGCGATTCCGACGCGCACATCGTCAAGGGACTGGTCGCGGTGATGCTGGCGATCTTCTCCGGCCGTTCGGCGCAGGAGATCCTCGGCCTCGATCCCGAGCCGATCTTTACCGAGATCTCGCTGCGCGACCACATCACGCCGCAGCGGGCGAACGGCGTCAATGCGATGATCGATCGGATCCGCGCCGACGCCCGCGCCGCCCTCGCCGCCGGCTGAACCCACCGGATCAGGCGGGCGGGCTCCGTCGTTCGCTCGGACGATGATCGGGCGTTCCCCAGGCGCGCAGGCGACCCGTCCGATCGGGACCGCGCGCCTCCTCGGCGAGGCCGTAGTGATCGGCGAGGCGGCCGAGGGCGATGTCGAGCACCACCTTGGCGGAGCGCGCCGGCCAACGGCGTTCGCTCTCCACCGTCTCCAGCCCTTTGAGGAAACAGCAGACGTCGACGAGGACGCCGGCGAGATCGAGGCCGACGGCGGCGAGCGCCGCCTCGACCCGGCCGCGGGCGGCGACCGCCCGATCGGTCAGGTCGGCGAGACCGGCGACGCCGGCCGCGCCGCCCTGAATGCGGCCGATCGACCAGTTCGAGGTGACGGTCGGCATCATCTTCGCCAGCGTGTAGTCGGCGCGCAGGCGCTCGCCGGCGGCGAGGCGGGCCGGAGAGAGATAGGCGCGGCCGTCGCGATCACGGCGGCGCGCCAGCCAGGCGAGCGGGCTCTCGGCATGATCCGTCGCCGCGCCGACGGCGCCTGCCGCGCCTGAGGGGCGAACTTCGCCGTGCTGGAGGCGGAAGCCGTCGATCTCGCCCAGGGTCTCGGCGCGGCGCAGGCGGGCGCGGCCGAGATCCGTCAAGCGGATCCGCCGGGGCGAAGCGCCGTCGATCCGCACCCAGCCGGCGTCGCGCCAGGCGTCGAGGCGCGCCGGGTCGAGCCGCGCCCGCTTGAGCCCGTCGCGGCCGGCGACCCGAAGGATCGAGCCGTCCTCGCCCTCCAGCCGGCCTTCGCCGCCCTCGAGCAGCGCCAGCAGGCGGCGATCCCGTCTCTCGAATGCGTCGGCAGGAGCGATCATCGCGCGCACTCCAGATCGCCGGAGAAGTCGATCCACAGATCGGCGGCGGCTTCGATCGCCGCGACGACCCGGTCGATGTTCGGATCTTCGCGACGCTCCTCGACCACCCGGCAGGCGTGGGCGACGGTGGTGCGGTCACGGCCGAAACAGCGGCCGACCGCGCTGAGGGAGAGCGCGAACCAGACGTGCGCCACGTACATCGCCACTTGGCGCGCGAAGGCGACCGGCGCATGGCCGCGCGAGGCGTCGCGCAGATCGGCGACCGACAGGCCGTAGGCGCGCGCCACCACGGTCTCGAGACAGCGACAGCGGGCGGCGATGCGGTCGGCCTCGGCGCGACGGTCGGCGGCGCGGCGCGGTCTGCGACGCCGGATCGCAACGTGACGCCGCTTCGGCGCGATGGGCGGTTCGGGTTCGCAAGTCCGGATGGAATGAGGCTGCATCGACGATCCCCCCGTCGCGAGAGATAGGAATAAATACCTCTCGATTATCCGGGGGTGGAGAGCGACGGGGATAACTGAAGATATATATGGTGAATTTTGCCAATTTCTCGTTGCGTCGGACAAGTCGGAGGTTGTCCTCGGGCGGTCGGAACGGGGTGACAATGGGGGTCCCGACCCGAAGAGGACGACGATGACCCGCCACGACCGACGCCGAGCCGCCCCGCCCCGCCCCTCCGCCCTCTGGCGCGACGAAGCCGAACGAGCCCGCCTGCTGCCGCGACTGACGCCGCTGACGCCCGACGAGCTCACCGACCGCAGTCCCTCGGGACGCCGACACGTCCTCGACCGTCTGACGCGAGCCCTGGCGGCGGAGCGACGGCGCGGTCGGGCGGGCCATTGGAGCTACAGCCTCGCGCGCCACGTCGGGCTCGTCGAGGCGCTGGCGGCGGAACGGGCGGCGGCGCGACCCGCACGCGCTCTCTCCCCGACGGCCGACGCCGACGCATCGCGGCGGCCGAGCCCGGACAAAAAGAAACGCCGCGGATCGTGAGACCCGCGGCGTCGCATCGAGAGATCGAGATGGGATCAGCGCGCGCCGCGACGGCGCTGCTGGCCGAGGCCCATCTTCTTGGCGAGGTCGGACCGCGCCTGCGCGTAGTTCGGGGCGACCATCGGATAGTCGGCCGGCAGGCCCCACTTCTCGCGGTACTCTTCCGGCGTCATGTTGTACTGCGTGCGCAGGTGACGCTTCAGCGACTTGAACTTCTTGCCGTCCTCGAGGCAGACGATGAAGTCCGGGTTGACCGACTTCTTGACCGGAACCGCCGGCTTCAGCGGCTCGGGAGCCGGCTCCGGCGCCACGCCGGAGGAGGTGCGCTGCAGGGCGCCGTAGACTTCGGCGATCAGGTTCGGCAGTTCGCCCGAGGGAACCGTGTTGTTGCTCACGTAGGCCGAAACGATGTCGGCGGCCAGATCGATGAGATTGCTGTTGGACGTGTCGGTCATCTTTCACCTGTCTTGCCGGAGGCGGAGCCTCGGGTCGAACCTGCGGATGAGGAAACTCGACCGACACGAACGACGCCGCTGAAACGCGGTTCAATTCGCAAAAAAGCCGGCTGAATCACTTCGCCCGTAAATCGATGTCTTCGTATAGGCAGAAGCGCCGCCGAGCACAAGATGTCGGAGCGATTTTTATTTCGGCGCGTCAGTCGACCGCAACGAGACGCAGGTCGGTCGGGTCGCCACAACAAGCCGATCGGCGAAACGACAGTGCAACGCGACCGGTTTCGCGGGACGCTGTTCGGCTCGGATGGTCACGAAACGGTGAGGCGCGGCTCGCCCGAACGCGGATCGGCGGCGGAACTCAAGGACTCTACGAAATCCGAGACGACCGCGGAGGCGGCGGCGCGATTGCCGAAGCGGGTCGGCGCGCCTAAATCTCCTCGGGCGACGCCGGTCCGCGGCGACGCGCCGACGCCCCGCCTCGACTTCGAACCGGACGACGAGCCACCGCATGACCACCGCCATTCCTCCTCTCGCCGCCGCCGCCGCGCCGCGCGCCGAAGCCCGCGAAACGGTCCGCACGCTGCACGGCGTCGCCGTCGCCGACGAATACGCCTGGCTGCGCGCCGAGAACTGGCGCGAGGCGATGCGCGACCCGGCCACGCTGCCGGGCGACATCCGCGCCCATCTCGAGGCGGAGAACCTGCACGCCCGCGCCGCGCTGGCGCCGACCGAGGCGCTGCAGGCGATGCTGTTCGAAGAAATGAAGGGCCGGATCGAACAGGACGATTCCAGCGTGCCGGCGAAGGACGGCGACTTCGCCTACGCCGTGCGTCACGTCCCCGGCGGGCAACACCCGGTCCATGTCCGCACGCCGCGCGACGGCGGGGCGGAGGAGGTCCTCCTCGACGGCAACGCCCGCGCCGCCGGCAAGGCCTATTTCCGGCTCTCCCGCGTCGTCCATTCGCCCGACCATCGCCGCATCGTCTGGGGCGCCGACGAGAACGGCTCGGAATACTTCACCCTGCGCGTCCGCGACCTCGAGGCCGGCGTCGATCTCGACGACGTCGTCGAGGCGACCGGCGGCGAAGCGGTCTTCGCGGCGGACGGCGAGAGCTTCTTCTACGTCCGGCTCGACGACGAGCATCGGCCCTCGAAGGTCTTCCTGCATCGGATCGGCGCGCCGGCGAGCGAGGATCGGCTCGTCTACGAGGAGGCCGATCCCGGCTTCTTCGTCGGGCTCGGCAAGACGCTGTCCGGCCGTTTCGTGACGATCTCGATCCACGACCATCAGACCTCGGAGGTCCGGCTGATCGAGGCGGACGATCCGACCGCGACGCCGCGACTCGTCGCGGAGCGCATCGTCGCGCAGGAATACGAAGTCGAGCACGTCGGCGAGATCTTCACCATCCTGACGAACGCCGGCGGGGCGGAGGACTTCGAGATCGTGAGCGCGCCGGTGGAGGCGCCCGGTCGAGAGAACTGGACGACGCTCGTCCCGCATCAGCCGGGCCGACTGATCCTGTCGCAGACCGCCTATCGCGACCATCTCGTCCGGCTCGAACGGGTCGAGGGCCTGCCGCGGATCGTCGTGCGCCGGCTTTCCGACGGGGCCGAGCACGCCGTCGCCTTCGACGAGGAGGCCTATTCGCTGGGACTTCTCGGCGGGTTCGAGTTCGCGACCACCGAGATCCGCTTTTCCTATTCTTCGCCGACGACGCCGGCGCAGGTCTACGACTACGACATGGAGAGCCGGACCCGGGCGCTGCGCAAGGAGCAGAAGGTGCCGAGCGGCCACGACCCGGCCGACTACGTCGCATCGCGCGTGTTCGCGCCGACCATGGTCGGCGAGACCGTGCCGGTGACCTTGCTCAGGCGGCGCACGACGCCCCTCGACGGGACCGCGCCGACGCTGCTCTACGGCTACGGGGCCTATGGCATCTCGATCCCTGCGGCCTTCTCCACCACCGCGCTGTCGCTGGTCGACCGCGGTTTCGTCTACGCCATCGCGCATGTGCGCGGCGGCAAGGACAAGGGCTTCCGCTGGTATGCGAACGGGCGGCGCGAGGCCAAGACCAACACGTTCGACGACTTCGTCGCCGCCGCGCGGCATCTGATCGAGACGAAGGTCACCGCGAAGGGACGGATCGTGGCGCAGGGCGGATCGGCCGGCGGCATGTTGATGGGGGCGATCGCCAACCGCGCGGGCGAGCTCTTCGCCGGCGTCGTCGCCGAAGTGCCCTTCGTCGACGTGCTCGCCACGATGTGTGACCCGAGCCTGCCGCTGACCCCGCCGGAGTGGCCGGAATGGGGCAATCCGATCGAAGACGAGGCGGCGTTCCGCACCATCCTCGGCTACTCCCCTTACGACAACGTCGAAGCGAAACCCTATCCGCCGATCCTGGCGCTCGCCGGCCTCACCGATCCGCGAGTGACCTACTGGGAGCCGGCGAAGTGGATCGCCCGGCTGAGGGCGCGGGCGAGCGGCGGGCCGTTCCTGCTCGACACCAACATGGACGCCGGCCACGGCGGCGCTTCCGGCCGCTTCGACCGACTGAAGGAGGTCGCCAAGGTGCAGGCCTTCGCCCTCGCCGTGACGGTGGCGGCCGAGGCCTGAGCCGAACCCGGAAAGGAGCGAGGCCCGCGCCGATCGTCTCCGCGCGGGCCTCGTCGTCTCGTCGCAGGGGCGCGGGCGCGCCCTCGCCTCACTTCTTCATCGGGCAGGTGTTGACGCCGAGCAACGTGTAGGCCGGGCAGAAGCCGAGCAGGGCGGTGGCGAGCGGCACCACGCCGATCCAGCCGACCCACTTCCAGGAGATGGTCGCCGGGGCGAGCAGCGCGAAGGCGATCAGCGCCAGTCCGACCACGATGCGCAGGATCTTGTCGATACCACCGACATTGGCGTTCATGTGAAGTCTCCTCGTCCAAACGTTGCGACGAACCGAGGGGCGCGGGCCCGACGTCGTCCTTCGTCGCCACCCTTAAGAGATCGGATCGCCCGCGTCGGTGATCAAGTCACAGGAGCGTGTCAGTCGATGGTCTCGCCGAGCCGTTGCAGGGCGGGGCGGTCGACGACCACGACCGAGCCGCGGCCGAGCCGCACCAGGCCGCGCTTCTCGAAGGCCTTGAGGCAGCGGCTGACCACTTCGCGGGCGGTGCCGAGTTCGACGGCGAGATCCTGGTGGGTCACCTCGATCGACCGCTCGGCGCGGGCGGCGAGATGGCGGGCGAGGCGGGCGTCGATGCGGTGGAACACCGCCGCCTGCATGGTCGCCAGGATGTCGGCGACGCGGCGGCCGTAGCCGGCGAAGACGAAGCGACGAAAGGCGTCGGAGCGGGCGATCAGCTCGTCGAAGACCGGCGCGGGCACGGCGACGCCGACGGTCGGCTCCTCGACGACGCCTTCGGCCGAATAGGCTTCCTCGCCGAGCAGGCAGGCGGTGGTCAGCACGCAGCTCTCGCCTCGACGGACCCGATAGAGGACGATCTCGCGGCCGGTGTCGGCGATCATCTGCACCCGGACCGAACCGTCGAGCACCAGGAGATAGACGCCGCAAGGGGCGCCGGGGGTGAACAACACCGCGCCCGGCGGCAGCTCCATCACCCGCGCCTGGGCGAGGAGCCGCGCATGGTCGGCGGGCGCGAGCCCGGCGAGACCTTCGAAGCGGGCGATCCAGGACGTGTCGACGCTCACGCGGCCTCCGCAATCTCCCGCCCCGCCGCCCGCACCGAGCCGTCAGTCGAGGAAGGCGAGGTCGGCATGGTAGCGCCTCCGATCGGCGATCTCCACATCGAGACCGGGCAGCGCGCGCGGCAAGGGGACGCTCGGCGCGGGCGCGACCGGCGTCGGCGGGAGCCGCGACCGGACGCGGCGGCCGAGACCGACGTCGAGGGCGCGCAGGCGACGGCGCAGCTCGCGCGAATCGGGGCCCCAATAGCCGTCCGGCCCGGGGACATAGGGAGCGCGGCTCGAGAGCACGCGGCGGGCGTGGCGCAGCAGCGTGTCCGGCGCGATCGGCTTGACCAGAAAGGCGTCGATGCCGGCGGCGACCGCCGGTTCGAGGACGGAGCGGACGGCGTGGCCGGTCATCATCACCATGCCCATCTCGGGATTGGCGAGGTCGGCGCGTCGACGCGCCTCGCGCACCCATTCGACGCCGTTGCGGCCCGGCATCACCAGATCGACGAAGATCAGGTCGACGGCGACCTCGACGACATGGGTCATCGCCGCCGCCGGATCGCCGAAGACCTCGACGTGGCGAAAGCCGATCTGACGCAACATGCCGCGCAGCAGCTGTTGGAAGTTGCGGTTGCCGTCGACGACGGCGACGCGCGCTTCGGAGAACGGTTCGAGCAACGACGCCGCCTCCCCTTACGTCACTCCATTCCCCGGAAACCTGCAGGAAAGACCTCTAATAAAACCTTCACGCGCGCCGATTTCTCGCGCCACCCGCCGAAAGACGAACGGCCGGGCGTGGGCCCGGCCGTCGTTTCGCAAATCGCGCGAGGCGGCCGATCAGCCGGCCTTCTCCAGGCACTCGAGCACGTAGTCCCAGTTGATCAGGCTGTCGACGAAGGCTTCGAGGTACTTCACGCGCAGATTGCGGTAGTCGATGTAGTAGCAATGCTCCCACACGTCGACCGTCAGGATCGGCGTCGCGCCGTGGATCAGCGGGTTCTCGCCGTTTGGGGTCTTGGTGATGGAGAGCTTGCCGTCCTTGAGGGCGAGCCAGGCCCAGCCCGAACCGAACTGGGTCGCGCCGGCGTTGATGAAGTCGGCGCGGAACTTGTCGTAGCCGCCGAGGTCGCTGTCGATCAGCGCCTGGACCTTGGCCGGGATCTTCTTGCCGCCGCCGTCCTTCTTCTGCCAGAGCCAGAAGTGGTGATGGTTGTAGTGCTGGGCGGCGTTGTTGAAGACGGCGGGATTCTTGCCGTAGGAGCCGACGATCACGTCTTCCAGCGTCTTGCCCTCGAACTCCGTGCCCTTGATCACGTTGTTGAGGTTGTTGACGTAGGTGGCGTGGTGCTTGTCGTGGTGGAACTCCAGCGTCTCGGCGGAGGTGTAGGGCGCCAGCGAATCATAGGCGTAGGGCAGCGGGGCGAGTTCGAAAGCCATCGGGGGACTCCTGCTCGAAGACGGGGTCGGGCCGGCGCATCGGGCGCGACGGCGCGGCCTCAGGGAAGGGCCGGTGGGGAAGATAGGCAGTTCCCCGGATCCCGGCAACCGGCGTTTCGGAAATCTTCTCGAGAGCCGTCCGCCCGCGCGAAGCGGGTCAGCCGTGAGCGAATTCCCAATAGAGCCGACGCGCCAGACGATAGACCGGACCGGGCTCGAGGGCGCGGTCCTCGAAGCGGACGATCGGCAGCACCTTGGTGTAGTTGCCGGTCGAGAACATCTCGTCGGCGTCGAGGAAATCTTCGTAGCGCAGCGACTTTTCGACGACCGGCGTGCCCGAGGCGCGCAGCAGCTCGATCACCCGCGAGCGGGTGATGCCGGCGAGGTAGGTTCCGTTCGCCGCCGGGGTCAGGGCGACGCCGTCCTTGACCATGAAGACGTTGGCGGAGGCGAGCTCGGCGACGTTGCCGAGCATGTCGAGCACCATGGCGTTGTCGAATCCCTTGGCGCGGGCTTCGCGGGCGGCGCGGGCGTTGTTCGGGTAGAGGCACCCGGCCTTGGCGTCGGTCGGCATGCATTCGATCGTCGGCCGACGGAAGCGCGACAAAGTCACCGAGATGCCGGTCGGCGCGCTCATCGGCGCTTCCCAGAGCGTCATGGCGAAGCGGGTCGATGCGGGATCGGCGCCGATCACCAGATTCGGATGATCGTGCTCGCCCCAGTAGCTCGGGCGGATGTAGAGGGCGGCGTCGCGGTCGAAATACTTCAGGCCCTCGCGGGCGAGCTCCAGCACCTCCTCGTCGCGCATCGTCGGCTCGAGGCCGACGGCGAGCGCCGAGCGATTGACGCGGGCGCAGTGACGATCGAGGTCGGGCGTGACGCCCTCGAAGGCGCGGGCGCCGTCGAAGACCGAGGTGCCGAGCCAGAAGGCGTGGCTGCGCGGCCCGATCAGGGGCGGATTTCCCTCGAGCCACTCGCCGTCGTACCAGGTCCAGGTCTTCGGAGCGGAAGTGCCGTGCGCCATGTCGTGCCTCGTCGTGGTGTCGGAAAAGGAAATGGTATTCTCTGACGATCGTCCAGGAAAGAGGGCGCGGCGCGCATGGCGGGTCTGCGCCGGCTCGTGCGACGTTGCGACCGCCTTTTCTTCGCACATTCCCGCATGAGGGAGTTTTCTCCTCGACGCGTTCGGTCCATTGTCGCGGCTTCCCTCTCGAGGAGCGACGCATGGCCCACGCGATCTACGTCTTCGACGGTTACGGCACCCTGTTCGACGTCCACGCGGCGGCGCGCCGGCACGCCGAGGTGGTCGGACCGGAGGGGCAGTTGCTGTCGGCTCTGTGGCGGGCCAAACAGCTCGAATATTCCTGGATGCTGACCATGATGGGCCGCTACCGGGACTTCTGGGCGCTGACCGAGGAGGCGCTCGACTACGCCTTCGACCGAGTGCCGGAGGCGAATCGAGCCTCGCGCGCCGCCCTGCTCGAGGCCTATTGGACCTGCGACGTCTTTCCGGAGGTGCCGGAAGTCCTCAAGCAGCTGAAGATGCGCGGCGCCAAGATCGTCATCCTGTCGAACGGCACGCCGGCGATGCTGGCGGCGGCGGCCCGCTCGGGCGGGCTCGACGAGACGGTCGACGAGATCGTTTCGGTCGACGAGATCAAGGTCTACAAGCCCGACCCGCGGGTCTACGACCTGATCACCACCCGGCACCGCTGTTTTCCCGAGGCCGTCTCGTTCCAGTCGTCGAACCGCTGGGACGCGGCCGGGGCGACCGCCTTCGGCTTCCGCTCGGTCTGGGTCAACCGCAACGGCCTGCCGGAGGAGTATCACGACTTCCGTCCGGCGGCGGTTCTGCCCAGTCTCGACGGGCTGTTGACGCTCGGCTGAGCCGTCACGCGGGCGACACGGGCGTGAGCGAAAGCTCGCCGGTCCTCGCCACGATCTCGACAGATCCGACGATCCGGCGCATGACGAACGCGTGACGCGACGCGCCGTATCAGAGGTGGATCGATGGCGGATGCGAATATGGCTTCGCGCGGGGCGCGCGAGGCGCTGGGCGGGCTCGCCGAAACTCTGCCGGGCCTGGTCTTCGGCTACGCCTTCGACGGCGAGGGCCGCGCCGAGGCGCTGCATCCCGACACCGTGGCGGCGGCGATGGCGGCGCGCAGCGGCTGGATCTGGCTGCATTTCAATCTCGCCGACAAACGCGCCCGCGACTGGATCGAGGCGAACGCGCCGCTGCCGGAGGCGGCCAAGGAGCTGCTGCTCGAGACCGACGACCACTTGCGCCTCTCGGCGGAAGACGACGCGCTGATCGGCGTCTTCGCCGACTTCCGGCGCGAATTCGCGCGCGGCACACAGGACATCGCGCACATGAAGTTCGCGCTCTCCGGACGTCTCCTCGTCACCGGGCGGCGGCAGTCGTTGCAGTCGATCGAGGATCTGAGGCGGGCGCTGACGCGTGGCGAACCGATGGAGACCGGCGAGACGCTGCTCGAATGGATCTTCGATCATTTCGCCGATCAGGTGACGACGATGAACCGCGAGCTCGCCGAGAAGCTCGAGGTGATCGAAGAACGGGTGGTCGAGGACCGCGTCGATCCGGAGGATCTCCGGGTCGGGCCGATCCGGCGCGTCGCGCTGCGTCTTTCGCGTCAGGTCGGCGCGCTCAGGATCCACTTCGCCGCGCTCGTCGACAATCCGGAACGCGACCTGCCCGAGGACGTCTTCGCGATGACCGAGCGGGTGGCGTTGCGTCTCGCCTCGGTCACCCGCGACATCGAGGCGATCCAGGAGCGGGCCCGGATCATCCAGGAAGAAGCGACGGCCAAGTCGGCCGACCACATGAACCGCCAGCTCTCGGCGCTGTCCGGCCTGACCGCGCTGTTCCTGCCGGCGACGCTGGTCACCGGGCTCTTCGGCATGAACACCCACGGCGTGCCGTTCGACGACCACGAGAACGGCTTCTGGGTCGCCGCTTTCGTGGCTCTGCTCGGCTCGGGCGGGGTCTATTGGATCCTGAGGCGGATGGGGATCATGAAGTGAGGGCGGCCGCGAGATCCGCCTGAACCTCAGGCTCGAGATCGACCTCCAGATCGAGCCAGAGGAGATCCGGTTCGAGGATCTCTCCCCTCGCCTTCGCCAGGACGATCTCCAGGCGAACCGACCCGCTCTCTTCGGATCGTTCGAACCGACGGTCGATCTCGGCGCTCGCCGCCTCGCCGGCGACGGCGACCGCCAGACGATCGAGCGCGGCGACGGCGGCGGCCTCGCCCGCCTGCGGCAAGCGCCACCAGAACCAGACCCGCGAATGCGCGCCGAGCTTCCGGTAGGGCTCCCAGCCGGCGCGGACGACGTCGAGGCCGAACCGTTCGGCGAAGGCCGCGAGACGAGCGCGCGCCGCGGTTTCCTCCGCCACGGCGAAGACCGCGGCGCAGGGCGCGATCGGGCGGGCGGACGCCGGTTCGCTCACGCCAGTTTCTTCAGGATCCGCGCCCAAGAGCGCGCGCCCTTGGCGAAGCTCTCGAGATCGTATTTCTCGTTCGGCGAATGGATTCGGTCGTCGGAGAGGCCGAAGCCGACGAAGAGGGTCGGCATCGAGAGGTGGTGCGCGAAGGCGTTGCCGACCGGGATCGAGCCGCCGGCGCCGATCAGGAGCGAGGGCACGCCCCATTCCTCGGTCAGCGCGTCGCGGGCGCCGGCGAGCCACGGGCTGTCGAAGGGCATCGAGAAGCCGGGCGAGCCGCCGTGCGGGTGGAAGGCGACCTCGGCGTCGGGCGGCAGCATCGAGCGGACGCGGGCGCGGAAGCTCTCGCGGATCTTCGCCGGATCCTGCTTGCCGACGAGGCGGAAGGAGACCTTGGCCATGGCCTTGGCCGGCAGCACCGTCTTGAAGCCGTCGCCGGCATAGCCGCCGGAGACGCCGTTGAACTCGCAGGTCGGCCGCGCCCAGATCTGTTCGAGGATCGAGCGGCCGGTCTCGCCGGCCGGGGTCTTCAACCCGACCGGACCGAGGAAGCTCTCGGCGTCGCGGCCGAGCGCGTCCCACGAGGCGCGGACGTCGGCGGGCGTTTCCTCGACGCCGTCGTAGAAGCCGGGCAGCGTGACGCGGCCGGTGTCGTCGTGCAGCGAGGCGAGGATCTTGGCGAGGAGCCGGATCGGGTTCCAGGCCGGGCCGCCGAAGGAGCCGGAGTGGAGATCGCGATCGGCGCAGGAGATCGTCACCTCCTCGCCGACGAGGCCGCGCAGCGAGGTGGTGATCGCCGGGCGGCCACGCGCCCACATGTCGGTGTCGCAGACCAGCGCGACGTCGCAGGAGAGCTCCTTCGCGTTGGCCGCCAGGAACGGCTCGAGCGACGGCGAACCGCTCTCCTCTTCACCCTCGAGAAACACCGTGACCTTGACCGGCAGACGGCCCTCCTCGGCGAGAAGGGCGCGCATCGCCTCCAGGAAGACCATGATCTGGCCCTTGTCGTCGGCGGCGCCGCGGGCGGCGATGACCTTCACGCCGTCGCGCTCCTCGAGCCGCGGATCGAAGGGGTCGGCATGCCAGAGGTTCAGCGGATCGACCGGCTGGACGTCGTAGTGGCCGTAGAAGAGGACGTGCTTGTCGGGGTTCTCCACCGGACCGGTCCAGTGCGCCACGACGATCGGGTGGAGCGGCGTCTCGCGGAGCGAGGCCTCGAAGCCCATCTCGGCGAGGAGCGCGACGCAGTGCTCGCCGGCCTTGCGCACGTCCGCCGCGAAGGCCGGGTCGGCGGAGATCGACTTCAGGCGCAACAGGGCGAAGAGGCGGTCGAGGCTCTGCGGCAATTCCGCGTCGAGGCGGGCGAGAACGGCGTCGAGGGACATGGGGCGGGTCCGATCAGCGTTTGAGCAGCGAGCCGAGCACGCCGCGCACGATGGCGTTGGTGATCTGGCGGCCGGCGGTGGAGGCGGCGGAGCGGGCGGCGGACTTTACGATCGCCTCGCCGAGGGTCTGCGAACGCGAGCCGCCGGTCTTCATCGAGGCGACGCCGCCGACCGTCGACAGGATGCCGCCGAGGACGCCGTCGAGGAAGCCGCCGCCGGAGGGAGCAGGGTTGTCGCCGCCGGGCTGGGCCGGATTGGCGACGACCTTGCCGCGCAGTTTCTCGAAGGCGGAGACGCGATCGACCGCGTCGTCGTATTTGCCGGCGAGCGGCGAGGTGTTGACCAGCGTGGCGCGTTCGTCCGGCTTCAGCGGGCCGACGCGGGCCTCGGGCGGGCGGACGAAGGTGCGCTGGACGATCGAGGGGACGCCCTTGGCGTGCAGCATCGAGACGAGCGCCTCGCCGACGGCGAGCTGAGTGATCGCGTCTTCCGTCTTGAAGGCCGGGTTCTGACGGAAGGTCTCGGCGGCGGCGCGGACCGCCTTCTGCTCGCGCGGCGTGAAGGCGCGCAGCGCATGCTGGACGCGATTGCCGAGCTGAGCGGAGACGCTGTCGGGCACGTCGAGCGGGTTCTGGGTGACGAAATAGACGCCGACGCCCTTGGAGCGGATCAGGCGCACCACCTGCTCGATCTTGCGCAGAAGCGCCGGCGGCGCCTCGTCGAAGAGCAGATGCGCCTCGTCGAAGAAGAACACCAGCTTCGGCTTCTCGGGATCGCCGACCTCGGGCAGCTCCTCGAAGAGCTCGGAGAGCAGCCACAGCAGGAAGGTCGAATAGAGCCGCGGGTTCGACATCAGGTCGTCGGCGGCGAGAATGTTGATGCGGCCGCGGCCTTGCGCGTCGGTGGCCATCAGATCGGCGATGGCGAGCGCCGGCTCGCCGAAGAAGGCGTCGCCGCCCTGTTGTTCGAGCACCAGGAGTTGGCGCTGGATCGCGCCGACCGAAGCCTTGGAGACGTTGCCGTAGTCGACGGTCAGTTCGTCGGCGCGTTCGGCGACGTGGCCGAGGACGGCGCGCAGGTCCTTCAGGTCGAGGAGGAGCAGGCCCTCCTCGTCGGCGAGCTTGAAGACGATGTTGAGCACGCCTTCCTGAACGTCGTTGAGGCCCATCAGACGGGAGAGCAGCAGCGGCCCCATCTCGGAGACGGTGGCGCGGACGGGGTGGCCCTGAACGCCGAAGACGTCCCAGAGCACCACCGGAAACTTCTTCGGCTCCCAGTCGGAAAAGCCGATGTCGGCGCAGCGCTTGGCGATCCAGTCCTTCTCCTGCCCGCGCGCGGCGACGCCGGAGAGGTCGCCCTTGACGTCGGCGGCGAAGACCGAGACGCCGGCCTCGGCCAGCCCTTCGGCGAGCACCTGAAGGGAGACGGTCTTGCCGGTGCCGGTCGCCCCGGTGATCAGGCCGTGGCGATTGGCGAGCTTCAGCTCGAGCCATTCGTCCTCGACGCTCTTGCCGAGCCAGACGCCGCCGTCGATCCGCATGCCCACATCCTCCTCTGCCGTCGCCCTTCTATAGGACGCCGGCCGGGGCGAGGGGAACCCTCGGCGGCGGCGCACCACGATGCCGCCGCGATCGCAGCGCCTCCTCGCGGCCGGGACGGCGAGACGGAGACGTCGCGATGAAGAGATCGACGCAGCGCGCGGCCGTGGCGGCCGCATCCCTCCTGATCGCGGCGGCGCAGGCCCGCGCCGCCGCCTGTCCTGCCGACGGGCCCGTGGTGCGCGACATCGCCGCCGAGGCCTTCTACACCGACGCGAAATTCTCGATCGTCGATCCGGCGGTCGAGGCCCGCAATCGCGAATCGCTGAGGGCGCTCGACAAGACCCTCTGGGCGATCGTCTACCGCTCCGACCGGTTCCTGGCGAGCGGATCGCCGGAAGATGCCGCCTGCGCCCTCGCCCTGCTCGCGCATCAGGCGGCGGGCGGCGCGATGCTCGGAACGATGTCGTCGCGACAGGCGGGATACGAGCGCAAATGGCGCACCGCCGGCATGGCGATCGTCTATCTCGGTCTGCGCGAACGAGCCTCGCAGGAGGAACGAACCACGATCGAGCCCTGGCTCGGCCGGCTCGCCGACGCCGTCGAGGCGACGGACACCCGGCCCGAACACTGGAACAATCACCACTATTGGATCGGCCTCGTCGACACCGCCGTCGGCGCGGCGACGGGGGACGAGGCGCGGTTCGCACGGGGACGGAAGATCTACGACGACGGTCTCGCCGCGATCGCCGCGGACGGAACCCTGCCGCGCGAAATGGAACGCGGTCGGCGCGCCCTACACTACCACGCCTACGCCGCCGCGCCGCTGACGCTGTCGGCGGCGATCGCCGCACGGCGGGGCGAAGACTGGTGGGAGCGCCGCGACGGCGCGCTGCATCGGCTGGTCGGCCGCGTCGTCGCCGGCCTCGAAGATCCGGCCTGGTTCGCCGCTCGAACCGGCGTCGAGAGCGAGCCGGCGCATCCTTCCGCGCTCGCCTGGATCGCCCTCTACGCGCGCCGCTTTCCCGGGCGGGTTCCAGAGGCGGCTGCGCCCGGCCCGCATCGATCGAGCTGGCTCGGCGGCGATCTCGACGCGCTGGCGCGACGGTGGATGCCGGGGACGGCGGGCGGCGGCTGAGGCGAGCGAAAGACGCCTTGCCGGTCTCGAGCGTTCATGGCACGGTCCGCCCGGTCCGGTCCTCGAGGATGGCGTCGACGGCGGGAAGGGTTCGGCCCTTCGCCCGCGGCTCGGGGATCTCGGCGCGCCCGCGCCGATCGCGACCCGTCGAAGAGGTCGAACCGACCCGTCGAACCCCGCCCACTCTCCCCTTTCGCGCCGGCCCCGGCGCGCCCTTCACGAGGTCCTCCCCATGCAGGAAATCATCGACCGGATCGCCGCGCAGGTCGGCATCGAGCCGGATCTCGCCCACAAGGCGACCTCCATGATCGTCAACTTCATCGTCACCCAGGCGCCGAGCGAATATGTCGACATGATCCGCCAGCACGTGCCGGGCTTCGACGAGATCGCCGCGACCGGCGCGGCGCATTCGGAAGCCTCCGAAGAGGCGGCCGGCGGCGGCCTGATGGGCGCGCTCGGCGGCCTGATGGGCGGCGGCGGCATCGCCGGAGCGCTGGGCTCGCTGATGGGCGGCTCGCAGGGCGGCGGCATGGCGGCGGCGATGGCGATGCTCGGCACGCTGCAGAAGGACGGGCTCGAGCTCGGCCAGGTCAAGGACGTGGCCGGCGGGCTGATCGGCCAGCTGCGTCAGGTCGCCGGCGACGAGACCGTCGAAAAGCTGCTCGCCCAGATCCCCGGCGCGGACCATCTGGTCGGCTGAGCCGCCGACGCCGACGATCCCCTCGCCGAACTCGGCGGGGGGATTGAAGAATCGTCGATTTCGCGGTCAACTCCGCAGCGTCAGGAGACGCCTCGTGGCCGCCGAGAAGACGAGAGCCCGGGAGCGACCGGAGGATTGAACATGACCAACATCGTCACCATCGAAGGCATCGGCCCGGTCTACGCCGAGAAGCTCACCGCCGCCGGCGCCAAGACCGTCGAGGGCTTCCTCGACATGGCCAAGGACCCGAAGGGCCGCAAGAGCCTCGCCGAAGCGACCGGCATCGAGGAGCATCGGATCCTCAAGTGGGCCAACAAGGCCGACCTGATGCGGATCAAGGGCGTCGGAGAGGAATATTCCGACCTGCTCGAGGCGGCCGGCGTCGACACCGTCAAGGAGCTCAAGCACCGCAAGGCCGAAAACCTCCACACCAAGATGGAAGAGGTCAACGCCGAGAAGAAACTGGTGCGTCAGACCCCGAGCCTGAAGTCGGTCTCCGACTGGATCGAACAGGCCAAGGAAATGCCGGCGGTTCTCACCTACTGAGATCTCGCCCAGAGCGTTTTTGGAACGGCCGGTTCGAGCGATCGAACCGGCCGTCTTCATTTCGCGATCTCTCATATTCGGCTCACGAAGTTTCGAAGATGCCGAAACTTCGTGAGCTCGGTCTCAGAGGCGGATCTGGCCGTGGCGCACCGCCTCGTACACGGTGTGCGTCTTGTTCGAGGCGTTCATCTTGTCGCCGGCGTTCTGCAGATGGGCGTGGACGGTGCGCTGGGAAATGGCGAGCAGGTCGGCGATCTCCGCGGCGGTCTTGCCGATCGCGGTCAGGCGCAGCACGTCGCGCTCGCGCTCGGAGAGGTCGCCGGGACGACCCTGATCGACGCGGCCGACGACCAACAGTCGGCGCATCGCCGCCTTGCAGAAATATTGGAACTCGTCGAGCGCCGCCGGCCCGCGCGGCAGGTCCTCGCCGGCGACCACGACGCACCCCTGCCAGGGTGAAAAGTCGAGCACCGGCACCGCGATCACCACCGCCCGTTCGCCGCCCGCCGCCGCGAGGAGCTCCGACGCGCCCAGGCCCGGATGAGCGTGCCCATGGCCGCTTTCGTAGACGCAATCGGCCGAGGGACGGCCGGCGCGGACGACGAAGGTGCGGCCGTAGGCGAGGCAGCAGGCGAGCATCGCATCCTGCGGCGAAACGTCGAGAAGACGGCCGCCGTCGCGCAGATCAGGCCAATCGATGCGGATCACCAGCTTGGCCATCGACCGGCGCGGCATCGGCAGGGCCGAGACGAACAGATGGGTCGCGCCGAGGCGACGCAGCCGCGCTTCGAATCGGTCGAGCGTCTGATCGCTCTCGCCGACCGACGAGAACCTGGCGGCTTCTGCATAGAGCCCTCCGTCGACGCCCTGATCCATGAATCCCTCTCCGAATTCGAGCGACGATCCCATTCCGCGAACGAAACGATCAATTGTCGGATTTGACGGGGGCGAAACGTTTTGGTCCCCGACGAAGGGTGGAGCGACGTTTCGGCATTTCAATGCAAAATCAGACGAAAGTCTAATTCCAGAAATCCCGGAAATCCCCCCTATCGACACTGCGACGTCGACGCCGGCGCGAACACGCGCGGGAGGCGTCGCCACGGAGAGGTCGAACGTCGGCGGACGGATGACGCGCCGACGCGACAGCGGGAGACGACGGTGAGCTCGAAGGCCATGAAACTGATGGGGTCTTTCGACCCTCGCGGCTACGACGACTGGGTCGGCGTGGCGACCAAGGCGCTCAAGACGACGCCGTTCGACAAGCTCAAGTCGACGACCGCCGACGGCATTCCGATCGAGCCGATCTACGAGGGCAATCCGACGCCGCAGCCGATCGGCGCGCGCGCCGCCGGCACGCCCTGGACGGTGACGGCGCGCGTCGACATCCCCGGCAACAAGACCGCCAACGCCCAGATCCTCGACGATCTCGTCGGCGGCGCCTCGGGCCTCGATCTGGTCTGCGCCGAAAGCCCGAACGCCTATGGCTTCGGCCTGACGATTTCCTGCGACGGCTGCGTCAAGACGCTCACCGCCGGCGTGCATCTCGACCTGATCCCGATCCGCATCGACGCCGGACATCGCTCGGCCGACGTGGCGCGTCTCTTCCTTGGCGTCGCCGCCGAGCAGGGCAAGTCGGTCGATCTCGCCGTGATCCAGGATCCGATCGGCCTGCTCGCCGCCACCGGCCGGCTCGGCGCCAAGGCGGAAGACGCGATCGCGGCCGCAGCGGAAGCGGCAAAGGACTTCCCCGGCGCTGCGCTCGAGGCGGACGGCCGCGTCTGGCACGCCGCCGGCGCCTCCGAGGCGCAGGAACTGGCGGCGCTGCTCTCGACCGGCGTCGCCTATCTGCGCGCGCTGGAGGCGGCCGGCTTCGACCTCGAGGCGGCGGCGGCGAAGATCGGCTTCACCGCGGTCGCCGATCAGAACCAGTTCCGCTCGATCGCCAAGCTGCGCGCCCTGCCGCTCCTGTGGGGCCGGGTGCTCGAGGCCTGTGGTCTGGCGGCGGTCGCGCCGCGCGTCCACGTCGAGACGGCGCGCCGCATGATGGCGAAGCGCGACGCCTTCACCAACCTGCTGCGCACCACCATCGCCACTTTCGCCGCCGGCGTCGCCGGGGCGAGCTCGGTGACGGTGCTGCCGTTCACGCAAGGGCTCGGCCTGCCGGACGCATTCGCGCGGCGCATCGCGCGCAACACCCAGTCGATCCTGATCGAGGAATCGAACCTGCACCGGGTCGCCGATCCGGCCGCCGGCTCCGGCCTCGTCGACGAGGAGACCGAGGCGCTGGCGGAACGCGCCTGGGCGCTGTTCCAGGCGATCGAGGCGGAAGGCGGCATGGTCGCGGCGCTGCGCTCGGGGTCGTTCCACGCCAAGGTGGCGGTGACCGCCAAGAGCCGGATCGAGGCGATCGCGAAGCGGCGCGAGGCGGTGACCGGCGTCTCGGAGTTCCCGAACCTCGCCGAAGCGCCGATCGCGGTGATGGACACGGCCGCGCCGACGCCGAAGTCGTTCGCGCCGGTCGAACACGTCGCGGCCTTCACGCCGCGGCCGCTGGCCGAGACCTTCGAGGGCTTGCGCGACCGCTCCGACGCCGCAGGCACGCGGCCGAAGATCTTCCTCGCCAATCTCGGCCGCATCGCCGACTTCACGGCGCGTTCGACCTGGGCGAAGAACTTCTTCGAAGCCGGCGGCATCGAGGCGATCACCAGCGACGGCTTCGCCTCGATCGAGGCGCTCAGCTGCGCCTACAAGGCGTCGGGCGCGCTGGCGGCGGTGATCTGCTCCTCCGACGCCGTCTACGACGAGCAGGCGGTGGCGGCGGCGACCGCGCTCGCCGACGCCGGCTGCGAGATCCTCTACCTCGCCGGCAAGCCGGCCGACGCGGAGAAGAAGGCGTCCTACGAGGGCGCCGGCGTCACCGGCTTCGTCCACGTCGGCGTCGACGTCGCGGCGACGCTCTCCGACGCGCTCGACCGACTGGGCGCCTGACGCCTTCGAGGGGCGCGCGTCGCCCCTCGCTCCCTTCGATCGTCGATCGCCCGCCGGGCCTTCGGCGCAAAACCGGAAGACGACGGAACGAGAGGCGCGCCACGCGACCGGTTCCGGACAGCCGAGAGGTCAGGCCATGAGCCGTATCCCCGACTTCAGCAGCGTTCCCTTCGCCACCGTCGCCCTGCCGGCCTCCGCCGAGGGCGCCTCGGTCTGGTCGACGCCCGAGGGCATCGACGTCCGCCCGGTCTACGGCGCGGCCGATCTCGACGGCCTCGACTTTCTGAAGACCTGGCCGGGGATGGCGCCGTTCCTGCGCGGCCCCTACCCGACCATGTACGTCAACCAACCCTGGACGATCCGGCAATACGCCGGCTTCTCGACCGCCGAGGATTCGAACGCCTTCTACCGCCGCAATCTGGCGGCCGGGCAGAAGGGCCTGTCGGTCGCCTTCGACCTCGCCACCCATCGCGGCTACGATTCGGATCATCCGCGGGTGACCGGCGACGTCGGCATGGCCGGCGTGGCGATCGACAGTATCTACGACATGCGCACCCTGTTCTCGGGCATCCCGCTCGACCAGATGAGCGTGTCGATGACGATGAACGGCGCGGTGCTGCCGGTGCTGGCGCTCTACATCGTCGCGGCCGAGGAGCAGGGCGTCGATCAGGCGAAGCTCTCGGGGACCATTCAGAACGACATTCTGAAGGAGTTCATGGTCCGCAACACCTACATCTACCCGCCGTCGCCGTCGATGCGGATCATCTCCGACATCTTCGCCTACACCTCGCAGAACATGCCGAAGTTCAATTCGATCTCGATCTCCGGCTATCACATGCAGGAAGCCGGCGCGACGGCGGATCTCGAGCTCGCCTACACGATCGCCGACGGCATCGAATACATCCGCGCCGGCAAGGCGGCGGGCCTCGACGTCGACGCCTTCGCGCCCCGCCTGTCGTTCTTCTGGGCGATCGGCATGAACTTCTTCATGGAGGTCGCCAAGCTGCGCGCCGCGCGGCTGATCTGGGCGAAGCTGGTCCAGGAGAACTTCCAGCCGAAGTCGGACAAGTCCCTCAGCCTGCGCACCCATTCGCAGACCTCGGGCTGGTCGCTGACGGCGCAGGACGTGTTCAACAACGTCGTGCGCACGGCGATCGAGGCGATGGCGGCGACGCAGGGGCACACCCAGTCGCTGCACACCAATGCGCTCGACGAGGCGCTGGCGCTGCCGACCGACTTCTCGGCCCGCATCGCCCGCAACACCCAGATCCTGCTGCAGCAGGAGAGCGGCACCTGCAAGACGATCGACCCGTGGGGCGGCTCGGCCTATGTCGAGCGGCTGACCGCGGAGCTGGCCGAAAAGGCGCTCGCCCACATCGCCGAGGTCGAAGAGCTCGGCGGCATGGCCAAGGCGATCGAGGCCGGCATCCCGAAGCTGCGCATCGAAGAGGCCGCCGCCAAGACCCAGGCGCGGATCGACTCGGGCGCGCAGACCGTCGTCGGCGTCAACAAGTACAAGCCCGACTCCGAAGCCGCGATCGACGTGCTCAAGGTCGACAATTCGGCGGTGCGCGCGGCGCAGATCGACAAGCTCGCCCGTCTCAAGGCCGAGCGCGACGAGGCCGAGACCCAGAAGACGCTGGAAGCGCTGACCGAAGGCGCGAAGGGCCACGGCAACCTGCTCGATCTGGCGATCAAGGCGGCGCGGGCCAAGGCCACGGTCGGCGAGATCTCGATGGCGCTCGAGAAGGTGTTCGGCCGCCACAAGGCCGAGATCCGCTCCATCCAGGGCGTCTACAAGCGCGAGGTCTCCCGCATGAGCGACGCGGTCGAGAAGGTTCAGAAGATGGTCGAGGCGTTCGAGGCGCACGACGGCCGGCGTCCGCGCATCCTCGTCGCCAAGATGGGCCAGGACGGTCACGATCGCGGCCAGAAGGTGATCGCCTCGGCCTTCGCCGACCTCGGCTTCGACGTCGACATCGGACCGCTGTTCGCCACTCCGGAAGAGGCGGCGCGCCAGGCGGTGGAGAACGACGTCCACATCGTCGGCGTCTCCTCGCTCGCCGCCGGCCATCTCACCCTCGTCCCGGCGTTGAAGGCGGCGCTGGAGGCGGAAGGCCGCGGCGACATCATGATCGTGGTCGGCGGCGTGATCCCGCCGCAGGACTTCCAGGCGCTGATCGACTTCGGCGCGGCGGCGATCTTCCCGCCCGGCACCGTCATCGCCGACGCCGCGGTGAAGCTCCTCGCCGACCTCAACGCCAAGCTCGGCTACGGCCCCGCCGCCGCGGCGGAGTGAGGCTCGCGTCGAGCCCCCCGACGAAGATCGAAGGCCCGCCGGATCTCTCGGCGGGCCTTCGCGTTTTTCGTCGTCGATGGACATCTAATCGATGAATGCAATCAATAATTGCATCTCGTTCGTAGTCATCGGGATCGAGGGATCGGATCATCGATCGGCTCTCTTCATCCCGAGGACCCGACGACATGACCGATGAGACTCCTCCCCCCGGCAGACCGGCGCACTTGCGTCTGCTCGAGGGGGTGAAACGTCTGGCGGAGCTGATCGGCGCCCTCACCGTGATCGGGGGGGCGGCGGGGAGCATCTTCTATGTGGTGTCCGACTATCGTCGCTCCTGCGACGCGCAGGGTTACGGCACCTATGTCTGCATCGGCTCCTCGCTGGGACTCGTCGACGGCGCGAAGCTGGCGGCCAAGGATGCGTTGATCCAGGCCTTGCGACAACGCGTGGAAGAGCTCGAAGGAACCAAGGCCATCATCGCTTCGCACGAAGGTTCGTCACCCGAGCTGGAGCGTCGGCTCGCAACGACGGAGACCGCCCTGAAGGCGGCTCGAGACGATCTGAAGCAACGCGATCAGCGAATCGGCGTGCTCGAAGGTCGGATCGAAACGCTGCAACAGCGGCTGATCTCCATCCGAGGCACGGGCGGAAGCACCTCCTCCGCGTCGTCGTCCGCGTCATCGTCCAAGCCCGGCTCGGGCAGGCCCGATCCGAATGCGGCCTCCACCTCGATCTGGCCCTCGGGCACGATCTCAGCCGGCGACACCCGAACCGCGGAAACGCCCTGGGGCAAACTCAGCTGCACCGGCGGCAACAACAACACCGGCGCGCCACGTCATTGCGTCTGGCAGTGAAACGGCGGCGTCCGGCGGCGATCCAGAGACGAAGGCGCCTCCGGCATCCGTCGTCTTCGACGCAACAAAACGTTACGAAATTTCAGTGCGATCGGGCGCTTCGCCCCGGCTAGTCTCGCCTCGTTGAGAAACGAGAAGGCGAGACCGTCGATGCGATCATCCCCCAGATCCCCCTCGGTCGCCCGGACGTCTCGCCGGGCGGCGGTCGTGCGTGTGGCGACCGCCGCCGCCTGCGCCTCGCTCGTCTGGGCGGACGGGGCCGCCGCGAAGGAGACGACGCGACCGGTCGCGGCGCGCGGCGCGGAAGCGACCTATGCGCCGGGCACGATCGTCGTGCCGCGCGGGCGGGAGAGCCCGCTCAATCCGGTCTACCAGTCGATGACGACGGACTGTCGGTCGCTGCCGCGTCCGACGGTGAAGGCGCTCACTGAACCGCGTCTCGGCCGGATCGAGGCGCGCCCGGCGAAAGGCGTCGCCACCTTCGGACCCGGCCCCTGGGCGGCCTGCCGCGGCCGGATCGGCGACGGCACCGTGATCTTCTACCTCGCGCCTCACCGCACCGGCCACGATCGCTTCACGGTCGAAGTGACCCATTCCGACGGCAGCCGGATCGTCGTCCCCTATCGCATCGAGGTGACGCGATGATCGGCGGCAGACGTTTCGCGATCGCGGCGATCGCCTTCGCAGCGGGACTGACGACGGCGACGGCCGCGCCGCGCACGGCGACGGATCGCAACCGGTTCGAGATCGGCGAAGGCCAGTGTCGGATCCTGCCCTATGCCTATGCGGTGGTCGACGAGACCTGCGCCTCCGCCGGTCCGATGCGGGTGAAGATCGTACGCGCGCCGCGGATCGGCACGTTGCGGCTGGAGACGCTCGCCTTGCCCTTCGCCGCCGACCACCCGGCGCGCGCCCATTGCGATGGCCGCGTCGTGCCGCATCTCGCCCTGGTCTTCCAAGCCCCGGCCGGACGGCGCGGTCACGACCGTTTCGAGCTTCTGTTGACCTCGCCGCTCGGCGATCGGACGCGCGTGCGGTGGGACGTGGCGTTGACGAAGGCTGGGACGACGGCGGCGGCGGGCTGTCGGGCCGCTCCCGATCGGTGAGCCGACGACGTCTGCGGGCGCGATGGCGCGCGCCGCGGGCGGACGGCGGGGCGCATCGCCCTCCCGCTCTCGATGATGGACAGCGGCGGCAGGCCGGCCTAGTTCGTTGCCATGGTTCGAACGTCGACGATTCGGGAGAGTGCGATGAACGGAAGCCGTTTCCTCAGACGCGGCATCGTCAACTGCTCCAGCGCCGCGGCGCTCGGGGCGATCGTCGCCTGCGCGCCGACCGCCGACACTTTCCGTCCCGGCGGCGGCCCTTCCGGCTTCCAGGCGACCTCGGACACCTTCCTCCAGATCACCGCGCAGGGGGCCGGGCCGATCGGCGCGGCGACGCCCTATTCGCCGAAGGCGCTGACCGCACAGATGCCCGGCTATACCACCGGGTCGGTGACGATCGGGCTCGAGACCTCGACGCCGACCGCGACCGTGCTGTTCAAGGAGGCCTATGGCGGCCGCATCCAGGTGTTGCACGTGCTCGGCGAAGGCGGGCGGATCACCCAGATCCACGGCGTCACCCATCATGTCGTCGGCCCGGCCGGCGAGCGCCCGGGCATGACCTTCCGCGAGGCGGGCGTCGACCCTTCGACCTGCCGGATCGGCCGGGATCTCTGGCTCGGCATGGCGATCTGCCGCTCCCGCGGCGCGTCGAACGTGGTGCTGACCTTCTCCTTCCAGGGCGAAGCGGCGATGGCCTCCGAACTGCCGCCTCGCCAAGTGCTCGATACGGGACTGCTCCAGAGGATCATCTGGACTCCGCCGGGTTGATCCAAGCGATCGGTTCTTCGCCAACTCCGAGGCCCTCGACCGGTTCCCACGTTCGTGAACGGGCCGGTCCGCCCTCTTCTCACATGAGGCTGGAAACGATCGCCGCCATCGGCGATGATCCCGCCGTCCCCGGCCTGCCGAACTCGGAGGCCCCAGCGCGTCGGCTCCTCGGCGCGCGCCGTCGGCCAGAGGTCCGCCACGCAACCTCACGGGACAGGATCGAGCCGCGGAGTGGGTGACGTGAAATTCGATTCCGGCCTCGCCGACGCTCCCTACGACCACCTCCGCCGCATCCTCTCCTCCGAACTCGGCGGCGCGCTGCCGGCGTTGATGTGGCGCGCCGATCTGATGCGCAACGAGATCACCTTCCTCGACGACCGCACCGTCCCCGGACTGGAGGACCACATCCCCCGGCTGCTGCAGGACAGCGCCGGCGCGGCGGGCGTCGTCGCGGCCGACGATCTCGCCCTGTTCGGCCGGTTTCACGAGGACATGCGCCAACGCCTGCCGGTGTCGGAAGTGTTCCGGGTGCGCGGCGGCGACGGGGTGATGCGCTGGCTGCTGATCCTCGGCGCCCCCGATCCGGAGTTCACGGCGAGCTACGTCGGGCTCGTCGCCGACTGCACGGTTCTCGCCAACGGCATCTTGAAACGCGGCTCGGAGACAGGGCTGTCCGAACACGTCGAGCTCTTCCCCAATCCCGTCTTGATGGTCGACGTGGCGAGCCGCCGCATCGTCGTCGCCAATTCCGCCGCCCGCGCCACCTTCGGCGCCGAGCCGGAAAAGCGGATCTGCGAATTGACCGACCTGCTCGCCGGCAATTCCGAAGCCTATCTGCGCGACATCTACGAGCGGCTGCTGTTCTCGCTCAGTTGGAACGGCGTCCTGTCTCTGCGGTTGGCGAGCGGCGAGTTCACCCCGTACATGACGCGGGTGCGCACCTACGATCGCGACGGCCACCGGCTGCTCTGGCTGTCGATGACGCTGCGCCAGACGCCTCGGGAGATCGAAGTGGCGCGGCCCGCTCCGGTCGCCGCCGCCGTGGCGCGCCGCCTCGGTCGGGCCAGATCTGTGCGCGGGCTGCTCGACGCGTTGCTCGAAGGCCAACCCGCGGCGCGGATCGCCGACGCGGTGATGCTGTCGCGCATCTTCATCTCGCGCGGGATCGTCCGCGTCACCGCGGTCGGCAAGCCGCTGGAGGCGATGGGCGACGACACGACCTACCCGTATGCCGGGTCGATCGCGGAGAACATCGTGTTGTTCGATCTGGAGCACGTCCTCGTCGAAGACACGTCGAAGAGCATCAAGCCGATCGACTGGGCGCTGTTCATCCCGCACGGCATCCGCAGCTATTTCGCCGTGCCGTTCTTCCAGGACGGCGTGCTCGGACATGTCGTGATCTTCGGCTCGACCAGGGCCCACGCCTTCTCCTCCGGCAACACCGCTCCCTACGCGGCGCTCGCGGCGAGCCTGTGGGAGGAACTGCCGCGCCTGCTCGCCGAGGGGCCCGACGGGTCGGACCAGACGTCGGATCAGTGACGGAAACCCTCTCCGGACTCAGGAAGAGCACGTAGATCGAGGCGGAATCTGCGTTCTCTGGTCCGACCAGAACATCCCCAGATCTTGCTCGAACTCCCCTCCAGTCCTATGGTCCACACGAACTCGTGAACGGCCATGCGTGCATTGCACCATCTGGTCTGACCAGTTTAAAGAGGCCTGAGAATGGGTCACGATTGCGCCGATGCGATCTCGGATCTCATTCACCAGCAGCACGTCGCGGTCGGCGCGCGTCTGCCGAGCGAACGCGAACTCGCGGCGCTGCTCGGCTTCTCGCGCAGCAGCGTCCGGGAAGCGCTGGTCGCGCTCGCCGCCCAGGGGCGGATCGAGATCCGCGAACGGTCGGGCTGTTATCTGCGGCCGACGCGCACCGATGCGTGGCGTCAGTTGCGGGAGACGGCGAGCGTCGCCGACGTCGCCGCAGCGTTGCACGCCGTCGTGCCGCACGTCGCCTCGGAGGCGGCGGCGCGTTGCGGGAGCGACCACGCCAATCGGCTCGAGGTGTTGACGGCGCGGCTCGGCCGCCATCTCGTCGACCGCGACGCGCCCGCTCTCGTCGGCGAATTTCTCGCCTTCCTGCGCATGCTCGCCAAGGTGGCGCGCAGCCCCTTCGTCGAGTTGATGATCGCCGAGGCGAGCGCCGCGCCGCATCTCACCGCCGCGGCGGGAGAACTGGAAAAGAGCCGGATCGAGGCCTTCTTCGCCCTCCACGTCGGGCTCTTGCACGCGCTCCAGGCGCGCGATGGACGGCGGGCGGCGACGCTCGCCTCTCATTGCCTGGGCGCCTTCGAGGCGCTCCTCGACCCGTCGACGTCCGAGAGGTCGAGATACGCATGACCCGTGCGCGCGCGCTCATCCGTCCCAGCGACCCACGTGACGCCCGCGGCGCGCGGCGTCGCCGCCTGCGATGACGCAGTGACCCGACGCGTCGATCGTCGACGACGATCGCGCCCTTCGGGCCTCCGCGAGGCGGAGGCCACCCACCATCCCCGACCGACCGAGCCCCCGACGACGGCGACAGCGCCGATCGCCGAGGAAGGAGGAACGCCGTCATTTCGGAGAGGAGCGGTGCAGGGGGCCGGACCGGCCAGTCGCAATCCCCCCGCACCTCGACTGTCCATCTCACGGAGGTCACCCCATGACCATGGACACCCAGGACACGAGCTATCTCGAGAGCCGACGTCTCGTCAAACGTTGGGCAGGCCCCTGGCCTGCGCTCGCCAACACGGCGATGATCGCCGTTCTCTTCTATGTCAGCTGGTGGATCTTCCAGGATCCGCGCGGCCTGATGCGCATGTACACGCCCTATGTCGGCTACATGGTCTGCCGTTGGCTGCTGATCATGTTCATCTGGCTGGCCTACATCTTCGACTTCTGGCCCTTCCGCCGCGGATGGCTGGAGACCACGCATCCGGTGATCAAGGGCGTGGTGCTGACCGCGGCCAGCGTCGCGGTCATGCTGGTGGTGATCGAGGGCTTCTTCAAGGGCGTCCTCGGCAACTTCGGCATCGCCTATTTCAGCCCCGAGCGGCTGGAATCCCTCGGCATCACCGACTTCTATGCGGTCGAATACGCGTCGGAAGCGATCATGATGTTCGCTGCGATCGCCTCGTGGCTGTCGCCGAGCTGGGTGGTCGCATGCGAGAACGCGCCGTGGCAGAAACTCGCGCAGCCGGCGCGGGGACTGACCGTGCTGGTCGTCACCTTCTTCCTCGGCATGATCGTCTATCTGCTCACCATGCATTCGCACATGGCGATCCTGTTCTATCCCTGGCAGGAATACACTGCGATCACCGCGCCCTATTGGCAGAAGTTCGCCAACACCGTCTCCGGCAACTTCCACATCGCCTGGATCATGAGCTGCACCGTCGTGGTGTGGGTCTACGAGACGATCTGGCAGCGCTATCCGTTCAATCTGATCAAGACCGATTGGCTGCGCCGCACCAGCGCGTTCTTCGGCATCATCCTCGTGGCGCTGTGCCTGTGCTTCTTCCTGTTCTATGCGCAGGATCTGGTCTGGGGTCTCAACATTCGCGGCACGCGCCGTGAGATGGCGCCCGACTGGCGTTGGCTGCACGTGGGCGAAATGGCGATCTTCTGGCTCGTCGGCGTGCTCTTCCTCAGCTTCTACGGCGGCAACTGGCCGACCAAATTCAGCCGTCCGGTCAACGTGCTCGCCCGCACCGTGATCAGCCTCGCGATCGGCGTGGCGATCTACGTCGCCTACTACAAGACCGCCCACCTGTTCCTCGGAACCCAGAAGGGCTTCTCGCATCCGCAGCAGTTCCCGATGATTCCGACGATCTGGCTGATCAATCTGTTCCTGATCAACATGTGGTTCATGGACGGTTGGCCGGGCTGGAAGGCCGTTCCCAAGACCGCCGAGGAACTCGAAGAGGCCAAGAGCGAGATCGTCGCCCACGACGTGACGTGGACGCCGAAGTTCGCCCGCGGCCTGCTGTTCGGCGCCGTCGCCGGCGCCGCCGCCTACACGCTGGTCATCGCCGTGCTGCCGTGGGTCGGCGCCAACGTGACGCTCATCCGGTAAATCGAGAGAGGAGACGCCATCATGTCCGACAAACCCCTCGCTTCTCGACGGGATTTCGTCATGGGCGCCGCCACCGGCGTCCTCGGCGGCGCGCTCGCCAGCATGGGCCTCTATTCCTATACGCCCATGGCCTACGACCGCATGCCCAAACCGAAACGCACCGGCGCCGAGTTCGGCGCGGTGCGCTCGGTGAAGATCACCAACATCTCGGAGACGAGCTGGTTCAACAACGCGCATCTCGTCGGCGACATCAAGGACGCCGGCGGCCTGCTGGTCGACCAGTACACCATCGGCTGGGCCCCCTTCGGCAACGGCAAGGGCCCGGCCAAGTCGAGCTACGACGACGGCATCGCCCCGATCAAGGCGATGCTGCCGAACGACCTCGAGGCGGCCTGGGACATCCAGACGAAGCGGTCGATCCACCCGGACAATCCGGGCGGCTTCTCCACCCTGATCGAAGTCGAAGATCTCGACGGCTCGAAGCACAAGTACCTGCTCGACGTCGGCTGGTCCTACGACTGGATGCTGCAGAGCTTCAAGCGCGAAGCGATCGATCAGATGCTCGCCGCCGGCGAGATCGAAGCGCTGATCCTCACCCACGAGCACTTCGATCACTTCTGGGGCCTGCCGGTCGCGATGAAGTTCGCGCCGAAGATCCCGATGTACATCCACAACGGCTTCTACAAGGAGGGCAAGCGGTATATCGCGGACAGCGGTTACAAGGGTGATCCGATCGTCATCGACAAGGAACTGACCCAGATCCGTCCCGGCATGATGGCGATCAAGTTCGACGTCCCGATCATCACCCGCGTCTACGGCGAGGTGTCGCTCGCCTTCAACGTCAAGGACAAGGGGCTGGTGCTGGTTTCGGGCTGCAATCACCAGGGCATTCTGCAGATGACCTCGACCGCCTATCAGAAGCTCAAGTACGACAACGACAAGTTCTACGGGCTCTATGGCGGTCTGCACATCTCGCCGTTCGAGGACTGGGATCCGAAATACGACGATCTCGTGCTGTCGCTGGGCAAGTGGGAGTTCGAGAAGCTCGGCTGCAACCACTGCACCGGACATCTGACCGCGAAGAAGTTCGTCGAGGCCGGCTATCCGGTGGTCAAGGGCTCCGCCCGCTTCCGCACCTCCTCGCCCGACTATCTCGGCAACGGCGACACGATCGTCTTCGGTTGATCGCGTCGCCACGCGCCGACGCCGAGCGATCGCCCCCGCTCGGCGCCGACGCCCGCCTCCGGACGGCACGACCCGCATCGCGCCGTCCCCCATTCTCGAGCGCGGCCGACCGCATCGCCTGTCGGAGGAACGAACATGGACTCCGTCGTCTTCGGTCCCGCCGGTCTCGGCCCTCACGACGACGACGCCTTCCGCGCCCTGCCCTACGCCTTCATGAACGTCGCCTGCGCCGCCGTCCGCTTTCGCCGGCGCGCCGGTTGGATCGGGCTCGCCGCCACGCCCTCCGATCCGCGCGCCTGGACCTGCCGCATCGCGGCGCGCCCCGGCGTCTACGGCATCCTGCCGGGAGCGGTCGAAACGGTCGACGACGTCACCGTCGTGGCGTTCCGCCTCTTCTATTTCCCGCTCGACGACGAGGCGACGCTCGATCGCCTGTCGCTCGCCGCGGCGTTGGCGCTGGCGCAAGGCGACGCGGCGGACGCGGTGCGCAACTTCTCCGCCCATCCCGAATTCGCCGCGCTCTTCGCCATCGCCACCCTGCGGCTCCTGATCGGACCGGCGCATCGCGACGTGGCGTTGTCGCTCGACGCGGAGGAGCGACGCCGCACCGTCCTCGTCGACGGGCTCTCGACGCCGGACGGCGCGGCCTGGCTGACGCCGCCGGGCGGGCTCGACGAAGACCTTCCGGCCTACGCCGTCGCCCGCGATCTCTTCGCCGTCCTCGCCGCCGGCATCGAGACCGCCGCAGCCGAGACGCCGACGCGCCGGCTCGGCTTCGCCGGTCCCGGCCGCGTCCTGCGCCGTTTCGCCGACGGCCGCAGCGAGGTCGAAGACGACGCCGAGGCGCGCCGTCTGGTCGACGTGGTCGTCTGGGGGCGGGTCGAGGCCCTGCCGTTGCCGGATCTGCCGCGCCGGAGCGACGCCGACGTCGGCGTGGCCGCCGGGGTGGGCGAGGCGGCCGCCGCCGAGCGCCCCCGCCTGATGCTCCTCACCGGGTTTCTCGGCTCGGGCAAGACCTCGTTCCTCAATCAGTTCATCGAATATCACGCCGGCCGCAACGAGCTGGTCACGGTGATCCAGAACGAACTCGGCGAGCGCGGGGTCGATCAGCTGTTGCTCGAAGGCGACGAGTCGGTGATGGAGGTCGAAGCCGGCTGCGTCTGCTGCACGCTCGCCGGCGTCCTCGCCCCGGCGATCCGACGCCTCGTCGAACGCTTCGGACCCGACGTGGTGGTGCTGGAGACGACCGGCGTCGCCAATCCGCTCAACATGGCCGACGAACTGGCGGAGCTCGACGATCTGGTCGACCTCGACGGCGTGGTGACGGTGGTCGACGCGGCCCGGTTCCTCGACACCCTGGCGGCGAGCGACGTGGCGCGCGACCAGATCGCCGCCGCCGACACCGTCGTCGTCAACAAGTGCGATCTCGTCGACGAGGCGACGCGGGCGCGGGTCGAGGCGGCGATCGTCGCGATCAATCCGCAGGCGCGGCTGCTGCCGGCGGAGCGGGGCCGGGTCAATCCCAACCTCCTCGCCCGCGGCGCCGAAAAGGTGAAGGCCGCCGCCGATCCGCACGCGCGCCACGCCGCGCCCGGCGCGCTGCGCCCCCGCCACCGGCCGGCCGGCCGCTTCCACGCCGATCACGGCGGCGACCGCTTCTCGGTCCGACGCATCGACATCCCCGACCGGATCGACCGAGGCGCGCTCACGGCGCTGCTTTCCACCGCGCCGACTTCGATCCACCGGATCAAGGGAATCGTCCGTTCGATCGACGACGACACGCCGGCGATCCTGCAATACGTGCCCGGCCAGATCGACTTCGCCCGCCCGGAAAAGCCGGCGACTGGGACGAGCTTCCTCGTCGCCATCGGGCGCGACCTCGCCGATCCCGGTCTCGACGCCTTCTGGGCGGCGCTCGCGAAAGGAGGCGTCCCATGTGGATGATGGAACAGGGCGGCATCCTGATGTGGCCGCTGTTGGCGTTGTCGATCGCCACTCTGGCGGTGGTGTTCGATCGGCTGATCGCCTTTTCGACGCTGCATCTGTGGGATGCCGCCATGGAAGATCGGATCCTCTCCGCCGCGGCCGGCGGCGACGCCGAGGCCACCGTCGCGGCGGCGCGCGATCAGGCGCCGGCGCTCGCGCCGCTCCTCGACGGGCTGATGACGCCGCTGCCTGGGCCGGAGAAGGAACGGCTGGCGGCCGTGGCGATCGCCGACGTGGTCGAGGGGCTCGATCGGCGCGTCGCCTTTCTCGGCCTTTCGGCGCGGGTGGCGCCGCTGCTCGGGCTGCTCGGCACCGTGCTCGGGATGATCCAGACCTTTTCGCGCCTCGCCTCGACCGCCGGCGTCGTCGACATGACGCCGCTCGCCGCGGGCATCTGGCAGGCGTTGCTCACCACCGCCGCCGGGCTCTTCATCGCGGTGCCGGCGGTCGTCGCCCACCAGGGCTTCCAGCGCTGGGAGGAGCGGACCGAATTTCGGCTGCGTCGGCTCGTCCGTCTGGTCGCCACCGGAGCCGAGACGCGGAGCGCCGTCTCATGAGCGATCTGCGCCGCCGCCGGCGGTCGGACGACGCCCTGCCGGACGTCACGCCGATCCTCGACATGGTCTTCATTCTCCTGATCTTCTTCGTGTTGGCGGCGGCCTTCGCGATCCACGGCGACGACGTCCGGCTGCCGCAGTCTTCGAGCGCGCGGCTGTTCGCCGGAAAGCCGATCCGCATCTCGATCGCCGCCGACGGCAGTCTGTCGAGCGACCACCGGCCGATCACCGTCCGGGACATCGGCTTCCTCGTCCGTGAGGCCTCACGCGAAGACGGCGGATCGCGTCGCGTGCTGCTCGAGACCGATCGCGACGCGCCGGTCGGCGCCTTCCTCACGGTCGTCGACACGATCCGCTCGCAGGGCGGCGACCGCATGGTCATCGCCGCGGAACCGCTCGGACGCGAGGCGCGGCCATGACCGACGGCGAGCGGTTCGCCTCGGCGGTGGCGCTGTCGCTGGCCGTGCATTGGGCGATCGCGCGGCCCATGCCGGAGGCGACGACCTCCGACGTCCTCGACCTCGGCGCCTTCGAGGTCGCCTCGGCGGCGATCGGCACGGCCCTCGCGCCGCCGATCGCGGTGGAGGCCGCCGCATCGACCGCCCGCGACCCTTCCGCCGACGCCGCGGATCGCCGCCTGCAGGCGCGGCGCGCCTATGTCGAACAGCTCTCCGACGCGATCCACGCCCGTCGGATGACGCGCGCGAGCGGCGGGCGGCTCGTCGGCAACGCCGTCTTCGTCGTCGAGATCGGCGGCGACGGCCGCTTCACGCGCATCCAGATGCAGCACGGTTCGGGCGAAGCCGCGCTCGACGCGGACGCGCGTCACGCCGTCGAGACGGCGAGCGGCGTCGTTCCTCGCCCGCGTCTCCTCGGCCGCGATCCGCTGACCCTGACCGTCGCCGTCAAGTACCAGCTCGGTCTGTGAGCCGACCCGCACGAGCCGACGCCGTCCGACGTATCCTGCGAAACCTCGCGCGCCGCCCCGAGCGCGCGCAGGTCTCTGGAAAACAGAAGGATTATCGAGACGTCGCAAAGTCGTCTGGACTCCGCCGGGTGGACGGGGCAAGCAGGTGTGTGGCCGCCTGCGGCCGCCGCACCTCTCGAGAGTCGACGCATGTCCGGATCTTCCTTCGCCCCGCCCACCGATGGGCTCGCCCATGTCTCGGTCGACGCCGCCGGCGACGTCTCCACTACGCCGCCGACCCGAAGCCATGGCCACGGGCCGGTCCATGCGGCGCGGGATCTGCCGATCGAGGCGCTCGCCGAGAAGATCCTGGCCGGCGACCGCTCCACCCTCGCCCGCGCCATCACGCTGGTCGAATCGAAGAAGCCGGAGCATCAGACCAAGGCGCGTCAGCTGGTGCAGGCGCTGCTTCCCCACACTGGCCGGGCGCATCGGGTCGGCATCACCGGCGTGCCCGGCGTCGGCAAGTCGACCACCATCGATCAGTTGGGCGCGAACCTGACGGCGGCCGGCCACAAGGTGGCGGTGCTCGCCGTCGATCCGTCTTCGACCCGCACCGGCGGCTCGATCCTCGGCGACAAGACGCGGATGGCCCGGCTCGCGGTCGACCGCAACGCCTTCATCCGCCCCTCCCCCTCGTCCGGCACGCTCGGCGGCGTCGCGGCCAAGACGCGCGAGACGATGCTCTTGTGCGAGGCGGCCGGCTTCGACGTGGTCTTGGTGGAGACGGTCGGCGTCGGACAGTCGGAGACGACGGTCGCCGGCATGGTCGACTTCTTCCTCGTCCTGATGCTGCCGGGCGCCGGCGACGAGTTGCAGGGCATCAAGAAGGGCGTGCTCGAGATCGCCGACATGATCGCCGTCAACAAGTCGGACGGCGACAACGCCACCCGGGCGCGGGCGGCGGCCTCCGAATACCGCGCGGCGCTGAACATCATGGCGGCGAAGTCGCCGACCTGGACGCCGCCGGTGGCGCTGATCTCCGGTCTCGCCAACCAGGGTCTCGACGAGATGTGGACCCAGGTCGAGACGCATCGCACGAAGCTCGAGGCGACCGGCGAATTCGCCGAGCGCCGCCGCGTGCAGCAGGTGTCGTGGATGTGGTCGATGCTGGAGGACCGCCTGATGCAGGCGCTGCGGCACGATCCGAAGGTCGCCCATCGCCTGCACGACCTCGAAGCGGGGGTGCGCGACGGTCGCGTCTCCGCCTCGATCGCGGTCGACGAGGTCGCCGGGCTGATGGGGATCTGAGACGCGACGGAGGATCGGCTGCGATGTCGCGCCCGCGTCTGCTCGTCACCGGTTTCGGCCCGTTTCCCGGCGCGCCACGCAATCCGACGGCGGCCGTCGTCGAGCGACTGATGCGCCGCTCCGACATCCGCTCGCGGGTCGAGGTGATCGGGCGCGTCTTGCCGACGACCTGGGCCGCAGTGGAGGCGCTGCCGACGCTCCTCGACCAGATCGATCCGGACGCCGTGCTGATGCTCGGCCTGGCGCGGCGGGCGACAGGCTTTCGCGTCGAGAAGCTGGCGCGCGCCCGTGTCGCGACGGCCGTCGACGCCGAAGGTCGTGGCGGCCCGGCGAGGCTTTCGACCGAACCGGCGGCGCTCGCCGCGACCGCGCCGGTCCGCGCGATGCACGACGCGATCCGGGCGCGGGGCCTGCCCGCCAAGATCTCGACGGACGCCGGCGCCTATCTCTGCAACGGCGCCTTCCGCCGAGCGCTCGAGGCCGCGGCCGGGCGGCCGGCCGCCTTCCTGCATCTGCCGCCGACGCGGAACCTCGCGCCGTCGAGCCGGCTCGCCGTCACCGACCTCGAACGCGGCGTCGCCGCGACGATCCCGGCGCTTCTGGCGGCGATCAACCGACGATCGCGGTGATCGCCTCCGCCCCCTCCCCGGCTCGGACCTCGCCGACCGTCGCGCCGTTCCAATCCTCGAGCGGAGCGGCGAGGAAACGGGCCAGCGCCGGATCGTCGACGCGGCCGGTCAGACGCGCCAGGATCGTCGCGATCGCCACTTCCGCCGCGCGCGCCGCGCCGTCGGCGCATTTCAGCGCCACGGCCAGCCCCTCGTCGGGAAGCGCGGCGACATAGACGCCCTCCGCGCCGATCTTGACGTAGATTCGGCGATCGAAGGCCTCGATGAGGTCGGTGCACCAACGGCCCGTGCCGGCGATCATGAAGGGTTCGGCCAACGCCGCGTCGATCAGGCGCGTCGCGGCGCGGGCGCGGTCCGGGGCGAGGCCGACGCCGGTGGTCAGTTTCGCAAAGCCGCGGGCGAGCGCTTCGAGCGGGATCGCCCAGGTCGGGATCGAACAGCCGTCGACGCCCCGCGGCGCGTCCGCGAGATCGACGCCGGCGACGTCCGACAGGGCGGCGGCGATCTGGCGATGCAGGGGATGATCGACGCGCTCGTAGCCGGAGGGGTCCATGCCCTGATGGCAGGCCGCGCAGACGAAACCGGCGTGTTTGCCGGAACAGTTGTTGTGGAGGCGCGACGGCCTCAGGCCCTCGCGGTGCAGCCGCCCGCGATCGTCCTCGCGACCCGGCCATTGCGGGCCGCAGGCGAGGCAGGTCTCGTCGCGGTCGACCCGCGCCAACATGGCCCGGGCGGTCTCGACGTGGACCGGCTCGCCGTTGTGCGACGCGGTGGCGAGCGCCAGTTCGCGGATCGAAAGGCCGAGGGCGTCGGCCGCGCCGCTCTCCACCAGGGGGAGGGCCTGGATCACCTTGATCGACGAACGCGGAAAGATCGGACGAGCGACGTCGCCGAAGGCGGCGTACGGCGCGCCGTCGGCGTCGATGATCGCCGCCGAAATCGCATGCCGGCTTTCGACGTGACCGCCGCGCAAGACGTCGACGAACAGAGAAGCGGTATTCAAGTATTCTCTCCTTCGCGGAATTCCAGACGAAATCACAGATCGGCTTGCGGAGTCTCAAACAACGGGCCAATTTTTATGGTAAACTTCGAGTAAATAAGAATTTCAGTGGGAGGACGGACCATGATCTCGAGGGACGACATTCTCGGTTTGACCGATCTCGACGAAGACGAGATCGAAGCGATCGCCGAACACGAACACATTCCCGACGTCGCCGCGGCGGCGCTCGGCGACTATCTCCTGCATCAGGCGAACGGCGCGGAACGCGTTCACGAGATGATCGTCGACGACATCCGCGTCGCGCTCGACCGTCAGGACGGCGCGCATGCCGCCTCGCTCTATGTGACGCTCCGCCATTTCATGACGAACCATCCGGCCTGCTGATCGGGCTCGATCGAAACGTCCCGAAGGGCGAACCGGCGAGACCGGTTCGCCCTTCGTCGTTTCGCTCCACCCTAATCCGAACGGGCGATCGTTTCACGCAAAAGACGCCGCCGTCGGCTCGGCCCGCGAGGGTCGGCGAATTCGCTGTTTATTTTTCGATATTATACGAATTCTCGATTTTCGAAGGCGCGTTTTCCGCGTAGTTCCTGGCGAAGACGGGTTTCGCTGCGGCGCAGGATGCGCCATTGTCGAATGCGACGTTCGTATGATGAACCGTGCGGACCCGTCCGCCGGCGAGGCGTCCCCGATCCTTCGTGGGGGATCTTCGCGCGTGCGATTTCAATCGTTTCGCCCGAGAGGACGCCCCGCCCGTGCCGAAGATCGAAAAGCTTCTCGTCGCCAATCGCTCCGAAATCGCCATCCGCGTCTTCCGCGCCGCCAATGAACTCGGCTTGAAGACGGTCGCCGTCTTCGCGGAGGAAGACAAGCTGGCGCTGCACCGGTTCAAGGCCGACGAGGCCTATCAGGTGGGCCGGGGGATGGGGCCGATCGAGGCCTATCTGTCGATCCCGGAGATCATTCGCGTGGCGAAGCTCGCGGGCGCGGACGCGATCCATCCCGGTTACGGCTTTCTCTCCGAGAGCCCGGAATTCGCCGACGCCTGTCGCGAGGCTGGGATCACCTTCATCGGACCGTCGCCGGAGACGATGCGGCGGCTCGGCAACAAGGTCGCGGCGCGCAATCTCGTCATTTCGGTCGGCGTGCCGGTGATGCCGGCGACCGAACCGCTGCCGGACGACATCGAGGCCGTGAAGCGCCTCGCCCTGGAGATCGGCTATCCGGTGATGCTCAAGGCGTCCTGGGGCGGCGGCGGGCGCGGCATGCGGGTGATCCGCGACGAGGCGCAGCTGATGCGCGACGTCGTCGCGGCGAAGCGCGAGGCCAAGGCCGCCTTCGGCAAGGACGAGGTCTATCTCGAGAAACTGGTCGAGCGGGCCCGCCACGTCGAGGTGCAGATCCTCGGCGACAGCCACGGCAACGTCGTCCATCTCTTCGAGCGCGACTGCTCGGTGCAGCGCCGGCATCAGAAGGTGGTGGAACGCGCGCCCGCCCCCTATCTCGACGAGACGCAGCGGGCCGAGCTCTGCGGCTACGCGGTTCGGATCGCCGAAGCGACGGACTACGTCGCCGCCGGCACGGTCGAGTTCCTGATGGACGCCGAGACCGGCAAATTCTACTTCATCGAGGTCAATCCGCGCATCCAGGTCGAGCACACGGTCACCGAACAGGTCACGGGCATCGACATCGTCAAGGCGCAGATCCATCTGATCGAGGGCGAGGAGATCGGCTCGCCGGCCTCCGGCGTGCCGGCGCAGGCGAACATTCGCCTCAACGGCCATGCGCTGCAGTGCCGGATCACCACCGAGGATCCGGAGAACAACTTCGTCCCCGACTACGGCCGGATCACCGCCTATCGCGGCGCGATGGGCTTCGGCATCCGGCTCGACGGCGGCACCGCCTATTCCGGCGCGGTGATCACCCGGTTCTACGATCCGATGCTGGAGAAGATCACCGCCTGGGCGCCGACGCCGCAGGAGGCGATCGCCCGAATGGACCGGGCGCTGCGCGAGTTCCGCATCCGCGGCGTCGCCACCAACCTCGCCTTCGTCGAGAACGTCGTCACGCACCCCGCGTTCCGCGACTGCACCTATACGACCCGCTTCATCGACGAGACGCCGGAGCTCTTCCGCGGCCAGAAGCGGCAGGACCGGGCGACCAAGCTCCTCACCTTCATCGCCGACGTCACCGTCAACGGCCACCCGGAGGTGCGCGGCCGCGCCACACCGCCGAAGGACGCGCCGAAGCCGCACGTCCCCGTCTTCGACCGGCCGATCGTACCCGGCACCAAGCAGATCCTCGACGCGCGCGGTCCGAAGGGATTGGCGGACTGGATGCTCGGCGAGACGCGGATCCTCGTCACCGACACCACCATGCGCGACGGCCACCAGTCGCTGCTCGCCACCCGGATGAGGTCCTTCGACATCGTGCAGGTGGCGGAGGCCTACGCCCGCGGGCTGCCGGAACTCTTCTCGCTCGAATGCTGGGGCGGCGCGACCTTCGACGTCGCCATGCGCTTCCTGACCGAGGATCCTTGGGAGCGGCTGGCGGCGATCCGCGAGAAGGCACCGAACATCCTCCTGCAGATGCTGCTCCGGGGCGCGAACGGCGTCGGCTACGCCAACTATCCCGACAACGTCGTGAAGTTCTTCGTCCGCGAGGCGGCTAAGGGCGGCGTCGACGTCTTCCGCATCTTCGACGCGCTCAACTGGATGGAGAACATCCGTCCGGCGATCGACGCGGTCGCGAGCGAGAACAAGGTCGCCGAAGCGGCCGTCTGCTACACCGGCGACATTCTCGATCCGGATCGGGCGAAATACTCGCTGAAGTACTACGTCGATCTGGCCAAGGAGATGGAGAAGGCCGGCGCGCACGTGCTCGGCGTCAAGGACATGGCCGGACTTCTCAAGGCCCCGGCGGCGAAGGTCCTGTTCAAGGCGTTGCGCGAGGAGATCCAGATCCCGATCCACTTCCACACCCACGACACTTCCGGCGTCTCGGCGGCGAGCGTGCTGGCGGCGGTCGAGGCCGGGGTGGATGCGGTCGACGCGGCTGTGGACGCCTTCTCCGGCCTGACCTCGCAGCCCTGCCTCGGCTCGATCGTCGCGGCGCTGAAGGGCACGGAGCGGGACAGCGGCCTCGATCCGGCGACGATCCGCAAGCTGTCGTTCTATTGGGAGGCGGTCCGCACCCAGTATCGCGCCTTCGAGAGCGATCTGAGGTCCGGCGCCTCGGAGGTCTATCTGCACGAGATGCCGGGCGGGCAGTTCACCAACCTCAAGGAACAGGCGCGCGCGCTCGGCCTCGAGGCCAAGTGGCACGACGTCGCCCAGGCCTATGCCGACGTCAACCGCCTGTTCGGCGACATCGTCAAGGTGACGCCGACCTCCAAGGTGGTCGGCGACATGGCGCTCGCCATGGTGGCGTCCGGCGTGACGGCGGCCGAGGTGGCCGATCCGGCCAAGGACGTCGCCTTCCCGGATTCGGTCGTGCAGCTCTTCCGCGGCGACCTCGGCCAGCCGCCGGGCGGTTGGCCGAAGGCGCTGCAGGCGAAGATCCTGAAGGGCGGCGCGGCCTATACGGCGCGGCCCGGCTCCTTGATGGCGCCGGCCGATCTCGAGGAGGTTCGCGCCGACGCGGCGAAGAAGACCGGCCGTGAGGCCGCCGAGATCTCCGACACCGATCTCGCCTCCTTCGTCATGTACCCCAAGGTCTACGCCGACTTCGCCCGGATGCAGGACCTCTACGGGCCGACCTCGGCGCTGCCGACGCCGGCCTATTTCTACGGCCTGCAACCGGGCGACGAGGTGATGGTCGAGATCGAGAAGGGCAAGACGCTGGTGATCCTGGCCCAGGCGATCGGCGAGACCGACGAGGAGGGTCGGGTCAAGGTGTTCTTCGAGCTGAACGGCCAGCCGCGCATCGTCAAGGTGCCGAACCGCGCCGCGTCCGCCAAGATCGTCGCCCGCCGCAAGGCCGAGGAGGGCAACGACGCCCATGTCGGCGCGCCGATGCCGGGCGTGGTTTCGACCGTGGCGGTCAGGGCCGGGCAGAGCGTCAAGGCCGGCGACGTGCTGCTCTCGATCGAGGCGATGAAGATGGAGACGGCGCTGCACGCCGAGCGCGACGGCACGATCGGCGAAGTTCTGGTCTCGGCCGGCTCGCCGATCGACGCCAAGGATCTGCTCGTCACCTACGCATGATCGCCGAGGGTTTCGAAACACGACGAGGGGGACCGCGGTCCTCCTCGTCTTTTTTTTACGAGAATTGGTTCGGCGCACGGACGCATTCGTTCACTCTCGCGACGCCCGGACGCATCGTTCCGCAACGCAGTAAGAGTTCCTTAGCGCCGCTCGGGCACTGTGACCGCAACGAGACGGGGTCGTCTCGACTGGAATTCTCCAAGACGAGCGGGCGACACTTCGTCCCCGTCAACCCTTCTTTAATCAAAGCATCCGAGCATTGGAGTCCATGATGCAAGGAGATGAATTCGTGTCGCTCCTGGTCTGCCTGTCGGTGCTCGGCGGCCTCGTCGTCGGCCTGCGCTTCAATGTCCGCATGCTGGTCTGGCTCTGTCTGGCGGCGATGGTCGTCGGCGTGGCGGGCAGCTTCGGCGGCCTCGTCGCGGTCGGACGCGGCGTGCTGATGACGACGGTCTCGATCGTCGCCCTCCAGGTCGGCTATTTCGTCGCGCTGGTGATCGGCGCGATGCGGTTGACCGAAGAGCCCGCCTACGAAGAGGTCGAGGCGCGCGACGCCCGCCCCGAGATCTCGCGCGCTCGACGCGCCTGAGGCTTCAGACGCGCGGCGCGTCGACGAGTTCGATGCGCACGCGCAAGCCGCCCAGCGACGCCACGCCGAGCTCCATCCGGCCGCCGTGGCCTTCGACCACCGTATGGGCGATCGCCAGTCCCAATCCGAATCCGGGCGCGTCGTCGAGATTGCGCGAGGTGTCGCCGCGCTCGAAGGGGCGCAGCATGCGTTCGCGATCGGACGCCGCGATGCCCGGGCCGTCGTCTTCGACCTCGATCGCCACGCCGGCCTCGATCGGCGTCAACCGGACGCGGACCACGTTCCCGTATTTCATGGCGTTGTCGACGACGTTGGTGAGCGCGCGCGTCAGGGCCTGCGGGCGGACGCGACGGGCGAGATGGTTCGGGCCCTCGTAGACGACGTCGCCGCCGCAATCGACCGCTCCGTCGCAGATCGTGCCGACCAGCGCCGCCAGATCAGTGAGCACAACCTTCTCCGAATCTCGACCCTCGCGGAGATAGGAGAGCGCGCCTTCGACCATGTCGTTCATCATGCCGAGATCGCGGAGAAACTCGGTCCTGAGCGCGTCGTCGGCGACGAACTCGCTGCGCAGCCGGAGACGGGTGATCGGGGTGCGCAGGTCGTGGCCCATCGCGGCGAGCATGCGCGTGCGGTCCTCGACCAGATCGCGGATGCGCCGTCGCATGCCGTCGAAGGCGCGGGAGGCGACCCGCACCTCCTCCGGCCCGGCGTCGGGCAGCGGGCGAAGATCCGCTTCGATGTCGAACTCGCGCGCCGCGGCGGCGAGAGACCGCAGCGGCCGGACGAGCGCATGGGCGGCCCACAGCGCCAACAGCAGCGAGGAGACGCCGGCGAAGGTGATGGCCGCGACGAGCGGGAGCGCATAGGGCGGCGGCGGAGCGCCGCCACCGGGAAACAGCGTTCCCAACTGCAGCCACTCGCCGCCGCTCAGGCCGAAGACGAACTGCGGCCCCTTGCTGCGGTCGCCGGTCGGGATCGAGCGGACCTCCTCGACCTTCTGTTCGACGAGGTCGATGAAGGGACCGAAGGGGTGGCCGCCGGCGACCGGTACGGCGTCCTTCGGCGGCGCGTCGCGGAGCGTCAGCGGCAGCTCCGGGAAGGCGTGGCGGATCTCTTCGAAACGAGCGCGCCGGATCTCGCCGGCGGGCAGATCGGCGAGCAGACGGACGAGCGCGTCGACGTGGACGAAATGCTCGCCTTCGGTCGGGCGCAGCAGGAAGAAGGACGCCGCGACGATCACCTGGATCAGGATCGCAGACGCGCCGGCCACCAACGCCAACTGCATGGCGATGCGGCGCGGCGCGAAGGCGGCGAGCCTAGGCATCGGCGCTCTCGACCTCGGTGGCGAACATGTAGCCGCCGGATCGCACCGTCTTGATGACCTCGGGGTGGTGTGGATCGACCTCGATCTTGCGACGGATGCGGCTGATCAGGATGTCGATCGAACGTTCGAACGGACCGGCGGACCGACCCTGGGTCAGATCGAGCAGGCGATCGCGGGACAGCACGCGGCCGGGACGCTCGACCAGCACCAGCAGCAGGTCGTATTCGGCTCCGGTCAGGGCCACTTCCGCGCCTTCGGCGTTCTCCAGCCGCCGGGCGAGGACGTCGAGCCGATGGCCGGCGAACCGATGCACCTTGGCCGGCGGCGCCTCGCCGCCCTCGGCCTCGCATCGCCGCAGCACGGCGCGGATGCGCGCCAGCAGTTCGCGTGGATTGAAGGGCTTGGCGAGATAGTCGTCGGCGCCGAGCTCGAGGCCGACGATGCGGTCGAGTTCGTCGCTCTTGGCGGTCAACATGACGATCGGTATGCGGCTCGCCTTGCGCAGGCGTCGGCAGATCGACAGACCGTCCTCGCCCGGCAACATCAGGTCGAGCACGATCAGATCGAAATGGCCGTCGGCGAGGCGGCGATCCATGTCGCGGCCGTCCGAGGCGACCGAGACCCGGAAGTCGTTGGCCTTCAGATAGCGCGCCACAAGCGCGCTGATTTCGCGGTCGTCTTCGACGAGGAGGATGTTCGGCGTCACGTACATGTCCGTCTCATGCCACAGCCGACGAAGGTCGCATCCGACTTTTTTGTATCCGTTTGTTTCCAATGCGGTGTGAGAAATGCCCAGAAATGCAAATCATCATCTGTAAACGCCTCGTAAACTTTTGCGGCGCACACCGATCTCAAGCGTAAAACTAGAGTATTTCCCCTCAGAAAGGAAGCAGAAAAGATGACGACGATCTCTTCCACTCAGAGCTACACACAGCCGATGTCGATGCAGGAGCGGCTGCAGAAGGAACTCGAGAGCGAAGTGTCGAGCGGCTCGATCTCGTCGACCGACGAGAGCGCGCTGTCCGACGCCCTCGACACGATCAGCAAGTCGATGGAATCGGACGCCTCCTCGTCGAGCTCGTCGCCGCTGTCGCCCGAGGAGATGCAGGACAAGATCTCGAGCCTGATCCAGGAGCAGGTCGACGCCGGCAATCTGACCTCGGATCAGGCCGACGAGCTGAGCCAGGTGTTCTCGAACGCCGCGCCGAAGGACGGAGCCGGCGGCCCGCCGCCGCCCGAAGGCGGCGCCGACGCCTCGTCCTCGTCGAGCTCGTCGAGCGACAGCTCCTCGCAGCTGCTCACCGACTTCCTCTCGAGCCTGAAGTCGTCGAAGTCGGAGACGACCTCCTATTCATCGACCGGCTCCAGCAACTCGACCACGTCGTCGCTGGTGCTCGACGCCCTCGCCTGAGGACGGCCGATCACGCCAGATCGCCGCGGGCGACCGCACGCAGGGTCTCGATCCGATCGATCGAGACCCTTTCGCGTTCGACGCCGACGCCATGCTCCCGCAGCTTGGCGAGGCCGCGGGAGAAGCTCTCCGGCGTCATGCCGAGACGACCGGCGATCAGGGTCTTCTCGTAGGGAAACTCCAGTTCGACCGCGCCGCGGGCGTCGCCGGCGAGCTCGACCAGGAAGCCGGCGATGCGCCGGGTCGCCGGCAGGCTCTTCAGCCGTTCCAGCTCCTCCACCATCACCCGCAGGTGCATCGAGGCGGATGCGAGCATCCGGAAGGCGATGTCGGGATCGGCGGTGAGGCGGGCGCGGACCCGTTCGGCGTCGATGGTGAGGACGCGCGCCTCGGTCGCGGCCTCCGCGCCGGCATGCGCGGGCGCGCCGAGCAGGGCGGCGGCCTCGCCGAAGCTCTGGCCCGGCCCATGGATCGCCACCACGGTGTCGACGCCGTCCTCGGTCGCCCGGTAGAGCTTGACCCACCCGGAGACGACGAGATGCAGGCCGTCGACCCGATCGCCCTGCAGGAAGAGCACCTGCCCCTTGGCGTAGGCGCGCGGGCTCCGGTCGCCGACGATGTCGCGGGCGAGCGCCTCGTCGAGATCGCGGAACAGCATGTTGCGGCGAACGACGGCGAAATCGGCGGCGTCCATGGTCGACCCTCCCCTCAACGGTCGCCGCCGGTTTCCCGGGCGAAGTGTTCGAGACGGGCGAGCGAGGCGATCTCGACCGCGTCGCGGCTGACCGAGACGCCGCGGTCGCGCAGCGTCGCCAGCGCCCGGGAGAAGCTCTCCGGCGTCATGCCGAGGCGGCGGGCGATCAGCGCCTTGTCATAGGGCAGCTTCAACTGGATCCGCCCGTGCGCGCCCGAGCCGAGGGTGCGGCGGGCGTTGACGACGAGGAAGTCGGCGACGCGCTGCGGCGCGGCCAGGGCCTTGATCAGGTGGACCTGCTCGCTCAACGTGGCGGTGTGATGGGCGATCGAGGCGAGCAGCGCGCTGGCGACGCGGCCGTCGGCCTTCATCGCGGCGCGCAGCGTCGTCGCCTCGATGCGCAGCAGCCGCGCCTCGGTGACGGTGTCGGCGGCGACCGGAAAGCGGCCGCCCATGAACATCACCGCCTCGGCGAAGCTCTCGCCGGCGGTCATCACCGAGACCACAGCCTCGGAGCCGTCCGGCAACAGCCGATAGAGTTTCACCCAGCCCTCGAGGATCAGATAGAAGGCCTCGGCCTTCTCGCCCTGCAGCATCACGTTGGCGCCGCGGTCCCAACGCTTGGGCACCGCGCCGGCGAGCACGGCGGCGGCGACGTCCTCGCTCATGCGCTCGAACATCGGCGCCTCGCGGACGCGGGCGAGGTCGGCCGCGTCGAGAAGCACGGGATGGAGGGGATGGGACGTCACCGGCGGCGCTTCCTCGGGCTCGAGACGAGGTCGAGACCGTCCGAAGACGGTCGACCCCACCGTCCATAGCGCGTTCGGGGGGCGATGCGCCATGCCCTGCGCGCAGGACTTTCGGGTTTGCACGGGACGCGGGGCAGATCCCGGCTGGACTTCGATCAAGGCGGGACCACCCTCTCCGGTCCAAGGTCGGCTTCGACAAGAGAGATCGAGAGCGCTCTCGTACGATCGATCCGGAGAGGAGTTTTCCCATGCCCCGACGCCGCGACGCGCTCGCGTTGATCGCCGCCCTTCCCGTTCTCCTCGCCGCGCCGCGGGCGTGGGCGACGCCGCTGCCGATGTTCGGGCAGCGCAGCGACGGCCGGCCGGTCGGACCGGACGACTTCCGCGGGTGGCGACTGGTCTATTTCGGCTACACCCATTGTCCGGACGTCTGTCCGCTCGGCCTGCAGACCATCGCCGACGCGCTCGACGCGCTGGGCGAGAAGGCCAAGGCGATCTCGCCGATCTTCGTCACGGTCGACCCCGACCGCGACACGCCGGACGTGATGAAGGACTACGTCGGCTTCTTCCATCCGAGCCTCGTCGGGGTGACCCCGACCGCCGACGAGCTGAAGATCATGGCCAAGGCCTGGCGGGTGAAATACGCCAAGGTCGAGGTCGGCGAAGGACGACCCTATCTGATGGACCACACCGCCACGATCCTGTTCTCCGATCCGGCCGGCGAAGCGGCCGGCCGCTTCCCGCACAATCTCGGCGGCGCGCGGCTGGCCGAAAAGATCGTCTCCGTCATGGAGAGCCGCTCGTGAACGGGGAGACGCCGTCGAACGATCCGCTCGGCCGCACCTTCGGTCGCCTCGCCGTGAGCTCCGACGAACGGCGCGACCGCGTCCGCGCCACCTTCCGCGCCGTCGCGCCGCGCTACGACCTGATGAACGACCTGATGAGCCTGGGCATCCACCGCCTGTGGAAACGTCGCTTCGCGGCGCTCGCCGACGCAAGGGCGGGCGAAACGGCGCTCGATCTGGCCGGCGGCACCGGCGACGTCGCCTTTCTCCTGAAACGGAGCGGAGCGAGGGTGACGGTCGCCGATCCGTCGGTGGAGATGATGGCGGTCGGGCGGTCGCGGCCGGGCGGGGCCGAGATCGACTGGGTCGAGGCGGAGGCGGAGACGCTGCCGTTTCCCGACGCGCATTTCGACCTCGTCACCATCGCCTTCGGCATCCGCAACGTGACGCGCATGGACGCGGCGCTGAACGAGATCGCGCGGGTGCTGAAGCCGGGCGGACGGTTCCTGTGCCTCGAGTTCTCGACGCCGCGGCCGTGGCTCGCGCCCTTCTACGGACTGTGGTCGCGCACCGCCATTCCGGCGCTCGGCGCGGCCGTCTCCGGTCGGATCGAGGCCTATCGCTATCTGGTCGAATCGATCGGGAGATTCCCCGATCAGGCGCGTTTCGCCGGACTGGTGCGCAGCGCCGGCTTCACGGACGTGATCTGGCGCGACCTCTCGTTCGGCATCGCGGCGATCCACGGCGGACGCAAGGCGCGAGCGGCTTCGAACGAGGTTGGATGGGGCATCGGGCGAGGTTGGATGGGGCGACAGGATTCGAACCTGTGAATGGCGGAATCAAAATCCGCTGCCTTACCACTTGGCGACGCCCCAGCGACGCGGGGGCGACCCGCGGCCTTCGGGCCTCCCCATATCAACTTCGCCGGCGTCGGGCAACCGATCCGGCGGCCGCCGCCGAGATCGCGACCCTCGCGTCCGGCCGTGCGGGCGGCTCGGCGGCGGTTTCGTCCACAGGCCGGCAAATCGGCTCTTGCGGGGTCGGAGCGAGGTCTATATACAGCGCCTCGCGGTCACGGAGTGTAGCGCAGTCTGGTAGCGCACCTCGTTCGGGACGAGGGGGTCGCAGGTTCAAATCCTGCCACTCCGACCATCCGCATCCGCCCGATCCCGACGGGCCCTCGAAGAGACTTCGGCCTTGTTTCGCCCGACCGGCGCGGCGCGTCTCGTCTTCCCATTCGAAATTTCGCATGTCCAGCGCCCACGACTTGATCCAGGTCGCGGCGATGGCGACATGTTTCGGGTATCGGAAGAAACGAGCCGAGGACGGGAGGCGAAGATGCACGTGCACGTGGTCTGTCCGCAGTGCGGGACCGTCAACCGACTGGTCGAGACGAAACTCGACACCCATTGGCGCGAAGCGCGCTGCCCGTCGTGCCGCGGGCCGCTGTTGCCGGATCATCCGATCTCGGTCGACGGCGAAGGGCTCGCCCGTCACGTCGAGCGGTCCGATCTACCGCTGCTGGTCGACTTCTGGGCGCCGTGGTGCGGGCCCTGTCGGATGATGGCGCCGGCCTTCCAGGAGGCGGCGGCGATGCTGGCGCCGAAGGTCCGGCTCCTCAAACTCGACACCGAAGCGCATCCGGAGGCCGGCGCGCGCTGGGGGGTCCGCTCGATCCCGACGCTCGCCCTGATCGATCGTGGCCGGGAGGTGGCGCGACAGGCCGGCGCGATGTCGACGCCGCAGATCCTGCGGTTCGTCGGCGAGAAGTTCGGCGCGTGAACGGATCCGGAACTGTTGGACATCCGTAGAATTGCGTCGTCGTTTCGAACCGATTGATCCGGGACGAGAAGACTGCCACAACGATCGTCACGGCGAGTGCGGGGGCGCGAAAGCGGCCCCGTGAGATCAATCCATGACGGCCGATCAACGGCCGCGCGGCGATCCGAGAGCAAAAAACCCATGTGCGCCGAACAATTCGGATCCGAGGCGAAAGGGGTGTTCGACCCCACTCGGTGCCCCCTGCTGCAGGGCCTGACGACCGAGCAGGCCGACGAGATGATGGCCAGGGATCCGCGCATCCGCGCCTGCATGGGCGCGATCGCGGCGGGCGCGACCTCGAATCTCGAGCCCTGCGTGGCGAAGATGGTCGCCGCGCACGACAAGCAGACCGGCCGGACCGGCGGACGACGCTCCGTCGCCTGACGAGGCCGCCGGACCACGGCGCGCGTCGGTCAGGCCCAGGGGCGCAGGCGGTCGATCAGCGAGCGGCGATCGGCCTCCGCTTCGGCGTTCCAACGGGCGACGTTGGCCATGGCGTCGGCGGCGGCCTGAGCGAAGACGCCGGGACGCAGCACCATCCGATCGATGGCGGCGGCGGCGGCGCGCGGGTCGGCCGGATCGACGAAGCGGCCGGAGCTTCCCAGAACCTCGCGGAACACCGGCTTGTCGGGGGCGACCACCGGCAGGCCGGCGTATTGCGCCTCGAGCAGAGGCAGGCCGAGGCCCTCGTCGTGCGAGGTGGAGAGGAAGAGGTGCGCCGCGGCGAGAAGCTCGCGCACCCGATCGGGCTCGGCGTAGCCGTGCAGCACCACGCCCTCGCGCGCCTCCAGGCGATCGGCTTCGCCGCCCCAGCCGGCGCGGCCGACGAGATGGAGACGGGCGTCCCACCCATGGATCCGGCGCAGCGCCTCGACGACATCGGCGGCGGCGGCGAGATTCTTGCGCGGCTCGATCGTGCCGATGGCGATCAGATCGAGACGGCCGCCCTTCTCCACCCGGCGGGCGTTGGCGGCGCGGGCCGAAGCCTCCGCGCCGATGGCGAAGACGTCGCGCACGGTCGGCCGGTAGAGGGTGATCTCGGCGTCGGGTCGGCAGAAGCCGCGCAGCTCCGCGGCGGTGGTCTCGGAATTGACCAGGAACCACGGCAGCGTCGCCACGGCGTGACGGAAGGCCGGGGCCATGTAGAGGGCGGCGCGGCGATTGAGGTCCTGCGGCCGGGTGATCAGAAAACAATCGTGGACGTAGGGGACGACCCGCGCGCCGAACAGGCTCGTCGGGATCGACGGCGGAAAGCCGGGCGCGAGCAACAGGGCGCGCGGATGGGCGAGGAGGCGCGCCGGTATCTCGAGCTGCTGGGCGAGGATCAGGCCGAGCGTGCCGGCGGCGCGGATCGGACGGATCGGCAGAGGCGACAGGGCCTTTTCGTCGAAGAGCTCCAACGTGATCCGTTCCAGCCCGGTGACGGTGCGCCCGAGATGGCTGTGGTCGACCAGAATCATGAACCGGCTCCGATCGCTCGACGGGCGGCTAGACGACGGGCGGCGGGACGAACCGGCGCGGTCGCTTCGTCGTCGCGGGTGAGCACGATCACTCCGTCGAAATGCGGCACCAGCCCCTCCAGCACGGCGAGTTCGTCGGCGACGCGGCGGCCGGCGAGATCGGCCTCGTCGATCACCGCGACGACGTGATCGGCGAGTTCTGCGCAGTCGAGCAGGAGCGCGGCGGTCGGTCGGCGGCCGAGATGGACGACGACGCTCGGTTTTTCGGCGCGCAATGCGGTCAGCAGCGGGCGGAGACCCTGCGGCGGCTCGATCTCGCCCTCGGCGACCGGATCGAGCGGGCGCAACAGTTCGAGGCCACGATCCTCGGCGCGCTCCCAGGCCTCGCCGCCGGCGACGGCGGCGACCGCGAGCGGCTCGGCCGCCTCGAAGATCGGATCGAACGGCGCGCCCTCGTGGGCGAGTTCGACCAGGGCGGCGCCGGCGACGGCGCGGGCGAGGCCGTGCGCCAGCGCGGCGGAGAGGAGGGTCGGCACCGAATTGGAGAAGATCACCCGCACGCCGTGACCGCCGTCGGCGGCGAGCGCGTCGACGAGACGTTCGAAGCGGGCGAGTCCGTCGGCGTCGGGTCGACCGCGCGCCGTCTCGACCAGCGCGGCGACGCCGCCGCCGGGTCCGCGACCGCCCCCCAGCCGGGCGATGTGGTCGAGGCCGACGGGGAAGTCGACGCGACGGCTGCCGTCGCTCGTCTGCGGGAGACCATCGGTTTCGTCGTCGACGCCAGCATCGGCGTCGGCGATGGACGCCTCGTCGGCATCGTCCGTCTCATCCGTTTCGACCGCTCCGATCTCGACGGCGGCCCGTTCCTCGGGCACGGGCGCGGCTTCGTCCGCCGGCGCCGGCGTCGGTTCGACGACGGTCTCCGAGGGCGGCGCGGCGGCGAGGGCGACGGGCGGCGGCGCGATGGCCGATGCGGTGGCCGGCGCCGCGGCGACGGCCTCCGACACGACCGGAGCGGTCGCCGGTTCGGTCGGCGCGGCGGCCGCGGCCCCGTGCGCCGCCGCCGCATGCAACAGCGCGCGGCCCCGATAGAGAGCGACGGACACGCCGAAGCCGAGGCCGGCGACCAGCGCCAGGGCGAGCGCCAGCCGGGTGCGCGGCGCGAAGGGCGTGAGCGGGATCTGGGCCGGCGAGACGATGCGGGCGTCGGAGACCTGGGTGTTGCGCTGGAGGGTGGTCTCCTGCATCCGCGAGACGAAGCTCTTGTAGAGGTCGCGTTGGGCGTTGGCGTCGTTCTCCAACTCCTGAAGGCCGACGGTGGCCTGCGAGGCGTCGGAGAGATGGGCCTGGGCGCGTTCGACCGCCTTGCGGGCGTTGTCCTCGTTGGCGCGGGCGATCTGATAGTCGAGATCCGCGGTGGCGGCGAGCGACTTGACCTCCTCGCCGACCTGGACGCGGGCGCGCTCGACCTCGGCCGCGGCGGCGAGGACACGAGGGTGGCGCGGCCCCAACGACTGTTCGAGTTCGACCTTGCGACGGGTCGCAGTCGCCGCCTCGATCTTCAGGCGGCTGATCACCGCCGACCCGATCGCGTCGGATTGGGACAGAACGGTCGGATCGCCGCTCTTCAGCACCTGAGTGAGGCGCTCGGAGCGTTCGCGCGCCTCCTGGGTTCGGGCGCGGGCGGCGATCAGGTTCTCGTTCGACTGACGCAGCGTCTCCTCTTCGACGAGATTGCCGCGGGTCATGGCGATGCCGTGGTCGCGCTTGTAGGTCTCGACGCGGGCTTCCGCCTCGAGCATCTTCGAGCGCATCTCGTCGACCTGGCGCGCCAGCAGCGAGTTGGCGTGGTCGACCTGTTCGACCTTGGCGGAGACGAGGCCGTCGACGAAGGCGCGCGCGACGGCGTTGGCGAGCTTCGCTGCCTTCTCCGGCGAGCGCGACGACACCGTCACGTCGATCAGGCTGTTCTCCTTGGGCCGCTCGACCAGCACCATCTCGGCGAGGCCCCGCACGGCGTCGGCGACCGGGTCGCCGCTCGACTTCGCCCGCGCGGCAGGGCCGAGGATCTCCTCGTCGTCGACGAGGTTCTCCGCCTTCACCACCGCGGCGAGGGTGTCGTAGGACTTCACCAGTTCGAGCCGGGTCTCGACCCAACCCAGTTCGACGCCCTGGGACTGACGAGCGACGTCGGCGCCGACCAGTTGCTTGTCGCGCGGATCGAGCAGGACGCGAGCGGACGTGCGCCAGGTCTTCGGCGTCAACGCGCCATAGGCGAGCGCAGCTCCGACGAAGACGGCGAGGGCCAACACGATCACCCGCCATTCCGCGCCGAGGAGGCGAAGAACGCCGGCGAAATCGACGTGGTCGGGGTGAAGCGGCGCTTCGATACGGATCGGGGAAGGCGTCGGCGCGGCGGACGTCGTCGGCGCGCCGCGCTTCCCGAACCGTCCCGCGAGGGTCTTCATGATCGACATGGGTCCACCGCCTGACCGGCCAGCCTCGACGCTTCGCGCGAGGAACTCGTCACCATCGGCGGGCCGGGCGGGCCGGAGGCCACGCCGCCGCCGTCTCGCCTCCGAGATGACGCGAAAGCCTTTAAGGAACGATAAATCATGTTTCAAAAAGGCCGACCGCCGGGATCAGGACCGCGGCGCGAGGTCGAGACGCCGTTCGCCTCCGAAGTCTCCGGCGCGACAATAGACGTCCATCGCCTCGACGAGACCCGTCGGGGTCGCCGCGCGGTTCCAGGTGTGGAGGCCGGAGAGCGGGGCGGGCGTGGCGAAGCGCTTCGTCACCGTCTCGGCGAGGCCGGACGCGTCGAGACGGTCGACGCGAGCGAGCGCCAGTCCGCAGCCGTAGCCGCGCGAGGACGCCTGAACCGGACGGAACAGCCCTTCGGCGGCCTCGAACATCGCCCCGGCCGGCCGAGCCGAGGCGACGTCGACGAGGGCGGGCTGCGGGCCGAGCGGACGCCACGGACCGGTGAGGGTCGGCGCCTGCCAGACCTGGACGGCGTCCCAGCTCGAGCACCAGGTCTCGCGCGGCGCGCCGAACATCCACCAGCCGGCGGCGTGACGCACCAGCGTGGCGTCGCCGACGTCGACGTCGTCGAGGAGCACCGCGTGGCGCTCCCAACGATCGGGAAAGGCGACGGCGCGCCAGAGTTCCACGGTGCGCCGACCCGAGGTCTCCGGCGTCATCCAGATCTCGCCATCGGCGGCGAAGACCTGCGGATAGGAGAGATGGCAGTCCTGTTCGAGGAAGGGGCGCGGCGTCGCGATCGCGCCGTCCGCCGCGATCTCGGCGACGGAGAGGACGCCGCGGCCGGTCGCGTAGGGAAATTCCTCCACGAACAGGTAGGCGCGGCCCTGATGCGTCGTCACGAAGGGATCGGCGTAGAAGCGCCGACCATCGTCGGCGAGCAGGCGAAACGGGGTGGGATCGCTCTCGGGCGCGAAGGGATCGGTCGCCGGATCGCGCCTGCGCCAGATCACCCGCCAATCGGCGGGAGCGCGGACGAGCCGATCGAGGCGGCGGGCGATCCGCGTCTCCAGCGAGCGCAGGAAGAGGCGCGGCGCGGCGAGCGGCGCGGCCTTCGCCGACGTCGCAGGCGGGGCGAGCCGCCGCGCGACGTCGCCTTCGGCCCTCAGATCGCCGACGGCGACGATCGCCAGATGGGCGAGGCGGCCGAGGATCTGAGAGGCGCCGCGCAGCGCGTTGTTGCGATCTTCGACGGCGACGGCCCAGCGCTCGACGACGCGGCGCGCGCCGCCGGGTTCGATCCGTTCGAGCTCGAGCACCGGCGTGCGTTCGTCGAGGAGAGCCGCGAGCGCGCCGGCGAGCGGCGGCGCGCCGAGGCAGGTCGGGCGAAGCACCGGGACCGTGTCGGACGTCGCCGCGCCGACCAGATCGAGGACGACGTCGACGGCGGCCGCTTCGTCGGCGGGCGGCGTTTCGACGCGGTCGACGGCGGTCGTCTCGGCGCGGCCGACGAACAGGCGATCGAAGGCGAAGAGGAGGTCGAGGCCGACGGGATCGGGCGCGGCGGCGACGCGTCGGATCGAGACCGAGAGGCCGGGCGAGGCGCGCAAGGCCTCGACGACGCGCATCTGCCAGCGGCGCGCGCCGCCGTCCGGCAACTTCACCGAGATCCGTAAATTGTTTCCATCCGACATATCGGGTTATCCTCGCGGCGACGGGCGGCAGACTCGCCCGATCGGACGTCACGTCGCGGGATCATGTCCTATTCGAAAAGTCTCAATCTTCTGCTGACGACACGGGCGCTGGCCGACGGCGGCGCCGAGCGCGTCTTCGTCGAGATCGCCCGGCGGTTCGCGGCGCGCGGCGACCGGGTGACGCTGGCGATCGACTGCGCCGTGCCGACCGAAGATCTCGACGAGACGACCAATCCACGGCTGGTGACGCTCGGCGGCAACCATCTCGTCGGCTTCGTCCATCTCGTCCGGCTGCTGCGTCGGGAACGGCCCGACGTGGCGCTCGCCGCCGTCTCCGGCTCCTGTTCGAAACTGGCCGGAGCGGTGGCTGTGGCCGGAACGAAGACGCCGACGGTGGCGAGCTATCACGGGTTCGAGGAATGGCGGACCGGCCGGCTCGCCGCCACCGCCTATCTCGGCATACCGCTGCTCGATCGCGTGGTCAGCCGCTATGTCGGCGTGTCCGACGGACTGACGCGCGAACTGATCGAGCGCTGGGGCACGAAGGCGGAGAAGACGCTCAGGATCTACAATCCGGTGTCGCTCGACCTCGCCGCGGCGGCGGCCTCCGCCGGCGATCTCTCGGCGCGGGAGCCGATCGTGTTGGCGATCGGCCGGTTGAGCCCGGAAAAGGGAATGCACGATCTTCTCGAGGCGTTTCGGCACGTGCGTCGACCGGAGGCGCGACTGGTGATCGGCGGCGACGGTCCGGAGCGGGAGGCGCTGTCGCGACACATCGCCACGCTCGGCCTGGAGGGCCGCGTCACCCTCGCCGGACACGTCGATCCGGCGGTCCATTATCGCCGAGCCCGCGTGGTGGCGGTGCCGTCGCGGACGGAAGCCTTCGGGCTGGTGGTGGCGGAAGCGCTGGCGCACGGCCTGCCGATCGTGGCGACGGACTGCCACGGCCCGCGCGAGATCCTCGGCGAGGGACGATGGGGCCGGATCGTGCCGATCGGGGACCGGGAAGCGATGGCGCGGGGCATCGAAGCGGCGCTCGACGAGCCCGGCGCGCCCGACGCCCGGATCGCGCGGGCGAAGACCTTTTCGGCCGAAGCCGGGTTCCAGAACTGGGCCGATCTGGTCGACGCGCTCGCCGCTCAGTCGTGAGCGCGGGACTTGCGTTTCGCCGCGTCGAGCCCGAGGGCGTTGCGCAGGACGTAGCCGATCAGCCAACGGGCGCTGGCGACATAGCGGGGAAACAGCCGGCGAGGTTCCTGCGCGGCGCGCCACAACCATTCGAGGCCGACCACTTGGAGGGGCCGCGGCGCGCGGACACGGTGGCCGGCGAGGAAATCGAGGGCCGCGCCGATGCCGAGCCAGGTGACGCCGTCGACCGCGCGCGAGGCCGCGTCGGCGAAGAACTCCTGTTTGGGAGCGCCGAGCGCGACGAAGCAGATCCCGGCGCCGGAGGCGGCGATGCGCCGCGCCGCGTCGGCGGCGGCTTGGCCGTGCGGATCGAAGCCCATCGGCGGCGCTTCGAGGCCGGCGACGACGAGATCCGGCGAGACGGCGCGCAGGCGCTCCACGGCGCGGGCGAGGACGGCGTCGGTGGCGCCGAAGAAATAGACCGGGATACGGGCGGTGGCGGCGGCGCGGCACAGCGGCTCGACCAGATCGGCGCCGGTGACGCGCTCGATCGTCGCTCCTTCGATGCGGGCGAGCGCCACCACCGGCATGCCGTCGGCGGTGACGTAGCGGGCGCGGCCGTAGGCCTCACGGAAGGCGACGTCGTCGCGCAGCTTGGAGAGATGGTCGAGGTTGATGGTGAAGACCGTACCGCCCTGGCGCATCCGCAGATCGGAGAGGATCCGATCGATCAGGAACGTCTGATCGGGAACGTTGATCCGCCAGGAATCGATGTCGACCATGGTCTTCGGGCTTTCGCTGGCGCGCGCTGCGCTCTGGTAGACGGCCATGGACACGGCGGCACCTCATCTCGTTCGGCGGGCATCGAAACGCTCGCGACGAGATGGAAGGTAATATAATTGCTTTTATTTTTAAAGTAAAAGACCCGGACGACGTTAAAGCACTGCTATCGGACACCTGAATTTTCACTTCGGACATTCACTTACGATCAACCATTCCTGCAATTCGACGACGGCCCACCCGTTTCGGGAGACCGCCTGCGGATCGTCGACGTCCGTTCCGGCGCAGAAAACCGCGGGAAAGCGACATTCGGACACTGTAAACCATGAAACGATGCGACATTTTCATAAAAGATGCGCAGCGCCGTAAGATGAATTCAATTGTTTCTCGTGACGTCGCCGAAGCGATCGGGACGCCTTTGGGGGCTGGCGATGTCCATCTCGGAAGTCGAGGCGATCCGACCGGCCGGCGCGATCGAGGCGGCGCGACGCGAACGCGTGGCGACGTCGACGTCCGGACGTCTTCTCTATGCCGACGCCCTTCGCGGCGCCGCCTGCCTGATGGTCGTGCTCTACCATGCGATCGGCAACGACGCGGCGCACGGCGTGCATGCCGCCGCCGGCTCGCTGGCATGGTGGGTCGCCCGCATCGTCGAGATCTTCCAGCTGCCGTTGTTCGCCTTCGTCTCGGGCCGGGTGTTCGTCATCGCGACCGCGGATGCGGCCGGCTTCCGCGCCGGGCTCCTGCGCAAGACGATGCGCCTGGCGCTGCCGCTCGTCTCGACGACGCTTCTGATGGTCGCCGTCCTCCACCTCACTGGCCGGTCGAACCCGCCGAGCCCGTGGGCGGCGTTGACGACGCCGTTCGAGCATCTCTGGTATCTGCAGGCGACCTTGTGGCTGACCTTCGCGGCGGCGGCGGGCTCGTTCCTCTTCCGTCGCCACCTGCCGATCTTCGCGGCCGGCGCCTTGGCGGCGACCTGCCTCGCCGCGTTTCTGATCCCGGTCGACTTCCCCAACACGATGTCGCTGCGCGGCGCGATCATGCTGTCGCCGTTCTTCTTCCTCGGCGTATGGATGAAGGACGGGGTCGCCGGCCGGCCGACGCGGATCGAAGGCGCCCTGGATCCGATCGTGATCCCCGGCGTCGGGCTGCTGATCTGCCTCGCCGTCCTCGGCCTGTGGTCGTTGCCGGATCCGTGGGCGGACACGATCGAGGCGCAGCGGTTCCATCTCCTGCTGGCGATGGCGGGCGTGTTGCTCGCCTCGGCGTTCGCGTTGCGCTCGAAGACGCTCGCCGCGCTGTCGGACCGGTCGCTGACGATCTACCTCTTCCACGTCTTCTTCCTGCCGCCCGCCCGCGCGGCGGTCCTGACGGCGTGGCCGAGCGCGCCGAACGAAGTCGTCGTCGCGGCGGCGCTCGTCGCCGGCGTGGCCGCGCCCTGGCTGATGCATCCGTGGATCGCGCGAATTCCGATCGCCGCGCTGGCGTTTCATGGCATCATGCCGAAGCGGCAGGGCTGACGGCGAGAGGTCGATTTGGAAAACGCGGCGACGGGAGAGGCGCGCGGCGCGCGGTCGACGCCGCACGACGGCCGTCGGCAATGGGCGACGGCGGTCACCTTCCTGGCCGCCTTGACGGTGTTGCTCGTCTCCGGCGCGGTGCTCACCCGTTTCGGCGTGCCCTATGGCTCGGCCGGCGGGCCGATGCCGGCGAAGATCCATCCGGCGACCTATCTGGCGCTCGCCGCCGTGCTCGTCCGGGGTTGGGCGGACGGCGGCCTCGGCCGGCTGATCGGGCCGATGGCGGTGAAGCGCCCGGGCCTCGTCGTCTTCGCGCTCGGCACCGTGCTCTTGCTGTTCCAGACGGCGGTGGTGGTGAAACTGCCGCTCGCGCCGGTCGTCGACACCTTCGTCCTGCCGCTCGCGCTGTTCGTCGTGCTGATCCGCCTCGACGACGCCGACCGGCGGCGACTGGAGACGCTGCTGCATCTGATTCTGGCGACCAACGCGGCGCTCGGCCTCGTCGAATTCGCCAGCGGATGGCGGCTGACGCCGATGTACGAGACCGACGGCCGCCTGATGACCTACGAATGGCGCGCCTCGGCGTTGTTCGGCCATCCGCTGGTCAACGCCTTCGTCACCGGCGACTACATCGTGGCGCTCGCCTTCGGCGCGACGCCGCGGCTCGGACCGACCGCCCGTCTGGCGCTGATCGGGCTCTCCTCGCTCTCCATGCTCGCCTTCGGCGGCCGCGTCGCGATGGTGACGGCGCTGGCGATGCTGGCGCTGGCGGTCGGGCTCGGCGCGATCCGAACGCTCGCGGGACGGCGTTTCCGTCTGTCGCACGCGTTGATCGGCGTGGCGATGGCGACCGTCGGTCTGATCTTCGTCGTCGTCTTCCTGGAGGGCGGCGGCGCCGACCGGTTCCTCTCCCGTTTCAGCGACGACCACGGCTCGGCGCAGACGCGCCTGTCGATGCTGAAGATCTTCGGCACGCTGACCGACGAGCAGTTCCTGTTGTGGCCGGACGCCGACCTCATCTGGCAGGCGCAACGCGAACACGCGATCCGCATCGGCGTGGAGAGTTCCGAGGTCGGCTTCGTCGCCAACTACGGCCTGTTGCCGACGCTGGTCTTCTTCGGCGCGCTCGCCGCCTTTCTGGGCGAGCTGGTGCGGGCGACGTCGCGGCGAGCGCTGTGGCCGATCGCCTATTTCGTCCTGGTGATGTCGACCTCGCTCGGCATCGCCGCCAAGACGACGGTCATCGGCTTCCTGGTCCTGCTCACGCTGACCCTGACGCCGCGAACGGCCGACGACGGCGGCCTCAGCGCTCGTTCAGGAAACCGATGACGATCTCCTCGAGCCGGCGGCGCGCGTCGCGCGGGCTCAGATTGTGATCGGTGCGCTCGATCAGGACGAGCCGCGCCGTCGACGCGAGCCGGCCGAGCCGATCCTCGGGGCCGAGATGTTCGGCGAATTCGTCGCGGCCGCCGTCGTCGGTTCCGAAGACGAAGAGCACGCGGACGCCGCGAGCGGCGAGGCCGCGCAGATCGCGCAGAGCCGGATCGACGACGAAGCGGCGACGCAGTTTGGCGACGACGCGCGCGGCGATGCGGCGGAGGAGTTCGATCGCGATCGACCCCACCCGGATCTCGCCGCCGAAGAGGCGCTTCCAGGTGTCGGCGCGGCGGATCAGACCGGCGTAGGCGCTCGACGAGCGGAATTCGCCGCGCATCGCCGCTTCGAGACCGTCGCCGGCGCGCCACTCGAAGCGTTGCAGATTGACCGTCGCGACGGCGACGACGCGACGGTCGGCGAGGCCGGCGCGCCACGCCAGATGCGCGCCCGAACAGGGGCCGATCAGGACGAAGCGCTCGTCGGGCCGCTCGGCGAAGCGGTCCATGGCGGCTGAGACGTCGGCGATCGGCGCATCCGCGTAGAGCACTTCGGCGGGACCGTCCGGATCGGAGCGGGAATCGCCGACGCCGGCCTGATCCATGCGCAACACGCGGTGGCCCTCGGCGGCGAGCGCGCGGGCCAGTTCTACGCCGCCGCGGCCCCAGCCGACGTGCGGATTGCGGCCGCCGGGCAGAAGGATGACGAAGGGCGCGTCGGGCCGCGGCGTCGCCGGACGGGCGACGACGCCGAAGAGGCGATCGTCGGGGCCGAAGAGATGAGCCTCCTCGACGAAGACGCCGGCGTCGAGACGCGCCGGAGCCGGCTCGGGCGGTTCCGACGCCGCGGCGGCGTCGTCGAAGCTCGCGGCGGATTTCTCGAAGCTCGCGGCGCGGGCCGCCAGACGATCGACGACCGCATCCCAGGTCGCCGCCGGCGTCCGGGTGACGGTCGGATCGGAGAGGAAGGCGTCGACGTCGGCGAAGACGGCTTCGTCGACGGTCGCTCCGGCGGCGCGCCAGTCGTTCGCCAGAGCGGACGCCGCGGCGTCCGCATCGCGATGGAAGATCGCGATCGGGCCGGCCGGCGGCGGCGCGCGGCGCAGGTCGATCTCGGCGAGGGCCGCGCCGGTCGCGTCCGACGTGAAGAAGCCGCCGACCGACCAGCCGCCGATTTCGTCGGCGTCGGGCGGATCGTCGTCGCCGCGCACGCGCAGGAGGCGGGCGAGGCTCTTCTGTTCGCGCACGTAGGTCCGGCCGGAGACGACCGGCGCGAGCAGGATCATTTCGACGACGTCGTCGCGCGAGGCGGCGACGGCGAGGGTCGCGCCGAGCCGCAGGCCGACGAGGGCGACGCGGTCGGCCCCGGCGAGGCGTTTCGCCTCCTCGATCGCCGCGCCCAGGCCGGCGCGCCAGCGGTCGAGCCGATCGGGGTCGCGATCGTCGCCGAGCGCGTCGCCGGTTCCCGGCCAGTCGAAGCTCAGGGTCGGTAGACCGGCGCGGGCGAGAGCGTCGGCGAGCTCGCCGAACCCTCGCCGCGCGGTCAGGCCCTCCAGACCGAAGGCCGGGCAGAGGACGACGGCGAGGCGGCGGCGGCCGGGGCGAAACCAGCCGAAGACGTCGGCGAAGGCGACGGGACGACGATCGGGCACGGAGCTTCTCCTCCACCGCGAACGGAACGGTCGACAGGCGCGAAACGGTATCCCGGCGATCTGAAGGAAGGGTTCCGCTCACCCGAGAAAGTCGGGGGTTTCTTCGAAAATTCGAAGAAAATCTGGACCCGGACGGTCCCGGCCGACATGATCGTCCGATCGCCCGGCGGAGCATCACGATGGCCTTCTGCGCAGTCTTTCGTCCGATGCGCCGTCTCCTCGGCGTGGCGACCGCTCTTCTCGCGCTCCTCGCCGTCCCCTTCGCCGCCGCCGAGACGCCGCCGCTGCGGCGTGGGATCAACTTCGAAGTCTGGCAGACCTGGACCGGCCGCGAGGGCTTTCTCGCGGGCGGCTACGACCGATCGAACTTTCCCGACTGGTCGAAGCGGGTCGACGACCGCGGGCTCGCGGCCCTGCGCCGACAGGGGTTCGACTTCGTTCGGCTGAACATCGATCCCTCGCCGTTCTTCTGGGACGAGGCCGAGGCCGACCGTCTGCTCGACGGCGTCGCCAAGGCGGTCGATCGGCTGCTTTCCGCCGATTTCCGCGTGGTGATCGACCTGCATCTCGTCCCGGAGGCGCCGGACCGGCCGCAGGGGCTGCACTGGGCGCTCGGCACCGGCGGGGAGAAGGCGGCGGCCGGCTTCGTCCCCTATCTCGGCCTGGTTCGGCAATTCGCGACGCGGTTCCGCGATCTGCCGGCCGACCGGGTCGCGCTCGAACTGATGAACGAGCCGGATCAGGACTGGTTTTCGCGTCTGCGGATCGCCGACCGTTGGCCCGGGCAATTGGCGAGCCTCGTCGCGGCGGCGCGACGGGCGGCGCCGAAGCTGCCGCTGGTCCTTACCGGCGCGCGCGGCGGCAGTTCGGAAGGCCTGTTGCGGCTCGATCCGCGCCCCTTCGCCGGCGACGACGCGATCCTGTGGTCCTATCACACCTACGAACCGATGGCGGTGACCCATTCCGGTCTGCCCTGGGAGCGGAACGCCGCCCATTTCCTCACCCACCTGCCCTTCCCCGCCGCGGCGATCGACGCTCCGGCGCGGGCGCGGCTCCTCGCTTCGGCGCTCGATCGGCTCGGCCGCGAGGTCGCCGATCCGACGGAGCGGCGCGATCTCGAAGCGAAGATCGCAGCGGCGCTCGACGCCTATGTCGCCTCGCAGGCCGGCCCGGCGAAGATCGCGGCGGAAGCCGCCTCGGTCGCCGACTGGGCGAAACGCAACGGGGTTCGGCCGGACCGCATCATGGTCGGCGAATTCGGGGCGTTCCAGGACGGCGCGGATCCGGCGGCGCGTCTCGCCGTGGTGCGCGCGACGCGCGAGGCGGCGGAAGCCGCCGGCTTCGCCTGGGCGATCTACACCGCCGATCTGACCAAGACGAAGTCCTCCTTCGGCATTCTCGCCGACACGAAGACGCTCGCGGTCGAGCCGGCGATCGGCGACGCGCTCGGTCTCGTCGCGACCGGTCGATAGGTAAAAACCAAATCGAAACGTCCCGATGTCAGGATCGCTCGGGACCTGGCCGCCTCCCATCGGCGGCGCGCGCCCGTCTGCGACGACCGAAGCTCCCCTGGGGCGCGCCGGCGCGATCTGGAGAAGACATGTCGATCGTCCGTTCGCTCCTCGGCTACGCGCCCGCCGTCGTCCTGCCGCGGATCGTCTCGCTGATCCTCGTGCTGATCCTGACGCGCCTGATCTCCAAGCAGGAATACGGCCTGTTCGTCCTCGTCATGACGATCGCCGAGATGATCGACGGGATCGTCAACAACTGGGTGCGGATCGCGCTCGCCCGTTTCGCCTCGGCGCGCGGCGGCGACTTCGGCCGCGAGACCGTGCGCAGCCTCTGGATCTATTGCATCACGCTGATCCCGTCCTTCGCGATCGCGATCGCCGCCGGCGTCGCGACGCAGTCCGAGGGGCGGATCCAATTCGTCGCCGCGATCATGATCTATCTGATCTCGACGGGGATCCTGCGCTTTCCTTCCACCGTGATGTCGGTGCAGGCCGACCGCAACGGCATCGTCGCGATGGAGGCGGTCAAGGCGCTCGGCGTGCTCGTGCTCGGCGTCGGCGCCGCCTTCGCCTCCGGCTCCTACTTCGCCCAGACGCTGGTCTACGCCCTGGTCACGGCGGCCGTCGGCGCCTGGGGCGTGCTGCGCTCGACGCGGCCGCTCGATCTCGCCGCCGGGGCGCTCGAGCCGATGCCGAAGTTCCTCGGCTACGGCCTGCCGATCATCGCGGCGTCGATCGTCGCGGTGACGGCGTCCTCCTCCGACCGGGTCTTTCTCAACCAGATGGTCGGCCCGGAGGCGGTGGCGCTCTATGCGGCCGGCGTGCTCCTGGCGCGCCAGCCGATGGACTTCCTGTTCTCGCTCGCCGGGGTGCGGGTGTTCCCGCTGATGATGGAAGACTACGAGCGCGGCGGCGTCGCCCAGGCCCGCCGGCGGATGAGCGAACTGATCTCCGGCGTCGCCTTCATGACGCTGCCGGCGGCGGCCGGAATCCTCCTCGTCGCCGAGCCGATGTCGCGCCTGCTGCTCGCGCCCGACTATGCGGACGCGGCGGTGGCGATCCTGCCGCCGGCGCTGGCGGCGGCGCTGTTCGCCGGCTTCAAGACCTTCGTGCTCGAGCAGGTCTACCACATGCGCAAGCGCAACGGCCTGAACGGGCTGGCGACCCTGCCGGCGGCGCTGGTCGGGCTGGCGGCGATGGCGGCGATGGTGCCGAAGTGGGGCGTCTGGGGCTGCGCCGTCGCCTATCTGATCCAGAACGCGGTGCTGTTCGCCACCAACTACGTGATGGTGCAACGGTTGATGCCCTTCCCCGTGCCGTGGGGCGACGTCGGCCGCACGACGGCGGCCACCGCGATCATGGCGGGCGTCCTGCTGGCGCTCGGCGGGCCGCTCGCGGCGCTGCCGAACGCGCTCCATCTGGCGGCGGCGATCATCGTCGGCGTCGGCGTCTACGCGGGCGCGGCGCTGGTGCTGCGCCCCTCCCCGGTCGAGGAGCTGTTGCCGGCGCGGTTCCGCCGCTCCGCCTCCTGAGCCGGCGTTCGCCCGCCGTACGACGCGCCGAAGCCGCCGCATTCGGCCGCTTCGAGGCGGCGTCGACGGCGACAAGACCGGCCCCGACATGTTAGAGGAGCCGGTCGCGCGCCGATGGGGCCTGCGCGGGAGCGGCGAGCGATGGTCGAAACGACGGCGGACGAGAACGACCCGCGCCAGGGATCGGCGGCGTTTCGCCATCCCGACTTCCGGCTCTACGTGACGGCGCGGTTCCTGTCGGGGCTCGCCATCCAGGCCTATGACGTCGGCGTCGGCTGGTTCGTCTACGACATCACCCGCTCGGCCTGGGCGCTCGGTCTCGTCGGCCTTTCGGTGTTCCTGCCCAATCTCCTGTTCGTGCTGATCAGCGGCGAGGTCGCCGACCGCTTCGACCGACGCCGGATCTCGGCGGCGGCGCAGGCGACGATGGCGATCGCGGCGGCCGGCGCGCTCGGCTGCGTCGTCCTTTCGGTCGAGACGCCGACGCCGATCTATGCGCTCGCCGCGCTGCTCGGCACGGCGCGCGCCTTCGGCATGCCCGCCGGTCAGGCGCTGCTGCCGAGCCTGGTGCCGAAAGAGACCTTCCCCAACGCCGTCGCTTGGTCGTCGTCGGCCTGGCAGACCTCGACCATCGCCGGACCGGCGCTCGGCGGACTGCTCTATGCGCTCGGGCCCACCGTGGTGTTCGGCTTCGCGGCCGCCGCCTTCGCGATCGCGGCCGTCTCGACGGCGGCGATCACGCCGCGGCCGGCGGTCGGCGGGCGCGAAAAGCCGTCGCTCGACACGGTGTTCGCCGGCATCCGCTTCATCCGGTCGCGCCCGGCGATCCTCGGGGCGATCTCGCTCGATCTCTTCGCGGTGCTGCTCGGCGGCGCGACGGCGCTGCTGCCGATCTACGCCCGCGACATCCTCGTCACCGGCCCTTGGGGGCTCGGCCTCTTGCGCTCGGCGCCGGCGATCGGCGCGGCGACCACCGCCTTCGTCCTGGCGCATCGGCCGCTGACGCGCAACTCCGGACGGGTGATGTTCACGGCGGTCGGCCTGTTCGGCCTCGCCACGATCGGCTTCGGCCTGTCGACCTCGCTGCCACTGTCGCTCGGCTTTCTGACCCTGCTCGGCGCGTCCGACATGGTCAGCGTGTTCGTGCGGCTGACCTTGGTGCAACACGACACGCCGGACGCGATGCGCGGCCGCGTCTCGGCGGTGAACTCGGTGTTCATCGGCGCGTCGAACGAACTGGGCGAATTCGAATCGGGCGCGCTGGCGGCGCTGATCGGGCCTGTCGGATCGGTGGTGGTCGGCGGGCTCGGCACGCTCGTCGTGGCGATCGCCTGGGCGCGGCTGTTCCCCGACCTGTGGCGGCGCGACCGGCTGACCGATTGAGACGAACGAAGGAAAGACGGAGGACGGGATGGGCGGATTGAGCGTGGCGGATTGGGCGATGCTCGCCGGCGTGTTGCTCGGCGCGGGCGTGGTGTCCGGCCTGCTCGCCGGCCTCTTCGGGGTCGGCGGCGGCGCGGTGATGGTGCCGGTGCTCTATCAGCTCTTCGGCGTGATCGGGGTGCCCGACGCGCTGAAGATGCAGCTGGCGGTCGGCACCTCGCTCGCCGTGATCATCCCGACCTCGATCCGCTCGTTCTCGGCGCATCGTCGACGCGGCGCGGTCGACGAGGCGTTGCTGAAGGCCTGGGCGATCCCGGTGATCGCCGGCGTGCTCCTCGGCTCCTGGCTCGCCTCGTTCGCGCCGCCGGCGGTGTTCAAGGGGGTCTTCGTGCTGGTCGCCTGGGCGACGGCGATCAAGCTCGGCTTCGGCAAGGCTTCGTGGAAACTCGCCGACGACGTGCCCGGCGAGCCCTGGCGCTCGGTGATCGGCGTCGTCACCGGCCTCCTGTCGGCGCTGATGGGAATCGGCGGCGGCTCGATCGTCAATCTGGTGCTGAGCTTCTGCAACCGGCCGATCCTGCAGTCGGTGGCGACCGCCTCGGGCGTCGGCGTGTTGATCTCGATCCCCGGCGCGATCGGCTTCATGGCGGCGGGCTGGTCGAAGATGGGCGAGCTGCCGCCGCTCTCGATCGGCTTCGTCAGTCTGATCGGCGCGGCGCTGATCATGCCGACGGCGATGACGATCGCGCCGCTCGGCGCGAAACTCGCCCATCGCCTGCCCAAACGGGTGCTGGAGATCGCCTTCGCGGCGTTCCTGGCGCTGATGGGCCTGCGTTTCGTGATCTCGCTCATCGCCTGAGGAGGACGCCATGGCCGACGCGCCGCTGACCTTCGACCGCGCCTTCGATCCGCGCCACGGCGAGCGGGTCGAGCTCTCGCCGCTCGTCGCCCGGGTGACGGCGCGAAATCCGGGTCCGTTCACCTTCCACGGCACCAACACCTTCCTGGTCGGCCGCGACGAGGTGGCGGTGATCGATCCGGGTCCGGACGATCCGGCGCATGTCGCGGCGATCCTGGCGGCGGTCGGGGCGGGACGGGTCACGGCGATCCTGGTCACCCACACCCACCGCGACCATTCGCCGGCGGCGAAGGCGCTGAAGGCGGCGACCGGCGCGCCGGTCTACGGCGAGGGGCCGCATCGGCCGGCGCGGCCGCTCGACATCGGCGAGATCAATCCGATGGACGCCTCTTCGGAGACCGATTTCGTCCCCGACCGGCGGCTCGGCGACGGCGAAGCGGTGCGCGGCGCGGGCTGGACGCTGGAGGCGGTGGCGACCCCCGGCCACACCGCCAACCATCTCTGTTTCGCGCTTCGCGAAGAGAACGCGCTCTTCACCGGCGATCACGTCATGGCGTGGTCGACCTCGATCGTCGCGCCGCCCGATGGCGCGATGGTCGACTTCATGGCCTCGCTGCGCCGCCTGATGGCGCGCGGCGACCGGCGGCTCCTGCCGGCGCACGGGGAGACGATCGACGATCCCCTGCCCTTCCTGAAGGGGCTCGAGGCGCATCGGCTGGGGCGCGAGGCGTCGTTCCTCGCGGCGCTCGAGGGCGTCGAGAAGACCATCCCGGAGATGGTCGCGGCGATCTACGCCGACGTCGATCCGCGCCTGCACGGGGCGGCGGCGCTGTCGCTGTTCGCCCATGCCGAGGATCTGGCGGCGCGCGGGCGGATCGAGCCAGTCGAGGGCCGAGTGGCGCTCGGCGCGCGCTGGCGACTGATCGCGTGACGCCTCAGCTGCCGTAGGTCTCGACCACGGCGGCGTCGAGATCGTCGAGGAAGGCGCGGATGCGGGCCGCGCCGCGGCCGAAGTCGATCTCGCCCCAGCGTGGCGAATTGCGCATGTCGATGCGCGCGCCCTGCGGCTCGGGCAGGATGCGGATCACCACGTCGTCGGGTAGGCCGAAGACGAGCGAGCCGGCGACCGCCTCGATGCGGCCGAAGTCGCCGTCGCCGGTGGGCGGACGGCTGGCGAGCAGCGTCCACCCGGCCGCTTCGATGCGCTTCAACGTCACCGCATAGAGGAGATCGGAGCCGACCGAATAGCGGCGCGGGCCGATCTCGGGGGTGAGCGCGCGAATGCGCTGGCGCTCGGCCGGCGGCGGCGGCGTCGGCGAGTTGAAGCGACCGACGCGCAGGAAGGCGGCGGCGCGGTAGAGCGGCGGATCGACGGCGTCGGTGGTGACGTCGAGGAGGCGCGGATGGGTCGCCGCCTGGAGGCCGAGCCAGCCGAGCGGGGCGAGGCCGAGAAGGCCGTAGATCAGACCGACCACGGCATGGCGCGCGCCGAGACGGCCGTCGCGCCAGATCACCGCCGCGGCGAGAAGCCCGGCGAGGAACGCCACGGCGGCGAAACCGAAGGCGGCGATCGAGATCGCCACGGCGTGGCCGGTCGCCATCAGGCCGAGGCGATGGCCGGCGATGGCGATGATCAGCACCGGCAGGGCGAAGGTCCCGGCCATGCGGCTGAGCGAGGCGAGGCGCGATCGATGCGGAGGCGGGCGATAGACCATGGCGCGGCCGGATTCGAGGGCGGGTTTCCTCGTCTAACACGGGCGCGGCCGCGTCGGCGAGGCCGGGGTTTGACCGGCGGCGCGAAACGGTGCATGTCGGGCGAACCCGCTTCCCCGCGCCGGCGGCCTCGAACGAGGCCGCGCGCGACGCCACGACGAGGACCGAGCATGACCGACGCGACCGAGACGCCCGAAATCGAAGCCTCCGCCCCGACCCTGCCCGACCGACTGTCGATCGATCCGCGCAGCCCGTTCTTCAACGGCGAGATCCTGCAGAAGGGCATCGGCGTGCGCTTCAAGGGCGTCGAGAAGTTCAACGTCGAGGAATATTGCATCTCGGAAGGCTGGATTCGCGTCCCCGCCGGCCGCTCGCTCGATCGGCACGGCCGTCCGCTGACGATCAAGCTCTCCGGCGAGGTCGAGGTGTGGGTCAAGGAGTGAGCGACGACGCGGGCGCGCCTTCCCGACGCGCCCGGATCGGGCCCGGGGATCGATCCCGCTCCGGGGACCGCGCCACGTGTCTCACCGGGGCTGCGACGCCGCACCGCATCCGGGACGACGTCGCCTCGAAGCTCGAAAAGGCTTCGAATTCACCGTGACGTCGAACGTCGCGGAAGATGCGACGCGTTCTCTTCGGACGCCGTCGACAATCATCGCAAAGCGTCGCCACCGCCATACGACTCCGATATTCCCCTGCGGAAGGCTCGATGCGCATTTCCACCATCGACAAAAACTGCATTGTGACAATTATTACATTATTTAATTGAATTTTGCAAAATAAAAATTGAAATAATAGTCGTATAGTATACTTCTATTCTCCTTATGGAAGATTTATCGATCAACATCTGGTTAATGTTTTCCGTCCAAGAAGGCCGAAACACACGACCATCGGGGGCGTCATGTTCGGTCGGCTCAAACTCGGGCATCAAATTCTGGCAATCGCGCTGATTGCAACGTTCGGTTTCATCCTCATTCTGGCGAACGTCTTATGGACGTCGCGGAAGAGCGCGGGCGAACAGGGGATGGCGAACGTGGCGAGCGAAACCGCGCTCTCGGCGGATCGCCTGGGCGCCGACGTGCTCCAATTGCGACGCCACGAGAAGGATTTCCTGTTGCGCTCGGACGACCGGTCGGTCGATCTGCACGCCGCCGCCGCCGAGACGGCGCGACGTCGCCTCGATCGCCTGTCGACGAACGCCGAGACGCTCGGCGATGCGACCCTGAAGGCGCGCATGGCGGAGGTCGCCCGACCGTTCGAGCGCTATCTCGACGCTTTCGCCCGAATGGTCGAGCTGCGCCGATCGATGGGGCTGACCCCGACCTCCGGCCTCGAAGGCGGCATGCGCAATGCGGTCCACGATCTCGAAAAGACGTTCGGCGAGAACGGCGACCTCGGGATGAACAATCTGGTGCTGACGCTGCGCCGCCACGAGAAGGACTTCATGCTGCGGCGCTCCGCCTCCTATCTCGCCGCGCACGCCGACGTCGCCGAGGCCCTGCGCGCCGCGATCCGCGGCAAGGATGCGCCGCTCGCCGACAAGATGCGCCTGATCGGACTGGTCGACGCCTACCAGACCCGTTTCAAGGCCTGGGCCGAAAAGGCCGTCGCGCTGGCCGACGTCCAGAAGCAGGTCTCCGAAGCGCATGGGGAGGTCGAACCGATCGTGCTGGCGGCGTCGCAGCGCGCCGACGAGCTCAGCCGGACGATCGAAGGCGAGGTCGAGACCCTGCAGACGCGCAGCGAAATTCTGCTCGCCGCAACCATTCTCGGCGCCCTCGTCGCCTCGGTCGGACTGGCTCTGGCGGTCTGGCGTTATGCGGCGCGCGCCCTCCTCGGCCTCGAAACGTCGATGAAATGCATCGCCGCGGGCGACTACGACGGCGCGATCGCCTGCGAGGCCGACGGCAACGAACTCGGCGCGATGGCCCGGGCGCTCGACGGCTTCCGCCGGGCGTTGGCCGCGGCGGCGGATGGGCGGGCGCGCGAACAGGCCGCGCTCGAGGCGCGCCACGCCCGCTCGGAACGGCTCGACCGTCTGGTCCGCGACTTCGAAACCGGGGTCGCGCAAGTGGTCGCCACCGTCTCCTCGGCGGCGACCGAATTGACCGCGGCGGCGGGAACCCTGACCGGCACCGCCGAGGAGACCGCGCGCCAGTCGACCCAGGTCGCCGGCGCCGCCGACGTCGCCTCCGATCAGGTGCAGTCCGTCGCCGCCTCGTCGCGCCGCATGGCGCATTCGATCGACGACATCGGCGCGAAGATGCGGGAGAGCCGGAGCGTCTCCGACGAAGCGGTGGCGGAAGCCGAACGCGCCGCCCGCACGGTCCACGATCTCGTCGAGACGGCGGCCCGGATCGGCGAGGTGGTCGACCTGATCCAGGCGATCGCGGCGCAGACCAATCTCTTGGCGCTCAACGCCACGATCGAAGCGGCGCGGGCCGGCGACGCCGGCCGGGGCTTCGCGGTGGTGGCGAGCGAGGTCAAGGCGTTGGCGAGCCAGACGACGCGGGCGACCGAGCAGATCGGCGCGCAGATCGGCGCGATCCAGTCGGCGACGACGTCGGCGATGGCGGCGATGGAGCGGATCTCGCAGACGATCGCTCGGATCAACGCCATCGGCGCGGCGATCGACGCGGCGGTGATGGAGCAGTCGGCGATCGCCGTCGACATCGGCGACGACGTGCGTCGCGCCGCCGAACAGACCCACGCCGCTTCGCAAGCGATCGAAGGCGTGATGACGGCGTCGAGCGAGACCTCCTCGGCGGCGCATCAGGTCGACGCCGCCGCAGAGGACCTGTCGCGCCAATCGGAGCAGCTCGCCGGCCGCGTCGCGACCTTCGTCGCCGAGGTCCGGGCGGCGTGACGAAGGTCTCGAGGAAAACTTGTCCGATACGGTGATGTTTTCGCCGTCTCGTCATGTTCGAGCGCGCGCCCGGGTGTAGGGTGGCGACAAGGAACGGCGCGCCGGCCGCGGCGCGTCTCGTTCGTTCGCGGTCGTCGTCGCGGGAGCGTCGACGCCATCGATGTCGTTTACGTGCTCGCAGGTCCGCTCATGTCGCTTCGTCTCCTCACCGCCTCGCTCCTTCTCGCCGCACTGCCGCTCGCCTCCGCCGCCGCGGCGGACGACGCCGAGCGCGCCGCCGAAGCGAAGGCCGCGATCAAGGGGCTCGCCGAAAATCTCGGCGCGACCCTGAAGTCGGCCATCGCCACCGGCGGCCCGGTCGCCGCGATCGACGCCTGCCGGGTGTCGGCGCCCGACATCGCCGCCGCGCAGGCGAAGGCGCACCGGCTCGAGATCGGCCGCACCGCGCTCAAGGTCCGCAACCCCGAGAATGCGCCGGACGCCTGGGAGACCAAGGTGCTGGAGAGCTTCGCCGCGAAGATCGACGCCGGCGCGGATCCGGCGACGGTCGCCTACGCCGAGACGGTCGAGGTCGGCGGCCACAAGGTGTTTCGCTTCATGAAGGCGATCCCGATGGCGGCGGAGCCCTGCATGGCCTGCCACGGCGCGGAGCTGAAGCCGGAGGTCGCCGCCGAGATCGCCAAGAGCTATCCGAAGGATCAGGCGACCGGCTTCGTCCCCGGCAAGCTGCGCGGCGCCTTCACCGTGAAGATCGCGGCGGACTGAGGCCGGCGACGGGCGTCGACGACGAGAACGGGCGCTTCGGGGTGGGACTTCGCTCCGAGGCGTGTCTTCAACGGACGCTCGACGGGGCACGAACGCGAAGTTCGACGGACTTGCAACCTTCGAAGATCCGAGTTGGGATCGTCGGCGATCCGATCTCTTCGATCGTCGACGATTTTCGATTCGCGAGCCGGCATGCCCCGTCAGATCACCCAATACCGCATCTTCATCGGCTCGCCGGGCGGCCTCACCAAGGAGCGCAAGGCGTTTCAGGAACAGCTCGACGACTGTTCGAAGTCGCATGGCGCCAAAAAAGACGTCCATTTCGAACCGGTCGGCTGGGAGGACACGCTCCCCGGCGTCGGACGACCGCAGGAGCTCATCAATCGCGATCTCGAAGATTGCGACTATGCGGTCTTCGTCTTTCACGACCGCTGGGGATCGCCGACCGGCCAGGACGGCAAGGTCGGCACCGAGGAAGAGTGGGAGCTCGCCGAAAAACTCTACGAAGCCGGCAAGATCCGCAACATCGTGCTGTTCTTCAAGGCGATCGCCCCCGGCAGGGCGGCCGACCCCGGCGATCAGTTGAAGGCTGTGCTGGCGTTCCGCAAGAAGATCGAAGACGGCAAGCGCCACTTGTTCCGCGACTTCACCTCACTCGACAGCTTTCGCAAACGCCTCAATGGTCAATTGGCGCAATGGCTCGCCGACCATGACAAGAAGGGAAGCCTCGCCCTCGGCGTAGCGCTTGACGCCGTTACGACGCCGAGCGCTACGGTGGCGTCGACCGAACCGGGATTCGCCTTCTGGCTCGCCGAAGCAAAGGCGACACGCAATACTCCTGCTGTAAGTCTCCACTTCGCGGAAAAGGCGTCGGCGCTCGCCATGACCGACCTCGAATGGGCAGACGCGCGCAACTCCTGGGCCGTGGCGAAATTCGGGCTCGACGGTTTCGACGAGGCGATCGCCGCATTCCGCGAGATATCAGGACGTCTTTCCCTCAGCCGAAAACCCGAGGAGCGCCACCATTACGCAAGCGCTCTCTACAGCACCGGGGTATCGCTCGGCGCGATCGGCCGGAACGAGGACGCGATCGCCGTCTATGACGACGTCATCGCGCGGTTTTCCACGACGAGCGAACCGGCGATCTGCGAGGTGGTCGCCAAGGCGCTCGTCAACAAGGGTGTGAAGCTCGGCGAGATCGGCCGAACCGATGACGAGATCGCCGTCTATGACGACGTCATCGCGAGATTCTCCGGAGCGAGCGAAACGATTATCCCGGAGCAGGTCGCCAAAGCGCTCTTCAACAAAGGCGTGACCTTCCACGGGCTCGGACAGCGTAAAGACGCAATCGCCGTCTACGAAGACCTTGTCGCTCGTTTCGCTGATGAACTGATGCAGGCTGATATCGTCGGGCGTGCCAAGCTCGAATTGGCCCGGCTCAAGAAGAGACCCACATCGAAGAAAGGGAAATAGCGCCGCGACCGCTCCGGCTTCACCGGCCGACCGGAGAGGCGAGGCTCCCCCGCCTCTCCGTCTTCAGTTCACATCCCCTCACGCCGTCGGCAACACGTAGCCCCGGAACCGGTCCCTCAGCGTCATCTTCTGGATCTTGCCGGTCGCGGTGTGGGGGATCTCCTCGATGAAGACGACGTCGTCGGGCATCCACCACTTGGCGATCTTGTCTTCGTAATAGGCGAGGATGCCTTCCCGGGTCGGGGAGCGCCCCGGCTTCGGCACGATGATCAGCAGCGGACGTTCGTCCCACTTCGGGTGGGCGACGCCGATAACCGCGGCCTCGAGCACGTCGGGGTGGGCGATCGCCAGATTTTCCAGGTCGATGGTCGAGATCCACTCACCGCCGGACTTGATCACGTCCTTGGCGCGGTCGGTGATCTGCATGTAGCCGTTCGGATCGATGGTGGCGACGTCGCCGGTGTCGAAGAAACCGTCTTCCCCGAAGTTCTCCTTGCCCATGCCCTTGAAGTAGCCGCCGGCGATCGCGGGCCCTCGCACCTTGAGGCGGCCGAAGGCGCGGCCGTCGCGGGGGCGCTCGACGTTGCGATCGTCGGTGATCTTCATCTCGACGCCGAAGGGCGGCACGCCCTGTTTGACCTGGAGATCGAGGCGGGCCTCGATGTCGAGGGCGGCGGTCTCCGGTTTGATCGAGCAGATGGTGCCGAGCGGGCTCGTCTCGGTCATGCCCCAGGCATGGGCGACGCGGACGTCGTAGACCTTCTCGAACTTCTCGGTCATGGCGCGCGGACAGGCGGCGCCGCCGATGACGACGCGCTCGAGGTGGTCGAGCTTCAGCTTCTTCGCCTCCATGTGGCCGAGCAGCATCTGCCAGACGGTCGGCACGGCGGCGGTGAGCGTCACCTTGCCGATCTGCAGCATCTCGTAGACCGAAGCGCCGTCGAGCTTGGCGCCGGGCATCACCAGGGCCGCGCCGACCATCGGGGCGGTGAAGGCGAGCGACCAGCAGTTGGCGTGGAACATCGGCACGACCGGCATGATCACGTCGCGCGAGCCGCAGCCGAACATGTCCATCTGCGACGCCTGGAAGGCGTGGATGACGTTGGAGCGGTGCGAATAGAGCACGCCCTTCGGATGGCCGGTGGTGCCGGAGGTGTAGCAGAGGCCGGCGGCGGTGTTCTCGTCGAACTCGGCCCATGCGAAGTCGTCGTCGGCGTCCTTCAGCCACTCTTCGTAAGGAACGGCGTTGGGCAGGGTGGTCGCCGGCATGTGTTCGGCGTCGGTCAGCACGATCACCTGTTCGAGGGTCGGCATCTCGGCGATGTATTTCTCGATCACCGGCAGGAAGGTCAGGTCGACGAAGAGCAGGCGGTCCTCGGCGTCGTTGACGATCCAGACGATCTGGTCGTGGAACAGGCGCGGATTGACCGTGTGGTAGATCGCGCCGAGGCCGAGCAGGCCGTACCAGACCTCCATGTGCCGCCAGGTGTTCCAGGCGAGAGTGGCGACGCGGTCGCCATATTTGACGCCATGCTTCTCCAGCCGCTTGGCGACCCGCAGCGAGCGGCTGCGCAGCTCGGCGTAGGTCGTGGTGTGGATCGGGCCTTCGACCGAGCGCGTCGTCACCGTCCGGTGGGGATGCAGCAGAGCGGCGTGATCGATGATCTTGGTGCAGAGCAGAGGCCAATTCTGCATGGAGCCGAGCATGACGTCCTCCCTTGGTTTTACGTGGACGGGAGACTAGTGACGTTCAGGTCATCCTGTCAAAGGCGATGGGGAGGACGCGAAGGCGGGACATCTTGCGGTAGCGGAAGGTGTGGCGGTGACGGTTCGGAACGGAAAAGTCACGGTCCGCCCTGGACTTCCGAACCATGCGCAGACGCATGCCGGACATGCCGATATGCAGAACACATGTGTGTCGTTCTGGAAAACCCGTGAAACAAACGACTTTTTTCGTCTAAAGTCGTACAAACGCTTACTATGCGTTCGAGCAACACAGGAAGATATTCGAAACAACGGAGTTTCGCCGACAAGAAGACGCCGCATTCCGGGACCAAGGGATCATCGTCCGATCGAGGAAGATCGGACGCCCCGGAGTTCCTCGACGACGGCGTCGGAGCGAGGCCCGCGGGAGCGAAATACGATCGAGGTCCACGATGTCCAACGAGAAGACTCAAGTCCCGCAATACCAGCAGCAGAACCCCACCGTTTCCAAGAACGACGCGCTGCTCGACGCCCAGTACAAGCCGATCGGCATCCCGGCCGTGTCGGCGGCGACGGCTCAGATGCACTTCAAGCCGAAGAAGACCGACGATCAGTGGAGCTGACGCTCCCGATCGAAACGGCCGAACGCCGTCGTCCGGCGTGATCCTCGCCCGCCGCGCGTCGCCACGAACGCGAGGCGGGACGATCGACGCGGCGTGCGCGAGGCGGTAACCAGGACGTCGGATCGATCCGATCCGCGATTCACGTGTCCACGTCCCGGTTCCCATGCTCACGATCCACGGCCTCACCGAAGCTCATCTGATCACGGCGGCGATCTCTTCCGCGCCGCCGCCGGAAGGGCGCGCGGTCTGGTTCGATCTGCTCGAGCCGGACGAGGACGAAGATCATCTCGTCGAGGAGATGGTCGGGATCGCCGTGCCGACGCGCGACGAGATGCAGGAGATCGAAGAGTCGAGCCGCCTCTACGAAGAGGACGGCACGCTCTATATGACGGCGCTCGTCCCCTTTCTCTTCGACACCGAGAACCCGCGGGTCACGCCGATCACCTTCATCCTGGCCGGCGATCGGCTGGTCACCGTCCGTTACGATCGGCCGCGCTCGTTCGACCTGTTCCGCGCCCGCGCCGAACGGCCCGGCGCCGGGCTCGCCGACGGGCGATCGGTGTTGATCGGACTGCTGGAGACGATCATCGATCGGCTCGCCGACGGGCTCGAGCGGATCGGCGGCGATCTCGAGCGGTTGTCGGGCGAGGTGTTCCGGCCGCGGCGGGAGCGCGAGAAGGAGCTCGGCGACATCATCACCGCGATCGGCCGGCTCGGCGGATCGCTCGCCCGCGCCGACGAAGCGATCGTCTCGCTGTCGCGGTTGTTCCATTATCTCGGCGAGGAGAACGGGCGGGAGCGGCTCGACCGCGACGGCCGGGCGCGGCTCGCCACCCTCGAACTCGACGCCCGCTCGCTCGCCGAGCACGGCAAGTCGATCGACGGGCGGCTGAACTTCCTGCTCTCCGCGACGCTCGGCCTGGTCGGCGTCGAGCAGAACACGATCGTCAAGATCTTCTCGGTTCTCGCGGTGATCTTCATGCCGCCGACGCTGATCGCCTCGATCTACGGCATGAACTTCCATCACATGCCGGAGCTCGACAAGGTCTGGGGCTATCCCGCGGCGCTCCTTCTGATGCTCGCCTCGGTCGGTTCGACCTTCGCCATCTTCAAGTGGAAGCGGTGGCTGTGAGAGGCGAGCCTCTCACGGATAGAGCCGCGTCTTGACCCAGTCTGATCCGACCGCGGCGCGTTCGAATTCGATGCGGTCGTGCAGGCGGAAGGGGCGGTCGTGCCAGAACTCGATCGCCAACGGCACGATGCGGAAGCCCGACCAGTGGGGCGGGCGCGGCACCTCGCCGAGGCCGAACTTCAGACCGTATTCGGCGATCGCCTTCTCCAGCGCGAAACGCCCCTCGAGCGGCCGCGACTGTTGCGAGGCCCAGGCGCCGATGCGGCTCGCCCGGGCGCGCGAGGCGAAATAGGCGTCGGCCTCGGCGTCGGTGACGATCTCGACCGCGCCGCGGATGCGGATCTGACGCCGCAGGGTCTTCCAGTGGAAGAGCAGCGCCGCCTTCCTGCTGACGCAGAGTTCGCGGCCCTTCTTGCTCTGGAAGTTGGTGTAGAAGACGAAGCCGGTCTCGTCGAAGCCCTTCAACAGGACCATGCGGACGTCGGGCATGCCGGTCTCGTCGACGCTGGCGATCGCCATCGCGTTCGGATCGTTGATCTCCTTCGCCTCGGCGTCCTTCAGCCATTCGGCGAACAGGCGAAACGGCTCCGGCGCATCGGAAAAATCACCAGTCGTTAACTCCGATGGGGGATCTTGCTGAAAATGGTCGGTCATCGTCTTCGGAGGCATCCTTGGCCGGTCTTCGGTCCCCATCCTATACCGTCGTCCTTCCGCCGCGCCACCGTCGCGCGGCGCAGATCGGCCGTGCGACGGCGATCGTCGCCGCTCTCGCGGCGAGCTCGGCGCTCGGCGGATGCGGCATCGTCATGCCGCTGTCGTCGCTGATGGCGGGACCTGCGGACGAGACGACGCCGCCGGCCGCCGAAGTCACCGGATCGATCCCCAAACCGGCCGCAGCTCCGGTCGACGGCGACGCGGAAGCGGTGCGCGCAGCGCTGGTCGCCTCCGCCGCGCGCGGCGTCGAAGCGCCGGTCGCGTGGAAGAACGACGGCACCGGCCATTCCGGCACGGTCACCGCGTCGACCGCGACACGGGCCTCGAACGGCGCGCCCTGCCGCGACTTCGAGACGACGCTCGTCAGCGTCTCCGGCGTCGATCTGCACGCGGGGCGGATCTGCCAGGGGTTCAGTGGCGGTTGGGAAGTGTTGCGCTTCGCGCGCGTCGGCGGTTGACGAGCGGGCTTCTCGCCTGCAATTCCTCTGGAATTCGCCGACGAACCACCCCACATCGAGGGCGACAACCCATACGGCCCGAAAGCGGCCGCCCCGACGCGCCGGTTCGGCTCCGCCGAGATCGGGAACCGGGGACGAGGAGAAGACGATGCGCGACCCCTACGACGTGCTCGGCGTCGGTCGGTCGGCGAGCGCCGACGAGATCAAGAAGGCGTTTCGCCGCCTCGCCAAGAAGCACCACCCCGACCAAAATCGCGAAGACCCGAAGGCCAAGGAGGCCTTCGCCGAGGTCAACTCGGCCTATGAGATCCTCGGCGACGCGGCCAAGAAGGGTCAGTTCGACCGCGGCGAGATCGACGCCGAGGGCAAGCCCCGCTTCACCGGCCATCCGGGCGGCGGCTTCGACTTCCGTTCGGCCGGCGGACCGTTCGGCGGCGGACGCGGCGGACGCCCCGGTCACGGCGGCGGTCCCGAGTTCGACGACTTCCTGACCGACATCCTCGGCCAGGCCTTCGGCGGCCGCGCCCGCGGCGGCATGGGAGGCACGGGCGGCGGCGGCGGCGGACCCGGGGGGATGGGCGGCATGGGCAGCGGCCCCGGAGGGATGGGCGGCATGGGCGGCGGCGGCCGCGGTGGTCCCCGGGCGCGCGGCGAGGACGTCGAGGTCGAGGCGCGGGTGTCGCTCGAAGACGTCGCGGCGCACGCCAAGGTCCGGGTCGAACTGCCGACCGGTCGCACTCTCGACGTGCAGTTGCCGGAGGGCGTCTCCGATCGCCAACAGATCCGCCTCAAGGGCCAGGGCCACGCCGGCGCGCCGTCGGGCGACGCGATCGTCACCGTCGTCTTCGAGAAGCACCCACAGTTCCGGGTGAACGGCCACGATCTCGAGATCGACGCGCCGGTCGCGCTCGAAGACGCGGTGCTGGGCGGGCGGGTGCGCGTGCCGACGCTGTCGGGCGCGGTCGAGATCACGTTGCCGGCCGGCACCACCGGGGCCAAGGAGCTGCGGCTCAAGGGCAAGGGTCTGCCGACCAAGGCGGGCGGGCTCGGCAATCTCTACGTCAAGCCGCGGATCGTCCTGCCGGAGAGCGGCGACGCCGAGCTCGCGGCGTTCCTGCAGGCGCGCCGGTCTCGGTGACGCGGCCGTTCGGCTGGCGTTCATCGAAACCGTGGCATGATCCTCGAGAAGTCGGCGGAGCGAACGGAGGTCGAACGCGCGCCATGATCAGAACGCTCGTCCACGCCGTCGGGGTGCTCGCCCTGTTGGGCGCCGTCCAGGCGGAAGCGCAGCCGCGGCCGCAACCGAGCCGTCCGCCGTGGCAGGACGTGTGCTGCGGCGGTCCGTGCTGCAAGCCGAAACCCGGCCGATGAGAGACCGCTTCCCGTGACGCACGACGACGCGGCGCCTCGCCCCCGATCCGATGCACTCCGACGTTCGCGGTCGGGCCGGGCTTGGCTCGCCCTCTCGATCGTCGTCGCCGCGTCCGGCTGGTCGGCGGCGGCGTGGGAGCATTTCGTGGCGCTGCCGCGGGCGGAGAACACCTCGCGGGTCGCCTATGCGCTCGATCTCGTCGATCGCTTCGAGGACACCCCGGCGCATCGCGCCTATGTCGATCTCGCCACCGACATGAAACCGTGGTGGGACGCGATCGAAGGGCTGCAACATCGGATACAGGCGGCGAACGACGATGCGACGCGCGACGCGTTGATCGCCGAACGCGACGCCTCGCTGGTCGCCTTCGTCGAGACCCATGCGCTCGCCTCGAAGGTCGACCTGTTGATCGGTTCGTTCGACGCCTTCACCCGCTGTCTGGTCGCGACCGTGTGCGACGAGGCGATCGTCGAGCGGGCGATCTCGATCGACGTGAAGAGGATCTGGCGGACCTTCCGCCCCTGGGTGATGCACAAGCGCACCGACGGCGACAGGGACCGCAGCTACGGCCGCGATCTCGAGGATCTCTACTTCCGCTTCGTCGGCTGAGCGGCCCGCCGCCTCACTTCTTGCGCGCGGCGAAGGCGGCGAAGGCGGCCGCGGCCTCGGGCGAGGCGAGCCGAGCGGCGAACTCCCGCGCCTCCTCCTCGATGCGGGCGAGGATCTCGGCGCGGCCGCAGCCGGGGACATCGCGCAACAGGCGACGCGACGCGGCGAGGGCTGCGCGCGGCTTGGCGGCGAGCGCACGAGCGGTCTCGCGAGCGGCCCCTTCCAGCGCTTCCGGCGCGACCACCCGATTGACCAGGCCGACGGCGGCGGCGCGGGCGGCGTCGAAGGGAACGCCGGCGACCAACAGTTCGAAGGCGACGGCGTGGCCGAGGCGGCGCGGGCCGAGCAGGCTCGAGGCGGCCTCCGGCACCAGACCGAGGTCGGTGAAGGGGGTGCGGAAGAGCGAGGTCTCGGAGGCGACGACGAGATCGGCATGGAGCAGCGCCGTCGTGCCGACGCCGATCGCCAGACCGTCGACGCCGATCACCAGGGGCTTCTCGAGGCTCGCCAGCATGCGCAGGAAATCGAGGATCTCGACGCCGAGCGAGCCGGTCCGCGTCATCCGGACGAAGTCCTCGATGTCGTTGCCGGCCGAGAAGGCGCCGGGCAGACCGAGCCAGAGATGGGCGGCGACGGCGTCGTCGGCCTCCGCCTCGCGCCACGCGGATGTGACTGCCGCATACATTTCCGCGGTGAAGGCGTTCTTCTTGTCCGGGCGATTGAGCCGCAGCACGGCGACGGCGCCGTCGCGCTCCACGGTGACGGTCGGGGTCTCGCTCATCTCGTCGTCTCCTGCGGCGGCGGCGCAACGGCCGGATCCGCTCTCTCGTTCGAACTCGGACGAATACGTCAGCCTTCATCCCATTAGTGCAAGAAAGAGCACATCGAGCGCGATCGCGCCACTGCTTCAGCGCCCGGCGGAGCAGGAGGGATGCGCGACGAAGCCGGCTGCGCTAGAGACGGGGCGGAGAGAAAGGCGGACGCGATCATGGAGATCTTCGGGCTCGACGACGAAGCGGCGCGCGACCGAGCGGTCGCGGCGGCGGCGGCGGCGCTGGCGGAGGGCCGGCTGGTGGCGTTGCCGACCGAGACGGTCTACGGGCTCGGCGCGGACGCGACCGACGGTCGGGCGGTCGCGGCGATCTACGCGGCCAAGGGACGGCCGAGCTTCAATCCGCTGATCGCGCACGTGCCCGACCTCGCGGCGGCCAAGGCGCACGGGATCTTCGACGCCACCGCGCGTCGGCTGGCGGAGGCCTTCTGGCCGGGACCGCTGACCCTGGTGACGCCGAAGCGGCCGGAGAGCCCGATCAGCGATCTCGCCACCGCCGGGCTCGACAGCGTCGGGCTCCGAGTGCCGGCGACGCCGATCACCCGCGCGGTGCTCGCGCGGTTCGGCCGGCCGGTCGCCGCGCCGAGCGCCAACCGCTCCGGCCGGATCTCGCCGACGCGGGCCGAAGACGTCGCCGAGGACCTCGGCGAAAAGGTCGCCGTGATCGTCGACGCCGGCCCCTGCCCGGTCGGGGTCGAATCGACCATCGTCGCCGTGCTCGACGGACGCGTGCGGCTGCTCCGGCCCGGCGGGGTCCCGCGCGCCGCGATCGAAGCGGCGATCGGCCGGCCGCTCGACGCGGCCGAGGCGGAGGCGACGCGGATCGAGCCGGGCGAGGCCGCCGCCCCGCTGGCGCCGGGCCTCCTCACCTCGCACTACGCGCCGCGCGCCGGCGTGCGCCTCGACGTCGAACGGATCGAGCCGGGCGAGGCGCTGCTGACCTTCGCCGGACGTCGCCCGGACGGCGCGGACCGGGCGGCGGCGATCGTCGACCTGTCGCCCTCCGGCGATCTCTCGGAAGCGGCGAGCCGACTGTTCGGCGCTTTGCGCGATCTCGACCGCAGCGGCGCGGCGTCGATCGCCGTCGTTCCCCTGCCCGAGGACGGGCTCGGCGAGGCGATCGTCGATCGGTTGCGCCGGGCGGCCGCGCCGCGGGGCTGATCGCTCGGCGCAGGACGCCGAGCCGACACCCGACCCATGCGCGGCGCGCATGATGACGATCCGAGCATCCCGACGAAGGTATGACGCCACCGTTGATTTCAATCACGGTCTCCTGATGACGCGCCGCGCACGATCCGTCATCGTAGAGCGCGGTTCATCCGAGGCGCGTCGGCGCGCGGAAACCGAACGAAGGATTGCACGCCGGTCCGATCAACGGACCGCACGACCGGACAACCGTCGGAAGGACGGATCGCCGCGACAGACGCGGCGCGGTCGGGGAGGAAGGACGGGATCTCGATGTCGACGTTGCTCATCCATCATCCGGCCTGTCTCGGCCATGCGACGCCGCTCGGCCATCCCGAACGCGCCGACCGGATGCGGGTGATCGACCGCATTCTCGAGCACGAGCGCTTCCAGCCGCTGGAGCGCGAATCGGCGGCGCTCGGCACGGCCGACATGGTGCGGATGGCCCATCCCGGCGCCTATTTCGACGAGCTCGCCGCGCAGATCCCGAGCGAGGGCATGCACCGCCTCGACGACGACACGACGCTGTCGCCGGGCTCGATCGAAGCGGCGCTGCGCGCCGTCGGCGGCGCCTGTCAGGCGGTCGACGAGGTCTTCGAGAAGAAGGTCAAGAACGCCTTCGTCACCGTGCGGCCGCCGGGCCACCACGCCGAATCGAAGCGGGCGATGGGCTTCTGCCTTTTCAACAACGCGGCGATCGCGGCGCATTGGGCGCGCCACCGGCACGGCGCCGAGCGGGTCGTCGTGATGGACTTCGACGTGCATCACGGCAACGGCACCCAGGACATCTTCTGGAACGAGCCGAACCTGATGTACGCCTCGACCCATCAGATGCCGTTCTATCCGGGCACCGGCGAGGTGAGCGAGACCGGCGTCGCCGACAACATCGTCAACGCGCCGCTGTGGGCGGGCGCCGGCGGGGCCGACTTCCGCGAGGCGATGGACATCGCGGTGCTGCCGCGGATCGAGGCGTTCAAGCCCGACCTCGTCATCATCTCGGCCGGGTTCGACGCCCACACCCGCGACCCGATGAGCCAGATCAATCTGGTCGAGGCGGACTTCGCCTGGGCGACGTCGCGGCTGATGGACATCGCCGATCGCACCTGCGACGGGCGAGTCGTGTCGGTGCTGGAAGGCGGCTACGACCTCGAGGGCCTCGCCCGCTCGGTCGCCGCCCACGTCATGACGCTGATGAAGAACTGAGCGGCGCGACCGCGACGCGCAGGGCTCGAGACCGTCCACGCGGCATCCTTCCGCGGCATGGCGGATCGGCGCGCATTTCCGCTGCGTAAGACGGCAGCTTCGACGCCGACGACGAATCGCCGGACGCGCCATTCTCGGACGCGGCGGGGGATGAACGCGCGATCCTCGGGAAATCCCTCTGGCGCTCGGCCGCGACCTCCGCAAAGATCGCGAGGCGGAACGAACCTGTCGGGAGGCGACGATGTCGCGAGTCCTCGTTGGGAAGCGGAAGTTCGGTGTGGCCCTGCCGATCATGGCGGCGGTGGCGTTGGCGATGGGCGCGGCCTCGGCGCAGGCCGAAGGCGACACGATCGCCAAGCGACTGTGGCTGAAGACCGGCGCGGGCAAGGCGGTCACCCTCGACAGTTGGCGCGAGATGCGCGAGGACTGCTCGCTCGCCCCCGCGCCGCAGGTCACGGTGACGCAGCAGCCGAGCTTCGGCAAGCTGACGGTCAGCAAGACCAAGGCGGCCGGCAAGACCGATCCGGGCGGCCCCTACGCCGCCTGCAACGGCAAGCCGTTCAACTGGACCGTGGTCAAAGTGCCCTCCCCGGCCAAGGGCGAGGGCTCCGACAAGGCCGTGCTCGCGGTGCAGGAGAGCTCCGGCGAGATCACGACCTACGACGTCGAGATCGTCTTCGCCAAGACGCTTCCGGCCGGCAAGACCGCCGGCCTGCTCGAAGACCGCTGAGACCCGACCGACGCGAGGACCCCGCCTTGACCACGCCGCCCGAGACCGACGTCGCCGCCCTGACCTTCGAACAGTCGCTCGCCGAACTCGAGCAACTGGTCGCGAGGCTGGAGCGCGGCGACGTGCCGCTCAAGGATTCGATCGCCGCCTATGAGCGTGGCGAGGCCCTGAAGGCGCGCTGCGCCGGCCTGCTGTCGATCGCCGAGGCGCGGGTGGAGAAGATCCGCCTCGCCTCGGACGGCGCTCCGGCCGGGGTCGAGCCGCTCGATCCCGATCGCGCCTGACCGCGTCTTCCGCCTCAGCCGGCGACCGCCGTGGCGGCGCGGGAGGGCACGACGGCCTTGGCCACCAGGATCTGCACGACTTCGCCGCGCTGATTGCGGGTTTCGTTGCGCAGGGTGACGATGCCGCGATCGGGGCGTGAGCGTGAGGGCGTGACCTCGACCACCTCGGAGAAGACCGTCAACACGTCGCCGGCGCGGGTCGGCTGCGGCCACGAGATTTCGCCGCCGGCGCCGACCAGACCCCAGGCGAAGGGGACCCCGTCCTGCGTCAGGAGACGCATGGTCAGCGACGCGACGTGCCAGCCGCTCGCCGCCAACCCGCGAAAGAAGGTCGACTTCGCCGCCTCCTCGTCGAGATGGAAGGGCTGACGATCGTAGAGCGCGGCGAAGGCCTTGATGTCTTCGGCGGCGATCTCGATCGACCGCGTCGTCCAGCGGCGGCCGGGGGCGAGGTCCTCGAGAAAGTGATCGTTCGGCATGGCGCGTCCTCTCGTTGTCGCCGTCGCGACGACGGCATATCATGATCGTCGTCATCAATACTGACATTGATGATGGTGATCATCAATGGGTGAGATCCGCACTGCGGACATTCGGGAGATCGGGCATGGTGCGAGTGACGAAGGCCGAAGCGGCGGCCCATCGCGCGGCGATCGTGCGGGCGGCGGGCCGGCTCTTTCGAGCGCGCGGCATCGCGGCGGTCGGCGTCGCCGACGTCACCCGCGCCGCCGGCCTCACCCACGGCGGCTTCTACGGCCATTTCACCTCCAAGGAGGCGTTGGCGGCGGAGGCGATCGCCGAGGCCTTCGCGGAAGGACGGCGGCGGCTCGGCGGGCGCGGCGTCGAGGGGTACGTGCGCGGCTACGTCTCCCGCGCCCATCGCGATCATCCCGAAGACGGGTGCCCGCTGCTCGCCTTTTCCGGCAGCGCGGCGCGCGGCGACGAGGTCGAGACGGCGCTCGCCGACGGCGCCGAGGCGCTGATCGAAGCCCTCGCGGAGCTGCTCGAAGCGCGCGCGGACGAGACGGCCGAACAGCGCCGCGATCGCGCCGCCGCGCTCTTGGCCGCGGCGATCGGCGGGCAGGTCCTGGCCCGCGCGTTGGTCCGGACCGATCGTGAGTTCTCCGACCGGGTGCTGGCGCAGACCCGCATCCTCGCTCTCGATCTGGCCGGCGACGACGCGACGCGGGCCGAAATCGAGGGCTCCGCGAAAGGGTGATTTGCAGCCTCGGCGCGGGTCATGTATCGGTAGCGCTCCCTCCGCTGCGAGTGGACGGAGGCTGGCGCAGGCGCCCGGCCGAACCGTATTGCGAGAGTTGCCCGTTGCCGACCTCCCTCGAGACCCCCCTCCTCGACACGATCCGGATTCCGGAAGATCTGCGCAGGCTCCCCGACCAGCAGCTTCGACAACTGGCGGACGAACTTCGGGCGGAGATGATCGATGCGGTCTCGGTGACCGGCGGCCATCTCGGCGCGGGGCTGGGCGTGGTCGAATTGACGGTGGCGCTGCACAAGGTGTTCGACACGCCGCGCGACGTCGTCATCTGGGACGTCGGCCACCAGTCCTATCCGCACAAGATCCTGACCGGCCGACGCGATCGGATCCGCACGCTGCGCCAGCCCGGCGGCCTCTCCGGCTTCACCAAGCGCGAGGAGAGCCCCTACGATCCGTTCGGGGCGGCGCATTCCTCGACCTCGATCTCGGCGGCGCTGGGCTTCGCCGCGGCGCGCGATCTCAGAGGCGGCGACAACAACGTCGTCGCGGTGATCGGCGACGGCTCGATGTCGGCCGGCATGGCCTACGAGGCGATGAACAACGCCGGCGCGATGGACGCTCGGCTCGTCGTCATCCTCAACGACAACGACATGTCGATCGCGCCGCCGACCGGCGCGATGAGCGCCTATCTCGCCCGCCTCGTCTCGTCGCGGACCTTCATGCAGCTGCGCGACATCGGCAAGCAGGTGACCAAGCGCCTGCCGAAGTTCATCGAGATCGGCGCGAAGCGGGCCGAGGAATTCGCCCGCGGCATGGCGATGGGCGGCACGCTGTTCGAGGAGATGGGCTTCTACTACGTCGGGCCGATCGACGGGCACAATCTCGACCACCTCCTCCCAGTGCTGCGCAACGTGCGCGACGCGAAGGAAGGGCCGATCCTGGTCCATGTCATCACCCAGAAGGGCAAGGGCTACGCCCCGGCGGAAGCCGCCGACGACAAGTATCACGGCGTCGCCCGCTTCGACGTGGTCACCGGCAAGCAGGTGAAGCCCAAGGCCAACGCGCCCTCCTACACCCGCGTCTTCGCCGACGCGCTGACCGCCGAGGCGGGACGCGACGAGAAGATCGTCGGCATCACCGCGGCGATGCCCTCCGGCACCGGGCTCGACGTCTTCGCCGACGCCTTCCCCAAGCGGATGTTCGACGTCGGCATCGCCGAGCAGCACGCCGTCACCTTCGCCGCCGGCCTCGCCGCCGATGGGCTGAAGCCGTTCTGCGCGATCTATTCGACCTTCCTGCAACGCGGCTTCGATCAGGTGGCGCACGACGTGGCGCTGCAGAAGCTGCCGGTGCGCTTCCCGATCGATCGGGCCGGCTTCGTCGGGGCGGACGGGGCGACGCACGCCGGCTCCTACGATCTCGCCTATCTCGGCTTCCTGCCCAACTTCGTGGTGATGGCGCCGGCCGACGAGGCGGAGCTCGTCCACATGGTGGCGACCAGCGCGGCGATCGACGATCGACCCTCGGCCTTCCGCTTCCCGCGCGGCGAGGGCGTCGGCGTCGAATTGCCGACGCGCGGCGAGATCCTGGAGATCGGCAAGGGCCGGATCATCCGCGAAGGGACGAAGGTCGCGATCCTGTCGCTCGGCACCCGACTCGTCGCCGCGCTCGACGCGGCGGAGACGCTGGAGGCGCACGGGCTCTCGACGACGGTCGCCGACGCGCGTTTCATGAAGCCGCTCGACCGCGATCTACTGCGCCGTCTGGCGCGCGGCCACGAGGTGTTGATCACGGTGGAGGAAGGCGCGATCGGCGGCTTCGGCAGCCACGTGCTGCACGCGCTGGCGGAAGAGGGCCTGCTCGACGGCGGCCTCAAGATCCGCACGCTGATGATGCCCGACGCCTTCCTCGATCACGGCGACCCGGAGAAGACCCATGCGGCGATCGGGATCGACGCGGCCGGCATCGTCCGGCGCGTCTTCGAAGCGCTCGGCCGGGCGGACGCGGCGAGCGAGCCGGCGCGGCGCGCCTGAGGGAGACGAGACGATGACGCTGAAGGCGCTGCGCCACGGCCTCTGGGCGCTGATCGCCCTCGTGGTGATCGGCGTCGGCGTCTTCGTGGCGCTGCGCGAGACGCAGACGCCCCAGCCGACCGCCACATCGTCGACGCTGGCGCCGGTCGCCGGCATCGGCGGCGAATTCTCGCTCCTCGACCAGACCGGCAAACCGTTCACCGAGAAGGATCTCCTCGGCCATCCGAACCTGGTGTTCTTCGGCTACACCTTCTGCCCCGACGTCTGTCCGACGACGCTGCTCGAGGCGGAAGGCTGGATGAAGGAACTCGGGGCCGACGCCGACCGGGTGAAGGTGATCTTCGTCACCGTCGACCCGGAGCGCGACACGCCGGCGAAGCTGAAGGACTATCTCGCCAGTTTCGATCCGCGTTTCATCGGTCTGTCCGGCTCGCGCGAGGAGACCGACAAGGCGCTCAAGGCCTACCGGGTGTTCGCCCGCAAGGTCGAGGGCAAGGGCGGCGACTACACGATGGACCACACCGCGGCGGTCTATCTGATCGATCCGCAGGGCCGCTTCGTCGGCATCATCAATTTCCAGGAAGACACCGCCAAGGCGATGACGAAGATCCGTCGCCTGCTGACGATGGGGTGAGCCGATGATCGAAGCGGGCGCGCTCCTGGCGGCGGCGACGGCGGGATGTCTCTACGTCGTCTCGCCCGGGCCGGCGGTGTTGGCGTTGATCGGCATCGGCGCGGCCAAGGGTCGGCGGCCGGCGCTGCAGTTCCTGTTCGGCCATCTCGCCGGCGACACGCTGTGGTGCTCGCTCGCGATCACCGCGCTGGTCGGCGCGAAGGTGTTCGATCCGCTGCTGTTCGAGCTGGTGGCGCTGGCCTGCGGCCTCTATCTGGGCTTTCTCGGCTACAAGGGCGTGACGGCGCGCTCGGCCGAAGGCGCCGACGATCTCGTCGGCGAGCGGCCGTGGCTCAAGGGCATCGCCTTCGGCCTGACCAATCCGAAGAGCTATCCGGTGGCGCTCGCCATGTTCACCGCGCTCTTCGCCGGGCGGCCGGAGGCGCTGACCTTTGCGTCGATGCCGGCGCTGTTCGTCGCCTCCTTCGTCGGATTCCTCTGCGGCGACGCGATCCTCGCCTGGATCGTCGGGACGGGGTTCATGCGGCGGCTCTATCTCGGCCACGCGGTGACGATCGTGCGGGTGGTCGGGGCGCTGTTTTTGGCCTTCGCCGTCTCGACGCTGACGGAGGCGCTGCCGAAGCTCTGGGCGCGGCTGGCGTGACGGCGGAACCGTCTGGACCCGGCAGGCGCCGGGCGAGGGTGCGCGATGGTTCGAGATGACGCGCCGAAGGCGCGTCTCCTCACCATGAAGCGCTTTTTATAATTGTAACAAATACATACGCCTCATGGTGAGGAGAGCCCGCGGGGCTCGTCTCGAACCATTTCGCGCCATCCTGCCGTCCACCGCGCAACGCGATGGACGGCATCTCCTTCTCGGGTCGGCGACCCGAAAACCCCGGACGGCCGAGACCGGCCTCAGGCGGCGAGCGCCTTGGCGGTCGGCAGCAGGTCGTAGCCGAGCGCTTCGGCGACCGCCGCGTAGGTGACGCGGCCGGCGCAGACGTTGAGACCGTTGGCCAGATGCGGATCGTCCCGGATCGCCTTCTTCCAACCCTTGTCGGCGAGCGCCAGAGCGAAGGGCAGGGTCGCGTTGGAAAGCGCGAAGGTCGAGGTGCGGGCGACGCCGCCGGGCATGTTGGCGACGCAGTAGTGGACGACGCCGTCGACGACGTAGGTCGGACGCGAGTGGGTGGTGGCGCGCGAGGTCTCCGTGCAGCCGCCCTGATCGATCGCCACGTCGACGATGACCGAGCCGCGCTTCATGGTCTTCAGCATCGGCCGGGTGATCAGCTTCGGCGCGGCCGCGCCGGGGATCAGCACCGTGCCGATGACCAGATCCGCCTCGGCGACGAGGCCGGCGATGGTCTCGCGGGTCGAGGCGGCGGTCTTCAGACGCGCGCCGAACTGGCCGTTGAGACGGCGCAGCACGTCGAGCGAGCGGTCGACGACGGTGACGTCGGCGCCCATGCCCAGCGCGATGGTGGTGGCGTGGGTGCCGGAGACGCCGCCGCCGAGGACGACGACCTTGGCCGGGGCGACGCCGGGGACGCCGCCGAGCAGGATGCCGCGGCCCTTCGAGGCGTTCTCGAGGGCGTGCGCGCCGACCTGGGCGGCCATGCGGCCGGCGACTTCCGACATCGGGGTGAGCAGCGGCAGACCGCCGGTCGGCGAGGTCACGGTCTCATAGGCGATGCAGGTCGCGCCGGACGCGACGAGGTCGCGGGTCTGGTCCGGATCCGGCGCGAGGTGGAGATAGGTGAAGAGCAGGTGGTCGGGGCGCAGCTTCTTGCGCTCGACGGCCAGCGGCTCCTTGACCTTGACGATCATCTCGGCCTCGCCCCACACCGCGTCGACCTCGTCGACGATCTTGGCGCCCGCCTTGACGAAGTCACGATCGGCGATGCCGGCGCCGCGGCCGGCACCCTTCTCGATCAGGACCTCGTGGCCATGGGCGACGAGTTCGGCCACCGACGACGGCACCAGGCCGACGCGATCCTCATGATCCTTGATCTCCTTGGGGACACCGATGCGCATGGAAGCTCTCCTCGAGGGTCGATCCCGCCAGCGGATCGAACATTCTTCGGATGATGCGCCTGTTCTCTCGCAATTTTCCGCCATTTTCCGTTTTTCAATCGTTCTTATAAAATATAATATTGATCGAATTCAGAGATTTTGCGAATATTCTGCGATGATCGCCATCGACGACCGGGATCGCCAGATCCTCATCGAACTGCAGGCCGACGGCCGGCTGACCAACGCGGAATTGGCCGAGCGCGTCCACCTGTCGCCCTCGGCCTGCCTCAGGCGGGTCAACCTGCTGATGGAGAGCGGGCTGGTCGCCGGCACCCATCTGGTGCTCGACCAGAAGGCGGCCGGTTTCGCCGGCACCGCCTATGTCGCGATCACGCTCGACAGCCAGGATCGGGCGCGGCTCGACGCCTTCGAGGCGAAGGTGCGCCACGTCGCCCAGATCCAGGAATGCCACCTGATCGCCGGCCAGTCCGACTATCTGCTGCGCGTCGTCTTCCGCGACATGGCGGATCTCGAACGACTGCATTCGGAGGTGCTGACGCGGCTTCCCGGCGTCGTTCGCGTCCAGTCGCAGCTGTCGCTGCGGACCGTCAAGCGGACGACCAAGGTGCCGGTGTGACGTCTCTCACTTGTTGAGGTCGACCGCGCCCCAGCAGTCGGGACCCTTCCACTGCGCCTGCACCGAACGGGAGGTGACGCGGCCGGAGAAGGTGACGTCGCCCTTGGGCGACGCCATCGTCGCGGTGAAGGCGCCGTCGGACTTGACCGAGCCGGTGGCGCGGTCGCCGGAGCCTTCGTAGGCGTAGCCGGTCAGTTCGATCGAGGAGCCGGAGACATAGGCGTTCATCGGCGTTACGCCGGCGCAGGCCGCGCCGTGGCCGCCGGCGACCGAAGAGGCCCCCGAATAGCTGCCGTCGGCGAGAGCCGGAGCGGCGGCGAGCACGACGAAGAAGAGCGGAGCGAGAACGCGCATCATTGCCTCCGGTGGCCGGCGCCGCCCTTTCGGCGGCGCTCGCAAGGTAGTGGATCGCCCGGCCGCTGACAAACCCTTCGCGTCGCAACATGGGGGAAACACGCGCGACGCCGTGCGGGCTTCTCCTCGCATCGAAACGGCGCGAAACTGCGCCGTTCGCGCATCCACGCGCGGACCAGGAGTTTCGGAGGCCGCCATGCGTCTCGCCCGTACTTCTTTTCTCGCCGCCCTGATCGGACTGGGGCTCGTCGCCGTTTCGGCCCAGGAAGCCGCCGCGTGGCAATGCACCGCACGCAGCCGCGCCGCGATGGGCTGGGGCGTCTCCTCGAGCCGTTCCTCCGCGAGCCAGCGGGCGCTGCGCGAATGCGCGGTCCGCACCCCGCGCGGCATGATGTGCCGGATCACGCGGTGCCGGCGCTGAACCGGTCGCCGGCGAGATCGGCGCGGCCGCGCAGGATCGCGGCCGCTTCCGGCAGATAGAGGTCCGAATCGGCGCGATGGAGGACGAGCCCGGGCAGGATCGACGCTCGGGCCCGTGAACCTTTGGTCGCGGTGACGAGCAGACGATGAGCGGCGTCGCGTTCTCGCGGGTGGACCGGGCGGATCCGCGCGTCGCCGAATCGCCCGGCGAGCGCGGCGACGATCTCGGCGAGGCCGTCGCCGCGGAAGATCAGATGGAGACGCCCTTTCGGGGCGAGCAACGACGCGGCGACGCGCAGCCAGTCGTCGAGCGCGCCGGCTTCGAAGACATGGGCGGCGGCGCGGGCCCGATGCGGCGAGGCGCGCACGTCGGAGGGCGCGAAATAGGGTGGATTGACGACGACGGCGTCGAAGCTCTCCGGCGGCAGGGCCGCATCGCGCGCCGCGCCCCGGCGCAAGAGGTCGATCTCGATCACTTCGACGCGATCGGCGACGTCGTTCTCCGGTCGCCCGGCGTTGGCGCGGGCGAGGCGCGCGGCCTCGGGATCGCGCTCGGCGAGGACGACCCGCAGACCGGGCGCGCGAACCGCGACGGCGAGGCCGGCCGCGCCGACGCCCGCGCCCAGATCGACCAATCGGCCTGCCGCCGTCGCCGGCACGAGCGCGGCGAGCAGCACCGCGTCGAGCCCGGCGCGATGGCGACCGCGCGCCGGCTGTTCGAGCCACAGACGGCCATCGAGAAAACGGTCGAGCGTGGTCGCCGTCTCGCTCACGCGCCCGCCTCGCGCAGTTCCGCGCCGAGGCCGGCGTCGATCAGCAGGCGGCGCGCCCGCGTCTCGTCGTCGTCGGCGACGAGGAGGCGGCGTGGAAAGGCTCCGATCGCGCCTTCGAGGGTCGAGATCGCGCCGTCGAAGACGAGCGCGTCGATGCCCGCGCCGGCGAGGAGAGCCTCGACGGCGGAGATCAGCACCGGATCGTTGCAGCGCAGGAGTTCGCGCATCCTCGCCTCCCTCGGCGTCCTCCCGAAGACCTAGGACGCGACGGTCGCCGCCGCAATCCCCCTGCCCGCTCGGACCGGCGACGGCGGCGGGCGAAGCGCGACGTCGGGCCGCTTGTCGCTCGGCCGGCGACTGCCTATGCTCGCCTTCGATCGCAGGCGCGTCCGCAAGGACGGCGAAACCGGCCGACGACTTACCAACTGGTATCGACGCCGCTTCGCCGGGATGATATCGCGCGGTCTCGAGAGCGAGGTTCCGAGAGCCGGGCGGCGATCCCGGAAGGCGAGGAGTGGCCGTGGTGGGCGTGGTGGTTTCTCTCGACGAGGGCAAGAAGCGGCCGGAAGCTTCGGTGGAGCCGCTGGTGCGTCTCGTCGCCGCGGACATGGATCGGGTCAATGCGCTGATCCTGTCTAAGGCGGGGTCGGACGTGGCGATGATCCCGGAGGTCGCCAATCATCTGATCTCTTCGGGCGGCAAACGGCTCAGGCCGATGCTGACGCTCGCCGCGGCGCAGATGTGCGGCTACGCCGGCGACGGCCACATCAAGCTCGCCATGGCGGTCGAATTCATGCACACCGCGACGCTGCTGCACGACGACGTCGTCGACGAGAGCGACATGCGGCGCGGCAAACTCGCGGCGCGCAAGCTGTGGGGCAATCAGGCGAGCGTGCTGGTCGGCGACTTCCTGCTCGGCCAGTCGTTCCGCGTGATGGTCGAGGTCGGCTCGATGCAGGCGCTCGGCTGCCTCTCCGACGCCGCGGCGATCATCGCCGAGGGCGAGGTGATGCAGCTCGCCGCCGCCAAGAACATGGCGACCACCGAGGACGAATATCTGGCGGTGATCCGCGCCAAGACGGCGGCATTGTTCTCCGCCGCGGCGGAGGTCGGACCGATCATCGCCGGATCGGGCCGCGACGCGGAGGCCGCCTTCCGCTCCTACGGCACCAATCTCGGCCTCGCCTTCCAGCTCGTCGACGACGCGCTCGACTACGGCGGCTCGTCGGCCGCGCTCGGCAAGAACGTCGGCGACGACTTCCGCGAGGGCAAGATCACCCTGCCGGTGGTGCTCGCCTATCGCCGCGGCTCGGACGAGGATCGCGCCTTCTGGAAGCGCTGCCTGCAGGACGGCGGCGCGAGCGAGGGCGACCTCGAAGGCGCGATCGACCTCCTGAAGAAGCACGGCGCAATTTCGACCACGGTCGAACGCGCCCGCCACTACGGCGCCATGGCCAAGGACGCGCTCGCGCCGTTCAAGGACGGGCCGCACAAGCGGGCGTTGGTCGAGGTGGTCGACTTCTGCATCAGCCGGGTCCACTGAGGCCCGGCCGATCGCCCCGCGCGCTCAACGCTTCGTCCGGACCGCCGCCAACCGGTCGCTCGTCAGCGCGCCGAGGAAGGCGACGATGTCGCCGACCTCCGCTTCGCTCAGCGGCAAGGGCCGCCGACGGGTGAGGCGGCCGGTCTCGGCCGACCATTCGACCCGGGTCTCGACCCGCCCGGTCTCGGTCACCTCCCGACCGGCCTGAACCGTCGCCATCACCCGCACCGCCTCTTCCAGCGAGGCGACCGAGCCGTTGTGGAAATAGGGGGCGGTCAGCGCGACGTTGCGCAGCGACGGCACGCGCCACAGCCCGGCGCGGCCGGAGCGCGCCGCGCCCTTGTCCTCGGTCAGCCGATATTTCGCCTCGTAGTCGGACGGCAACGCCGGAAACAGGCGAAGGCCGGACGCGCCGCCCTCCGGGGCGAGCAGGCTCGCCCGGCTGAAGCCGGGGCCGGCGTGACAGACGATGCAACCGACCTCCTCGAACAGCGCCATGCCGCGCAATTGCCGCGCGTCGAGCGCGGTCGCGTCGCCGCGGACGAAGCGATCATAAGGCGCGTCCGGCGTGATCAGGGTGCGTTCGAAGGCGGCGAGCGCCCGGGCGATGCGGGGAGGATCGATCGTCTCGTCGCCGAAGGCGGCGGCGAAGCCGGCGCGCCACTCGGGGCCCGCCGCGAGGCGGCGCGTCACTTCGGCGAGATCGGCGCCCATCTCGATCGGATTGGCGATCGGGCCGAGCGCCTGTTCCTCGAGGCTGCGGGCCCGGCCGTCCCAGAACAGGCGCGCCTGGAAGGCGGCGTTCCACACCGTCGGCGTGTTGCGCGGGCCGACCGCGCCGTCGATGCCGACGGCGGTGACGCGGCCGTCGCCGCCGCCGGCGCCTTCGAGATCGTGACAGGAGGCGCAGTTCGACGCGCCGTCGCGCGACAGGGCCTTTTCGAAGAACAGGCGACGGCCGAGTTCGATCTTCGCCGGCGTCGGCGGATCGTCGGCGGGAGACGGCGCGACCTCGGGCAGAGCCCGCCAGACCGGCCGGCCGACGACGGTGGTTCGATCGATCTGGTCGGTCTCGGGATCGGCGATCGTCGGGGCGAGGGTGTCGTGGCCGAGACTCGACAGGGTGGCGATGATCGACAATTTGATCGTGAAGGCGAGGACGCCGACGCCGAGCGCGGCGGCGAGCCCGACGCGTTGCACCGGGCCGAGACGGGCGAAGGGACCGAGATCGCGCCAGACGATGAGCCCGGCGGCGGCGAAGCCGACGGCGACCGCCGCCAGCCCCACCGGAAGGACGGAAGGGAGGTCGTACATGGGAGCGGCTTTCGAGGGGACCGCGGCCGGCTATTCGGCGAGACCGGCGAGCGCGGCGGGATCGAGGAGGACGACGCGGCCCTGAGCGGTGGCGATCAGGCGGCGCGCCGCGAGACCGCGCAGGACGCGGGAGACGACTTCGCGGGAGGTGGCGAGATGGCGGGCGATCTGATCCTGGGTCACCGCGATCGCCGCCGCGCCCTTGGAGCGACGCAGCAGGAAGCCGGCGACGCGCGCCTCGAGCCCCTGGCTGGCGGTCTCCTCGATCAGCGCCATCAGCTCGAAGAGCCGACCGGAGAGCACCTCGAAGGTGAAGGCCTGGACCGCCGGCTCCACCGCGAAGAGGCGACGGTAGACGTCGCCGGGGACGATCGCCACCTCGGTCTCGCCCTCGCTCTCCACCCAGGCCGGATAGGCGAGGCGGGAGAACATGCAGTTGAGCGCGAGGATGCAGGACTGACCCGGTTCGACCCAGTAGAGCGTGCCTTCGCGGCCCTCGGCGCTGACGTAATAGACCCTGAGCGCCCCCTTCTCGACCAGATAGGCGCCGGCGACGAGGTCGCCGCGCGCCACCAGGGGCGCGCCGTGCGGACAGGCGATCCGCTTCACCGCGCCGTCGAGCAGCCGCCGGCTCTCCGCCGAGAGTTCGGCGAGCGAGGGAAAGCGTTCGAGCGGCGGCGAGGTCGTCATCGAGCCAGGGTAACGCGGGCCGAGACGCGCCGACACGGTCGCCATGTCGCAGGCCTCCTCGCGTTCACGCCGCCCGGGCGAAGAAAAGGTCGCCGGGGGCGGAGGTGACGATCTCGGTGATCTCGTCGAAGGGCAGGCCGACCCGAGCGTGGGCGCGGGCGACCGCTTCGGCGTCCGGCGCCATCGTCAGGCAGAAGGCGCGGCCGTCGGCGAAGCCGACGTGGATACGCAGGGCCACGACGCCCTCGGCGCGGCAGGCCGCTTCGTATTGCGCATGGAAGGCGGCGAAGGCCGGCGGCTCGATGCCGGCCGGGAAGGTGCCGTGGCGGACGTCGTGGGTGTCGAGAAAGAACTTCATCGGGGTCACGGGATCGTCTCCTCTCTGGATGGCGAGGAGACTAGACCCGCCTCGTCGGCGAGGCTGGAACCAAAGTCACAGGCCGCGGGGAGCCGCCAGGCCCGGAGACGCGCGTCGTCCCCTCTATCCGTCGAGCCCGCCGCTCCGACGCCGATGGGAACGGCCGGGGCCTCGGTCGGCTCAGGGCTTCGCGGCCGCGTCATCCGCCGCCGCATCGGCTCCTCGACGAGGTGGAACGCGACCCAGGCGGCGGCGAGCGAGACCGCCGACAGGAGCGCCACGGTCGCCGCGCCATGGGCCTGCAGCCACCCGCCGAGCAGGTGTTTGTCGATCGCCAGCGCATAGTAGAGAACGATCGCGTGCAGGAGGTAGAGCGCGAAGGAGATCCGTCCGAGAAGGACGGCGAAGGGCCGCACGAGCAGGCCGCTGCGCAAATTGGCCCCCCACACGACGAGCGGCGCCCAGACGATCACGGAAATCCCGTCGAACAGCACCGGCCCGGGAAGCCGATCCGCCAGCAGCGCCACCGCCGCCGCGCCGCCGGCCGCCGCCAGGAGAAGCCGGCGCGGATCGCTCGGCAGGCGGCCCTTGCGCCAGAGCGCGCACAACGCCATGCCGAGGGCGAATTCACCGATCCTGAGCGGCGGCAGATAGCGCAACGCGTCGGCGACCCGCTCGGTCGGCGCGTCGAAGGAGCCGATCGGCGCTGTGATCAGATCGAGATCGCCGGCGACCCGCACCCAGACGAGAGAGCCGACCAGCCAGACGACGATCATCCAGCCGAACGCCGAGGCGATCGCCCGCTCCGGGCGGCGGAACGCCGGCGCCACCAGGAGCGGAAAGCAGAGATAGAAGAAGGCCTCGGTCGAGATCGACCAGCCCGGAAAATTGATCACCGTCGTGGAGCCCGGAACCCAGGCCTGGAGGGCGAAGGGCGTGGTGACGGCGGCGGCGACGAGCCGGAAGGTCGCGCCCTCCTTGAGGAAGGACGACGTCAGGAACGGCAGGAACAGTCCGATCGCCATCAGATAGACCGGCCCGATCCGCGCCAGACGATGCATCGCGTAGCGTTCGAAACCGCCGCCGTCGAAGCGCCCGTCCCGCTCGTAGGTGTAGGTCAGGATGAAGCCGGACAGGACGAAGAAGAACGACACGCCGGTGTAGCCGAGCGCCACCGGCGGCGGCGGCGCGACGTCGCCGAGGAAGATCGCCCAGAAATGGAAGAGCATCACCATCGCCGCCGCGAAGAAGCGCAGCGAGGTGAGTGCGTCGAGCGGGCGCGGCGAAACCGGGATCGTGGTCATGACGGCGGTCCGAAGGGACGTCCCACCACCGCGACGTGCGAGGGCGGCGCCCCGCCCTCATAGGCCCGAATTCGCGTCGTCCGGCAACAATTCGGCCATTTCATCATTAAAATGCGCCGCATCCCAATGGCGGCGACGCTCCGACGGACCGCTCCGGCGATCAGGCCACGATGGATCGCGCCGTCCACCACCCGGTCGACGCGGCGTCGAAGTCGGCGGCGGCCGTCGTCGCGAAGAGGCCCCAGCAGGTCGCTCCCGACCCCGACATGCGGGCCAGACGACACCCCGGCGTCGCCCGCAACCGGCCGAGGACCGTCGCGATCTCGGGCGCGAGCGAAATCGCAGCGGCTTCGAGATCGTTGCGGGTCGCGGCGAGCCAAGCGACCAGCGCGTCGAGATCGGCGAAGCGGGGCGGCATGTCCGGCAGCGGCGGATTGTCGCGACGCGTCAGGGCGCGAAAGACGGACGGCGTCGAGACGGGAACGCCGGGGTTCGCCAGGACCAGCCGAAACGGCGGCAGTGGCGCGAGGCGTTCGATCGTCTCGCCGACGCCGCGGGCTCTGAGCGGCTCGCCCCAGACGCACATCGGCACGTCCGCGCCGAGCGGCAGGGCGAGTTCGGCGAGCCGGGCGCGGCCGAGGCCGAGGCCCCAGAGGCGATCGAGCAGACGCAGGGTCGCGGCGGCGTCGGAGGAGCCTCCGCCGACGCCCGAGGCGATCGGCAGATGCTTTTCGAGCCGCAGCACCACCGGCGCGACGGCGCGGCCGAGACGACGCGCCTCGGCGGCGAGCAGGCGAGCGGCGCGCAGAACGAGATTGTCGGCTTCGGCGGCGAGCCCGGTCGCCATCGGTCCGGCGAGCGACAGCGTGGCCGCCTCCCCTGCCCCGATCTCGGCGGGAGGACGACGCAACGCCGCGACCCGATCGGCCGCGCCGCCATGGACCACCAGCGTGTCGAGCAGATGATAGCCGTCGTCGCGCCGGCCGGTGACGTGAAGCGCCAGATTGACCTTGGCCGGCGCGAGTTCGGCGTCGACCTCGTCGTCGCGCGGCGCGGCGACGGCGGGGCCGTCCGTCGAGCGCCCGTCGGTCACGGCTTGGCCGGGGCGGCGGGAGCCTCGCCCGAGGCGGGCGGGGCGGCGGGCGGCGCGGCCGGGGTTTCGGTCGCCGGAGCGGGAGCCGCCGGAGCGGCCGGGGTCACGGGTTCGGCGGGCGCCACGGGCGCGGCCGGTTTCGTGGCCTCGGCGGGCGCGGCGGGCTTCGTCTCCTCGACCGGGACGGCGGGCTTCGCCGTTCCGGACGCGTCGGTCGGCTTCGCCTCTCCTGAAGCGTCGGTCGGCTTCGCCTCTCCGGCCGGAGCGGCGGCGGGCGCGCCGGCGGCGGCCGGAGCGATCGCCGGCGGCGGCGCGGAGGCTTCGCCGTCGAGGCCCTTCTTCAACTTCTCTTCGATCTTCGCCTTGTCGTCGGCTTCCGGCTTGAAGTCGAGGGCGTGACGCCACTGGAACGTCGCCTCGAGCCGGCGGCCGACCTTCCAATAGGCGTCGCCGAGATGATCGTTGATCACCGGATCGTCCGGCTTCAGCAGGATCGCCTTTTCGAGTTCCTTCACCGCTTCTTCGTAGCGGCCGAGCTTGAAATAGGCCCAGGCGAGACTGTCGACGATGTAGCCGTCGTCCGACTTCAGCTCGACCGCCTTCTTCACCAGGTCCAATCCCTTGTCGAGATTGACGCCCATGTCGATCCAGGAATAGCCGAGATAGTTGAGCACGTGCGGCTCGTTCGGCATCAGTTCGAGCGCTTTGTGGAAGTCGGCTTCGGCCTGCGGCCACTGCTTGGTGCGCTCGAGCGAGATGCCTCGGTAATAGTAGAAGGCCCAATCGCCCTTCGACGGTTTGTCGATCTGATCGATGGCGCGGGTGTAGACCTTGGCGGCTTCGGCGAAGTTCTTGTCGGCGCGCAGCACGTCGCCGAGGGCGACGATCGCGTCGAGATCCTTCGGGGTGCGATCGATCACCGCCTGCAGATGCTTGGAGGCCTCGCCGTAGTTCTGCAACATCGTGTAGTATCGACCGACCTGGATGTCGGCGAGCGGCCTGAGCTTCGAGGCCACCGGCACGCGCGTGAGCAGCGCGATCGCCTTGTCGTACTGCTTCATCTGGCCCTGCAGGCCGGCGAGGGAGACGACCGGCAGTTCGGCCGAGGGGTCGAGCCACAGCGCCAGCTGCAGATACATCGAGGCGATGTCCTCGCCGCCGTCGCGACCGAGCGCCGAACCGATGCCGTAGAGGAATTCGGCGGCGCCGGCCTGCGGCCCGACGAAGACCGGCCCCGGCTTCTTGCCGCTCGCGATCTCGCGGCGCAGCGCCGTCATGATCGGATGATCGGGGACCTTGGTCTCGAAGTCGGCCAGAATCTTCAGGGCCTCTTCGGCCCGACCGATGCGGGCGAGATGGCGGACCCAGGCCTCTACGATGCGCAGCGCGCCGGAATCGGCCTTGAAGGCGGCCTCCAGCCGACGCGTCGCTTCCTCGGTGCGGCCGGCGCGTTCGGCGATCATGCCGGCGTGGTAGTTCTTGAAGACGGAATACCACTCGAGCCCGCCGAGCCGGTCGATGGTCTTCAGCGCCTCGGAGGTGTGGCCGGCGCCGGCCTCGGTCCAGGCGAGCAGGACGGCGACGGTCAGATCGGAGAGCGGACGCGGCTTGATCTGGCCGAGCTCGCGGCGCGCCCGGTCCCAACGCCCCTTCTTCATCGCATCGACGCCGAGCACCAGACGGGCGAGCGCGTGGGTGCGGTCGTGGCGCACCAGGTCCTGCGCCAGATTCACCGCCTCTGGCAGGCGACCGTCGGCGAGCAGCAACTGGAAGGTCCGCTCGGCGAGGCCCGGATTGGCCGGATCGAAGGCGAGCGCCACCTCGAAATAGGTCGCGGCGGCGGAGACGTCGCGCGACTGGCCGGCGAAGCGGCCGGCGAGGTAGGCGCCGGAGAGCGTCGGCGGCGCGGCGAAGACGACGTCGCCGATGTCCGGCTTGGCGGCGCGCGCCGCGATCGGCGAGAGCGCGAGGAGCGAGGCCAGGGCCAGGGCCAGCCGCGGCCAACTCCGCCTCGAGGCCACGAGAAGATGCGACGGACGAAGCGAGAGACGGGGCGGGAGACGTCCGGAGGACATGCGCATGGAACTCTTTCGTAGGAACCCACATCGGTCGCGGGCCGCGGCCGACGTCGGATCGTGACGGACGGTCGTGGCCGTCGCATGGCGGCGAGGCGCTCCGCGACCGATCGCGTTCGCTCACGACTTCTCGTTCGGCGCGCGCCGAACACACCCCGAAGCCGGGCGAGAATGGCCTGTTCGGGAAGGATTGTGAAGGCCGTTTCGCGTTTTGATCCAGCCCCGAGACGGCGCGAACGAATTTCGATATTTTCGCGGCGCGCCGATGGTTCTGCGCCGCGTCCCTTGGTCATCCGTGCGAGAAACGACTTGCGCGGGGGGGGCTCGGGATTAAAACCAGGGCGACACGCCGCGGCTCTCCCGTTCGGGATCGGGTCGACGGCCCGAGAGATCGAAATGGGAGACGTCCGATGACGAAATGGGTCTACACCTTCGGAGACGGCGCCGCGGAGGGTGCGGCCGACATGAAGGCTCTGCTCGGCGGCAAGGGCGCCAACCTCGCGGAGATGTCGAACCTCGGCATTCCGGTGCCTCCCGGCTTCACCATCACCACGGAAGTCTGCACCGCCTTCTACGAGAACGATCGCGCCTATCCGGTGGAGCTCGCGGCCCAGGTCGACGACGCGCTCGCCCACATGAGCCGGATCACCGGCAAGCGCTTCGGCGACGAGGTCGATCCGCTGCTGGTCTCGGTCCGCTCGGGCGCGCGCGCATCGATGCCGGGCATGATGGACACGGTCCTCAACCTCGGCCTCAACGACGTCACGGTGGAGGCGCTTTCCCGCGTCGCCGGCGACGAGCGTTTCGCCTACGACAGCTATCGCCGCTTCATTCAGATGTATTCGAACGTCGTGCTCGACCTCGAGCATCACGACTTCGAGGAGATCCTGGAGACCTTCAAGGAGAGCCGCGGCCTGGTGCTCGACACCGACCTCTCCGCCATCGATTGGAAGGCGGTGATCGGCTCCTACAAGGAGCTCGTCGAGAAGCAGACCGGCAAGCCCTTCCCGCAGGATCCCCGCCGGCAGCTGTGGGGCTCGATCGGCGCGGTGTTCGGCTCGTGGATGAACGCGCGCGCCGTGACCTATCGCCGTCTGCACGACATTCCGGCGAGCTGGGGCACCGCCGTCAACGTCCAGGCGATGGTGTTCGGCAACATGGGCGAGACGTCGGCGACCGGCGTCGCCTTCTCGCGCAATCCTTCGACCGGCGACAAGCGGCTCTACGGCGAGTTCCTGATCAACGCTCAGGGCGAGGACGTGGTCGCGGGCATCCGCACGCCGCAGAACATCACCGAAGCGGCGCGCATCGAAGCGGAGTCCGACAAGCCGAGCCTCGAGACGGCGATGCCGCAGGCCTACGGCGAATTCGTCGCGATCTGCGAGCGGCTCGAGAAGCACTACCGCGACATGCAGGACGTCGAGTTCACCGTCGAACGCGGCAAGCTGTGGATGCTGCAGTGCCGGATCGGCAAGCGCACCACCAAGGCGGCGCTGAAGATGGCGGTCGACATGGTGGCGGAGGGCCTGATCACGCCGCAGGAGGCGGTGATGCGGATCGACGCCGCCGGCCTCGACCAGCTGCTGCATCCGACCATCGACCCGAAGGCCGAGCGCAAGCGCTTCGCCCACGGCCTGCCGGCTTCGCCGGGCGCGGCCTGCGGCGAGATCGTCTTCACTTCGGAAGAGGCGGAAGCCGCCACCCAGGCCGGCCGCAAGGTCGTTCTGGTGCGCGTCGAGACGAGCCCGGAAGACATCCACGGCATGCACGCCTCCGAGGGCATCCTGACCACGCGCGGCGGCATGACCTCCCACGCGGCGGTCGTCGCCCGCGGCATGGGCAAGCCCTGCGTCTCCGGCGCCGGCTCGATCCGCATCGACTACGCCGCCGGCACGATGACCGCCGAAGGCGTGACGCTGAAGCGCGGCGACAAGATCACGCTCGACGGCGGCGCCGGCGAGGTGTTGATCGGCGCGGTGCCGATGCAGCGGCCGGAGCTCTCCGGCGACTTCGCCACCCTGATGGGCTGGGCCGACGAGGTCCGCCGCATGCGGGTGCGCGCCAACGCCGAGACGCCGGCCGACGCCAAGGTCGCCCGGACCTTCGGCGCGGAGGGCATCGGCCTCTGCCGCACCGAGCACATGTTCTTCGACGAGGGCCGCATCGTCGCGGTGCGCGAGATGATCCTCGCCGACACCGAGGCGGAGCGGCGCGAGGCGCTGGCGAAGCTCCTGCCGATGCAGCGCAAGGACTTCGTCGACCTGTTCGAGATCATGCACGGCCTGCCGGTGACGATCCGTCTGCTCGACCCGCCGCTGCACGAGTTCCTGCCGAAGTCGGACGAGGAGATCGCCGAGGTTTCGGCGGCGATGGGCGTGCCGGCGGCGAAGCTGAAGGAGCGGGCCGAGGCGCTGCACGAGTTCAACCCGATGCTCGGCCATCGCGGCGTGCGTCTCGCCATCTCCTATCCCGAGATCTACGAGATGCAGGTGCAGGCGATCTTCGAGGCGGCCATCCAGGCGGCCAAGGAGACCGGCGAACACGTGGTGCCGGAGATCATGGTGCCGCTGGTCGGCATCAAGGCGGAGCTCGACTTCGTCAAGACCCGCATCGACGCCGTCGCCAAGTCGGTGGCGGAAGCGACCGGCGTGGCGCTCGACTATCACGTCGGCACGATGATCGAGCTGCCGCGCGCGGCGATCACCGCCGACAAGATCGCCGAGACCGCGGAGTTCTTCTCCTTCGGCACCAACGACCTGACCCAGACCACCTTCGGCCTGTCGCGCGACGACGCGGCGAAGTTCCTGACCTACTATCTGAAGGGCGGGATCCTCGAGCACGATCCCTTCATCACGCTCGATCAGGTCGGCGTCGGCTCGATGATCGAACTCGCCGCCGAACGCGGCCGCAAGACGCGGGCCGGGATCAAGCTCGGCATCTGCGGCGAGCACGGCGGCGATCCGGCCTCGGTGAAGTTCTGCGAGACGGTCGGCCTCGACTATGTCTCCTGCTCGCCGTTCCGCGTGCCGATCGCCCGGCTGGCGGCGGCGCAGGCGGCGTTGATCCACGGAAAGAAGTGAAGACGGCTCGACCGTTCGTAGACGATGGAGGGCGGCGGCGACGCCGCCCTTTCCGCATCCGGAGTCTTCGGACGGCGGCGGCGTCTCGAGACGATGGCGATTGCGACGGGTGCAGCAGGTGCGCGATGGTTCGAGACGAGCCCTGCGGGCTCTCCTCACCATGAGGCGTATGTGTTTGTATCAAATATGAAAAGCGCCTCATGCTGAAGAGCGGGCCTTCGGCCCGCGTCTCGAAGCATCGCGCACGCCCCTCGCCTCACGCCTTCCTGAACACCACCACCGCCTCGACGTGGTGCGACCACAGGAACTGGTCGATCGGGGTGACCTCGCCCATCGTCCAACCGGCGTCGATCAGATAGCGGGCGTCGCGGGCGAGCGTCGCCGGGTTGCAGGAGATGGCGACGATGGTCTTCACCTCCGACTTCGCCAGTTCCTTGAACTGCGGCGCGGCGCCGTCGCGAGGCGGGTCGATCACCACCGCGTCGTAGGCCGACAGTTCCTTCGCCATCAGCGGGCGGCGATAGAGATCGCGCGCCTCGACCGAGACCGGCTTCAGCCCTTGCGTGTGACGCGCGGCGAAGGACAGGGCGTCGAGGGCGAAGCGCTCGCTCTCCACCGCGTGGACCTGGACGAGATGGGCGAGGCGCAGCGCGAAGGCGCCGCAGCCGGTGAAGAGGTCGGCGACCTTGGGCGGGCCCTTGGCGCGCTTCGGGCGGGCGGCGAGCGCCGCCTCGACCGCCGCCTCGACGAGGCGGGCCATCGCCTCCTCGGCCTCGGCGACGGCCTGGAGGAAGGCGCCGGGCGGCGGCATCACCGCGACGCCGCCGAAGCGGACGACCGGCGCGCGCGCCTCGACGACGATCTCGCGTTCGATCGAAAAGCGGGCGAAGCCGAGTTCGAGCGCCATGGCGAGCGCCTGCTGGCGGCGGGACTCGGGGAGTTTGGCCTCGGCGACCGAGACGTCGAGGCCGGTCTCGGTGTCGATCACGGTGAAGATCGCGCCCTTGGCGGCGAAGTCGAGCAGATGCGAGATCTTGACCAGCTTGGGCATGGCGGCGCGGATGCGCGGGCCGACGACCAGACAGCCGGAGCCGTCGATCACCTCGTGCGACAGGCGGGCTCGGAAGCCGACCACCGGCGCGCCGGTCTTCCTCTGCACGGCGATCACCGCGCGGCGACGCGAGGCCGGGCCGGTGGCGATCGGCTCGGCGACCTCGACGTCGAGACCGCGATCGGCGAAGGCGGCGCGCACCTGGGCGCGCTTCCAGGCGAGATAGGGGGCTTGATCCCAATGCTGCAGCGAGCAGCCGCCGCAGCGGTCGAAGACCGGACAGGCCGGCTCGACGCGATCGGGGCTGCCGACCACCAGTTCGACGACGCGGCCGCGTTCGTTGACGCCCTCGCCCTCGACGACGACGCGGACGATCTCGCCGGGCAGCGCGCCGCCGACGAAGAGCTTCTTTTCGCCCGCCTCGGTCTCCCAGACGGCGACGCCGTCGCCCTTGTGGGCGATGTCGGTGATGGCGACCGTCAAGGTCGGGGCGTCGTCGGCGACGTCGGTCACGGGTGTCGTCCTCGGGGTTTCGTTTGGGCGTCCTTTTGCCTCATTCGGACGCGCGATGCGAGAGGGCGAACACGGACGTTCGCCTCAACTCCCAGCTTTCCGCGCCACGAGGACGCGTTCGCGGTTGCCGTCGGAGCCGGCGATCACCGCCTCGGCGCGGCCGACGACCGACCAACCGGCCGCCTCGAGGAAGGCGGCGATTCGCTCGACGGCGGCTTCGCAGGCCGCTTCGTCGCGGACCAGCCCGCCCTTGCCGACGGCCTCGCGGCCGACCTCGAACTGCGGCTTGACCAGGAAGACGCCGGTCGCCTTCGCGGCGGCCAGCGCCAACGCCGGCGGCAGGGCGAGGGTCAGCGAGATGAAACTGACGTCGGCGACGAGGAAGTCGGGCGGCGCCGGCAGGTGTTCGGCGGCGAGATCGCGGGCGTTGAGCCCTTCGATCGAGACGACGCGCGGATCGGCGGCGAGGCGCGGCGCGAGCTGGCCATGGCCGACGTCGATCGCCGTGACGCGCGCCGCGCCGCGGGCGAGGAGCACCTCGGTGAAACCGCCGGTCGAGGCGCCGACGTCGAGCGCCTCGCAACCTTCCGGCGACAGCGCGAAATCGTCGAGCGCGCCGAGGAGCTTCAGGGCGGCGCGGGAGACCCAGGCCGCGGCGGGATCGTCGATGTCGAGGCGGGCGTCGTCGCCGACCGGCGCGGCGGGGCGGGTCTCGACGCGGCCGTCGACCCGGACCGTGCCGCGCGCCACCGCGTCGCGGGCCCGCGCCCGGGTGGCGAAGAGGCCGCGGTCGACGAGGGCGACGTCGAGGCGTTTGCGGCTCATCGGGTCGGTCCGATCACAGGCACGATCCGATCCCGCCGACGATGGTGTCGAAGAAGACGCCCTGGCCGAAGCGCGCCCAGGCCCAGACGGCGATCGCCACCAGACCGGCGAGGACCGGCAGGCCGACGATCGGCAGAAGGCGCGGCAGGGCGTCGTCGCGGTGCGGGGGCGAGGCGTCGTTCATGGCGTCAGTCTAGCCGAGAGCCGGTCGACGAGGAACCCGGCTCTCGGCACGGCGATTGCTCCGTGGCCATCCGTCGGCATGCCGGGTCGGTCCGGTGTGCGGTTTCCGACGCGGGTCGGTCGCGGTCGCGACCGGCGCGTCGCATCGAACAGGGGGAAGAGATGGCGGTTCACATGGTCAAGGTCGCCTACGAAGGGGCGGTGACGAAGGCGCTGAAGAACGCCGAGGCCGGGCTCACCAACGGCGGGGCGATCGTCTACGAGATCGAGGGCGTCCCGGCGGGCCTGACGCTCGACGACGTCATCGAGGCGGTGAAGAAGGTCGGCGGCAAACCGAAACACGTCGACCATGTCGTGAAGTGGACGGATCTCGCCGCCTGAGACGAGGTCTGCGCGGGAGGCGATTGCATCGACGAAGGTCGCAGGCCATGCTCGCGCCATGACCCTCGACATCGCCACCCGCGTCTACGACCACGGCTTCCGCATCGACCCGATCGTGCGGACGCTCCTCGACACGGACTTCTACAAGTTCCTGATGGTGCAGTTGATCCGCAAGGTCGCGCCGACCACGGAGGCGACCTTCGGGCTGGTCAACCGGACCCGCTCGGTCCGGCTCGCCGAGGTGATCGACGAGCGCGAGCTGCGCGACCAGCTCGACCACGCCCGCACCGTCCGGTTTCAGAAGAACGAGCTGATCTGGCTCGCCGGCAACACGTTCTACGGCGTGCGCCAGATCTTCTCCGCCGACTTCCTCGACTGGCTCGGCCGGTTTCGCCTGCCCGACTACGATCTTCGCCGCACCGAGGACGGTCAGTACGAACTGACCTTCGAGGGGACCTGGGCGGAGACCTCGATGTGGGAGATCCCGGCGCTGGCCATCGTCAACGAGCTCAGAGCCCGCGCGGCGATGAAGGGGATGAACCGCTTCGAGCTCGACGTGCTCTACGCCCGCGCCAAGGCCAAGGTGTGGGCCAAGATCGAACGGCTGCGCGCGCTCGAACGCGAGATCGGAATGGTGCCGATCGCCGAATTCGGGACGCGGCGACGGCACGGGTTCCTGTGGCAGAAATGGTGCGTCGAAGCGCTGAAGGAGGGGCTCGGCTCGAGCTTCCTCGGCACGTCGAACGTCAAGATGGCGATGGATTCGGCGCTGGAGGCGATCGGCACCAACGCTCACGAACTACCGATGGTCTATGCGGCGCTCGCCCGCGACGACGCGGAGTTGCGGCAGGCGCCCTATCGCGTCCTGGAGGACTGGGCGCGGATGTATCACGGCAATCTGCTGGTGTTCCTGCCCGACGCCTTCGGCACCACCGCCTTCCTGCGCGACGCGCCCGACTGGGTCGCCGACTGGAAGGGCGCGCGTCCCGACAGCAAGCCGCCGATCGAGGCGGCCGACGAGATCATCGACTGGTGGGTGGCGCGCGGCCGCGACCCGCGCGACAAGCTCATGGTCCTCTCCGACGGGATGGACATCGACACGATCGAGGCGACGGCGCGCCATCTCGACGGGCGATGCCGGTTCTCCTTCGGCTGGGGCACGCATCTGACCAACGACTTCACGGCCTGCGCGCCGGCGGGCAGCCATCCGAACCTCGAGCCGATCTCGATCGTCTGCAAGGTGGTCGCCGCCGACGGCCGGCCGGCGGTGAAGCTCTCCGACAATCCGGAGAAGGCGATGGGCCCGGCCGAGGAGATCGCGCGCTATCTCCGGGCGTTCGGCTCGGAAGGCTTCGAGCGCCAGCCGGTGGTGGTGTGAAGCGGGCCTCAGGCCCGCTTCAGATCGTCGATGTAGTCGCGGATCTCGCGATCGAGCGCCTCGCGGAAGTGGGTCACCTCCTGCGCCGAGGCGATGACGCCTTCGGCGGTGCGATCGGTGGCGGCGGCGTCGACCTGGACCGCCTCGACCACGTCGGAGAGGGTGCGGGCGCCGCCGGCGGCGCGCTGGATGTTGCCGGCGATCTCCTGGGTCGCGACCTCCTGATCGCTCATCACCTGCGCCATGTCGCGCGACAGCTGGGTCAGCTCGCGGATGATCGAGCCGATCGAGCCGATCGCCGTGACGACGCGGTGGGTCTCCTCCTGGATGTGGGAGACCTGACCGGCGATCGCCTCGGTGGCGCGGGTCGTCTCGTTGGCGAGCGACTTCACCTCGGCGGCGACGATGGCGAAGCCCTTGCCGGCCTCGCCGGCCCGCGCCGCTTCGATGGTGGCGTTGAGGGCGAGCAGATTGGTCTGACCGGCGATCGAGTTGATCAGGTCGACGACCTTGCCGATCTCGTCGCCGCTGGTCGCCAGCGTGCGGACGACCTCGTCGGTGCGGGCGGCCTCGTCGAGGGCTCGGCCGGCGATCTCGGCGGAGTGATCGACGCGACGCTGGATCTCGCGCACCGAACTCGCCAGCTCTTCCGTCGCGGCGGCGACGGCGCCGACGTTGCCGGAGGTGGTCTCGGCGTCGGCGACGGCGGCCCGCGAGCGGTTGGTGGTGCGTTCGGAGACCTCGCGCATGGCGCCGGCGGTCGCCTCCATGCGGCGCGCCGCATCCGTCATGGCGGAGAGGACGCCGCCGATCTTGCCTTCGAAGGCGCGGGTGCGCTCGTCGCGGCGGCGGATCCGGTCGGATCGCTCCTCTTCTTCGCGGCGCGCGGCGATCTCGCCGGCGACCTGAGCGGCGAGCGCCGCCTTCAACGAATCGACGGCGCGGCCGAGCGCGGCGAGCTCGTCGATGCCGGAGGTCTTGGGCGTGGGCGTATCGAGGTCGCCGCCGGTGATGCGGGCGACCGCGTCGGTGAGACGAACGACCGGCGCGCCGACTTCACGGTTCAACCACCAGATCATGGCGCCGCCGCCGAGGAGAAGCAGGCCGGCGAGCGCGGAGAAGACCATGTTCGCGTTGAACCGGACCACTTCGAGCGCCGAACGATCGACGCCGAGCAGCACCGTGCCGATGCGCTTGCCGGAATAGTCGACGAGCGGTTGGTCGGCGAGCGACCAGTGTCGTCCCTCGATCTCGAAATCGCCGATGCGGCTCGCCTCGCCGCCGATCCCGGTCAGGTGGGCCGGCGAGAGATCGAAACTCTCGGGGAAGTTGGAGGCGAGCAGGTTGGGGCCCGTCTTGCCGGGCGCGCTCTCGTCGAGCAGCAGCGCGACCTTGGTGCCGGTGCGCGCGGCGAAGTCGTGGACGAAGTCCTTGCCGAAGGCGAGGCCGAATTCGACCGTGCCGACCTTCTTCTTGTCGTGCACGACCGGCACGACGGCGCGGATGCCGATGCCGGCGACGCCGCTCTCGAGACCGGTCACTTCCTTGGACGCGCCGTTCGCCTCGACCACGGTGTGGCGGAAGGAGGAGAGGTCGTCGCCGAACTTCGAGGGCTTGTGGACGCGCAGGAAGGACGTCGCCGGCGCCAGATGATACTGGAACTGCTCGATGCCGTCGGTCTTCAAGGCGTCGAAGGTCGGCGCGAGCAGGTCGGCGAGGGTCTTGCGGTCGCCGGCCGCGAAGGCGGCGTTGAAGCTCGGCACCGCGGCGACGAAACGCGACAGCGAAAGGGCGCGGTCGCCCTGCGCCTTGATCTCGGCGGTGAACTGGCGCGAGCCGGTGTCGAGCTGTCGAGAGACGTTGTCTTCGATGAGATTGGAGACGAACCAGATCCCGGCGGCGACGCAGACGGCCGCAGCCGTCGCCATGCCGGTCCCGACGCCGATGAGGAGACGCTTCTTGAGATGCATGGTCGTTTCGCTCCGGAATTCTCGACTGTCAGAATGGAGCGCCACCGTGATTAACGTTCGGTTTCCGAGTCTGGAGAAAAATTCGCCACCTTATCCATATTTTGAAAGTGACGTTACGTAATATGGGGAATTATGACAGCATGTCAGAAATTACGACACTGGTATTCTACATCGACGCCGACGCCTGTCCGGTGAAAGATGAAGTTCTTCGGGTCGCCGGCCGGATGCAGGCGAAGACTTTCTTTGTCTCCAACTCTTGGATGCGCTTACCCGATGATCCGCTCGTCGAACGGGTTGTCGTGCCGGCGGGGCCGAACGTCGCCGACGATTGGATCGCCGAACGGGCCGGAGCGGGCGCGGTGGTGGTCACCGCCGACGTGCCGCTCGCCGATCGCTGCGTGAAGACCGGGGCGCGGGTCGTCGCGCCGTCGGGGCGGGTGTTCGACGCCGGCTCGATCGGCATGGCGCTCGCCACCCGAGATCTTATGGAGGATCTGCGCTCGGCGGGGATGTCGACGAGCGGGCCGGCGCCGTTCGGTCCGAAGCAGCGCCAAGCCTTCCTGCAGGCGCTCGACCGGGAGGCGCGGCGGGCGATGCGCGATCTCGCCTCGCCCGGATCGGGACCTGGCCCTAGGCGCTGAGACCTCATACTCGGCTCATGAAATTCGGACTCGTCCGAGTTTCATGAGCGTTACGGCCTGACCGGCCGACGCCCGTTCGGGCTTGCCTTCGCTCACGAAGTTTCGAACAGGTCGAAACTTCGCGAGCTCGGGATCAGGCCGCGCCGGCGGGCGGCGCGACGTGGACCAGGATGTTGGCCGCGTCCTCGAAGAGCAGGCGTCCGTCGATCTTCTCGACGCCGCCCTCGACGATGCGCAGCAACGTCGGCACGCCGCGCGCCTCGACATGGGTCATCAGTTCGCGGGCGAGCGCGGCGCGCTGGTTGAGCAGGTCGATGACGGTTTCGTCCTCGGCGAGGTAGGCGGCGACCGTCTCCTCGGCGCAGCCGATCTCGCGCAGCACTTCGGCGCAGACGGCATCCGCCGTGACGTCGCGGCCGTCGACCCAGCGCGCCGCCTGCAGCGCATGGAGAGCGCGCATCGCCTTGTCCGGCTCGGCCAGCTGCACGGCGGCGAAGGCGAGGGTCGCCGGGCCGCTGTCGAAGGTCGTGTCGAAATTGCCGAGCACCTGCTCGCGATAGGCTTCGGAGAAGGTCTGGCCGGTCAGATCGCGGATCCGGCAGTCGTTCTTCCAGGCGTAGTCGGCGAAGTCGGGGGTCATCGGCCGACCGCCGATGAACAGGCCAGAAGCGAGGATCTCGAGGCGGACGATCGGGCTCTCGGCGATGCGGGCGAGCGCCGGGGCCGCGCCCCAACACCAGCCGCAGAGCGGATCGACGATGGCGACGATCGTGCCGGGGGCGAGGACGTCGACGTCCGCTTCCATGTCGGGGGCGGCTGGGGGCAGATCGCTCATCAGCAGCGCTCCAGCGTCTCGGTGCCCTCGATGGCGATGCCGAAGCCTTCGAGGCCGACGTAACGGCGCTCCTTCGAGGAGATCAGGCGGATCGACGAGACGCCGAGATCCCTCAGGATCTGCGCGCCGATGCCGATCTCGCGCCAGTTCTCGGCGCGATGGGAGGCGGAGGCGTGCGCCTCGATCTCGGCGGCGGCGAGCGGGTCGACGCCCTTCTCGGCCTCGCGCGCCGGCTTGGCGACGCCGACCGAGCCCTCGCGCAGATAGACGACGACGCCGCGACCTTCCTTGGCCATGCGATCCATCAACCGGTCGAGCGGCTGGGCCTTGCCGAAGACGTCGTCGACGACGCTCTCGAGGTGCAGGCGGACCGGCACCGAACGGCCGTCGCGGATGTCGCCGAAGACGATCGCGACGTGCTGCATCGGGTCGAAGGGGGTCGAATAGGAGATGGCGCGGGCGCGGCCGGCGGCGGTGTCGACGTCGAATTCGCCGACGCGCTCGACCAAGCGCTCGTTCCTCTGGCGATAGGCGATGAGGTCGGCGACCGAGACGATCTCCAGGCCGTGCTCCTCGGCGAACTTGGCGACGTCCGGGCCGCGCTTGACGGTGCCGTCGTCGTTGACCAGCTCGCAGATGACGCCGACCGGCGGCAGGCCGGCGAGCTTGCACAGATCGACCGCGGCCTCGGTGTGGCCGGAGCGCATGAGCACGCCGCCGTCCTTGGCGATCAGTGGGAAGACGTGGCCGGGGCGGACGAAGTCGGTCGGGCCGACGTTGGGATTGGCCAGCGCCCGGGCGGTGTTGCAGCGCTCTTCGGCCGAGATGCCGGTGGTCAGGCCGTGGCGATAGTCGATCGTCACCGTGAAGGCGGTGCCGAGCGGGGCGTCGTTGGCGGCGATCATCGGCTCCAGGTGGAGCTTGCGGGCGAGATCGCGCGGGATCGGCGTGCAGACGATGCCGGAGGTGTGGCGGACGATGAAGGCGAGCTTCTCGGGCGTCGCGTGGACGGCGGCGACGATCAGATCGCCTTCGTTCTCGCGGTCGTCGTCGTCGGTGACGACCACGATCTCGCCGCGCTCGAAGGCGCGGAGGGCTGCGGCGACGCGGGACTGGTTCATCATCGTCTCCTCATGGGCCTTCGACCGGCGGTCGAGCCCGAGAAAGTCGTCCGGGGTCACCGCGCCGCGGGTGGCGGCGGCGATCTTCTCGGCGGTGTCGCGCGAGACCCAGACGGCGGGATCGTTGCAGAGCGCGGTGACGGCGGCCGGCGACAGACCGACGCGGCGGGCGAAGCCGCTGCGGGTCTCTTTCGAACGGGAGAGCCAATCACTCAGACGCATGGCCGGAATGAATAGCGCGAGAGGATTTCAGTAGCAATGAAAAGTATGGAGATCTTTCGTGCGGAAGGAACGATCGCCGACCACGCCGAGAGCGGAGAACGCCGGCTGGACGGACGTTCGAACCGTCCGGCCTTCTGATATCGTCGCGCCAACGAAGGAAAAGCAGAACCGGGAGGGAGGCGACATGCGTGCGATCGGGGTGATCGGCACCGGCCTGATGGGGTTCGCCGTGACGGCGCGGTTGGTCGAGCGCGGCTACGAACTGCACACCCGCGACCTTCGCCCGGAGGCCGATGCGGCGGCGCGCGCGGCCGGGGCGCACGTCCATCGGAGCCCGGCCGAGGTCGCGCAGGTCGCCGAGGCCGTGATCACGCTCGTCGTCGACGCGGCGCAGACGGAGGAGGTTCTGTTCGGCTCCGACGGCGTCGTCGCGGGCATGACGCCCGGCGGGATCGTCGTGGTGTCGAGCACGATCGACCCGGCCGACGCGGCCGAGTTCGGGCGGCGGCTGGCGGAGGCCGGCCTCGAAGTGGTCGACGCGCCGATTTCGGGCGGCCCCGCGCGGGCGCGCGACGGCTCGATGTCGGTGATGGTCGGCGGATCGGCGGCGACGCGGACGCGGCTCGAGGACGTGTTCGCGGCCATGGCCGCTCGGGTCGTCGCCGTCGGCGAGGCGGTCGGCGACGGATCGAAGGCGAAGATCGTCAACAACATGATCGCGGCGGCCAATCTCGTCGCGGCCTGCGAGGGGATGGCTCTGGCCGACCGGCTCGGGCTCGACCCTCGCATCGTCTACGACGTGGTCAGCGCCAGTTCCGGCGACAGTTTCATGGTCCGCACGCGGATCGGACGGGTCGTCGCCGCGGACGAGACGGTGCACGCCGCCGCCCACATCCTCGCCAAGGACATCGGCATCGCCGCGAAGGTCGCGGCGCGGGCCGGCCTCGAAACGCCACTCGCCGATCGGGCGCGGGACGCGTTCCGGGTGGCGATCGACGAGCTCGGCCTCGCCGACGCGGACGATTCCGCGCTCATCGAGGTCTATCGGAGCGCCGCTCGCGACGGTCGGAGGTGAGCCTCGGTCCGATCGCCGGCGGTCGATCTCACCGCCCGGTCTGGCCGCGATGCCTCAGCGCGTGGTCGGCCAGCGTGATCGCCGCCATCGCCTCGACCACCGGCACGGCGCGGATGCCGACGCAGGGGTCGTGGCGGCCCTTGGTGATCAGATCGACGTCGTGGCCGGCGCGGTCGACGGTCTTGCGCGGCGTCAGGATCGACGAGGTCGGCTTGACCGCCAGACGCGCGACGATCGGCTGACCGGACGAGATGCCGCCGAGGATGCCGCCGGCGTTGTTCGACTGGAAGATCGGACCGTCGTCGCCGGAGCGAATCTCGTCGGCGTTCTCCTCGCCGGTCAGCTCGGCCGCCTCGAAGCCCGCGCCGATCTCGACGCCCTTGACGGCGTTGATCGACATCAGCGCCGAGCAGAGGTCCTGATCGAGCTTGCCGTAGAGCGGCGCGCCCCAGCCGGCCGGCACGCCCTCGGCGACCACCTCGAGGATCGCGCCGATCGAGGAGCCGGCCTTGCGGATGCCTTCGAGATAGTCCTCGAAGCGGGCGACGCTGTCGGCGTCGGGCGAGAAGAACGGGTTCTCGCCGACCTGCGCCCAGTCCCAATTGGCCCGGTCGATCGCCTCGCGGCCGATCTGGACGAGGGCGGCGCGGATGGTCACGCCGCCGGGAACGAGGGCGTTCAGCACCTGCTTCGCCACCGCGCCGGCGGCGACGCGGCTCGCCGTTTCGCGCGCCGAGGAGCGACCGCCGCCGCGATAGTCGCGGATGCCGTATTTGGCGTCGTAGGCGAAGTCGGCGTGGCCCGGACGATACTTGTCGCGGATCTCGCCGTAGTCCTTCGAGCGCTGGTCGGTGTTGCGGATCATCAGGGAGATCGGCGTGCCGGTGGTCCTGAGGCCATCGGTCCCGTCGTCCTCGAAGACGCCGGAGAGCACCTCGACGCGATCTTCCTCGCGGCGCTGGGTGACGAACTTCGAGGTGCCGGGCTTGCGCCGGTCGCACTCCGCCTGGACGGCCTCGAGATCGAGGCGCACGCCGGGCGGGCAGCCGTCGATCACCGCACCGATGGCGGGGCCGTGGCTCTCGCCCCAGGTGGTGACGCGGAAGAGATGGCCGAAGGTGTTGTGCGACATGGAGGCGGTCCCCTTAACGAGCTCTCCGTCTAGGGGATCGCGCCGGGTCGGTCAAACGGCGGCCGCGTCCGCGGCGAGGGGTCGAGGCTCGGAGGGGCGCGCGCGGTGGGTTGAGGCTCGGATGGTGCGCGATGGCGGTGGCTCGGATGGTGCGCAATGGTTCGAGACGGCTCGCCCATGGGCGAGCCTCCTCACCATGAGGCGTTTGTTTCTGCCGCGGTATGAGGCGTCTGTCTTTGCCGCGGCAATCTCCAGCGCCTCATCCCGAGGAGCGCCACAGGCGCATCTCGAAGGATCGCGCACGGACATCGATCCGCAGGTCTTCGGAAATATGCGGAGACCTCCATGCGGAGGCGGCGTCTCCAACCCTCGGCGCCTTCGAACAGTCCGGCACCGAGGGCGGCGCCGAGGGCGGCGCCCCGCCCCGTCAGCCGAGGGTCTTCTTCAGGAACAGCAGGGTGCGGTCCCAGGCCAGCGCCGCATCCTCGGCGTCCCAACGCGCGCCGGTCGGATTGGCGAAGGCGTGATCGGCGTCGTACCAGTAGACGGTCAGGCGATCGGAAAGGCCGGCCTCCTTCATCGACTGTTCGAAGCCGGCGACCATGGCGGCGTCGATCGACTTGTCCTGAGTGGCGAAGTGGCCGAGCACCGGCCCCTTCAGGCCCTTCAACTGATCGGCGGTCTTCTTGACGTTGCCGTAATAGATCACGGTGGCGTCGACCGGCGTCGCCAGCGAGGCGTTGAGCGACCAGCCGCCGCCGAAGCACCAGCCGCAGGTTCCGACCTTGCCGGTCGAGCGGGCGTGGCCGCGCGCGAACCCGACGGCGGCGACCATCTGGGCGGTGGCGAGGCGCGGATCGAGGCCGGACATCAGCGTCTTGGCCTCGGCGGCGTCCTTGGCGACCTTGCCGTAGAGATCGACGGCGATCACCAGATAGCCCTGCGCGGCGAATTCGGTGGCGACCGTCTTGATCTGATCGTTGAGGCCCCACCACTCGTGGATGATGACCAGCGCCGGGGCCTTCTCGGCCTTCGGATAAGCGATCGCGGCGGAGAGCGCATGGCCGCCCTCGACCGGGATCGAGATCATCTCGACCCCGCCGCCGGCGACCTGCGCGAGCGCCGGGTCGGCGAGAATGGCGGCGATCGGCAGTCCGGCGAGCCCCTTCAGAAAGGCGCGACGATCGGCTTCCGGCACCACCAGCGGCGGCATGTCAGCGTGGCTTCCGCATCCCTCGAGCGTACACATGGACCCGATCTCTCCATCCGGCGCAGCCCTTCGCGCGGGGCCGTCACGCGAAGATCCCGTCGCGGGGCGCGGCGGGATCTCATGGATCCATCATAACCACGAGCCGTGACGGTCTCGCCACACGAAAATGCGATCCTGCGGCACCAAGAGATGAGCGAGTTCGGGGTCGTCGAGCCCCTCGATCACCGAACGCAGCGCCCGGAAACAACCGCCGTGCGAGACGATCACCAGGTCGCCCGTCGTGGTCGCCAGCCAACCGGCGAGGCGATCGGCGAGCATGACGTAGCTCTCGCCCTCGGGCGGCAGGAAACGCCACTTGTCGCGGACGATCTCGTCGTAGTCGGCCGGCGCCTCGCGAGCGATGTCGTCGTAGGTCTTGCCTTCATAGGCGCCGAAGGAGACCTCGCGCAGATCGTGGACGACCTCGAAGGCCTCCGGATCGAGGCCGAGGCCCGCGCGGACGCGGCGCATGGTCTCGCGCGTCCGGCCGAGCGGGCTCGCGACGAAGGCGAAGCCGGCGGGATCGAGACCCTCGGTGGCGAAGGCCCGGGCGAGCGCGACGCCGTTGGCGTCGGCCTGGGCGCGGCCGGTGGCGTTCAGGGGGATGTCCTGCGAGCCCTGGAGGCGGCCTGCGAGGTTCCAGTCGGTCTGGCCGTGGCGGATGTGGAAGATGGTTCGGGTCACCGGCGGCCTCGTCTCGCGTCTGCGAGAGGGATGTAGCGCGAGCGTGTGACGATCTCAACGGCGATGGGCGGCGCGGGCGGGCGGATCTCGCGAGATGGGATCGGCGCGCAGCCTCACCCCTCCCAGGCCTCGGGCAGCGAGAACCGGAAGTCGCCCCAGAGAAGATCCTTCATTCCCTCGGCCACCCAGGTCGCGACCACGCCCTCGACGATCTCATCGGGCGTGTCGCCGCCGTAATGGACAGGGCCGTCCTCGTGGGGCGGCGAACAGAAGCCGCGATCGGACGGGCCGAAATGGTGGGGGCGCGCGCCCTCGGCCACCATCGCCGCCACCGCTCGGCGCACGAAGGCGATCAAGTCGTCCCCGGCGAGACCGAATTTCCTCCGCCCGACCCCCACGACCTCCGCCAAGCCCCAACCGACCCGATCGTCGTGGACCTCGTCGCGAAAGAGATCGAACCAAGCCGATTCCGACGCGCCGATCGCAGGACTCTTCATTTCGACGGTCATTTCTGGTGAACCTTCCCGGAAGGAGTAATCATGTGCCCATCATACCGATACAAATCAATCGTCACGCCATTTATTTTACTCTCTCTGACCCCGATCATTGTACCATTTGTTCTCAAGAATATCCGACCATCGTATGTCGAAGGCCCACACATCTCTACCGCTCCCCGCATCATTCGACTGAGGACACTGCTGAAATATTCTGCGGAGACCGTGAAAACATCTTCGCTCGCTCGACCCTCTCGCCATGAGACGACTTGATCCTCTTCGGTCAAGCAAATCGCAAACGATCGACTGATCACACGCGGATTTCCGAGCTCGATCAGCCGCGCGTTCGCAGCCATGAGCCGAGCTTCTTCCTGTCGGATACCACCCTCCACAGTCTCATAGAGCCCGGCAGGCGCGCGCCATCGGGGATCGACGTCACGAACGGCAGCTTCGGCCGCCGCAGCCTGAGCGCGGATCACTTCGAAGCGTGCGGCTTGTCCGGGGGTGACTTCGACCTCGCGCCCCGCGATGAGAACGCTCGACGGCCCTCGCCGCCGCCCGCCCCCTCCGATCAGAACGAGATCTCCATCGCTCGACCGATCGTCCCTCCCGTCGTCGCCCCTTCCCGTCCCGTCGGTCCATCGACCTCCGTCGGGATTGCCCGCCGGGACACGCGGCTGCGACGGGGCATATCTTCTCGCGAGGAGAACGAAACGACGCAGAGAAATCTCGACGCGAAGACCGAGGATTTCGGACCTGACCCGGCGCAGTTCCCTTTCGAGATCCCGCTCTCTTTCTCGACTTCCGACACTCGACATCCGATGTCTCAAGGCGGCCCGCCGAAGCTATCATCGCACCGTTTCGAGCGAGGAGAACAACTTCTGGTTCATCCCCGAAAGCGCGCCATACCGAAACGAAGAGAGCGCCGCCGATCGCTCGGCGACGCTCTCGAGAGTTTTCTCCATCGGACCGGGTCGGCTCCGCTCACTCCTTGACGACGGAGATGTCCGGCGCGTCGACCGCCTTCATGCCGACGACGTGGTAGCCACTGTCGACATGGTGGATCTCGCCGGAGACGCCGCGGCCGAGGTCGGAGAGGAGATAGAGCGCCGACGAGCCGACCTCTTCGATCGTCACGGTGCGCTTCAGCGGCGCGTTGTACTCGTTCCACTTCAGAATGTAGCGGAAGTCGCCGATGCCGGAGGCGGCGAGCGTCTTGATCGGGCCGGCGGAGATGGCGTTGACGCGGATGCCCTTGCCGCCGAGGTCGACGGCGAGATAGCGCACCGACGCCTCGAGGGCGGCCTTGGCGACGCCCATGACGTTGTAGTGCGGCATCACCTTCTCGGCGCCGTAATAGGTCAGCGTCAGCAGCGAGCCGCCCTCGGTCATCAGCTTCTCGGCGCGCTGGGCGATCGCCGTGAAGGAATAGACCGAGATGTTCATCGTCTTGTCGAAATTGGCCGAGGTGGTGTCGACGTAGCGGCCGGTCAGCTCGTCCTTGTCGGAGAAGGCGATGGCGTGGACCAGGAAGTCGATCTTGCCCCAGACGCGCTCGAGCTCGGCGAAGACTTCGTCGATGGTCGCCGGGTCGGTGACGTCGCAATGGCCGACGACGATGCCGCCGAGTTCGGCGGCGAGCGGCTCGACGCGCTTCTTCAGCGCTTCGCCTTGATAGGTCAGCGCCAGTTCCGCGCCCGCTTCGCGCAGCGCCTTGGCGATGCCCCAGGCGATCGAGCGGTTGTTGGCGACGCCCATCACGAGGCCCCGCTTGCCGGCCATCAGGCCCTTGGTGTCGGCCATGGAAATGCCCTTCGACTTAGGTGACGAATTTGCCGGGTTCTATGACACGGGAGCGCGGGGGGCCGCAAGCCGAGCGCGAACGATGCGCGGACCCACGCCGTCACGTCGCCGCGAGTAGGAAACACGTCAGAAGAGATCCATCTGCCCGCCGCCGCCGGAGCCGATCTTCGGCGCGCGGCGGACCGGCGCGGCGGCCGGTTTCGGCGGCGCGGGTTTCGGCGCGAGCGGCAGCGCCTCGAAGAGATCGTCGGGCGCGGGGACGAGCAGGCGGGCCGCCCGCTTCGCGTCGGTCGACGGGTTCAGCCATTCTGCGAAGGCGTCGGGCGGGATCACCGCCGGCATGCGGTCGTGGATCGCGCCGACGATCGCGTTCGCGTCGACGGTGAGGATGGCGGCGGTGTCGACCTCGGAGCCGTCCGGCGAGCTCCAGGTCTCGGTCAGGCCGGCGAAGGCGACGAGGCCGCCGTCTCTCGGCACGATGCGAAACGGGGTCTTCTTCGTCCCGTCGCGCCGCCATTCGATGAAGCCGGTGGCCGGCACGAGGCAGCGGCCGTGTCGCATGGCGCCACGGAACGACGGCTTTTCGAGCGCGGTCTCGGCGCGGGCGTTGATCAACAGCGAGACGTCGCGCGGATCCTTGACCCAGGCCGGCCAGAAGCCCCAGCGCACCAGCCGGAAGCGACGTTCGCCCTCCGCCACGACGACGACGCCGATCGGCTCGGTCGGGCGAATGTCGTCGCGCGTTGGGAAGTTCGGATGATCGACATGTGCGAAGAGGCGGCGGACCTCGTCCGGCGTGGCGGTGAGCATGAACCGTCCACACATGGCAACCCCCTCCCGATGCTCGCACCGCGCGCACCCTTGCGTCACGTAAGCGAATTCGTAACGCCTCGATCTTAACCTCGATCCTCGAACGAACGAACAGGACGGGGCGCGCATGGCGATCGGGGTGACAGAGGAGGCCATTGCGGACCGCCTGAGTCCCGAGGCGCTGGCCGCCGCCAACATCAATCCCAATACCCGTCTGGCGACCGACTATCTCAATCACTTCAACAACGTGGTGATGATGCTCGAGCTCGTGCCGGACATGCCGGACTGCGCCGAGGACGTGGTCGGTTGGACGCCGGTCGCCTATGACGACTATTTCCGCGGGTCGCACTTCCGGGAACGCGATCTGGCGATCCTGGCCTGGGAGAAGGCCGACCCGACGATCCGCTCCGAGTTCGAATCGACCGTCACCCATCTCGACTGCGCCATGGCCGAGGCGATCGATCTGGTCTCCGGCTTCGACGGCTCCGACCCGATCGCCGCCGAACGCATCCGCTTCATGGTCGGCGAACGACTGAAGCCGCTGATCGCCTCGGCGAGCGGCATCATCAACGGCCCGCCGGCCGTCCACGCCGCCCCCGTCGACCCGAGCGAATCGGAAGCGCAGGCGGCGGTCGACGAACTGTTTCCCTGATCTTCGCCCGACGCGGACGGCCGATCGCCGCGGGATGCTCGCCGCCCGCGACGCCGCGGCTCCACGTACGATGCGGGACGCGACGTCTCTTCGATGGATCTCCGCCGTCGGAGAGGTTAAGGAACGCGTGACCGGGGCGGCCGGAGACGAGGACGGCATGGGCGGCGAAGCGGCAGGCGGAAGGCGGCTGAGAGCGGCGGCGGGACTGATCCTGGCCGCGACGATCGGCCTCGGCGCGGCGCGGGCCGCCGACGAGGCGCCCTACGACGACAAGCTCGCCGAACTCGCCGAGACCCTCGGCGCGCTGCATCTCCTCAGGCCGCTGTGCGGCGCGCCGGAGGCGCAGACGTGGCGCGATCAGATGAACGCCGTGCTCGACGCCGAGCAACCGAGCCGCGAGCGACGGCAGCGCCTCGTCGATCGGTTCAATCAGGCCTATCGCGGCCTCGCTTCGGTTCATCACGCCTGCACGCCGGCGGCGCGCGCCCTGGCCGAGATCTACCGCGCCCGCGGCGAGGCGCTCGGGCGCGAACTGGTGTCGCGCTGGGGGCATCCGTGACCGGCCGACGCTTCGCATCGTCGCGGCGGCGTTAACCTTTCCGACACGTTCGTTGACAACTCGTCAACATTGTCCACCGCTCGGCGGCGACCGCTCGGACCGACCGTGCTATGCAGGATCCAGGGACGAGGATGCGGGCACACGCATCCGCAGGGATCGCACGAGACCGCAATGCTCGACGAGACGACCGTGCGAGACGTCGAACCGACGCTCGCCGAAAAGAAACGCGCCGCCTACGAGATGGTCGCCGACGCCATGGCCGAGGCGGAGGCGGAAGGTATCGAGCGCGACATCGTCACTCAGGCGGCGCTCTTCGCCGTGATCAGCGATCTCGTCGGCACCTGGGGCGAAGTGGCGGTGGCCGACTTCGTCGAACGCCTGGTCGACCGGGTGATCGCCGGCGAATTCACCATCGATCGGCCGTTACAGTAGATCGACGCCGCCGATCCAGGGCGCGCCGAGAACGGCGAGGCCGAAGGCGACGAGCAGCGCGCCGGCGGCCAGATTGACCCGCGCCAGCGCCGTGTCGGTCATGCGGTCGCGCAAGGCCGCCACCGCGAGCGACACCACGAACCACCAGGAGACGCCGCCGGCGACGACGCCGACGACGAACATGCCGGCGCCGAGCCAATCGCCGGCGCGCGGCGCCCATTCGCCGAGCGAACCGAACAGCGCCAGGAAGCCGAGCACCGTCGCCGGATTGGTGACGGTCATGCCGAAGGTGGCCATGGCGGTGCGGAGGAGGCCGGTGGTCTCGCCGCCGCCGTCGGCGAGATGGGGATGGGCGCGGGCGGTGCGCAGGCCGAAGCCGATCAGCATGAGGCCGCCGACGATCTGCAGCCAGCGCGAATGACCTTCGACGAAGCCGGAGACGGCGGTGACGCCGAAGGCGGCGACGGCGGCGAAGAAGCCGTCGGCGGCGACCGCGCCGAGGCCGGCGGCGAGGCCGGAGAAGAAGCCGGAGCGAAAGGCGCGCTGGACGCAGAGGATGTTGACCGGTCCGACCGGCGCGGAGAAGAGCACGCCGACGCCGAAGCCGGTGACGAGCAGCGGCAGATCGCTCATCGCGGTCGTCTCCTCCTCCCGACGGACGAAACGGGGACTGCGATGCGCACGCGATCACAGCCGGCGGCGAAGCCCTTCCATCGCCGCGAAGCATCGCTAACATGCCGCGCGGCGCGACGGGCGTCGTGAGCGGGTTCGACCACGAGCCCGGCCGAGGGTCAAGCGGGTGAAGTGCGGATGACGGGGCGAGACGGGATGGAACGCAAGCGTCGCGGCGGCCTCTCGGCCCTCCTCGGCGTGGGTCTGGCGGTGGCGGCGCTGGCCGTCGGCCCGGCCCTGGCGCAGGAGACGACGCCGAAGAAGGTCGGCACCGAACGAATCGTCGTCACCCCGCCGAAGGCGCCGACGATCGATCCGAACGGGCCGACGCCGGAGCAGCTCGAGGACCGTCGCCCGGCCCCGCCGAAGATGGGCCCGCCCGGCTCCGACCCGAAGGCGCCGCTGCCGGAAGTGCACGAGGGCGCGACGGAGCTGCCGCCGCTGGTCGCCAAGATGCGCAAGCGGATCCTGGAGGCCGCCTATTCCGGCGACATGGGCAAGCTGAAGATCGTCATCCAGTCGAACGAGATGCCGCCGATCTTCTCGGTCAACGAGATCGGCGACCCCGTCGAGTTCCTGGAGCGGCAGTCCGGCGACGGCAAGGGGATGGAGATCCTCGCCATCCTGACCGACGTGCTCGAATCGAACTGGGTCCGGCTCGACGCCGGCAAGCCGCAGGAGATGTACGTCTGGCCGGCCTGGGCGGCGATCCCGCCGGATCGGCTGACGCCGCCCGACATGGTCCGGGTCTACAAGCTCCTGACCTCCTCCGACTTCGAGGAGATGAAGTCGCTCAACCACTATTCCTTCTATTCGGTCGGGATCGGGCCGGACGGCACGTGGCACTGGTTCAAGACCGACAATTGATCGGGACTGCCCGAGATTTGTCCTCGCCTTCGCCGTCTTCGCGCGCGATCCTCGCGACGAGAGGCGGAGCGAGGACGGAATGAACGAGACACTCATCGCGCGACGGTTCGATCGCGGCGTGGTCGTGGTCGAGGGCGAGGAGGCGGCGACCTTCCTGCACGGGGTGGTGACCTGCACGGTCAAGGCGCTCGCGCCGGGCGAGGCGCGGCTCGGGGCGTTGCTGACGCCGCAGGGCAAGGTTCTCTTCGACTTCCTGATGACGCCGATTTCGACCGGATTTCTCTTCGAGATCGAACGGGCGAAGGCGGCGGAGTTCGCCAAGCGGCTCGGTTTCTACCGACTGCGCGCCAAGGCGACGATCGCCGACCGCTCCGACGACTTCGCCGTCTTCGTCGCCTTCGGCGGCGAGGCGCCGGTGATCGAGGGGGCGGTGAGCTTCGCCGATCCGCGGCTCGCCGGCCTCGGCGTCCATCTCCTCGTTCCCGCGGAGGCGGCGGGTGGGGTCGCGATCAACGCGAGCGCGGCCGACTGGCATGCGCTCCGCATCGAGGCGGGCGTGCCGGAGAGCGGGCTCGACTTCCCGCTCGGCGACGTCTTCCCGCACGACGTCGACATGGACGACCTTTCCGGCGTCGACTTCAAGAAGGGCTGTTTCGTCGGCCAGGAGGTGGTGTCGCGGATGAAGCATCGCGGCACGGCCCGCCGGCGGGCGATCCTCGCCCACGCCCGCGAGGCGCGGCCGGCTTGGCCCGACGCGGGAACCGAGATCACCTGCGGCGACAAGGTTCTCGGCACGCTCGGCTCGGCGCACGAGCGCACGGCGATCGCGCTGGTGCGGCTCGACCGGGCCAAGGAGGCGCTCGACCTGGGCGACGCGATCGAGGTCGGCGGCGTCACGGTGACGCTGGAGTTGCCGGAGTTCGCGCATTTCGACTGGCCGAGCGAGACGAGCGCCTGAGGCTCGGCGACCGAGGCTTGGCGGCAGCGGGCGCGGCGGTCTATGGATCGCCGAACCGTTCTTTCGATCCGGCCTTCGCGAGTCGCAGATGCCCCCGCGTCCCCCCGCCCCTCCCCGCGCCTGGCAGCGCATGCTCTCCGGTCGTCGGCTCGATCTTCTCGATCCTTCGCCGCTCGACGTCGAGATCGACGACATCGCGCACGGGCTCGCCCGCGTCGCGCGCTGGAACGGCCAGACGATCGGCGACAACGCCTTCTCGGTGGCGCAGCACTGCGTGCTGGTCGAGGAGCTGGCGCTGCGTCTGGAGCCGGCGCTCGAGCCGAAGTTCCGTCTCACCGTGCTGCTGCACGACGCGCCGGAATATGTGATCGGCGACATGATCTCGCCGTTCAAGGCGGTGGTCGGCGGCGGCTACAAGGCGGTCGAACACCGGCTCGAACAAGCGATCCATCTGCGCTTCGGTCTGCCGGCGAGCGTGCCGGCGGCGGTGAAGACGCTGACCAAGCGAGCCGACCACATCTCGGCCTATTACGAGGCGGTCGAGCTCGCCGGCTTCGGCGCGGAGGAGGCGGCGCGGCTGTTCGGGCGGCCGAAGGGCTTTCCCGAGCGGCTCGGCCTCACGCCCTGGCCGGCGGCGGAGGCGCAGGCGCGCTTTCTCGAGCGGTTCCATGCGCTCGACCGTCTGGTTCACCCGGCGACGACGTGAGAAGATCGCCCCGCGCCCGACCGAAAGGATCCGCGAACCCGCCATGCCGGCTCTCCATGTCTGTTCCCTGTCGCGCCTCGCCGACACCGTCGCCGCCACCGGAGCGAGCCATGTCGCGACGCTGATCAACGCCGGCACGCCGGTCGTGCGGCCGAGCTCGATCCCGGCGGCGAACCATCTCTTCCTCGGCTTCAACGACATCGTCGAACCGATCGCCGGGATGATCCCGGTCGGCGAGGCCGAGATCCTGCGCCTCTTCGACTTCGTCGACGGCTGGTCGCAGGAACGGCCGATGGTGGTCCACTGTTGGGCCGGCATCTCGCGGTCGACCGCCGGGGCCTATGTCGCCGCCTGCCGGCTGATGCCGAGCCGCGACGAGGCGGAGATCGCCCGGGAGCTGCGCGCGAAGTCGCCCTCGGCGACGCCGAACCTCAGGCTCGTCCGGCTCGCCGACCAGATGATGGGGCGGGCCGGGCGGATGGCCGCGGCGATCGAGGCGATCGGGCGCGGCCGCGACGCCTTCGAGGGCGAGCCCTTCCATCTGCCGATCGAACGAAGCTCGGCATGAGCGAGGCGGCCGGCGGCATCGAGATCGGCCTCAACGCGGCGATCGTGGCGATGGTCGACGAGGAACCGGCGGTTCTGACGGTCGGCCGCGACGCCGGCGTCGATCTGGCCGACGCCCTGCCCTTCGGCCCGTTCGACCCCGTGCGCCACCGCACGCTCGAACTGGGCCTCAGAGCCTGGGTGGAGGCGCAGACGGCGCTCAGGCTCGGCCACGTCGAACAGCTCTACACGTTCGGCGACCGCGGCCGACATGCGCGCGCCGACGACGCCGATCCGCACGTCGTCTCGGTCGGCTATCTGGCGCTGACCCGGCTCGTCGACGGCGCGGAGGGACCGACCGGCCGGGCCCTGGCGGCGACCGGCGGCGGGTTTCGGCCGTGGTACGACTATTTCCCCTGGGAGGATTGGCGGCGCGGCCGGCCGGCGATCCTCGACGAGGCGATCCTGCCGGCGATGCGGGCGTGGCGGGCGGAAGATCCCGAGCACCGCGGCCTCGGCCGGGCGCTCGGACGGGCCGAACGGCTGCGGCTCCATTTCGGCGAGGACGGCGCGCCGTGGGACGAGGAGAAGGTGCTGGAGCGCTACGAGACGCTCTATGAGGCCGGGCTCATCGCCGAGGCGTCGCGCGACGGGCGGGTCTGCGCGCGGGCGGCGGCCGCGCCTCTCGGCCGCGCCATGCGCTTCGACCACCGCCGCATCCTCGCCACCGCGATCTCGCGGCTCCGCGCCAAGCTCAAGTACCGGCCGGTGGTGTTCGAGCTGATGGGCGAGAGCTTCACCCTGACCGAGCTGCAGAAGACGGTCGAGGCGATCTCGGGCCGGCATCTGCACAAGCAGAACTTCCGCCGCCTCGTCGAGAACGCGGCGCTGGTCGAGGCGACGGGGGAGACGTCGTTGGTCACCGGCGGGCGGCCGGCGAGCCTCTACCGCTTCCGCCGCGAGGTGCTGGCCGAGCGGCCGGCGCCGGGGCTGCGGCTCGGGTCACGGGGCTGAGGCGCCCGCTTCGTCGCCGGGGGTCGGTTCGTCGAGGATCCCCTTCAGCACCTTCGTCACCGGGATGTGGCCGACGAAGTCGGTGTTGGTGTGGTGCCAGGCGTCGGGGACGACGACCGCCGGCGGCGCTTCCCGGCGCATGGCGAAGTCGCCGATCAGATCCCAGCGGCCGATCACCTCGGTGACCTTGGTGAAGGCGCGCGGCATCTTCACCCGCGCCGAGAAGGCGACGACGCGGATCTCTTCGCCGAGCGCGTCGGAGCGGGCGCGGTCGGCGCGCTGGAGGGCGTGCAGCGCGTCGGCGATCACCAGATTGCCCTTCGAATGACCGACCAGAAGGTCGATGTCGAAGCGCGGATCGGCGAGCAGGCCGAGCAGGGTCTCGACGTCGCCGTGGGTGTGGTCGGGCCGTTCGCCGCGGGCGTAGGCCTCGAGGGTGCGGACGCCGTCGAGCGAATGATCGAGGCGCTCCCACAGTTTGTAGAGGCCGTCGAGGCCGGCGGCCCAGGCGAAGCCGCCGGAGGCCTCGGTCAGGAGATCGGCGAGGCCCCAGCCGGACACCACCGCGGCGACCGGCCGGCCGAGCGCGTCGGCGACGTTGCGGGCGAAGGCGGCGGTGCCGAGCGCCGAGGAGCCGACCCCGGCGACGGCGACCGCGTCGAGCCTCACCCCGGCGGCGAGGACAGCCTCGCGGTCGGCATGGACGGAGAGACGACCCGCGCCGGACGGCGGCACGATCAGGATCGCGCCTTCGCCGGCCTTCCACGGCGCGAGGTCGACGGCCTCCTCCGGACCGACGACCTTGACGTCGTAGAACAGGGCGTCGAGCAGGATGTTGCGCTGGCGGAAACCCTCGAGTAGGCCCGCGTCGGTCGGCCGGCCGAACAGCCGCCACGGCAGGGTCATGGCGTGCGACCACTGCAGCAGGCCGGCGGAGAAGGGATTGTCGGTCATGGCGGCTCCGTGTCGCGCGATGCCGGCGATGATACGACGATCCGAAGGGTCGACCAATCCGTACGTCAGACGGACCCGGAAGTGGCGTTCCCCCTGGAATACCAATCACCTGTGCGATTGACGATGGCGACGACCGACAACATCACCGGCACCTCGACGAGCACGCCGACGACGGTGGCGAGCGCCGCGCCGGAGCCGAGGCCGAACAGCGAGATCGCCGCGGCGACGGCGAGCTCGAAGAAGTTCGAGGCGCCGATCAGGGCCGAGGGGCCGGCGACGCAATGGGCCTCGCCGGTCAGCCGGTTCAGGAGATAGGCGAGGCCGGAATTGAACCAGACCTGGATCAGGATCGGCACGGCGAGGAGCGCGATGACCATCGGCTGCTCGATGATGCGGCCGCCCTGGAAGCCGAAGAGCAGAACCAGCGTGGCGAGCAGCGCGACGAGCGACACCGGTCCGAGGCGGCCGAGCAGACGGTCGAGCGCCGCTTGCCCTCCGGTCGCCAGCACGCGCCGACGCAAGGCCTGGGCGACGATCACCGGCACGACGATGTAGAGCACGACCGAGAGAACCAGCGTCTCCCAGGGCACGGTGATCGCCGAGAGGCCGAGCAGGAAGCCGACGATCGGGGCGAAGGCGACGATCATCACGGCGTCGTTCAAGGCCACCTGGCTCAGCGTGAAGTGCGGCTCGCCCTTCACCAGGTTCGACCAGACGAAGACCATGGCGGTGCACGGCGCGGCGGCGAGCAGGACGAGGCCGGCGACGTAGCCGTCGATCTGATCGGCCGGCAGCCAGGGGCGGAACAGGTGTTGGACGAAGATCCAGCCGAGCAGCGCCATCGAGAACGGCTTCACCGCCCAATTGACGAAGAGCGTGACGCCGATGCCGCGCCAATGCTCGCCGACGCGGGCGAGGGCGGCGAAGTCGATCCGGATCAGCATCGGCACGATCATCGCCCAGATCAGCAGGGCGACCGGCAGGTTGACGCGGGCCACTTCGAGCGCCGCGATCGTCCCGAAGAGGGTCGGGACGAAATGGCCGAGGGCGACGCCGGCGACCATGCACAGCGCCACCCAGAGGGTCAGATACCGTTCGAAGATCGACATCGTCGTCGCCTCACTTCACGCGATGGCCGGAGGCGTCGACGACCTGTTCGCCGTCCTCCTTGGCGAAGGCGCCCTTCTGGGCCGGCAGCAGGTCGAGCACGGCCTCCGACGGCCGACAGAGCTTCGCGCCCTTGTCGGAGACGACGATCGGCCGGTTCATCAGGATCGGATGGGCCATGATCGCGTCGATCAGCTCGGCGTCGGTCTTGGCCGGATCGGCGAGGCCGAGTTCGGCGTAGGGCGTGCCCTTCTCGCGCAGGATCGAGCGGACGGGGACGCCCATCTTCGCGATCAGCGCGACCAGTTCTTCGCGGCTCGGCGGGGTCTTCAGATAGAGCACCACCTTCGGCGTGACGCCGGCGTTCTCGATCAGGCCGAGAACGTTGCGCGAGGTGCCGCAGGCGGGGTTGTGGTAGATGGTGACGTCGGTCATGGCGGGCTCCGAGGAGACGATCAGCAGGCGGCGGTGGCGCCTTCGAGGCGTCCGATCGCCGCGAGGTCGCGATCGATCGCGACCGCGTCGAGCCGGTCGAGCGGCAGGGCGACGAAGGCGGCGATACGATTCTTCATATAGCGATAAGCTGTGACGAAGGCGCGTTCGCGTTCGATCTCGACGCCTTCGACGGCGGCCGGGTCTTCGATGCCCCAATGGGCGGTCACCGGCTGGCCGGGCCACACCGGACAGGCCTCGCCGGCGGCGGAATCGCAGACCGTGAAGACGAAGTCCATCGCCGGCGCGCCGGGCGCGGCGAATTCGTCCCAGCTCTTCGAGCGCAGACCTTCGAGCGAATGGCCGTAGCTCGCCAGGACCTTCGCGGCGAGGGGCGCGATCTCGCCCTTCGGATGGCTGCCGGCGGAGAAGGCGCGGAAACGGTCGCCGCCGAGATCCCGCAGGATCGCCTCGGCGAGGACCGAGCGGGCGGAATTGCCGGTGCAGAGGAACAGAACGTTCATGGGACGGTGGGTCACGGGAGGCATCTCCGAACGACGAGCGAGATCGGAACCGCGGCCTTCGCATCGTTCGGGATGGCCGCCGCAGCAGTCTTCGAGCAGTCCTGCGACCGACGAGCGAAAGCGATCGACGTCGGCGCGATAGATCAGCGAGCGTCCCCGACGGGTCGCATCGACCAGACCGGCGCGCGACAGGATCGCGAGATGGGCGGACAAGGTGTTCTGCGGCACGTCGAGCGCGCGCGCCAGATCGCCTGCCGCCAACCCCTCGGGCTCGGCCGCCACCAGCCGGCGAAACGCCTCAAGGCGCGTCGCCTGGGCCAGCGAAGCCAGCAGCTCCACGGTTTCTTTCATTTCCATATTTCTGGATATATAGATCTAAATGGTCGCCGTCAAGCGCCTCGACGATCGAGCGGAAGGCGCGGATTCACGGAGATCGAACGGGACGCCGCGGGGGGGCGACGTCGTTCACTCCGCCGCGGCGGGCATCGGCAGCGGACCGCGGTCGACGGCGCGTTCGCGGATCGGCAGATGGACGAGGCCGGCGAAGACGCCGAGCGCCACGCCCATCCACCAGACCGGGTCGTAGGACTGGTTGATGTCGTAGAGCCAGCCGCCGAGCCAGACGCCGAGGAAGGATCCGACCTGATGGGAGAAGAAGACAAGACCGCCGAGCAGGGCGAGATAGCGCGTGCCGAACATCAACGCGACCAGCGCGTTGGTCGGCGGCACGGTGGAGAGCCAGAGCACGCCCATCACCGAAGCGAAGAGCACGACGCTGACCGGCGAGGCCGGGACGAGCAGGAAGATCGTGAAGACGACCGAGCGGGCGAAATAGATGAAGGAGAGGATCCAGCGCTTCGGCATCCGCATGCCGAGCATGCCGGAGCCGAGCGAGCCGACGACGTTGAACGCCCCGATCAGCATCAGGGAGATCACGCCCCACTTCGGCTCCAGTCCGACGTCGCGCAGATAGGCCGGAAAATGGGTGGTGATGAAGGCGACCTGGAAGCCGCAGACGAAGAAGCCGGCGACGAGCAACAGGTAGCTGCGGTGGCCGAGCGCTTCGGTCAGCGCCTCGCCGATCGACTGATCGTGGCCGTGATACATCCGCGCCGCCGGCTTGCCCTGCAGCGGGATCGCCAGGAGCGGAATCACGGCGAGCATCGCGGCGAGGATGGTCAGGCTGTCGTGCCAGCCGAAGGTGACGATCAACCCTTGCGTCACCGGCGAGAACAGGAACTGGCCGAAGGAGCCGGCGGCGGTGGCGAAGCCGAAGACGAGGCTGCGCTTCTCCGCCGTCACGGCGCGGCCGAAGGCGGCCATGACGATGCCGAAGGCGGAGCCGGCGATGCCGAGGCCGACCAGGACGCCGGCGCCGTGGAAGGCGAGCGGGGTCGGCGCCCAGCTCATCGCCAGGATGCCGAGGGCGTAGACGCCGGCCCCGATCGACAGGGTCTTGGCTGTGCCGAAGCGGTCGGCGAAGCCGCCGAAGAGCATCGCGCCGACGCCCCAGAGCAGGTTCTGCCAGGCCATGGCGAGGGCGAAGGTCTCGCGGCCCCAGCCCCTCTCCATGGTGATCGGGGTCAGATAGAAGCCCATCGACGAGCGCGGGCCGAAGTTGATCGCCGCGATCAGACAGCCGCAGACGACCACCAACCAGAGCGGAAAACGCGACGTCGAGGGCGAAGCAGCGGACATCGGGAGCCTCCGGCGGCGCGAACCCGCGCCCGCGCCTCGCGCCCGGCCGACGTCTCGCCCCTCACATTCCGTAATTCTACGTGCGCGACCGGCGAGGAAAAGTCAAAACTCGTCGGGCGATCGATCGCCGGCGCTGATGAGTCGCAGGGGCGGTTCGAATTTCGTGACGTTTCCGCGACAGGGGGTCTGTTCAAAGTCGGACGTGGTCCCTATATTCCCCCGGTCCGAGAGTACGGACGGAACGCCGGATGGTTCTCCGGTGTTTTTTCGGGTCCCATATATGCTCATTTTGAGCATAAGGCCTCGAGGAGAAAAGGAATGACGGAAGCGGTCGAAGCGATCCCGGTCGGCGCGAGCGAAGCGGCGGAGGGCGTGGTCGAGACGAAGCGGCGGCGTGGAAGCCGGCGGGCGAAGCCCGAGACGGCGGCCGAACGGTTCGGCGTCCTGCCGCGGCCGTCGCTCGACTATACGGCGGAAGTCGCGGCCGAGACGGCGCATCTCTACGAGAAGGTGCGCCACGTCGTTCCCGAGATCGAGTGGCCGTTCCATGCTCCTTACGTCAAGGCGATCAACGACCTGAAGAAGGTCCGCAACGCCGTGATCCTGGCGCACAACTACATGACGCCGGAGATCTACCACTGCGTGGCGGACTTCGTCGGCGACAGCCTGCAGCTCGCCCGCCTCGCGGCGAAGACCGACGCGGACGTCATCGTCCAGGGCGGCGTCCACTTCATGGCCGAGACCTCGAAGGTGCTGGCGCCGGAGAAGACCGTGCTGATCCCGGACGGCAAGGCCGGCTGCTCGCTCGCCGCCTCGCTGACGGCGGACGACGTGCGCCTGTTGCGCCGACGCTTCCCCGGCGTGCCGATCGTCGCCTATGTCAACACTTCGGCCGAGGTGAAGGCGGAGGTCGACATGACCTGCACCTCCTCGAACGCCATCGAGGTCGTCGAGAGCTTCGGAACCGACCGCGTCATCTGCGTGCCCGACCAGTATCTGGCGCGCTGGGTGGCGGCCAACACCAAGGTGAAGATCATCACCTGGAAAGGCTCCTGCGAGGTCCACGAACGCTTCACCGGCGACGAACTGCGCGCCTATCGCGACGACGATCCGGGCGTGACGATCATCGCGCATCCCGAGTGTCCGCCGGACGTGATCGGGGCCTCCGACTTCGCCGGCTCGACCGCCAAGATGATCGACTACGTCAAGGCTCTGCCGGAAGGCAGCCGGGTGGTGCTGGTCACCGAATGCTCGATGGCCGACAACGTCGCGGTCGAAGCGCCGCAGGTCGCCTTCGTCCGGCCGTGCAATCTGTGCCCGCACATGAAGCGCATCACCCTGCCGAAGATCCTCGACAGTCTCCTCGAGATGACCGAGGAGGTGATCGTCGATCCCGAGATCGGCGAGCGCGCCAAGGCGGCGGTCGAGCGGATGATCCATCTGAAGAACTGACCTCGCGAGAGGCCGTCCCCTGGGGAGGCTCGTCGCCTCCCCGCCCCGGCCGGTCGCCGCGCGACCGGGATCGGAGGTCCGTCGTGGTCCTCACGCATTTTCATGAAATCGCCGCGCCCCGCTCGCCCGACGGCGTCGACGACGTCGTCATCCTCGGCGGCGGGCTCGCCGGCATCTTCTGCGCCCTGAAGCTCGCGCCCAGGCCGGTGACGGTCCTGACCGCCGCGCCGCTCGGCGGCGGCGGGTCGTCCTATTGGGCGCAGGGCGGCATGGCGGCGGCGGTCGCGGAGGGCGACCATCCCGACAAGCACCTCGCCGACACGATCGCGGCCGGGGCCGGCACCGTCGACGCCAAGATCGCCCGGCTGATGACGCGCGAGGCGCGAGCCCGGATCGAAGACCTCCTCGCCTACGGCGTGCCCTTCGACCGCGACGCGGCCGGCGGCTTGGCGGTCGGGCGCGAGGCGGCGCATTCGGAGCGGCGCATCGTCCACGTGCGCGGCGACAGCGCCGGCAAGGAGATCATGGCGGCGCTGATCGCGCGGGCCAAGGCGACGCCGTCGATCCGCATCCTCGAAGGCTTCGTCGGCGAGACGCTGACCCGCGACGGCCGCGCCATCCGCGGCGTGGTCGCGCGGCCGAACGAAGGCCGGGCGCTGACCACGGTCGAGTTTCCGGCGCATGCGGTGGTGCTCGCCTCGGGCGGCGTCGGCCATCTCTTCCGCGTCACCACCAATCCGCCGCAGGCGAACGGCCACGGCCTCGCCATGGCGGCCAGAATCGGCGCGATCATCGCCGATCCCGAATTCGTGCAGTTCCATCCGACCGCCATCGACATCGGCCGCGATCCCGCGCCGCTGGCCACCGAGGCGCTGCGCGGCGAAGGCGCGATCCTGGTCGACCGGACCGGACGGCGGTTCATGTCGGACTACCATCCCGACCTGGAGCTCGCGCCGCGCGACATCGTCGCCCGCGCCATCCATGCCGAGCGCGCCGCCGGACGCGGCGCCTTCCTCGACGCGCGTCAGGCCGTCGGCTCGGCGTTTCCGACGAAGTTTCCGACCGTGTGGGAGACCTGCGTCTCGGCCGGGCTCGATCCACGGGTCCAGCCGATCCCGGTCGCGCCGGCGCAGCACTACCACATGGGCGGCGTGCTCACCGACGCCAACGGCCGCTCGTCGGTCGACGGGCTGTGGGCCTGCGGCGAAGTCGCCTCGACCGGCGTGCACGGCGCGAATCGGCTCGCCTCGAACTCGTTGCTCGAGGCGGTGGTCTTCGCCGCGCGCATCGCCCGCGACATTCAGGGCCTGTTGCCGTCGCCGCGGGTCGCCGCCTGGGCGATCGACCGCGGCGAAGCGGAGGCGGAGTTGCCCGGCGCGCCCGACGCGGCGGCGATCGAGACGGTGCGCGATCTGATGTCGGCGAAGGTCGGGGTGATCCGCGACGAGGCCGGCCTCGCCGAAGCGCTCGGCGTGCTCGAGGACCTCGCCGCCGGGACGCGCGATGTCGGCCTCCTCAACACGCTGACGGCGGCGCGGCTGATCACCGCCGCGGCCTGGGCGCGGCGCGAGAGCCGCGGCGGCCATTTCCGCTCCGACTTCCCCGACACCGATCCGGCGCAGGCGCGCCGGACCTGGCTCACCCTCGACGGGGCGCGCAAGATCGCCGCCTCCGTCGCCGACGAGGCGATCCCCGCATGAACTCCCCGTCCCCCTCCCCTTCCGCCGCGCCCATGCCCGCCGCCTATCTGCCGGAACTGCCGCGTCTGCTGGTCGACCGGGCGGTCGAGGCTGCGCTCCTCGAAGACCTCGGCCGGGCCGGCGACATCACCGCGCAGGCGACGATCCCGCGCGAGGCGAAGGCGATCGCGACCTTCGTGACGCGTAAGACCGGCGTCGTCGCCGGCGTCGACTTCGCCCGCCGGGCGATGGCGATGATGGATCCGGCGATCCGCTTCTCCGAACTGATCTCGGACGGCAGCCGGGTCGCGCCGGGCGACGTGATCGCGCGGGTCGAAGGGTCGGCGCGAGCGGTCCTGTCGGCCGAGCGGGTGGCGCTGAACTATCTCGGCCGGCTCTGCGGCGTCGCCTCGGCGACGCGGATGTTCGCCGACCGGATCGCCCACACCAGGACGAAGATCGTCTGCACCCGCAAGACGACGCCGGGTCTGCGCGCCTTCGAGAAATACGCGGTCCGGTGCGGCGGCGGGGCGAACCACCGCTTCGGCCTCGACGACGCGGTGCTGATCAAGGACAACCACATCGCGGTGTGCGGCTCGGTCGCCGAGACGATCCGTCGGGCCCGCGCCTTCGCCGGCCACCTGGTCAAGATCGAGGTCGAGGTCGACACGCTGGATCAACTGCGCGAGGCGATGGGAGAGCGTCCCGACGCGGTGTTGCTCGACAACATGGGGCCGGAGACGCTGCGCGAGGCGGTGGCGATCGTCGCCGGCCGGGCGGTGACGGAAGCCTCCGGCGGGGTTGGACCGGATACGGTGGCGGCGATCGCGGAGAGCGGCGTCGACCTCATATCGACCGGCTGGATCACCCATTCCGCGCCGGTGCTCGACATCGGGCTCGACATCGACGTGCGCTGACGGCGGCGAATGCGAAACGGGGGCGCGAGGCCCCCGTTTCGTCGCATCGATGCGTCACCCGATCACGGCGGCAGCTGGTCGTCCGGGTTCTTCGGCGGCAGCACGCCGGTCTCCTCGTCGCCGAGCAGCGACTTGAAGCGATATTCGACGTCGTTGGAGTTGGCGTAGCCGATCGCCGGCACGTCGGGCTGGGCCCAGACGCGCGAGCGCGGCGGCAGATGCGCCACCTGCGCCTCCGGCACCGGCGGCAGGACGACTCGGCCCTTGTGGGCGCGATCGCGGTCGCCGAGGGCGGCGATCGCCGACTGGGTGACGACGCGGCCGGGTCCGGTGCGGACCATGGCGACGACGATCGCGCCGTCGAGGCCGGTCGAGGCGTCGATGGTCTGACGCGGCAGCGCCTTCTCGCTCTGCGGCGCGGCGAGGGAGGCGATGGTCGCGACCGGCGGCCAACCGTCCTGCGACGGCGGCACCACGGCGAGCGTCGGCTTGGTGAAGATGTCCTGCTCGGTGGTGCGTCCGAGCGGGGTCGGGGCGAACAGTCGGTCGGTCTTGCCGCCGCGATTGACGGAGGGGTGGACGCGCGGCGGCGCGGCCCGATCGTCGACGGCGGGCTTGGGCACCGAGCCGGTATATTCGGGTTCGGGCGCGTCGGGCACCTGTTTGGGCACGTCGCGCGGCGGCAGGTCGGCGGCGGCGACGACGATCGGCTTGACGTCGAACACCACCGGCCGGGCGGCGACCACGACCGGCGGTTCGCTCGGCTGCGGCGCCAGCGCGACCGGCGCGTCGCCGGTGGCCATGGGCGTTTGATCGGCGGCGAGATGCACGGCGGCGGCCGCGGCGGCGAGGCGCACGTCGCGAACGCCGTCCCATTCGGACATCCAGGCGTCGGCGCTCCGAACGGTCCAGCGCACCGGTTGATCGCCCGAAGGCGTCCGACCGAGCACGGCGACGGCGAGGAGACCGAGGAGGAGGACGGGAGCCGCCCGCAGACGCGAGGAGGACTTCACCCGTCGTGCCGCATGGCGGCGGCGGCGATCTTTCGGCATACGCGATACCAGCTCCGAAACGGATCGGTCGGCGATCGAGATCCGTGGCAAATTCGCCACGGTCCACGGGTTCGCTCCCCGATCGAGCCGATCATCGCTCGGTAACCTCGAGAAAACGTTAAGCGCGCCCGGAAAATCACCGATCCCGATCGTCCCGACGGCGCGACAGGCGGCCGGCGAGATCGGCGTCGAGCCGACGCATCGCGCCGAAGGGGCCTTCGCCCGCTCGGATCAGATCGTCGGCGACGGCGGCGAGGCCGCGCGCGCCGAACCGGACGCGGACCGCGTCCTCGACCCAGTGCCGGGCCTGGGCGGCGCGGCGGCGGGCGCGGCGGCCGGCGGCGGCGAGCCAAGCGGCGTGGCCGGCGACCGCGGCGGCGAGATCGTCGAGCCCGAAGCCGCTCGCCGAGGAGACCAGCGCCACCGGCGCGATCCAATCGTCGGGCGAATGAGCGGCGAGGGTGAGCGCGCCGGCGACGTCGGCCATGGCGCGCCGGGCCGGCTCGCCCATGTCGGCCTTGGTGACGCAGACGACGTCGGGCAGCTCCATGACGCCGGCCTTCATGAACTGCAGGCTGTCGCCGGAGCCGGGCTGGATGCAGAGCAGCACGGTGTCGGCGACGAAGGCGATGTCGCCTTCCGACTGGCCGATGCCGACGCTCTCGACGACGACGAGGTCGTAGACGGCGCGCATCAGCACGATCGCGGCGACGGCGTGATCGGAGAGGCCGCCGAGCCGATCGCGCGCCGCCATCGAGCGGACGAAGACGCCCTGGTCGTCGGGGTCGGTGCGAAGGCGCGTGCGATCGCCGAGCAGCGCGCCGCCGGTGAAGCGCGAGGATGGATCGACGGCGACGACGCCGACGGTGCGGCCGCTCGCGCGGGCCGCCGTGATCAGGGCGTTGGTCAGCGTCGACTTGCCGACGCCGGGCGGTCCGGTCAGGCCGAGCACGTCGCCCTTCGGGTTCGCGGTCGCCTCGTCGAGCAGGCGCGCGAGGCCTTCCGAGCCGTGGGCGGTCTCGATCTGGGTGAGGGCGCGGGCGACGGCCGGCTTGCCGCCGCGGCGAATCTCGTCGAGCGAAGGGACGGGACGGGTCATGGCGCGCACCTTTGCGGAAGTGGACGCGGCCGACAAGACGCACGATCTCCACCTTTGGAGATTTCGGTTGTAGAACAAAAGCAATTCGCGCATCCTGCGAAGCGTTCCACGCCGTCGACGTCGCATCCCCGCTCCTGGTCCATCCACGCTCGGAGGCCGCCTTGGCGACACCGCGAAACTTCTCCTCGACCGACGCCGGCCGAGCCGGCGCGGGACGTCTCGGGCTCGGCGTGGCCGCGACGGCGACGCTGGCGGCGGGCGCCTATCATCTCGCCGCCGCGTTCTTTCCCGGTCTCGGCGCTTCGCCGCTCGAGGACAAGGTCGTCGATCCGGCGTTGAAGCTCTTCGCGGTGAGCCTGATCGCCTGGGTGCTGCTGCGTTCCGGCGACGTGCTGCGCTTCAAGTTCGGCGACAAGGAGTTCGAGGTCCGCCGCGAGGTGGTCAAAGTGGCGGAGACCGCCAACGACACCGCGACGACGTTGAAGGCCGAGGTCGACGGGCTGAAGAAGCGATTGGCCGAACTCGAGGCGCGCCGAGACCTGTCCGACCTCCTCGGCAGGAAGGCCAAGCTCCGGGCGGCGACCCAGAGTTTCGGCGCGCCACCGTCCGCGCTCGAATCGGCGGTCGCAGAACCCGAGAAACCCGCGCCGCCGGCGAAGGCCGCGTCGAAGCCGATGCCGGTCCTGAAGCCGCCGACGACGCCCGGCGACATCAACAAGGGCCGGTTCGGCGGGCTGGCGACGCGCGACGGTTACGTCCTCTCGGCGACGTTCGCCGCCGGCGGCGCCGACGACCCGCTGGCGCCGATCGAACTCTTCGTCCGGCGCGTCGAAGAGCCGCCGCTCACCGAGACCGTCCACTTCTTCCTGCACGACAGTTTCGTCCGGCGCGAGCTGGTCTTCCCGGCGGTCGACGGCGAGGCGAGCACGGGGCGGCTCCTGGTCTGGGGCGGCTTCACCGTCGGCGCCTGGATCGAGGGAACCGACGTGTTGCTCGAGCTCGATCTGGCGCTGGAGCCGAACGCGCCGCGGGTGATCCGGACGAAGTGACGACGCTTCGCCGCCCGAGCGGCGGTTCCCTTCTCCTGCCCTTCGAGGTGTCGGACCATGCAGATCACCGCTCTCTCCTGGATCGTCGCCGGCATCACCATCGGCGGTTCGGCCTTCTTCGCGCTCGTCGTCCTGCTGCGGCTCATCAAGACGTCGTCGTGGTCGCTCACCGACGCGCTGTCGGAGGAGGTGGAGCTGTCGGTGCTCGACGCGAACGGCCTGCCGAAGACCGACACGGCCGGTCAGCCGATCAAGGCGACGCAGCTCAAGGCGAGCGTCAGCCGGCTGATCGCCCTGTTCGGGCTGATCGGCATCCTGATGTCCTATCTCGGCTTCGCGCTGGTGCTGCTCGTCGCCTTCTCGGAAAAGGCGGTCCTGTCGGACGCGACCATCGCCTCGGCCGGGGCGATCGTGAAGTTCCTGCTCGCCGGACTGACGATGTTCGCGCCCTATCTGGTCAACAAGTTCGCGTCGGTCTTCGAGGGCCTGCGCAATCGGCTCGGCTGACATGCCACGCGACCATCGCAGCGTGGACGGCGCGGCGCGGGGGCGTTAGCCTCTGGAGATCCGATGGTTCGTCGAGGCTCTCCGATGCGCAGCGCTGTCCTCGCCCTGGTCTTCGTCGCCTGCGGCCTCGCCTCGGCGCGCGCCGACGACGCGCCGCCTGTTCCCGCCGAGCTCACCCCCTTCGCGGATGCGTTGCAGCCGATGCCGGCGAGCGTCGCCGGCATCCAGGGGCGGACCTATGCGCCGGTCCATTCGAGCATCATGGCGCTCGGGGGCACGACGCGGATCGACTTTTCGGTGACGCTCTCCATCCACAATCCGTCGGCGAACCGGCCGATCGTCATCGAGAGGATCGACTACCACGATACCGCCGGTCGGCTGGTGGAGGCGCATCTCGACCGGCCGGTGGCGCTGCGCCCCTTCGGCACGATCCAGGTGACGGTGACGCAGCCGGACACCCGCGCCGGGCTCGGCGCGGACTTCGTCGTCGACTGGACCGCGCCGACCGCCTCGATCGAGCCGATCGTCGAGGCGGTGATGCTCTCTTCGCACGGGTCGCAGGGCTACAGTTTCGCGATCATGGGACGAAAAGTGGAGCGCTGAGGCCGCTCGCCTCGGCCGGGGCCTCTCGAAACCGCGTCCGGAGGGTTACGGAGGCGGCGTTCGCTCGCGCGGTCGCGCGGGTTTCGCCTTCGTCGCCCCGACAGGGCTCGATGCTCGGAAGAGCCCCAAATTCAGGGTCATTTTTCCCCCATCAAGAGAGTTGTCGAGACATTCTTCCGATCGACGTCGTTTTTCCCATGTCGGGCGCGCATTTCTCCCTTGCGGAGCCGGGCCTGCTCGTAGCCACGCGAAGGCGTAGGTGGACGGGCGTCAAAGATCGGCCGCTCCGGCCGAACGCCCGAACAGAAGGCCGCTCGTCATGACGTCTCGTCTCGTTCTTCTCTCTCTCGCCCTCGCTCTTTCGGCGGGAACCGCCCAGGCTCAGATCAAAATCGGCGTCGCCGGCCCGATGACCGGAGCGCTCGCCGTCTACGGCCAGCAGATGAAGAACGGCGCGGAAATGGCGGTCGCCGACATCGACGCCAAGGGCGGCGTTCTCGGCCAACAGCTGAAGCTGATCGTCGGCGACGATCAGGCCGATCCGAAGCAGGGCGTGTCGGTGGCCAACAAGCTCGCCGGCGACGGCGTCAAGTTCGTGGCCGGCCATCTGAACTCCGGCGTCTCGATCGCGGCGTCCGACGTCTATGCCGAGAACGGCATCCTGGAGATCTCGCCCTCGACCACCAATCCGAGCTTCACCGAGCGCAAGCTCGCCAACGTCTTCCGCACCTGCGGCCGCGACGATCAGCAGGGCAAGGTGGCCGGCGCCTATCTCGCCAAGGCCTTCGCCGGCAAGAAGGTCGCCGTGCTCGACGACAAGACCACCTATGGCCGCGGCCTCGCCGAGGAGACCAAGAAGGAACTGGCCACGCACGGCGTCACGCCGGTCCTGGCGGAATCGATCAACGGCGGCGAGAAGGATTACGGCGCGCTGGTCTCCAAGATCAAGGCGGCGCAGGCCGACGTGGTCTATTTCGGCGGCACCCATGCCGACGCCGGACTGATCATCCGTCAGATGCGCGATCAGGGCGTCACAGCGCCGCTGATGGGCGGCGACGGCATCAACTCGGGCGAACTCGCCGCGATCGCCGGCGACAAGAGCATCGAGGGCACGCTGATGACCTTCGCCCCCGATCCGCGCAAGATCCCCGGCTCGGCCGAAGTGGTCGCCCGCTTCCGCGCCAAGTCGATCGAGCCGGAGGCCTTCACTCTCTACACCTACGCCGCCGTCGAAGTGTGGGCGCAGGCCGCGGCCGAGGCCAAGTCGACCGACGCCGCCAAGGTCGCCGCGGTGATCCATTCCGGCAAGCCGTTCCAGACCGTGGTCGGCGCGCTCTCCTACGACGCCAAGGGCGACATCACCACGCCGGCCTATGTCGTCTACCGCTGGAAGAAGACCCCCGAAGGCAAGATCGACTATTCGGAAGCCGAATGAGCCGCACGCCCATCGGGTGAGACGGAGGGCCGCATCGGACGGGATGCGGCCCTTCTTGCTTTTGCAAATTATTCGCAATAAAATCCATCTCTCAGACGACGCGTGATTTCCGCCCCTCCGGGCTCGGGGCCTTGCGCAGGGGAGACGGATCGATGACGGCCGAGGCGGGCCCGCGCGGCGCGGGATGGAGCGAAGCGTTGCGCCGGCACGCCCGGCGACATCGATCGATCGCGATCGGGCTCGGCGCGGCGCTCCTGGCGATGGCGGCCCTGGTCCTCGGCAGCCTCGTCGAGCTGTTGCTCGGCGGCGCGTCGGATGGGTTGCGGCTCGGATTTCTCGGCGGCCTCGCCGGGTTCGCGGCGACGGCGCTCGGCGCGGCGCCGGCGCTCGCCATGCGGACCATGCCGCAGAAGCTCTCCGACATGCTGCTCGGCGGCGCGGCCGGCATGATGTTGGCGGCGAGCGCCTTCTCGCTGATCATCCCCGGCCTCGACGCCGGCCAGCAGCTGACCGGCAGCCGCGGCCTTTCGGCGGCGATCGTCGTCTTCGGCATGGGGCTCGGCGTGCTCCTGATGCTCGGGCTCGACGAGTTCACGCCGCATGAGCACGAGACCGTCGGCCTGCAGGGGCCGGGCAGCGACCGGGTCGGCCGGATCTGGCTGTTCGTCTTCGCCATCGCCCTGCACAACCTGCCCGAGGGCATGGCGATCGGCGTCGGTTTCTCGCACGCCGACATGACGGTCGGCCTGCCCTTGACCACCGCGATCGCGCTGCAGGACATGCCGGAGGGCCTCGCCGTGGCGCTGGCGTTGCGCGGCGTCGGCTACACGCCGGGGCAGGCCGTGCTGATGGGGGTGGCGACCGGGCTGATGGAGCCGGTCGGCGCGATCCTCGGCGTCGGGCTCTCCGGTGGCTTGGCGATCGCCTATCCGACCGGACTCGGCCTCGCTGCGGGCGCGATGATCTTCGTGGTCAGCCACGAGGTGATCCCGGAGACCCATCGCAACGGCCATCAGACGCCTGCGACGGTCGGTCTCATGGCCGGGTTCGCGCTGATGATGGCGCTCGACACCACATTGGGGTGAGCCCCTCCCCTCGAACCCTTCCCTCCCCTCGAACGCCACCCCGCCCGCAACCCCGAACCCAGGAGAAAGAGAGATGAACACCCCGAAGATCGACATCGGCATCGACGAGGCGAACCGCAAGGCGATCGCCGACGGACTGTCGGCGCTGCTGGCCGACAGCTACACGCTCTATCTGATGACCCACAACTTCCATTGGAACGTGAAGGGTCCGATGTTCAACACGCTCCACGTCATGTTCATGGAGCAGTACACCGAGCAGTGGAACGCGCTCGATCTGATCGCCGAACGCATCCGCGCGCTCGGCTTCGCGGCCCCCGGCACCTACAAGGAGTTCGTGGCCCGCGCCTCGATCGCCGAGGTCGAGGGCGTGCCGAAGGCGACCGACATGATCCGTCATCTCGTCGCGGCGCAGGAGGCGACGGCGCGCACCGCGCGCAAGCTGTTCCCGGTCGTCGACGAGGCGAACGACCAGCCGACCGCCGACCTCCTGACCCAGCGGATGGACGTCCACGAGAAGACCGCGTGGATGCTGCGCTCGCTGCTCGAAGAGTGAGGCGATCGCTCGTCGAGGAACGGAAGCGGCCCGCCGGAGCGATCCGGCGGGCTTTTCGTCCGCGGCGCGCGCGGCGTAGTAGCCGACTGTTACCCCGCCGTCGTCGTTTCGGCCGATGCTCCCGCGTGAACCCTCCGGCGTCGAAGAACGCCCGCGAAGGAGGGAACCCAGGGAGCGAAGCGATGTCCAAGAAGATCCTGATGCTCGTCGGCGACTTCGTCGAAGACTACGAGGCGATGGTGCCGTTCCAGACGCTGCTCGCCGTCGGCCATCGCGTCGACACGGTCTGTCCGGGCAAGGCGGCGGGCGAGAGCGTCGCCACCTCGATCCACGACTTCGAGGGTCAGCAGACCTATTCGGAGAAGCGCGGCCACAATTTCGCGATCAACGCCGCATTCCCGTCCTCGGCCGAAGGATACGACGCGCTCGTCATCCCCGGCGGCCGCGCGCCGGAATATCTGCGCCTCGACGCGGCGGTGATCGCGCTCGTCCAGGAATTTTCGGCGACGGGCAAGCCGATCGCGGCGATCTGCCACGGCGCGCAGATCCTGGCGGCGGCCGGCGTCATCGACGGACGCAAGGTCTCGGCCTATCCGGCCTGCGCGCCGGAGGTTCGCCTCGCCGGCGGCGCTTACGCCGACATCGCCATCGACGGCGCGGTCACCGATGGTAATCTCGTCACCGCGCCCGCCTGGCCGGCCCATCCGTCGTGGATGGCGCAGTTCCTGGCGGTGCTCGGCACCCGCATCACCCACGCCTGAGGCGCGGGCGCCGCGGCGGCGAGCGCGGAACGAGAGATCTCCTCGAGGAGGCCGGTTCCGGCGCATCCTGGGGAGATACGTCCATGTGCCACGTCTTCGCGTCGACCGATCCGGCGCTGTTCGAACCGGTGACGCGCTCGGTGCGCGTCGCCGGCGTCGTCACCTCGTTGCGGCTCGAAGCCGCCTTCTGGCGGATCGTCGACGACATCGCCCGCGCCTCCGACATGTCGACCGGGCGGTTCCTGTCGAGCCTGCACGACGAGGTGGTCGAGCTGCGCGGCGAGGTCGGCAACTTCGCCTCGCTGTTGCGCGTGATCGCGCTCCGATGGGTGTCGGGCGAGGTGACCGGCGTCGCGGACCCGAGCGTCTTCGCGCGCGGGTGGGTCGAGGCGCGGGTCGCAGGGGAAGCATGAGGGACGAAGAACCGCCTCTTCTCGGGCGTACGAGGCGGTCGTTCCTCTGCGGGCGGGCGGGTCGTCTGCCGTGCGCGATGCTTCGAGACGCGGGCCGGCGGCCCGCTCCTCAGCATGAGGCGCTTTCAGTAGTTGAGTCATATACATACGCCTCATGCTGAGGAGAGCCCGCGGCCCGCGTCTCGAAGCATCGCGCACGGCGTCATTCCTGGTCCCGCGCCCATCGACCGATGCGGGCCGAGCGGATCACACCCACCCGGGCGGAAACGCGAAGCCCCGCCGGATCGCTCCGGCGGGGCTTTGCAGGACCATGACCGATCGGCCCGCTCAGCCGATGCGGGCGAAGTCGGCGACCGTGCCGCAGGCGGCGCGGATGGCGGCGAGCAGCTTCAAGCGGTTCTCGCGCACCGCCGCATCGTCGGCGTTGACCAGGATGCCGTCGAAGAAGGCGTCGACCGGCGCGCGGAGGCCCGCCAGCGCCGACATGGCGGCGGCGAAGTCTTCCGCCGCGACGGCCTTCGCGGACGCCGCGGTCGCGGTGGCGACGGCGGCGGCGAGGGCCTTCTCGGCGTCTTCGGTCAGGAGCGAGGCGTCGATCGCGCCGGCGTAGGCGCGGCCGTCCTTCTTCTCCTCCTTGTCGAGGATGTTGGCGGCGCGCTTGTAGCCGGCGAGCAGCGACGCGCCATCGTCCGTGCCCAAGAACTTGGCGAGCGCGTCGACGCGCTTGACGACGAGGACGAGGTCGTCCTGCGGGTTCTCGGCGGCGCCCAGCGCGAACACCGCGTCGACGAGGTCGTGCCGCGCGCCCTGGTCGCGCAGCTGCACCTTCAGGCGGTCGGCGAAGAAGGCGAGGAGATCGGCGGGAACGCCATCGCCGGACTTCGGCAGAGCGGCGAGCGCCAGAGCGAAGGTCGACGAAAGCTTCAGCCGCACCCCGTTCTCGAGCAGGATCCGGATCACGCCGAGCGCCGCGCGGCGCAGCGCGTAGGGGTCCTTCGAGCCGGTCGGCTTCTCGTCGATCGCCCAGAAGCCGGTCAGCACGTCGAGCTTGTCGGCGAGCGCGACGGCGATCGAGACCGGGTCGGTCGGCACGCGATCGGAAGGGCCCTGCGGCTTCCAGTGATCCTCGATGGCGTTCGCCACCGCCGGATCTTCGCCTTGCGCCAGCGCATAGGTCTTGCCCATCAGGCCCTGGACTTCCGGGAACTCGCCGACGACCTCGGTCATCAGGTCGGCCTTGGCGAGCTCGGCGGCGCGCGCCGCCTTCGCCGGATCGGCCCCGACGAGGGGCGCGAGTTCGGCGGCGAGCCGGATCAGGCGATCGACGCGCGCGCCCTGCGTGCCGAGCTTCTCGTGGAAGACGACGTTCAGCGCGCGGAGTTTGGCCAGACGCTGGTCGAGGATCTTGCCCTCGGCCTTGTAGTCCGGCAGGTCGGCGAGATCGGTGTGGAAGAAGTGGCGGGCGTCGGAGAGGCGGGCGCGGATGACGCGGCCGTTGCCGGCGACGATCTTCTCGCCGCCGTCCTTGGCGTCGAGGTTCGAGACGAGCAGGAACTTCGCGGCGAGCTTCTGGTCGACGTGGTGCGAGCGCATCACGAAGCACTTCTGATTGGCGCGGATGGTGGCGCGGATCACCTCGGCCGGCACTTCGAGGAACTCTTCCTCAAAAGAGCCCATCAGGGTGATCGGCCATTCGACGAGACCGGCGACCTCGTCGAGCAGGCCGTCGTCCTCGACCAGCTCGAGCCCCTGCGCGAAGGCGAGCGACTTGGCGTCCTCGAGGATGATGTGCCTGCGGCGTTCCGGATCGAGGATCACGTGGGCGTTCTGGAGCTTCTGGACGTAGTCGTCGAAGCGCTTCACCGAGAAGGGCGCGGGCGACAGAAAACGATGGCCGCGGGTGACGTTCCCGGCATGGATGCCGTCGATGTCGAAGGGGACGATCTCCGGCTCCTCGATGTCGGAGCCGAAGGTGCAGACGATCGAGTGGAGCGGGCGCACCCAGCGCAGGGCGCCCGTGCCCCAGCGCTGCGACTTCGGCCAGGGGAAGGCGCGGATCGTGGCGGGGACCAGTTCGGCCAGAACCTCGATCGCCTTGCGGCCGGACTTGACGAGATCGGCGACGTAATAGTCGCCCTTCTTGTCGGAGACGACGCGGGCCTGATCGAGCGAGGCGATGTTCGCGCCCTTGAGGAAGCCCTGGATCGCCTGATCCGGCGCGCCGACGCGCGGGCCCTTCTTCTCCTCGCGGACGTCCATGCCCTTCGCCGGGATCCCGGTCATGTGCAGGGTCAGCCGGCGCGGCGTGGCGAAGGCGACGGCGCCCTCGTAGGAGAGGCCCGCGGCGACCAGCCCGTCGGCGATCATCTTCTTGAGATCCTCCGACGCCTTCTTCTGCATGCGGGCGGGGATCTCTTCGGAAAAGAGTTCGAGAAGCAGTTCGGGCATGGTCGGCTCGGGCTCGGCTCGCGTGTGGATCGCGACGAGGCATAGAGCCGGGGCGCGGCGGTGTCCAGCCCGCCGAGGGGGCGAAAGGCCGGATCGCTCCGCCCTTTCGCGCCCCTCCGACGCCTCGCGTCAGACGGCGGCCACCGTGAAACGGCGGCGGATGTGCTTCGGCGTCTCGATCTCGTCGACGATCGCCGCGGCGAGGTCGGCGCGGGAGATCGTCGCGGGAGCGGCGCCGGCGAACATCACCTCGTCGCCGCCGACGCGATAGGCGCCGGTGCGGGCTGCGGCGTTGTTCGGGTCGTGCGGGCCGAAGCCGACCGGCGGCGACAGGAAGGTCCAGTCGAGCCCGACGCCGGCGCGGCCGGCGACATAGTCCGTGTGAAGATCGCGGGCAGCGGCGGCGGCGGCGCGGATGAACTCCGGGAACTCCGGCGTGTCGACGAGCTGCACGCCCGGCGCGACGAAGAGCGAGCCGGCGCCGCCGACGACCAGCAGACGCTTCACGCCCGAAGCGATCACGCCGTCGTCGATCGCCTTCGCGCCGACGGTGAACTTCGGGGCGATCTCGGGATCGGCCCAACCGGGGTTGAAGGCGGAGACGACGGCGTCGACGCCCTTCGCCGCCGCCGCGATCGAAGCGGCGTCGTAGGCGTCGGCCTTCACGGCCTCGAGGCCGGGGCGCGGGGTGAGTTTCGCGGGATCGCGGACGAGAGCGACGACGACATGGCCGCGCGACAGAGCTTCCTCGACGACGGACGCGCCGACGAAGCCGGTCGCGCCGATGACGGCGATCTTCATGGGATCTTCTCCGGGGTTGCCGAACGACGAGCCGGGGAGCATCATCGCGAGGCGGTTACGATCCGTAACCTGATGCCATGAAGTGACCACCCATGTAAGGACGCACCTTCTTGAACGCTGGGCACACCGAGAGAACCACCCCGGACGAGGCGAGACCACGCGAGATGAGCGAGGTGCGCCTGCTCGCCGGATTGACCGGTCCGATCGTCGAGACCGACGGGCCGGTCTGCCCGGTCAGGGACACGCTCGATCGGCTGGGTGACGCCTGGAGCGTCCTGGTCGTGCTCCGGCTCGGCGACGGGCCGATGCGCTTCAACGCGTTGAAACGGGCCGTCGGCGCGATCTCGCAACGGATGCTGACGGTGACGCTCCGCAGCCTGGAGCGCGACGGTCTGGTCGCCCGCACGGTCTACCCGACCAATCCGCCGCAGGTGGAATATGCGCTGACCGATCTCGGCCACACGCTCGCCCATCCGATCGGCGCGCTCGCCGACTGGGCGGTGACGCATCACGCCCAGGTCTCGGCGAACCGCCGCGCCTTCGACGCGCGCTGACGGCCGACGCCGAACGAAGCGGCCGGCGGCGACCGAAGGATCAGACGTTCGCGCCGCCGCCTTCGGTGGCGAGCCAGGCCTTGCCGCAGGCCTTGGCGAGTTCGCGGACGCGCAGGATGTAGCTCTGGCGCTCGGTGACCGAGATCACGCCGCGGGCGTCGAGCAGGTTGAAGACGTGGCTCGCCTTGATGCACTGGTCGTAGGCCGGCAGCGCCATCAGGTGGCGCTTTTCCTCCGGGCTCTCCCAGCCGGCCTCGATGTATTTCTTGGCCGCGGCTTCAGCCATCTTGAACTGTTCGAACAGCATTGCGGTGTCGGCGTGTTCGAAGTTGTGGCGCGAATATTCCTGTTCGGCCTGGAGGAAGACGTCGCCGTAGGTGACCTTGTCGTGGCCGTCGCGGCCGTTGAAGTTCAGGTCATAGACGTTGTCGACGCCCTGGACGTACATGGCGAGGCGCTCAAGGCCGTAGGTCAGCTCGCCGGAGACCGGCGAACATTCGAAGCCGGCGACCTGCTGGAAGTAGGTGAACTGCGAGACTTCCATGCCGTCGCACCAGCACTCCCAGCCGAGGCCCCAGGCGCCGAGGGTCGGGCTCTCCCAGTCGTCCTCGACGAAGCGGACGTCATGGCGGCTCATGTCGACGCCGATCGCGGCGAGGCTCTTCAGATAGAGATCCTGGAGATCGGCCGGGGACGGCTTCAGGATCACCTGGAACTGATAATAGTGCTGCAGGCGATTGGGGTTCTCGCCGTAGCGGCCGTCCTTGGGGCGGCGCGAAGGCTGGACGTAGGCGGCGCGCCAGGGCTTGGGGCCGAGGGCGCGCAGGGTCGTCGCCGGATGGAAGGTGCCGGCCCCGACCTCCATGTCGTAGGGCTGCAGCACGACGCAGCCGTAGTCCGCCCAGAAGCGCTGAAGGGTGAGGATCAGCCCCTGGAAGGAGCGATCGGGGCGCATGTGGGCGGGCAATTGGGGATCGATCATGGCGTCGTGTCCGGCGGGAGAAATCGAGGCGGACCCTAGCCACGCGCGCCGGCCTCAGTCAACCGAACAACCTCGTCGATTTCGTTGAACCGAACGCCGAGCTCGCGACACCAACGGATATCCAAGGCGTCACGCGGCGAATGCGGGGACGCCGAGGAAGATGAAAACCCACCGAACCCTCGGGAGGCTCCCATGCGCGCTCTTCGTCTTTCTTCTCTCGCCACCTTCGCCGCGGCCGCCATCCTTCTCGCCTTCGCCGGCGTGGCCGAAGCCCAATCGCAGGGCGGTCGCGGCGGCGGCTCCGGCGGCGGCAGTGGCGGCGGCGACGCCGACAACGGCGATCTGGTGCTCTACGGCACGCCCGGCAACTGCCCGCCCACCCGCGACTGCGGGACCCGCCGGCCGCCGCGGACGGTGGGAGTGGGCGACCCCTGCTCGCGTTGGGAGGTCGTGACCACCCGGACCGGCCGGCACATCCGGGTCTGCCGCGACAACTGATCGGCCGAAACGCCATGACGACGGGATCCGGGAGAGCGCCCTCTCCCGGATCCCGTCGTCGATGCGGCCCGTCTCACGTCTCAGCGCGAGCGGGCATAAGCGGACGCCGCCGTCCGCGTGGACACGGCAGGCTTCGAATTCGCCTCTTCCTGCGCCGCGACGAGACGGCCGAGCGCGGTCTTCTCGAGTTGCGCGGTGCGCTTCTCGGACGCCGTGCGCGGCGGCCAATCGTTGGAGCCGGCGTCGACCGACGTCGACTTCGCCTCTTCGGCGCGGGCGCTGGCCGCGGTCTCGCGCGCGACCGTGCGCGGTGAGATCTGGTCGAAGGATGATCCGACCGATGTGATGGACATGGCGCGTCCTCCCGACGCTGCCCTTCCCGTCGTCCTCGTCAGATCTTCGCCGACGAACCTCTCCAAGCCGTCGAAAAAATCGTGAAAATCGCCGACCATTTTGCCGAAAATGGCCGAATTTCACCGATTTTCGTCAGTTTTCGCCGTCGAGACGCCGCCGGATCTCCAGGAAGTCGCGCCAGGCGAGGCGCTTGTGGGCCGGCTGGCGCAGAAGATAGGCGGGATGCAGCGTCGGCAGGGCGGGAACCTCGCCGATCGACGTCCGGTGGGTCAGCCAACGACCGCGCAGGCGCATGATGCCCTGGGTCGCGCCGGTGAGCGCCGCGGCGGAAGCGCCGCCGAGGAAGACCAGCACCTTCGGTCCGACCAGTTCGATCTGGCGGGCGACGAAGGGTTTGCAGATCTCGGTCTCCTGCGGCGTCGGCGTGCGATTGCCCGGCGGACGCCAGGGGACGACATTGGCGATATAGACCTCGGAGCGCGCGATCCCGATCGCGGCCAACATGCGATCGAGCAGCCGGCCGGAGCGGCCGACGAAGGGCAGGCCGGCCTCGTCCTCCTCGCGGCCGGGGGCCTCGCCGACGAACATCACCTTCGCTCCCGCCGCGCCGTCGGCGAAGACCAGCCGGCGCGCGGTGAGACGCAGATTGCAGCCGTCGAAACGCTCGAGCGCGGCGCGCAGGTCGTCGAGGGAGGCGGCGGAGGCGGCCGCCTCGCGCGCCGCCACGACGCCGGCGTCGCCGGGCACGACCGCGCCGAGGCTCGGACGGGCGACCGGTTGCGGCGGCGGCTCGAACCGCGGCCGTTCGGTCGGCAGCGGCCGCGCCGTGGGCCGAGGCGCGCGGGCGGCGTCGGACGGCGGGCGCGCCCCCTCGAAGGGCGGCGAGAGCGGAGCCTCCGACGGCTCGGTCGGCGCGCTCGGAACGGCCCGGAGCGACGCCGCCGTCTCGAGCGCCCGGGCGCGCCGCGTCTCCGCCTCGCGCATCGACTCGAGGAAGCGGTCGACGGGGTCTTCGTCGAGGGCGACGTCGACGCCCATCGCCGCATACCAGTCGAGAAGAAGGATCGGATCCGCGCCGTGCATTGGGGTGCGACGTTATTCCCTATACGACACTTTCTTCCACCTTGGCGGAAGGTTCGAAAGCGTCTAAGTGATCCAGGGGATCATAGACCGAGGATCGCCCGGCTGGCGATACCGCGGCGCGAAAAGGTCGTGGCTGGAGGCGCATCGCAGCGATGCGGCGCGCGAGCGAGGAGGAGTTCTTGGGCATGAGCGAGGCTATGGAGCTTCCCGAGCGCGACGCGATGGAATTCGACGTGGTGATCGTCGGCGCGGGCCCGGCGGGCCTGTGTGCGGCCATTCGCCTCAAGGAGATCGCCGCCGAGACCGGTCGGGAGATCTCCGTCGTGGTGCTCGAGAAGGGCTCCGAAGTCGGCGCGCACATCCTGTCGGGCGCGATCGTCGATCCGATCGCCATCGATAAGATCTTCCCCGATTGGCGCGACGATCCCGACCATCCCTTCAAGACCCCGGTCATCGACGACCATTTCCAGGTGCTCGGACCGGCCGGCGCGATCACCCTGCCGAATTTCATGATGCCCAAGCTCATGAACAACCACGGCAACTACATCGTCAGCCTCGGCAACGTCTGCCGCTGGCTCGCCGGCAAGGCGGAAGCGCTGGGCGTCGAGATCTATCCGGGCTTCGCGGCCTCCGAGATCCTCTACGACGACGAGGGCCGGGTGATCGGCGTCGCCACCGGCGACATGGGCGTCGGCCGCGACGGCGAGCCCAAGGACAGCTTCACCCGCGGCATGGCGCTGCTCGCCAAGTACACGCTGATCGGCGAAGGCGTGCGCGGATCGCTGGCCAAGCAGCTGATCGCCAAGTACGACCTCGCCAAGGATTGCGACGTGCCGAAGTTCGGCATCGGCATCAAGGAACTCTGGCAGATCGACCCGAAGAAGAGCCGGCCCGGCGCGGTCCGTCACTCCTTCGGCTGGCCGCTGGATCTGAAGACCGGCGGCGGCTCGTTCCTCTATCACATGGAGGACGATCAGGTCGTCGTCGGCTTCGTGGTGCATCTCAACTACGAGAACCCGCATCTGTCGCCGTTCGAGGAGTTCCAGCGCTTCAAGACGCATCCGGCGATCCGCGACGTCTTCGAGGGCGGCAAGCGGCTCGCCTACGGCGCGCGCGCCATCACCGAGGGCGGCTATCAGTCGGTGCCGAAGCTGACCTTCCCGGGCGGCGCGCTGATCGGCTGTTCGGCCGGCTTCGTCAACGTGCCGCGGATCAAGGGCAGCCACAACGCGATGCTGTCGGGCGAGATGGCGGCGGAAGTGATCGCCGAGGCGCTGGCCGCCGGCCGCGCCCACGACGAGCCGATCGAATACGAGACCGGCTGGCGCAAGTCGCTGGTCGGCAAGGACCTCTTCAAGGTCCGCAACGTCAAGCCGCTGTGGTCGAAGCTCGGCACGGTGCTCGGCGTGGCGCTCGGCGGTCTCGACATGTGGACCAACGAGCTGTTCGGATTCTCGTTCTTCGGCACGCTGAAGCACGGCAAGACCGACGCGAAGTCGTTGAAGCCGGCGGCCGAATGCAGGCCGATCGTCTATCCCAAGCCCGACGGCAAGATCTCCTTCGACCGGCTCTCCTCGGTGTTCCTGTCGAACACCAACCACGAGGAGGATCAGCCGATCCACCTGAAGCTCTCCGATCCCGCCCTGCAGAAGTCCTCGGAGCTCGGCGTCTACGGCGGGCCGTCGACCCGCTATTGCCCGGCCGGCGTCTACGAGTGGATGGAGAAGCCGGAGGGCATGACCTTCGTGATCAATTCGCAGAACTGCGTCCACTGCAAGACCTGCGACATCAAGGATCCGAACGGCAACATCACCTGGACCTGCCCGGAAGGCTCGGGCGGGCCGAACTATCCGAACATGTGACGATCGGTCGATCGACGATTTCGCGAGGCCCGGACGGCGACGTCCGGGCCTTCGTCGTCACATACCCGTCACACGAGATCCCGACTCGTCGAAATTTCGTGTGGTCACGGCCTGACCGGCCGACGCCCGTTCCGGCTCGCCTTCGCTTGCGAAGTTTCGAACGGGTCGAAACTTCGCAAGCTCGGTATCAGGCGTCGGGACGGCGCATCATCGCCGGCAGGAGCCGCCGCCACATCCAGACGACGCCGACGAGCGCCACGACGAGGCCGGAGACGAGCAGAGCGGCCGTGGTCTCGTCGCCGGAGCGAAAGAGATCCCAGGCGGCCGCGCCGATCGAGCCGGGCGCGATCAGCACCGGGATCCACAGGATCGCCGAACCGACGTTGGCGGCCTGGAAGACGCCGGTGCGCATCTCGCTCATGCCGGCGACGGTCGGCACGCTGGCGCGCAGGGGGCCAATGAAGCGGCCGATCAGCACCGCCGCCCAGCCCCAGCGGGCAAAGGCGGCGCGGGCGGCGGCGAGCATCTCGGGATGGCGCGAGAACGGCCACAGCCGATGGACGTGCGGCCCGAGCCTGCGGCCGACCCAGAAGGAGACGGTGTCGCCCAGCGCCGCGCCGAGCGCGCCGCCGACCCAGACGTCGAGGAGCGGCAGGCTGCCCGCCCCGACCAGCGCGCCGGCGGCCATCATCACGCCGGTCGCCGGCACCAGCACGCCGACGACGACCAGCGATTCGCCGAAGGCGAGGAGCGCGAAGATCAGTCCGGCGAAGGCGCGGTGGGCTTCGACGAAAGCGAGGAGATCGTGAAAGATCGCAGCGACGTCCATGGGGCCATGATCGCCGATCGGCGCGTCGGCGTCGACGGGCGAGGCGACCTTCAGCCGCGCTCGTCGGCGACGGCGGGACCGAGGCCGGCGAGCGCGATGCGGACGAGGCCGCGGAGGCTCGGCACGGCGGTGCCGCCGTCGGAGGGCGGCAGCACGACGGCGTCGGCGCGCAGGATGCGGCGATCGCAGCGCCCGATCGCCGAGAGCAACGCGACATGGCCGCCCTGGGGCGGCGCGGCGCGGGCGGCGCGGCGCAACGGTTCGGCGGCGACCAGGAGGCCCTGCTCGCGCAGCGGCGCGCCGAAGAGACCCTGAGCGGCGGCCTGGAGGCGCTCGGCGAGGCGGGCGCGCCAACCGAATTCGTCATAGGCGAGCCGGAAGGAGGCGATCGTCGCCGCGCCGCGTCCCGACCGTTCGACCCGATCGATGAAGCTCGCCCCCTCGCGGAACCATTCGCCGTCGAGGAAGACGTTGGGCGGCAGCACCATGAACCAGGGCGCGCGGCGCGCCACGCCGACCGCGGCGGCGACGCGGCCGCACCAGCCGGCCTCGGCCTCGACCAGCGTGCAGCCGGCGGCGTCCGCGACGATCCGGGTTCCATCGGTCGAACCGGCGTCGGCGACGATCACTTCGCGCACGACGCCCTCGGCCGCGCCGGAGACCAGCGACGACAGGGTCCGAGCCAAGCCCTCTTCGGAGTTTCGCGTGGGAACGACGACGGACAACATGGCGACCGACCCCTGGAGCGATCGCGCGACAGGGATCGACGTCGCCGCCCGATCGCGCATCGTTCTCGTCTCATAAACGAGAGCGCCCCGCGGGACCAGCGTGCGAAAGGACGAGAACAGCCGAAATTCGAGGCATGTTCTTGTCTTGTTCTCTCGCATGGCGCATGATCGAACCATGAACACGCCGAATCTCGCCGCCGAAACCTCCCCTTCCCCCCCGGCGACCGACGTCGGCGTCGCGCCCGAGCGACGACGTGGACGCGGCGCGACCGACAACGTCTCCGGCCGCTTCGAGCGGGAACGACGCGAGGCCTTCGACGACGGCTGGGGCGATCTCGACGATCTGCCGCCCTTCGCCACCACCGTGACGATCGAGAAACCGAAGACGATCGTCAGCCGCAACGCCTCGCCGGACATCGGCTTCGATCGGTCGATCAACCCCTATCGCGGCTGCGAGCACGGCTGCGCCTATTGTTACGCCCGGCCGACCCACGCCTATATGGGCCTGTCGCCGGGGCTCGACTTCGAGGCGCGGCTGTTCGCCAAACCGGACGCGGCGCGGCTGCTCGAACGGGAGCTGGCGGCGCCCGGCTATGAGGCGCGGCCGATCGCGCTGGGCGCCAACACCGACCCGTATCAGCCGATCGAGCGACGGTGGAAGATCACCCGCGAGGTGCTGGAGGTGCTGGAGCGCACCTCGCATCCCGTCGTCGTCGTCACCAAGTCGGCGCTGGTTCTGCGCGATCTCGACATCCTCTCGGCGATGGCGTCGCGGGGTCTGGCGCGGGTGGCGTTGTCGATCACCTCGCTCGACCGCAGCCTGTCGCGCTCGATGGAGCCGCGCGCCTCGACGCCGGAGAAGCGGCTGGCGGCGATCTCGGCGCTTTCCGCCGCCGGCGTGCCGACCGGCGTGCTGGTCGCGCCGGTCATTCCGGCGTTGAACGATCCGGAGATCGAAAGGATCCTGGAAGCGGCGGCGGCGGCGGGCGCGCGCGAGGCCGGCTGGGTGCTGTTGCGCCTGCCGCTCGAAGTTTCGGAGATCTTCAAAGGATGGCTCCTCGAGCATCATCCGGACCGCTATCGTCACGTGCTCTCGCTCATCCGCTCGATGCGCGAGGGCAAGGACTACGACGCCGCCTGGGGGCGACGGATGCGCGGGGCGGGCCCCTATTCGGACGCGATCAAGCGCCGGTTCGAGCTGGCGATGAAACGGCTCGACCTGGCGCGCGGCCGCCGCGACGGGCTCGACTGCACCCGGTTCACGCCGCCCAATCCCGGCGGCGTCCAGCTCTCGCTGTTCTGAGGAGGCTCCATGACGATCCGTCTCTCCCTCGTCACCCTCGGCGTCGCCGACGTCGCGCGCGCGACCGCCTTCTATGGGGCGATGGGGCTCGCGCGGGGGCCGATGAGCAACGACCACGTGACGTTCTTCGACATGGACGGCGTGATCCTGGCGCTCTATGGACGCGCAGCGCTGGCGGCGGATGCCGGGGTGAGCGCCGAGGGCGAGGGATTTCGGGGGTCGACGCTCGCCTGGAACCTTGCCGACCGCGCCGGCGTCGACGCCGCGCTGGCGCGGGCCGTCACCTCGGGAGGGCGGCTCGTCAAACCGGCGGGTGAAGCATTCTGGGGCGGCTATTCCGGCTATTTCGCCGACCCCGACGGCCATCTCTGGGAGGTGGCGCACAATCCGTTCTTTCCGCTCGACGACAAGGGCGTCCTGCGACTGCCGGAGGCGGACGATGGCGAAGCGTGAGGCGAAGCGGCGGGCGGCTTCGGCTGATGTCGGCGGCCCCGACGATGCGCACGAGCGAGCGCTCGGCGCGCCGGATCTCAGGATCGCCGGCGTCGACGAAGCCGGGCGCGGGCCGATCGCAGGGCCGGTGGTCGCCGCCGCCGTGGCGCTCGACTGGACCCGGGCGCCGGCCGGATTGAACGATTCGAAGAAGCTCGGCGAGGCGAAGCGCGAAGCGCTGTTCGAGGAGATCCTGGCGCATCACGGCGTCGCCGTGGCGCTCGCCAGCGCCGCGACGATCGACGCGACCGACATCCGCGCCGCGACCCTCGATGCGATGCGGCGCGCGGTGAAGGGATTGGCGCTCGCGCCCGACCACGTTCTCATCGACGGGCTCGACGTGCCGCCGGGGCTCCCCTGCCCCGGCACGGCGCTGGTCAAGGGGGATGCGCGGTCGGTTTCGATCGCGGCGGCGTCGATCGTCGCCAAGGTGATCCGCGATCGGCTGATGACGCGGGCCGGCGAGACCCATCCCGGTTGGAGCTTCGAGATCCACAAGGGCTACGGCACGGCGGCGCACGTTGCGGCGCTGGCGAACGAGGGGGCGTCGCCGCTGCATCGGCGCAGTTTCGCCCCCGTCGCGGAGACGCTCGGCGTCGTGCGGGAGCCGAAGCGCCGTTCGACCAAGGCGCGAGCGCAGAGAACGAAGACGGCGGATCTGTTCGAGAGGGACTGAAGCCGAACGGTTCGGACCGGGTCTCAGCGCCGGAAAGGCGTGGCGAGAGCGGCGAGCGCCTCGCGGCGGCCGGGACGGTCGCTCATCGGATCGACGGCGACGTCGGCCGCGGCAAAGCCGTCGATGGTCTCGGCGGGAAGGCCGCATTCGCGCGCGCCGGCGAGAGCGAGGTCACGATACCAATCGAAAGGGAGACCGGGCTCCGGCGGCCGTTTCGGCAGCCAGGTCACTGCGCGGATTTCGCCGCCTTCGCCATCGATCACCGCAAATCCGTCCGTTTCGACGTAGTTCACACCCTCCGCGGCGGCGAGGCCTTCGCGATCCGCCTCGTCGATCCGCCACAGCGCGCCATGCGCGACACGGCCCGACCTCCGGCGCAGACCGAGCTTGGTCGAACCGTCGCGCGAGCGCACGTCGAAGGCGGTCGTGTGATCGACGGCCGAGGCGCGGCCGAGGAAGACGGCGCTCGGGCAGCGCGCCCGGAGACGAGCGGCGAGGAGATTCGAGCCGTAGGCGAAATAGACGAAATGGGTCATGCCGGTCGCCGCCCCCTTCGATCTCTCGGTTCGAACCGCGTCGCCGCGACGCGGACGACGTCGCGCCCAACCCGAACAGGCCCCGGAAAGAGGAAGACCCGCGCCTCGTCGCCGAGGGGCGGGTCTTCGAACGCGTCCGATATCGGCCGAACTCAGTTGAGCTTGGCGGCGACCTCGGCGATGCCCTTGGCGACCAGATCGGAGCCGGCCGAACCGGAGACCTTTGCGGCGAGGACCTTCTCGGCGGCGGCGACGGCGAGGTCGGCGGCGCGCGAGCGCACTTCGGCGACGGCCTGAGCCTCGGCCTGGGCGATCTTCGCCTCGGCCGACTTGGTGCGGCGCGCAATCAGCTCGGCGAGCGACTTCTCGGCTTCGGAGGTCGCGAGGTCGGCCTGGGTCTTGGCTTCGGCGACGATCGACTGCGCCTCGAGCTCGGCGTCGGCGGCCTTCTTCTTGTAGGCGGCGAGCAGCTCGGCCGCTTCCTCGCGAAGGCGCTTGGCTTCGTCGAGCTCGGCGGCGATCGCGGCGACCTTGCCGTCGAGCGCTGCGCCGATCTTGCCCGGGATCTTCAGATAGGCGAGCACGCCGAGGAAGATGACCAGCGAGACGAAGGCCCAGAGGGTGGCGAGAGAGGTGGCGTCCATCGATTCCTCCTCACTTCGCGGCCTGGACGGCGGCGGCGACTTCGTCGCGGCCCACGCCCTCGCCGATCAGGCTCGAGACCAGGGTCTCGGCGGTGTCGACGGCGATGCCGTCGACCTCGGCGAGCGCCTTGGACTTGATTTCGGCGATCCGGGTCTCGGCCTCGGCGATCTTCGTCGAGAGGCCCTGCTCGGCATCGTGACGCTTGGCGTCGATCGAGGCGGCGAGCGCGGAACGGGTGCCGGAGGCGATGTCGTTCGCCTTCTTGCGCGCCTCGGCCAGCGCGGCTTCGTAGGCCGCGCCGGCGGCTTCCGAATCGGCCTTGAGGCGGTTCGCCTCTTCGAGATCGCGGGCGATCTTCTCGTGACGCGCCTCGAGGATGCCGCCGATGCGCGGCAGAGCCACCTTGGCCATCAGCACGTAGAAGAGGCCGAAGGTGATCGCGAGCCAGAGGATCTGCGACGCGAAGGTCGACGAATCGAAGGGCGGGAACGCCCCCGAATGCGCGCCTTCGTGCTGCACCTCGGCCGTGGTGTGGACTTGTTCTGCCATCTGTCCCGCCCCGGTATGATCCGGTCAGCCGTCGTCGACCAGCCGACGACGGTCTCGATCGCATGCGTCACCGGCCGCCTTCGAGAGACGGCCGGCGAGCGACGACGTTCCGTCTTCGCCGATCAGGCGAAGAGCAGGATCAGCGCGACGAGCAGCGAGAAGATGCCGAGAGCTTCGGTCACGGCGAAGCCGAAGATCAGGCGGCCGAACTGGCCGTCGGCAGCCGCCGGGTTGCGCAGCGCGCCGGCGAGGTAATTGCCGAAGATGGTGCCGAGACCGATGCCCGCACCGGCCATGCCGAGGGTGGCGATACCGGCGCCGAGGTACTTCGCAGCTTGCGGATCCATCTGAATGCTCCTTCGGGTGGTCGACTGTTTGGAAGGGTACTGCCCGCGATCGTCCGACCTCAGTGGCCGGGGTGGATCGCGTCGTTCAGGTACATGCAGGTCAGGACGGTGAAGACGTAGGCCTGCAGGAAGGCGACGAGGAATTCGAGCGCGGTCAGCGCCACGGCCATGGCCAGCGGCAGGATCGAGCCCGCCATGCCGACGGCGCCGGCGGCGGAGAGCGTCACGATGAAGCCCGCGAAGACCTTCAGGGTGATGTGGCCGGCCAGCATGTTGGCGAAGAGACGGACGGAGAGGCTGATCGGGCGGGAGAGGAACGAGATCACCTCGATCATCGTCACCAGCGGGATCAGCGCAGCCGGCACGCCCGACGGCACGAACAGGCCGAAGAAGTGGAACCCGTGCTTCCAGATGCCGTAGATCACCACCGTCAGGATCACCAGCATCGCCAGACAGAAGGTCACGATGATATGGGAGGTGATGGTGAAGAAGTACGGGATCATGCCGAGCAGGTTCGCGACCAGCACGAACATGAACAGCGAGAAGACCAGCGGGAAGAACTTCATGCCGGACTTGCCGGCGGCGTCGCGCAGGGTGTTGGCGACGAAGGAGTAGCTCATCTCGGCGACGAGCTGCCAGCGACCCGGCACCACCGAGCGGCCGGAGGTGGCCATCACCAGGAAGGCGGTCGTCAGGATCACCACCACCGCCATGAACAGCGACGAGTTGGTGAAGGAGACGTCCCAGTGACCCACCTGGATCGGGAGGATCTTGGTGATATGGAACTGATGGATCGGATCGACCTTGTCGGCTGCCACCTGACCGTCTCCACTTCTCACGTCGTCGACGCCGCCACGGCGTCGAACCCGGCCCGCGCGCGGAACGCACGCATCCCCACGACCCGCGCAGGGCGCGACGCCCCGACGGATCTCGATTCCCATTTTCGGCCCTCGCATAGCACGCCGCGTCGCCGCGCGCTCTACGCCCTTGGACCAGGGTCAGCCGTCGGAGCGATCCGTCGGCGTCCCCGAATTCCGCCCCGCCTCGCGCAAACGCACGCCGGCGTCGGCCACCACCCCCTCGGCGCGCAGGACGTTGAGCACGCCCGCGGCGAAGCCGAGAAGGACGAAGAGGATCATGCCCCAGGGTGCGGTGCCGAGTCCCCGATCGATCGCCCATCCGACGCCGCCGCCGACGATCACGCCGGCCACGAATTCGGAGGCGATCTTGGTCGCCCGCCCGAAGCCGGAGGACCGTCCCCTCGACTTCTCCGCCTCCTCCGCCGTCCGCCGCGCCTCGAGGCTCTCGCCGAGGCGCTCCAGACGGGCGGCGAGGGCCGCCTCTTCGGCAGGGGACGTCGCGGCCGCGGAGCGCTTCGCCGGCTTCGGCTCCGGATCTCCCCCCGGCGATCGTTCGATCATGGTCGGGATCCCTCGCGTCGGACGTCGCAACTCTCGCAGGCCCGGCGACGCCGGTCCCACCTTCGAAACCGGGCGCACCATAGTGGCGGGCGGAAAGCCTGTCAAGGAGCCACGACTTTAGTTTATCCTCATGAAAACAATAGGATAATCGTCGTCCGGCGAAGATTTTGTCGCACTGCGGCTCAGCCCGCCCGAGCGGGCTCGACGATGCGGTGGGCGCGCTCCAGATCGACCGAGACGAGCTGGGAGACGCCCCGCTCCGACATGGTCACGCCGAACAGGCGATTCATCCGCGCCATGGTGATCGGATTGTGGGTGATGACGACGAAACGGGTGTCGGTGAGCCGGGTCATCCGATCGAGCAGATCGCAGTAGCGTTCGACGTTGGCGTCGTCGAGCGGCGCGTCGACCTCGTCGAGGACACAGATCGGGGCGGGATTGGTCAGGAACACCGCGAAGATCAGGGCGAGCGCGGTCAGCGCCTGTTCGCCGCCGGAGAGCAGCGTCAGCGTCGCCGGCTTCTTGCCGGGGGGGCGCGCGAGAATCTCCAGCCCGGCCTCGAGCGGATCGTCGCTCTCGACGAGTTGCAGTTCGGCCTCGCCGCCGCCGAAGAGATGGGTGAAGAGTTCGCGGAAATGACCGTTCACCCGGTCGAAGGCGGCCATCAGGCGTTCGCGCGCCTCGCGGTTCAGCGTGCCGATCGAGGCGCGCAGGCGGCGGATCGCCTCGACCAGCTCGTCGCGTTCGGCGAGCAGTTCGTCGCGCCGGGTCTCGGTCTCGCGCAGTTCGTCCTCGGCGCGCAGGTTGACCGGGCCGAGCTTGTCGCGCTCGACCTTGAGCCGTTCGAGACGGCGTTCGGTCGCCAGTTCGTCGGGCGGCGGCGCGTCGGGGGAAAGGGCGAGACGGGCGGCGAGCGCTTCGGCGGCGACCTCGAAGCGCTCGGCGATCTCCGCGGCGATCTCGGCGCGGCGGCCGGCGGCGGCGACCAGCCGTTCCTCGATGCGGCCCTTGGCCTCGCGCGCCGTCGACAGCGCCTCGAGCGCGGCGCGGGCGACGGCGTCGGCCTCGGCCTGCGCGCGCTCGCCGAGCGCGAGCGCGTCGGCGGCCGTCGCGCGGGCGGTCTCCGCCTTGGCGATCTCGCCGGCGAGGCGGGCGCGGGCCTCCTCGATGTCGGCCGGACGATCGAGGAGGTCGTCGCGCTCGGCCTCGGCCTCGGCGCGTCGCTCGGCGATCACCGCGGCCTGACGTTCGGCGCTCGCGGCGCGGCTCGCCCAGCCCTGGCGCTCGGCGGCGACGGCGGCGCGGCGGCGGGCGCGGGCCTCGGCCTCGCGCAGGTGGGTCTGGCGGGCGGCGCGGGCCTCGGCGACGGCGGCGCGTTCGATCGAGACGCGGGCGCGGGCTTCCGCGAGCGCCAATTCGAGGTCGCGCGTTTCGGGCAGGTCGGCGCTCGCGGCGGCGGCCTCCTCGGCGCGCCCGGCGGCCTCGTCGATTTCGGCGGCGAGGCGGGCGGCGGCGGCGGCGAGGGCGGTGCGACGTTCGACGCGGGTGGTCGCCTCGCGCTCCAGCCGGGCGAGCGCGTCGCGGGCGGCGGTCTCGTCGCGACGGGCGAGGCGCAGCGCCTCGGCGGCGGCGGTCGCGGCGGCGGCGCCCTCCTTTTCCCGCAGGTCGACGGCGTCGCGGGCGGCGAGACGGGCGTCGCGACGCTCGCGGCATTCGGCGATCGCGCCTTCGAGTTCGGCGAGGCGATTGCGGGCGGAAAGGCGGCGCGCGGCGGCGGTCGGGGCGTCGGCGGCGGCGGTGAGCCCGTCCCAGCGCCAGAGATCGCCTTCACGGGAGACGAGGCGCTGGCCCGGCGCGAGCGCAAGACGCAGGCGCGGACCTTCGGCGCGGGCGACGAGGCCGATCTGGGCGAGGCGGCGCGCGAGCAACGGGGGAGCGCGGACGTGGGTCGCGAGCGGTTCGACGCCGGCGGGCAACGCCGGATCGCCCGATCCAGGGGGCGGCGTCAGCCAATGAACCGGCGCGCCCTCGTCGGCGGAGACCTCGAGGTCGTCGCCGAGCGCGGCGGCGAGCGCCGCTTCCAGGCCCGGAGCGACCGAGATCTGCTCGACGATCGGCGGCCAGAGCTCTTCCGCCGCGACGTCGAGCATGCGGGCGAGGGTCTTGGCTTCGGTCTCGAGGCGGGAGAGCTCGCGCTCGGCCTCGGCGAGGGCGGCGCGGGCGGTTTCGGCCTCGGCGCGGATCGCGCGCGACGCCTCTTCGGCCTCGGCGACGCGATCCTCGGCTTCGACGACCATCGCGACGGCGGTTTCGGCCTCGAACCGCGCGTCGTCGAGCGCCCCGTCGTCGGCGCTCGCGTCGAGCGCGGCGAGGTCGCGGGCGCAGGTCGTGGCCTCGGCGGAAAGGCGGGCCCTGCGCTCTTCGGCGGCGCGGCGGGCCTCGGCGAGGGCGCGGCGACGGGCTTCGACCTCGGCATGCGCGCCCTGCGCGGCGGCGAGCGCCGCCTCCGCCTCGGCCGAGCGCGCCTCGGTCTCGGCGAGACCGTCCTCGGCGTCGGCGAGGATGGCGGCGCTCTCCTCGTCGAGGGCGGCGAGCTCCTCCTCCTCGTCGGCGAGGCGGGCGAGGGCGGCGGCCATGTCGTCGGCGAGGCTCACCTCGCGGGCGGCGTCGGCGGCGAGTTGGACGAGGCGACGATCGAGATCGGCGAGGCGGTCACGGACCCGTCGCTCCTCGGCGTCGAGCTCGGTCGCGGCGATGCGCAGGCGTTGCAGGGCGGCGGCGGCCTCGACCTCGGCGCGGCGCAGCTCGGGCAGGTCATGGGCGGCGACGGCGCCGTCGCGGACGGCGCGGGCCTGGGCCAGCGTCCGCTCCTCGACGAGGCGGGCGGCGTCGGCGAGCTCGCGCGCCGCCTCGTCCTCGCGGGCGACGGCCTCGCGCCACTTCAGATGCGCGATGGTCGCCTCGGCCTCACGAATCTCGGCGGAGAGATTGCGGTAGCGCACCGCCTGACGGGTCTGACGCTTGAGGCTCTCGACCCGGCTCTCGAACTCGGTCAGCACGTCTTCGACGCGCTCGAGGTTCTGTTCGGCCGCCTTGAGGCGGATCTCGGCCTCGTGGCGCCGCGAGTGGAGGCCGGTGATGCCGGCCGCCTCCTCGAGCACGGCGCGCCGCGCGGTCGGCTTGGCGGCGATCAGCTCGCCGATCTGGCCCTGGCGGACCATGGCGGGCGATCGCGACCCGGTGGAGGCGTCGGCGAAGAGCAGCTGCACGTCGCGGGCGCGGACGTCGCGGCCGTTGATGCGGTAGCTCGAGCCGGCCTCGCGCTCGATGCGGCGGGTGACCTCGAGCGTGTCGGCGTCGGCCAGCGCCATCGCCACGCGGCGTTCGGCATTGTCGAGGGTCAGCGTCACTTCCGCCGTGTTGCGGCCGGGGCGGCGGCCGGAGCCGGAGAAGATGACGTCGTCCATGCCGGAGGCGCGCATGGACTTGTAGGAGCTCTCGCCCATGACCCAGCGCAGGGCCTCGACGAGATTGGACTTGCCGCAGCCGTTCGGGCCGACTACGCCGGTCAGACCGGGTTCGATCAGGAACTCGGTCGGCTCGACGAAGGTCTTGAAGCCCGAGAGCCGCAGCCGGGTGAAGCGCACGGCCTTCTCCCCTCACCCATCGAACGACGGGCTCAGCCCTTGAGCAGGGGCGCGAGCGCCTCGTCCATCTCGGCGACGGTGGAGATGCCGACGATCTTCTTGCCGTTGACGAAGAAGGTCGGGGTGCCGTCGATCTTGAAGGCCTCCGAGCCGCGGGTGCGGTTGGCGGTGATGCCGTCGAGCAGCTTCTGATCGGTCAGGCAGGTCTTGAAGGTCTCGCGGGTGAAGCCGGACTGCTTGGCGATCGAGAACAGACCCTCGACAGGATCGTCGGCGCGGATCCAGTCCTTCTGCTTGGCGTAGAAGAGGCCGGTCATTTCGAAGTAGCGGTCGCCGGGGGCGCAGCGCGACAACATCGAGGCGGCGGCGGCGAGCGCGTCGAGCGGGAACTCGCGGTAGATGAAGCGCACCTTGCCGGCGTCGATGTACTTCTCCTTGAGATGGGGGAAGACCGTCTCGTGGAAATGGGCGCAATGGCCGCAGGTCATCGAGGCGTATTCGATGACGGTGACCGGCGCGTCGGCCTTGCCCATGCTCATCTCGGGCAGGACGCCGGGCTTGAGGAGTTCGCCGGCGTCGAAGACGCCCTGGGCGAGAGCGGGCGAAACGGGCGAAAGACCGGCGGCGATCAGCGCCAGGGTCGAGGTTTCGAGAAGGCGGCGACGGCTGAGCATCGGAGACGGGTCCTCGGAAGATCGGATGGGGCGCGGGATCGCGTCCGATCCTTCTTCAATAGCCGGATTGTGGCGGGACGTCGCCCCCCGCCGGTCCGATCACGCACACGTCATCGGGGATATCTCGGCGCGAACCGACGTTTTCGACCGGTCCGCCGCTCTACCTCGCGGCGGCGACGGCGCGGCCGAGACGGGCGAGCGCGGCGCGCAGGCCCTCGTCCTCGATGCCGGCGGTGAGGCCGACGACGCGCGCCTCCTCGGCCGCGCCGAGGGCGCGCAGGCGCGGTGGGCGGGCGGGACCGAGCCGTTCGATCGGCTTCTGCACGATCTTCAACCGGGCGACGGCGGGGAATCCGAAATGGGCGTTGATGCGCTCGAGGATGCGCGGCGCGTCATGCTGGAAGAGCAGCGCGCGCGCGCCCTCGCAGACGACGATCAGGGTCGCCGGCTCGAAGGCGTCCTCGCCGCCGTCGGCGAGGCGGCGCGGCCAGGAGAGGCGCTCGGGTCGCGTGGCGTCGGCGTAGGCCCGACCGACGATGTCGGCCCAGTGGGTGAAGAGATCGGTCGAGGCGAAGCCGCGCTTCTTGGCGGCCGGGCCGAGCACGTCGCCGAGGAGCTCGCCGACGGGGGCGGGGCCGCGTCGGCGTCGTCCGGTCGGTCGCGGTGCGGTCGGGCTCGCCATGGCGGCACCTTGTCGGGGGAGAACGGCGGAAGCAAGGCCCGAAGGCTTTTCTCCCCGCTCTTCCGACGCTACCTCGGAGAGATGACCGCTTCGCTTCCGCGCGCCGCCGCCGCCGACCTCCTCGCCTGGTACGACCGCCACCATCGCCGCCTGCCGTGGCGGGTGACGCCGTCGGACCGCGCCGAGGGCGTCGTCGCCGATCCCTATCGGGTCTGGCTCTCCGAGATCATGCTGCAACAGACGACGGTGGCGGCGGTGAAGGCCTATTTCGAGGCCTTCACGGCGCGCTGGCCGAGCGTCCGGGATCTCGCGGAGGCGGACGAGGCCGAGGTGATGAAGGCCTGGGCCGGGCTCGGCTATTATTCCCGGGCCCGCAATCTCAAGGCCTGCGCCGAGCGGGTGGCGCGCGAGTTGGGCGGCCGTTTCCCCGAAAGCGAAGCCGAGCTCGCGGAGTTGCCCGGCGTCGGTCCCTATACGGCGGCGGCGATCGCGGCGATCGCCTTCGACCGGCCCGCGACGGTGGTCGACGGCAACGTCGAACGCGTCGTGGCGCGGCTGTTCGCGATCGAGGCCGAGATGCCGGCGGCGAAGCCGGAGATCCGCCGTTCGGCCGCGACGCTGACGCCGCGCGAACGGCCGGGCGACTTCGCGCAGGCGATGATGGATCTCGGCGCGACGATCTGCACGCCGAAGAAGCCGGCCTGTGGGCTCTGCCCCTGGCGCGAGCCCTGCGCCGCGCGGGCGGGCGGATCGCCGGAGGCGCTGCCGCGCCGGGCGGCGAAGCGTCCGCGACCGACGCGGATCGGCACGACCTTCGTGGCGGTCAGAGCCGACGGCGCGGTGTTGCTCGGCCGGCGGCCGCCGAAGGGACTGCTCGGCGGCATGAGCGAGACGCCGGGGTCGGTCTGGGTCGAGCGGGGGAGCGAAGCGACCGCGGCGACGCCGCCGGTTCCAGGCCGCTGGCGGCGCCTCGCCGGACACGTCGACCACACCTTCACCCACTTCCATCTGGAGCTCGCCGTGATGCGGGCCGACGTCGCAGCCGACACGCCGGCGCCGGAAGGACATTGGTGGTCGAAGCCCGACGCGCTTTCCGGCGAGGCGCTGCCGACCGTTTTTCGCAAGGCGATTTCTCACGCTCTGCGGGGCCCATCCGAGTGAGCCGGCGCAATATCGTGACGGACCGTCATGGAACCGTCGTCGAGCGTGACGAGGATGCGCGCCGTTCCATTCCCCTCCTCAGGAGACCGCACATGCGTCGCCTCGCCCTTCTCGCCGCGCTCCTCGCCGGCGTCGCCACCCCCGCCGCCGCCGTCGAAGTCGGCTCCTCGAAGGCCTTCGCCTTCGTCGCGCTCGGCGACATGCCCTACAAGCTGCCGGACGACTACGCCCGCTTCGAGACCCTGATCGGCAAGGTCAACGCGCTGAAGCCGGCCGTCACCATCCACATGGGCGACATCAAGGCCGGTTCGACCGTCTGCTCCGACGAGAACTTCCAGAAGGTCAAGGACGAGTTCGGCATGTTCGAAGGGCCGCTCGTCTACACCGTCGGCGACAACGAATGGACCGACTGCCATCGCGAGAAGGCCGGCAAGTTCGACCCGAACGAGCGTCTGAACAAGGTCCGCGAGATGTTCTTCGGCGAGGCGAAGTCGCTCGGCAAGGCGGCGATCGCGCTCGAGCGTCAGTCCGAGCTGATGCCGGACATGAAGGCCTGGGACGGCAAGGCCTTCGTCGAGAACACCCGCTTCGTGATGAACGGCGTGATGTTCGTCCAGGCGAACATTCCGGGCTCGAACAACAACCTCGAAGCCCGCAGTCTCGACAACGCCAAGGAATTCTTCGCGCGCGACGCCGCCAACCAGAAGTGGCTCGTCGCCGCCTTCGAGAAGGCCAAGGCCGACAAACTCGGCGCGCTGGTGATCTCGATCCAGGCCGACATGTGGGACATCAAGCAGACCGAGCCGGAGGTGCCGCTGGCCTCGGGCTTCGTCGCCACGCTGAAGACCATCGAGAAGCAGGCCAAGGCCTATGGCAAGCCGGTGCTGCTGATCAACGGCGACGCCCACTTCTACGAAGTGACGCCGTTCTACGGCACCGACACCAAGGCGGTGCCGGGCGTCACCCGTCTGCAGGTGCCGGGCGAGAAGATCGTCGGCGCGGTGCGCGTCATCGTCGATCCGGAAAACGCCGAGATGCCGTTCGCCTTCCAGGAGATCGCGGGCGTGCCGGCGGCGAAGTGATCGCCGCGCGTTTCTCGTGACATCGCGACGCCCCGGAGCGATCCGGGGCGTTTCGCGTTTCAGCGCAGCATTTCCGGGCGATATTCGAAGTGCATGGTGTCGTAGTGATACCAGCGCGCGCCCCAGACGAAGCCGTGCCGCTCGAAGACCGCGGCGATTTCGGCGGGAATGCGGTTCTTGAAGACGACCTTCCTGCCGCTCGGATCGGACCAGCGCCAATAGTCCGACGCCCTGTCGTTCACGTCGATGGCGATGCCCCAGCCGTGGGCGGAGACACGGGTCGTGCCGGCGATGACGCGGCAGTTGTAGGTTCCGGCCGAGGGCACGAGATAGCGCTTCCACTCCGCCGGGCCGGCTTCCAATTCCTTCGAGACGGCGGCGAGCGCCTCGGCCGCCCCGGCGCGCGAGGAGAACTTCACATGCCCCCCGCCCCACTTCGGCACCCAAGGGACGGAGACCAGCGCCTTGGTCACCTCGCCCTTGCGGCAATCGCCGTAGATCGCGTCGAAGAAGGCGGCGTTGCGATAACGCCCTGGATCGAAATCCTTGGCCGGCGCGGCGACCGGCGCGCCCTTCGGATAAGGATCGGCGAACATGTCGTCGGGATCGGGATCGGCGAGGCGCTCGTCGAAGGACTTCGTCCGGCCGTCGTCGATCCTCACACGAAGACCGGACTTCAGGACGAGATCGCCGGCCTCGACGCGATCGACGAAGCCGGGATAGGCGGCGCGGAGCTTCTCGCCGGCGGTCTCCTCGGCCGTTGCGGGAGCGAGCCCGGCGAGGAGAAGGGTGACGGCGAAGACGTCGAGGCGCGGCGACATGATCGATCCTCCGGAGCGTTGGTGCCGTGATCGATCAGGTCGTCCGTGTCGAAGCGTTTTCCATGCGCAACCTTGCGGAGGCGACCATGGGTCGCGCCACCGCTCAGCCGCCGTGGCGGACGCGCCATTCCTTGCGCAGGTCGTCGAGGACGACCGGGCCGCCGCCGCGCGAGGCGTGCCAATAGGTCCAGCCGTTGCAGGCCTCGGCGCCCTGCACCAGCGCGCCGACCCGATGGATCGAGCCGGTGTGGCCGAGCGCCTCCAGGCTGCCGTCGATGCGCACCTTGGCGAGATGACGGCCCTTGGCGTCGAACAGGATCTCGCCGGGCTCGACGAGGCCGGCTTCGATCAGCGCGCCGAAGGGAATGCGCGGTTCGGCGCGTTTGCCCTTGACCAGTTCGAGCGCGTCGGCCTCGAAGGGGACGACCGCGTCGATGCGGGCGCGAGCGGCCGCGGCGTAGGTCTCGTCGCGTTCGACGCCGACGAAGCGGCGACCGAGGCGCTTGGCGACCGCGCCGGTGGTGCCGGTGCCGAAGAAGGGATCGAGGATGACGTCGCCGGGGTTCGACGAGGCGAGCAAGATCCGATGGAGCAGACCCTCCGGCTTCTGGGTCGGATGGACCTTGTCGCCGGTCTCGCTCTTCAGACGCTCGCCGCCGGTGCAGATCGGGATCGTCCAATCGGAGCGCATCTGGGTGTCTTCGTTGAAGGCCTTCAGCGCGTCGTAGTTGAAGGTGACCTTCTTGGCGTCCTTGTCGCGGCCGGCCCAGATCAGTGTCTCGTGGGCGTTCTGGAAGCGCTTGCCCTTGAAGTTGGGCATCGGGTTGGTCTTGCGCCAGACGACGTCGTTGAAGATCCAGAAGCCGAGGTCCTGCAGGATCGCGCCGACGCGGAAGATGTTGTGATAGGAGCCGATCACCCAGAGCGCGCCGTTCGGCTTCAACACGCGGCGCACGGCGAGCAGCCAGGCGCGGGTGAAGGCGTCATAGGCCTCGAAACTGTCGAAGCGGTCCCAATCGTCGTCGACCGCGTCGACGAGGCTCTGATCGGGACGATGCAGCGCTCCGGCCAGTTGCAGATTGTAGGGCGGATCGGCGAAGACGAGGTCGACCGACTTGGCCGGCAGCTTCTCCAGTTCGGCGACGCAATCGCCGACGAAGATGCGGTCGAGCCAGGGCGCGAGGTCGCCCGCAGGCGTGGAAGAGGGAACAGGCGAGCCCGCACGGGCCGTCCGGATACGCGACTGGGACATGAACGCACTCGCCTGTGACTACGCGGCTACTCGATGCGTCCATGCTCGACGATCACGGTAAAGGCGGGGTAAAGGCCGACGCCGGCACACGAAATCAGTGGGCGGGCCCTTCTCGTCGTCACGAAGCCCCCCTACAAAGGGCGGAGACACTCCACCGACTCGCGGGACAATCCATGTTGGTCATCTTCGATTGCGACGGCGTCCTCATCGACAGCGAAATCGTAGCGGCCCGGCTCGAAGCGGAAGCGATCACCGAACTCGGCCTGCCGACCACGGCGGAAGAGATCTGCCGCCGCTTCGCCGGCACCACCACCCGCGAGGTCTGGGCGACGCTCGAGCGCGAACTCGGCCGACCGCTGCCGCAAGGCTTCTTCGAGGCCCATCTCGCCCATGTCCGCGACGTCTTCTCGCGCGAGCTCGAGCCGATCCCGGGGGCGCGGGCGGCGGTCGAAGCGGTGGCGGCGGCCGGCGCGTCCCACTGCGTCGCCTCCTCGACGCAGCTGCCGGCGCTCGTCGCCAATCTCGGCACGACCGGCCTGATCGATCTCTTCGACGGCCACGTCTTCTCGGCGAGCCAGGTGAAGCGGCCGAAGCCGGCGCCGGACGTCTTCCTCTTCGCCGCCTCGCAGATGGGATCGGACCCGGCCGATTGTCTGGTGATCGAGGACTCGGTCGCCGGGGTGACGGCGGCGCAGCGGGCCGGACTGCCGGTGGTCGGCTTTCTCGGCGGCAGCCACATCACCGAAGGGCACGGCGAGCGGCTGAAGGCGGCCGGCGCGGAAGCCCTCTTCCGCAATTGGACCGACCTCACCGCCATGCTCGTCGCCCGCGGCTTCGCCCGCGCCGCCTGATTTTTCGAGTAGGAGCCGCGATGCACGCCCTGTCGATCGAAACCCCGTCGCCTTCCGAATTCGTCCGCTTCACCGACGCGACGGCCGCGGTCGATCGGCTGATCGCGCTCTACGAGGAGGCGATCGCCTTCCTCGCCCGGCGCTTTGCGGAAGTGGCGGAGAGCGGGCGCGTGGACGGCCGGATCCGCGCCTTCTATCCGGAGATCCGGATCTCGATCGACACCCACGCCCGGCTCGATTCGCGTCTCGCCTTCGGCTACGTGCAGGGGCCGGGCGCCTATGCGACGACGGTGACGCGGCCGGATCTCTTCCGCCGCTATCTGACGATCCAGATCGAGCAGTTGCTGGCCAATCACGGCGTGCCGGTGGAGATCGGCTCCTCGGATCTGCCGATCCCGCTGCATTTCGCGCTGTCGAGCGACGTCTCGGTGACCTACGACGTCGCCAACCGGATCGGTCGGCCGATCCGCGACGTCTTCGACGTGCCGGATCTGGCGGTGACCGACGACGCCATCGTCAACGGCACCTGGACGCCGAGGAACGGCGAGGCCGCGCCGCTCGCCCCCTTCACCGCGCCGCGGATCGACTATTCGCTCGCCCGCCTGCAGCACTACACGGCGACCAAGGCCGAGCAGTTCCAGAACTACGTCCTCTTCACCAACTACCAGTTCTATATCGACGAGTTCATCGCTCACGCCCGCGTGGCGCTCGCCGATCCGGCGAGCGGTTTCGAGGCCTTCGTCGAGCCGGGCAACGTCGTTTGGCGTCCGGGCGCGAGCGAGCCGGAGAGCGGCGAGGCGCCGGCGCGGCTGCCGCAGATGCCGGCCTATCACCTCGTCCGCAAGGGCCACGCCGGCATCACCATGGTCAACATCGGCGTCGGGCCGTCGAACGCCAAGACGATCACCGACCACGTCGCGGTGCTGCGTCCGCACGCCTGGGTGATGCTCGGCCATTGCGCCGGCCTCAGGAACACCCAGAAGCTCGGCGACTACGTGCTCGCCCACGGCTACGTGCGCGACGACCACGTCCTCGACGACGATCTGCCGCTGTGGGCCCCGATCCCGGCGCTCGCCGAAATCCAGGTGGCGCTCGAGCAGGCGGTCGCCGAGATCACCGGGCTCTCGGGCTACGAATTGAAGTCGGTGATGCGGACGGGGACCGTCGCCACCATCGACAACCGCAACTGGGAGCTTCGCGACCAACAGGAGTTGGTCGAGCGCTTCTCGCAGTCGCGGGCCATCGCGCTCGACATGGAATCGGCGACGATCGCGGCGAACGGCTTCCGCTTCCGGGTGCCCTACGGGACGCTCCTCTGCGTCTCCGACAAGCCGCTGCACGGCGAGCTGAAGCTGCCGGGCATGGCGAGCGAGTTCTATCGCCGGCAGGTCGGCCAACACCTCGAGATCGGCATCCGGGCGATGGAGAAGCTCCGCAACCAGCCGGCTGAGAAGATCCACTCGCGCAAGCTGCGGAGCTTCGAGGAAGTGGCGTTCCAGTGAGGTCGGGCCGGCATCGGCGACGGCATTCCGAAGATCGCGCCCCCGTCGTCCCCTCCCCCCTCGAGGGGGGGGGGGAGAGGACCGGAAGAGAGCGCCATCGCAACGTCGATGGCCGAGCGAGCCTGAATTCGCGCGTTCGAACTCAGTCGTTCTTGACCGTCTTGACGATCAGGACATTGAGATCCTGCTTCGGCGTGAAGTCCTTGTAGCGGACCTCGAAGCGGGTCGGGGCGATCTTCTTGACGCCGGTGGCGCAGAAGCTGACCAGGTTCTTCGGATCGCCCTTGTCGACGACGAGGCGGAAGTCGCGAATCGGGCCCTTCCAATTGGCGCCGGAGGTCAGCACGTAGCCGAGCCAGGTCTCGGTGCGGATGGCGTGCGGATCCTTCCTGGCGAGGGCGTCGAAGGCGCGCAGGAAATCGGCGTCGAGGCAGTATCTGGTCTGGCGGGCATGGGCCTCCGCCGCGTATTCGGGATCGGTGCGGAATCGCTTTTCGAGCATGCCGCCGACCGAGCCGCCGGCGAGCGGCTTGTAGACGTGCGACACCTTCACCGGCCGGCCGGCCGGGAAGACCTGGGTGCGGGTCACCGTCGTCCGGGTCGTCCAGTGCGCAGTCCACAGCGTCTGCTTGCCGTCCGATCCCTCCTCCTCGATCAGGCCGTCGGCGACCAACTTCTGACGCACGTCGGGGGCGAGGCGGTTCACCGCCGGGTCGAAGCGATCGTAGACCGGCGCGGCCTCGAGGCCGAGGGCGGCGAGACGCTCGGTGACGTCGGCGCCCTTGAAGATCGCGCGCTGGACGAGGGCGAGTTCGACCGGCTTGCCGTCGACGGTGGTGCGGAAGGCGAGATCCTTCGCATAGTCCGGCACCGGCGCCTCGACGCCGTTCTCGATGTCGGGCAGCGGGAAGGCGACAAGGGTCTCGACGTCGGCCGAGGAGGCGTTGAGGAAGACGTAGTCGACGCTCACCTTCGCCTCGGAGACGAAGAGATCCTCGCTCTGCATGACGATCACGTCGGACTTGGTCAGGCTGAGCCCGCCGATGGCGATCTCGGCGGTCGAATCGTTGGCGAGCGCCGGCGTCGCGAGCCAAAGGGCCAGCGCCGCGACCGCCGCCGTCATCGTGGAATTCGTCATCGTCTGCCCCCTGGGACGAGATGCCCCGGCGCACCCTAGGCAGCGGACGCACGCCGGTCGAGCGCTCAAAAAGAAGAGGCGGCCCGAAGGCCGCCTCTCGCATCTCCGGTCCGATCCTTCCGGATCAGAAGCCCATGTCGCCTCGCGAAGTCGGGCCCGCCCGACTTCGCCACTTCGCGTGATGGGCGACTTTTCTGGACTTCCGATCCTTCGGATCAGAAGCCCATGTCGCCCATGCCGCCCATGCCGCCGCCGGCGGGCATCGGGGGAAGGTCCTTCTTCGGCTTCTCGGCGATCATCGCCTCGGTGGTGATCAGCAGGCCGGCGATCGAGGCCGCGTCCTGCAGCGCCGTGCGCACGACCTTGGTCGGGTCGATGATGCCGGCGGTCACCATGTTGACGTAGGCCTCGGTCTGGGCGTCGAAGCCCTGCTCGGCGTCGGAGGACTCGAGCAGCTTGCCGACCACGATCGAACCTTCGACGCCGGCGTTCTCGGCGATCTGACGGATCGGAGCCTCGAGCGCCTTGACGACGATGTTGATGCCGGCCTGGACGTCGGCGACGTCGGACTTGACCGCGTCGAGGGCCTTCTTGGCGCGCAGCAGGGCGACGCCGCCGCCCGGAACGATGCCTTCCTCGACCGCGGCGCGGGTCGCGGCGAGAGCGTCGTCGACGCGGTCCTTCTTCTCCTTCACCTCGACCTCGGTCGCGCCGCCGACGCGGATCACCGCGACGCCGCCGGCGAGCTTGGCGAGACGCTCCTGGAGCTTCTCACGGTCGTAGTCGGAGGTGGTCTCCTCGATCTGAGCCTTGATCTGGGCGACGCGCGCCTCGATCTCGGCCTTGGCGCCGGCGCCGTCGACGATCGTGGTGTTCTCCTTGGCGATCGCGACCTTCTTGGCGCGGCCGAGCATGTCGAGGGTGACGGTCTCGAGCTTGATGCCGAGGTCCTCGGAGATCACTTGGCCGTTGGTCAGGATGGCGATGTCCTCGAGCATGGCCTTGCGGCGATCGCCGAAGCCCGGCGCCTTGACGGCGGCGATCTTCAGGCCGCCACGCAGCTTGTTGACGACGAGCGTGGCGAGAGCCTCGCCCTCGACGTCCTCGGCGACGATGAGGAGCGGCTTCGAGGTCTGGACGACAGCCTCGAGGACGGGAAGCATCGCCTGGAGGTTGGAGAGCTTCTTCTCGTGGATGAGGATGTAGGGATCCTCGAGCTCGGCGACCATCTTGTCGGCGTTGGTGATGAAGTAGGGCGACAGGTAGCCGCGGTCGAACTGCATGCCTTCGACGACGTCGAGCTCGGTCTCGGCGGTCTTGGCCTCCTCGACGGTGATGACGCCCTCGTTGCCGACCTTCTGCATCGCCTCGGCGATCATCTCGCCGATGGCCTTCTCGCCGTTCGCGGAGATGGTGCCGACCTGGGCGACCTCGGCCGAGGTCTTGATGGTCTTGGAGCGACCCTCGAGATCCTTGACGACGGCGGCGGCGGCCATGTCGATGCCGCGCTTCAGATCCATCGGGTTCATGCCGGCGGCGACCGCCTTGGCGCCCTCGCGGACGATCGACTGGGCGAGCACGGTCGCGGTGGTGGTGCCGTCGCCGGCGAGATCGGCGGTCTTGGAGGCCACCTCACGCACCATCTGGGCGCCCATGTTCTCGAACTTGTCCTCGAGCTCGATCTCCTTGGCGACGGTGACGCCGTCCTTGGTGATGCGCGGAGCGCCGAACGACTTGTCGATGACGACGTTGCGGCCCTTGGGGCCGAGCGTCACCTTGACGGCGTTGGCGAGGATGTCGACGCCGCGCAGCATGCGGTCGCGCGCGTCGGCGGAAAACTTGACGTCTTTGGCAGCCATTTCATTCGTCTCCTTCGTCGTCGGCGCGGAAGCGTTCACTCGCGGCGATGCGACGGGCGATGCGGTGGAGGAGGTAGGCGATCCCGAGGCCGGCCAGAATCACCAGCGCGATCTGCCATTCCTGGGTGATCAGCGGGTGTCCCGGAGTTCCCGGCATGGGGCTCGCCTCGGGTTCGGTTCGATCAGCCGACGACGCCCAGGATGTCGCTCTCCTTCATGATGAGGAGATCCTGGCCGTCGATCTTGACCTCGGTGCCCGACCACTTGCCGAACAGGACCTTGTCGCCGACCTTGACGTCGAGGGCGATCAGCTTGCCGGCGTCGTCACGGGCGCCCGGGCCGACGGCGACGACTTCGCCTTCCTGCGGCTTTTCCTTGGCGGTGTCGGGGATGATGATGCCGCCGGCGGTCTTCATCTCGGCTTCGATGCGCTTGACGACGACGCGGTCGGCGAGCGGACGGAAGGTGGTGGCCATGGGATCGATATCCTTCGAGGGACGTTGAATTCGGCGCGGTTACGATCGCCGTGGCGAACCGGACCGCGCCGGGGAAATCGAGACTGCTGGCACTCGATGATCGCGAGTGCCAGCAGGTGGCTCGGAGATAGGTAGAGCGGCGGCGAGTGTCAAGGCGCAGCGCAGCAGAGCCGCCGCCGGTCAGGCCGGCGAGGCGGGCGCGTCGGCCTCTTCGTCCTCGAGTTCGCCGGCCGCCACCAGCGCGGCGAAGCAGCCGCCCATCGCCACCAGATCGTCGAAGCGGCCGCGCTCCAGGATGCGGCCGGCCTCCATGTAGAGGATCTGGTCGGCGGAGCGCACCGTCGACAGGCGGTGGGCGATGACGAAGGTGGTCCGATCCTTGGCCAGTTGCTCGAGGGCGCGCTTGATCTTCAGCTCGGTCTCGTTGTCGAGCGCCGAGGTCGCCTCGTCGAGGATCAGGATCGGCGCGTTCTTCAGGATCGCCCGGGCGATGGCGAGGCGTTGGCGTTCGCCGCCCGACAGGCCGCGGCCGCGTTCGCCGGCGCGGGTGTCGTAGCCGCCCTGCTTGCCCTCGATGAAGCCGTCGGCCTCGGCGAGGCGGGCGGCGCGGCGGATCTCGTCGTCGGTGGCGTCGGGCTTGCCGATGCGCAGGTTCTCGGCGATCGAGCGGTCGAACAGGCCGGGATCCTGGAAGACGACGCCGATCGAGCGGCGGATGCTGTCGAGGGTGACGTCGCGCAGATCCTGGCCGTCGACGGTGATGGCGCCGGCCTCCGGATCGCGGGCGCGCTGGAGGAGCGCCAGCGCGGTCGACTTGCCGGAGCCGGTCGGGCCGACGATCGCCACCGTCTCGCCCGGCTCGGCGACGAAGGAAACCTCGAAGACGCCGGAGGTCGAGCGCGGATAGCGGAAGGTGACGCGATCGAAGACGACGCGGCCGCCCGCGACCTGCAGGGCGGGAGCGTTCGGCTTCTCGACGAGGGTCGTCGTCTGGTCGAGCACGTCGAAGAACTGGCGCATGCCGGCGGCCTCGAAGACCAGCGTCGACAGGAATTGCGTCAACTGGTCGAGCCGGCCGATCAGCATGCCGGCGAAACCGACGAAGGCGACGATCTCGCCGACCGAGATCTCGCCCTTCGCATGCAGCGAGGCGCCGAGCGCGAACAGCGAGATGATGGTGACGGTGGCGGCGGCGCGGGTCAGCACCGAGGCGAGCGCCCACCAGTTCAGGACCGGGAACTGCGCCGAGATCAGGTTGCCCATGATCTGCTGGAGGGCGCGGGCCTCTTCCTGCAGGCGGGTGAAGGACTGGACCACCGAGACGTTGCCGATGACGTCGACGACGCGGCCGGAGAGTTCCGAATGGTAGGCCTCGGCGCGCTCCTGGCCGAAGCGGGTCTTGCGCACGACCAACGCCGAAAGGCCGCCGTAGACGACCATCAGCGCGATCAGGAGGAGGCCCATCCGCCAGTTCATCCACAAGGACACCGGGATCAGCACGACCAGCATCACCATCGCCGTCAGATGCTCGCGGAAGACCGAGAGCAGCAGCGAGAAGAGATGGTCGGTGCCGCGCAGCATGACGGCGATCAGACGGCCGGACTGCTCGTCGGAATGGAACGAGGCGGGCAGTTGGACGACGTGCTCGAAGAAGGACTTCATCACCTCGAGCCGGCGGCGGTGGGCGAGCCGGTCGGCGTGCAGCGAGACGAAGATGCCGGCGGCGATGCCGACGAAACCGAGGCCGGCCCACAGCGCGACCAGGCTCATGGCGGGGCGGTCGTGGGTGAGCGCGTCGACGACGCGGCCGAACAGGATCGGTTCGGCGAAGCCGAGCAGCGCCAGCACGACGCCGGCGAAGGCGAGGCCGAAGGCGAGGCCGCGGTCCGGGCCGACGAGGGCGACGGCGCGCAGGTAGAGGCGGAGGAAGGTCATCGGCGCGAGGGTCCGAGAGCGAGGCGGGAGCCCCTCTCATGCACCGCCGCGCCGCCGGTTGCAACGGCTCCGACGCACGCCCTGTCGCTAGGGCAGGCCGCGCGTCAGTCGACGACGTCGAAGCCGGTCGCCTCGATCGCCGCCTTGGCGGCGGCGCGGTCGAGCGCGCCGTCGAGATCGAGCCGGCCGCTGTCGAGATCGATCTTCACGGCGGCGGTCGGGTCGGCCTTCTTCAGGGCGCGCTCGACCGACTGGACGCAGCCCATGCAGGTCATGCCTTCGATCTTCAGGGTGATCATGTCGTCTCGACCTTTCGCGGGGCCGCGACGGGGCGGCCGAACCCAACTCTCGCCGGGAACATCGTCATCGCGGCGACCACGGTCAAGCGGCGACCGATCACGGCTGCGAGACCGCCTTGGCGACGCCGCGTCGCCGTGGAAAACCCCTCTAGGACCGCTCGACGGAGGCGTCCGTCGATTGGCCTCGCGGAAGTGAATCAGGCATGGTGGCGCGAAGCACCTCCTGCGACGGCGCCGCCGTCGCGTCGGACCGACCCATGCGCCGTTTCGCCGATCTCTTCATCGCGACCTGCATTCCGATCGTCGCGGCCGCCGCCGGAGCGATCGCGCATTGGCAGTTCGCGGCCGGCGGAGCGACCTCCTTCGCGGTGATGGGGGTGGCGCTGCTGGCGCTGGTCACGTTGCGCTGGGCGACGACGCGGCGGGTCGGCGGGACGGACGGGTTGCAGATCGAATATTTCGATCGCCGCATCGGCGGGCTCGCCGCCGACTTCGACGCGCTGGAGCGGCGGATCGAGGCGCTGGAAGCCGGGCGACGCGACACGGCGCGCGACGAAATCGATCAGATGGTCGCCGAAATCGAGGTGATCGGCACGCTGACGCGGCAGGTGATCGAAGCGGTCGCCGACCTCGAAGTGCAGTTCGCCGAGGCCCGCGAGGCGGCGATCATCGGCGGCGGCGCGAAGGCGGCCCCCGTGACGCCACAGGCGACGCCGCGGCCGGCGCGATCGGGGCCACGCTCGCCGCTGGTGCCGGAGCGCTTCGCCGATCTCGACGAGGACCAGTTCCTGGCGCTGGTGCGACGGGCGATCGACGCCGATCGGATCGACGTGCATCTGCAGCCGATCGTCGGGCTGCCTCAGCGCAAGATCCGCTATTACGAATCGCTGAGCCGGCTGCGCGGCGACGACGGCGAGACGATCCATCCGTCCGACTACATTCCGATCGCCGAAGCCCGCGGCTACATGGCGGCGATCGACGAGCAGATCCTGCTCAAGTCGATGGCGATCCTACGCCGCCTCGCCGAGCGGTCGCGGGAGATCGGGGTGTTCCTCAATCTCTCGGCGGCGAGCCTCGGCCATCCCGGCTTCTTCCGCGACTTCCTCGCCTTCATGGAGAAGAACCGCGATCTCGCCGACATGCTGGTGCTCGAGTTCCCGCAGGCCGCGGTGCGGGCGATGGGGCCGATCGAGCAGGAGGGAATGCGGGCGCTCAAGGAGATCGGCTTCCGCTTCTCGGTCGATCAGGTCGGCGATCTCAAGATCAGCTTCCAGAACATGGCCGATCGCGGCTTCCGCTTCGTCAAGATCTCGGCCGATCGGCTGCTGCATCGGGCCGACGAACTCGGGGCCGACATCCATCCGGTCGATCTCACCGACTATTTCCGCCGCTTCGGCATGGAATTGATCGCCGACCACGTCGAACGCGAGGCGGAAGTGATCGACCTGCTCGACTACGGCGTCCGGCTCGGCCAGGGCAACCTGTTCGCCCCGCCGCGGCCGGTGCGCGTCGATCTGTCGACGGCGGAGCGGACGGCCGGGGCGCTCGCCCGGGCGGCGCAGCCGTCGCGAACGGCGGAGGCCGAGCGCGGACGCGGCGAGCGGGGCGCGGCGGAAGCGGCGGCGGCGGAGACGCGCGCCAAGCCGGGCCGCGGCGACAGCCCGGCGGCGCGCCTCTCGGCGAGCCTGATGCGCTCCAAGCGCGCGCCGGAACGGGCGACGCCGACGAAGCCGGCCGGCGAGGCGGAGCCGCGAGCGGGCATCCGCATCGTCCCGCCGGGCGTCACCTCACGGAGCTGACGGCGCGGCGGCGGCGGCCGCCTTCCGATCGGGACCCGCGGCGAGCGGCGCGGCGAGCGCGCGCAACATCGTTCGGGCGAGATCGGCGTCGAGGCCCGGCGTCTCCTCCTCCAATCGACGATGCGCGGTCCGCCAGATCGGCACGGCTTCGGAAAGTAGCCCTCGCCCGGCCTCGGTGAGGACCAGCCGGCGCGCCCGTCGATCGGCGGGATCGACGCGATTTTCGACGAGGCCGCGCCGTTCGAGCGGCCGCAATGCGGCGGCGAGCGTGGTTCGATCCATGGCGAGAAGGGCGGCGACCGGGCCGGGCGGCGGCGGTTCGGGCCGATTGAGCGCCATCAGCAGCGAGAACTGTCCGTTGGTCAGACCGACCGGGCGCAACACCTCGTCGAAGCGACGGGCGAGCGCGCGCGCCGCCCTCTGGGCATGGAGGCAGAGACAGGCGTCGCGGACTTCGAGCGTGGTCTCATAGGGAACGGGAATCGACATACGTCGACAATGTTGATATCAACCTTTTCTGTCAAGCGCGCGGAGACGGAGGGCGCGCGGCGACGAACGGTCCGGCGCGAGGTCGGTTCGATGCGTTCGACCGATCCGAAAGAGGAGGCGAGAGATGCAGGTTCGGGATTTCGTCTGGTACGAACTCACGACGCCCGACAAGGCGGCGGCGGAGGCCTTCTACGGCGACGTGGTCGGTTGGACGATGGCCGATTCGGGGATGCCCGGCGGCGTCTACACCCTGGCCAAGGTCGGCGAGCGGCCGGTCGTCGGGGTGATGCAGCCGGCGCCGGGATGCGACGACGCCGACCGGTTCGGCTGGCTCGGCCATGTCGGGGTCGACGACGTCGACGAAACGGCGGCGCGAATGACGGCGTCCGGCGGGCGTCTCCTCTTCGGCCCGATGAGCGTCGAGGGCGTCGGCCGGTTCGCCGTCGTCGCCGATCCGCAGGGCGCGCCGCTCGGCCTCTTCGCGCCGACCTATGAGACGACGCCGTTGCCGACGATGTCGCCGGGGTCGATCGGCTGGCACGAACTGCTCACGGCCGACCCGGTCGCCGCCTTCGCCGGCTATGCGGCTCTGTTCGGCTGGCGGAAGGACCAGACCTACCCGATGCCCGGCCTCGGCGACTACCAGCTCTTCGCCTCCGACCGCGGCGCGATCGGCGGCATGATGAAGAACCCGCACGGCGACCGGGCGTTCTGGGGGTATTATTTCGCGGTCGACGACATCGACGCCGCGATCGAACGGACCAAGGCCGGCGGCGGCGCGATCGTCAACGGTCCGATGGAGGTTCCCGGCGGCGCCTTCATCGTTCAGGCGAACGATCCGCAGGGGCTCTATTTCGCCCTGGTCGGACCGCGCCGGTGAAACCGAGGTGAAAACGCGAAAGCCGCACGCGGCGCGAACCACGTGCGGCTTTTGAAAATCGTGACCCGATCGTCGCGGTTCAGCGGAACAGCGCGTCGATGTCGTCCTGATCGTTGGCGGAGAAGACGTCGTCGACGAAGTCCTGGCTGACGCCCTCGCCTTCGTGCTGGGGACCGTGGAGGATGAGTTCGCGCATGCGCTTCTCTTCCTCGCTCTCTTCTTCCTCGGCGTGATCGCCGTCGGCGATCTTCAAGGCGTCGGCGAGCTTGGCCAGCCGTTCCTCGATCCAGCCGAGCGTGCGCACGACCTTGCGGATGCGCTGACCGGTGATGTCCTGGAAGGAACAGGCCTCGAAGATGACGAGCATCTTCTCGTCGACCAGGGCCTTGTAGGCGTCCGGATCGGTCGCATCGGCGGCCATGATGCTTTCGGCCGCCTCCATGATCGCGTTGGTCGCGGTCTCGGTGGCGTCGACCACGGCGTCGAGCTCACGTCCGGCTTCGGGAATCCTCTCGAAGCGCATGTGGCCCGGCCGAAAGGCGCCGATCTCGCGGCGGAGCGCGGCGATTTCGCCGACGATCGAGCGGAATTCGTCGTGGAGCAGCGTGTCGACGTGCGCGACGGTGTCGTCGAGCGTCTCGGCCATGCGCTCCGCGAGCGTCATGACGTCGTCGAGCGACAGATCGTGACGTTCCGTCTTCAGGAAGTCGACGATGCGCGCCAGCTGCTCCGGTTGCACCGGAGCCATGATTTCGTCCCCTGTCACGGGTTGAGATCCGGCGGAGCGTCCCCTACCCCGCCCGATCGGGCGAAAGGCGTCAGTCGGAGAAGACCGCTTCGATCTTGCCCTTCAGCGTCTGCGCGTTGAACGGCTTGACGATGTAGTTGTTCACGCCGGCCTTCTTGGCGGCGATCACGTTCTCGGTCTTGGATTCCGCCGTCACCATGATGAACGGGGTCTTGGACAGGCCGGTGTCGGCCCGCACGTGCTTGAGCAGCTCGTAACCGGTCATCGGCTCCATGTTCCAGTCGGAAATGACCAGACCATAGCGACGCTCCTTCATCTTGCCGAGCGCCTCGGTGCCGTCCGAAGCCTCGTCGACGTCGTCGAAGCCGAGCTGCTTGAGGAGATTGCGAATGATCCGGATCATGGTCTTGTAATCGTCGACCACCAGAACCGGCATCGTAAGGTCCAGCGCCATGAGTGGGTACTCCGAAACAGGCTGCGACGTCTCGCTCCGAGACGTTCCGTTCTGCGCTCACCGGCTCACCCTGGTCGCTCGTCGCTCCGCGGGGCTCACCGGCCTTCGACGCAATCTAAGCGGCAGTTTCGAACATTCGGTTAATGGAGCGGAGGCATCGTTGCCGCCGTACCCCGGCTTCGTCTTTCCGAAGATCCTCGCTGACCCCTTGAAACCTGGATAAACTGCGTTTTTCCTCGTTTTTTCATCCAAACAACGGAAAAAGCCCGGAAAGATACGATTAACCCTGTTCGACGACGACCGCAGAGGAGGTCGGCGCGACGGCAGTCTTGACCGAACCGGCGACGCACGGCAGGTTCGGAGGCCGACGGATCGCGCCGTCGTCCGCCTCCTCGAGGAGGCCGCCGTCTCCACCAATCCGATCGGTACCGATGTCCGACCCGTCTCGTCGCCGCACGCCCGCGGCGTCTTCGACATTCGATCTCGCCGCCCTCCTGCCCGAACGCCTGCGCGGCGCGCATGTGGCGATCGGCAACTTCGACGGCGTCCATCGCGGCCATCAGGTGGTGCTCGCCGCGGCGCTCGATCGGGCGCGCGCCGAAGGGCGGCCGGCGCTGGCGCTCACCTTCGAGCCGCATCCGCGCTCCTTCTTCGCGCCCGACCGGCCGGTGTTCCGGTTGACGCCGCCTTCGGCCAAGGCGCGGCTCGTCCGCGCCCTCGGCCTCGACGGGCTGGTGGTGACGCGGTTCGACGGCGATTTCGCGCGCCAGCCGGCCGAAGCCTTCGTCGCCGACGTCCTGGTCGGACGGCTCGGCATCGCCGGTGCGACGATCGGCTGGGACTTCCACTTCGGCCAGGGACGGCAGGGCACGCCGGCCTTCCTCGACGAGGCCGGCCGACGGCACGGCTTCACCGTCGACGTGGTCGAGCCGCAGAGTTCGGAGGACGGCGAACTGGTCTCGTCGAGCCGCATCCGCGCGGCGCTCGAAACCGGCGACCTCGCCGAGGCGGCGGGCCTGCTCGGCTATCGCTGGTTCGTCGAGGGCGAGGTGGTGGGCGGCGATCGGCGCGGCCGCGACCTCGGCTTTCCGACCGCCAACATCCGCCTCGCCGACGACTGCCGTCTGGCGCACGGGGTCTACGCCGTCACCTTCACGGTCGACGGGGTGACGCGCGACGGCGTCGCCAATTGGGGGCGGCGACCGCAGTTCGACAACGGCGCGCCGGTGCTCGAGACGTTCGTCTTCGACTTCGCCGGCGATCTCTACGGCAAGCGGGCCGAGATCGTGTTCCATTCGCGGCTCAGGCCGGAGGCGAAGTTCGCCAGCGTCGCCGACCTCGTCCGACAGATGCATCTCGACTGCGCCGAGGCGCGGGCCATGCTCGCCGCCCGCTCGGCCGGCATGGCGCTCGATCGTGCGCTCGCCGAGGACTTCGCGTGACCGCCTCCTCTCCGCCGCCCGGCGGCGACATCGTGCGCGGCATCGCGATCATGACGGCGGCGATGCTGATCGTGCCGTCGATGGACGTGCTGGCCAAGCTGCTCACCCGCTCGATGCCGGCGATGGAGGTGGCCTTCGCCCGCTTCGTCGGGCAATTGCTGGTCTCGGGATTGGTCGGGATCGCCATCGGCGAGGGGCGGCGGCTGATCCCGCCGCGACCGGCGGCGCATTTCGTGCGCGGCCTGTTCCTGGCGGCGACGTCGCTCCTGTTCTTCTCCGCGCTCGCCTCGATGCCGCTCACCGACGCGCTCGCCATCGCCTTCGCCGAACCGATGATCCTGACCGCGGTGTCGCCGATCTTCCTCGGCGAGACGGTCGGCTGGCGGCGCTGGTCGGCCTGCGGCGTCGGCTTTCTCGGGACGCTGATCATCCTGAGGCCGAGTTTCGAGCAGTTCGGCGCGACGGCGCTTTTGCCGCTCGCCGCCGCCTTCACCTTCGCCGGCTATCACGTGATGACGCGCAAGCTCGCCGGCGAGGGCAGCCTGACGGCGGTGCAGTTCACCACCGCCCTGTCGGGCACGGTGGCGCTCGGCGTGGCGCTGACGGCGACGGCCTCGGCCGGTCTCCTCGATCGGCCGGTGGTGTGGCCGCAGGGTGGGGGCTGGGCGATCTTCGTCGGGATCGGGGTGCTCTCCTTCCTCACCCACGGCATGATCGTCACCGCCTTCGGCCATGCGCCGGCGGCGGTGCTGGCGCCCTTCGGCTACCTCGAGATCGTCTCGGCGACGACGCTGTCGATCCTGGTCTTCGGCGACGTGCCGGACGCGCCGACGATCGCCGGCATCGGCCTGATCGTCGCCTCGGGCCTCTACATCGTGCATCGCGAACGCGTGCGCGGGCGCTCGCGCGAGCTGCCGCCGGCCGCCTGAGGGCCTGCGACGTCAGCCGGCGCGCACCGCCTGAGCGTCGATCGAGAACACCGCCGCCTCGAAGCCGTCGACGAGGGCGTCGACGTCGCGGGCGAATTCGGTCGTCGCCGCCGCGCCGAGATCGCCGCCGGAGACGAGGGTCTCCATACGCGCCTCGATGGCGGCGCGGCGGGCCTCGATGTCGGCGAAGGCCGCGGCATGGACGGTGGAGAAGTCGCCGCGCTGTTTCAGATCCGCGATGCGGGCCTCGATGCGCCCGCCGAGATCGGCCAGTTTCTTGGTCAGTTCGCGATCGAACATGGTTTCTTCCCTTCTTTTCTCTCGTTGGACGGCGGAGCCCCCTCCTCGTCTCTTCGAATGTCGGAACGGCGAAAGCGACGGGCAATCCGTCGAACTACCCAAGGCGAAGGCGCCCGGGGCGAGACCGAGCCGGGGGGGGACCGAACCACGCCCGTGGCCCGGCCTCCTCCGGCCGACGCGCTCGGCTCACACCGGTTGATCGGTCTCCGGTTTCGACCACAGGCTGACCTTGCCTTCGACGGCATGGACGTCGATCGCGGCCAGTTCCTCGGCGGTGAAGTCGGGCCTGTCGAGCGCCGCGACGTTCTCGCGGATCTGCGCGGCCGAGCTCGCCCCGATCACCAGAGAGGTGACGCGCGGATCGCGCAGCGCCCAGGCGAGCGCCATCTGGGCGAGCGACTGACCGCGCCCCTTCGCGATCTCGTTCAACGCCCGGACGTGGGCGAGGTTCTCCGGCGAGAGATGTTCGCGCTTCAGCGAACCGCCGCCCGGCTTGTTGAGCCGCGCGTCCGCCGGCACGCCGTCGAGATACTTCGCCGTGAGCAGCCCTTGCGCCAACGGCGTGAAGGCGATCGCGCCGGCCCCGACCTCGTCGAGCACGTCGAGCAGGCCGCGCTCGATCCAGCGATTGAGCATCGAATAGGACGGCTGATGGATGAGCAGCCGAACCCCGCGTTCGGCGAGGAGGCCGGCCATGATCCGGGTCTTCTCGGCCGAATAGGAGGAGATGCCGACATAGAGCGCCTTGCCGACCCGAACGGCGTGGGCGAGCGCGTCGGCGGTCTCCTCGAGCGGCGTGGTCGCATCGAACCGGTGCGAATAGAAGATGTCGACATAGTCGAGCCCCATCCGCTTCAGGCTCTGGTCGAGGCTCGCCAGGACGTATTTGCGGCCGCCGCCGCCCGACCCGTAGGGACCCGGCCACATGTTCCAGCCGGCCTTGGTCGAGACGATCAGCTCGTCGCGCAGGCCGGCGAAATCCTCTTTCAGGATCCGGCCGAAGTTCACCTCGGCGCTGCCGAAGGGCGGGCCGTAGTTGTTGGCGAGGTCGAAATGGGTGATGCCGTGATCGAAGGCGGTGGTCAGGATCTCGCGTTGGGTGGCGAGGACGTCGACGTCGCCGAAATTGTGCCAGAGGCCGAGCGACAGGAGCGGCAGATCGAGGCCGCTGCGGCCGCAACGGCGGAAGCGGGCCTTTTCGTAACGGTCGGCGGCGGGAACATAGGCCATCGTACGTCTCCTCTCGTCATTCCGCGGAGGTCGGACGACCGCGGTGGCGCGATCCTAGCGCGTCACGACGGCGGCGTGATCCGTCGCCGGACGCATGACCCTCGCGCGACGTCCGCAGGGGTGGCGCGACCGCAGCGCGCGGCGGCGAAACGACCGCGCCTCTTCCCTCCGGCCCGCCTTCCCTGTTAGAACCCGGCGCATGATCTCTCGACGCCCCTTCGACCGTCGCGCCGTCGCCATGGCGCGAATTATCGGCCCGGACCGTCGCGCGCGCGGCTGACGCCGCCGCCCGCCGGTTCCGGGACCTTCGTCGCACGCCCGCGACACCCACGCCCCACGCTTCGAGCGGCCCCCTCGCGATCCCGCGAGGCGCGCGGCCCTCGCCCCCGAGACGATCGATCCTTTCGAGGACCCCATGACCGAGAAGACCGCCGAGACGAGCGTCGACTATTCGAAGACGCTGTTCCTGCCCGAGACCGAGTTTCCGATGCGCGCCGGCCTGCCGGACAAGGAGCCGAAGATCCTCGCCGCCTGGGACGCCGAGAACCTCTATGGCAAGCTGCGCGCAAAGGCCGCCGGCCGGCCGAAGTTCGTCCTCCACGACGGCCCTCCCTACGCCAACGGCCATCTGCACATCGGCCACGCCCTGAACAAGATCCTCAAGGACGTGATCACCCGGCAGAAGCAGATGGAGGGCTTCGACTCCAACTACGTGCCGGGCTGGGACTGTCACGGCCTGCCGATCGAGTGGAAGATCGAGGAAGAGAATTATCGCTCGAAGGGCAAGGCGAAGCCGGATCTGACCGATCCGGCGGCGATGATCGCCTTCCGGAAAGAGTGCCGCGCCTACGCCGAGAAGTGGGTCGGGGTGCAGTCGGGCGAGTTCCGCCGGCTCGGCGTGATCGGCGACTTCCAGGATCCCTATCTGACCATGGCCTTCGAGGCGGAGGCGGTGATCGCCACCGAGCTGCAGAAGTTCGCCACCTCCGGCCAGCTCTATCGCGGCTCGAAGCCGGTGATGTGGTCGGTGGTCGAGCGCACCGCGCTGGCCGAGGCCGAGGTCGAGTATCAGGACCACACGTCCGATACGATCTTCGTGAAGTTCCCGTTGACGACAGGCGATCTCGTCGGCGCTTCCGTCGTCATCTGGACGACGACCCCCTGGACGATCCCCGGCAATCGCGCCGTCGCCTTCTCGTCGCGGATCGGCTACGGCCTCTACGAGGTCACCGCCGCGCCCGAGGGCAACTGGGCCGTGGCCGGCGACAAGCTGATCCTCGCCGACAAACTCGCCGAAGACGTGATGAAGGCGGCCAAGGTCGATGGATACACCAAGCTCTTCCCGGTCGATGCTTCGACGCTCGCCGGTCTGAGCCTCGCCCATCCGCTCGCCGCGCTCGGCTACGACTTCGTCGTGCCGCTGCTCGACGGCGACCACGTCACCGACGATTCGGGCACGGGCTTCGTCCACACCGCGCCGAGCCACGGCCGCGAGGACTTCGAGGCCTGGACGAGCCACGCCCGTGAGCTGGAGAAGCGCGGCATCTCGACCGAGATCCCATTCCCGGTCGACGACGCCGGCTTCTACACGGCCGACGCGCCGGGCTTCGAAGGCGCGCGCGTGCTCGACGACAAGGGCGAGAAGGGCGACGCCAACGGCCGCGTGATCGCGGCGCTGGTGGAGGCGAACGCGCTGATCGGGCGCGGGCGGCTGAAGCATCAGTATCCGCACTCCTGGCGTTCCAAGAAGCCGGTGATCTTCCGCAACACGCCGCAATGGTTCATCCACATGGACCGCGACATCGACGGCCAGGGCGACACGCTGCGCGCTCGCGCCCTGAAGGCGATCTCGGACACCACCTTCTATCCGGCGGCCGGGCAGAACCGGCTCAACGGCATGATCGCCAACCGGCCCGACTGGGTCGTCTCGCGTCAGCGCGCCTGGGGCGTGCCGATCGCGGTGTTCCGCCATGCCGAGACGCACGAGCTGGCGCCGGGGCCGACCTTCGCCAGGTCCGAGGAGCTCACGAAGCGCGTCTTCGACGCCTTCGCCGCGGAAGGGGCCGACGCGTGGTACGCGGCCGGCGCCAAGGAACGCTTCCTCGGCGGCCTCGTCGACGATCTCGGCGCCTGGGAGCAGGTGACCGACATTCTCGACGTCTGGTTCGATTCGGGTTCGACCCACGCCTTCTGCCTGAGGAAGCGGCCGGATCTGAAGTGGCCGGCGGACATGTATCTCGAGGGTTCGGACCAGCATCGCGGCTGGTTCCATTCCTCCCTGCTCGAGAGCTGCGGCACCAACGGCCGGGCTCCCTACGACTCGGTCCTGACGCACGGCTTCGTCATGGCCGAGGACGGCCGCAAGATGTCGAAGTCGCTCAACAATCAGGTGTTCCCGCAGGACGTGATCAAGCAGTCCGGCGCCGACATCCTGCGGCTGTGGGTGATGACCTCCGACTACGCCGACGACCTGCGCATCGGCAAGGAGATCCTGCAGACCAACGTCGAGAGCTACCGCAAGCTGCGCAACACGATGCGCTGGATGCTCGGCACGCTGAAGCACCACGATCCCGCGCAGGATCCGAAGTCGTCGGCCTCGATGCCGGAGCTCGAGAGGCTGATGCTGCATCGCCTCGTCGAGATCTCCGACGCGGTGAAGGCCGGCTACGGGTCTTACGACTTCAAGAAGGTGGTCGGCGCGATCCTGAACTTCATGGTCGTCGATCTCTCCGCCTTCTATTTCGACGTCCGCAAGGACGCGCTCTATTGCGATCCGATCTCCTCGGCGAAACGCCGCGCGGCGCTCTTCGTAGTCGATCGGCTGTTCGACGCGCTCGCCAAGTGGCTCGCGCCGATGCTGCCCTTCACCATGGAGGAGGCCTGGGGCCATCGCTTCCCCGGCGCGGGATCGATCCATCTGGAGCTCTTCCCGAACATCCCGGAGGCGTGGCGCGACGACGCGCTGGCGGCGAAATGGGCGAAGATCCGCGACGTGCGGCGGGTGATCACCGGCGCGCTCGAAGTGGAGCGGGCGGCGAAGCGAATCGGCTCGAGCCTCGAGGCCGGGCCGATCGTCCACGTCACCGACGCCGACCTCGTCGAAGCGCTCGCCGGAGTCGATCTCGCCGAAGTGGCGATCACCTCGGCGATCGATCTTCGCTTCGACGCCGCGCCGGAGGGCGCCTTCACGCTCTCCGACGTCGCCGGCGTGGCGGTGACGCCGGTCAAGCTCGAGGGCCGGCGCTGCGCCCGCTCCTGGCGGATCGTGCCGGACGTCGGCTCGGTTCCGCGCCATCCGGACGTGTCGGCGCGCGACGCGCAGGCGCTCGACGAACTGGCGGCGCGCGGGGCGTCGGCATGACGAGGCTCTCGCCGCGCGCGCTCGGACTGACGGTGGCGGCGCTCGGCCTCGCCACCGATCAGGCCTCCAAGCTCGGGTTGCTCTTCGGGGCGCGGCTCGGCGAGAGCGGACCGATCGCGCTCGCGCCCTTCGCCGAGTTCCGGCTGATCTGGAACTACGGCATCTCCTACGGGCTGTTCCAACAGGACAACCCGTGGGGCCGTTGGATCCTGGTCGCGCTGGCGATCGTCGCGGCGGGGTTGATGACGCGTTGGCTGTGGAAGGCCTCGTCGGTCCTCCTCGCGGTGTCGCTCGGGCTGCTCGTCGGCGGGGCGATCGGCAATGCGATCGACCGGGCCTGGGCCGGCGCGGTCGTCGACTTCGTGCATCTCTTCCTGCCCGATCGTTCGCGGTCGTGGTATGTGTTCAATCTGGCGGATCTCTGGATCGTGGTCGGCGTCGTCGGGCTTCTGGTCGACTCTCTGACCTCCGGCCCCGAGGATGCCACAAAGACCGGCTCTTCCTGAGCCGACGACGATCGGGCGAGACCCGGCGAAGACGCGAGACGGCGGTCGAGGCGACCGGCCGGGGAGACGGATCTCAGTGGCGACGTTTCACACCGACATGCGCAAGGCGCCCTTCCTTCTCCTCCTCGGAGTTCTCCTGACCGGCTGCGCCAGCTCCACCGACGGGTTCGTCGAAGAAGGGCGCGACAAGGACGACACGCTGGAGCAGAACGCCGTCAAGGCGGTGATGCAGGGCCTCGGCGCGATCGATCCGGCGGAACGGCCGATCGAGTACAAGCCGCGCGCGCCCCTGGTGGTGCCGCCGTCGTCGACGCTGCCGAAGCCGCAGTCGGCCGAGGTCGGCGATCCGCGCTTCCCGCGCAACCCCGAAGACGTCGCCGACGAACAGCGTCGCGCCGCGATGAAGGGCGACCGCGGCAAGGACGGGCGGATCATGACGCCGGACGAGCTCGCCAAATTCTCGGTTCCGAATTCCGGCAGGATCGATCGGTACGATCCCAATCCCGGCCGCCGTCTGACCCCGGACGAACTCAAGGGCCAGATGGCCACCAACGAGGAAGCGGTCAAGCGCGCCGCCAATCCGACCGGCCGCAAGTCGCTGATCGAGCCGCCGGACCAGTATCGCAAACCCTCGCCGAACGCGCCCGTCGCCCCGGCGGAGGAAAAATCGTCCTGGAAGCCGAGTTGGTGGCCGCTCTGAGCGTCCTCACGAGGCCCAACCAGAGCGCCGCGACGGATCGACGTCCTCGTTGTCGCGGCCACCGCCAACGGGAGACGAACATTTGACCCTCGCCGCACCGCGTCGCGCCGCCCTCGCCGCCGTCCTCCTCGCCCTGCTCGCGCCGCCGGCCTTCGCCGCGGAGACGCCGCCGGCGAGCCCGCCGCCGAGCGCCGCGACGGCGGCGACGGAAACGCCGAAGATCGGCGCGAACGTCTCGACGTTCCAACTGCCGAACGGCCTCACCGTGGTGGTGATCCCGGATCATCGCGCCGCGGTCGTCACCCACATGGTCTGGTACAAGGCCGGCTCGGCCGACGAACCGCCGGGCAAGTCGGGCATCGCCCATTATCTCGAACATCTGATGTTCAAGGGCACCAAGGCCAATCCGGGCGGGGCCTTCTCCAAGAAGGTCGCCGAGATCGGCGGCCAGGAGAACGCCTTCACCTCGTGGGACTACACCGCCTATTACCAGCGGGTGGCCAAGGAGCATCTCGGCCTCGTCATGGGGCTCGAGGCCGACCGGATGCAGAACCTGCAGTTCGATCCGGCGACCGCCGCGCCCGAACTCAAGGTGGTGCTCGAAGAGCGCTCGATGCGCACCGACAACGAACCCTCCGCCCGCCTCGGCGAGGCGGTCGACGCGGCGCTGCATCCGAACCATCCCTATCGGATCCCGGTGATCGGCTGGCGCAGCGAGATCGAGAAGCTGACGGCGCAGGACGCCAAAGCCTTCTACGATCGCTTCTACACGCCCAACAACGCCGTTCTGGTGGTGGCCGGCGACGTCGACGAGGTGGCGGTGCGCGATCTGGCGCTGTCCAACTACGGCCGCGTCCAGAAGCGGGCCGATCCGGGCAAGCGGATGCGGCCGCAGGACCCCGAGATCGACGTCGTCCAGTCGGTGCGGCTCGCCGACGAACGCGTCGCGCAGCCGTCGTGGCGGCGGCTGTGGCGCGTTCCGTCGAGCCATACCGCCGAGCCGGGCGTCTCTGAGGCGCTGGAGCTCCTCGCCGACACGCTCGGCGGCGGCTCGACCAGCCGGCTCTACCGCTCGCTGGTGGTGGAGAAGGGGCTCGCCGCGCAGGTCGGCGTCTCCTACCAGTCCGACGCGCTCGACGACGGTCGGTTCCTGATCTACGCGGTGCCGCGCGACGGCGTCGACTTCGACAAGCTTTCCGCTGCGATCGACGCGGAGATCGCCGCGGTCGTGCGCGACGGCGCGCCGGCCGAGGAGATCGCCCGGTCGAAGACCAAAGTCTACGCCGAGGCGATCAAGGTGCAGGACAACCAGGCCTCGCTCGCCCGCATCTTCGGAACGGAGATGGCGACCGGCGGCGAGATCGAGCGGGTCCGCGACTGGCCGGCCCGGATCCGCGCGGTGACGCCCGATCAGGTCAAGGCGGCGGCGACGCGTTGGCTGCGCCCCGAGGGCTCGGTCACCGGCGAGCTGGTGAGCGCGCCGCCGTCCGGCAAGCCGCTCACGCGCGGCGGCGCGACGCTCGGCGCGCCGATGAGCGGACCGATCCGGCACGGCGAAGCGCCGGCCGGCTTCGAGCCGCTCGAGACGACCCTGAAGTGAGCCCGCGGAGGTTTTCGGAGATGACGACCCTTTCGTTCCGCGCCGGCTTCGCGCGCGCGCTCGCCACCGTCGCCCTCGGCCTCGGCCTCGCCTCGGTCGCCACCACGGCGGACGCCGGCCGCATCCAGCGGGTGGTCAGCCCGATGGGCGTCGAGGCCTGGCTGGTCGAGGAACACGCGGTGCCGCTGGTGGCGATGCAGTTCTCCTTCCTCGGCGGCTCGACCCAGGACCCGGCCGGCAAGGAAGGCGTCACAAATCTCCTCTCGACGCTGCTCGACGAAGGGGCCGGCGATCTGACCTCGCAGGCCTATCAGACCAAGCTCGAGGATCTGGCGGTCGACCTGACCTTCTCCGACGATCCCGACCGCTTCACCGGCGAGATCAAGACGCTGAGCGAGAACCGCGATCAGGCCTTCGATCTGTTGGCGCTGGCGCTGACGAAGCCGCGGTTCGACGCCGACGCGGTCGAGCGGATGCGCGTCCAGGTGATCGCCGGCGTGCGGCGGGCCGAGCGCGATCCGAATTCGGTCGCCTCGCGCCTGTGGGCGAAGACGGTGTTCGGAGCCCATCCCTACGGCCGGTCGGGCGAAGGCACCGAAGCCTCGATCGCGGCGATCGGGGCTGCCGACGTCAAGGCGGCGCACGATCGGATCTTCACCCGCGACGGGCTGAAGATCGCGGTCGTCGGCGACATCGACGCGGCGACGCTGGCCCCGGCGCTCGACCGGGTGTTCGGCTCGCTGCCGGCGAAGGGGGCGCTCGCGCCGGTCGCCGAGGTGACGCCGTCGGCGGATCTTTCGGCGCGCGCCGCGCTCGCCGTGCCGCAGGCGACGATCCGTTTCGGCCTGCCCGGGCTGAAGCGCTCCGATCCCGACTTCGTGGCCGCCTATGTGATGAACCACATCCTGGGCGGCGGCGGCTTCTCCTCCTGGCTCTACACCGAGGTGCGGGAGAAGCGCGGCCTCGCCTATACGATCGCCACCGGCCTCGCGCCGCGTCTGCACGCCGGCGAGCTGATCGGCTTCGTCGGCACCTCGGCCGACCGGGTCGACGAGACGATCGGGCTGATCAAGGGACAGCTCGCGCGGATGCGCGATCAGGGGCCGACGGCCGAGGAGTTGGCGGCGGCCAAGGCCTATCTGACGGGGTCCTATCCGCTGCGCTTCGACACCTCCGACAAGATCGCCGGGTCGCTGCTCGGCATCCAGATCGAGGATCTCGGCATCGACTACATCGACAAGCGCAACGATCTGATCGCCGCGGTGACGCTGGACGACGTCAAGCGCGTCGCCAAGCGGCTCCTGTCGGTCGAGCCGAGCTTCGTGGTGGTCGGACCGCAGGTGGCGCAGGCCGCGCCGACGCCGGAGCCGGCCAAGAAGTGAGACGGACGGGCGGTCGGCGACCGCCGTCGGCTCACCAGGCGAGGCGCGGGATCATCGCGGTGACGGCGAGGTCTTCTTCCATCAGGCGCATCTCGACCCGCTTCGGATCGGGATCGTCGAGCGGCCCGAACTCCGCGCCGTGGATGCCGGCCGTGATGAACAGCGCGTCGAGCCGTTGGCCGTAGGCGCCGCGGATGTCGGTGGGAAGGCCGTCGCCGACCGCCAGGACCTTCAACCCGGCGAAGGGGCGGCCGCAGAGCTCGGCGAGGCGCAGACGCGCCTCCTCGTAGACCGGCGGATAGGGCTTGCCGATCAGGATCGCCTCGCCGCCCAGCTCCTCGTAGACCCGCGCCAGGGCGCCGGCGCACCAGACGCGCTTCGCGCCGCGATCGACCACGATGTCGGGGTTGGCGCAGACGAGCGGCAGTCGCCGACGCGCGAGCGCGGCGAGACGGACGCGATAATCGACGGGGGTCTCGACGTCGTCGTCGAGAAGGCCGGTGGCGACCACCAGTTCGGCGCGGTCGTCGTCGACCAGTTCGATCGGCAGAGCGTCGTAGAGGGAGAGATCTCGCGCCGGGCCGAGATGGAGAATGGCGCGCTCGGGCCGGCCCATCAGGATCTCGCGGGTGACGTCGCCGGAGGTCAGCACGTCGTCGTAGGCGGAGGCGGGCACGCCGAGCTCGGCGAGCTGCGCGCGGATCGGATCGGACGGGCGCGGCGCATTGGTCAGGAGCACGACGCGGCCGCCGCCGGCCCGGAACTTCGTCAACGCCTCGCAGGCGGCGGGAAAGGCGGCGACGCCGTCGTGGACGACGCCCCAGACGTCGCAGAGCAGAGCGTCGTAGTCGCCGGCGAGAGCGGAAAGACCGGGAATGCGCGGCGGCGACAGGGTGAGCATCGAAATCCTCGTGACGTCTGGGAAGTTACGGACCTTATCGTCCGCTCTACCGCACTGCAACAAGCACCGGGTTACCGCACCCACGTCAACCGACGGCTCGGAGTTGTGGGCGACGGCGGCGAGACGGCCTCGTCCGCGATGACGCGGACGGCCGAATCCGCGACAATGCGCGCCCGCCGCAGAGAGGGTCGCCCACCCATGATCGTTCGCCAGTTGTCGGAGACCACGGTCAATCGCATCGCCGCCGGCGAGGTGATCGAACGGCCGGCGAGCGTCGTCAAGGAGCTCGTCGAGAACGCGCTCGACGCCGGCGCGACCCGGATCGAGGTGGTGACGGCGGGCGGCGGCAAGACGCTGGTGCGCGTCGTCGACGACGGCTTCGGCATGAGCGCGGCGGATCTGGCGCTGGCCGTGCAGCGGCATTGCACCTCGAAGCTCGCCGAGGACGATCTCTTTCGGATCGAGAGCCTGGGCTTCCGCGGCGAGGCGCTGCCGTCGATCGGCGCGGTGTCGCGGATGACGATCGCGACGCGGCGGGCGGAGGACGCGCACGGCTCGGAGATCGGGCTCGACGGCGGCCTCGTCTGCGAGGTTCGGCCGAGCGGTCTGACGCGCGGCACGCGGGTCGAAGTGCGCGATCTCTTCTTCGCCACGCCGGCGCGGTTGAAGTTCCTGAAGTCGGATCGCGCCGAGACGGCGGCGATCACCGAAGTGGTGAAGCGGCTGGCGCTGGCGCGGCCGGACGTTCGGTTTTCGCTTTCGGGGTCCGATCGCAGCGCGCTCGACTGGCCGGCGACACGGGGCGACGACGTTCTCGCGGCGCGGGCGGCGGCGATCGTCGGCGACGACTTCGTCGCCAACGCGCTTCCGGTCGCGGCGGAGCGGGAGGGCGTGCGGCTGGCCGGGTTGATCGGTCTGCCGACCTTCCACCGCGCCGCCTCGACGCAGCAGTATCTGACCGTCAACGGCCGGCCGGTGCGCGACAAGATGTTGTTCGGCGCGATCCGCGGCGCCTATGCCGACGTGATGTCGTCGGACCGCCACGCCGTGGTGGTGCTCGACGTGGAGCTCGACCCGCACGAGGTCGACGTCAACGTCCATCCGACCAAGGCGGACGTGCGGTTCCGCGATTCCGGGCTGGTGCGCGGCCTCGTCGTCGGGGCGCTGCGGCAGGCGCTGGCGAGCGCCGGGCATCGGGCGACCTCGACCGGCGGCGCGGCGACGCTGGCGGCGCTCCGGACCGGCGGCGCGACGACCTGGGATCGGCCGAGGACGAGCGGATGGACGCCGCCGTCGGGGCCGCTGTGGCGCGCCGCCGATCGGCCCGCCGCGCCGTTCGACTGGCGACAGGACGCGGGTCGACCGGTCGGACCGGATCTCGCCGCGCCGGGGGCGATCGCCGGGTCGGTCCTGGCCGAGGGGCCGGCCTCGCCCTTCGACGCGCTGACCTCGCCCTCGGCGGACGCCCGCGCCCACGAGACGCCGCTCGACGAGGCGGCGGAGGCGCGGCCGCTCGGCGCGGCGCGGGCGCAGGTCCACGCCAACTACATCGTCGCTCAGACCCGCGACGGGCTGGTCATCGTCGACGCCCACGCGGCGCACGAACGGCTCACCTACGAGAAGCTCAAGGCGCAGATGGCGGCGACCGGCGTGTCGCGGCAGCTGCTGCTGATCCCCGAGATCGTCGAACTGCCGGAAGAGGACGTGGCGCGGCTCCTGGCGCGGGCCGAGGAGCTCGAGGGCGTAGGTCTGGTGATCGAGAGCTTCGGCGGCGGCGCGGTGGCGGTCAGGGAGACGCCGGCGATCCTGAAGAACGGCGACATCGCCGGGCTGGTGCGCGACGTCGCCGACGATCTCGCCGAATGGGACGCCTCGAACCGGGTCGGCGAGCGGATCGACGAGATCCTCGCCACGATGGCCTGCCACGGCTCGGTCCGGACGGGCCGACGGCTGAGGCCGCAGGAGATGGACGCGCTTCTGCGCGAGATGGAGGCGACCCCGAATTCCGGCCAGTGCAACCACGGCCGGCCGACCTGGGTCGAACTGAAGCTCTCCGACATCGAGCGGCTGTTCGGGCGAAAGTGAGACGAACCGTCACTTCTGCGAAGGAATGTCCGACGGCGGGGCGATGCCGAACAGGACCTCGATCACCTCGTCGATCGAGGCGAGTTTGCGAAATTCGGTTCGCGAAACGATCCGATGGTCCGGGCGCTCTTTCTTCACCTGCTTCATGTCGGGCTTGGTGTGACGCGTCGTCCGATGATGCTCGATGGCGGGAAGCGGCTCGCCGGGGCGACCGCCGAACCACAACCAACCGGCGATCTTCAGTTGCGGCGTCACGACCATCCACAAGACGCAGCCCGAAGGACAGGCCGCGAGCCGAAGACTGACCGAAACCCTCCGGTTCTTGCCCTCCTCGACCACGCTCTTGAACTGGACGTGGCGGACCAGCCCGCCTCGACTGACGACGAGATCGTAGCCGCCGGCGTCGAACTCGGACCGCAACACTTCGACGTCGTAGATGCCGCGTTGCCAGAGCCGGCGGAGAAGCTCCCCGATCAACAGATGCTCGACGATGTGTTCCCGGAGGGTGGAGTGGCGCGAATGCGCCTCGAGATCCGACATGGGAGAGGCTCCTTCCCGCTCACGCATCGGTTGGAGGCGGTCAGATCGACGTCGCCACCGGATCGGCCTTCCGCCGCAGGATCAGGACGCGGCTGTCGCCCTGGTCGCGGCGATCGATCTCTTCGAAGGCCTCGGGGACCGCGACCTCGACCTCCGCCGTCTCCTCGACCACCGCCAGCGCGCCCGGCTTCAGCCAGCCGCCGGCGACGATCGCGGCGAGGGCGCGGTCGGCGAGGCCCTTGCCGTAGGGTGGATCGAGGAAGGCGAGGTCGAAGGGCTCCATCGGCGCGCAGCGGCCGAGATCGGCGGCGTCGCGCCGCCAGATCTTGGTCTGGCCGGTGAGGCCGAGGCGTTCGACGTTCGCCCGGATCAGACCGCGCGCCTCGGCCGCCTCCTCGACGAAGAGGCAGAAGCGGCCGCCGCGCGACATCGCCTCGAGACCGAGCGCGCCGGTGCCGGAGAAGAGGTCGAGAATCCGCGTCTCTTCCAGCGCCTCACGGTGGCCGTGGGCGAGGATGTTGAACAGGCTCTCGCGCAGACGGTCGGTGGTCGGGCGGATCGCCTGCGACTTCGGCGTCGCCAGCAGCGTTCCGCGGAAGCGACCGCCGACGATCCTCACGAACGGCCTCCCCGGCCCTTGCCGCCGCCCTTCGGGCCGCGCGGCGCGCCGTCGGGGCCGCCCTTGCCGCCCTTGCGTCCGCCGGGGCTCATGCCGCGCGGTCCGCGCGGGCCGAAGCCCTCGGGACGCGGCGGCTTCTTCGGCGCCTCGCCGCCCTCGGGACGGTCACGGAAACCCTGAGCGCGGGTCTTGCCGCCCTCGGAACGCCCCTTGAAGCCTTCGGACCGGGGCCGATCGCCGTCGGAACGACCACGGAAGCCTTCCGAACGGGGACGATCGCCATCGGGACGGCCACGGAAACCCTCCGAGCGCGGACGATCGCCCTCGGGGCGACCGCGGAAACCTTCCGAACGGGGACGCTCGCCGTCGGGACGGCCACGGAAACCTTCCGAACGGGGACGTTCGCCGTCGGGACGGCCACGGAAACCTTCCGAACGGGGACGATCGCCGTCGGGACGGCCGCGGAAGCCTTCCGAACGGGGACGATCGCCGTCGGGACGGCCGCGGAAGCCTTCCGAACGGGGACGCTCGAAGTCGGACCGACCGCGATAGCCTTCGGAGCGCGGACGATCGCCCTCCGGACGTCCCCGATGGCCCTCGGGGCGGCGGCCTTCGCCGGCGGCCGGGTCGAACTTCTCGAAGCGCGGACGGCGCGGCGGACGGGCGTCGCCCTCGGCGCGAGGCCGATCGCGGAAGCCCTTCTTCTCGGACGCATCGGGCCGATCGCGGAAGCCGCCGGCGCGGCCGCGCGGCGGACGGGCGTCGCCGCCGGGGCGATCCCGGAACCCTTCCGAACGCCCCTTGCCGGGACCGGCCGGGCCGCCATCGGAGCGGCCGCGGAACCCTGCGGACCGGAAACGCTTCTCGCCGCCGTCGCGGGCGCCGTCGCGTTCCCGCTCGCGATCACGGCCGCGCTTCTCGCCGGTGCCCATGAATTCCATCTTGGTGCGAGCCGGCCGGCGCGGGCCGCGGCTGGCGCGGTCGCCCTCTTCGGCCGGGGTGAAGGCGCGGATCTTGCGCTTCTTGCCTTCGTCGGCCTCGACGTCGCCCTGCAGGTGATGGACGACGGGGGCGTCGAAGTCGGCCCCGGATTCGGCGACGAGGCGGTGGCCGAGCTGATCGCGCAGGACGCGGCCGCGGATCTCGCGGATCTCGCCTTCGTCGAGGTCGGCGAGTTGGAAGGGGCCGAAGGAGACGCGAATCAGGCGGTTGACGGTGAGGCCGAGCGAGGCGAGCACGCGCTTCACCTCGCGGTTCTTGCCCTCGCGCAGGCCGAGCACCAGCCAGACGTTGCCGCCCTGGACGCGTTCGATCTCGGCCTCGATCGGACCGTAGTCGACGCCGTCGAGGGAGACGCCGGCCGCAAGGTCCTTCAACGCCTGTTCTTCGACCTGGCCGAAGGCGCGGACGCGGTAGCGGCGCAGCCAGCCGGTCGAGGGCAGCTCGAGCACGCGGGCGACGCCGCCGTCGTTGGTCAGCAGCAGCAGACCTTCGGTGTTGATGTCGAGGCGGCCGACGGTGACGACGCGCGGCATGTCCTCGGGCAGGACGGAGAAGACCGTCGGACGGCCCTCGGGATCCTGGTTGGTGGTGACGAGGCCGCGCGGCTTGTGGAACAGCCACAGCCGGGTGCGCTCCTTCACCGGCAGCGGCTCGCCGTCGACTGTGACGCGGTCCTTCGGGCCGACGGTGAAGGCGGGGCTCTCCAGCACCTTGCCGTTGACGGCGACGCGGCCGGCGAGCACCCATTCCTCGGCTTCGCGGCGCGAGCACAGGCCGGCGCGGGCCAGCACCTTGGCGATGCGTTCGGCGTCGCCGGCGCTCTTCGCGCTCGCCTGCGGCGCGGTCTTCTGATCATTGGTCTCGGTCATCGCGCCTTACTAGACGAAAGCGTCGAGACATGTAAGCGGTGGACGTGCGAATCTCGAGGGAACGCCCCGGTTTGAAAGGAACGAGCGTTGCGCGATCCGAACTTCGTCACCTTCATGCCCGAGGCGCTCGCGGAGGCGGAAGCCGCCGCGGCGGCGGGCGAAGTTCCGGTCGGGGCGGTCGTGGTCAAGGACGGCGCGATCGTGGCGCGTGGCCGCAACCGGACGATCGAGACGTCGGATCCGACGGCGCATGCCGAAATCGAGGCGATCCGAGCGGCCGGCGCGCGGCTCGGATCGGACCGGCTGATCGACTGCGACCTGTGGGTGACGCTGGAGCCCTGCCCGATGTGCGCCGGCGCGATCTCCTTCGCCCGGATCCGGCGGCTCTATTACGGCGCCGACGATCCGAAGGGCGGCGCGGTGGAAAACGGCGTCCGCTTCTTCTCCTCGCCGAGCTGTCATCACGTCCCGGAAGTCTATTCCGGCCTCGAGAAAACGAAGAGCGGCCAGATCCTGCGCGAGTTCTTCAAAGTTCGAAGATGAACGCTCGAAGCCCGACCCCCGAGAGACACATTCTCGTTTCGTAGACATATCGACGACGATACGGTCGGTTCGGCGAACCCTTCCTTAAGGCAATTCGGGCATGCTGGCGCACGATCGGAACGGATCGAGGCGGATGTTCGGAATGACGAAACGGAACTTTGTCGGCGGCGCGCCGAAGCGCGAGGCGACGATCGCGCGGTTCGCTCGCGCCGAGGGCGGCAACATCGTTCTCCTGGCGGCTCTGCTGATGGTTCCGTTGTTCCTGGCGGTCGGCCTGGGCGTCGATTACGCTCGGCTGGTCAAGGCGCGCTCGGAAGTGCAGAACGTCGTCGACGGCGCGACGCTGGCCGGCGCCAAGGTCCTCTCCGCTTCCACCGACGCGCAGATCGCCTCGGCCGTGCAGACCTACGCCGCCAAGGCCTTCGATCTCGGCTGGGGCGCGCTGAAGATCGACGGCGTCGCCGTCGACCGCTCCAATCTCAAGGTGACGACGACGGCGACGCTCTCGGTGCCGACGACCTTCGGCGCGCTCGCCGGTCTCGACAGTTTTTCCGCCGCGGTGTCCTCGGCGGCGGTGGCGCCGAACCGGCCCTACATGACCGTCTATCTATTGCTCGACAATTCGGCCTCGATGGGGCTGGCGGCGACCACCGACGGTCAGACGACGATGACCAAGAAGATCGGTTGCGTCTTCGCCTGCCATACCGACGAGGGCGCGACCTACAAGGTCAACGGCGTCACCTACCACACCACCTACGACGCCTCCGTGGCGCTCGGCGTGACGCTGCGCCACGACGTGATGAACACCGCCGCGAAAAAGGTCATCTCTATGATCGACGCGGTCGATCCGAACCACGAACGGATCAAGGTCGGCGTCTACTACTTCAACCAGGACGTCTCGACGGCGCAATCGCCGACCTACACGACCTCGAAGGCGACGGCGGCGCTGTCGGGAACCTATTCCAACCTCGGCGTCGACGGGACCTATTTCGACACTTCGCTGACCTCGATGCGGTCGATCGTCGGGGTCGCCGGCGACGGCTCCTCGGCCTCCTCGCCGCTGAAGTTGGTGTTGATGGTGAGCGACGGCGTGCAGTCGCTGCGTTCCTGGGTGCTGAGCGGATCCAGCACCTGGCCGAAGGTCGCGCCGAACAAGCCGAACAACTGCACGCCGATCAAGGCGAACGGCGCCACCTTCGGCGTGCTCTACACCGAATATCTCGCGATCACCGGCGACTGGGGCTACGAGGCGACCGTCGGCAGCACCATGCCGGCGAGTTGGGGCGTGCTCGACAGCGGCGCATCGGCGTCGATCACCCGACGGGATTATCTGCCTTATGCGCTGAAGGACTGCGCCTCCAGCGGCTACTACATGTCGGCCAACTCGACGAGCGACATCGAGAGCGGCCTGACCACGCTCTTCGACAAGTGGATCGAGCACCTGCGGCTCGCCCGGTGAGGCGCCGCGCGCGGCGGCCGGTCGACGGCGCGGCGCTCACCACGCTTCGAGCAGGCGTCCCAAGCGGCGCTTGACCTCCTCCTTCACCGGCTCGGCGGCGGCGAGCACCTTCTCGGCGGCGAGAAAGTCGAGCATGCGCACGTCGTTGACCGGCGGGCGGATCAAGAGGTCGGGCCGGCGCGCCTCGAACTTGAAGGCGGCGATCTGCTGCTGCATCAGCTGGCTCGCGCCGAAGACGGCCTGGAGCGCGCCCGGCGTCGTCTCGCCGTCGGCGGGTTCGGGGAAGGAGACGACGTCGACGGCGACGACGAGATCGACTTCCGCCGGCAGGGCGTCGACCGGCACCGGGTTCATGATGCCGCCGTCGAGGAGGACGCGACCGTCGATGACGACCGGCTTGAAGAGGGTCGGCAGCGCGATCGAGGCGGCGACGGCGCGGCGCAGCGGACCTCGGGTCAGGACGGTCTCGCGACCGCCGTAATAGTCGGTCGCCACCACCGCCAGCGGCGCCGAACAGTCGGCGAAGGTCGCCGGCAGGGCGTCGCCGACGAAGATCTCCAGGATGCGCTCGGGCGAGAGCTGGCCGAGACCGACGCCGCCGGCGAGGAGATCGCCCCATTTCTTCGGTCGCAGCGTCCAGAGTTTGGCGAGCGCCGCCGTCCGGTTGGCGAAGTTCTCGAGCGTGCGGGCGCGCAATTCCGCGCCGGTCAGGCCGCCGGCTCGCGCCGCGCCGTAGATCGCGCCGATCGAGGTGCCGGCGATGGCGGCGGGGGCGACGCCCATCTCGTCGAGCGCTTCGATCACCGCGACATGGGCGATGCCGCGCGCGCCGCCGCCGCCGAGCGCCAATCCGATCCGGGGGGTGGTCTTCACGTTCTGCATGCGTCGAGCCTCGTCGTCCTCAGATGGGGACGACGCCGGGCGGAGAAAAGATCAACCGGCGAGGAGGAAGGGGAGCAGCGCGGCGAGCGTCGCCTCCGGCGCCTCCTCGGCGAGGAAATGGCCGGAAGGGATCGCCTCGCCATCGAGAAGCGTGCGATCGGCCATGAATCGGGCCCAGGCGTCGATCGGCGAGATCCCGGTCTGGGCCGGGAAACCGCCGGCGCCCCAGAGCGCCCGGGTCGGCGCCTGGATGCGGCGGCCGGACGCGAGGTCCGCCTCGTCGGCGGCGCGGTCGAGGGTCGCGCCGGCACGATAGTCCTCGCAACAGGCCGAGAGCCGCTCGGGCACCGTGAAGAAGGCATGGTAATGCGCGAGCGCCTTGCCGCCGAAGGGCTTCAGATCCTTCGACCGGGTCCAGGCGGCGAGCGTCTCGTTCAGCCAGCCGTCGGCGTCGCGCCCGATCCGTTCTTCCGGCTCGGGGGCCGGCGCGGCGAGCCAACGCCAATGCGGGGCGAGCTCGATGCCCTTCTCCATCGTCTCCCACATGACGAGGGTCGGCACGATGTCGAGGAGGGCGAGGCGGCTCACCTTGTCCGGCCGATCGAGGGCGAGGCGATAGCCGACCCGCGCGCCGCGATCGTGACCGGCGAGCGCGAAGCGGTCGTGGCCGAATTCGTCCATCAGCGCGACCATGTCGGCGGCCATGCGGCGCTTCGACATCTGGGCGTGATCGGGTTCGACCGCGGGGACCGAGGACCAGCCGTAGCCGCGCAGATCGGGGATCACGAGGCGAAAGTATTCGGCGAGGCGGGGGGCGACCTTCGCCCACATGACGTGGCTCTCGGGGAAGCCGTGCAACAGGAGGAGCGGCGGGGCGTCCTCGCGGCCGCCGAGCCGGCAGAACAGCTTCACCTCGCCGACGTCGATCGTGTGGGCTTCGAAACCGGGGAAGAGATCGGCGAGATCCATGGGGAGCCTCCTCGCATCCGCAACCACAGAATGCTATCAATCTCAAATCATTCTGATCTCGATAGGTATGGAAATGCAATGCCCGACAATCTTTGGTGGACAGAACGTCCATTGCTTCGCCGCATTTGGATCACAAAAGCTGCGCGCTTTTCCGCCCATCGTCGTCTCTTAAAGAAAAAATCCCTCAACCTCTATCTGAACACATCATTATCTGTCCTCTTAATCGCTATTTCATTAGCAACAACAATGTTGCCGGATTTTTTTGGACAAAGTGCGCTAAAGATGCTGGCAACATATACGATATGCGCTTCGGTCATTTCTATCGTTCTCTCCCTAATCGATGAGAAAGAAGCCACCGAATCCAAAGCCGAGCAGCTTCACGCGTGCGCCCGCGAATTGACTGAAATTTTTAATAAGTACTCCGATGAGTTCCTTGAATCCAAGGACGTTCGAGAGGCCGTTCAGCACGAATATCAAAGATCCTTAGAAAGATGCCCAATAAACCACGACGATCTCGATTTTGAATCCGTCAGACATTCATCTCCAGAATTGTTCGATAGAAAAAAGTCTCACTATTTATACTATATCAGATATACGCTCGATGTATATTTTAAATTCATGTTTGTAATAGCATTAAATGCACTGGCTATATTTTTCATGTTAAGTAGATAAACCCTTCTCCCGCGCCACGGCGCGCCAGCCGATGTCGCGGCGGCAGAAGCCTTGCCGCCAGTCGATCGCGTCGACGGCGGCGTAGGCGCGGGCCTGCGCCTCGGCGACGGTCGCGCCCTTGGCGGTGACGTTCAGGACACGGCCGCCGTTGGCCAGGATCTTCGCGCCGTCGGCCTTGGTGCCGGCGTGGTAGACGAAGACGCCGGGAAGCGCCTCGGCGCGATCGAGACCGCGAATCTCGGACCCCTTCTCGACCGCCCCCGGATAGCCCTTCGCGGCCATGACGACGGTCAGCGCGGCGTCGGGAGAAAGCGCCACGGACATCTGGGCGAGCGTGCCGTTCGTCGTGGCGAAGAGCAGGTCGAGCAGATCGCTCTCCAGACGCTGCATCATCACCTGGGTCTCGGGATCGCCGAAGCGGGTGTTGTATTCGATCAGCTGCGGGCCCTTCTCGCCGATCATCAGCCCGGCGAAGAAGACGCCGGTGAAGGGGCAACCCTCCGAGATCATCGCCGCGACGGTCGGGCGGATGATCTCCGCCATGACGCGCTCGGACATCTCCGGCGTCATGATCGGAGCGGGCGAATAGGCGCCCATGCCGCCGGTGTTCGGCCCCGTGTCGCCGTCGCCGACCCGCTTGTGGTCCTGGGCGGAGGCGAAGGCGAGCGCGGTCTTGCCGTCGCAGAGCGCGAAGAAGCTCGCTTCTTCGCCTTCCAGGAACTCCTCGATCACCACTTCCGCCCCGGCCGCGCCGAAAGCGCCGGCGAAACAGTCGGCGAGCGCGGCCTCGGCCTCCTCCATCGTCATGGCGACGGTGACGCCCTTGCCGGCGGCGAGACCGTCGGCCTTGATCACGATCGGCGCGCCGACGCGGGCGAGATAGGCGCGGGCGCTCGCGAGATCGGAGAAGCGGCCGTAGGCGGCGGTCGGGATGGCGTATTTGGCGCAGATGTCCTTGGTGAAGCCCTTCGAGCCCTCGAGCCGGGCGGCGAGCTTCGTCGGGCCGAAGGCGGGGACGCCGGCGGCCGCCAGATCGTCGACGACGCCGGCGACGAGCGGCACTTCCGGACCGACGACGACGAAGTCGATCCCCTTCGCCTTGCAGAAGGCGACGACGGCGGCGTGATCGGCGACGTCGAGGGCGACACAGGTCGCGACGCGGGCGACGCCGGGGTTGCCGGGGGCGGCGAAGAGCTCGGTCAGGCGGGGCGAACGGGCGAGCGCATGGGCGAGCGCGTCCTCGCGGCCGCCGGACCCGATCAGCAGAACCTTCATCGCCCTCTCCTTCGCTCGCTCGTCGATCGGGGCCGATCTAGCAGCCGGGAGGGGGCGAAGTCCACCGCCTCGCGGCTTGACGCGGGGCGCATTTCGGCTCACCTCCGAGGCGCACCTCGAGGACGATCCGACATGAGCGAACCGGCGAACCCCTCCCCCTCCTCCGGCGTCGTCGCCGACGCGGTGAAAGGACATTGGGCCGACACGCTCCTGCCGGCGGCCCTGCGCCCCTACGCGCGTCTCGCCCGTTGGGAGCGGCCGATCGGTTGGTGGCTGCTGCTCTGGCCCTGTTGGTGGTCGGCGGCGCTTGCGGCGGACCACGCCGGGCGGGCGTGGCCGAACCTCTGGCATCTCGTCCTCTTCCTGATCGGCGCGATCGCGATGCGCGGGGCGGGCTGCACCTGGAACGATCTGGTCGATCGCGAGATCGACGCGCAGGTGGCGCGGACCCGGTCGCGGCCGATCCCGTCGGGACAGGTGACGGTCTTTCAGGCACGCGCGTTCCTCGTCGCGCAGCTCGCGGTCGGGCTCGTGGTGCTCCTCCAGTTCGACCGCTTCGCGATCGGGCTCGGGCTCGCCTCGCTGCTGGTCGTCGTGATCTATCCGTTCATGAAGCGGGTGACCGACTGGCCGCAGGCCTTCCTCGGCCTCGCCTTCTCCTGGGGCGCGCTGATGGGCTGGGCGGCGGCGCTGGGGCGGCTCGACGTCGCGCCGATCGCGCTCTACGTCGGCTCGATCCTGTGGACGATCGGCTACGACACGATCTATGCGCATCAGGACAAGGAGGACGACGCGATCGTCGGGGTGCGCTCGACGGCGCGGCTGTTCGCCGACCGGACGCGGATCTGGCTGGTCAGGCTCTACGGGGCGACGGTCACGCTCTTCGCCGTGGCGCTGGTCACCGCCGGGGTCGGTCCCTTCGCCTGGATCGGGCTCGCCGGCTTCGCGCTCCATCTCGCCCGGCAGATCGCGACGCTCGACATCGACGATCCCGATCGGTGTCTGAAGCAGTTCCGCTCGAACGCCGACGCGGGGTGGATCTTCTTCGCCGGCCTTCTCGCCGATGCGGCGCGTCACGCCTTCTGACACCGAGCTCGCGAAGTTTCGACCTCATCGAAACTTCGCGAGCGAAGGCAAGCCCGAACGGGCGTCGGCCGGTCAGGCCGTAACGCTCATGAAATTCGGACCTGTCCGAATTTCACGAGCCGAGCATGACCACATGAAGAGCCCCGCGCGTCGGGTCGGACGGCGGGGCCAGTTTCGGGGGAACGTCGTCTTTCGGGGGATCAGTCGCGGGCGATGATCTCCCGCTTTTCCAGGATCTGCGGCGCGTCGGCCGGACGCCCGACCTTGCGGCGGGCCAGGAAGCGCGGACGGCGACCGGCGAGCACCGAGCGACGGCGACGCGGCCGCGTCGGCTGAACCACCACGCCGCCGAGGCGGGTCTCGAGCGCGCGCCAGGAGCCGTCGGTCTCGACGACCAGCATCGGCAGCATCAGGACGCGGGCCCAGGCCTTCCAATCGGCGACGACGTCGTCGAGATCGCGGGCGACCGAGAGCGGCAGAGAGAGATGCGGATCGCGGTGCAGCAGCTCGAGGACGACGAGGCCCTCGCCGGCCGGATCGGCGTCGGCGACCATGCGCACGGCGACGCCCTCGAAGACCGCCATCGGCATGCGCATCGCCATCGGAATGCCGGAGGGCAGACGACGGCAGACCTGCGCCATCGACTTCTCCAGAATCACCGCCGCTTCGCCCATCGGCCGACCGCTGCGCGGATCGACGCCGGTGTCGTAACGATAGCTCTGGGGCAGCGCCATCGGATCCAGGCGCAAAGGTTTCCCCGCTCGAACATCGGCGTGATCGCCGACGCTCGAGGTCATCGTCGCTCGATGCCTCACGATCGCCTCCTGCGGGTCTTTCTCTGTTCTTGTCGAAGACCTCGCCTTCGAGAGCCAACATGCGCCACGACCTCCCCAGGCCGGCTTAAGAAAGCTGGTTGAAAATCTGTTGATCGCCATAGGGTTGACGGGACATGAGCGAGTTCTCGACAATTCGAACGAACTCGCCGACCTTGTCGTGAGCCCGAGCGGGGTCTAGACCGGACCCCGACCGCCATCCGAAGGATCCGCCATGACCGACGTGCTCGATTCCTCCGCCCTCGAGGCCGCCGCGCGGCGTCTCGTCGAGGCGGCCCGCCGCGCCGGCGCCGACCAGGCCGACGCGGTCGCGGTGCGCGGCGTCTCGCTCTCGGTCGGCGTGCGCCTCGGCGCGGTCGAGGACAGCGAGCGCTCGGAAGGGGACGACTTCGGCCTGCGCGTCTTCGTCGGCCGCCGGCACGCGACGGTGACGGCCAACGCCTTCTCCGATCCGGCGAGGCTCGCCGAACGGGCGGTGGCGATGGCGAAGGTGGCGCCGGAGGACCCGTGGGCCGATCTGATCGAGGAGAGCCGGCTCGCTCGCGAGATCGTCGACCTCGACCTCGTCGACCCGTCGACGCCGACCGCGGCGGAGCTGACCGAGCGGGCGCTGGCCTGCGAGGACGCGGCGCGCGCCGTCGCCGGGGTGACCAATTCGGGCGGGGCGTCGGCCTCCTGGTCGCTCGGCGGGCTGGCGCTCGCCACCTCGCACGGCTTTTCGGGCGCTTGGCTGAGGACCGGACACTCGCTGTCGGTGTCGGCGCTGGCCGGAACCGGCACGGGCATGCAACGCGACTGGGACGCCTCCTCGAAGATCTTCGGCGCGGATCTCGACGCGGCCGAGCTGATCGGCCGACGCGCCGGCGAACGCGCCGTGGCGCGGCTCGCCCCCCGCAAGGTCGACAGCGGCCGGGCGACGGTGATCTGGGAGCCGCGGGCGGCGACCGGGCTCGTCGGCCACTTCGTCTCGGCGATCAACGGCGCGGCGGTGGCGCGCAAGACCTCGTTCCTCAAGGATCGGCTCGGCGAACAGGTGTTCGCCGCCGGCGTCACCATCGTCGACGATCCCTCGCGGCGGCGCGGCCTCTCCTCGCGTCCCTTCGACGGCGAGGGCGTGGCCGGCGCGCCGCTGAACCTCGTCGAGAACGGCGTCCTCGCGACCTGGATCCTCGACGGCGCGTCGGCGCGCGAACTCGGCCTTTCGAGCAACGGCCGGGCGACGCGCGGGGTCGGTTCGCCGTCGCCGGGCTCGACCAACGTCACGCTGCAGGCCGGCACGAAGTCGCGCGAAGAGCTGATCCGCTCGATCGATCGCGGCCTGCTCGTCACCGACATGATCGGCTCCGGCGTCAACGGCATCACCGGCGACTATTCGCGCGGCGCCTCCGGCTTCTGGATCGAAAACGGCGAGATCGGGCATCCGGTCAGCGAGATCACGGTCGCCGGCAATCTCTCCGACATGTACGCGCGGCTGGTGGCGGCCAACGATCTGGAATATCGATTCTCCATCGCCACCCCGAGCCTGATGATCGAAGGATTGACCATTGCCGGACGCTGAGCGGGGGCTCGACGACGATCTCGCCCTGCTCGCCGAGACCGCGACCGCGGCCGGCGAGGTGGCGATGCGTTTCTTCCGCCGCGACCCGACGGTGTGGCGCAAGTCGGGCGGCTCGCCGGTCAGCGAGGCGGATCTCGCCGTCGACCGACTGGTCGAAGAACGGCTGCGGGGCGCGCGTCCCGACTACGGGTGGCTGTCGGAGGAGACGGCGGACGGGCCGGAGCGGCTGAGCCGCGCGCGCGTCTTCGTGGTCGATCCGATCGACGGCACCCGCGCCTTCCTGCGCGGCGAAGAGGACTGGTCGGTGTCGCTGGCGATCGTCGAGGCCGGACGGCCGGTGGTCGCCGCCCTGCTGCAACCGACGACGGGCGCCCTGATGACGGCGACCCTCGGCGGCGGCGCACATTGCGGAGGCAGACGGCTCGGCGTCTCGGCCTGCGCCACGCTCTCCGGCGCGCGCCTCGGCGCGCCCTACAAGTATCTGGAGCGGCGCGAAATTCTCGACGCGGGCTTCGCCGAGCGGCGGGCGGTTCCGTCGTTGGCGCTCCGAATCGCGCGGGTGGCGGAGGGGCGGCTCGACGTCGCCTACGGAACGGGCAATGCCCATGATTGGGATCTTGCGGCGGCGGATCTCTTGGTGCATGAAGCCGGCGGCCGGTTCGCCATCCCGAGCGGCGAGCCGTTGCGCTACAATCTCACCGACCCGCGTCACCCGGCGCTGGTCGCCGCCACGCCGGCCGTGTTCGCAGAGGCGCTCCGCCTCGCCGAGCGGTTGGAGCCGTGACGACGACCATCGTCCGCCGACGCGGTCGCCGTACGTCCCTCTGGTTCGGTGGATCGACATGACCGCGACGTCCAAGAAGCCGCAGCTGCTCCATCTCGTCCTCGGCGGCGAGCTCGAAGACCTGCACGGAACCGAATTCCGCGATCTCTCCAAGGTCGAGATGGTCGGTCTCTATCCGGACTACGAAACCGCCAAGGTGGCCTGGAAGGCCAAGGCGCAGTCGACGGTGGACAACGCGCACATGCGATATTTCATCGTGCATCTGCACCGCCTGATGGATCCCGATCATCCGCATTGAGCAATCCCCTCCCCGCGACGGCCGGCCGCGTCCCCACACGGGGTGACGCGGCCCGATTTCGGCGCTAAGAAGCGTCCTCGCTAGAGAAAGACGGGGAACGTCTTCGACGATGCAGAACAACGAGACCTCGGCCACACGAGCCGCGGCGACGGGAATTCGGGCCGCGCGCCGCGATCTCAGCGGGCGGCGCGGAGCGGGGATGGCGCGATGTTGAAGTCTCTCGTCGAGCGACCGGGGTTCCGGCGCTTCGCCGCGAGCCTGCTCGCCGGCTATTTCCGACTCGTCCACCGCAGCTGCCGCAAGATCGTGGAGCCCGCCGACATCTACGAGCGGATCGGCGGACCGCGTCCGCTCATCGTGACCACCTGGCACGGCGAGCACTTCATGATCCCCTTCATCGTGCCGTCCTCCGACTGGAAGACGACGGCGATGATCTCGCGTTCGCGCGACGGCGATCTCAACGCGCTGGTCGCCGAGAAGCTCGGATCCGAGACGATCCGCGCCTCGGGCGGCCGCAACGGCGCCGAGGTGGCGCGGCGCGGCGGCGTGCGCGGCTTCGTCGAGGCGCTGAAGGCGCTCGAGGCCGGCAAGGCGGTGATGATGACCACCGACGTGCCGAAGGTCGGCAAGGTCGCCGGCGAAGGCATCGTGCAACTGGCCAAGCGCAGCGGCGTTCCGATCCTGCCGGTGGCGGCGGTGACGTCGCGACGCCGGCGCATGAACTCCTGGGATCGCGCCGCGCTCAATCTGCCGTTCGGCCGGTTCGTCATCGTCGCCGAGGATCTGATCGAGGTGCCCGCCGACGCCGACGCCGCGACGATCGAGGCGAAGCGCCTCGAGGTCCAGGCGGCCGTCGAACGCGCCACCGCTCGAGCCTATGAGATCGCCGGAGGTCGCGATGGCTGAGCGGATCGGCGATGCGGCGCTGGCGCTCTATCGCACTGTCGGGCGGCTTCTCGCTCCGGCCCTGCCCCTGATGCTCGCAGTGCGGACCCGCGCCGGCAAGGAAGACCCGACCCGGCGGCACGAACGGCTCGGCCGTCCGCGGCGGCGGCGGCCGGAGGGGCCGCTCGTCTGGGTGCATGGGGCGAGCGTCGGCGAGACGATCTCGGTGCTGCCGCTGATCGAGCGGATCGTCGCCGACGGCGTCGGCGTCCTGGTCACCTCCGGCACGGTCACCTCGGCGCGAATCGCCGCCGATCGCCTGCCGGCCGGCGCGTTCCACCAGTTCGCGCCGCTCGACGTCGCCGGTTTCATCGACGGGTTTCTCGACCATTGGCGGCCGAGCGCGGCGATCTTCGTCGAATCGGAGATCTGGCCGACGACGATCGAAAGGACCCATCGGCGCGGCATTCCGCTGGTGTTGGTCAACGCCCGCATGTCGGAGCGCTCCTTCGCCAGATGGCGGCGGCTCGGGGCGCTGCCGCGGGCGCTGTTTCGGCGGTTCTCGCTGGCGCTGGCGCAGGCCGAAGGCGACGGCGGCCGGCTCGCCGCGCTCGGCGTGGAGCGGGTCGAGATCACCGGCAATCTGAAGTTCGACGGTCTGCCGCTCGGCGGCGACCCGGTCGAAGGGGAACGGCTGGCGCGGGCGATCGGCGGGCGGCCGACCTGGATCGCCGCCTCGACCCATCCGGGCGAAGAGGCGGTGGCGATCGACGTGCATACGCGGGCGAGGGAGCGGCTGCCGGGGCTGCTCACCGTGATCGCGCCGCGGCATCCCGAACGCGGCGACGCCCTGCGCGCCGACTTCGCTGAACACGGCCTCGTCGTCGCCTCGCGGTCGCGCGGCGAGACGCCGGGGCCGAGGACCGACGTCTATCTCGCCGACACGATCGGCGAGATGGGGCTGGTCTATCGGCTCGCGCCGATCGCCTTCGTCGGCGGGTCGATCACGCCGCGCGGCGGGCAGAACCCGATCGAGCCGGCGCGGCTCGACGTCGCGGTGCTGCACGGCCCCTCGACCCGCAACTTCGCCGAAATCTACCGCGATCTCGACGCCTGCGGCGGCGCGGCGGCGATCGAGGACGCGGAGACGCTGGCGGACGCCCTCGTCGATCTGCTCGAGCGCCCCGAGCGCCGAGCCGCGCAGACGGCGGCGGCGCGAACCGTGGTCGACCGGTCCGCCGGAGCGCTGCAGCGCACATTGACGGCGCTCGCGCCGACCATCGCTCGAGCCCGGACCGAGGAGCGCGCGCGATGACCGAGCGGGCGAGGCAGGCGTGGAGCGAAGACGGCGTCGTCGCTCGTCTGCTCTCGCCGATCGCTCGGATCTGGGGGGCGGTCGCCGGCGCGCGCATGCGCAAGCCGCCGACCGGCCGGATCGGCGTTCCGGTGGTGGTCGTCGGCAACTTCACGGTCGGCGGCGCGGGCAAGACGCCGACGGTGGCGGCGTTGATCGAGCTCGCCCGAGGACGCGGCCACTCCCCCTGGGTGGTGACGCGCGGCTACGGCGGGCGGACCCGCGGTCCGCTGCTGGTCGATCCGTCCATCCACGACGCCGCGTTGGTCGGCGACGAGGCGCTGCTGCACGCGCGGCTGACCCCGACGATCGTGGCGCGCGACCGGCTCGCCGGCGCGCGCGAGGCGGAACGGCTCGGCGCGACCTGCGTTCTGCTCGACGACGGTTTTCAGAACCCGCGGCTGGCCAAGGATCTGGCGCTGATCGTGGTCGACGGCGCGGCCGGGATCGGCAACGGCCGAGTGCTGCCGGCCGGACCGCTGCGCGCGCCGATCGAGACGCAGATCGAGGCGACCGACGCGCTCCTGGTGATCGACAGCGGCGAACCGCGCCATCCCTCGACCGACTCCCTGATCGCCACCGCAGAGCAACGGAACATCCCGGTCTTCGGCGCGCGGATCGCGCCGTGGCGGCCGGAGGCGATCGCCGGCCGGCGTGTGGTCGCCTATGCCGGGATCGGACGGCCGGCGAAGTTCGCGGCGACGCTCGCTTCCGCCGGCGCGCAGGTCGTCGACCTCGTCGCCTTTCCCGATCATCACCCCTTCGACTGCAAGGACGCGACGCGGCTGCTGGAGCGGGCGGCGGCGGCGGACGCCGATCTCGTCACCACGGCCAAGGACGCGGTCCGTCTCGTCCGAGGCGAAGGGGCGCTCGGCCGACTGGCGGCGACGACCCGGGTGCTCGACATCGGCCTTCGCTTCGACGCGCCGGCGGAGATCGAGGCCTTCATCGGCGAGGTCGTCGATGGAGCGCGCGCGGGCTCCGCCTGATCAGCCGCGCCCGAAGATCTGCAGATGGCGGCGCAGCGACGCCTCGGCGTCGACATAGGGCTCCTGCCGATCGACGTTCCAATAGCGCAGTTCGTCGAGCGGGATCGACGCGCCGGTGACGGCGCAGACGACGTGGCTGCCGTTCGCCAGGATCTGGAAATCACCGTCGAGATAACGGATCTGCGCTTCGCCGCCGCGGCGAGGAGTTTCGAACCGGTTCATGATCGCCCGTGCGCAAGGAATCTTTCGAAACCGGCGTCCGATCGGACCCGGCCCTGGCTCGTCCTATCACGAGCGACGCCGAAAATGCGACGCAAAAAAGCGAAAGGCGGCGGCGACCCAACGGTCGCCGCCGCCTTTCAAATATCGTGATCGTCGTGAAAACGCCGGAAAGGTCCCCCTCCGGCGCTTCGCCCACCGACGGATCAGCCCTTGACGACGGCCGGAGCCGGAGCCGGAGCCTTGGCGCAACCGGCGACGGAGAGGCCGGCGGCGGCGACGAGGGCGAGAACGACGATGCGAACGGTCTTCATGAGGAGTCCCCCTGGGAATGTGTTGCGAATCGGATGGTATCACGTCGCGTCACGGATTGAATCCCCCGTGAATCCCCCGGAGGATTCGGCGGCGTTCACCATGTTCGAGAATTTGAACCCTGTTGCTCAAATGCCACTGGCCAGCGGCGCCGGCGCGTCGCCCACTACCTCTTCGGCGGCGCCGGCGACGTCGCGGGTTTCCGGCGAGAGCGGGCGGGCGGCGTGCTGCGGCGTGGCGAGCGGTTCGGGGCGCGGCGGGGTGCGCTCGTGCATCATGGCGAAACCGGCGGCCGGGCCGTCGGTCTGCTGCAGCGCCAGACGGGCGAGGTCGCGGCGACGGACGTCCTCCTCGACCGCGTCGACGCGGCCGACGTCGAGGCCGAGGGCGAAGAGCGTCTCGCGGCCGGCGAGGATCGCCGATTCGTAGGTCTCGCGGACCTGGAAGTCGACGTTGCGGTCGAGCAGCTCGAGGGTATGGGCGCGGTCGAAGGCGCGGGCGAAGACCTTGGTCAGCGGGAATTCGCTCTTCACCAGCTCGACGATGCGATTGGTGACGTCCTGGCTCTCGGTCGCCACGACGACGACGCGGGCGCGGTCGACGCCGACCGAGCGCAGCACGTCGAGACGGCGACCGTCGCCGTAGAAGATGCGGAAGCCGAAGCGGCCGGCCGAGCGGATCATCGACGGGTCCTTGTCGATGATGGTCAGGTCGATGCCCTCGGCGAGCAGCAACTGGCTGAGGATCTGACCGAAGCGGCCGAAGCCGATCAGGATCACCGAGCCGCCGGCGTCGGTGTAGTCCTCTTCGATCTTCTTCTCCTGCTTCTTCGGCAGGAACAGCGGCAGCGCCGCGACGACCAGCGGCGTCACCGCCATCGACAGGGTCACCACGGTGATCAGCACCGAGCCGAGCACCTGCGGCATGACGCCGGCGTTGACCGCGGCCGAATAGAGCACGAAGCCGAACTCGCCGCCCTGCGCGAGCAGGAAGGCGACGCGGAGCGCGTCGGCCTTCGGCACCCGGGCGAGGCGAGCGACCAGCCACAGCGCGACGATCTTGACGATCACCAGCGCGACCAACCCCTCCAGCATCTGATCCCAATATTGGGCGACCACCTTCAGATCGATGGTCATGCCGACCGACATGAAGAAGAGGCCGAGCAGCAGGCCGCGGAAGGGCTCGACGTCGACCTGGAGCTGATTGCGGAAGTTCGATTCGGCCAGCATCACGCCGGCGAGGAAGGCGCCCGTCGCCATCGACAGGCCGACCAGCGAGACGAGACTGGCCGCGCCGATCACCACGAAGAGCGCGGCGGCGGTCATGATCTCGCGGGCGCCGGCGGCGGCGAGCAGGCGGAAGAGCGGATTGAGCAGCCAACGGCCGACGGCGACGACGATCAGCACCGCGCCGAACACCTCCGCCGCGGCGCGCAGGAAGCCCTGGCCGCCGAGCACGGGCTGCGGCGCGAGCAGCGGCAGGAGCGCGAGCAACGGCACGATCGCCAGATCCTGCATGAGCAGGATGGCGAAGGCCTTGCGGCCGTAGAGGCTCTGGGTCTCGCTCTTTTCCTCGAGCAGCTGCATGACCAGCGCGGTCGAGGAGAGGGCGAGGCCGACGCCGGCGACGACCGCGCCCTTCCAGGGCAGATCGAACAGTTCGATGCCGAAGACGGCGATCGCCGCGGCGGTGACGACGATCTGGGCGAGGCCGAGGCCGAGGATGTCGCGCCGCATCGCCCACAGGCGCGACGGCTTCAGCGACAGACCGATCAGGAAGAGGAACAGCACGATGCCGAGTTCGGCGTAGTGCATGATCTCGGCCGGATCGTCGAAGAAGCCGAAGGCGGCGGGGCCGACCAGCACGCCGGCGGCGAGATAGCCGAGCACCGACCCGAGGCCGAGGCGCTTGAAGGCGGGCACCATCACCATCGCCGCGCCGATCAGGATCAAGGGCGCGGCGAAGGGCACGGAAACGGCGAGGGTCGCGACGCGGGCGTCGACGGCCATGGCTCTCCCCCGAGGAGGTTGGTGCGGAAGATCGAGACGAGACGGCCGAGGCCGGTCTCGCTGCGTTGCATCCAAAGTGGCGGCGGGATGTGGCGGGGAGAAGGCGTGGGCCGCCCGAAAATCGGGCAATCGCGACGCGTTCGCAGTCTCGCGGCCGGGTGTGGCCGCAAGATCACGCTCAGCGACGCGCCTCGGTGCCGCCGATGGTCAACCCGTCGAGGCGCAACGTCGGCTGGCCGACGCCGACCGGCACGCCCTGGCCGCCCTTGCCGCAGGTGCCGACGCCGGGATCGAGCTTCAGATCGTTGCCGATCATCTTCACCCGGGTCAGCGCGTCGGCGCCGTTGCCGATCAGCATCGCGCCCTTGATCGCCGGACCGACCTTGCCGTTCTCGATCAGATAGGCCTCGGTGCATTCGAAGACGAACTTGCCGGAGGTGATGTCGACCTGGCCGCCGCCGAAGTTGACCGCATAGATCCCGTCCTTCACCGAGGCGAGGATCTCGGCCGGATCCCTGTCACCGGCCTTCATATATGTATTCGTCATGCGCACCTGCGGGGCATGGCCCCAGGACTGGCGACGTCCGTTGCCGGTCGAGGCGACGCCCATCAGGCGGGCGTTCTGGCGGTCCTGCATGTAGCCGACGAGGATGCCGTCCTCGATCAGGGTGGTCGAGGAGGTCGGCGTGCCCTCGTCGTCGAAGGAGAGCGAGCCGCGCAGGCCGGGCAGCGTGCCGTCGTCGACGATGGTGACGCCGGGAGCGGCGACGCGCTCGCCCATCAGGCCGGCGAAGGCGGAGGTCTTCTTGCGGTTGAAGTCGCCCTCGAGACCGTGGCCGATCGCCTCGTGCAGGAGGACCGCCGGCCAGCCGGGGCCGAGCACCACGTCGAACTCGCCGGCCGGGGCCGGAACCGCGGAGAGATTGACCAGCGACTGGCGCAACGCCTCGTCGACGGCGGAGCGCCAACGCTCCGGCTCGACGAAGCGGGCGAAGCCCTCGCGGCCGCCGAAGCCGTGCGAGCCGGCCTCCTGCCGCGTTCCCTCGCCGGTGACCACCGAGACGTTGAGGCGGACGAGCGGGCGGACGTCGCGGACGAGGAAGCCGTCGGGGCGCAGGATCTCGACCACCTGCCAGGAGGCGGCGAGCGAGGCGGTGACCTGCCGGACGCGCGGGTCGGCGGCGCGGGCGTAGGCGTCGATCTCGGCGAGGAGCCTCACCTTCTCGTCGAAGCTCGGCGCGCCGATCGGATTGTCGTCCGTGTAGAGGCGGGTGTTGGTGTTCGACGGCGCGGCGGCCCAGGAGCCCGAATGACCGGAACGCACCGCCTTGACCGCATCCGCGGCGCGGCGCAGGGCGGGTTCGGAGATGTCGCCGGAATGGGCGAAGCCGGTCAGCTCGCCGGTGACGGCGCGCAGGCCGAAGCCTTGCGATTCGTTGAAGCTCGCGCCCTTGAGGCGACCGTTGTCGAAAGTCAGCGCCTCCGACTGGGCATATTCGAGATAGAGCTCGCCGTCGTCGGCCCCGTCGAGCGCCTCGGCGGTGAGGCGGCGGGCGGTTTCCGGGTCGAGGCCGGTCCGGGCGAAGAGGTCGGTCGTGTCGGTCATCGGCGGCTTTCGAAAATTCAGTGTCGAAGCTTCAATCTAGGGCGCGCGGCGACGGATTGCACCCCCGACGGGGCGCCGTCTCGACGATCGGGAAAAACGAAAGGGGCGAAGCCGGTCGGCTCGCCCCTTCGCACATCCCGTCTCGTCCGGCCTCACGGCAGCTTGTCGAAGCCCTCGGAGAAGCCCTTCAGCGCGATCGGGATGCCGATGCCCTCTTCCGGGGTCTGGAAGACGATGAAGGTGGCCGAGGTCCCCGCCTTCAGCTGATCCATCAGCTTGTCGTCCATGACGACTTCGGCGACGCAGCCGTTGGGCAGGCAGCGCACGAAGGGGGTGCGGCCGACGTCGGTCTGGTCGACCTTGAGGCCGAGGCCGGAGGGCAGCAGCACGCCGAGGGGGGCGAGCACGCGCAGGATGCGCTGCTTCTTGTCGGCGGTCTTCAGGACGATCACGGAGAGGCCGACGTTGGGCCGGTCCTCGGCGGTGACGTTCTGGATCAGCGCGCACTGCTCGGCCTTGGCGCCGGGGGGCGTGTCGCAGCGGATCTGCCAGTCGCCGTGAGTCGACTTGACCGCGCCCTGCGCGAAGGCCGAAGCGCTCGTCGCCACCAGGATCGCCGCCGCCGCCGGGACGAGCCGGCCGAAGGTTTCGCAAGCCTTCATCTCGTTCTTCTCCTCGTGGTCGCCCCGTTCGGGCGACCGAATCGCTCGATCTCGTCGCCCCCGAGGTTGCCCGAGCCGATCGGGCGACGCCATAGGCGGGCAGGCCCTTTTCGCCCGCGATCGTGGCGCTTCCGTGAGCGCGGCGCATTCGAACGATCTCCGCAAATTCCCATAAGGAGAAGTGCGGATGAAGGCATTGCCAGACGGCCAAATCCATGCACATCTATTCGAACCGATTAGATGTGGCGATCAAAACGTTTCGTATGCATGTGATCGGGCTGCGCGCGGCGATCGACAAGGGGGCTCGTCGAATTTGCCGAGGCGCGGGGACGGAACCCGCTCCCGCTAGAAGGAGCGTTTCAGGAAAGGGGGGTGTCGAAAGATGATTTCGACCGTGATGCCGCCGTTCCGCCTCCGGTCGTCCGCGATCGGCCTCTCTCTCTGCACGACGCTCGCCGGCGTCGCGCCGGCCGCGGCGCTCGACGGGCGCGCCGAGCCCTGGCAGATCGGGCTCCAGCCGGCGAACACGCTCGTCCACGAGCACATCCGCAGCTTCGCCGACTTCACCTTCTGGATCGTCATCCCGATCACGCTGTTCGTGTTGGCGCTGTTGATCGTGGTGATCGTGAAGTTCAACGCCAAGGCCAACCCGACGCCGTCGCGGACGACCCATCACACCGGGCTCGAGGTGGCCTGGACCGTCGTGCCGATCCTGATCCTGGTGGCGCTGGCGATCCCGTCGTTCCGCCTCCTCTACGAGGAGATGACGATCCCGCCCGCCGATCTGACGCTCAAGGTGACCGGCTACCAGTGGTACTGGGGCTACGAATATGCCGGCCTCGTCTCCGACAAGGGCAAGCCGGTCGCCTTCGACAGCGTCATCCTCGACGACGCCAAGCGGACCGACCCGGTCCGCCAGCCGCGGCTCCTCGCCGTCGACAACGAGGTGGTGGTGCCGGTCGGCAAGGTGGTGCGGATCCAGCTGACCGCCGCCGACGTGATCCATTCCTGGGCGATGCCGTCCTTCGGCGTGAAGATGGACGCCGAACCGGGCCGGCTCAACGAGACCTGGTTCAAGGCGGAGCGACCCGGCCTCTACTACGGCCAGTGCTCGGAGCTGTGCGGCCGCGACCACGCCTTCATGCCGATCGCGCTCCACGTCGTCTCCGAGACGCAATACGCCGCCTGGGCGGAGACGGCCAAGAGCGACCTCGACAAGGCCTACGCCCGCCTCGCCCAAATGATCGAAGACGACGCCGCGAAGACGCGTCTCGCCGCCCGCTGACCCTTCGCATCGGAGATCCGACATGGCTCACGTCGATGTTTCCGCCGACTTCAAACCGATTGAAGGCGCCCATGGCCATGCCCCGCATGCGCACGACCATCACGGAGCGCCGAGCGGCGTCACCCGCTGGCTGTTCTCGACCAATCACAAGGACATCGGCACGCTCTATCTGATCTTCGCGATGTTCGCCGGCGTGGTCGGCGGCGTGCTGTCGATCGGCATTCGGATGGAGCTGCAGAACCCGGGCCTGCAGATCTTCACCGATCCGCACCAGTTCAACGTCTTCACCACGGCGCACGGCCTGATCATGATCTTCTTCATGGTGATGCCGGCGCTGATCGGCGGCTTCGCCAACTGGTTCGTGCCGATCATGATCGGCGCGCCGGACATGGCCTTCCCGCGGATGAACAACATCTCGTTCTGGCTGCTGCCGCCGGCCCTGACCCTGCTGGTGCTGTCGATGTTCGTCGAGGGACCGCCGGGCGGCAACGGCGTCGGCGGCGGCTGGACGATCTATCCGCCGCTGTCGTCGTCCGGCCAGCCGGGTCCGGCGATGGACTTCGCCATCCTGGCGCTGCACATCGCCGGCGCGTCGTCGATCCTCGGCGCGATCAACTTCATCACCACGATCTTCAACATGCGCGCGCCGGGCATGACGCTGCACAAGATGCCGCTGTTCGCCTGGTCGGTGCTGGTGACGGCGTTCCTGCTGCTCTTGTCTCTGCCGGTGCTGGCCGGCGGCATCACCATGCTGCTCACCGACCGAAACTTCGGCACCACCTTCTTCAAGCCGGAGGGCGGCGGCGATCCGATCCTGTTCCAGCATCTGTTCTGGTTCTTCGGACACCCGGAGGTCTACATCCTGATCCTGCCGGGCTTCGGCATCGTCTCCCACATCGTCTCGACCTTCTCGAGGAAGCCGATCTTCGGCTATCTCGGCATGGCCTATGCGATGGTGGCGATCGGCTTCGTCGGCTTCGTGGTGTGGGCCCACCACATGTACACGGTCGGCCTCGACGTCGACACGCAGGCCTATTTCGTCGCCGCCACGATGGTGATCGCGGTGCCGACGGGGGTGAAGATCTTCTCCTGGATCGCCACGATGTGGGGCGGGTCGATCACCTTCCGGACGCCGATGGTGTTCGCGATCGGCTTCATCTTCCTGTTCACCGTCGGCGGCGTCACCGGCGTGCAACTCTCCAACGCCGGCTTCGACCGGGTGCTGCACGACACCTATTACGTCGTCGCCCACTTCCACTACGTGCTGTCGCTCGGCGCGGTCTTCGCGATCTTCGCGGGCTGGTACTACTGGTTCCCGAAGATGAGCGGCTACATGTATTCGGAATTCATTGGGAAGCTGCATTTCTGGGTCGCCTTCGTCGGCGTGAACATGATCTTCATGCCGCAGCACTTCCTCGGCCTCGCCGGGATGCCGCGCCGCTACGCCGACTATCCCGACGCCTATGCGGGCTGGAACTTCGTCTCCTCGATCGGGTCCTACATCTCGGGACTGTCGGTGCTGATCTTCTTCTTCGGCGTGGCGCACGCCTTCGCGAAGAAGGTTCCGGCCGGCGACAATCCGTGGGGCGAAGGCGCGACGACGCTGGAATGGACCCTCTCCTCGCCGCCGCCCTACCACCAGTTCGACACCTTGCCGGTGATCGCCGACGACGACGGCCATTGAGGGAAGGAGCTCGCATGACCGACATCGGCCTCGAGGCCCGCGTCCGGCTCTCCACGGCGACGCCGGGCGACTATTTCCAGCTCCTGAAGCCGCGGGTGATGTCGCTCGTCGTCTTCACGGCGCTGGTCGGGATCGTGATCGCGCCGCATGCCCCGCATGCGCTGATCGACGCGATCTCGCTCCTCGCCATCGCGCTCGGGGCCGGCGCGTCGGGGGCGCTCAATCAGTGGTGGGACGCCGACATCGACGCGGTGATGAGCAGGACCCGCAACCGGCCGATCCCGGCCGGGCGGATCGGCGCGGACGAGGCGCTCGCCTTCGGACTGACGCTGTCGGTCTTCGCGGTGACGCTGCTCGGGCTCGCGGCGAACTGGTTCGCGGCGTTCCTGCTGGCCTTCACCATCGCCTATTACGTCGTCGTCTATTCGATGTGGTTGAAGCGGCGGACGGTCGAGAACATCGTGATCGGCGGCGCGGCCGGCGCGCTGCCCCCTGTGGTCGGCTGGGCGGCGGCGACGGGGTCGTTGTCGTTCGAGCCCCTCGTGCTCTTCGCGATCATCTTCCTGTGGACCCCACCGCACTTCTGGGCGCTGGCGCTCCTCAAGTCCGACGACTACGCCCGCGCCGGCGTGCCGATGCTGCCGGTGGTGCTCGGGCCCGACGTGACGCGGCGGCGGATCCTCCTCTATGCGCTCGTCGTCGCGCCGGTCGGGCTCGCGCCCTGGGCGCTCGGCTTCGCCGGTCCCGTCTTCGGGATCGTCGCGGCGGTCGGCGGCGTCGCCTTCGTCGGCTTCGCGCTCGCCGTCCACCTGAAGCGCGAGGGCGTTCCGGCGCGCCGCGCCGCCGGGCGGATGTTCGGCTTTTCGATCCTGTGGCTCGCCGCGCTGTTCGCGACGCTGGCGGCCGAACGCCTGTTCAGCTGAGGAGAGACCCATGCGGATCGGACACGTGCCGAGCGAGGCGGAGATCGGGGCGCGCCGGGCGAGGAACCGGGCGCTGGGGCTGGCGCTCTTCGGGCTCGTCGCGCTGTTCTACGTCACCACCATGGCCAAGCTCGGCCTGCATCTGCCGGGGATGTGAGCATGGCCGCGCCTCGCCCGCCCGCCGGCCACCGCCCGACGCAGGCCCGCAACGGCCGCGTCGCCTGGGCGCTCGCCGGGCTGACGGCGGTGATGATCGGGGCGTCCTTCGCGGCGGTGCCGTTCTATCGTTGGTTCTGCGCGACGACCGGCTACGGCGGCACGCCGACGGTGGCGAGCGTCAAGCCCGCCGATGCCCCCGGCCGGCCGATCGAGGTGCGCTTCGACACCAATGTCCACGCCGGCCTGCCCTGGCGCTTCGAGCCGGAGACGCCGGCGGTGACGGTGGCGCTCGGCGAGGCGACGACGGTGCTGTTCCGCATCACCAACACGACGAACCGGACGACGCGCGGACAGGCGGCCTTCAACGTGACGCCGCCGCTCGCCGCCTACTACTTCACGAAACTCGCCTGCTTCTGCTTCACCGAGCAGACGCTGGCGCCGGGCGAGACGATCGAGGCGCCGGTGACCTTCTGGGTCGACGGCGGCCTCGACGGCGACAAGAACGTCGCCGGGCTCTCCTCGCTCACTCTCTCCTACACGTTCTTCGCGACGCCGGACGAGCCGAAGGCCGCGGCGCGCGTCACCGAGCCCCCGACCACACGCCTGCAGTGAGGGATGGACCATGGCAGAGGCACACGGCCGCAATCACGCCTATCACATCGTCGATCCGAGCCCCTGGCCGCTGACCGCCTCGATCGGCGCCTTCACGTTGGCGATCGGCGCGATCGGCCTGTTCCGGTGGCGGATGGGCGAGACGTTGGTGCTCGGCGGGGTCAACATCGCAACGCCCTGGCTGATCCTGCCCGGCCTCGCCCTGGTGCTCTACACGCTCTACGGCTGGTGGTCGGACGTGGTGAAGGAGGCGCACGCCGGCCATCACACGCCGGTGGTCGGCCTGCATCTGCGCTACGGCATGATCCTGTTCATCGCCTCGGAGGTGATGTTCTTCGTCGCCTGGTTCTGGGCGTGGTTCGACGCCGCCTTCTATCCGAACGACGTGAAGCAGGTCGCCCGCGCCGCCTTCACCGGCGGGGTGTGGCCGCCGCACGGGGTGGAGACCTTCGACCCCTGGCATCTGCCGCTGCTCAACACCCTGATCCTGCTCCTCTCCGGCACCACGGCGACCTGGGCGCACCATGCGCTGCTCGAGGGCGATCGGGTCGGCCTGAAGCGCGGCCTCGGCGTCACGGTGGCGCTCGGCCTGCTGTTCACCTGTCTGCAGGCCTATGAATATTCGCACGCCCATTTCGGCTTCTCCGGCTCGATCTACGGCGCGAGCTTCTTCATGGCGACCGGCTTCCACGGCTTCCACGTGATCGTCGGCACGATCTTCCTCGCCATCTGCCTGATCCGGGCGGTCAAGGGCGACTTCACGCCGAAGCAGCACTTCGGTTTCGAGGCGGCGAGCTGGTACTGGCACTTCGTCGACGTGGTCTGGCTGTTCCTGTTCGTCTGCATCTACGTCTTCGGACGCGGCATGGTCGCCGGACATTGACGCGCGGAGGAGGCTCGAGGTTGGAACCATCGTCGCGCCCGAGCCCCTCCCTCGCGGCGATCGCGCTCCTCGGCCGCTGCCCGCGCTGCGGCGAGGGGCGGCTCTACGAGCGTGGCTTGAAGCCGGCGGCGGCGTGCTCGGCCTGCGGGCTCGACTATCGCTTCGTCGATTCCGGCGACGGGCCGGCGGTCTTCGTCATTCTGATCGTCGGCTTCGTCGTGGTGGTCGGGGCGCTGGTCACCGAGGTGAAGTTCGCGCCGCCCTATTGGCTGCACGCCCTCGTCTGGCTGCCGTCGACGATCGTCCTGTCGCTCGGCCTGTTGCGCCCGGCGAAGGCTCTGATGATCGCGCTCCAATATCGCCATCGGGCGCAGGAAGGCCGGCTCGCCGACCCGACGCCCAGGCCGCATCCGCCGTCGCCGGAGGGGCGATGAGCGAACGACGCGGCCTCTTCCTCGCCGGCGCGGCGACGACGCTGGCGGTGGCGCTCTTCGCCACGCTCGGCACGTGGCAGGTCCGGCGCATGCACTGGAAGCACCGACTGATCGCCACCGTGACCGAACGGGCGAGCGGAACCGCGATGGATGCGCCGGGCCGCGCCGATCCGCTCGCCTCCGACGGCGAGGCGATCGACTGGCGCAAGGTGCGGATCGAAGGGCGGTTCCTCGCCGGGCGCGAGGCGCGGGTCCAGGCGCTCGTCGGCGAACCGCGCGGCCGCTACGGCGGACCGGGGATCTGGGCGATGAGCCCGCTCGAACGGCCCGATGGCGAGATCGTCTGGATCAACCGCGGTTTCGTGCCCATCGAGAAGATCGGCGCGGAAAGCCCAATCGATCCGGCCTCGACCGTCTGGATCGAAGGGTTGGCGCGGCGGGCGGAGCCGCGCGGCGTGTTCACGCCGGCCGACGAGCCGGCGAAGAACCTTTGGTTCGTGCGCGATCCGGCGCGGCTCTCCGCCGCCTTCGGCCTCGCAGCCGAGCGCACCCTGCCCTACACGATCGACGCCGGCGTCGGCGCGACGCCGGCCTCCGGTCTGCCGCAGGCGGGCGAGACGCGTCTGACCTTTACCGACAACCATCTCGGCTACGCGCTGACCTGGTATGGGCTGGCGTTGGCGGCGGCGGGGGTGTTCGTGGTTCGGGCGCGGGCGGAGCGACGACGCGGCGCGGCGGGGTCCGCCGCCCCCTGAGGGAGCACGACGGCCGCCGCTCTACTGCGCGGCCGCGCGCATCGAGCGGCCGAGCAGGCGACGGGCCTCCTCGCCGGTCATAGCCTCGCCCCAGACGAAGCCCTGCGCCGCCTCGCAGCCGAGCGCCTGCAGCATCTCGACGTCGGCGCGGGTCTCGGCGCCTTCCGCGATCACGTCCATGCCGAGATCGTGGGCGAGGGAGACGATCGAGCGCAACAGCACCGGAGCCTCCTTGGAGGCGCCGCGGACGAAAGACTGGTCGATCTTGATGCTGTCGAAGGGGAAGCGCTGCAGGTAGGCGAGCGAGGAATAGCCGGTGCCGAAATCGTCGAGGGCGAGGCTGGCGCCGAGCTCCTTGATCCGTTCCAGCACCTTGGCGGCGTATTCCGGGTTCTCCATGACGAGGCTCTCGGTGACCTCGATCTTCAGCGTGCCGCGCGTCAGCTCGACCCGCGACATCACCGCCTTGACGTCGTTGATCAGGTCGTGGCGCAGGATCTGCCGGCTCGACACGTTGACCGAGACGAAGATGCCGAGATCCGCGCCGAACTCCTCCTGCCATGCGCCGAGCTGGCGGGCGGCGCGCTCGAGCACCAGAAGGCCGAGCGGAATGATCAGGCCGGAGCGTTCGGCGATCGAGATGAATTCGCCCGCGCCGAGGCGACCGCGCTTGGGATGGTCCCAGCGCACCAGCGCCTCGAAGCCGGCGATCGATTCGTCGGCGAGGCTGATGATCGGCTGGAAGAGAACCTTGATCTCCTCGCGCTCGAGCGCGCGGCGCAGGTCGCTCTCGATCGCCAGGATGTCGACGGCGTGCTGGCGCAGGCTCGGGCGGAACACCTCGATGCGGTCGCCGCCGAGACGCTTGGCGTGATACATGGCGATCTCGGCGTCCTTGACGAGATCGTCCTCCTTCTTCGAGGAGACATCCCAGATCGCCACGCCGATCGAGGTGGTGAGGAACACCTCGCGATCGCCCAGCGTGATCGGGGCCTTGAGCGCCCGGCGGATGCCGTCGGCGAAGGCGGCGATGCGCTCCGGCTCGCTCTCGGAGATGACGACGACGCCGAACTGGTCGCCGTCGATGCGGGCGAGCGTGTCCTGCGGCTTGACCTGACGGGCGAGACGCCGGGCGACGGTGAGCAGCATCGAATCGCCGATCGAAAGCCCCAGGCTGTCGTTGACGTTCTTGAAGCGGTCGATGTCGACGATGATGATCGACGGACGGCCGACGCCCTCGGCGCGGGCGCGCACGATCGCCGAGCCGATGCGGTCGAAGAACAGTTCGCGGTTGGGCAGGCCGGTCAGATTGTCGTGGACGGCGTCGTGCAGCAGCCGTTCCTCGGCGTTGTGGCCGTCGGTCTCGTCGAGCAGCGTGCCGACGCAGCGCACCACCTCGCCGTCGGAGCCGATGACGGGGCGGGCGCGCAGCTTGAACCAGCGGAAATGACCGTCGCGGGCGCGCAGGCGGAAGGTCACCGAGACGCGGCCGCGGCGCTGTTCGACCACTGCGTCGAGGGTCGAGCGGAAGGGATCGCGGTCCTTGGGGTGGAGGATCTCCAGCCAGTCGCGGGCGGCGCCTTCGAGCGCGCCGGGCTCCAGGCCGAGCAGGTCCTCGACCTCCGGGCTCGCCCAGATGTGGTCGCGGGCGACGTCCCAGTCCCAGATCATGTCGCCGGAGCCGACCAGCGCCAGCGCGCGACGCTCGGTCTCGCCGGTCGCCCCTTGCGCGACGACGCCGCCGGCGAAGGCGTGTTGCATCACGGTGAAGCCGATCAGCATGACGATGAGGACGAGACCGGCGGCCAGCGCCGGCTGGACGGCGTCGTTGTCGATGCCGCCGGAGACGGCGAGGCCGGCGGCGATCAACCAGGCGATCAGCAGGATCCAGGTCGGGATCAGCATGATCGCGCGATCGTAGGCGTGCGCGGCGAGCCAGGCGACGAGGCCGGCGCCGATCACCGCGAGGCCGCCGAGCGCGATGCGGGCGACGCCTGCGGCGATGCCGGGATCGATCACCGCGACGCCGACGAGGCCGAGCAGCACCATCACCGCCGCCGCCACCATGTGGGAATAGCTGACGTGCCAACGGTTGAGGTTGAGATAGGCGTAGAGGAACACCACCAGCGTGGTGGCGAGCATCACTTCCGCGCCGGCGCGGTAGACCTGATCGGCGCCCGGTTGCAAGCGGAAGAGTTTGTCCCAGAAGCCGAAGTCGATGCACAGATAGGCCAGCACCGCCCAGGCCATGGCGGCCGTCGCCGGGAACATCGCCGAGCCCTTGACCACGAAGAGGATGGTCAGGAACAACGCCAGGAGGCCGGAGATGCCGAGGATGATGCCGCGGAAGAGCGTATAGGCGTTGACGCTGTCCTTGTAGGCGTCGGGCTCCCACAGCACGAGCTTGGGCAGCCGCGAAGAGTGCAACTCCATCACCACGGTGACGACCGAGCGCGGATCGAGGGTGACGAGGAAGACGTCGGCCTCCTGGCTCGCCTGCCGCTCGGGCGCCAACCCCTGCGAGGTCGAGATCGCGGCGATGCGCGACGCGCCGAGGTCGGGCGACAAGACGCCGGAGCCGGACAGGCGGAAGAAGGGCGCGACGATCAGCCGATCGATCTGTTCGTCGGAATTGTTGCGGAGCGCGAAGACGACCCAGTCGGTGTCGCCGGACTGGGTGGCGCGCACCTCGATGCGCCGGACGATGCCGTCGGCGCCGGGCGCGGTCGAGACCTGGATGCGGTCGCCGACGCCGGCGCGCAGCTCGACGGCGTGGGTCAGATCGAGCGCCGGCACGTCGAGGGGAACGGCGATCGCCTCCACGGCGAAGGCGCGGCCTTGCGCGAGGACGAGCATCGTCATCGCCGTCAGCACGAACAGGATCGCGCGCAGACCCTTCAAGGATTCGTCCTTCCCTGCCGCTCGCGCTCCCGCGCGGAATCGTTCGCCGAGTGTTACCGGCGACGGCGCTCGTCGACAAGCGTCGCGCCGGCGCTTCGCACCGTCGTCGCGTCTCCGGCGGGCCGTTCGACGCCCGGAAAGAGCGGATCGTCGCGGATGAGGCCCCAGAGGACGTGGTCGCGCCATCGGCCGGCGATGCAGAGATAGGCGCGGGCGAGACCCTCGCGGGCGAATCCGACCTTTTCGAGGAGGCGAATCGAACGGTCGTTGTCGGGCAGGCAGGCCGCCTCCAGCCGGTGCAGGGCGAGCGCGCCGAAGGCGTGACGGGCGAGCAGGCCGACCGCTTCGGTCATCAGGCCGCGTCCGGCGTGCGGTTCGCCCATCCAATAGCCGATGGTGCCGGTCTGGGTGACGCCGCGGCGCACCTGCGACAGGGTGAGGCCGCCGAGCAGTCGGCCGTCGACCCGATCGAACAAGAAATAAGGGAAGGTGAGGCCGTCGCGGACCTCCTCCGACCAGCGCGCCAGACGCCGACGATAGGCGGCCGGTTCGAGATCGTCGCTCGGCCAGATCGGCTCCCAGGGCTCGAGGAAGGCGCGGGAGGCGAGCCGCAGCGCCCGCCAGGCGGCATGGTCGTCGCGATCGGGCCCGCGCAGCAGCACGCGTTCGCCGGAGAGCGGCGGCAGGCGTTCGGACGGATCGGCGCGGAAGAAGCTCATGCGCCCGCCTCTCGCTCCCCCTCAGCCGCGCCGCGCCAATCGTTCGACAAAAGCCTCGGCGCCCATCGCGCCGCCGACCGGACCGACCATGGCGAGCGTCGGCTCGCTGCCGAGGAAGATCTCGCCGGCCAGCCGCAGCACCTGCTCGCGGTCGACCGCCTCGATCTTTTCCAGGATCTCCCGCGTCGTGAGCGGCCGGCCCCAGATCAGCATCTGACGGGCGATCTGCGATGCGCGCGAGACCGGGCTCTCCAGGCTCATCAGCAGGCCGGCGCGCAGCTGCGCCTTGGCGCGGCCGAGTTCGGCCTCGTCGATCGCCTCGATGGTGCGGGCGACTTCCGCGGCGACGCCCTCCATCAGCCGATCGAGGTCGCCTTCGCCGGTCGCCGCGTGGATGCCGAACAGGCCGGTCTCGCGATACCCCCAGTGAAAGGCGGAGATCGAGTAGCACAGGCCCTGCTTCTCGCGGATCTCCTGGAACAGCCGGCTCGACATGCCGCCGCCGAGCACGGTGGCGAGGATCTGAGCGGCGTGATGATCGGGCGAGGCGTAGGGCCGCCCCTCGAAGCCGAGGGTGAGCTGCGCCTCGGAGAGATCGCGGATTTCCCGCGCTTCGCCGCCGGTCCAGGTGGCGAAGGCCTCCTCCGGCGCCGTCCCGGTCGAGAATTCGGCGAAACGCTCCTCGACCAGGGCGACCACCGCGTCGTGTTCGACACGCCCGGCGGCGGCGACGACGGCGCGCGAGCCGAGATAGTGGCGGTCGAGATAATCGGTCAGATGCTCCCGCCGGAACGAGGCGACGGTCTCGGGCGTGCCGAGGATCGGACGGCCGATCGGCTGGTCGTGGAAGGCGCGCTCCTGCAGCATGTCGAAGACGAGGTCTTCGGGAGCGTCGTCGGCGGCGCCGATCTCCTGGAGGACGACGTGGCACTCGCGCTCCAGCTCCTCGGGGTCGAAGACCGAGCGGGTCAGGATGTCGGACAGGATGTCGACCGAGAGCGGCAGATCGTCGGCGAGGATGCGGGCGTAGTAGCAGGTGTTCTCGACCGAGGTGGCGGCGTTGATCTCGCCGCCGACCGCCTCGATCTCCTCGGCGATGCGCCGGGCCGAGCGCGTCGTCGTGCCCTTGAAGGCCATGTGCTCGAGCAGATGGGAGATGCCGTGTTCGGCGGCGGCCTCGGATCGCGATCCCGCCCCGACCCAGACGCCGAGCGTGGCGGTCTCGAGATGGGGCATGCTCTCGGTGGCGACGGTCATGCCGTTCGCCAGTGTCGTCACCTCGACGGTCATTCTCCGATCGGTCCTCCGGCTCAGACGTGGACGGCGCGCGAGCGCTCTTCGACGAAACGCTCGACGGCGAGAAGATCGTTCGCCACGACGTCGAAGCGCTCCTCGCGCTCCATCAGGTCGCCGAGCCAGACCGGCAGGGCGGGACGCCCGCCGGTCGCGGCCTCGACGGCGTCGGGGAACTTGGCGGGATGGGCGGTCGACAGCGTGATCATCGGCACGGCGTCGGTCAGGAAGCGTTCGGCGACGCTCACCGCGACGGCGGTGTGGGGGTCGATCACCTCGCCGGTCTCGGCGCGGACGCGGGCGATGGTCGTCGCGGTCTCCGCCTCGTCGGCGCGGCCGGAGGCGAAGTCGGCGCGGATGGCGGCGAGCGCGCCGTCGGGAATCGTGAAGGCCTTCGCCTGGCCGAGCGAGGCCATCATCGCCGACACCGCCGACCCGTCGCGCTCGAGCGCCTCGAAGAGCAGACGCTCGAAGTTCGAGGAGACCTGGATGTCCATCGACGGCGACTGCGAGGCGACGACCTCGCGCAGCTCGTAGACGCCGGTCTCCAGGGTCCGATGCAGGATGTCGTTGACGTTGGTGGCGATCACCAGCTTCTCGATCGGCAGGCCGAGCTTCTTGGCGACGAAGCCGGCGAAGATGTCGCCGAAATTGCCGGTCGGCACGCAGAACGACACCTTGCGGTGCGGCGCGCCGAGCGCGCAGGCGGCGTAGAAGTAATAGACCACCTGCGCCACCACACGGGCCCAGTTGATCGAATTGACGCCGGTCAGGCGGATCCGGTCGCGGAAGGAGAAGTGGTTGAACATCCCCTTCAGGATGCCCTGAGCGTCGTCGAAGGTGCCTTCGAGCGCGATGGCGTGGACGTTCGGATCGGCGACGGTGGTCATCTGACGGCGCTGCACGTCGGAGACGCGGCCGTGCGGATACATGATGAAGACGTCGACCCGCTCGCGGCCGCGGAAGGCCTCGATCGCCGCGCCGCCGGTGTCGCCGGAGGTCGCGCCGACAATGGTGGCGCGCTCGTTGCGGGCGGAGAGGACATGGTCCATCACCCGGCCGAGGAACTGCATCGCCACGTCCTTGAAGGCGAGCGTCGGACCGTGGGAGAGCTCGAGCAGGAAGTGGTTGGCGGCGAGCTGAGTCAGCGGCGTCACGGCGGGATGATGGAAGCCCGCATAGGCGCCGTCGATCATCTCGCGCAGCGCCTCGGGCGCGATATCGTCGCCGGTGAAGCGCGAGATCACGCGGAAGGCCACTTCCGGATAGGACTTGCCGGCGAGATCGGCGATCTCCTCGACGGTCAGGGTGGGCCAAGCCTCGGGCACGTAGAGGCCGCCGTCGCGAGCGAGACCGGCGAGCAGGACGTCGGAGAAGCCGAGGCTCGGAGCCTCGCCGCGGGTGGAGACGTAACGCACGGAAGCGACATCCTCGTCGGAAACGGAAGCGAAGCCGCGCGACGGTCGCACGGCGAGGCGGGACACTAGGCCGCAGGATCGCGCCGGGCAAGCGCGGGAACGCCGTCGAAGCGCCGAAAGCGCTCGAATCGGCCGCGTTTTCCCGCTCAGCCGTGACCGGCGTCGCGGCTGAGCAGACCGATGTCGATGCCCAGCGACTTCAGCGCGCGATCGTATTTGTGCTCGAGATCGCGATCGAAGACGAGGCCGGGATCGGCCGGGCAATGCAGCCAGCCGTTCCACTGGATCTCGCTCTCGAGCTGGCCGGCCGACCAGCCGGCATAGCCGAGCGCCAGCATCGCCTGTTTCGGGCCGCGGCCCTCGGCGATCGCCTTCAGCACCTCGAGCGTGGTGGTCAGCGAGAAGCTCTCGTCGATGGCGAGCGTCGCGTCGTCGACGTGCCAGTCGGAGGAATGCAGGACGAAGCCGCGCGTCGTCTCGACCGGGCCGCCGGTCTGCACCTGCATGGCGCGGACGTCGTCGGGCAGACGAATGCGTTCGGCCTCCGGAATGATCTGGAGTTGCACCAACAGGTCCGAGAACGACGGATGGTCGGAGGGCCGATTGATGATCACGCCCATCGCTCCTTCCTCGGAGTGGGCGCAGAGATAGACGAGGCTGCGGTTGAACCGTTCGTCCTCCATGCCGGGCATGGCGATCAGGATCTTGCCGCCGAGGAAGCGCGTCTCTTCGACCGTCATCGGCCAAACTCCCGAAATGCGGCGCGCGACGACGCCGTTTCCCTGAAGCTAATGCTCGCGACACGGCGGAACAAGGGCGGGGGGCCCAGGAACGATCACGCGTTCCGCACGGCGCGCTGGCGCGCTCGTGAGGAGACGGCGGCCGCGCCAGCGGTTAGGGTGCGTCGATCCCGCCCATGATCCGAGCTCCCATGATCCGCCGATCCGCGCTTCTCCTCCTCGCTCCCCTCCTCGCCGGCCCCGCTCTCGCCGACCCCGCCCCGGACGTGCGGCTGGTGATCGGCGGCGTCGCCGAGGGGACCATCGACGCAGGTCTGGCGATCGACCTGCCGGAGGGGTGGAAGACCTATTGGCGCACCCCCGGCGACGCCGGCATTCCGCCGTCGATCGACGCGAGCGGCTCCTCCGGCGTCGCGCCGATCGCCGTTCGGTTTCCCGCGCCGGAACGGTTCGACGAGGCCGGGCTGACGGCGGTCGGCTACACCCGTTCGGTGATCCTGCCGATCGAGGCGCGGCTCGCCGATCCGGGCAAGCCGGGGCGGATCGCGTTGACGGTGATGATCGGGCTCTGTCGCGACATCTGCGTGCCGTTCGACGCCCATGTCGAGGCCGAGGTCGCGCCGCAGGCGGCGAAGGATCCGGCGGCGGCGGCGGCGATCGCGGCGGCGCGGGCCAAGGTGCCGCAGCCGGCGGAGGCGGGCCGCCCGCCGGGCGTGGCGCGGATCGCGCGGGAGACGGGGCCGGTCGGACCGCGTCTCGTCGCGGAGGTCGCGATGCCGCGCGAGGCGGTGCGGCGCGACGTCTTCGTCGAGGGGCCGACGCCGGAGTGGGCGCTGCCGCAGCCGGAGCGGATCGGCGCGCGCGGCGGCAACGAACTGTGGGCCTTCGATCTCGACGGCCATCCGAAGGACGCCGATCTCTCGAAACTGGCGCTGCGCTTCACCCTGATCGCCGACGACCGCGCGGTCGAGCAGATCGTCCCGCTGGACGCTCGCGCCGACGCGCCCTAAATCGAGACCGAACCGGGGCCCTCCCCTCTACCCAGGAGAACGACCATGACCATCGCCGTCGGCGACCGCCTTCCCGCCGTGACCTTCAAGACCATGGTGGACGGCGCGCCCGTCGCCGTGACCACCGACGAGGTGTTCAAGGGCAAGACCGTGGCGCTGTTCGCGGTGCCGGGCGCCTTCACGCCGGGCTGTTCCAAGACCCACCTGCCGGGCTATCTCGCCAACCACGACGCGATCCTCGGCAAGGGCGTCGACCAGATCGTCTGCGTGGCGGTCAACGACGCGTTCGTGATGGACGCCTGGAGCAAGGCCAACGACGCCGACGGCAAGATCCTCTTCCTCGCCGACGGCTCGGCCGACTTCACCAAGGCGGTCGGCCTGACCCTCGACCTCTCCGCCGGCGGCCTCGGCCTGCGCTCCCAGCGCTATTCGATGGTCGTCAAGGACGGCGTGGTGAAGGAGCTGATGCTCGAGGAAAAGCCCGGCACGATCGAGCTGACCGGCGGCGCCTGCATGGTGGGGAAGCTCTGAGGCGCGCCTCAGGCGACCACCACCTCCAGCGCCTCGGTCATCGCCTCGACGACGACCGGGGTCATCCCATGCGGATCGCCGTCCACTTGGACGGCGATTTCGTTTCGGCCGAGCGTCGCGAGGCTCGCGCGGGCGACCGGCAGCGACACGACGTTCGGCGCGCCTTCCAGCCGGCCGAGCCCGAGGCGGACCGCCGCGCCGAGCAGGGCCGGCACGTCGACCCGCTCCAGGCCGACGAGGCGCAGGCCGGGCCGGTCCATCGCCGTCCCCTTGGTCAGGCGGAAGGGGCCGCCGTAGCGGCTCGACTTGGCGACGATCGCGAGCCCCAGCCGCAGGCGCGTCTCGGTCCCGTCGGGGCCGATCACCACCGCCTCGACCGGCGGACGACGACGCAGGCCGCGATGCAGCGCGGTCACGACGAAGGCGAGCTTCTTGAAGCGGCGCTTCACCTTGCGTTCGACGTGGTGGACCACCTCGGCGTCGAAGCCGGCCGAGGTCGCCAGAAAGAACGGCCGCGGCGGCTCGCCGTCGCGGGAGGCGCGGCCGAGATGGAGCGGGCGGGTGCGGACGGCGCGGATCGCCTCGGCGATCGGCTCGACCCGGGTCGGCAGATCGTATTCGGCGACCATGACGTTGGCGGTGCCCTGCGGGATCACGGCGAGGCGGGGACGCGCGCCCTCGCGGCCGACCAGCGCGCCGACCACCGAATTCAGCGTGCCGTCGCCGCCGGCGACGGCGACCACGTCGACGTCGAGGGTCGCGGCGGCGCGGGCGAGGTCGCCGGGGAAATGGCCGACGACGGTCTCGACGACGCAGCCGAGGTCGGCGAGGCGAGCGGCGAGCCGGTCGAGGTCGCCGGGATGGTGCCGGCCGGCCGAGGGATTGGCGAGGATGGCGACGCGCGGCGGCGGCGAGACGAGGTCGGTCACGCGTCGGCCTCCCGGGCGGCGTCGCCGGCGCGGGGCGGGCGCGGCGGCTTGAACGGGGCCATCCCTTCGCGGGCGAGTGCGTCGGCGCGCTCGTTCTCGGCGTGGCCGGCGTGGCCCTTGACCCAATGCCAAGAGACCGTGTGGCGCTCCAGCGCCGCCTCGAGCCGTTGCCAGAGATCGACGTTCTTGACCGGCTTCTTGTCGGCGGTCTTCCAGCCGTTCTTCTTCCAGCCGTGGATCCAGCCGGTGATGCCGCCCTTGAGATAGTTCGAATCGGTCCACAGATCGATCGTGCAGGGGCGGTTCAGCGCTTCCAGCGCGGCGATCGCGGCCATCATCTCCATGCGGTTGTTGGTGGTCTCGGCCTCGCCGCCCTTCAGCTCCTTGACGTGGCCGCGCCATTCGACGAGCGCGCCCCAGCCGCCCGGTCCGGGATTGCCGGAGCAGGCGCCGTCGGTGTGGATGCGGACGACGTCGGGGAGATCCACTTCGCTCATCGCGGGCTCCAGCCGTAGCCGGAGGCGTCGTCGACGGCGCGATGGAAGCGCAGCTTGCGATGATATTCGAGCGGATCCTTCGGCCTGACCAACGCGCCGGGCGGCACGTTCAGCCAATCGTAGAGCCGGGTCAGCAGAAAGCGCAGCGCCGCGCCGCGGGCGAGCAGCGGCAGCGCCGCGACCTCGGCCGGCTCGAACGGCCGCACCGCCTCGTAGGCGGCGAGCAGGGCGCGGCCCTTGGTCAGGTTGAAGGAGAGGTCCTGCTCGAAGCACCAGGAATTGAGGCAGACCGCGACGTCGTAGGCGAACATGTCGTCGCAGGCGAAGTAGAAGTCGATCAGGCCGGAGAGCCGATCGCCGAGGAAGAAGACGTTGTCGGGGAAGAGGTCGGCGTGGACGACGCCGAAGGGCAGCGCGCCTTCGGCCGGCCAATCGCGTTCCAGCACAGCGAGTTCGGCCTCTACGTCGGCGGAAAGACCGGTCGCGACCTCGTCGGCGCGGGCGGCGGAGCGCTCCCACAGCGGTCGCCAGGACGGCATCGTGAGGGCGTTCGGGCGACGGCGTTCGAAGCCTCCGCCGGCGAGATGCATCCTCGCCAGCGCCTCGCCGAGCAGCGCGCAGTGACGCGCCGTCGGGCGGCGCACCCACTGACCCTCGAGGAAGGTGACGATCGCCGCCGGACGGCCGGCGAGCTCGCCGAGCGTCGCGCCGGCGCGATCGTGGACGGGGAGCGGACAGCCGAGGCCGCGGCTCGCCAGATGCTCCATCAGACCGAGGAAGAAGGGCAGATCGTTCGGGTCGACCCGCTTCTCGTAGAGGGTCAGGATGAAGTTGCCGCGCTCGGTGTGGAGCAGAAAATTCGAATTCTCGACGCCCTCGGCGATGCCCTTGCAGGAGAGCACCGCGCCGATGTCGTAGCCGGCGACGAAGCGATCGAGCTCCTCGTCGGAGACTTCCGTGTAGACCGCCATGGTCAGGCCTCGCGATCGTCGACGTCGCGCCGCAACGCCTTGGGAAGATTGAAGACCACCGTCTCCTCGGCGGTCACCACCGTCTCGACGCGGACCTCGCGGCGGGCGGCGAAGGCGGCGATCATCTCCTCGACGAGAACCTCCGGCGCGGAAGCGCCGGCTGTGATGCCGAGGCGGGTGACGCCCTCGAAGCTCGGCCAATCGATGTCGGCGGCGCTCATCAGCAGGACGGCGCGGCAGCCGGCGCGTTCGGCGACCTCGCGCAGGCGCTGCGAGTTCGAGGAATTGGGCGCGCCGACGACGATCATCGCCTCGACCCGCGGCGCCACCGCCTTGACCGCCTCCTGGCGGTTGGTGGTGGCGTAACAGATGTCCTGGCGATGCGGACCGGCGATCTCGGGGAAGCGGCGGCCGAGCACCTCGACGATGTCGCGGGTGTCGTCGAGCGACAGGGTGGTCTGGGTCGTGTAGGCGAGGGGCGCGCCGGCGGGCGGGACGACGGTCTCGGCGTCGGCGACGGAGGTGACCAGCGTCACCGCGCCGTCCGGCAGTTGCCCCATGGTGCCGATCACTTCCGGGTGACCGGCGTGGCCGATCAGGAGGACGTGGCGGCCCTTGGCGTGATGGCTCTCGGCGGCGCGATGCACCTTGGTGACGAGCGGACAGGTGGCGTCGAGCGAGAAGAGGCCGAGCCGCTCGGCCGCCTCGGGCACCGACTTCGGCACGCCGTGGGCGGAGAAGACGACCGGACGGGTGCGATCCGGGATCTCGTCGAGCTCCTCGACGAAGACCGCGCCGCGCTTCTTCAAACCGTCGACGACGAAGCGATTGTGGACGATCTCGTGGCGGACATAGACCGGCGCGCCGTATTCGGCGAGGGCGCGCTCGACGATCTGGACGGCGCGGTCGACGCCGGCGCAGAAGCCGCGCGGCGCGGCGAGCAGAATGTCGAGGGGGGGCGACGCCATGGGGCCTCCGATGGGCGATGCGGCTTTCGGCGGAATAGAGGTAGCCCGGGCGCCCCTGTCAAGGACGGCGGTGAGGGGACCGCGACGCGGGAACTGCGATCGGCCGCGCCGCGGCTTGGCGGGACGCGGACGACGGTGCTATGGAGGAGCCTCGCGCGAGGCATCGACGAGAGGGAACAGGTCGCCCATGTCACTCCGGCTCGAAACACTGCGGTCCTCGTGGCCCCGCCGCGCGGCGCGCGCATCGGCGCTGCTCCTGCCTCTGGCGCTCGCCGGTTGCGGCGCGACCGAGGGCATCGGCGGCAATCTCGCCGGTTCCAAGATCCTCTCCGGCACGCTCTCCGGGCCGAAGGAGATGGACCCGGCGGTCTACGCCGCGACCCCGGTCTGTCCCGAGGTTCTGGTGCGCGACGGCACCGAGTTCATGCCGATCTTCGAACCCGGCAAGGGCGGCGACGTCGGCGCGATCCGGTTCCAGGCGAGCGTCCAACGCGTGGCGCGCGACTGCGAAGAGGCCGGCGACGGCAACATCCGGGTGCGCGTCGGCGCGGCCGGCCGGGTGCTCTCGGGTCGGTCGGCGGCGACCGGATCGGTCACCGTGCCGGTGCGGGTCGCGGTGACGGTGGGCGACAAGGTGCTCTATTCGAAGCTGACGCCGACCCAGGTCACCGTCCAGGCGCCGGACTATTCGGCGCTGTGGTCGATCGTCGACGACGGCGTGCTGCTCTCGGTCGCCGACAGCAAGGTCGTGACGATCTACGTCGGGCTGGACGGCAAGGGCGAGATCGCCCGGCCGCAGAAGTCGAAGAAGCGCGTCACCAAGTGAACCGACGGTTCATGCATCGCGGAGAAATACGTATCCACGGTGCGTAGCCCGTTGACGGAAGGGCTCACCTCTTCTATCGCTTCGAAAGTCGAGGCCCGGTCGCGCCTCGATGCGAGTCTGGCGTAGACGCTCGGCTCGACGACGCCCCGGCGGGAGAGCCCGGAAGCCTCGTGAGAGGCCGTCCGGCGCCGAAGGAGAAACCGCCCCGGAAACTCTCAGGTCCCAGGACCGCGGGGGCGAGCGACACTCTGGAAAGCAGTCGCGAAAAAGACTCGCGACTCACCGAAGGCGTAACCGAAGATCCGTTCCGCGGACTCTTCGGGAAACTCTCAGGTCTTCCGACAGAGGGGGCGCGAACGGATCGACCGATCCGAACGCGACCTCACGAGTCCGATACCGGAGTGCGCCGATGTCCGCCGACCCAACCGTTCTCGAAACCCCGCTCGCCGTCAGCCACGCCGCGCTCGGCGCGCGCATGGTGCCCTTCGCCGGCTACCTGATGCCGGTCCAGTATCCGACCGGCATCATCGCCGAGCACCAGTGGGTGCGCGAGCACGCCGGTCTGTTCGACGTCTCGCACATGGGCCAGGGGGCGCTCGTCGGACCCGACCACGCGACCACCGCGAAGGCGCTGGAGCGGCTGGTTCCGGCCGACGCGCTCGGGCTCGAACCGGGTCGGCAGCGCTATACGCAGCTCCTGAACGACGAAGGCGGCATCCTCGACGATCTGATGTTCTCGCGCGAAGTCGGGGCCGACGGGCGGATCCTGCTCGTCGTCAACGCCGCCTGCAAGGCGGCCGACTGGGCGCACATCGCGGCGCACCTGCCGGCGAACGTGACGCTCGAGACCTACGACGACCGGGCGCTCGTCGCCCTGCAGGGGCCGGCAGCGGAAGACGTCCTGGCGGCGCTCGGCGCGGACGTCGCGACGATGCGCTTCATGGACGTCGCGGCGCACACCATCGCCGGCGTGCCGATGCTGATCTCGCGCTCTGGCTACACCGGCGAGGACGGCTTCGAGATCTCGGTCGCGGCTTGCGACGTGGTGCGGCTGTGGGATCTCCTGTTGCAGGACGAGCGAGTGAAGCCGATCGGCCTCGGCGCGCGCGACAGCCTGCGCCTCGAAGGCGGGCTCTGCCTCTACGGCCACGACATCGACACCACCACCTCGCCGATCGAGGGCGGCCTCGCCTGGTCGATCCAGAAGCGGCGGCGCAAGGAAGGCGGCTTCCCCGGCGCGGCGCGGATCCAGCGCGAACTCGCGGAAGGTCCGTCGCGGATGCGGGTCGGCCTGCTCGTCGCCGGCCGCCAGCCGGCGCGCGAAGGCGCGGACATCGCCACCAAGGACGGCGCGATCGTCGGCCGCGTCACCTCCGGCGGCTTCGGGCCGACCACCGAGGGACCGGTGGCGATGGGTTACGTGCCGCTGACTCTCGCCCAACCGGGCACCGATCTCGATCTTCTCGTGCGCGGCAAGGCTCTGCCGGCGCGCGTCGTCGCCCTTCCCTTCGTTCCGGCGCGTTTCCGCCGCTGATCCTTACCCGGAGAACTCCCGATGAAGCTCTACACCAAGGACCACGAGTGGATCGCCATCGACGGCGACGTCGCCACCGTCGGCATCACCACCTACGCCCAGGAACAGCTCGGCGACGTGGTCTTCGTCGAACTGCCGGACGTCGGCAAGCAGCTTTCGAAGGGCGGCGAGGCGGCCGTGGTCGAATCGGTCAAGGCGGCGAGCGAGGTCTATGCGCCGCTCGACGGCGAAGTGGTCGAGGCGAACGCCAAGCTCGCCGACGACCCGGGCCTGGTGAACCTCGAGCCGGAGACCGGCGGCTGGTTCGTCAAGATGAAGCTGCCGGCCGGGACCGACACGTCCGAGCTGATGGACGAGGCGGCCTACGAGGCCTTCGTCCAGACGCTGTGAGGGCGAAGGAGAGCGGCGACGAATGTCGCCGCCCTACCCTTCTCCCCTTGCGGGAGAAGGCGCCCGAAGGGCGGATGAGGGGTGACGGCGCTCCCGCGGGACACCGCTTCTCGGAGATCCGTGACGCCGCCCTCCCCCTCATCCGGCGCTGCCGCGCCACCTTCTCCCGCGAGGGGAGAAGGAAGAGCGCGCGGCGCCCCCCGTCGATCCCACGAGACACCGGTCGCGGCGATACCGTCCGGCCCTCCCCATCGAAGCCGCAGAGGCCCTTCCATGCGCTACCTGCCCCTGACCGAGAGCGATCGCGCCGAGATGTTGGCGCGGATCGGCGTCGACACCGTCGACGCGCTCTATTCCGACGTGCCGGCCGACGAGCTGCTCGACCATCTCCTCGACCTGCCGAAGGCGAAGGGCGAGATGGAGGTCGAGCGGATCATGGGCCGCATGGCCGCCAAGAACCTCACCGCTTCGGCCGCGCCGTTCTTCTGCGGGGCCGGCGCCTACAAGCACCATGTGCCGGCGACGGTCGATCATCTGATCCAGCGTTCGGAGTTCCTGACCTCCTACACGCCCTATCAGCCGGAGATCACTCAAGGAACGCTCCAGGTCCTGTTCGAGTTCCAGACCCAGGTGGCGAACCTGACGGGCATGGAGGTCGCCAACGCCTCGATGTACGACGGCTCGACCGGAGCGGGCGAAGCGGTGTTGATGGCGCATCGCGTCACCAAGCGGCGCAAGGCGGTCGTCTCCGGCGGTCTGCATCCCCACTACGCGGAGGTGATCGCGACGCTCTCGGCGATGGCCTCCGACGAGGTGGCGCGTCTCGCGCCGAACGTCGGCGGCGACGAGGATCTCCTTTCGGCGATCGACGCGACGACCTCCTGCGTCGTCGTCCAGTCGCCCGACGTGTTCGGCCGGATCGTCGATCTGAAGCCGATCGCGGACGCCGCGCACGCCGTCGGCGCGCTGCTGATCGCGGTCGTCACCGAGGTGATCTCGCTCGGCGCGATCGAGCCGCCGGGGGCGCGAGGCGCGGACATCGTCGTCTGCGAGGGCCAGAGCCTGGGCAATCCGCTCGGCTTCGGCGGGCCCTATGTCGGGCTCTTCGCGGCGCGGTCGAAATACGTCCGGCAGATGCCGGGACGGCTCTGCGGCGAGACCGTCGACGCGGAGGGCAAGCGCGGCTTCGTCCTGACGCTGTCGACCCGCGAGCAGCACATCCGCCGCGAGAAGGCGACGTCGAACATCTGCACCAACGCCGGGCTCTGCGCGACCGCCTTCTCGATCCATCTGACGCTGCTCGGCGAAGCCGGGCTCTCCCGGCTCGCGGCGCTCAATCACGAGGCGGCCTGCGAGGTCGCCGACGCGCTCGCCAACCTTCCCGGCGTAGAGGTGCTGAACGACACGTTCTTCAACGAGTTCACGGTGAAGCTGCCGGTGAACGCGGCGCGGCTCGTCGAGAAACTGGCGAAGGAAGAGGGGATCCTGGCCGGCGTGCCGGTGTCGCGCCTGCTGCCGGAGGCCGGGCTCGACGACCTGCTGCTCGTCGCCGTCACCGAATGTTCGACCGCCGACGACCGCGCCGCGCTCGTCGCCGCGATCTCCGAAGCGCTCTGAGGGAGGCTCCGATGCTCAACGACAAGGGCCGTCCGACCCGCCCCGAAGCCGCCGACGAGGCGCCCGCGACCGCATCCACCTTCACCGGCAACCGTGCCCTCGACGTCGAGGAGGCGCTGATCTTCGAGATCGGTCGCGCGGAGGTGACCGGCGTCGATCTGCCGACGCCCAAGGGCGCCAAGTCGCGTCTGGGGGCTCACGCCCGCACGACGCCGATCGCCCTGCCCGGCCTCGCCGAGCCGGAGGCGGTGCGCCACTACGTGCGGCTCTCCCGCAAGAACTATTCGATCGACGCCGGGCTCTATCCGCTCGGCTCCTGCACGATGAAGCACAACCCGCGCCTCAACGAGAAGATGGCGCGGCTGCCCGGTTTCGCCGACGTCCATCCGCTGCAGCCGACCGGCACGGTCGAGGGCGCGCTCGAGGTGATCGCCGACGTCGGGCGGTGGCTGATCGAACTGACCGGCATGGCCGCCTGCGCGATGAGCCCGAAGGCCGGCGCGCACGGCGAACTCGCCGGCATGATGGCGATCAAGGCGGCGCTTTCGGCGCGCGGATCGTCCAAGCCGGTCGTCCTCGTGCCGGAGAGCGCGCACGGCACCAATCCGGCGACCGCGGCGCTGATCGGCTTCGAAGTGAAGTCGGTGCCGGCGCGGGCCGACGGGACGGTGGCGGCGGCGGACGTGAAGGCGGCGATCGACGATCGGGTCGGCGCGATCATGCTGACCAATCCGAACACCTGCGGCATCTTCGAGCCGGAGGTGGCCGAGATCGCCGCGGCGATCCACGACGCCGGCGGCTATTTCTACGCCGACGGCGCCAACTTCAACGCCATCGTCGGCAAGGTGCGCCCCGGCGACTTCGGCGTCGACGCGATGCACATCAACCTGCACAAGACCTTCTCCACGCCGCACGGCGGCGGCGGACCGGGCGCGGGTCCGGTGGTGCTGTCGGAGCGGCTCGCCGCCTTCGCGCCGCTGCCCTTCGTGCGGATCGAGGCCGGCCGGCCGGTGTTGGTCGAGGACCCCTCGCAGACCAGGGCCGGCGAGACGCCCTATGGCCGGCTCGCCGCCTTCCACGGCCAGATGGGCATGTTCACCCGGGCGCTCGCCTACATGCTCTCCCACGGCGCGGACGGCTTGCGGCAGGCGTCCGAAGACGCGGTGCTCTCGGCCAACTACGTGCGCGCCTCGCTCCAGGACCTGATGACGGTCGCCTTCCCCGATCATCCCTCGATGCACGAGGTGCTGTTCGACGACCGCTTCCTCGAAGGGACCGGCGTCACCACGCTCGACTTCGCCAAGGCGATGATCGACGAGGGCTATCACCCGATGACCATGTATTTCCCGCTGGTCGTGCACGGGGCGATGCTGATCGAGCCGACGGAGAGCGAGAGCAAGGCTTCGCTCGATCTGTTCGTGGCGACGCTGCGCGATCTCGTCATGGGCGCGAAGGCGGGCGACGCCGCCCGCTTCACCCAGGCGCCGCGCTTCAGCCCCCGTCGCCGGCTCGACGAGACCCGGGCGGCGCGCGCGCCGAAGCTCAAGTGGGAAAAGCCGGTCGCGGCCGAGTGAGCCGCGATCCGGCGATCGACGACACGAACGAGAGGCGGCCCTCGGGCCGCCTCTCGGCGTTGACGCGACGTTTCGTGGAGCGCCTTCGATCCGAAAGGTTTCGGTAGAGGCGCCTCGCCGGGTCTTCCACCGTTCCGCGACAGTCTGCCGCACGAACGCCCCACGAACCGATACAATTGACGCGATGTCGATAAAAGTTTCTGAAACGGCGAAACGCTACTCTCGATAGGCAAACCCGAAAGACCGACCCGGCGAACACCTCGCTCTCCCGGGAATGGAGGACGTCGTGCAGTTCTTCTACTGGAATGCGAGCTTCGAGATCGGCGTCCCGCCGATCGACGCGCAGCATCGCAAACTCGTGGACCTGATCAATCGTCTCGCCACGGCGATCGCCGAAGGCGGACGCCTGCCGCACGTCGAAGCCCTGATCGGCGAACTCACCGACTATGCCGCCAAGCATTTCGCCGACGAAGAGCAGATCATGGACGGCTGCGATCTGTCGGAGGGCGAGAAGATGCGCCATCGCGGCAGCCATCGCGGCTTCGTCGACAAGGTCCGTCAGATCGCGCGGCGCGACGACCTGCTGCGCGCCGACGTGTCCGAACAGGTGCTCGAGTTCCTGATCACCTGGCTCGTCTCGCACATCCTCGGATCGGACCGGAAGATCGCGACGGCGTTGCACCAGAGCCGCTCCGAGGAGCCGCCGCCACCGCCGCCGAGCGTCCAACAGGTGTTGATCGCCGCGCTCGGCGAAACCGAGCGGCGCTTCCGTCTGGTCTCGGACTATACGCCGGCGATGATCTGGATCTGCGATCCGAGCGGCGGCCGCGGCTACGTCAATCGCGCCTGGAGCGAATTCGTCGGCGCCTCCGACGACGCCGCGCACGCGTGCGACTGCGACTGCGACTGGTGCGCCTGGGTCCACCCGGACGACCTCGACGCCTACCGCGCCTTCCTCGACGGTCTTCTGGCCGCGCCGCGTCCCGGCGAGATCGAATATCGACTGAAGCGAACCGACGGCGAGTGGCGCTGGGTGCTGGAACGCGTCCTGCCGCGGCACGATTCCGTCGGAACCTTCGTCGGCCTCGTGGCTTCGGCCGTCGACATCACCGCGATCAAGCTCTCCGAGGAGATGCTCGCCCGCACCAATCGCGAGCTCGAAGCGGAAGTGGCGCGCCGCACCGCCGAGATCGAACGGTTGATGTTGACCGACCCGCTGACCGGGGTCGGCAATCGCCGCCAGCTCGTCGAGACGCTCGGCCGGGCGATCGAACGGGCGATGCGGGAGGAGACCCCGCTCGGCGTCGTCTTCCTCGATCTCGACCATTTCAAGCGCATCAACGATCGATGCGGCCATCCGATCGGCGACCGGGTGCTGGCGCGGGTCGCGGGGACGCTCAGGGCCAACGTCTCGTCCCGCGACACGGTGTGCCGATACGGCGGCGAAGAATTCGTGGTGGTGCTGGAGGACGCCGACCTCGACGTCTGTTTCAAGACCGCCGAACGGCTGCGCGCGGCGATCGGGCGGATCCGCCTCGTCGAGATCAGCGATCCCGTCAGCGCCAGCGCCGGCGTGGCGCAATGGTCGCCCGGCCTGACCGCCGAGACCCTCCTCGCCGAAGCCGACAAGGCGCTCTACCGCGCCAAGGAAGCCGGCCGCGACCGCACACTGATCGCCGGTCTCGCCGCCGCGGCGGCGTGACGCCGGCGTGTATCAGCCGAGCGCCGTCTCCAGCGCGTCGGCCATGGCGTTCGCCGGCTCGAAGATCCAGTCGAGTTTCGACACCGTCACCACCGTAGCGCCCTTCGCCCGGAGCGCGTCGGCCAGCGCCGCGACGCGCTTCGCCGGGGCGTGCAAGGTCAGCGGGCCGCCCGGCGTCGCGCCGAAGGGCGCGGTCGCGCCGAACTGGGCGGCGAGCGCCAGGGCCGCGTCGGTCGCCGCGATCGCCACGTCGAGGCGACGGGTGGCGCGCGCGCGGGCTTCCGAGGCGACGCGATCGAGGATGACGCGGGCCCGCGCCCGGGCGGTCTCCGACCAGTCGGCGGTCTTGGAGGCGACGAGATGGGCCTGGCTCTTCAGGATGACGCCGTCCGACAGGATCTTCAGGGCGTTGGCCTTCAGCGTCGAGCCGGTGGTGGTGATGTCGACGATCGCTTCGGCCGCGCCGGAGGCGGGCGCGCCCTCGGTCGCGCCGAGGCTCTCGACGTTGCGATAGTCGGTGATGCCGTGTTCGGCGAAGAAGCGGCGGGTGGTGTTCAGATATTTCGTCGCGATGCGCAGCTGGTGGCCGTGGCGGGCGCGGAATTCGGCGGCGACGTCGCCGAGGTCGGCCATCGAGACGACGTCGATCCAGGCCTGCGGCACGGCGACCACCACGTCGGCGAAGCCGAAGCCGAGTTCGGCGACGACATGCACCTTCGAGCCCCAGTCGGCGATGTTCTCATGGACCAGATCGAGGCCGGTGACGCCGAAGTGGACGTTGCCGGCGGCGATCTCCTTGGTGATCTCGGAGGCCGACAGGAAGGCGATCTCGACGCGGTCGATGCCGCCGAGACGGCCGCGATAGTTGCGCTCGCCGCCCGGCTGGAGGACGGGGAGACCGGCGCGTTCGAAGAAGGCGTTGGTGTTCTCCTGGAGGCGGCCCTTCGAGGGGATGCCGATGATCAGATCGTCGCTCATCGCGTCTCTCCCACTTCCTGGCCGTAGCCGCCGACGCCGAGCCGATCGAGCCACATCGAGAAGCCGCAGGCGGCGACCGGGGTCGGGCTGCCGAGCCGTTCGACGAGACCGTCGTAACGGCCGCCGCCGATCACCGGCTTCGGATCGGCGCGTTCGGGATCGCGCATCTCGAAGACGAAGCCGGTGTAGTAGTCGAGGTTTCGGCCGAAGTCGGCGCGGAAGATCGGTTTGTCGAGTTCGACGCCGCAGTCGCGGAAGGCGTCGTTGCGCTTTGCGAAGAGGTCGATCGCCGCAGTGATGTCGAGCTTCACCTCGGCCTGGAAGGCGTCGAGGGCGTCGACGGCGCGTTCAATCGAGGTGGTGAGGCCGAGATAACGGGTGAGAATTCCGGCCGCTTCCGGCGAGAGGCCGCCTTCCGAGGCGACGGCGGCACGCTCCAGGAAGCGATCGGCGATCTCGTGGGCGGAGCGGCCGCCGACGGTGGCGATGCCGGCGAGGCCGAGCAGATCCTCGACCAGGGCGCGGGCTTCGCTCGGCTTGGATCCGGCGAGCGCGCCGAGGATGCCGGCATGGCGCAGCGCCTCGGACGCGCCGTCGCCGGCGGCGAGCGAGCGGATGGTCGCAAGCAGTCGTTCCGGCGTGCCGTAGAGGCCGCGCAGGCGGCGGCGCAGGATCGGCGCGAGGCCGAGAGCGTCGAGGAGGGCGAGGAACAGGCCCTCGTCGCCGATCTGGACGACCGGCTCGTCGACGGCGAAGAGCGTCGAGGCCTGCAGCGCCAGGGCGAGCACGTCGGCGTCCGCCGCGGCGCGATCCTGGTTGCCGAAGAGCTCGATACCGGCCTGGAGGAATTCGCTCGGCTCACCGGCGCGCTGGCGGAAGACCGGGCCGAAATAGCCGAGCGCCGCCTCGCGGCCGGCTTCGCCGTGCTCGAGATAGTGGCGGCAGATCGGAATGGTGAAGTCGGGCCTCAGGCACATTTCGCGGCCATCGGCGTCGGCGGTCAGGAACAGACGGCGGCGGATGTCCTCGCCGGCGGTGTCGAGGAAGAGATCGGCCGGCAGCAGGATCGACGGCTCGACCATCTCGGCCTCGACCTCGCGCTGGAACAGCGCGACCAGCTCCGCCGTCGGGTCGAAGGCGGAGAGCTCGTCGCCGCCGTCGAGGGCGGAGAGCAACTCGCCGAGCTGCTCCGGCGTCTCGACACCGGCTTCCGCCAGCATCGCCGCCAATTTCTCGGCGTGCGGAAACTTGCCGCCCGGCTGGTAGGGCCGACCGGAGGGCGTGAAGCCGGAAGGGGGGCGGGAAGCCATCGTCGTGTCTCCGATCAGGCGTGACGGGCGAGGATGTCGCGGACGGTCGCGACGAGGTCTTCGACCTTGGCCTCGACCTGGGCCGGGCGCGCGGCCTTCCATTCGGCGTTGGACTTGATCGCTTCGGCCGCCTTGGCGCCTTCGATCAGGTCCTTGATCTGAACGACGCCGTTCTCGCGCTCGTTCGAGCCCTGAATGATCACGCAAGGGGCGCGGCGGCGGTCGGCGTATTTCATCTGCGCCTTCATGCCGGACGAGCCGAGATAGCACTCGGCGCGGACGCCGGCGTCGCGGAGCGTCTTGGTCAGCGCGAGGTAGTCGCCCATCCGGTCCTTGTCCATGACCAGGACGACGACCGGGCCGAGCGCCTCGGTTCCTTCCAAAATCGGGCTCTTCACCGCCTTCAGGGCCGACATCAGCCGCGACACGCCGATCGAGAAGCCGGTCGCCGGGGCGGGTTCGGAGAGGAAGCGGGAGACGAGGCCGTCGTAGCGGCCGCCGCCGCCGACCGAGCCGAAGCGGACGATCTCGCCGCGATCGTTCGGCACCTCGAAGGTCAGCTCGGCCTCGTAGACGGGGCCGGTGTAGTACTCGAGGCCGCGGACGACGGAGGGGTCGATGCGGATGCGGTCGGGGCCGTAGCCGGCGGCTCGCGCAAGAGTTTCGATTTCCCGAAGCTCCTGAATCCCGATGGAAGCAAGCTCGGTATCGCCGAAATAGAAGTCCAGCGCTTCCAGAAGCGTTCTCCGCCCCGTCTCAACATTGTTGAAACTATCGTCCACCGTGAGGTGCGTTGCCGGCTCCTCACCAGCCCCCATCAGATCGAGATACGAAACGGTATCTACGAACCTCAACAGCTTCTCGATCGCGGCCGGATCGAGCCCCGCGCCCTTGGTGAAGTCGCCCGACTTGTCCTTGGGGTTTTCCCAGCGGCCTTCGCCGAGCAGGTCGCGGACGCCGTCGACGCCGATCTTGTCGAGCTTATCGATGGCGCGCAGCACGGTCAGGCGCTTGCCGGCGTGCTCGTCGCCGGAAAGGCCGATCGCCTCCATGACGCCGTCGAGGACCTTGCGGTTGTTGACTTTGACGACGTACTGGCCGCGCTTCAGGCCGACCGCCTCCATGGCGTCGGCCATCATCATGCAGATCTCGGCATCCGCCGCGACGGACCCGGTCCCGACCGTGTCGGCGTCGAACTGCATGAACTGGCGGAAGCGGCCGGGGCCGGGCTTCTCGTTGCGGAAGACCCAGCCGCAGCGATAGCTGCGATAGGGCTTGGCGATCTGCGTCCAGTTCTCGGCGGCGTAGCGGGCGAGCGGCGCGGTCAGGTCGTAGCGGAGCGACAGCCACTGCTCGTCGTCGTCCTGCAGCGAGAAGACGCCTTCGTTGGGGCGGTCCTGGTCGGGCAGGAACTTGCCGAGCGCGTCGGTGTATTCGACGAGCGGCGTCTCGACCGCCTCGAAGCCGTAGAGCTCGTAGACGGCGCGGATCTTGGCGAGCATCGCCTCGGTGGCGCGCACGTCGGCGGGACCGCGATCGACGAACCCGCGCGGCAGACGCGCCTTCAGTGTCCGATCCGTCGCCATGTCCCCGTCCGCTCCCGAAAATCCAACACGAAAACCCGCGCGAGGCGGGCGAAGAGGTTCCTAGACTGGATCGAAGCGCGCGACAAGCGCGGGCGGGAAGCGGAACGCGGCGAGCGCGCGCCGCGAACGAGATGCGGCCGCGACGATGATTGCGGCGAATTCACCCGGCCTCGGGTTGCGCCCTCTTCACAAATCCGCCACGGTGCGGCGGCATTCGCACCTGCGGGAGGACGCTCGAGCGCCTTCCGCCGCGCGCCGTCGGCGCGCCGCAGCGCTTCGAGAGGCTTCCGCCCCATGGTTCCCGTCCGCCCGGACGCCGCTTCCTCCGCGTCGTCCCCCGAACTGTCGATCGTCGTTCCGACCTACAAGGAAGCCGCCAACGTGCCGCGTCTCGTCGAGTTGCTCGACGCCGCGCTCGCCGGTCTCGTCTGGGAAGTGATCTTCGTCGACGACGACAGTCCGGACGGCACCGCGGCGGTCGCCAAGGGGCTCGCAGCGCGCGATCCGCGGGTGCGGTGCCTGCGCCGGGTCGGCCGGCGCGGTCTCGCCGGAGCCTGCATCGAGGGCATGCTCTCCTCCGCCGCGCCGGTCGTCGCCGTGATGGACGCCGACCTGCAGCACGACGAGACGATCCTGCCGAAGATGTACGCGGCGATCCGCGACGGCGCCGATCTCGCCGTCGGCAGCCGCTACGTCGAAGGCGGCTCGTCGAACGAAGGCCTCTCGGCGATCCGTCAGTGGGGCAGCGAGACGGCGACGTCGCTCGCCCGGCGCTTCCTGAGGATCGAGCTCTCCGATCCGATGAGCGGCTTCTTCATGATCCGCCGCGACCGGGTCGAAGCGATCGCCGACGATCTGTCGAGCGAGGGCTTCAAGATCCTGCTCGACATCGTCGCCTCCTCGCCGGAGCGACTGCGGACGACGGAGATCCCGTTCACCTTCCGCGAGCGCACCGCCGGCGAATCGAAGCTCGATTCCCTGGTGACGGCCGAATATCTCGGCCTCTTGTTCTCCAAGCTCACCGGCGGTCTGGTGCCGGTGCGCTTCCTGATGTTCCTGATGGTCGGCGCGTCGGGCATCGTGGTGCATCTGGCGGCGCTCAAGGTCGCCCTGCACGTCTTCGCCACGACCTTCCTGTGGGGCGAGCTCGCCGCCTCCTTCGTGGCGATGACCTGGAACTTCGTGCTCAACAACCAGCTGACCTATCGTGACAGGCGGTTGACCGGGCTTCGCTTCGTCTGGGGCCTCGTCTCCTTCTATCTCGTCTGCTCGCTCGGCACGATCGCCAACATGGGCGTCGCCACGGGCCTGTTCGAGATGGCCGGGTCCGGCCCGTGGATCGCCGGCTTCGCCGGCGCGGTGATGAGCGCGGTGTTCAACTACACCGTCTCCGCCGTCTTCACCTGGCGCAAGTGAGCCGATGACGGCGGCGGCGACCCGACCCAGGACCGGCCTGCCGGCGGCGCGACTGGTCGCGTTCCTGATCGGCCTCACCGCGGTTCGCCTCGTCGTCGCCGCCTCGTTCGGCCTCGTCGACGACGAGGCCTATTACCGACTGTGGTCGCTCAATCTCGCGCCGGGCTATCTCGACCATGCGCCGATGGTCGCCTGGTTGATCGCGGCGGGCCGGGCGATCGCCGGCGACGGACCGCTCGGGGTGCGCCTCGCCGCGCCGATCGGCACGCTCGCCGGGTCCCTGCTCCTGTGGCGGACGGTGGCGCTGTCTTCGGGACGCGCGACGGCGGACCGGGCGGCTCTCTGGTTCAACGCCGCGATCCTGGTCGGGGCGGGCGCGCTGCTCGCCACGCCGGACGGGCCGTCGACATTCTTCTGGGGGGCGACGCTGTGGGCGCTTGCCGAACTCGTCGCCTCGAAGAACCCGAACTGGTGGTTCGCGGTCGGGCTCGCCGCCGGCGGCGGGCTCCTCTCCAAATATACCGTGCTGTTCCTCGGGCCGGGGTTGGTCGTGTGGCTCCTCGCCACCCGCGACGGCCGCCGCTGGATCCTCGAGCCGCGCCTGTGGATCGGCGGCGCGATCGCGCTGGCGATGTTCGCGCCGGTCGTCTGGTGGAACGCCGAGCACCAGTGGGTCTCCTTCGTCAAGCAGTTCGGCCGCACCGCGGTCGAGGGCTGGCGGCCGGAGAAGCTCGGCGAGCTGATCGGCGTGCAGATCCTGCTGATCGGCCCGGCGATGGTCCCGTTCCTGGCGCTCGGCGCGCGCCGGCTGTGGGCGCGGCGCGACGCGGCGGCGCTCGTGCCGCTCGCCACCTCCGCGCCGCTCGTCGTCTATCTGCTGTTCCACTCGCTGCACGGCGGGGTCGAGGGCAATTGGCCGGCGCCGCTCTATCCGGCCTTCGCCTGGATCGCGGCGGTCGGAGCGGAGGAGGTCGGCGGCCGGCTGGCGCGGCTCGCCCGTCTCGTCGCGCCGATCGGCCTCGGGCTCGTCGCGCTCCTGTGGCTGCACGTGACGACGCCGTGGCTGGCTCTGCCGCCGCGCTTCGACCCGACCGCGCAGACGCGGGGATGGGACGACTTCGCCCGCGATCTCGTCGCGCTCGGCGACAAGGAGGGCGCGGCGGCGTTCGGCGGGCGGAACTACACGCTCTCCTCGCAGCTGGCGATCCGGCTCGGAGCGACGCGGACCGCGCCCTTCGACGAGCGCGAACGCTACATCGATCTGCCGGTGCTCGATCCGCGCCGGGTGTGCGGGCCGATCCTCTACGTCGACCGCGAGGGACGCGATCCGACCGAACTGCTCGGCGGCCACTGGCGTTCGGTGACGCCGCTCGGCGCCCTGGAACGGCGCGCCGGCGGACGCCTGATCGAGACCCATCCGGTTCTGCGGCTCGCCGACCCGACCGACTGCGACGCGGACCTCACACGCCCCCGACCAGCTGGCGCCTGAGGAAGAAGGCGCTGCGCTCGTAGGCGCGGTCGGCGGCGGCGGCGACCCAACGCCGGGTCTCGGGCTCGGAGGCGAAGCCGTTCTGGGTGTCGGGATAGACGAAGGCCTCGAAGGGTCTGCCGGCGCCGATCAGGCGCTTTTCCAGTCCGTCGACGAGGGGCGCGGTGCGCGGGTCGTTCTCCGACCAGTGGAACAGCACCGGCGTCTTGATCTCGGCCATGCGGTCGAGCGACGGCAGTTGCGGGTAGTAGGCGACCACCGCCTTGACCCGGTTGCCGGCGATGGCGAACTGCAGCGCGAAGGCGCCGGACCAGGAGAAGCCGACGGCGGCGATCGAGCCGGTGCATTCGGCGTGACGCATGAGCAGATCGGCGGCGGCCTCGAAGGCCTGCATCGCCTCGACCGGCGACAGCCGCGACAGAGCGTTGCGCGCCTCTTCCGTTTGATCCGGCGAAATGCCCTGCGGCGACAACAGATCCGGCAGCATCACGACGAAGCCGTCGAGCGCCAGCCGCTTGGCGTGGCCGCGAAAGAAGCCGTCGGGACCGCGCTGATCGGGCAGGACCAGGACGCCGGGCCGCCGGCCGCCGGTGCGCAGCCGCAGGAGCCGGCCCTTGTAGACCTGCCGGCGGACCTGGAAGGTCACCGTCTCGACGGTCAGGCGCGGGTCGGCGACCTCGGCCTCCTGCGCGACCGCCGCCGAGGACGCCGCGCCCGCGAGCGCGAAGCCGGCGGCGAGGCGGAGGAAACGGCGGCGATCGGGAGCGGTGAAATCGGGCATCGGCGGCTTCGAACAGGGACCTTCGGAACGGGGCGGCGTCGCGATTCGCGGATCTCGTCGCTCCCGCACCATGCGGCGGGTCGTCGAGAAAGGCAAAATCACGCGTCAGCCCGGCCGAACGAAGGCGGCGCGCTCGGCTTCGACGACGGGGCGCAGGGCGCACCCGTCGAGATGATCGTTCACCACGCCCATCGACTGCATGAAGGCGTAGCAGGTGGTCGGGCCGACGAAGGCCCAGCCGCGCCGACGCAGCTCCTTCGACAGGGCTTCCGATTCCCTCGACTTCGACAGCTCGCACACCGCCGCCTTGGTGAGACGGGCGGGGCGACGCGCGGCGTCGGGCTCGTGCCGCCAGACGAAGGCGGCGAAGGAGCCCTCGCGATCGCGCAGGTCGAGGAAACGGCGGGCGTTGGTCAGGACCGCCTCGATCTTGCCGCGGTGGCGCACGATGCCGGGGTCGGCGAGGAGACGGGCGACGTCCTCGTCGTCGAAGCGGACGATCGCCTCGGCGTCGAAGCCGGCGAAGGCGCGGCGGAAGTTCTCGCGTTTGCGCAGAATGGTGATCCAGGACAGGCCGGACTGGAAGCCTTCGAGACAGATCTTCTCGAAGAGACGACGGTCGTCGGCGACCGGGCGGCCCCATTCCTCGTCGTGATAGCGGCGGTAGAGCTCGTCGCCGCCGGGCCACCAGCAGCGCGGCAGACCGTCCGAACCGAGGCGAATTCCTTCGTCGCGCTCGAGCGAAGCGTCGTCCATGCGGATCCCCTCCCCGTCCTTCGGGGAGAGACTAATCGATCAGGAACAAAAAGGAAACACGGATCAGGTCGGCGAAACGCCTCATCGACCCCGGCGACGCCCGCGCCTCAGGCGAACAGGGCGTCGATGTCGTCCTGCGAGGCGATGTTGCCGTCGGTCTCGAGCGCCGGGCCGTTGAGCAGGCTCTGATCGCCCATGCGGTGCTCGAGCTCGACCTCGATCTCCTTGAAGCTCTCCACACCGCCCCAGATGTCCATCATCTTGATGATGCGTTCCTCGACGAAGCGCAGCGTGCCGACCACCTTGGTGATGCGCTGACCGGTGAGGTCCTGGAAGTTGCAGGCCTCGAAGATCTGGATGGTCTGTTCCTGAATGTCGTTGGCGAGGCCCTGGTCGTCGCCCTTCAGCTTGGCGGCGAGATTGCCGGCGCGTTCGTCGATCGCCTCGGCCGCGGCGAGGATCGTCTCGGTCGCGCCTTCGGTGCCGATCACCACCGCGTCGAGTTCGTTGGTGACGCGGGAGAGCTCCTGGCCGTTGCAGCCTGAGACGTGAAGTGTGGCGATCTCGCGCTTGGTGCGGTTGATCGCCTCGTAGATCAGATCCATCTCGGCCTTGATCTTCAGCGCGTCCGCCTGCTCGCGGCGCAGCTGTTCGAGCGCCTTCTCGCCGAGCTCCTGGGTCGGCTGCACGAGGCGGCGCAGACCTCTGATCTCTTCGAGCAGTTCGCGATGACGATCTTCGTCGCGCCCCGATGCGGCGGCTGCGCCTTCCGCGGCATTGAGCGCCTCGATGCGGAAGATCTTTCTCGCAGCCATGATCCGATGCCCCGTCCTCTCGTCGCGTCGATCGCAGGATCATCGACCGCGTGTCGTTAAGGAAAGGTTTTCCGGCGAGGCGCGACGGACGAATTCGCGACGAGGCAGGCGCGTCGATCTCGAAAGCCCGCTGCGAGATACGTTTCGCTAACCATGACGAAATCTTTCCGAAAATGGTCGACACGAAGTGAATCGCATTCACCATTCGGTGGCGCGCGTTCACCATGATGGAGCTCAGTCGATCCCCCGGCCGGGCCGGGACACGAATCTCGCATCTGTGACCGGATGAGCGCCATGTACCGTTCGATTACTTTCGTCGTTCTCGCCACCGGCGCCGCGTTCGCCGCCCCGACTTCGGCCGCAGCGCTCGACCGCTACGTCGAACGGCCGCCGGCGGTGTTGTCGCCGGATCGCGCCGAGCCCTGGATCAACCAGCTGCGGGCGCGGCCGGTCTCCTATCGCGACGTCACCGGGCCGGTGGTCTACGCCCCCGGCCGCAGCGACGTGGCGCCGCGCAGCCGCTTCGCCCCCGATCAGCCGGTGCGTTCGGCGGCGGTCGAGCCGCGCCGGCCGGCCGACGAGGTCGATCCGCGCTTCCTGCCGAGCGTCGTCGACTACGCGACCAAGGAGACCCCGGGGACGGTCGTCGTCGACACCACGACGCGCCATCTCTATCTGGTGATGACCGGCGGCAAGGCGCGGCGCTACGGCGTCGGCGTCGGCCGCCCCGGCTTCCAGTGGGCCGGCGTCCATCAGGTCACCCGCAAGGCGGAGTGGCCGGACTGGACGCCGCCGCCGGCGATGCTGAAGCGCAAGCCCGACCTGCCGCGCCACATGGACGGCGGACCGGACAATCCGCTCGGCGCGCGGGCGCTCTATCTCGGCTCGACCGAATATCGCATCCACGGGTCGAACGAGCCGTGGACGATCGGTCAGGCGGTCTCCTCGGGCTGCATCCGGATGCGCAACGAGGACGTCACCGATCTCTACGGCCGAGTGCCGGTCGGAACCAAGGTGATCGTGATGTGACGCCTCGGCCGTCCCTTCGAAGACGACGACGCCCCCGCGAGCGGTCCGCTCCGGGGGCGTCTCTGTTTCGAGAGCCTGGATCCTCAGGCCGGCGCCACGGCGCGACGGTAGAGATGCCAGCTGGCGTGGCCGAGCCAGGGCAGGATGACGACGAGGCCGAGGAACATCGGCACCAGGGCGATCGCCAGCATGGAGGCGATGAAGACGCCCCAGCCGAGCATCACCCAGGGCGCGGCGAGCACGGCGCGGATCGAGGCGATCATCGCGGTGACGAAGTCGACGTCGCGATCGAGCAGCATCGGATAGGAGACGACGCTGACCGAGAAGATCGCGGTGGCGAGCAGGCCGCCGAGCAGATTGCCGGCGATCAGAAAGAACACTCCACGCGGCGTCGAGACGATCAGGCCGACGAGATCGTCGGCCGGCAACGGCCGCACTCCGAAGAACAGCGCATAGGCGAAGCCCGCGGCATAGATCCAGACGATCATGCCGAACAGCGTCACCAGAGCCATGTAGGCGAGCTCGCGGCGGGCGTGCGGCGGCACCGCGCCGACGAGATCGGAAAGTCCGACGCTCTCGCCCTTCTCCATCCGTCGGCTCGCCTCGTAGGTGCCGACCGCCGCGAAGGGGGCGATGAGCGCGAAGCCGGCGGCGAGCGGGTAGACGAGAAAGACGAGATCGAACGACGACGCGGTCCAGAACAGGAGGTTGCCGCCGACCGCATAGACCAGGCCGATCAACAGGCCGAAGGCGGGGGCGGCGCGGAAGTCGCGCAGACCCTCGGAGAGCGCGGCGGAGACGTCGTCGACGGTGATCGCTCTGATCTCGGGCTCGACGAGGGGACGGGACGGCGAGACGGGGCCTGCGACGATGTCCATGCGCTCCTCCGGATCGGTTCGCCGCTTCTCGCGGTCGTATTTTCACTCTGCGACAGAGTGCCACATAACTGGCGGATTTCAACCGATTTGATCGCTCGGTATCCGTACTTCTCCGCACTTCATTTTCGGCGAGGCCTCAAAACGAGGCGTCTCGCGCGCCTCAAACATCGATTTCGTGTCAAATTGTCGGTTGCACGCCGACCGTTCCCACGACGATCGTCGAAGAGCGTCGGCTCGCGACGCGACGGTGACCGCGCTTTGGCCCAATTTCGGGGTAGGAGTTCTGCGCATCGTCGTTTAGACGCATTCTCGGGTAACCCGATGATCACGCCCAGCGGAGATTCCAAATGAAGAAAGTCGTCCTGTTCGCCGCCCTCGGTCTCATCGCCGCGACCGGCGCCTCCTTCGCCGCCGATCCGGCCGCCGGCGAGAAGGTGTTCGCGAAGTGCAAGGCCTGCCACATGATCGGCTCCGGCGCCCAGAACCGCGTCGGCCCCGAGCTGAACGGCATCGACGGCCGCAAGCAGGCCTCGATCGACACCTTCAAGGGCTACGGCGCCGACCTCAAGGCGATGGGCGAGAAGGGCGGCGTGTGGAACGCGGCCGAGCTCGACAAGTACCTGACCGACCCGAAGGCCTACAACCCGGGCACCAAGATGGCCTTCGCCGGCGTCAAGGACGCCACCGAGCGCGAGAACCTGATCGCCTACATCACCGGCTTCGCCGCCGACGGCGCGAAGAAGTGATCGGGCTTCCGAGCGTCCGGCGCGACGGCGTCGGACCTCGGAGACGAGAAAGCCCCGGGCGACCGGGGCTTTTTTCGTTTTCGCGGGCCGTCTCGGGCGCTCAGTGCTCGCCGTCCGGCGCATGCGCCTTGCGGATCGAGCGGACCAGCAGGAAGACGCCGGCGAGCACCACCGGCACGACGAGGCCGGTGGCGATCCCGGCGTCGATCGGCAGGAGATGGGCCTCCTTCATCGCCTTCAGCACATAGCCGGCGAGGCCGACGACGTAGTAGCTCACCGCCGCCACCGACAGGCCCTCGACGGTCTGTTGCAACAGGAGCTGACGGCGCGCGCGCTGGTTCATGCTCTCGAGCAGATCGCGGTTCTGCTGTTCGAGATCGACGTCGACGCGCGTGCGGAGCAGTTGCGCGGCGCGAGCGAGCTTGCGGGAGAGGTCGTTCATCCGCTCCTGGATCGAGACCACGGTGCGCATCGCCGGATCGGAGCGGCGGGCGAGGAAGTTGGTCCAGGTGCCGTAGCCGGGCACGTGGTGTTCGTGCAGGGCGGCGAGCAGGTCCTTGACGATCTGGTCGTAGGCGCGGGTCGCGCCGAAACGATAGGAGACGTCGGCGGCGTGCGCCTCGAGATCGGCGGTGAGGCCGGAGAGGCGTTCGAGCAGGCCGCGATTGGCGGCGAGGCCGCTGGTCGAACGGATTTCGGCGGTGATCTCGGCGAGCGAGCGCTCGATGTTGCGGACCTCGGGGGCGATCCCCTGCGCGACCGGCAGGCCGAGCATCGACAAGGTGCGATAGGTCTCGATTTCGATCAGACGCTGAATGAGCGCGCCGGCCTGCTGCGGATTGAGGCCGCGGTCGCGGACCAGAATGCGGGTATGGCCGTCGCCGTCCTGGCGGAAGTCGGTCAAGGCCAGTCCGGCCCCGCCATAGGCCTCGGCGACGCAGCGGCTGACCGGGTCGAAGCGCTCCACGTCGGCCTCGACGGCCGCGCCGCCGCCGGGCAGCAGATCGAGCCGGACCGCCGACAGGAGCGGGCCGGGCTGGACGAAGTCGACGCCGAAGGGATGGGTCGACGGCAACGGACCGAAGGGAAGGTCGGCGGAGGCGAGCGGTCCGTCCCAGGTGTAGGCGACGAATTCGGCGTGACGCTCCCATTTCAACGCGCCGCCGCCGAAAGGCACGACGTGATGGCGCGTCGCCGGGCCCGGTCCGGGCTCGCCGCGCGAGCGACACAGGCGGTCGAGAAAGTCGCGATCGGCCTCGAGGCGTTCGCGATCGACGGCGAAGGCATAGGCGAGGAAGACGCGCGGCGCCTCGGTCGGGCGGAAGGGGCGCGCATGAACCTCGCCGAGGATTTCGGCGCGGCGCGGATGCGGCGCGAAGCCCCGCGGCAGTCCCGGTCCCGTTTCCTGCGCCATGCGTCCCTCCCCTCGGGTCCCGGCGAGATTGCCGCCTGCGCTCCCGTCGCGCAACGGCCGAGCGCTCGACGCAGAGGTCGCCCGCTCGATCGAGGCATACTGGAGCGGCGCGCGCCGCGCCACGTCTCATGCTGCGGCGCAATATCGCGGCAACGCCCCTTCCGGTCGACGAGTGGTCCATTTTCTTGACCAGTCGACTTGACCCGAGCGCGCGCGGCGGACCACAGTCCGAGGCTGGGATCGGCGACGATCCGACGTCTTCACGCCCACGGGATGCCCGCTTGCTGTTTCGCCCGATCGAACACGACCGCGCCGCCGATCTGGTGGTGCGCCGCCTGGAGGATCTGATCCTCGAGGGCGCGCTGCGCTCCGGCGACCGGTTGCCCGGCGAGCGGGAGTTGGCGCAGCGTCTCGGCGTGTCGCGGCCGGTGCTCCGCGAGGCGCTGAAGCGGCTGGAGGAGGCCGGCCTCCTGATCGGACGGCAGGGCGACGGCACCTTCGTCGCCGAGCTGGTGGCGCCGGCCTTCGCGCCGCCGCTCGCCGACCTCCTGGCGCGCGACGGCCGCGCCGGACGGGACACGCTCGAATTCCGCCGCGCCTTCGACGGTTGGGCGGCGGAGACGGCGGCGCGGCGCGCCACCGACGAGGACCGCGCGATGATCGAGCGGATCGTGGCGGCGATGCGCGAGGCGCACGACGCCCGCGACGCCGAGCGCGAGGCCGATCTCGACGTCGAGCTGCACATGACGATCGCGGAGGCCGCGCACAACGTGGTGGCGCTGCACGTGGCGCATGCGCTCTATCGGCTCCTGGCCGACGGCGTCGCGGTCAACCGGCCGAAGCTCTACCACGTGCCGCGAGCGCGGGAGCGACTGCTCGGTCAACACGCCGCGGTGGCGGCGGCGATCCTGGCCGGCGATCCGGCGCGCGCGCGGCGCAGCGCGGAGGCGCATGTCGACATGGTCGTCGCCGACCTCGCCGATCTCGAAGCGGCCGACGCGCGGACGCGGGTGTCGCGCGAGCGGTTCGAACAGTTTTCCTCGCGCAAGGCCGATCGCCGCCGACGGCCGGACGCCGAGCCCGCCGCTCCCTCTCGCCTCGCCCCTCAACCGGACACCGACGAAAGCGCCGCATGACCGCCTCGCCCTCCCCCCGCCGCCCCACGGTGGCCCTGTTCGTCACCTGTCTCGTCGACGCGATGCGGCCGACGATCGGGTTCGCCGCCGTCAAACTGCTCGAGGACGCCGGTTGCGAGGTGGTCGTGCCGCCGGGCCAGACCTGCTGCGGCCAACCCGCCTTCAACTCCGGCGACACCGCCGACGCGGCGGCGTTGGCGAAACAGGTGATCGCCGAGTTCGAGCCCTACGACTTCCTGGTGGCCCCGTCGGGCTCCTGCGCCGGGCAGATCGCCAAGCACTATCCGGAGCTCTTCGCCGAGGGCGACCCGTGGAGGGCGCGGGCCGAAAGCCTCGCCGCCAAGTCGCACGAGCTCGTCTCCTTCCTGGTCGAACAGATGGGCGTGAGTTCGACCGGCGCGCGCTTCGACGGCGCGGTGACCTATCACGACAGCTGCTCGGGTCTGCGCGAACTCGGCGTCCAGGCGCAGCCGCGCAAGCTGCTCGCGGCGATCGAGGGACTGACGCTGACCGAGATGAAGGATCCGGACGTGTGCTGTGGTTTCGGCGGCACTTTCGCGGTCAAATATTCCGACCTCTCCGGCGCGATCGTCGAGAAGAAGGTCGGCACGATCGAGGAGACCGGCGCGGCGACGGTGCTGGCCGGCGATCTCGGCTGTCTGATGAACATGGCCGGGCGGCTGACCCGCAACGGCTCGAAGGTCGAAGTTCGGCACGTCGCCGAAGTGCTCGCCGGCATGGCCGACGGTCCGGCGATCGGACGGGGCGAAGGAGAGTGAGACGATGAAGGTCACCACCCCCGCCTTCAAGGAAAAGGCGACCGAAGCGATGCGGGATCCGATCCTGCAGAAGGCGCTCGGCAACGTCGAACGCGGCTTCGTCGCCAAGCGCAAGAAGGGCGCGGCGAGCCTGCCGGAGTTCGAGGAGTTGCGCGACGCGGCGCGCGATCTGAAGATCCACGTGCTGAAGCACCTCGACCTCTATCTCGAAGCCTACGAGCGCAAGGTGATCGCCTCGGGCGGCAAGGTGCACTGGGCGGAGAGCGCCGAGGACGCGCGCCGGATCGTCACCGACATCTGCAAGCGATTGGGGGCGAAGACCGTCACCAAGGGCAAGAGCATGATCACCGAGGAGATCGCGCTCAACGACCATCTGGAGGCGGAAGGCATCCGGCCGGTCGAGACCGATCTCGGCGAATACATCATCCAGCTCCGCGGCGAACATCCCTCCCACATCATCGCGCCGGCGGTGCATCTGACCAAGGAGCAGGTGGCGAGCGACTTCCGCCGCGTGCACGATCATCTCGCGCCGGACCGCGACCTGACCGAGCCGACGACGCTGCTCTCGGAGGCGCGCACGGTGCTCCGCCGCGAGTTCCAGGTCGCCGACGTCGGCATCACCGGCGCGAACTTCCTGATCGCGGAGACCGGCACTTCGGTGATCGTCACCAACGAGGGCAACGGCGATCTCACCCAGACGCTGCCCAAGGCGCATGTCGTGCTCGCCTCGATCGAGAAGATCGTGCCGACGCTCGAGGACGTCGACACGCTGATGCGGGTGCTCGCCCGATCCGCGACCGGCCAGGAGATGAGCGTCTACACGACGTTCTCGACCGGCCCTCGCCGCAGCGACGATCCGGACGGGCCGGGCGAATATCACGTCGTGCTGCTCGACAACGGCCGCTCGTCGATGCTCGGCACCGAGTTCGAGGACATGCTCCGCTGCATCCGTTGCGGCGCCTGCATGAACCACTGCCCGGTCTATCAACAGATCGGCGGGCACGCCTATGGCTGGGTCTATCCCGGCCCGATGGGTTCGGTCCTGACGCCGACGCTGGTCGGCATCGAGAAGACCGGCCATCTGCCGAACGCCTCGACGCTGTGCGGACGCTGCGAGAGCGTCTGCCCGATGCGCATCCCGTTGCCGCGGATGATGCGGGCGTGGCGGGCGCGCGAATGGGAGAAGGCGCTCAATCCGGGCACGCAACGCTTCGGGCTGAAGCTCTGGGCGTTTCTGGCCAAGCGGCCGGCGCTCTATCGGCTGGCGGCGCGGGCCGGACGATGGGGTCTCGGCTGGCTCGCCGGCGGACGCGGGCGGATCGCCCGGCTGCCGCTCGGCGGCGGCTGGACCAGGCACCGCGACATGCCGGCGCCGCAAGGCGCGACCTTCATGGACCGTTGGGCGGCGGGCGAACGGCCGTCGCGTCCGACCCCTTCGCAGACGGAGGCGCAATCGTGACCGGGCGCGACACCATTCTCTCCAAGATCCGCCGAGCCAACGCCTCGCGCCAGGACGACAGCGGCCGTCGCGCCACCGTCGCCGAGCGGCTCGCCGCTCACCCGACGGGCATCGTGCCGGGGCGCGCCAAGCTCGAAGGCGAGGAGCGCGTCGCCCTCTTCACCGAGAAGGCGGAGAGCGTCTTCGCCTCGGTCGTCCGCGTCGCCTCCGACGCCGAGGTACCGAAGGCGGTCGCCGACTACCTGCGCTCGAAGAACCTGCCGCAGGCGGTTCGGCGCGGCGAGGATCCGCGCCTCGCGGCCCTGCCGTTCGACAGCGAGCCGCAGCTCACCGTCGCCGTCGGACCATCGGATGGGACCGATCTGGTCGGGCTCAGCCATGCGCTCGCCGGTATCGCGGAGACCGGCACGGTGGCGCTCGCCTCGGGGCGCGACAACCCGACGACGCTCAATTTTCTGCCCGAACATCATCTCGTCGTGGTCCGCTGCGATGAAATGGTCGGCGACTACGAGAGCGTCTGGGCGCGGGTGCGGTCGATCTGGGGCGAGGGGCGGATGCCGCGCGCCCTCAACATGATCACCGGTCCGTCGCGCTCCGGCGACATCGAACAGACGATGCTGCTCGGCGCGCACGGACCGCGCTCGCTGCATCTGATCGTCGTCGGCTGAGGGCGGACGGCGACGACGGAGGGGCCATGTCGGGATTGTTCGCGTGGTTGTTCGGCGGCGGGCGAAACCGGCGCGAGACGCGCCCGGCGGTCGTCGAGCGCTCGAAGGACGAGACGCCGAAGGACGTGCGGCGCGCGGCGCGGACGTCCGACCTTCCGATGTTCTCGGATGCGCCGACGGACGCGCCTCCGGCGCGGTCGGACGAGCCGGCGTCTTCGGGCGCGGCTGCGGCGGCCGCGGCGGCCGGAGGCGCGCTCGCGGTGGCGGCCGGCGTCGCCCATGCGGAGCGGATCGAGCGGGAGGCGGCGGAAGACGGCGGCCACGATCCCGCCGAGACCGGCGAACCGAGCCTCGACGCGCCCGACGGAGCGGACGGCAGCGCCGCCAGCGACGGCGGCTTCGGCGGCTTCGGCGGCGGCTTCGACGGCGGTTCCGGCGACGGTGGAGGTGGAGACGGCGGAGGAGGAGACGGCGGCGGCGGTGGAGCCGACTGAGGCTCATCAACGCGGCTCATCGAACCGATCACCAATTTTCGCTGGACCGGGCGGGCCCGGCCGAAGGATCGTCGAGCCTCCCGTCCCCCTCGCCTCGCGCCCCTTCCGGCGTCGGCCGGATCGCAAGAGGTGTCATGTCCACCGTTTCCCCCTCCGCCGGACGTTTCGGAGCGTTCGAGGCGACGCTCTATGCGGTGACGGTGTTCGCCTGGTCGACCAGTTGGATCGCGATGAAGGCGCAGGTCGCCACCGTCGCGGCGGAGCCGGCGCTGTTCTGGCGCTTCGTCCTGTCGGCGACGGTGATGTGGGGGTGGGTGGCGGTGAAGCGGCTGCCGGTGCGGTTTCCGTGGCGGCTGCATCTCGGCTTCGCGGCGATGGGCTTCTTCATCTTCTCGATGAACTTCGATCTCTTCTATCACGGCGCCAAGGGGCTGCCTTCGGGCCTCCTGTCGGTCGTCTTCTCGCTCGCCTCGGTGATCAATCTCCTGATGGGCCGGGCGATCTTCGGCCAGAGGATCGCGCCGCGGGTTCTGATCGGCGGCCTGCTCGGATTTTCCGGCGTCGCGGCGATGTTCTGGCCGCGCATCGCCGGGGCCGACTTCGACGCGGCGGCGGCGACGGGCCTGGCGCTGTGCGTCCTCGGCACGACCTTCTTCTGCACCGGCAACATGTTGTCGACGGCGATCCAGAAGCGCGGCGCGCCGGTGATCTCGGCCACCGCCTGGGGGATGACCTGGGCGGTCGGCATTCTGGGCGTCGCCACGCTGATCTCCGGCGCCGGCTTCGGCGTCGACCTCTCGGTCCCGTGGGTCGGGTCCTTGCTGTGGCTGTCGCTCGTCTCGTCGGTCGCGGCGTTCTGGGCCTATCTGACGTTGCTCGGGCGGATCGGCGCGGCGCGCGCGGGCTATTCGACGGTGATGTTCCCGGTGTTCGCCCTGGCCATCTCGACGGTGTTCGAAGGTTATCAATGGAGCGCGCCGGCGGTCGTCGGGCTCCTCGCCGTGCTGTCGGGCAATCTCTTCGTGCTCCGACGCTGAGAAAACATCCCGGAAAAAATGTCGGCTTTACCCTCCCGAAGGGGTTGGCGGTCCAAAATGGTCGCCAAAGGGAGATTTCGCCATGGTCGCCACCGCACGCCCATTGCCCCGGTCCGTCGCCGTACGGCCCGCGCCGGCCCGTCGACCGACGCCGGCCAAGACCCCGGCGCACGCCCACGGCGCGGCCTCGAAGCCGGCCTCGAACGGTTCGCTCGGCTATGTCCTCATCGCGATCGCGGTGGCGATCGGCGCGGCGATCGCGATCGGCGTGATCTGGGAGTTCGGCGCGGCGCGGACCATCCCCGTTCCGGCCGTCGCGATCCCGAACGGCGCCGTCGACGGTGGATCCCGCGGCAGCGCGCCGACGGTGATGTACAAGGACATGCGCGACGGCCGCGTCCTGGTCTACGAGGTCGGACCGGAGGGAACCCGCCTCAAGGGCGCGATCTCCAAGAGCGAGCTGCCCTTCGCCGAGAACATGAACGGCGAAGGCGCGATGTCGTCGCGCAAGACCGACACCAACGCCTCCGACCGGGTCAACGCGCTCGGCAGCGCCTTCCGCTGAAGCTTCCTGGCCGTCACGCGAAGTTTCGAGCAGGTCGAAACTTCGTGCGCTCGGCATCAATCGACGGTCGCGAACTGCGTCGCCGAGAGATTGTCGAGCGACGAGACGATGTGGCCGGTGAGCGCTTCGACGACGACGGTCGGCCGCTCGCGCGAACGCAGAAGCCCGATCTCGACCATCGGCAGGCGCGGCAGAGCCTCGCGTTCGCCGAGCACCCGCATGCCGGGACGCAGCGCCGATTCCGGCAACACCGAAATCGCCAGTCCGGCGAGGACCGCCGCGCCGACGGCGGTCGAATTCCACGACACGTAGAGCAGACGATGACGCCGGCCGGCGGTCTCGAGCCCGTCGAGCGCGGCGCGACGCCAGTCGCAGGTCGGACGGCCGAGCGCCACCGGCAACGGATCGAGATCGTGCGCGGCATGGCGCTGCGATCCGACCCAGAGCAGGGGCTCGCGTCGGATGATCTCGGCCGGCCCCTTCTCGCGGACGTGGGTGATGATCGCGACGTCGAGGTCGCCCGCCGTGATCGCGTCGACCAGCGCCGGGGTCGGCGCGCAGACCACCGTCACCTCGGCGCGCGGGTTGGAGGCGGCGAAGCGGGCGAGGATCTCCGGCAGGAAGCGGTCGGCGTAGTCGTCCGGCGTGCCGAGGCGGACGCGGCCGGTGAGCTCGGCCTCCTCGAAGGCGGCGAGGGTCTCGTCGTTGAGGCGCAGCAGGCGGCGGGCGTAGGCGAGCAGGCGGTCGCCGTCTTCCGACAGCCGCGACCCGCGCCCGTCGCGGGCGAAGATCGGTTTGCCGACCCGCTCCTCCAGCCGACGCATCTGCATCGACACCGCCGACTGGGTCTTGGCGACGCGATCGGCGGCGCGGGTGAACGAACCGGTCTCGGCGATGGCGACGAAGGTCTTCAACTGGTCGAGGTCGAGGGTCGCGGGCATCTCGGCCCTCCATCAAAATTTTTGAAGTTCGAAATTACGAACATTCGTTGGATCGATCAATCGAAACCGGGCATGGTGCGCTCGTTCCGGTCGCAACCCTTCAACGCGCCGCCGAATCGTCCGATTCGGCGGTCGTTTCGTCATCGGGCGGCGACCACGCGAAAACGGAGCGACCACAGGAGAGTCCCATGCCCCGTTCGAAGAGCTTCCCCTCCGCCCTTCTCGCCGGCCTTTCGGGCGCGATCGCGAACGGCAAGGCGGTCTTCGCACGCGGTTGGACGACCTACCGCCATCGCCGTGTGGTGCGCGACATGCTCGGCTTCGACGAACACATGTTGCGCGACATCGGCCTGACTCCGGGCGACGTCGCGGCGGCGTTGTCGATGCCGCTCCTCGACGACCCGTCGACCCGGCTCAGGATCCTGGCGGTGGAGCGGCGCGCGGCCTTCCGCGCCCAGCGTCGCGAGACGCTGAGGGCGCTGCGCGAGGGCGGCGCGACGATCGTGGAAGGCGACAACGTCGACGGACAACGCTCGATCGCGTGATCAGGCCGGAGCGTCGCCGGCCTTCGATGCGGCGGCGAGCTCCGCCGCATCCGCCCAGAAGCGGTCGAGGATCGCCTCGATCGCCTTCTGCTGTTCCGACTGGGCGAAGCGGCCGGCTTCGAACAGCCGGCCGACGGTCCGCCCGGGCGGCGGCACCTCGTCTTCCGGCGCGACCGGCTCGTCGATCGGCGGCCCACCGTTGTTGAAGCCGCGCAGGAACTCGCCGAGGATCTCGCCGAAGACGTTGGTCGGTCCGATCGGATTGGGCGTCTTCTTCAACGTCTCGCCGACGAGGCGCGACGTGTTGGGGCCGATGGTGTCGGTCAGGATCTCGTCGAGGGTCGGCGCGCTGCGCGGCTTCGGCTCGACGAGGGGCGCGAGCGCCTCGGTGAGCGGATTGGCCTTCAGCGTTTCGGCGAAGGCCGCCATGGTCTGCTCGGTGGCGAGCGGCAGGGCGATCTCCAAGACGCGGCGATCGACGCCTGAGGTGGCGGCGACCGTGTCGATCACCGCCGCCGTGACCTCGCGCGAGCCGAACAGACGGCCGAGCGCCTCGCCGCCCGGCAAGGACGCGGCGAAGTCCGGCTTCGGCTTGACCAGACCCATCATCTCGGCGAGGCCGCGCGGATCGGCGGCGCGGCGGCGCATCGTGGCGGCCAGCGCCGGCCACAGCGCGTCGAAGGCGGCGCGGCCCTGCTCGGCCGCCACCCCGGCCGAGGCGAGGGTCTCGGAAAACTTCGCCGGGTCCATCAATTTCGCCAGCGTATTCAGAGCTTCGTTCATCTCGACCGCCCGACCCGGAATTCGTTCGGCCATCATCCTCCGCCGCCACGGCGGCGTCAAATCGGGAGAAGGACGCGATCCGTCAATCGTGTGTCCGGCTTCGATCAGGAATTCGCATTTGTCGGCGGCGGGCGCGCTCTGTATGTTGCGCCGCCCCGACCCCAGCCGGAACCGACCATGGCTCGCGACACCACCGATGACCGCCCCCTGGAGAGCCGCGACGACCTCGTCCGATGGATCGCGGCCGGCGAGAAACCGGCCGAGCGGTGGCGGCTCGGCGCCGAACACGAGAAGTTTCCGTTCCACCGCGCCGACGGTTCGGCCGTCGCCTATGACGGCGCGGCCGGCATTCGGGCGCTGCTCGAGGGCCTCCAGGCGCGGACCGGTTGGGAGCCGATCTTCGACGGCGAAGCGATCATCGGCCTCGCCGACGACCACGGCGGCGGCGCGATCAGCCTGGAGCCGGGCGGGCAGTTCGAACTGTCCGGCGCGCCGGTCGACGACGTCCATGCGACGGCGAGCGAGCTCGCGCAGCACCTCGCCGACGTCGCGGCGGTCGCCGAGCCGCTCGGCCTCGGCTTCTCGGGGCTCGGAACGTCGCCGAAGTGGCGGCTCGCCGAGACGCCGATCATGCCGAAGTCGCGCTATCGGATCATGATGAACTATATGCCGAAGGTCGGCACGCGCGGCCTCGACATGATGTTCCGCACCTCGACGGTGCAGGTGAACCTCGATTTCTCGAGCGAAGCCGACATGGCGACGAAGATGCGGGTCGGCCTCGCCCTGCAGCCGATCGCCACCGCGCTGTTCGCCGCCTCGCCCTTCCTCGACGGGCGGCCGACCGGGTTCCTCTCGACCCGCTCGGAGATCTGGCGCGACACCGACGGAAACCGCACCGGCATGTTGCCGCAGGCCTTCGAACCCGGCTTCGGCTACGGGTCCTACGTCGACTGGGCGCTCGACGTGCCGATGTATTTCGTCAAGCGCGGCGCGACCTATCACGACGTGACGGGGACGACCTTCCGGCAGTTCATGGACGGGGCGCTCGCCGAGCGGCTGCCCGGCGTCGTGCCGGAGATGGGCGACTGGGTGAACCACGTCGGCACGCTCTTCCCCGAAGTGCGGCTGAAGCGCTACCTCGAGATGCGCGGCGCCGACGCGGGCCCGCGCGCCCATGTCGCGGCGCTGCCGGCCTTCTGGGTGGGCCTTCTCTACGATGCCGAAGCGCTCGACGCGGCCGGCCGGCTCGTCGCCGATTGGACGGCGGAGGAACGTCAGGCCCTGCGCGACGCGGTTCCGCGCTCGGCGCTCGCCACGCCGTTCCGGGATCGGACCGTGCGCGAGGTGGCGCGCGAGGCGCTGGCGATCTCGCGCGAGGGCTTGAAGCGACGCGGACGGCGCGACGCCGAGGGGCGCGACGAGGCCGTCCATCTCGACGTGCTCGACGAGATCGTCGCCTCGGGCAAGACCTTCGCCGAGCGGCTGATCGCCGACTTCGAGGCGAACGGCCGCGACCTCGACCGGGTGCTGCGCACGACCGAGATGTGACTACCAGTCGCCGAGGCTCGCCTGGACGACCGCCAGCGCCGCCACGGCGGCGGTGTCGGCGCGCAGGATGCGGGGGCCGAGCGGGATCGGCGTGACGAAGGGCTTCGCACGCAACGCAGCGCGCTCCTCCTTCGAGAAGCCGCCCTCGGGGCCGATCAGCACCGCGAGCGGACCGCGCTCCAGGCCGGCGAGGATCTTCAGCGGGTTGGTCGTCTCTTCGTGTTCGTCGCAGAAGAGGATGCGGCGACCGGCGTCGTCGACGGGCCACGTGTCGAGGAGTTGGTCGAGCGTCTCCGGCTCGGCGACGCTCGGCAGCGAGATGACGCCGCACTGCTCCGCCGCCTCGACGACGTTGGCCTGCATCCGCTCGGTGTTGATCCGTGTCACCTGAGTGTGGCGGGTGATCACCGGGCGCAGGCGTCCCGCCCCCATCTCCACCGCCTTCTGCACCATGTAGTCGAGGCGGGCGTGTTTCAGCGGCGCGAACAGCCAGTCGAGATCCGGCGTCGGGGTCTGCTCTCGCACCTTCTCGACGAGGGTCAGCCGGCAGGCGCGCCGACCGGCGGGCGCGACATGGGCCAGCCATTCGCCGTCCTCGCCGTTGAAGACGAGCAGGCGGTCGCCCTCGCCCATGCGCAGCACGTTGAGGAGATAGTTCGCCTGTTCGCGGTCGAGCTCGACGTCGGCGGCCTCGGCGAGAGGCGCGCGGAGATGAAGGCGTTGCAGGCGGAAATCATAGCGGGCCATCGGCTTCGGCTCTTCGGCTGGGTGACGGTTCGTCATAGCACGGGCATGCAGGCGGCGGCAGGGCGAGGGCGCGGGCGGGCCGGACGAGGTTTCGACGCGGTGCGCGATGGCTGGAGACGGCGCTGCGCGCCTCCTCACCATGAGGCGCTTTTTATAATTCCGACAAATACTTATGCCTCATGGTGAGGAGCCGCCGCTGGCGGCGTCTCGAGCCATCGCGCACGGCGGCGCTTCCCCGACCCGCTTCGCCCCGTCGCCGCCTTGACGGGCGCGCGCCGCGCCGTCACCCTCCCCCGTCCCTTCGTTCGACCGAGGAATCGACCTTGTCCGACGCCCAGCCCAACGTCGTCGAATTCTCCGTCTCGGAGCTCTCGCAGGCGGTGAAGCGGGCGATCGAGGACGGGTTCGGCTGGGTCCGAGTGCGCGGCGAGGTCTCCGGTTGGCGCGGGGCCCATTCCTCCGGCCACGCCTATTTCTCGCTGAAGGACGCCAACGCCAAGATCGACGCGGTGATCTGGCGCGGCAGTTTCCTGAAGCTCAAGTTCAAGCCGCAGGAAGGGCTCGAGGTCGTCGCCACCGGGCGGCTGACCACCTTCCCCGGCTCGTCGAAGTATCAGATCGTCATCGAAAATCTCGAGCCGGCCGGTATCGGCGCGCTGATGGCGCTGCTCGAGGAGCGCAAGAAACAGCTCGCCGCCGAGGGCCTGTTCGATCCGGCGCGCAAGCGGACCTTGCCGCGCCTGCCCAAGGTCGTCGGAGTCGTCACTTCGCCGACCGGCGCGGTGATCCGCGACATCCTGCATCGCATCTCCGATCGCTTCCCGGTCCGGGTGATCGTCTGGCCGGTCCGGGTGCAGGGCGAGACCTCGGCGCGCGAGGTCGCCGACGCGATCGAGGGCTTCGGAGCCCTGCCGGCCGACGGATCGGGGCCGACGCCGCGGCCGGACGTGCTGATCGTGGCGCGCGGCGGCGGCAGCCTCGAAGACCTGTGGAGCTTCAACGAAGAGATCGTCGTGCGGGCGGCGGCGGCTTCGCCGATCCCGCTCGTCTCGGCGATCGGCCACGAGACCGACTGGACGCTGATCGATCTCGCGAGCGACCTGCGCGCGCCGACGCCGACGGGGGCGGCCGAGATGGTCGTGCCGGTGCGCGCCGATCTCCTCGATCAGGTGGAGAGCCTCGGCGGCCGGCTCGGCGGGGCGGTGCGACGGTCGTTGGAGGCGAAGCGGGCGGAACTGCGCTCGGCCGGTCGGGCGCTGCCGTCGGCGCGGGCGATGATCGAGACGGCGCGTCAGCGCCTCGACATCGCCGGCGGTCGGCTCGGCCGGGCGCTGGACGCGGCGACGAGGGTCCATGCGACGCGCTTCGCCCGCGTCTCGGGGCGTCTTTCGCCGGGGCTCGTGACGCAACGGATCGGGCGTGAGGGCGAACGGCTGCGGCTCCTCGGCGATCGGGCCGATCGGGCGGTTCGCCTCGTCGTGCAGCGGCGCGCCGACCGCCTCGCCGGGCTGGCGCAGGTGCTCTCGGCGTTGTCCTATCGCAGCGTGTTGGCGCGCGGTTTCGCGCTGGTCCGCGATCCCGGCGGGCGGGCGCTGGCGAGCGCGGCGGCGGCGGCGGCGAGCGGGGCGCTCGTCCTGGAGTTCGCCGACGGCCGGATCGCGGCGCGGACGGAGGCGGGCGATACGCCTGCGCCCACGACGCCTGCCTCGACGACGCCAGCGGAACCGAACCGCCGCTCGGCGAAGCCCCGCCGCAAGGCCGATCCGCCGCCGTCGCAGGGCTCGTTGTTCTGATCTTTCTATTCTGGCGCGAACAGGAGACACGCCATGGATCTCGGGATCGCCGGCCGCAAGGCCATCGTCTGCGCCGCTTCGAAGGGATTGGGACGGGCCTCGGCCACGTCGCTGGCCCGCGCCGGGGTCGACGTGCTGATCGTGGCGCGTGGAGCGGAGACGCTCGAGGCGACCGCCGAGGCGATCCGACGGGAGACCGGCGGCGCGGTCTCGACGCTCGCCGCCGACGTCACCACCAGGGACGGACGGGCGGCGATCGTCGCGGCGCGGCCGGATCCCGACATCCTGGTCAACAACGCCGGCGGCCCGCCGGCCGGCGACTTCCACGACTGGGCGGAGGAGGACTGGCACGCGGCGGTCGAAGCCAACATGGTCGCGCCGATCATGCTGACCAAGGCGGTCGTCGACGGCATGGCGGCGCGCGGCTTCGGGCGGATCGTCAACATCACCTCCGGCGCGGTGAAGGCGCCGATCGCGGTGCTGGGCCTGTCGAACGGCGCCCGCTCGGGACTGACCGGGTTCATGGCCGGGCTCGCCCGCGACATGGCGGCGAAGGGCGTGGTGATCAACAATCTGCTCCCCGGTCAGTTCGCGACCGACCGGATCGCCACCATGGTGAACGCGGAAGCGGCGCGGCACGGGATCTCGCAGGACGAATCCCGCCGGCGCATGGCGGCGGCGATCCCGGTCGGGCGGCTCGGCGACCCGGCCGAATTCGGCGAGGTCTGCGCCTTCCTCTGTTCGGTCCAGGCCGCCTTTCTGGTCGGACAGAACATCCTGCTCGACGGCGGGAAGTATCCGGGAACATTTTGACGTATACGTCGACTTTCCCGCCCAACCGTGCGATCTTGCGATCGATCAAAGCGGCGGCGGGTCGGGACGTGCGATGCTCGGTTCCGCGGCGTCGAAGAACGCCGCGGGAGGTCTCACCAGGAGGGACCCGTCATGACGATCAAGGACATGCTGGTGCTGCTCGACAACGGACCCCGCGCCGGCGCGGGGTCCGACACGGAAGGCGCCTCCCTCGGCCCGGCCCCCACCGCCGCGCTGGAACTGGCGGCGCGAATCGGCGCCCACGTCACCGCGGTGGCGCTGGCGGTCGATCCGATCGTCCCGGGTTTCGTGGTGGCGCCGCTGCCGGTCGAAGTGATCGAGCAGGCGCGCACCCAGGCGCTGCACGTGGCGGAAGAGGCCGCCGCCGCCTTCACGGCGGAGGCGAAACGGCTCGACGTCTCGCACGAATCGCGCATCTCCGAAATTCTGATGGGCGGCGTGCCGGAAGGCTTCGCCGCCGCGTCGCGCACCACCGATCTGGTGGTGATCGGTCAGGACGATCCCGACCATCCCGAGCCGATGCGCGAGGCGATGATCGAGACGGCGCTGTTCGAAGGCGCGGCGCCGGCGCTGCTGGTGCCCTACATCTCGCGCGGCGCGCTCGCCTTCGACCGCATCATGATCGGCTGGGACGGCGGACGCACCGCCGCCCGCGCCGTGCATGCGGCGCTGCCGATCCTGCACATGGCCAAGAAGATCGCCGTGGTGATGGTCGACCGCGCCGGCTCGGATCCGGGCCAACCGGGGGCCGACCTCGCCACCTGGCTCGCCCGGCACGGGCTCGACGTCGACGTCGAACAGATCGAAGCGCCGGAGATCGCGGTCGCCGACGCGCTGCTCGACAAGGCGGCCGACATGTCCTTCGACCTCCTGGTGATGGGCGGTTACGGCCACAGCCGGGTGCGCGAATTCCTGCTCGGCGGGGCGACCCGCGGCATTCTCGCCTCCATGACCCTTCCGGTCCTGATGGCGCACTGAGAGGTACGGAAAGGCGCGCGCCCGGGAGGAGCGGGCGCGCGACGGCCGGTCCGACGAGGCGACGCTGAAGATCGCCCGACGGCGACCGACCGAGGGGGGAAAATTCGGGAGCGGCCGATCCTCATCCACGAGGAGGCGCGATCGCGGTCTCGACGACCGGGGTCGACGCTCTTCTGCGATCGACGCCCGGGGGGCACATGGCCATACGCAATCTCGACGGCATCTTTCAGCCGCGTTCGATCGTCGTGATCGGACCGGACCACATCGGTTCGGCCGCGCTCGACCTGTTCTTCCGCAACTTCGCCCGCAGCGGCTTCAAGGGCAAGGCGACGCTCGCCGGCCTGGAGCCGCCGGAGGGCTGGACCGGCGGCGTCGTGCCGAACTTCGAGGCCTTCGAGGGCGCGGCGGACCTCGCCGTCGTGCTCTCCGGCGCCGACGATGCGCTCTCGGTGATCGAGGCGCTCGGCGCGCGCGGCATGAAGGCGGCGCTGTTCCTGTCGCGCGGTTTCGACGAATGGCCATTCTTCACGACGCGCCAAGTGCTCGCCGCGGCGCGTCGGGAAGGCATCCGCCTGATCGGGCCGGGCAGCCTCGGCGTGATCAGCCCGCACGTCGGGCTCGATCTGTCGCTCGCCGGGCGGGCGGCGAAGAAGGGCGAGCTCGCCCTGATCTCGCGTTCGGCGGCGGTGGTCAACTCGACGCTGTCGTGGGCCGAGGCGAACGGCATCGGCTTTTCCGCCGTCGTCTCGCTCGGCCAGAAGGTCGACGTCGACATCGGCGATCTGCTCGACCATTTCTGCGCCGACTATCGCACCCGCGCGGTGCTCGTCCATCTGGAGAGCATCTGGTCGCCGTCGAAGTTCCTGTCGGCGGCGCGCGCCTGCGCCCGCACCAAGCCGGTGATCGTGATCCGCTCGGGCATCAGCCGCGACGACCGCATGGTCGGCAACACGCACTCCTCGCGGCTCGCCACCACCGACTGGGTCTACGACGCCGCCTTCCGGCGGGCCGGCCTGGTGCGCGTCGATTCGGTCGACGAACTCTTCGACGCGGCCGAGACGATCACCCGGGTGAAGCCGACGCCCTGCCGCAAGGTGGCGGTGATCGCCAACGGGCGCAGCCTCGCCACCATCGCCATCGACCATCTGGCGAAGAACGGCGGCGTGCTCGCCGACTTCTCGGCCGAGACGACCGAGGCGCTGGCGCCGCTGGTTCGGCAGGGGCGCGAGGCGGCCAATCCGCTGACCCTGCCCGACGACGCCGACGCCGAAGCCTTCGGGCGGGCGATCGAGGCGGTGGTGACCGATCCGAGCGTCGAATCGGTGCTGGCGCTGCACGCGCCGTCCGCCTTCGTCGACGCAGCGGAAGTGGCCAAGCGAATCGCCGGGCTCGCCCAGGCGCAGGCCAAGAAGGTCGGACGCAAGCGGCCGATCCTGACCTCGTTCCTCGATCTGACCGAGGACGCCGACGCGATCCTGCACGCCGCCGGCGTGCCCTGTCATCCGACGCCGGAAGAGGCGGTGCGCTCCTTCGGCCATCTGGTGCGCTACATGACGGCGCAGGAGCGGCTGATGGCGATCCCGGAGCCGCTGCCGGCCGAATTCCAGCCCGATCCGACGGAGGCGCGGGCGATCGTCGAGGCGGCGCTGGCCGAGGGTCGGGAATGGCTGTCGCCGGTGGCTGTGCGCGACCTGCTCGCGGCCTACGACATTCCGGTGCTGCCGACCATCCTCGCCCCCGACGCGAAGGCGGCGGCGGAGGCGGCGCGGCCGTGGCTCAGTCAGAACCAACGGGTGGTGCTGAAGATCGCGTCGCGCGAGATCGCGTTCAAATCGGACGTCGACGGCGTCCGGCTCGGCCTGGAAAGCGAAGAGGAGGTGGCCGACGCCACCTGCGAGATGCTGAACCGCATCCGCGCCCGCTTCCCCGACAAGACGGTCGACGGCGTCATCGTCATGCCGATGATCGAGAAGCGCTTCGGCATCGAACTGCTCGCCGGCATCGCCGACGACTTCGTGTTCGGGCCGGTGGTGGTGTTCGGCCAGGGCGGCACCTCGGTCGAGGTGGTCGGCGACCGCGCCCTCGACCTCGCGCCGATCGACATGAACCTCGCCCATGCGATGATCGCCGAGACGCGGGTTTCGAAGCTGATGGCCGGCTACCGCAACCGCCCGCCGGTCGACGAATATGCGGTGGCGCTGACCCTGTGCAAGCTCAGTCAGCTCGCCTGCGACATCCCCGAGATCCGCGAACTCGATCTCAACCCGATCGTCGCGGACCACGAGGGCGTCGTCGTGCTCGATGCGCGCGTGCGGGTCCAGCCGATCACCACCCGCTCCGGCAAGCTCGGCCATCCGCGCCTCGCCATCCGCCCCTATCCGAAGGACTGGGAGCGGACGACGCACCTCAAGGACGGCCGCGAGGTCTTCATGCGGCCGATCCGGCCGGAGGACGAGGCGCTCTATCCCGACTTCTTCACCGAGGTGACGCCGCAGGATCTCAGACTGCGCTTCTTCGCCCCGATCAAGGACTTCACCCACGCCTTCCTGGCCAAGCTGACCCAGCTCGACTACGAACGCGCGATCGCCTTCGCGGCGATCGAGGTGGCGACCGGCAAGCTGCTCGGCGCGGTGCGCCTGCACGCCGATCCCGATCACGTCACCGGCGAATACGCCATCCTGCTGCGCTCCAACCTCAAGGGGCAGGGGCTCGGCTGGAAGCTGATGAAGCTGATGATCGAATGGGCCAAGGCCGACGGCCTGTCGGCGGTCAAGGGCGAGATCCTGCGCGAGAACCGGGTGATGATCCAGATGTGCGAAGCGCTCGGCTTCTCGGTCAAGTCGTCGCCGGACGACGAATCGATCGCGCTGGTCACTCTGCCGATCGATCGTGTCGTCTCGGCCGAGGCCCTGCCGGGTCAGTGAGGCGGAGGTCCTCGGCGAGGGCGGAGAGGCGGAACTCCTCGTGGAGGACGGCGCGGGCGGCGGCCAGCGTCTCCGCCTGGGCGCCGCCGGCGTCGATGCGGTGCCAGTCGATGGCGCCAGGATCGCGGCGGCTCTGGAAGGCGACCACCGTCGCGTCGGCGTCGGAGGCGTCGTTGCGGCGTTCGCCGACCCGCTTCGAGGCGACGTCCGGATCGATCTCGAGCCACAGGCCGGTGAACTCGGCTTCCGCCGCCCGCGCGATCGCGGCGAAGCGGGAGCGCTCCTCGGGGTGCAGCGATACCGCGTCGGTGACGACCGAGAAGCCGGCGGCGAGCGCGGCGGCGGCGGAGGCGACCAGCAGGCGATAGACGCGGTCGGAGGCCTCGCGCGTGTAGTGCTCGGGACCGAGCCGCACCGTGTCGGCGACGCCGGCGACGACCTTGCGGATCGTGTCGGAGCGCAGCACGATGGCGCCGGGACGCGGCCCGAAGTCGGAGGCGATGGCGCGGGCGAGGGTCGTCTTGCCGGCCCCCGACATGCCGCCGAGCGCGAGGAGCCGAGGGCGATAGGGCTCGACATAGTCGCAGGCCGCGACGAAGAAGCGCCGCGCCCATTCCTCCTGCTCGGCGCGCGCGTCGCCTTCGAGATGGGGCGCGGTGGCGGCGGCGATCTTGGCGCGCAGGCCGGCGCGCACGCAGAGCCAGAGCGGCAGCGCGGCGAGTCCGTCGATCTCGGTGAGGAAGGCGTCTTCCGGGTCGCGCAGCGAGGGGCCGCGCGATTCGGCCTTGGCGGCCGCCTGGAGCCAACGGTTGAGCAGGCGACGGGCGGCGGGCTGATCGCCGCGCACGTCGAGATCCATGATCAGGTAGCCGACGTCGTAGAGCACGTCGCCGGTCGCTATGGCGTCGTCGAATTCGACCGCGTCGAAGAGTTGGGGCCGACCGTCCATCACCACGACGTTGGCGCAATGCAGGTCGCCGTGGCCGAGACGGATACGGCCGAGCCGACCGCGGTCCTCGACGAGATCGCGAGCGTCCTCCCAACGCGCCCGCGCCAGTTGGTCGAGGCGGGCGGCGGCGGCGGGCGGGAAGAGGTCGGGCCGCTCGGCGAAGGCGTCGCGGTTCTGATCGAGATAGGCGCGGACGTCCGCCATCCAGGGACCGGCTTCGCGAATGCGGGCGTGGCTCTGCGCGCGGACGATCTCGTCGGCGAGGGCTTCGGAGAACAGCGGATCGAGCGGCGTGCGGCCGACGACGCGATCGAGGGTGGCGGTCTCGTCGAAGCGGTTCATCTCGACCGCCCATTCGACGGTCTCGCCACGGCCGTCGATCGCCAAGCGGTCGTCGGCCTCGCGGGTGATCGGAACGACGCGGCGATAGATCGACGGCGCGATCGCCCGATCGACGCAGATCTCGCGGCGACAGAAGCTCGCCCGCCGCTCCAGGGTCGAGAAATCGAGGAAGGGGAAGCGCACCGGGCGCTTGATCTTGTAGGCGATGGCGCCGGCGAGGAAGACCGCCGCGCAATGCGTGTCGATCCGCACCACCGGCTCGTCCAACCCATGGGTGGCGGGATCGCCGAGGAAGGCGGCGACCTCCTCCCAGATCCGCCGACCGGCGGCGGCGTCAACGGCGGCGGCGTCAACGGCGGCGGTCGGCTCGAGATCGTCGGCGGACATCGGTCGTTCCTTTCGCGATCGTTCGGGCCGACGCCATCCTAATGCGGTTCGCGAACCGGGTGCATCCATTCGATGTCCGGTCCGGATCCTCCGGCGACGAACCTACCTCGCGCCGATCGAGCGACAACGTGCGAGCGGCGCCAGAAACGCCTCGTCGACCGACGCGTTGACGCATCTCAATGTCGTTCGCGACGCCCCGGGCGATAGAATGACACGGTCAATGGGAGGACATGATGACCGCTTCCGGCCTGAAGAAGATTCGTCTCAACCTCGCCCGCACCAAGGAACACCCGATGGGTTCGGCGCGCCACGGCTACGAATTCTTCGCACCGCTCGACCCGGAAGGACGGATCGATCCGGAGGCCTGGAAGAAGCAGCGCGAGAAGTGTCGGGTCCGGCGGTTCTGGGGCGGCGAGGAGGAGGACGTCGGCCATCTGGTGCATCGGCCGGGCGGCAGTTGGGCGTTTCGCTACGACATCGCCGGCGACGAGGACGACGAGGCCGGCTATCGCTTCGGCGCGCATCCCTTCAAGGTCGGCGAATACGTCTCGATCAAGGACGAGGACGGCGATCTCAACACCTTCACGGTGGTCACGGTGCTCGAGGCGTGATGCGCTCGGCTCCCGCATGGCGGCTCGGCGCGCTCCCCCTTCAAAGGCCGGGGCGGGCGTGAGAAGACGTCGTCACGACGAGCGAGGAGACGAGACATGGCGGACGGGACGAACGAGACCAGCGCGGCGCGGCTTCTGGTGGCCACCCTCGAGGCGAACGGCGTCGAGCGGGTGTTCCTGGTGCCGGGCGAGAGCTATCTCGCCGTCATCGACGCGCTTTCCGACAGTCCGATCGCGAGCGTGCCGGCGCGCCAGGAATCGGGGGCGGCCTTCATGGCGGAGGCCGCGGCCAAGCTCACCGGCAAACCCGGCGTCTGCATGGTGACGCGCGCGCCCGGCGCGATGAACGCGGCCGCCGGCCTGCACGTCGCCGAGCACGATTCGACGCCGCTGATCCTGTTCGTCGGCCAGATCGAACGCTCCTTCCGCGAGCGCGGCGCCTTCCAGGAGATGGACTTCCGCAAGGTCTTCGGCTCGTTCTGCAAATGGGTCGCCGAGATCGACACGGCCGACCGGATGGTGGAGATGGTCAACCGCGCCTTCGCGGTGGCGACCTCGGGCCGACCGGGGCCGGTCGTGTTGGTGCTGCCGGAGGACATGCTGACCGAGACGGCGCCCGAGCCGGTCGAGATCCGCCCCGCCCTCGCGGTCGAGACGCATCCCGGCGCGGCGCAGATGTGGGAGCTGCAGAAGCGGCTGTGGAAGGCGGAGCGGCCGCTGGCGATCCTCGGCGGGTCGCGGTGGAGCGAGAAGGCGGTGCGCCAGTTCGCCCGCTTCGCCGAAAAGTTCGACCTGCCGGTCGCCTGCTCGTTCCGCCGGCAGATGCTGTTCGATCACGCCGATCCGCACTACGCCGGCGACGTCGGGCTCGGCGTCAATCCGGCGCTGGCCGAGCGGATCCGAGCGGCCGATCTGATCCTGATGGTCGGCGGACGGTTCGCGGAGGCGCCGAGCCAGAGCTACGCGCTCCTCGACATCCCCTTCCCCGCCCAGAGCCTCGTCCACGTCCACGCCGACGCCGAGGAGCTCGGCCGGGTCTATCGGGCCGACCTCGCCATCCACGCGACCGGGGCGGCCTTCGCGGCGTCCGCGGAAGGGCTCGAGCCGCCGCCGGCCGGCGTCGCCTGGGGAGAATGGCGTGCGGCGGCGCGGACCGATTATCTCGCCTGGTCGGAGGAGATCGCCGAGAACCCCGGCGCGGTGCAGATGGCGGCGATCTACGCGCACCTGCGCAAGGTGCTGCCGCCCGAGACGATCATGACGACCGGGGCGGGCAACTTCTCGATCTGGCTGCATCGGTTCTGGCGGTTCCGGCAGTGGGCGACGCAGGCCTCGCCGGTGTCGGGGTCGATGGGCTACGGACTGCCGGCCGGGATCGGAGCGAAGCTCACCTTCCCGGAGCGCCCCGTCGTTGTGCTGACCGGCGACGGCGACTTCCAGATGACCAGCCAGGAGTTCGCGACCGCGGCGCAGGCCGGCGCGGCGGTGATCGTGCTGCTCTTCGACAACGGCATCTGGGGCACGATCCGGATGCATCAGGAGCGTGAGTTTCCCGGCCGCGTCCATGCGACGAAGCTGGTCAATCCGGACTTCGCGGCGGTGGCGCGGGCGCACGGGGCGTTTGCCGCGACGGTGCGGACGTCCGAGGAGTTCGCGCCCGCGTTCGACGCGGCGATGGCGAGTGGCGGGCCGGCGCTCCTCCACATTCTGATCGACCCGGAGGCGATCACGCCGCGCACGACGCTTGCGAAGATCCGTGAGGCGGCGCTGAAGGCGTGAGCGGTCGAGGAGACGTGCAACGGCGGTCGGGTCGGCGCGAGGGTGTGCGACGCTTCGAGACGCGGGCCAGCGGCCCGCTCCTCAGCATGAGGCGTTTTTCATTTTCGAACAAATAGATACGCCTCATGCTGAGGAGCGCCGCCAGGCGCGTCTCGAAGCATCGCGCACCCCGTCGCCCCTCGAACCGACGGTCGCGCGAGAGACAGGAACTCCCCCGCCCCTCTCCCATCAATCGACGATGAAGAGCTTGGCCCCACCGAGGGTCGAGGAGCGATGCGCCGCGTCGCCGAAGTCGGAGACCTGATAGCTGGTCCCGGCGGACAGGGTGAAGCGGCGGCCGTCGCGCAGCTCGGTGGTCAGTTCGCCCTCGAGCACCAGGAGGACATGGCCGCGATCGCACCAGTGATCGGCGAGATACCCCGGCGAATATTCGACCATCCGCACCCGGAGATCGCCGATCTGGAAGGTGCGCCACCACGCCTCGCCGGTCTCGCCGGGGTGGCGGGTCGCGGGAACCTCGCTCCAATCGGTGAGGGTGAAGGCGAGTTCGGGGATCTTCATCGGCCCTGTTCCTTCTCGACGCCGCTCACGCCATCAGATCGGCGAGCGCCAGCGCGACCACCTTGGTCGCCTTGCGCAGATCCTCGAGCGGCAGGCGCTCGTCGGCGCGGTGGGCGTTGGCCTCGGTGATCGAGCGGGGCCCGGCGCCGTAGAGGACGATCGGCACGCCGGCGTCGGCGTAGTGACGGGCGTCGGTATAGAGCGGCAGCCCCTTGACGCCGATCTCCTCGCCGAAGACCTCGCTCGCCCGGCGGCGGAAGGCCTCGGAGAGTTTCCCCGACCCCGGAAGCGGGGTCAGCGGGCGGGCGAGCAGGATGCGATTCACGGTGACGTGGGCGGCCGGAAAGGCCTTCATCGCGCCCTCGATCACACCGCGCAGCTCGGCTTCGACGGCCTCGGCGTTCTCCTCCGGGATCATGCGGCGATCGAGGCGCAACGCGACCTTGTCTGGAACGACGTTGGTGTTGATGCCGCCCTCGATCAGGCCGACGGTCATCTGCGGGCTGCCGATGCCCGGCGTCGCCGAGACCTTGCTGGCGAGCGACTTGCGGAAGGCGTAGAGCGCGCCGAGCACGCCGTTGGCGGCCTCGAGCGCGTCGACGCCGGTATAGGGGATGGCGGCATGGGCCGACTTGCCCTCGACCACCACCTCGAGATGCAGGCAGCCGTTGTGGGCGTCGACCACCGCGTAGGAGAAGCTGGCGGCGACGGCGTAGTCGGGCTTCGACAGGCCCTCGTCGAGGAGCCACTTCGGACCGATCTCGCCGCCGGCCTCCTCGTCCCAGGTGCCGTGGATCTCGAGCACGCCGTTCAGGGGCACGCCGGCCTTCTCCAGCGCCAAGATGGCGAAGGCGTAGGTGGCGAAGTCGCATTTCGACACCGCGACGCCGCGGCCGTACATCCAGCCGTCGCGGATCTCGGCGCCGTAGGGGTCGGCGGTCCAGCCCTCGCCCGGGGGAACCACGTCGCCATGGGCGTTGAGGGCGATCGTCGGGCCGCCGGAGCCGAAGACGCGGCGGGCGATCAGGTTGGTCGCGGTGATCATGCCGTTCGCCTCGACCAGGGCCTTCGGCACGACATGGCGCTCGACCGCGAAGCCGCGCGCCTCGAGCTCCTTCGCCGTCACCTCGGCATGAACAGCGCAATCGCCGGGCGGGTTGTCGGAGGGGCACTTCACCAGCGCGGCGACCATGGCGACCTCGTCGTCGAAGGCGGCGTCGACGATGGCGGAGATGCGGGCGGCGAGATCGGTCATGGAGAGGCGTCCGTCAGGTTCGGGAACGGGAATGGAGGCGGCGGCCGGCGACGCGGGTCTCGACGACGCAACGCTCGTCGCCGAGCACGGCGAGGGCGAAGAGTCGATCCTCGAGCGTCTCGGAGAGATCGTCGCGGACGGCGAGAACATCGGTTGCGCGCGGGTCGAGCACGACGAAATCGGCCCAAAACCCTTGCGCCAACCGACCGATTTCGCGATCGAGGCCGAGGGCGCGAGCGCCGCCGAGAGTGGCGTGGAAGAAGGCGCCGGCGGCGTCGAGATCGCCGCCCTTCAGCCGCGCGATCTCGATCGCTCGGCCGCAGGTCGCAAGCATCGACCAGGACGTGCCGCCGCCGACATCGGTGGCGAAGGCGACGCGGACCGGGCGATCGAGGTTCGCGAGCCGGGCGAGGTCGAACAGGCCGGAGCCGAGGAAGAGGTTCGAGGTCGGGCAGTGGACCGCGACCGAGCCGGTCTGCGACAGCCGCGTGAGTTCGGCCTCGTCGAGGTGGATGGCGTGGCCGAAGAGGGAGCGGGGACCGGTCAGGCCGAAACGATCGTAGACGTCGACGTAGCTGGCGGCCTCCGGAAACAGCGCCCGGACCGTCTCGATCTCGCGGACGCTCTCGGAGAGATGGGTCTGCATCAGACAGGTCGGGTGATCGCGCAGGAGCTCGCCGGCGAGGCGCAGCTGGGTCCGGGTCGAGGTGATGGCGAAGCGCGGCGTGATCGCATAGGTCGCCCGGCCCTTGCCGTGCCAGCGGCCGATCAGGTCGAGGCTCTCCTCGATCCCCTTCTCCGGGTCGTCGCGCACGCTCTCCGGACAGGCGCGATCCATCAGGGTCTTGCCGGTGGCGATCGCCATGGAGCGCCGTTCGGCAGCGGCGAAGAGCGCGTCGCAGGCGGTCGCGTGCGAGGAGGAATAGGCGGCCACGCAGGTCGTGCCGTTCTCCAACAGGCGGTCGAGGAAAGTCTCGGCGGCGGCTTCCGCATGCATGCGGTCCGCATAACGAGCCTCCTCGCGGAAGGTGAAGCGCTCCAACCATTCGAGCAGATCGCGGCCCGGCGCGGCGAGCATGCGCCACTGCGGGAAATGGGCGTGGGCGTCGACGAAGCCGGGCGTCAGGAGACGGTCGGCGTGATCGATGCGCGGCGCATTGGCGAAGGGGCGCGGCAGATCGTCGGCGGGGCCCGCCCAGGCGATGCGGCCGGCGTCGTCGACCACCACCGCGCCGCGTTCGTGGAAGCGCACGGCGGAGGGGCCGGCGATCGTCGGATCGTCGTCGAAGGTGAGGGTTCGGGCGAGATGGACGTCCGTCACGGCGCGCGCTCCCGAGCGGCGAGGTCGAGGATCGTGCGGATCATCGCCTCGACGCCGAGGCCGAGGTCGAGGGGATCCGACCATTCCAGCGGATTGTGACTGATTCCCGCCTTGGAGCGAACGAACAGCATGGCGGAGGGGAAGGCCCGCGCCATCGCCATGGCGTCGTGGCCGGCGCCGGAGGGCAGCCGCCGCACGTCGAGGCCGAGCGAGGCGACGGCGGCGGCGAAGGCGTTCTGGAGATTGCCGTCCATCGCCACGGTCGGCACGTCGACATGACGTTCGAAGGCGATCGTCAGGCCGCGTCGCGCCGCGATCCGTTCGGCCTCGTGGCGGATGCGGTCGAGGGCGACGAGGCGGGAGGCGTCGACGCCGGCGCGCACGTCGAGGCTCGCCTCGACCCGGCCGGGCACGGTGTTGCCGGCGCCGGGCAGGACGGCGACGCGGCCGATGGTGGCGACGAGGTCGTTGGCGCCCTGGCGGCCGATCCGCTCCACCGTCAGCGCGATCTCGGCGAGGCCGGCGAAGGCGTCGCGGCGCAGCTCCATCGGCACGGTGCCGGCGTGGCCGGCCATGCCGACGACGGTCATCCCCATCCGGGTCTGGCCTGCGATCGAAGTGACGACGCCGAGCGGCAGGCCCCAGTGCTCGAGCCTGGGCCCCTGCTCGATGTGCAGCTCGAGGAAGCCGAGGACGCCGGCCGGGTCGATCGCCGCTTCGTCGATCTTGGCGGGATCGCAGCCGAAGGCGCGCAGGGCGCGTTCGAGCGGCACGCCGTCGCGGTCCTTCACCACCAGCCAATCGCGGCGGTAGGTGCCGGTGGCGGCCGAGGAGGAGGAGAGCGGCGAGGGAAAGCGCACGCCCTCCTCGTCGCCGAAGGCGAGGATCTCGACGGCGAAGGGCAGCCGCTCGCCGCGCCGGTCGATCTCCTCCAGCGCCAGGATCGCGGCGGCGACGCCGAGGCAGCCGTCGAGCTTGCCGGCGTCGACGACGGTGTCGATGTGGGAGCCGAGGAGCAGAGTGCGGCCGCGCCCCGGCGCGTCGGCGGCGCGACGGCCGCGCAGGGTGGCGACGGCGTCGAGGCGGGCGTCGAGGCCGCGCTCGCGCATCCATCCGCCGACCAGCTCGATCGAGCGGCCGTGGGCGGGCGAGAGATAGGCGCGGGTCACCCGCCCCGGCTCGTCGGTGACGAGGGCGAGATCGTCGAGGAGGCGTTGGGCGAGAGCGCCGAGCTCCTCCGGCGGGCGAGCGGGCTCGGTCACGACGTCACGCGCTCCTCGAGACGGAAGCGGACGATCCGGCCGATCTGGCGGATCGCCTCGGCGAATTCGGACGGCGGCTCGTATTCGAGGCGCGCCTCGAAGGCGTCGAAGATCACCTCCTTGGTCGCGCCCTTGACGGCCAGGATGAAGGGGAAGCCGAACTTCTCACGATAGGCGGCGTTGAGGTGCGTGAAGCGATCGAAGTCGGCGTCGCTCAGGGCCGAGAGCCCGGCGCCGGCCTGTTCCTTCTTCGAGTCCGCCGCCATGTCGCCGGCCCGCGCCGCCTTGCCGGCGAGGTCGGGATGGGCGCGGATCAGCGCCAGCCGTTCGGCGACGGAGGCCGCCTCGATCGCCGCGACGAAGGCGGCGATCATCGCCTCGCGGGTCGGCCAGGGGCGCGCGGCGGCGGCCCGTTCGGCGACCCAGGGCGAATGCTCGGCGACGTCGCCGAAGCGGGCGATGAAGTCGGCGGGGAGAAGCGCGTTCGCGTCGGCGAGCGAGATCGTCACGGTTCCTCCCGTCAATGCGCGGCGAGCCAGCGGGCGAGCGTCGCCCGATCCTCGTCGGTGAAGCCGGTCTCGTTGCCGAGCGGCATGGCGTCGGTGTCGATCGCCTGCGCCTTGATCAACGGCGCGAAGCGGACGAGGTCATCGAGCGAGCCGAGCGTCACGCCCTTCGGCGCTTCGGTGAAGCCCTCGTGCGTCGGCTTGAGCGCATGGCACATGATGCAGTGTTTCGCGGTCAGGGACAAAACCTCGGCGTCGGAGACGGCGGCGCCGGAGATCGTCACCGTCTTCGGCGCGGTCATGACCAGCGCCGCGACGAGGCCGAGGGCGGCGATCGCCGGAGCCCAGAGGATCTTGCCGAGATGATCGCCGGCCTCGTGGCGGACGATGAAGTGGCGCAGCGGCCCGCCGACGACCAGGATCAGCGCCGCCACCAGCCAGGACTGCGGGTGGTTCGACAGGATCGGATAGTGGTTCGACACCATCATCAGCAGCACCGGCAGCGTCAGATAGGTGTTGTGGACGGAGCGCTGCTTGGCGAGGCGGCCGAGCTCGCCGTTCGGCGTCTCGCCGGCGACCAGTTGTTCGACCATCTTGCGCTGGTTCGGGATGATCACCCGGAAGACGTTGGCCGCCATGATCGTGCCGACGAAGGCGCCGATGTGCAGGAAGGCCCCGCGACCGGAGAAGACGTGGGTGAAGACGAAGGCCGCGCCGACGATCAGAGTGAAGACCACGCCGGCGAGCGGCAGGGTCATGTGGCCGAGGGGCGAGCGGCAGATCGCGTCATAGGTGAACCACCCGACGGCGAGCATGGCCGCCGACAACGCCACCGCTTGCCAAGGCTCCAGCGGCAACACCTTCGGGTCGATCATGTAGGCGCGGGCGTTCAGCCAATACTGAACCCCCATCAGCACGACGCCGGAGACGAAGGTCAGGTAGGCGTCCCACTTGTACCATTTCAGCCGATCGGGAAGTTTCGCCGGGGCGACCTGATACTTGTCGACGTGATAGAAGCCGCCGCCGTGGACGAGCCAAGCCGTGCCGTAGAGGTCGGAGGGCGAGGTCTCGTCCTTGCGGAAGGAGACGTCGAGGGCGATGAAGAAGAACGACGTGCCGATCCAGCCGATGCCGACGATCAGGTGGAACCAACGCGTCAGAATGTTCAGCCAATCGGCGGCATAGGCGAGCATCGGTCTCTCCCATCGATCACGACGGACGGGCGCGCGCCGAGCGCGGCACGGAATTCGACCCCTCCCATTTTGTATACGATTATTGGCCGACACGCTCCCGGGGCGGTCGCTCAAATTGCAGGCAGGCGCAGAGACGCGGCGTCGGCCCGAGGCGTGACCGGGCGCTCCCGGCGCGCGAAAGCGTCGCGCGCCGGGAGGCGATCGAAGGGATCAGCCCGGCAGCTTGTCGTCGATGCCCTTGACGTACCAGTTCATCGACAGGATCGCGCCGTCGTCGAGGTTCTCGACGACCGACCCGTCCTGCTTGGTGATCTTGCCGCCGAAGGGCTTGATCGAGCCGTCCTTGATGCCGGCGATGGTCTTTTCGGCCATGGCCTTGACGTCGTCGGGGACGTTGACGATCGGCGGCAGGACGACCATGCCCTTGGCCATGCCGTCCCAGGTGTCGGTCGACTTCCAGGTCCCGGCCAGCATCTCTTTGACCTGGTCGACGTAATAGCCGTCCCAGTCGTCGGTGATGGCGGTGATCTGGGCCTTCGGCGCGAACTTGGCCATGTCGGAGGACTGACCGAAGCCGAGGATGCCCTTCTCCTGCGCGACCTGAAGGGGCGCGGTGGAGTCGGTGTGCTGGACCATGATGTCGGCGCCCTGGCCGATCAGGACCTTCGCCGCGTCGGCTTCCTTGCCCGGATCGTACCAGGAGTTCACCCAGACGATCTTGACCTTGACGTTCGGGTTGACCGACTGGGCGCCGAGCATGAAGGCGTTGATGCCGGAGACCACTTCCGGGATCGGGAAGGAGACGATGTAGCCGACGACGTTCGACTTCGTCATCTTGCCGGCGATCTGGCCGATGACGTAGCGGCCTTCGTAGAAGCGGGCCGAATAGGTCGAAACGTTGTCGGCGCGCTTGTAGCCGGTGGCGTGGCAGAACTTCACCTTGGGGAACTTCTTGGCGACCTTGAGGGTCGGATCCATGAAGCCGAACGAGGTGGTGAAGATGATCTGATTGCCGTCGCGGGCGAGGCGCTCGATGGCGCGTTCGGCGTCGGGGCCTTCCGGCACGTTCTCGACGAAGGTGGTCGCGACCTTGTCGCCGAGCGCCTTCTCGACCGCGATGCGGCCCTGGTCGTGCTGGTAGGAATAACCGAAGTCGCCGACCGGGCCGACGTAGACCCAGGCGGCCTTGAGCTTGTCGGCGGCCCGAGCCGCGCCGGTGTTGCCGGCGGCGAGCGCCACGGAGCCGAGAAGGGCGGCCTTCATCGCGTCACGACGGGTGAGCGCGGACCAGTTCTGCATGGGGACTTCCTCCATCCGAAGGGGCGGTCTGGACTTTCCCGCGACGCCGCCGACCGCGAACGGCGGCGTCGCGAAACGGAATCAGCGATCCGGCACGAAAGACTTGCCGAGACAGGCCGGGGCGGCGTCGCCGCGCCCCCGCCGGCGGGAGATCGCGACGAGGGCGACGACGGTGACGAGATAGGGCAGCGCCGAGAGGAGCTGCGCCGGCACGCCGACGCCGAGGCCCTGGACGAAGAAGCCGAGGATCGTCACCGCGCCGAAGAGATAGGCGCCGATCACCAGACGGCCCGGCCGCCAGGACGAGAAGACGACCAGGGCGAGCGCGATCCAGCCGCGTCCGGCCGTCATGTTCTCGATCCATTGCGGCGTGTAGGCGAGCGACAGGTAGCCGCCGCCGAGGCCGGCCAACGCGCCGCCGAACAGCACCGCCGCCCAACGGACCCGGACCACCGAATAGCCGAGCGCATGGGCGGAGGCGTGGTTGTCGCCGACGGCGCGCAGGACGAGGCCGGCCCGGCTGGCGAACAGGAACCGCCACACCGCGACCGCCAGAGCGATCGACAGATAGACGAGCAGATCCTGGCCGAAGAGGAGCGGCCCGACGAAGGGCAGATCGGAGAGGCCGGGGATGTGCAGTTTGGCGAGGCGGACACCGGGCTGACCGACGAAGGCTTCGCCGATCAGGCCGGAGAGGCCGAGGCCGAGCAGGGTCAGGGCGAGGCCGGTCGCGACCTGATTGGCGACGAGATTGAGCGTCAGGAAGCCGAAGGGCGCGGCCAGCGCCGCGCCCGCCAGCGCCGCCGCGACGACGCCGAGATAGGGATTGCCGGTCGTCAGCGCGACGGCGAAGCCGGCGACCGCGCCCATCACCATCATGCCCTCGACGCCGAGGTTGAGGACGCCGGCGCGTTCGGTGACGAGCTCGCCGAGCGCTGCGAGAAGCAGCGGCGTCGAAGCGGTGACGATGGTGAGGAGGACCGCCTGGAGGGCGCTGGCGTCGATCGTCATCGGGCGGCTTCCGCGGTCGGGCCCCGGACGAGGCGGGGGCGATAGAGGATCAGCGTGTCGCAGGCGAGCACCCAGAACAACAGGACGCCCTGGAAGACGCGCGCCGCCTTGTCGGAGATGCCCAGCGCGATCTGCGCCGCCTCGCCGCCGAGATAGCTCGCCGCCAGCATCAGCGCCGCGATGACCACGCCGACCGGATCGAGCCGGCCGAGGAAGGCGACGATGATCGCGGTGAAGCCGTAGCCGGGCGAGATGTTGGGCTGGAGCTGGCCGACGGTGGAGGCGACCTCGATCACGCCGGCGAGGCCGGCGAGGCCGCCGGAGAGCAGGAAGGAGAAGAGCACCATGCGATCGGCCGAGAAGCCGGCGAAGCGGCCGGCGCGCGGCGCCTCGCCCATGACGCGGACCTCGTAGCCCTTGATGGTGCGCCGCATCACCACCGCCAGCACGACGGCGATCAGCACCGCGATGAAGATGCCGAGATTGAGCCGCCCCTCGCCGATGGTCGGCATGGTCTGCCAATTCTCGAAGGCGACCGACTTCGGGAAGTTGTAGCCGTGCGGGTCGCGCCAGGGGCCGCGCACCAGCCAATCGAGCAGCAGCTGCGCGACATAGACGAGCATCAGGGAGACCAGGATCTCGTTGGCGCCGGCCTTGATCTTCAGGACCGCCGGGATCAGCGCCCAGAGCATGCCGCCGATCGCGCCGAGGACCAGCATGGCGAGGAGCGTCGCCGGGGTGTTCCAGGCGTTGAAAAGGATCGGCACGGTCGAGCCGAGCAGCGCGCCGGCGGTCAACTGCCCCTCCGCGCCGATGTTCCAGACATTGGCGCGATAGGCGACCGAGAGGCCGACGCCGATCAGGATCAGCGGCGTCGCCTTGACCACCAGCTCCTCGAGGCTCCACAGCGACGCGAAGGGCTCGACGAAGAACACCCAGAGCGCGGCGAGCGGCGGCTTGCCGAGCGCCGCGAAGATCAACCCGCCGGTCACCATGGTGGCCAGGACCGCGATCACCGGCGACGCCCAGGCGAGCGTCTTCGAGCGCTCGGCGCGTTTCTCCAGTTCAATGCGCATGGCCGTCGGCCTCCCTGAGGCGGGCCGCCTCTTCGACGCGGTCGGACCCGCCGTGCGCTCCGCCCATCAGCAGGCCGATCTTCTCCAGCGTCATGACGTGGGCGTCGTAGGCCGGCGACAGGCGACCGCGCGAGATGACGGCGATGCGATCGGCGATCTCGAAGATCTCGTCGAGATCCTGGCTGATCATCAGGACCGCCGAGCCGTCGGCGGCGAGATCGACCAGGGCCTGACGGATCAGCGCCGCCGCGCCGGCGTCGACGCCCCAGGTCGGCTGATTGACGACGAGCAGGGTCGGGCGGCGGTCGAGTTCGCGGCCGACCACGAACTTCTGCAGATTGCCGCCGGAGAGCGACCGCGCCTCCGGATCCGGCTTGCCCTTGCGCACGTCGAAGGCCTCGGAGACGCGTTCGGCGGTCGAGCGCGACCGGCCGAAGTCGAGAAAGCCGCCGCGCGACCGGCCGGAATCCTCGCAGGTGGCGTGGCGGGTCAGGACGACGTTCTCGGAGAGCGAGAAGGCCGGCACCGCGCCGTGGCCGAGGCGCTCCTCGGGCACGAAGGCCGCGCCGAGGGCGCGACGTTCGCTGACGCCGAGATGGCCGCAGGCATGGCCGTCGATGACCACCGCGCCGTCGCGCTCGACCGTGCGTTCGCCGGAGACGGCGTCGAAGAACTCCGACTGGCCGTTGCCGGCGACGCCGGCGATGCCGAGGATCTCGCCGGCGCGCAGCTCCAGCGTCACCTGCCGCAGCGCCACCGAGAAGGGACCGGTCGCCGGCAGATCGAGGCGTTCGATGTGGAGGCGGGTCGGCCCGGCGATGCGGGCGTGTTTCGGGCGGATGGCGTGGACGTCGGCCCCGACCATCAGGCGGGCGAGGCTCGCCGCGGTCTCGGCGCGCGGGTCGACGCGGGCGACCACCTTGCCGTGGCGCAGAATGGTGGCGGCGTGGCAGAGCCGCTTCACCTCCTCCAGGCGATGCGAGATGTAGAGCACCGCGCACCCTTCGCCGGCGAGGCGCTCCAAGGTCAGGAAGAGCTGGTCGGCCTCCTGGGGCGTCAGCACGGCGGTCGGCTCGTCCATGATCAGGAGCTTCGGCTCCTGGATCAGGCAGCGCACGATCTCGATGCGCTGGCGCTCGCCGACGGAGAGATCGGCGACGGTGGCGCGCGGCTCGAGCGGCAGGCCGTAGTCGAGCGACAGGTCGCGGATGCGCGTCGTGAGCGCCTTCATGTCGAGCGGCCCGGGCAGGGCGAGGGCGATGTTCTCGGCGACGGTGAGCGCCTCGAACAGCGAGAAGTGCTGGAACACCATGCCGACGCCGAGCCGACGGGCCGAGGCCGGGTCGGTGATCACGGTCGGCGCGCCCTTCCAGAAGAAGCGGCCCTCGGTCGGCTGCAGCGAGCCGTAGATCATCTTGACCAGCGTCGACTTGCCGGCGCCGTTCTCGCCGAGGAGGGCATGGATCTCGCCGGGGCGGACGCCGAGGTCGACGTGGTCGTTGGCGGTGAAGGCGCCGAATCGTTTGACGATGCCGCGCGCCTCGACGAGGTACTCGTCGGCGCTCGACGCGCTCGCCTCGAGGTCCGCCGCTGCGCTGCCGCTCATTCCGCCACTCCACTCGCTCGGGACGAGGTCGACCGTCGCGCCCGCACGTCCCGCACCGCTTCGTCGGCGATCAGGAGCTCCACCGCCACCGCCGCGGCGATCGCCGCCGGCGTCTTCGACCGCGGCCCACCCGATCCGATCGGCATGACCATACGACGGATCGCGGCGTCCGTATGCCTCAATTCGCGAAATTTGCTCGAGAAACGAGCGCGCTTGCTTTTCGAGCCGACGCAACCGATCCAGCCGAGATCGTCGCGCCGCAAGGCCGCGTCGAGCAGCGCGAAGTCGAGGCCGTGGTCATGGGTGACGGCGAGGACGAAGGCGTCGGCGGGGGCGGCGGCGACCGCCTCGACCGGGTCGGCGAAGCGGCGCGGATGAGCGTTGGCCGGATGCGCCGCCGGGAAGGCGTCGACGCGGCCGTCGATCCAGTCGAGCCGAAAGGGCAAGGGCGCCAGCGCCAGGACCAGAGCGCGGCCGAGATGGCCGGCGCCGAAGAGCAGGAGCGGCCGGCGCTCGTCGCCGAACCGCTCGATCAATGCGCCGTCCGGCGCGAGGCCGATCGCCGCCGGCGGCGCGTCGAGGACGACACGGTCGAGGCGGGCGCCGACGTTCCGGCCCAGGGTGGCGAAGGGGCGTTCGGCCTCGCGCGCGGCGAAAGCGCGGACGGCGGCGAGGTCGCTCGCCTCGAAGACCTCGATCGCCAGGGTGACGCGGCCGCCGCAGCACTGGCCGAGCTCGGGACCGAGCGTCACGTCGTGCAGCGAGACGGCGGCGTCGCGCGCGCCGAGCGCCGCGGCGGCGAGGCGCAGGGCGCGCCACTCGAGCGCGCCGCCGCCGACGGTGCCGCGAAAGCCCAGATCGGGGTGGACGACCATCGCCGCGCCGACTTCGCGCGGGGCCGAGCCCTCGAGCGCGGCGACGCTCACGCGCACGGCGCGCCCGTGCTCTTCGAGCGCGGCGAGAAGGAGCGCCCAGTCCCCCGTCACGCCGCGCCTCCCGCATCGGCGGCGGGGTGGCGCAACGCCCGGACCGCGGCGACGATCGCCTGCGGCGTGGCCGGCAGGTCGAGCGGCGGCAGTCGGCCGGGAGCGAGGCTCGTGAGCGCTCGGAGGATCGCCGAATGGACCGACAGAGCCAGCATCAACGGCGGTTCGCCGACCGCCTTCGAATGGTGCACGGTCTCGGCCGCCGCGCCGCCGCCCTCCCACAGGCGGACGCGGAAGTCGGCCGGCGTGTCGCGGGCGGTGGGGATCTTGTAGGTCGAGGGCGCGTGGGTCTTCAGCCGACCGGCGGCGTCGAAGACCAGTTCCTCGCTGGTCAGCCAACCCATGCCCTGGATGAAGGCGCCCTCGATCTGACCGAGGTCGATCGCCGGATTGAGCGAGCGGCCGACGTCGTGCAGCAGGTCGACCCGAACGACCCGCATCTCGCCGGTCAGGGTGTCGAGCAACACCTCCGCGCAGGCGGCCCCTTGCGCGAAGTAGAAGAACGGGCGGCCGTGAGCGGCGGCGCGATCCCAGACGATGTCCGGCGTCGCGTAGAAGCCGGTCGCCGACAGCGAGACGCGGGCGAGATGGGCCTGACGAGCGACGTCGGCGAAGGAGAAGCTGCGGTCGGGTCCGTGGACGCGGCCGCCGGCGAAGCGAACCTCGGCGACGGCGCAGCCGAGGAGGCCGGCGGCGGTGACGGCGAGGCGTTCGCGGATCGCCGAAGCCGCGTTCAGCGCCGCCATGCCGTTCAGATCCGAACCGGAGGACGCCGCGGTCGGAGCGGTGTTGGGCACCTTGGCGGTCGAGGTGGCGGCGATGCGGACGCGGCCGAGCGGCAGGCCGAAGACGTCGGCGACGATCTGTAGGATCTTGGTGTTGAGCCCCTGCCCCATCTCGGTGCCGCCGTGGTTCACCGCGACCGAACCGTCGGCGTAGACGTGGACCAGCGCGCCGGCCTGATTGAGGTGCATCAGGGTGAAGGAGATGCCGAACTTGACCGGGGTCAGGGCGATGCCGCGCCGCAGGAACGGGCTCGTGAGATTGAAAGCGTCGATCTCCTCGACGCGGGCGCGATAGGACGAGGTCCGCTCGAGCTCGCGCATCAGGCGGCCGAGGACGCCGTCGTCGACGCTCTGGCCGTAGGGCGTCGCCCCGTGCGTCGGCGCGTCGTGATCGGGGTAGAGGTTGGCGTAGCGGACGTCGAGCGGGTCGCGGTCGAGCCGGATCGCGATCGCGTCCATCAGGCGTTCGGCGAAGGCGACGCCCTGCGGACCGCCGAAGCCGCGGAAGGCGGTGTTGGAGACCGTATCGGTCAGTAGACGCCGCGACCGCACGGCGGCGGCGGGATAGTCGTAGGCGTTGTCGGCGTGGAACAGCGTGCGGTCGACGACGCCCTGCGACAGATCGGCGGAATGGCCGCAGCGGGCGAGGAAGCAGACGTCGACGGCGGCGACCCGGCCGGCGTCGTCGAAGCCGGCGCGCCAGTCGACGCGCATGTCGTGCCGCTTGCCGGTCATGATCATGTCGTCGTCGCGGTCGAGGCGCAGTTTCGCCGGCCGACCGGTGAGGCGGGCGGCGAGCGCGGCGATCACCGCCCATTGCGTCGCCTGGCTCTCCTTGCCGCCGAAGCCGCCGCCCATGCGCCGGCATTCGCACGGCGTCATCGCCTCGGGCAGAGCGAGGACGCGGGCGGCGACGTGGGAGACCTCGGTCGGATGCTGGGTCGAGGAGACGATGCGGATCTCGCCGCCGTCGAGCGGTTCGGCGAAGGCGATCTGGGTCTCCAGATAGAAGTGCTCCTGACCGCCGACGAAGACGCTCTCGGCGAGGCGATGCGGCGCGGCGGCGATCGCCGCCTCGGCGTCGCCCTTGACGAACTCGTAGGGGGGCAGGACGTCGCTGTCGCGATCGACCGCGTCGGCGACGGTGACGGCGGGGCGCTCGACCTCGACGTCGAAACGGGCGAGGCGCGCGGCGGCGCGGGCGCTCGCGCGGGTCTCGGCGACGACCGCGAAGACGACCTGTCCGTGGAAGCGGATGCTCTCGTCGGCGAAGACCGGATCGCCGCCGACCGAGGGCGAACAGTCGTTGATGCCCGGCACGTCGGCGGCGGTGAGCACCGCGACGACGCCGGGATGGGCGCGCACGGCGGCGAGATCGACGGCGCGGATCCGTCCGCGCGCCGCCTCGCGGCACCAGCCCGGCGCGACGTGCAGCGTGCCGGCCGGTTCGCGCAGATCGTCGATGTAGGGGGCCGAGCCGGTGACATGGCGCAGCGACGATTCGTGGACGACGGGGCGGCCGACCTGGGCCTGGCCCTGGGCGGTGGCGATGGCGGGGGCGACGGTCTCGCTCATCGGCCGGCCTCCTCGCGCCGCGGTCGGATGCGGGTCTTGCCGCTTTCGGTGCCGGCGATCTCGGCGAGCGCCTTGCCGAGCAGGGCGACGGAGACCTCGGTGCGATAGTCGGCCGCGCCGCGCAGATCGGAGAGCGGCGTGAAGTCGGCGCGCAGATCCTCGAGCGCGGCGCGCCAGCTCGCCGCCTCGTCGAGCGAGGCGCCGACCAGGGCCGCCTCGGCGCCGAGCGCCCGGCGCGGCGTGCCCGCCATGCCGCCGAAGGCGATGCGCGCCTCGACGATGCGGCGATCGGCGATGGTCAGGCGAATCGCGGCGAGCAGGGTGGAGATGTCCTGATCGTGCCGCTTGGCGATCTTGTAGGCGCGGAAGGCCTGGCCGGGGCCGAGCCGCGGCACGCGGATGCGGGTCAGGATCTCACCCGGGGCGCGGTCCTGGCGGCCGTAGTCGAGGAAGAAGTCCTCCAGCGCGACATGGCGGACGCGGTCGCCTCCGACCAATTCGAGGCTGGCGTCGAGGGCGATCAACATGGGCGGCGTGTCGCCGATCGGCGAGCCGTTGGCGATGTTGCCGCCGATCGTGCCGGAGGCGCGGACCTGCGCGCCGCCGATGCGGCGAAAGACCTCGGCGACGTCCGGATCGAGCCGGCCGAGGGCATGGCCGGCGCGCTCCAGGCTCACCGTCGCGCCGAGGGTGATCGCGTCGCCGTCTTCCTCGATCGCGTCGAGCCCCTCGACCCGGCCGAGATGGATCACCCGGGCGAGATCGCGGCCCTGCTTGGTCACCCACAAGCCGACGTCGGTGGCTCCGGCGAGGAGGGTCGCATCGGGGAAGGCCCCGGCGAGGGCGAGAAGCGTCTCCATCCGGCGCGGGGCGGCGAAGAAGCGGGTCTCGTCGCCGAGAAAGAGATCGTCGTCATCGGCGGCGAGCGCGGCGAGAGCTTCGGCGCTCGCGCCCGCCCGGGCGGCGAAGGGGACCGGCGGCCGAGCGTCGGCGCGGGCGTCGCAGGCCTCCAGCGCGGCGTCGACGATCGGGCGATAGCCGGTGCAGCGGCAGAGGTTGCCGGCGAGCCGATCGAGCACCGCCTCGCGGTCGACCTCGCCCTCGTTCGCCCAGAGCGTGAACAGGCTCATGACGATGCCGGGGGTGCAGAAGCCGCATTGCGCGCCGTGGTGGCGCACCAACGCCTCCTGGATCGGGTGCAGCGCGCCTTCGGCGGCGAGATCCTCGATCGTCACCAGCTCGCAGCCGTCGATGGTGGCGGTCGGACGGATGCAGGCGCAGATCGGCTCGTAGACCATGCGGCCGTCTTCGAGCCGGCCGAGCGCCACCGTGCAGGCGCCGCAGTCGCCCTCGCCGCAGCCCTCCTTGGTCCCGGTGCGGCCGAGGCGTAGGCGCAGGTGATCGAGCAACATCTCGGTCGGCGCGACGTCGCGCAGTTCGACGAGGCGTCCGCGCGAGAGATACCGGATCGCCTCGCGCATGGTTCAGCTCCCGCGATAGGTGGAGTAGCCGTAGGGCGACACCAGCAGAGGGACGTGGAGATGGCGATCGGCGTCGGCGACGCCGAAGCGCAGGGGGATCTCGTCGAGGAAGGCGGGATCGGGCAGATCGACGCCGCGCGCCCAGAAATAGGAGCCGACGCGGAAGGTCAGCTCGTAGAAGCCGGGCGTGAAGCTCTCGCCCTCGAGCAGCGGCGCATCGACCCGACCGTCGGCGTTGGTGCGCGCCTCCTTCAGAAGGTTGCGTTCGCCATCCGCGCCGATCGCCCAGAGGAGGATCGAGAGATCTGCGGCCGGAAGGCCGGTCGAGGTGTCGAGCACGTGCGTGGTCAGTCTACCCATGGTCCCTCCGGCCGACGACACGACGCATCGCTCCGATTCGGTCGCCTCGGTGGCCTTCGCAGAGAGAATGCGGAAAACGGATCGTTCGAACGAGCGGAGAATTTCGATCAATCGGATCACTTTTCGGCATCGATTGTCGCGCCGGCCGGCATTTCATGCAAGGCCGCTCGCCCCTGCCCGCGGCTCGAGCAAAATTCCGCTACGGAAGCCTCCACCGCTCCTCGACGAGATCGGTGAAGGCGGCGACGGCGAGGCTCGGGATCACGCCGATGCGGGAGACGACCATCAGTCGATCGGCCGGCAGGGCGGCGTCGGCGAGCGGTTTCCAGACCAGTTCGCCGTCGCGCAGCTCGCGCTCGATGCCGACGCGGGTGAGGAAGCCGATCGAGGCGGTGCGGCGCACCAGGGCGGACATCAACCGCAGCGAGTTCACTTCCGCCCGCACCTGGAGATCGCGGCGCACCGGATCGAGCAGGGTCTCGAGGGCGGCGCGCAGCGACATGCCGCGCGCCGGCAGGATCAGCGGTCGGCCGAGAAGGTCGGCGAAGGCGAGATCGTCCTGCTCGGCGAGCGGGTGATCGGCGGCCATCAGCGCGCCGATGCGATGGGCCTCCTCGTGGACGAGGCGCAGTCCCTCCAGCGGATGGGTGGAGAAGGCGAAACCAACGTCGGCGCGGCCCTCGTCGACGAGCCGCGTCACTTCTTCCGCGCCGGCGAGGGTGAGCACCACCTCGATGCCGGGATGGCGACGCCAGAACTCGGCGAGGAGGTCGGGGACGCGCTCGACCGCGAGGCTCTCGACCGAAGCGATGCGGATGCGGCCCCGTTTGAGGCCCCGCAGCGTGTCGAGCTCGGAGACGACGTCGTCGAAACGATCGAGCGTCTCGCGCACCTGCCGGGCGAGCAGGGCGCCCGCCTCCGAGAGCCGCAGGCCGCGTCCGACCCGATCGAACAGGCGGATGCCGAGGTTCTCCTCGAGCAACAGGATCTGTCGGTTGACGGCGGAGGAGACGATGTTCAGCTCGCGCGCGGCGGCGCGGATCGAACCGGCGTCGGCGACCGCCAGGAAATAGCGGAAGGCCGTCGACAGGATGGACGCATCGGCGCGCAAGCGCAGCCTCCCTTCCCCAACCCATGGGGGTTCGAGCACTGTCGCGCGCGCGCAAGGAAGTCGCAAGCCCCCGTTCAGGGGGAAGCGGCGGCGCGGCGGCGATCGAGGATGGTGAGCGTGATCAGATTGACCCAGGCCCCGACCGAGGTGGCGAAGGCGAGGCCGGCGACGTCGAACCGGTCGGAGAGGACGAACTTCAGCGCGACGTTGACGGCGATGCCGAAGATCGCCACCCACATCGGCGTGCGGGTGTCGCCGCGGGCGTGGAAGCCGGGCACCACCGAGCGCAGCAGCACGATGGCGAGAAGGCCGACGCCATAGGCCTGCAGCGTCGCGCCGGCGCGCAGCGCCGCGGTCTCGTCGAAGGCGCCGCGGGCGAAGGCGAGGCGGACCAGCAGGTCGGGGAAGGCCAGGAAGGCGACGACGAAGGGGGCGGTCAGAACGATCGACCAGAACACCGCACGTTTCTGGGCGCGGCGCGCGCCGGCGTCGTCGCCGGCGGCGAAACGGCGGGAGAGTTCGGGCAGGAGCACCGTGCCGATGGCGATGGCGATCACGCCGATCGGCAACTGGTAGAGCCGATCGGCGTAGTAGAGCGCCGAGACCGCGCCGAAGGGCAGCGCGCTCGCCAGGATGGTGTCGACGAACATGGCGATCTGGGCCGCGCCGGAGCCGATCGTCGCGGGTCCGAGGCGTTTCAGGAAGGTCTTCACCTCGCCGTCGAGGACCGGCCGCGCCGGCTTCAGGGAAAGCCCCGCCGGTCGCATCGCCCAGACGAGCAGGAGGAGTTCGGCGACGCCCGCGACCGTCACGCCGATCGCCGCGCCCCAGACCGGCGCTTCGGCGGAACCGGCGGCGAAGGGAACAGCCGCGAAGACGCCGGCGACGATCGCCAGATTGAACAGGACCGGCGCGCCGGCCGCCGCCGCGTAGCGATGATGGGCGTTGAGCACCGCCCCCCACACCGTCACCAGGGTGACGAAGAGGAGATAGGGAAAGGTGACGCGGGTCAGCCGTACGGTGAGATCGCCGAGCGCGGCGTCCTTGGCGAAGCCCGGCGCGATCAGCGCGAGCAGGCCGCCGGTCCAGAGCTCGGCGGCGGCGAGCACCGCGATCTGGACGAGGATCAGCGCGCCGAGCACGTGGGCGGCGAAGCGCATCGCCCGGTCGACGCCGTCGCGTTCGAGGATGCCGGCATAGGTCGGAACGAAGGCGGCGTTGAAGGCGCCCTCGGCGAAGAGCGCGCGGAAGTGGTTGGGGATGCGCAGCGCCACGAAGAAGGCGTCGGCGAGCGGTCCGGCGCCGATCACCCAGGCGAGCACCACGTCGCGCAGGAAGCCGGTGACGCGCGAGATCATGGTGAAGCCGGACACGGTGCCGACCCGCGCGAGAAACTTGGCGGCGGGGCCGGTCGGGCGAAGGTTCGGCATGGGGGGGCTCGGATCGGCTCGAGGGGAAGACGGGCTCGCCCCCCGATTAAGGCGGGTCGTCGCCTCCGGCAAGCGGCGGCGCGATCAGGCGGCCTGACCGGGAGGCGCGCCGGGCTTGGTCTGCCAGATCTTCTGGCGATTGCGGATGGCGCGCGGGGCGGGCCCGAAATAGGTCGGCGTCTTCACGAATTCGCGCGGGTGCAGGATCACCGAGGCGATGCGCTGATAGAGCGCCTTGGCGGAGATCGGCTTGCACAACAATTCGTGAATGCCGAGCTTTCGCGCCTCCATGATGCGCGAGCGTTCGGTATGGGCGGTGACCATGATCACCGGCACATAGGCGAAGGGGTTCTGCGGATTGCGGATCATCCGCACCATGTCGGCGCCGTCGAGGATCGGCATCACCCAGTCGAGGATGAGAATGTCGGGATTGGCGCGGTCCATCGCTTCGAGGCCGGACGCGCCGTCCTCCGCCTCGACGATGCGGCGCGCGCCGAAGCCCTGCAGCATCGTGCGCAGAATGGTCCGCATATAGGCGCTGTCCTCGACGACGAGGAAGGTCAGAGACGAAAGATCGAGATTCACCGGCCTCTCCCTAGCCGCACCGAGACTCGCTCAGAAAGGTGAACGAGCGGTTTCCGAACCGACTGCGACGACGGACCACGGTCCGTGGATCCGCGTATGGGCAAAAGTCGAGGCCTTGATCATGGTCAAAGTGCTTCGAAATCCTGTAAGTCTAATGAAGGGATCCGAGGAGATCGGAGGCGGCGTGCGGTCGCCCGCTTCCGCGAGGATCTCTGAGAGGGAAACCGCGGACGGAAGCGCCGCCGGTTCGCCGCAGAGGGGTCGCCGCGCGAAACGCCCGAGGGCGGAACGCGGACGGCCGGCGAACGGACGGGTCTTTCGAACCAGAAGAGCTCGAGGACGGACGTATGGATTATCAGTCGATTTTCGAGGGCGCGATCGACCAGCTCAAGGCCGAGAAGCGCTACAGGGTTTTCGCCGACCTCGAGCGCATCGTCGGCCGCTTTCCGCACGCGATCTGGCGCAAGGACGAGCAGGCCCGTGAAGTCGTGATCTGGTGCTCGAACGACTATCTCGGCATGGGCCAGCACCAGAGCGTGCTCGGCACGATGGTCGACACCGCGCTCGGCATGGGCGCCGGCGCCGGCGGCACCCGCAACATCTCCGGCACCAACCATCCGCTGGTCGAGCTCGAGGCCGAACTCGCCGACCTGCACGGCAAGGAGGCCGGCCTCGTCTTCACCTCCGGCTTCGTCTCCAACGAGGCGGCGATCTCGACCATCGCCCGGCTGATGCCGAACTGTCTGATCCTGTCGGACGAGCTCAACCACGCCTCGATGATCGAGGGCATCCGCCGGTCGGGTTGCGAGAAGAAGCTCTTCCGCCACAACGACGTCGAACATCTCGAGGAACTGCTGGCCGCGGCCGAGCCGGGCCGGGCCAAGCTGATCGTCTTCGAGAGCGTCTATTCGATGGACGGCGACGTCTCGCCGATCAAGGAGATCTGTGATCTCGCCGAAAAATACGGCGCGCTGACCTACATCGACGAGGTCCATGCGGTCGGCATGTACGGCCCGCGCGGCGGCGGCATCGCCGATCGCGAAGGCCTGATGCATCGCATCGACGTGATCGAGGGGACGCTGGCCAAGGCGTTCGGCACGCTCGGCGGCTACATCACCTCGACCAAGGCGATCTGCGACGCGGTGCGTTCCTATGCGCCGGGCTTCATCTTCACGACGGCGTTGCCCCCGGCGATCGCGGCGGCGGCGGCGGCTTCGATCCGGCATCTGAAGCGGTCGTCGACCGAGCGCGACATGCAGCAGCGGCAGGCGCAGCGCGCCAAGGACGTGCTCGGCGGGGCCGGACTGCCGGTGATGCCGTCGTCGACGCACATCGTGCCGATCCTGGTCGGCGATCCGGACCTGTGCAAACAGGCGTCGGACATGCTGCTCGAGATGCACGGCATCTACATTCAGCCGATCAACTACCCGACCGTGCCGCGCGGCACCGAGCGGCTCCGGATCACGCCGACGCCGTTCCACGACGACGATCTGATCGACCGGCTGAAGACGGCGCTCACCGACGTGTGGACCCGGCTCGAGCTGCCGCTCTCTGGCCCGATCGACCTCGCCGCGCTCGCCGAAGAGGACGAGCCGGTGGCCCATCTGGCGGTGCCGCGGTCGGGCGGCTGACGCGTCCTGCGATCCCGAGAGCGACGGCGAGGGCCGTCGCCGACCCTGGCCTCGGCCGCCGACGGACGTCGCGACCGAGGCCTTCTCTTTTTTCAGGCGTCCTTTGCGGGCGCCGCGGCGTCTTTCGCGCCGTCGCAGGGCGACTTGCCCGCGGGCAGATCGTCGTCGGCGAGGATGCGCCATTTGGCGCCCTCGAGATCGTCGTACTGGCCCGACTTCAGCGTCCACATGAAGGCGAAGAGGCCAGCGAGGCCGAGGCCGATCGCGATCGGGATGAGGAAGATCAGCACTGCCATCGGTTCGAACCTCCTCGCGGCTCAGCGGGTCTCGCCGAGCCGCAGCCTCAGGGCGTTGAGCGTCACCAGGATCGACGAACCCGACATGGCGAGCGCGGCGATCAGCGGCGTCACCAGACCGACGACGGCGATCGGAACGGCGACGAAGTTGTAGACGACCGACAGCCCGAGGTTCTGGACCATCGCCGTCTTGGCGCGGCGCGAGACGCGCAGCGCGGCGACGACCGGGGCGAGCCGATCGCCGAGGAAGACCGCGTCGGCGGCGGCCTGGGAGAGATGCACGCCGGTCACCGGCGACAGCGACACCGTGGCGGCGGCGAGAGCGGGCGCGTCGTTGAGGCCGTCGCCGACCATCAGCACCCTGCGGCCTTCGGCCTTCAGCGCCTCGATACGGGCGATCTTGTCGGCCGGCTTCAGGCCGGCGCGCCACCGCGTCACGCCGATCTCGGCGGCGACGGCGGCGACCGCCGCTTCGCGATCGCCGGAGAGGATCTCGACGGCGTAGCCCGAAGCGGCGAGATCGGCGATCAACTTCGCAGCGTCCTCGCGCAGGCCCTGGCGCAGGGCGCAGACGACGACGTCGCCGCTCGCGTCGCGATGAGCGACCAGCGAGGCGCCGGGGAAACGGGCGTGCAGCGCCTCGACGCGTTCGGGATCGAGGCCGCAGAACTCGGGCGCGCCGAGCCGTTCGCTCGGGCCGTCGCCGACGGTCTCGATGCCGTGGCCGGCGACTTCGCGCACCTCGGCCGGCGGCGCGACGGCGCGGGTCGCCTCGGCGAGCGCGACGCCGAGCGGATGGCGGCTGGCGCGGGCGAGGCGGCCGGCGGCCATCAGGCGCTCGACGGTGAATTCCTCGGCGTTGAGCAGCCGCGCCTCGGGCAGGGTCAGCGTGCCGGTCTTGTCGAAGACGATCGTGTCGACGCTCGCCAGCCGTTCGATGGCGTCGCCGGAATGGATCAGCACGCCGGCGCGGAACAAGATGCCCGAGGCGACGACCTGCACCGCCGGGATGGCGAGGGCGAGGGCGCAGGGGCAGGTGATGATCAGCACCGAGACGGCGACGATGCCGGCGTCGGCGAAGGCCTTGCCGCCGAGGAGCCACCAGCCGAGGAAGGTGGTCAGCGCCGCGGTATGGACCACCGGCGCGTAGAGCCGGGCGGCGCGATCGGCGAGCCGCATGTATTTCGACTTGGCCTGCGCCGCCGCCTCGAGCAGGCGATTGACCTCGTCGAGCAGCGTGCCGGCCGCGGCCGCGGTGACGCGCACCTTCAAGAGGCCGCCGACGTCGAGCGTGCCGGCCCAGACGCGGTCGCCGGGGCCGACGGCGACGAGATCGGTCTCGCCGGTGATCAGGCTCTGATCGATGTCGGAGGTTCCCTCCTCGACGACGCCGTCGACCGAGACGCGTTCGCCGGGACGCACCAGGACCAGGGCGCCGGGATCGACCTTGGACAGCGGCACGTCGCGGATCGCTCCGTCCGGCTGGATCAGCGCGGCGGATTCGACCCGGAGCGCAGCGATGTTCTCGGCGACCGAGCGGGTGCGTCGGCGCATGTTCTGATCGAGGAAGCGGCCGACCAGCAGGAAGAACAGCAGCATCACGACCGAGTCGAAGAAGGCTTCGCGCGACGAACGCATCGTCTCGAAGATCGACAGGCCGAGGGTGAGGACGACGCCGATCGAAATCGGCACGTCCATGTTGGTGCGGAAGGCGGCGAGCGCGCGGGCCGCCGAGCGGAAGAAGGGACGGCCGGAATAGGCGACGACCGGAATGGCGATCAACGCCGAGATCCAGTGGAACAGGTCGCGGGTCGGGGCGTCGATGTCGGTGGCGTTGCCGGCCCAGACGGAGACCGACAGCAGCATGATGTTCATCGCGCCGAAGCCGGCCGCGCCCATGCAGCGCAGCAGCTCCTTCGATTCGGCCTCCTCCTCCGCGGTCATCCGGCCGGGGTCGAAGGGATGGGCGCGATAGCCGAGCCGTTCCAGGCGGCGCACGATCTCACCGGCGTCGACGGCGTCGGGCGACCAATCGACGGCGAGGCGGCGGGTGGTCAGATTGACCCGCGCGGCGGCGACGCCGTCGAGGCCCTTCAGGCCGCGCTCGATGGTCGACATGCAGGCGGCGCAGGTGATGCCCTCGACCGCCAGATCCATGTGCAGCCGCCCCTCGACGCCCGGCGTGGCGAAGGCGTTCCAGTCGCGCTCCTGCGACGAGGCGACGTTCGGCGGCTCTGGGCTCGGTGAGGGGGCGTTCATGGCGCCGTCCGTTCGCAGTGTCGGCGGACCGCGCGACCCGCAGCGGCGGTCACTTGAAGAAGACGGTGTTCTGCGACAGATAGAGCCGCCCGCCCGCTCCGTCGCCTTCGATGACGAGGCCCCACTTGCCCGGGGTGACGCCGGTCAGGCGCGCCTCGAAGCGATCGTTCGCACCGGCGACCGCCGTGAGAACCGCGACATGGTCGCGCGAGCGATCGGCGGGATGTTCGAGCCGGGCGCGGAAAGCGACGCCGGTCAGGGGGCGCTCGTCGCGGTCGCGCGCGGTGAGGCGGAGGAGCGCCGTGCCGTCCTCGGCGCGCTCGGCGACCGCCTCGACCTTCCAACCGCGATCGGCCTGCGCCTTGGCGGCGGCGAGCTCCTGGTTGAAGCGCTGGCTTTCGCGGTACGAAGATTCGGTGACGACGCCGGGGTAGGAGTTGATCGCCCGCCAGGTCATGTAACCGTTGACGGCGAAGACGAGGCCGAAACAGCCGACCAGAATCAGGAGGACGTGGCGTCCGGTCAGACGGAAACCGTCCTCCTTCGGCGCATTCGGCGTTTCGAGCGTGGTCGGCATGGGAATGTCCCTCCGGACGTGAGCGCGGCAGGCCGGCGCTCCGGCCGCTCCGCTCGTTTCTCGGTTCGACCGCTGCGATCTGATGAACGCAGCGGTCTTCCTCTTACGGCGCCTTGAAGAAGTCGCGCGTCTCGACCTTCTCGCCATCCTTGTCGAGCAGCGTGAAGACGACGCCCTGCGACGCTTCGATCTTGGCGTTCGCCGGCGCCGTGACCGTGACGCGGATCTCGCGGGTCTGGTCGGGTTCGACACGAAGCACCAGGGCGCGGCCGTCGCGGATCGCCGGGCTCGCCGTCTCCAGGTCGCTGTCGGCGGGAACGCCGGCGACCGACAGGGTCAGATCCTGCGCCGTGCCCTTCTTGTTGAGCAGACGCACGGTATAGCCGTTGCGGATCGACCCGTCAGAATTCTGCACATACTGGGGATTGCGATCGTGCAGGACGTTCAGGCCGATGGTGGCGCGGGTGCCGAGCTTCCAGGCCATCAGACCGCAGATCGCCGAGATCAGCACGACATAGATGATGGTGCGGGGCCGGACGAAGCGATGGATCTCGCCGAGCCCCTGCTCACGCCGCTCGATGTTGATGTCGTTGTCGTAGGCGATCAGGCGCGGCGCCTGACCGGTCTTGGCCATCACCGCGTCGCAGGCGTCGATGCACAACCCGCACTGGATGCAGGAGAGCTGCGGTCCGTTGCGGATGTCGGTGCCGGTCGGGCAGACCACGACGCACTGGCCGCAATCGACGCAGTCGCCGGCGGCGACGCCTTCTGCGCGCAGCTTCTTGTTCTGCTTCAGGGAGCCGCGCGGCTCGCCTCGGTCGACGCGATAGGAGACGTTGTAGGCCCATTCGTCGGTGAGCGCGGCCTGAATGCGCGGCCAGGGGCACATGTAGATGCACACCTGCTCACGGGCGAAACCGGCCATCAGATAGGTCGAAAAAGTGAGCGCGCCGATCCACATGTAGGCGACGGCCGGGGCCTGCAGGGTCGCCAGATCCTTCACCAGGGTCGGCGCGTCGGCGAAGTAGAGCACCCAGGCGCCGCCGGTCCACCAGGCGATGAGCAGCCAGATCGCATGCTTCGCGGCCTTGCGTCCCATCTTCTCGAGGGTCCACGGACCCTCGTCGAGCTTTTCGCGTTTGCGGCGATCGGCGCCTTCGACGAAGCGCTCGACCGCGAAATAGAGATCGGTCCACACCGTCTGCGGGCAGAGATAGCCGCACCAGACGCGGCCGGCGAGCGCGTTCATCAGGAACAGGACGAAGGAGGCGACGATCAGCAGGCCGGTGACGTAGTAGACCTCCTGCGGCCAGATCTCGATGAAGAAGAAGTAGAAGCGGCGACCCGGCAGGTCGAGCAGCACCGCCTGATCGGGATGACCGACGCCACGATCCCAGCGGACGAAGGGCAGGAAATAGTAGATCGCCATGCCGACGACGAGGATCGCCCACTTGAGGCGGCGGAAGAAACCGCTGACGGCCGCCGGACGGATCTTCTTGTGTTCGGCGAAGAGCTTTCCGCTCGGATCGCCGGCCGTGTCCAGGCTCATCGTGGGGTCCGTCCTTCCATCCGCAGTAGATCGGCCGCGCGCTCGCGGCTCGACGTCGAGCTCTCCAGGCTCGTCCTAGGGCGTCGCGCCGACGCGGGCAAGCCCGCCATCCGGCGATCTTCGATCACAATCGCGACGAACTTCGATTTGAAAGTCAAATTCGATGAGACGGCGGCGACGTGTCGCGGCCGTCACGAGACGGAGAGCCCCTCTCGCCGTCCCCAAAAAAGAGAAGAGGGAGGTGGTCGCCCACCTCCCTCTCGAGACCCCTTCGGATCACTTGCCGCCACCCAGCGAGTGGATGTAGACGGCCAGCGACTTGATGGTGATCGGGTCGAGACGACCTTCCCAGGCCGGCATGACGCCGTGCTTGGGTTCGGAGATCTGAGCCGCGACCTTGTCGACGCCGGCGCCGTAGAGCCAGATCTTGTCGGCGAGGTTCGGGGCGCCCATCTCCTGGTTGCCGTGCGCGTCTTCGCCGTGGCACGAGGCGCAGTTGTCGGCGAAGAGCTGCTTGCCGTCCGCCGCCGCCTTCACCGTGGTGTCGGAGAGCGACATCACGTAGGAGGCGACCGAAGCGATCTGCTCCTTGGTCAAGATGCCGTCCTTGCCGAAGTTCGGCATGGTCATGTCGCGCATCTTGTCGTTGCCGGAGCGGATGCCGAAGCGGATCGTCTGGTAGATGTCGTCCAGCTTGCCGCCCCACATCCAGTCGTCGTCCTGCAGGTTCGGGAAGCCCGGACCGCCGGTCGCGCCCGAGCCGTGGCACGGAGCGCAGTTGTCGCCGAAGGCCGCCTTGCCGTTGGCCATCGCGAACTCGAGGAAGGCCGGGGTCGACTTGATCTTGTCGAGCGGCGCATCGGCGAGGCCGGCGGCGTTGGCGAGACGAGCGGCCTTGCCGTTCTCATAGTCGGCGACCGCGTGGAGACGCTCCTGCGGACCGACGATGCCGTGCGCATAGTCCGACACCAGCGGCCAGGACGGATAGACGACCATGTAACCGATCGCCCAGATGATGCAGGCGTAGAACACGTACAGCCACCACTTCGGCAGCGGCGTGTTCAACTCCTTCAGACCGTCCCATTCGTGTCCGGTCGTGGTCTGACCCGACAGATGGTCGAGTTCCTGTTGTGCCATAGGATCAATCCTCCCGCAGGGGGATACGCGAGGCCTCGTCGAACGACCGTTTGTTTTTCGGCCACAGAGCGTAGACGAGGACACCCGCGAAGATGACGAAGAAGTAGATCAGTCCCCACGTCTGGGCGAAGCGAGCTACGGATTCATAGGTGGTCATGATGAGACCCTCCCTGGATCAGCGCACGTTCGCCTTGTCGTCGTAGGTCGTGAAATCCACCATGGTTCCGAGCACCTGAAGGTAGGCGATCACGGCGTCGAGTTCGGTGACCTTGGCGGGGTTGCCGTCGAAGTCACGCGAAACCGCCTTGCCGTAACGCTTCGCAACCGTGGTGTCGTCGGGGGTCGCCTGCGCGACGGCGTCGGCCGCGGCGTTGGCGATCTCTTCGTCCGTGTAGGGGACGCCGACCAGACGGTTGGCCTTCATCACGTCGACCAGATGCTTGGTGTCGAGCTCGGCCTTCGCCAGGAAGGGATATCCCGGCATGACGCTGTCCGGCACGACCGCGCGCGGGTTGATCAGATGCTCGACGTGCCACTTGTCGGAATATTTGTTGCCGACGCGGGCGAGGTCGGGCCCCGTGCGCTTGGAACCCCACTGGAAGGGGTGGTCGTACATGGATTCAGCCGCGAGGGAGTAGTGGCCGTAGCGTTCGATCTCGTCGCGCATCGGACGGATCATCTGGCTGTGGCACAGGTAGCAGCCTTCGCGGATGTAGATGTTGCGGCCGGCCAGTTCGAGCGGAGTGTAGGGACGGACGCCCTCCACCTTCTCGATCGTGCTCTTCAGATAGAAGAGAGGCACGATTTCGACCAGACCGCCGATCGCCACGGCGATCAGGATACCGACGAGCAGAACGATCGAGTTCTTCTCGAAAATGGCGTGCTTTTCGATCATGGACATGGATCGTTTCTCCTCACTCGGCCGGAGCCAGAGCCGGGGAGCCGGCGGCGACGCCTTCGGCGTCTTCACCATGAACCACGGTCATGTACAGGTTGTAGACCATGATCAGCGAACCGACGAGGAACAGGCCGCCGCCGAGAGCGCGGATCGCGTAGTAGGGGTGCATGGCCGCGACGGTCTCGATGAACGAGTACTCGAGGAAGCCGAGCTTGTCGTAGGCGCGCCACATCAGGCCCTGCATGATGCCCGACACCCACATGGCGCAGATGTAGAACACGATGCCGATGGTGGCGGTCCAGAAGTGCCAGCTGACCAGCTTCAGGGAGTACACGCCCTTCTTGTTCCACAGCCACGGGAAGAGGCAGTAGAGAGCGCCGAAGGAGACGAAGCCGACCCAGCCGAGCGCGCCGGAATGCACGTGACCGACGGTCCAGTCGGTGTAGTGCGACAGGCCGTTGACCGCCTTGATCGACATGAGCGGGCCTTCGAAGGTCGACATGCCGTAGAAGGCGACGGAGACGACGAGCATGCGCAGGACCGGGTCGGTGCGCAGCTTGTCCCAGGCGCCGGACAGCGTCATCAGGCCGTTGATCATGCCGCCCCAGGAGGGCATCCACAGGATGACCGAGAAGGTCATGCCCAGCGTGCCGGCCCATTCGGGCAGCGCGGTGTAGTGGAGGTGATGCGGACCGGCCCAGATGTAGATGAAGATCAGCGCCCAGAAGTGCACGATCGACAGACGATACGAGTAGACCGGACGCTCGGCCCGCTTCGGCACGAAGTAATACATGATGCCGAGGAAGGCGGCGGTCAGGAAGAAGCCGACCGCGTTGTGGCCGTACCACCACTGCACCATCGCGTCCTGCACGCCCGAGAAGGCCTGCACCGACTTGACGGAGTAGATGGAGACCGGAACCGACACGTTGTTGCCGAGATGCAGCATCGCGACGGTGACGATGAAGGACAGGTAGAACCAGTTGGCCACGTAGATGTGGCTCTCCTTACGCTTCCACAGGGTGCCGAGGAAGGCGAGGAGATAGACGACCCAGACGACGGTCAGCCAGAGGTCGGCGTACCATTCCGGCTCGGCATATTCCTTCGACTGGGTGACGCCCATCAGGTAGCCGGTGCCGGCGATCACGATGAAGGCGTTGTAGCCGAGCATGACGAACCAGGGCGTCACGATGCCGGGCATGCGCGCCTGCGAGGTGCGCTGCACCACGTAGAACGACGTCGCCAGAAGCGCGTTGCCGCCGAAGGCGAAGATCACCGCCGAGGTGTGCAGCGGCCGCAGACGGCCGAAGTTCAGGAACGGCAGGTCGAAGTTGAGGAAGGGGAAGGCCAGTTCGGAGGCGATGTAGACGCCGACCAGGAAGCCCGCCACGCCCCAGAACATCGCGGCGATCGCCGCGAACTTCACCGGGCCCATGTTGTAGTTGGGCTTACCGTCGATCTCCTGCGCCGGATTGGCGAGGCGAGACTGATAGCCCTTGATGATCAGGAAGATGCCGGCCGCCGCGAAGATCGCGCCGACGGTGGCGTGGACCGCGAGCTGCCAATCCCACGCCTTTCCGGCGAGGATCACGCAGACGACGGCGAGAAGCGCGAGAAAGACGGAATATCCCATCTCCTCGAGCGTGAATGACTTTGTCTCGACTGCTCGAGCCATCGTTCGCCCCGTTTCTTATGTTCGATACGCCCCCGGACGGCCCGCCCCGTCGCCCCGTTCGCAGATCGCTCCGCTCCCGTGACGCCCGCGACGGCCGTCCGCCTCTTTCCTCGGCGTGCCTACGACGTTCACCGAGAACCCCCCCGGTGAGCGGCGTCGACGCGCCGATCGGGTATCGGTCCGACCCTGAGATCGACCTCTTCCCGGCGACTCCGGCCCCGGCCGAAAGACCGGAACCCGCATGGGCCGCAGGGACGATCGCGATCGAGAGACCGGACGCGGAGCGCAGAATACCCGCGGGCGGCCCCCCTCAGCAGACGGTCGAAATACCTACAGCCTAACGTTCAATCCCTTAGCCCTCGCGACGCCCGGCCGCAATCCGGAATGACGTCCGGGAAACGCGACACGTCGCCACCGGAATCCGGAAAGCCACGGTTTCCAAAGCGATGCGGGCGGAATAGAGTGGATGCGGTCGCCGATCCGTGACGGACTCGTGACGGCTTCGAGACGTCGGAGGAGATCCCCTCTTTCGGCGACGGAGTGGGTCGTCTCGGAAAAGCGACGGAATCGGAGGGGCCGGTACGGGCATGTCGAGGCATGTCCGCTCGAGGTCGCGACGACGCGCCGCCGGGTCGGCGGCGGCGGGCGATCGGCGAATCGGGTCCATCGTCGGATCGGCCCGCCCGGCCTCGGCCGGGGCGGAACGATCTTTCACTTCGTCCGCCGGAGTTGATCCGGGTCAAGGCCGCGCGAGGACCGAACCGCCATGGTGGCGCCCATGTCGAACACGATCGAACTGAAATATGCGACGCGCAGCGTGCCGCGCTACACCAGCTATCCGACCGCGCCGCACTTCGGCGACGGCGTCGACGGCGCGCTCTACGGCTCCTGGCTCGAGGCGCTTCCCGGCGACGCGCCGGTTTCGCTCTATCTTCACGTGCCCTACTGCCGGGCGATCTGCCACTACTGCGGCTGTCACACCAAGGCGGCGCTGAAGGACGATCCGGTGATCGACTACGCCGAAGGGCTGGTCGCGGAGATCCGCCTCGTGCGGGCGGCGATCGGGCGGCGTCTGCCGGTCGGCCACATCCATTGGGGCGGCGGCACGCCGAGCCTGTTGCCGGTCCCGTCGTTCCGAGCCGTCGTGACGGCGCTGCGCGAGGCCTTCGAGATCCTGCCGACGGCGGAACACGCGATGGAGCTCGATCCGCGCACCGTCACGCCCGAGCTGGCGGCGGCGCTGGCGGAGGCCGGGGTGACCCGGGCCAGCCTCGGCGTGCAGGACTTCGACGAGACCGTGCAGGCGGCGATCGGGCGGATCCAGCCGATCGAGACGGTGACCGCGGCGGTCGAGGCGCTGCGGGGGGCCGGCATCTCGGCGATCAACTTCGACCTGATGTACGGCCTGCCGCACCAGAACGCGGCGACGATCCGGCGCACCGTGGAGCTGGCGCACGACTTTGCGCCGTCGCGAATCGCGTTGTTCGGCTACGCCCACGTGCCGTGGTTCAAGAAGCATCAGCGGCTGATCGACGAGGCGGCGCTGCCGGGGGCGACCGAGCGGATCGCGCTCGAGCGCACGGCCCGGGCGGCGCTGGCCGAATTCGGCTACGAGGCGATCGGGCTCGACCACTTCGCCCGTCCGGAGGACGACATGGCGGTGGCGGCCAAGTCGGGCGACCTGCACCGCAACTTCCAGGGCTACACCACCGACGCCTGCGACACGCTGATCGGCTTCGGCGCGTCCTCGATCGGACAATCGGCCTTCGGCTTCGCCCAGAACGATCCGGACATCGGGCGGTGGCGCAGGGCGATCGAGAAGGGCGCGCTGCCGATCGCCAAGGGCAAGGCGCTCGACGCCGACGACCGGCTGCGCGCCGCGATCATCGAGAAGATCATGTGCGACTACGCCGTCGATCTCGACGCCGTCTGCGCCGCGCACGGGACCACCGTCGACGCGGTCGCCGACGCCTTCGCCCGGCTCGAGGAGCCGGCGCGAGACGGTCTGGTGACGATCGAGGGACACCGGCTGACGGTCGGCGAGTTCGGCCGGCCGCTGGTTCGGATCGTCGCGGCGGCCTTCGACGTCTATCTGGCGCGGGCGGCGGCGCGGCATTCCGTGGCGGTGTGACGCCTCTCCGCCTCGGTTTCGACGACGACGGCCGGATCCCTCGCGGGCGCCGGCCGTTTCGTTTTCGTCGGGCGAGGTTCAGTCGACGGCGATCGGCGCGGCGACAGCGGCGAGGACGGCGACGAGATCGGTGGGCGCGATGCGGATCTCCAAGCCACGGCGCCCGCCGGAGACATGGACCTTCTCCGGCGTCAGCAACATCTCGTCGACGGCGACCGGCAGGGGGCGTTTCGTCCCGAAGGGCGAGATGCCGCCGAGCACGTAGCCGGTGAGGCGTTGGGCGTCGGCCTTGTCGCCCATCTCGGCGCGCTTCCAGCCGAGGGCGCGGGCGACCAGCGGCAGACCGAGCTTGCGGGCGACCGGCACCAGGGCGAGGGCGTGCGCCTTTCCCCCATCGCAGACCACCAAAGTCTTGAAGACGCTTGCCGGATCTAGGCCGAGCTTCTCCGCCGCCTCGAGGCCATAGGCTTCGGCGCGCGGGTCGTGGGCGTATTCGAGGAGTTCGAAGGCGATCTTCTTCGCCTTCAGGAAGGTGGTGGCGGGGGTGGCGGCCAAGGGACGCTCCGATCGTGGGACCGGTCGAACCTAGCCGCGCCGCGCCGATGTGCAAAGACCCGCGCGGCGCCTGCCTCGCGGGTCTCGTTCGAAGCGCGTCGGTTCGCTCAGTGCGCGCCGGTCAGCCGGCAGATGCCGCAGACGTCGGTCAGGCGGATGCGGTCCTGACGCTCGATCGACAGCAGGCCGCGGCGTTTCAGATCGGAGATGACGCGGCTCACCGTCTCGATGGTGAGGCCGAGATAGTCGGCGATCTCCTGACGCGTCATGGTCAGTTCGATGACCTGCTCGTCCTTGCCGTTCTGCGGGCCGAGGCAGCCGGGCACGCCGCGCTTCGGCACGAAGCGCATCAGGAAGCTCGCCACTCGCTCGAAAGCCGACTTGCGGCCGAGCAGGACGGCGTGGTCGTGCAGGCGCTCGATCTGCTCGCGCAGGCATTCGGCGACGTGACCCTGGTATTCGTTCGAGGCCTCGAGTTCGCGGCGGTCGAGAATGCGCACCACGCTCGGCGTCAGGGTCTCGGCGTTGCAGTCGTAGAGCGCGCCGGCGACGATGCCGAACAGGGCGTTGGGCGCGACCACCTCGACCACCTGACGGCGGCCGTCGGGCAGCAGCTTGAACAGCATCACCGCGCCTTCGATCAGTTCGTAGACGCGATCGGCCGGATCGCCTTCGTAGAAGACGGCGTCGTGCTCGGCGAGGCGCTGGGTCTTGACCCGCTGCGAGCGGGCGAAGGTCGACCACGCGGCGTCGGCGCCGGTGGTCTGAGGCAGTGCGCCGGCGTTGCCGAAGGCGCGATCGGAATAGGCCATGTCTCGTCCCTCCTCGTCGATCGACTCCCACCCGTCACAGAAACCGTGCCGGTCGTCCGTGGGCTCTCGATCCGGGGGCGCCGCGGGGCGCCCCATCCGTTCGACGTCCGCCATCTCTCCTCGCCCTCATGGTGCGACGCCGGCCCGTCTCCGGGGTCGCAGGGACGCGAGGATCGCGGTCCTCGACGGTAAAAAAGCTAGAAAGAAGGCTGGGCCTTCACAATCCCGGTGCCCTACTTACGTCGAAGGGCCTAAACGGCGACGCAGCGCGGCGCTCACAGCACCGCGACCAGCGTGTCGCCCGACAGCGGCTTGCGCAGCAGCCGAACCAGCGGCAGACCGCGCAATTCGTCTTCGATGACCTTCTGCGCCTGGCCGGAGATGGCGACGATGCGCGGGCGCGGCGTCAACCGCTGCAGCCAACGGATCACCTGCGCTCCGCCGATGCCGGGCAGGCCGAGATCGACGATCACCACGTCGTCTTCGCCCGGCGGCGGACATTCGAAGAAACTCTCGGCGTCGGGATGCGACACGACGTCGTGGCCGAGCGCCTGCAGCAGAAAGCGCAGGCTGTCGGACACGCCGGGGTCGTCTTCGACGATATGGACAGTTCCCGGGGGCGCGAGGCGCGCCGCCGGCGGTTCTTCCGTCATGGAGCTTCCTCGCCACGTGGTTCGACCAATGTGGGCCGAAACGGGCGGGCGCGGCATCCGTAGTGTTGCGAGGAGGCCGCTCGAGAAGACGTCATCGCCGGCCGAGGCCGGCGCTCCTCACCCGTGCTCGCCGGTCAGGACGATGCGGACGAGATCGGCGGCGTTGCGGGCGCCGAGCTTCTCCATGATGCGGGCGCGATGCACCTCGATGGTGCGGGGCGAAATGCCGAGATGGCGGCCGGCCTCCTTGTTGGAGGCGCCGGCGGTGATCTGGCCGAGCACTTCGAGCTCGCGCGGCGTGAGCAGATCGTGACCGGGGAAGTCGGCCGGCATGCCCTGATGGGTCTCGCCGTCGGCGCGACGGGCCTGGGCGGCGAGCGCCTCGCGGACGCGGTCGACGATCTGGCCGGCGTCGAAGGGCTTCTCGATGAAGTCGAAGGCGCCGTACTTGATCGCCGTCACCGCCATCGGGATGTCGCCCTGACCGGAGATGATGAAGATCGGAACCGGATAGTGATCGGCGTTGAGCGCCTTCAGGATGTCCAGGCCGGAGCGGCCGGGCATGTGGACGTCGAGGAAGACGCAGGCCGGCGGGTGAGACTTGGCCGCCTCGAGGAAGGCGTCGCCGGATTCGAAGCCGGTGACGGCGAAGCCTTCCATCTCGAAGACCACCGCGAGCGCGTCGCGGACGGCAGGCTCGTCGTCGACGACGTAGATCGTCTGCTCGGTCTTCTGCGTGCGACCCATCATGTCTTACCCTCGCTACACTCCGCGACGCCGCGCGTGGGCGGCGACGTCGTCTTCCTCATTCGGTCCGCGGATCGGCCGTCTCGAGCGGCAGCGACAGCACGAAGGTCGCGCCACGCCCTGCCCCGCCCGGCTCGACGAGCAGGTCGCCACCGTGGTTCTGAGCGATCGAACGCGAAATCGCAAGCCCGAGTCCGAGACCCTGCTTCTTCGACGTCGCAAAGGCCTTGAACAGATCGCGCACCTTCTCCTTGGGGATGCCGTCGCCGCTGTCTTCCACTTCGAACAGCAGACGACCGTCGTCGACGCGCGCCGCGATGCGGATCCAGCGATCGTCGCGTCCCCGCACCGCCTCGATGCCGTTGCGGATCAGGTTGATCAGGACCTGCTGGATCTGCACCGGATCGACGTCGAGCAGCGGCAGATGGTCCGCGAGGTCGCGCACCACCTCGATGCCGGCGCCGTCGTGGCCGAGCAGGGTCAGCTCGAGCGCCTCGTCGACCAGCTTGCCGACGTCGACGGCCTGTCGATCGGGTTCACGCTTCTCGACGAAGTGGCGCATCTTCTGGATGATCGCGCCGGCGCGCTCGGCCTCGCGCACCGTCTTGGCGACGATCTCGACGAGCGAGGCGTCGATCGCGCCCTCCTCCTCGCCGAGCTTCAGCTTGCGCGAAAGCGCCTGGAGATAGAGCATCACCGCGGTCAACGGCTGATTGAGCTCATGGGCGATGGCCGCGCCCATTTCGTCCATGGCGTTGACGCGGGCCATCTGGACGAGCTGCGCCTGGAGTTGGTTGAGCCGCTGCTCGACCGCCTTGCGGGAGCGCAGGTCGCGGATGATGCCGATGAATTGACGCCCTTCGGGGGTGCGGCATTCGCCGACCGACAGTTCGATCGGAAACACCGTGCCGTCGGCGTGACGGCCGCGCACCTCGCGGCCGATGCCGATGATCTTCTTCTCGCCGGTGCGCAGATAGTGGTTCACCCAGGCGTCGTGATGATCGGAGAATTCCGGCGGCATCAGGACGGCGATGCCGAGGCCGGTCACTTCCGCCGCGGTGCGGCCGAAGAGCTCCTCGCAGGCCTTGTTGAACACCATGATGCGGCCGCGCTCGTCGATGACGACGATGCCGTCGACGGCGGTGTCGAGGACCGAGAGAAGACGCGCCTCCGAGACGGTCGGCGACTGAACTGACACGAGCGACGGCTCCCCACGCGATACCTGCGAACGGGCCGCGACGGCCCGCCCGCTCCCCGGACATCCGAAGATCTACACATATCAGACGGAATTGTCGCGATTCTCAAGCCCGAAGCGGACGCGCCGAGAGCCAGTCGGCGAGACGCCGGCTCGCCTCGCGCATGCTGTCGGGTCCGCGGGCGTAGCACAGGCGCAGGAATCCCGCGCCGGCGCGGCCGAAGGCGAGGCCCGGGGCGAGCCCCAGTCCGGCCTCGTCGACGAGGCGCAGGGCGAGGTCGCCGGCGTCGTCTTCGCCCTCGACGCCGAAGAACAGGTAGAAGGCCCCGGCCGGCGGCACGAAGCGGGCGCGGCCGGTTCCGGCGAGCGCCTCCATCAGCAGCGCGCGGCTTTCTCCGATGCGGCGGAGCTGGTGGTCGAGGAAGCCCTCGCCATGGTCGAGGGCGGCGGTGGCGGCGCGCTGCACGAAGACGGCGACGCCAGAGGTCGAGTACTGGATCAGGTTCTCGATCACGTCGCCGAGTTGCGGAGGAGCCTCGATCCAGCCGACGCGCCAGCCGGTCATCGCCCAGTTCTTGGAGAAGGTGTTGACGAAGACGACCCGGTCGTCGGGACCGGCGACGTCGTGGAAGGAGGGCGCGCGCGGCGAGCCGTCCCAGACGAAGCGGCCGTAGACCTCGTCGGCGACGATCCACACGCCCTTCGATCGGGCGAGGTCGAGGATGGCGGCGAGTTCGTCGCGGGTCGCCGTCCAGCCGGTCGGGTTGGCCGGGCTGTTCATGAAGATCGCCTTGGTCGCAGGCGTCACGGCGTCGGCGAGGCGGTCGAGATCGAGCGTCCAACCACGATTGCCGAAGCTCATCGGCGCCTCGACGACGCGCGCGCCGCGCACGCCGACGGCGGCCGCGAAGTTCGGCCAGGCCGGGGTCGGCAGGATCACCTCGTCGCCGGGGCCGGCGAGCGCGGTCAGGGCGATCTGGATCGCCTGCATGCCGGAGGCGGTGACGAAGAAGCGATCGGGGGAAAATTCGCCGCCGTAGAGACGCGCGTTGTAGCGCGCCAGCGCCTCGCGCAACTCCGGCACGCCGCGCTGCCAGGTGTAGAAGGTCTCGCCGGCGGCGAGCGAACGGGTCGCCGCCTCGCAGACGAAGGCGGGCGTCGGCAGATCGCCCTCGCCGGCCCACATCGGGATCAGGCCTTCGCGCAGACGCCCGTAGTTCCACACCTCGACGATGCCGGAAGGCGGCGCGTCGAGGGCTTCGGGGCGGAGGGAGGCGAGAAAGTCGGTCATGGCGGATCTCTTCGCAAGGGAGACGGCGAACGGCGCGGCGATGGCGGAGCCGTCCCGAGACTAACGGGTCGCACGAGCGTCCGGCATCAAAGTTTCGCATCGCACCGATCGACGGCGGCGATGAATCGAAACGCCCCGACGGCGGATGCGTCGGGGCGTTCTCGTCGGGTCGATCTCACTTCTTGAGGAGATCGCGGATCTCTTCGAGCAGGACCTCGCTCTTGGTCGGCTCGGGCGCCGGCGCGGGCGCGGCCGCCTCCTGCTTCTTCAGCCGGTTCATGCCCTTGACCACCAGGAACAGGACGAAGGCGATGATCAGGAAGTTCAACGTCACGGTCAGGAACTGGCCGTAGCCCAACGTCGCGCCCATCTCCTTGGCCTTGGCGTAGGTCGCCGGCGCGTCGCCGCCGCCGAGCAGGCTCTTCAGCAGGACGAACTTGTTGGAGAAGTCGAGGCCGCCGGTCAGCGCGCCGATGACCGGCATGATCACGTCGCCGACCATGCTGTCGACGATCTTGCCGAAGGCGCCGCCGATGATCACGCCGATGGCGAGGTCGACGACGTTGCCCTTGAGGGCGAATTCCTTGAACTCCTTGAGCATCTCGATCACTCCGTCCGGGGCGGGAGAACCGCCTAATTCGCCATCCGGTGCGCGCGGGCGCCTCTTCGTCGGGTCCCGTCCTCGTCCGGCGCAACTCTTCCCATGCTCTCGCCCGACGCACAACGGCACAGACGAAAGTCGAAAAAAATTCCTCGAAATGCAGCTTTCGAGACGCCCGCGCGATGGACAGACCCGGTTCGCTCGTGATCTATGAAATGACGTCCGTTCGCGCCGGCACGGGAGTTTTCGTGATCGAGAAGGCCGCCGAACCATGATTCAGGGATGGCTCGTCCTCGCCGTGGCCATCGGCTACATCGGCGTCCTGTTCGGCATCGCCCATCTCGGCGACCGCCGCGCCGAAAAGGTTTCCCCGATCCTCGGCCGTCCGACGATCTACGCGCTCTCCCTCGGCGTCTACTGCACCTCCTGGACCTTCTTCGGCTCGGTCGGTCAGGCCGCGGTCAAGGGTCTCGACTTCCTGACGATCTACATCGGGCCGATCCTGCTCTATCTGTTCGGCCATCGCATCCTCGAGCGGATGATCCGGCTGGCCAAGGCGGAGCGCATCACCTCGATCGCCGACTTCATCGCGGCGCGTTACGGCAAGAGCCAGCGTCTCGCCGCGGTCGTCACGTTGATCGCGCTGGTCGGCATCGTCCCCTATATCGCGTTGCAGCTGAAGGCGGTCTCGGCGTCGGTGACGACGCTGGTCGACCACCTCGACTTCGGGCTCGGGCCGGCGCCGTTCCATCCCGACGTGCCGCTGACGGTGGCGCTCGGCATGGCGGCCTTCGCCTGCCTGTTCGGCACCCGCCACGTCGACGCGACCGAGCATCAGCAGGGCCTGATGCTGGCGGTGGCGACGGAATCGGTCGTCAAGCTCGTCTCGTTTTCGATCGTCGGCATCTACGTCACCTTCGTGCTGTTCGACGGGCCGAACGACATCCTGCGGTCGATCGTCGACAATCCGATCGGCAATCACGTGCTCGCCGGCGGGCTCTCCGGCGGCAACTGGATCGTGATGACGACATTGTCGTTCTTCGCCATCCTCCTGTTGCCGCGGATGTTCCACGTCGGGGTGGTCGAGAACCACACGCCGGACGAGTTGAAACGGGCGCGATGGCTGTTCCCGCTCTATCTGGTGGCGATCAATCTGTTCGTGATCCCGATCGCGCTCGGCGGTCTGGTTCGCTACGGCACCACGATCCAGGCGGATTCCTACGTCCTGCGCCTGCCGCTCGACGCGGGCGCTTCGGTCGTCACCGTCATCGCCTTCGTCGGCGGGCTGTCGGCGGCGACCGCCATGGTGATCGTCGCCTCGGTGGCGCTCGCCGTGATGGTCTGCAACGAGCTGGTCGCGCCGATCCTGGTTCGGCGGATCGGTCGGGAAGGACGCGGCGAGCCCGACATGATGCGGGTTCTGATCCTGGTCCGCCGGGTGGCGATCTTCGCGATCCTGATGCTCGCCTACGTCTATCACCGGTTGGTCGCCGACGCCTCGGCGCTGTCCGACATCGGCCTTCTCGCCTTCGCTGCGATCGCGCAGTTCGCGCCGGCCTTCTTCGGCGCGCTGTTCTGGCGGCGCGGCACGGCGCGCGGCGCCATCGCCGGCATCGTCGTCGGCTTCGTCGTGTGGATCTACACGCTGGCGGTGCCGACCTTCGTGGAAGCCGGCTATGGCTCCTCGTCGTTCCTGCTGCACGGACCGTTCGGCCTGTGGCTGCTCAGGCCGCAGGCGCTGTTCTCGCTCTCCTTCGACCCGCTCGCCCACGGGGTGTTCTGGAGCCTGTTGTTCAACACTGCCGCCTTCGTCTCGATCTCCTTGACGCGGGCGCAGGAGCCGATCGAACGCCTGCAGGCCAACGTCTTCGTGCCCTCGGAATTCGTGCCGACGCCGGCGTTGAGGCGCTGGCGCACCGCCGTGACGGTCGACGACCTCGTCTCGACGGTGGCGCGCTATCTCGGCGAGGACCGGACGCGGCGGGCCTTCGGCGAATTCGGCCAATCGCACGCGCTGGCGGTCTCCGGCGATCGGCCGGCCGATCTGCACATGCTGCGCTTCGCCGAGCAGTTGCTCGCCTCGGCGATCGGCGCGGCGTCGTCGCGGCTCGTCCTGTCGCTCCTGGTCAAGCGACGCGATCCCTCCGCCAAGGCGGCGATGAAGCTGCTCGACGACGCCTCCGCCGCGATCCAGTACAACCGCGACCTCCTGCAGATCGCGCTCGATCAGGTCGGCCAGGGCATCTCGGTGTTCGACCGGGAGCTCGGTCTGATCTGCTGGAACCGGCAGTTCCGCCAGATCCTCGATCTGTCGCCGGATCTGGCCCAGGTCGGCGTGTCGCTGCAGACGATCGTGCGCGACCGGGCCGAACACGGCGAGTTCGGCCCCGGCAATCCCGAACGGATCATCAAGGACCGGCTCGACCGCCTGATCCGGCGGATGGAGACCTATCACGAACGTCTGACCTCGACCGACGCGGTGATCGAGGTGCGCACCTCGCCGATGCCGGACGGCGGCATCGTCACCACCTGGACCGACATCACCGAACGCGTCACTTCGGCCGAGGCGTTGGCGCGAGCCAACGAGACGCTGGAGCGGCGGGTGCGCGAGCGCACCGAGGAGCTGACCCGGCTGAACGGCGAGCTGTCGCGGGCCAAGGCCGAGGCCGACGAGGCCAACATCGGCAAGACGCGCTTTCTCGCCGCCGCCGGCCACGACATCCTGCAACCGCTCAACGCGGCGCGGCTCTACGCCACCTCCCTGGTCGAAAAGACGGCGCAGGGACCGCTCGAGACGCATGCCGTGAACATCGACCAGTCGCTCGACGCGGTCGAGGAGATCCTCGGCGCGCTGCTCGACATCTCGCGGCTCGACGCCGGCGCGCTGAAACCGGAATTCGGCGTGTTCCGGATCGACGAGATCCTCAAGGCGCTGAAGGTCGAGTTCGAACCGGTGGCGCGCGACCGCGGCCTCGAGCTGACGGTGCTGCCGTGCTCGCTGTGGGTGCGTTCGGACCGGCGGCTGCTGCGCCGCCTGATCCAGAATCTCGTCTCGAACGCGATCAAGTACACGCCGCGCGGGCGGGTGCTGGTCGGCGCGCGTCGCCATCGCGGGCGGATCTCGGTGGAAGTGCTCGACACCGGCCTCGGCATCTCGTCCGATCAGCAGAAGGTGATCTTCCAGGAGTTCCAGCGCCTCGACCAGGGCGCCAAGGTCGCCCGCGGCCTCGGCCTCGGCCTGTCGATCGTCGAACGCATCTCGCGCGTGTTGGTCCATACGATCGGCCTCGCCTCGGAACCGGGCAAGGGCTCGCGTTTCTTCGTCGAGGTGCCGACGGGCGCGGCGATGCCGGACACCGCCGCCAACGACGGCGCGCCGCGGCCGGCCTCGACGCGGTTCGACGGCATGACGGTGCTCTGCCTCGACAACGAGGAGAAGATCCTCGACGGCATGGAGGCGCTGCTGGTCGGCTGGGGCGTCCGCGTCGTCAAGGCGCGCGACCAGAAGGAAGCCTCCGAACATCTCGCCGAACTGGTCAAGGAGACCGGGCGCGGGCCGGACATGCTGCTCGTCGACTATCACCTCGACGACGGCAACGGCATCGACGCCGTGGTGCAGCTCAGATGGCGGTTCGGCTCGGATCTGCCGGCGGCGCTGATCACCGCCGACCGCGGCCCGCAAGTGCGCGGCGAGGCGACCGAGAAGTCGATCTCGATCCTCAACAAGCCGGTCAAGCCGGCGGCGCTCCGGGCGGTGTTGGCGCAGTGGCGGGCGGCAAAGGCGGCGGCGGAGTGAGGCGCGGGGCCGCACGGAGACGAAAACGGCGGCCCTCGCGAGCCGCCGCACATCATTCATCGGTGGGAGGCGATCACGCCCCTACGGCCTGCCACTGGCCCGATTCGATCTTCGAGGCGGCGATGACGGCCTGGGTGCGGCTCTCGACGCCGAGCTTCTGCAGGATCGCCGAGACGTGCGCCTTGACCGTCGCCTCGGAGACGCCGAGCTCGTAGGCGATCTGCTTGTTGAGCAGGCCTTCCGAGAGCATCATCAGGACGCGGACCTGCTGCGGCGTCAGCGTGGCGAGGCGCTGGACGAGCTTCGCCGTCTCGTCGGCCGGCAGGGCCGAGAGGTCGACGTCGGCCGGGGTCCAGACGTCGCCGGCCATCACCGTCGACAGAGCCTCGCGGATCGTGTCGGTGCCGAGCGACTTCGGCACGAAACCGGCGGCGCCGAACTCCATGCAGCGGCGGATGGTGGCGGGGTCTTCGTTGGCTGAGACGACCACGACGGGAACGGCCGGGAACTGAGCGCGCAGATACATCAGACCGGAGAAGCCGCGGACGCCCGGCATGTTCAGATCGAGCAGAACCAGGTCGACCTCGTCACCCTCCTCCAGGATCTTGGACACGGCCTCGAGCGAGCCGGCCTCGGCGATCACGACCCCGTCGAAGAGGCCCTCCAGCGTCTGACGCAACGCACCTCGGAACAGCGGATGGTCGTCCGCGATCACGAACCGATAACCCGGATTGGTGGCCAACCCCTTCCTCCCCCTTGTTTCACAGCGCACGCCGCAGAGCCCGCCGAAACCCGACGATCCGGCGCGGACCCCTTTTTCCCCCGCTCGCTCGCCCGATCGTCCCGCGAGGGATCGCCGGCGCGCAGAGCGGACGCACGCTGATATGCGAATTATCGATCTCGCAACGCATATACGCAAGCCTCATCCGAAAGGAGAAGAGCGAATAAGCTTCACGACTTACGTAAAATTTCGTTGTTTCCGGCGATTCCTTGCGCAATCGACGCGTTCTTGCTCTGCCGAGCGCGCCGAGCGGCCCCGCGATGCGGTACTGGGCGACGGCGGCGACGGCGCTATCCTCTGCAGCGAACCCGACGCCGACGCCTTCGCCGACGTCGCCAACCCCGGAGCCTCGTCCCGCGCATGACCCGCCATGGCCTCTTTCCCGACCTCGAACCGCACACCACCGGCCGCCTGAAAGTCTCCGACCTGCATGAGATCCACTGGGAGGAGAGCGGAAATCCGCGAGGAAAACCCGTGGTTTGCCTGCATGGCGGGCCCGGCGGCGGGATCACCCCGACGATGCGGCGGCTGCACGATCCGGAGGCCTACCGGATCGTCACCTTCGATCAGCGCGGCTGCGGACGGTCGACTCCGCATGCCGAGCTCGAGGAGAACACCACCTGGGATCTGGTCGCCGACATCGAGCGGCTGCGCGTCCTGCTCGGCATCGAGCGCTGGCAGGTCTACGGAGGGTCCTGGGGCTCGACCCTGGCGCTCGCCTATGCCGAAAGCCATCCCGATCGGGTCACCGAAATGATCCTGCGCGGCATCTTCATGCTGCGGCGCAAAGAGCTCGACTGGTTCTATCAGGAGGGCGCGAGCCTGATCTTCCCGGACCTGTTCGAACCCTACCGTGCCTTCATTCCCGAGGCCGAGCGGGGCGATCTCGTCGCCGCCTATCGACGTCGCCTGACCGGAACGGACGAAGCGACGCGGCTCGAGGCGGCGCGGCGGTGGGCGACGTGGGAAGGCTCGACCCTGTCGCTGCTGCCGGATCCGGAACGGGCGGCGGCCTTCGGCGGCGACGTCTTCGCGCTCGCCTTCGCCCGGATCGAGAATCACTTCTTCACCCACGGCGGCTTCTTCGAGGTCGAAGACCAATTGCTGCGCGACGTCGGCCGGATCCGGCACATCCCGGCGGTGATCGTGCACGGGCGCTACGACATGTGCACGCCGATGGTGAACGCCTGGGATCTGAAGAAGGCCTGGCCGGAGGCCGACCTCAGGATCGTCGCCGACGGCGGCCATGCGGTGACCGAGCCGGGGCTGGTCCACGAGATGGTCGCGGCGAGCGAGGCCTTCAAGGCACGGCCGTGGTGAGGCGGAGCGTGCCGAGATAATGCAGGGAGAGTTCGCGCCGGCCGCCGCGGTCGCGGTGCTCGAGCAGCCAGATCGCCTGCCATGCGCCGAGATCCAGGCCGCCGGCGCGGACCGGAATCGCCAGCGAAACCCCGGTCAAGGTCGTCTTGACGTGGGCCGGCATGTCGTCCTCGCCCTCGAGATCGTGCCGCCAGGGCCGATCGCGCGGCGCGAGGCGATCGAGAGCGTCGGCGAGATCGGGCAACACCTCCGGCGAGGCGTTCTCCTGGATCGTCAACGACGCCGAGGTATGGCGCAGGAGGATCGTCAGGAGCCCGTCGGCGGCCTCGTTCCGTTCGAGCCAGGCGTCGATCTCGGCGGTGAGATTCGTCGCGCCGACGCCGCGGGTGAGGACCGCCAGCCGGCCCATCGCCTGGCGAAGCGGCGCGTCCGCGCCCCCCGACCGCCGATCCGCCGCCATGACTTCCCCTCCCTCGTCACGCCGATCGATCGCGTCTCGTCACCGTCTCGCCGCATTGAACCGCCAGACGACGGCGGCGGATCCGGACGGCCGCGGACAGCCTGCCCATTGAACCGTGGCGCTGCCGAGGCTATGACCGAGTTCGACACATTCGACAATCTCTCGAGGATCGGGAAGACGATGACCGTCACAGTCGCGAAGTTCGCCGCGAACGCCGTTCGCGCTCCGCTCTCCTTCGCCGCGGTCCTGGGCGCCGCGATCCTGGGCGCCGCCACTCTCGCCACGGCGCTCGCCGGGCCGGCGTCGGCGCAGTCGGCGTCGCCGATGACCGACACCTGGATCAAGGTCTGTCGGTCGGACGACAAGCAGAAGAAGGAGCTCTGCAAGACCGCCTACGACCTGCGCACCGCCGGCGGGCAGTTCCTCGCCTCGGTGGCGATCGTCGAGGCGACCGGCGAGGCGCGCAAGATCGTCGAGATGATCATGCCGACCGGCCTCCTGCTGCAGCCGGGCCTCAAGGTCCAGGTCGACCAGAACAAGGGCGAGGACGCCAAGTTCGGCATGTGCGCGCCGGACGGCTGCGTCGCCCAGATGGTCAGCAACGAAGCCTTCGTGAGCGCGATGAAGAAGGGCGGCCAGCTCTCCATCACCGCCTACGGCCAGACCTCGAACGAAGTCACCTTCACCGTTCCGTTGGCCAGCTTCAAGGCGGCGAACGAAGGCAAGCCGCTCGACGAGGCGGCGCTGAAGAAGCGCGAAGAGGCGATCGCCGGCGAGATTCAGGAAAAGCAGAAGAGCATCGAGGAGCAACTGCGCGAAGAGCAGCGCAAGGCGAGCCAGGGCAAGCCCTGAGCCGCGCTCCCGCACCGCTCGAGAATTCGACGGGCTCCCTCGGGGAGCCCGTCGTCGTTTCAGGCGGAGGCCGCCGGCAGGCCGAGCGCGCGATCGAGCGCGGTGATCTCCTCGCCGATCGCCGCCAGCGCCGCTTCGGCCTCGGCGCGTTGCGCCTCCAGCAGTTCGGTCTGACGCAGCAGCCGTTCGCGGAGGTTGGCCTTGCGCCGATCGATCGGCTCGCGGCCGCCGGTCGACGCGAGGAGGTCGCGGATCTCGATCAGCGAGAAACCGACCTTCTTGGCCCGCAGAACGACCTGCAGACGACGTCGGTTCTCGGCGTCGTAGAGCCGGATCGTTCCGTCCCGCTTCGGCTTGAGGAGGCCCTTGGCCTCGTAGAAACGCATCGCCCGCAACGTCACGTCGTACTCGCGGGCAAGCTCCCCGATCGTCCATGATCGATCGGAGTCGTCGATCTCCTCATGGAGGAGAGACGCCAAGTCCTCTGCGCCATCCATCGCCAATAGATCCATCCGGTACTTCGTTCATTGTTTCTCTACGACGTCTCCGTTCGCCGATTCTCGGGTGATCGGTCGTTGCGGAGCGGTGTCGTGAGCGCGTCGAAGTTCTTCGCCGCCGCCCCGGTCAGTCAAGTCGGATCGGCATCAATTCGCAGTGCATTTCGGGCATGACAGCCATGCGACCCACCTCCTCGGCCGATTCGCCGCATTCGATGTGTCTCATTTCACATAACGCCGTTTTCGCCATGCGAAAAGGCGCGGAAGATTACCGAAGCGTCGCCGTCGCGACCCGGCGTTAACCTGCTGTTTACCCTGATCGAAAAATCTGTCGGCGAAGTCCCGGCCGGATTCCCATCCGAGTCGCGGATCGGGCGTCGGCGTTCCGGCCGGTCCCGACGCCGGTCGGAACGGGAAACGAACGGCAGTGCGCCGGCGGAGGAAGAACGATGGCACGCAGCGGACGAGGGTTCGAGGACGACGCCCGCCAGCGCGTGATCGACGCCGCGCGCCGCTCCGGCGTGTCGGTCGGCGATCTCGTGCAGGCGCTCGCCGAACCGCCGCGCCGGGGGCGCGACGACCGCGCCGGGGCCGATCTCGAACGCCGTCTCGACGACCTCTCCGAACGGATGCGCCGGCTCGGCGGCGATCGCCCGGCGCGCGCGCCGCGGGTCGAGCCGGCCGACGACGCCGCGCTCGAGGAAATCGCCGCCGCGGTCGGCCGGCTGTCCGGCGCGACGTCGGCGCGACCACGCGCCGCAGCCGGGCGTAGCGACGAGACCGGACGCATTCTGGAAACCCTCGAGGCGCTCGACCGCCGGGTCCGCGCGCTCGGCGACGATCGGGCGCCGCGCCGCGCCGAACCGCCGAAGCCGCGCCGCTCGACGCCGGCCGCGCCGCCGCTCGCCGCCGCCGCCGATCCGCTGGAGCTGCGGTTTCGTGAGCTCGGCGACAAGATCGACCAGTTGCGCACGCAGGAAGATCGCGACGGGTCGTCGGCGCTTCTCGCCGAGATCCGCGCCCTGCGCACCTCGCTCGAGAGCCGCACCGGCGACGCGGCGGAGGTCTCCGGCGAGATCCGCCGGCTCGCCGGCCGCATCGATCGGCTGGCCGAACAGCGGCCGCAGCGCGAGGTGGTCGAATCGCTGGCCACCGAACTCGGCCGACTGCGCGACGTGGTGCTGCAGTCGAACGTCGAGGGCTCGCTCCGGACGATCGAACAGGGTTACGGCCAGATCGTCGACCGGCTCGACGATCTCAAGCAGGGGCTCTCCTCGCGCCGCGACGAGAGCCGCATCGACGACGAAATCGCCGGCATCCGGGAGATGCTGCGGGCGGTGCCGCCGCTCGATCAGCTTTCGGCGCTGGAGCGCAACCTCAACGCGCTCTCCGACAAGTTCGAACGGTTGACGACGCGGGTCGACAGCAAGACCAACGCGCAGATCGAGCGCCGGCTCGCCGATCTCCGGGCGCAGATCGAGGGCTTCGATCCGGCCAAGATCGTCGTTTCGCTCGATCAGCGTCTGAAGGCGGTCGGAGACAAGCTCGACGCGCTGGAGCGCAGCGCGCGGGCGCCGGCCGCTCAGGAGCGGGTGATCACCCTGCTCGAGGAGTTGCGCACCCTCGCCGCCGGCAACCGGGCCGCCGACGACATCCGCACGGTCGAACGCCGGCTCGCCGAACTCGGCGACCGCATCGCCGATTTCGACGCGCGGCGTCCGTCCTGGGAAGACACCGATCGGCTGCACCAGCGCATCGCCGAGATCGCCGACCGGCTCGATCGGATCGCCGTCGACGACGATCGCCAGCGCTCCGCCGAAGCGCTCGACGCGGCGGTCGCCCGGCTCGACGCGGCGATCGTCCGCAGCGCGACGCCGCCGGCGAGCGAACGCTTCGACGCGCGTTTCGACGAGATCCTCGACCGGCTCGACCGCGCGCCGGCGAGCAGCGCGACGGCGGACGTCGAGGAGCTGACCCGCGAGATCGCGGCGATGCGACGCGATCTCGCCGCCAACCGGTCGACCGACGATCTCGAGGAGCAGATGCGTCTGCTCGCCGAGCGGCTCGACCGATCGGTCGCCCACGAAGGCGACGACGACGCGCTCGCCCAGATCGAGGACCAGCTCGCGCGGATCTCGCAGCAGATCGAAGCCAACCAGGATCGGATCCAGGACTTCTCCGGCGTCGAGGCGCAGATCCTGCGTCTCGCCGACCGCATGGAGAACCAGCGCGACGATTCGGTCGCCGCCGCGCGCGAGGCGGCGCGCGAGATGGTGCGCGAACTGGCCGGAGCGACCCGCGACGGCGGCCTCTCGGAAGAGACGCTGCTGGCGCTGAAGGACGATCTCAGGGCGCTGCAGTCGGCGGCGCACGACACCGAGAGCCGGACCAACGAGACGCTGGTCTCGCTGCACGACGCCCTGACCGGCATCGTCGGCCGCCTCGCCGCGATCGAAAAGATCGCGCAGGGCTCGGCCCGGTCGGCCGCGGCGGCGCGCAGCGCCGCGCAGGCGGCCGAGACCGCGGCGCAGTCGGCGACCCAGTCGACGCCGCCGGCGCGCGCGATCGAACCCGTCGAAGAGCCGATCGCCCCGGAGGAGAGCCCGGCGCAACCGACCATCGCCGGCCGGCCGGTCGGCGCCGGACCGGTGGCGCGCGCCCGCGAGTTGCTCGCCGCCGCTTCGCCGGAAGACACCCGGCCGCTGGAGCCGGGATCGGGCAAGCCGAGCGCCAAGCCGGCCGCCGCGATCCGGGCGAGCGCGCCGCCGATCGCCGCGGCGACGGCCGCGCCCGCCGCCGCTCGCAAGGCCGACTTCATCGCCGCCGCCCGCCGCGCCGCCCAGGCCGCGGCGAGCACGGCGAGCGCGCCGCCGAAGGTCGAGGCCGCCGATCGCGCCACCCGGCTCGGCGTCGCCGAACCCGCCGCCTCCGAGAGCGAGGGCGGCGCGCTGTCGCGGATCGGCAAGGTCCTGAAGAACCGCCGGCGTCCGCTGGTGCTGGCGACCGCGGCCGTCGTGCTCGCCATCCTCACCCTGCAGATGCTGCCCGGCGGCCAACCGGCGAAGAACCAGACCGCCGAAGCGACGATCGAGCGCAGCAGGCCGGTCGAAGAGCCGCAGACCAGCGTCGCCGAACGCAGCGCCGAAACGGTCGCGCCGAAGCCGGCCGAGGGCTCGGTCCTGAGCAAGTCGCCGACCGGTGCGCCGCAGGTCGGATTCTCGATGCCGATGTCGACGGAAGGCTCGGCCGGCTCGACGATCGCGCAACCGGCGACGACGGCGACCGGCGTCGCCCCGACGATCGACGACAAGAACGCCCAGCAGAGCAAGGCCGAGGATGCGCCGGCGACGACCGGCTCGATCCCGACCGGCGCGAGCACCGCGCCGGCCGCGGCCGCGCCGACGACCGCGCCCGCCCAGACCGACGCCCTGTTGCCCGAGAAGATCGGGCCGGAGGCGCTGCGCCGCGCCGCCGCCGGCGGCGACGTCAAGGCGATGCTGGAGGTCGGCCTGCGCTTCTCCGAGGGCAAGGCGGTCTCCGCCGATCTCGCCAAGGCGGTCGCGTGGTACGAGAAGGCGGCGGCGAAGGGTTATGCGCCGGCGCAGTATCGTCTCGGCATCGCCTACGAGAAGGGCCTCGGGACGGCGCGCGATTCGGAGAAGGCCAAGGCCGCCTACCGCGCCGCGGCCGAGCAGGGCAACCTGCGCGCCATGCACAATCTCGGGGTGATCTACGCCAACGGCCGCGACATGGCCAACGCCGTGACCTGGTTCCAGAAGGCGGCCGACCTGGGCCTGCGCGACAGTCAGTTCAACCTCGGCATCATCAACGCGCTCGGGTCGGGCGTGAAGCAGGACCTCGCCGTCTCCTACAAGTGGTTCGCGCTGGCCGCGCGCCAGGGCGACGGGGAAGCCGAGAAGAAGATGAACGAGGTCGCCGGCCATCTCGACAAGGTCAATCTCGCCGCGGCGCGGATGGCCGTGCAGACCTGGGTGCAGCGTCCGCTCGACCACGCCGCCAACGACGAGTTGCGCGCCTGGGGCGATCCGGCGACCGCCTCGGCGGCTCAGCCGACGCCGAGCCCGGCCGACCGCATCGAAATGGTCCGTCAGGCGCAGATGATGCTGAAGGCGAAGGGCCTCTATTCCGGCGTCGTCGACGGCGACGTCGGTCCGGGCACCCGGTCGGCGATCGTCGCCTTCCAGAAGAAGTCCGGTCTGCCGCAGACCGGCGAAATCGACGGCGCGCTGCTGCAGGCGCTCTCCGGCCGGGCGCTCTGAGCGCCCGCCGATTTCAGACCCGGCCGAAGACCGCGGTCGCCCGCCGCTTCACCAGAAGCGCCAGGGTGAGGCCGCGGACGCCGAGGAAGATCTCGAAGGCGAGCCACAGGCCGTGGTTGCCGAAGAGCGGAAAGAGCGCCGCCCACAGGCCCAGATAGACGACGAGCGAGGCGACCATCATCGCCGCCATCTCGCGCGTCCAGGTCGCGCCGATGAAGACGCCGTCCATCTGAAAGGCGAGGAAGCCGAAGAGCGGCGTCGCCACCGCCCAGGGCAGGAAGGTCGTCGCCGCGGCGATCACCTCGGCGCTGGTCGTCATCGCCGCGATCAGGGCCGGCCCGGCGAGCGCCAGGACGAGCGCCGCGAGAGCGGCGGAGACGGCGGACGCCTTCGTCGTCAAGGAGACGGCGCGATCGAAGGCGGCGCGGTCGCGCGCGCCGACGGCGCGGCCGACGAAGGTCTCGGCGGCGGCGGCGAAACCGTCGATGAAATAGGCGGCGGTCAGGAAGAACTTCTCGAGGATGGCGTTGGCGGCGAGCAGCACCGCGCCCTGCGCCGCGCTCTGACGCGAGAAGAAGGCGAAGGCGGCGATCAACACGAAGGTGCGGATCATCAGATCGCGGTTCACCGCGGCGACGGCGCGGAAGGCGTCGCGCCGCAGGAGGTGGGCGAGCGAGGGCCGCGGCGCGCGGGCTATCTCGCGGCCGAGCAGCAGCACGGCGGCGACGAAGGCGACGGCTTCGGCGAGGACGCTCGCCTCGGCCACGCCGACGACGCCGGCGCCGCGTGCGGAGACGAGAGCGAGCGCGGCGGCGACGTTGGTCAGATTGAGGACCGTCTGGAGGGCGAGCCCGAGGCCGGCGCGGCCGAGACCGAGGCACCAACCGAAGATCGCGTAGTTGGCGAGGATCAGCGGCGCGGCGAGGAGGCGGATCGAGACATAGGCGCGGGTCGCCTCTCGCACCTGCGGTTCGCCGCCGACGATGGCCAGACCGAGATCGACGATCGGACCGGCGAACGCCACCAGCGCCGCGCCGCAGAGGCCGGCGACCAGGAGCGCGCGCCACAGCACCGCCTGCGTCTCGAGCGGATCGCCGCGGCCGTGCGCCTGGGCGGCGAGGCCGGTGGTGCCGGCGCGCAGGAAGGCGAAGGCGGCGAAGGTGAGATCGAAGACCACCGAGCCGAGCGCCACGCCGCCGACGGCGACGGCGTCGCCGGTGCGGCCGACGACGCCGGTGGCGACGAGGCCGACCAGCGGCGTGGTCAGATAGCCGAAGGTCATCGGGCCGGCGATGCGCAGCGCGTCGGCGACGCCGATCGGGCGGCGCGACGCGGCCGACTTCGTCGCCTCGATCACCGGGCGCGGCCGGTGAGGCGCAGGATCAACCAGATCGGCACCACCAGCACGCCGCCCCAGACGAGGTAGCGCAGGACGCGCATGACCGCGTCGGTGCCGAGGTGGAGCACCCAGTCGACCAGACGATCGATGTTGCCGATCAGGCGGCCGACGAAGGTGACCGGATCGAGGCCGATCGTCTCCAGGACGAAGCCGACGACGATCGAGAGGAAGGCCAGCCAGAGGAGCGTGCGCAGCGGCGATCCGCCGGTGAAGCGCGTCAGGTCGGTGCGATCCATCGGGCGTCCCTCGTGGCCTGTGGTCGGGCTCGCTGTAGCACGACGGCGCGGGGCGGTCGAGAGATCGCGCCCGACGTGCGATTTCGCTTGATCTCCTTCGCATTCGGGGGCATCTCGCCGCCGCGCATCCCTCCGACGAGACCCCCCTTCGTGCCGCAGACGCCCCACACTTCCGGCGATCCGACCGTCGATCGCCGCATCGCTCATGCCCGCGGCTACGCCGAGGCGGGCGAACCCGCCGCCGCGGCCGAACTGACCGAACAGGCGCTGGAGCTCGCGCCGACCTGGGCGGCGGGATGGTTCCTGCTCGGCGAATTCCGCGAAGCGGCCGGCGCGCGGACGGGGGCGATCGAGGCCTTCGAGCGGGCGCGGACGCTCGATCCGAGCGACCGGTTCGGCGCGGTGCTGCGGCTCGCCCGCCTGGGCGCGGCGGCGACGCCGGACACGCCGCCGCTGGCGCATGTGCGCGATCTCTTCGACGGCTATGCGGCTCGGTTCGAGGAGAGCCTGGTCGGTCGGCTCGGCTATCGCGCGCCCGAAAGGCTCGCCGAGGCGTTGACCGCGGTCGCCGGGGCGCGCCGTTTCGCGCGAGGTCTCGATCTGGGCTGCGGCACCGGGCTGATGGCGCGGGCGCTGGCCGGGCGGGTCGAGCGGCTGGAGGGCTGCGACCTGTCGCCGGCGATGGTCGCGGCGGCGCGCGCGTCCGACCTCTACGCCGAGGTCGAGGTGGGCGACGTCGTCGAGCGACTTTCGGCGCGGGAGGCGCGGTCGCTCGATCTCGTCACCGCCGCCGACGTCTTCTGCTATCTCGGCGATCTCGGGGCGGTGTTCGCGGCGGCGGCGCGAGCGCTGACGGCGGACGGCGTCTTCGCCTTCTCGGTCGAGGCGGACGGCGAGGACGACACCGTGCGGCTCGGCGACAGCTTCCGCTATGCGCATGGGCGCGGGCATCTCGTGCGCCGCGCGGTCGAGGCCGGCCTCGTGGTCGCGCATCTCGATCGCGCCGCGCTCAGGCGCGACCGCGACGCCGACGTCGGCGGCTTCGTCGTCGTCTTCACGAAATCGTGAACGCCGGCGACGCAACCTGAACGACGGCTGAACGTCCCACTCAGGGTGCGTGCATGTCGCGGGGCGCAATCTGCCCTCGACGTCGCAGGAGCCGCCCGAACCGGTCGGACCAGAGGCGTCGACCGAACGGGTCCCACGATGAAGCCGCTCTCTCTCGCCCTTCTCGTCTCCATCGGCGCTCCGGCGCTCGGCTTGGCCGGGTGTCAGACCGTCGAAGACGATCGCTACGTCTATTCGACGACCTGGGACGAAGACGACTACGTCGATCGCCCGGTCTACGATTCCCGCGTGGTGGTCCGTGGCGGCGCGCCGAGCCGAGGCTGGGGCCCGCCGCCGCCGATGGTCCGCCATGCGCCGCCGCCCCCGCCGCCGATGTTCCATCACGCCCCGCCGCCGCCTCCCCCGCCCCCGCCGCAGGTGCGCCGCTGGAGCCCGCCGCCCCCGCCGCCCGGCGCGCCTCCGCCGCCGCCGAACCACCGCCGTCCGCCGCCGGACGGACCGGGGGAACCCTACCATCCGCATCACCGGTTCCGTTGAGATCCACCGGGCGGACGTCCCGAGCGTCCCGCCCTCCTTCCTCGAGACGACGCGGAACGAGACCGCGCCCCCTGGAGCGACAGACATGAAGACCACTCTCACCCGCTTCGCGACCGTCGGCCTGCTGATCGGCGCCGTCGTCGCCTCGACCGGCACGGCCAACGCCGACCCGTGGCGTCACCACCATCGGGGCGGCGGCGGCGGCGATGCGGCCGCGGCGGCCGCCTTCGGCCTCGTCGGCGGCATGATCCTGGGCGGCGCGCTCGCACAGTCGGCGCAGCCCGACTACGGCTACGAGGACGAGTACGTCGTCCGCCGCGCGCCGAGCCGGGTCTATTACGAGGACGACTACGCGCCCTCGCGCCGCGGCGCGCGCTGCCGGACGTTCATCAAGCACGACATGTACGGCAAGCCGTACGAGTTCAAGGACTGCGATCCCTGAGCCCCCGCTCCCGGGTCGATCCCCCATTCCCCGAACGGCCCGGCGCGCGACGGGGCCGATCCGACCCCGGATCGGCCCCGTTGCCGCGTCGGCGCTCGACGCGACCGCGCGGCGCGACTACTTGTCGTGACGCATGACCGCCGACGCCGCGCCTCCGCCGCTCCTGCCGCCCCGTTTCGCCGCTTGGCTCGGCGAACGCGGCTGGTCGCTGCGTCCGCATCAGGAACGGCTGCTCGAGGCCGGCCGTGAGCGGCGGTCGGCGCTGCTGGTCGCGCCGACCGGCGCCGGCAAGACGCTCGCCGGCTTCCTGCCGAGCCTCGTCGACCTCGCGGAACGGGCGAGCGGCGCGCGAACCGTCGCGGCGAGGCGCGGCGTGAAGCGACGCGGCGTCCACACGCTCTACGTCTCGCCGTTGAAGGCGCTCGCGGTCGACGTGGCGCGCAACGTCGAGCGGCCGATCGCCGAAATGGGGCTCTCGATCCGGATCGAGACGCGCACCGGCGACACCTCGGCGCACAAGCGGCAACGCCAGAAGATCGACCCGCCGGACATCCTGATGACGACGCCGGAGCAGGTCGCCCTGCTCCTCGGCTCACGCGAGGCGGAGACCCTCTTCGGCGATCTCGACACGGTGATCTTCGACGAGCTGCATGCGCTGGTCACCTCGAAGCGCGGCGACCTCCTGGCGCTCGATCTCGCCCGGCTGCGGCGGCTGTCGCCCCGCCTGCGGGCCGTCGGGCTCTCCGCCACCGTCGCCGATCCGAACGAGCTCGCCGCCTGGCTGGCGCCGCAGACGCCGGACGCGCCGCGGGCGGAGGCCGATCTGGTGATCGCGCCGCCGGGAACGCCGGCGATCGTCGAGATCCTGGAGGCCGAGACGCGGATCCCGTGGTCGGGCCATCTCGCCCGCCACGCGCTGCCGGCGGTGCTCGAAGCGATCGCCCAGGCGCGCACCACCATCGTCTTCGTCAACACCCGGGCGCAGGCGGAGCTGGTCTTCCAGGAGCTGTGGGCGGCGAACGACCGGGGCTTGCGCATCGCGCTGCATCACGGCTCGCTCGACGTGGCGCAGCGCCGCCGGGTCGAAGCGGCGATGGCGGCGGGCGGCGGCGAGAGCGGCCTCGACGCCGTGGTCGCCACCTCGACCCTCGATCTCGGCATCGACTGGGGCGACGTCGATCTCGTGATCCACGTCGGCGCGCCGAAGGGGGCGAGCCGGCTCGCCCAGCGGATCGGCCGATCGAACCACCGGCTCGACGAGCCGAGCCGGGCGCTGCTCGTCCCGGCCAACCGGTTCGAGGTGCTCGAATGTCTCGCCGCGCGCGAGGCCAATGCGGAGGGAACGCAGGACACGCCGCCGATCCGCGCCGGCGCGCTCGACGTGCTCGCCCAGCACGTGCTCGGCCGCGCCGTCGCCTCGCCCTTCGACGCCGACGATTTCTTCGTCGAGGTGACGTCCGCCCTGCCCTATCGGGCGCTGCCTCGCTCCACCTTCGACCGGGTGGTCGACTTCGTCGCGACCGGCGGCTACGCGCTACGCGTCTACGAGCGCTATGCCAAGATCCGCAAGACCAAGGACGGGCTGTGGCGGGTCGCCAATCCGCAGGTCGCGCAGCAATGGCGGCTCAACGTCGGCACGATCGTCGAGATGCCGATGGTCAAGGTGCGCCTCGTCTCCGGCGACAAGGGACGCATCGCGCGCTTCGGCGGGCGGCTCCTCGGCGAGATGGAAGAGTATTTCTTCGAGACGTTGACGCCGGGCGACACGTTCCTGTTCGGCGGCGAAGTGCTGCGCTTCGTCGGCATGCGCGAGACCGAAGCCCTCGTGGCGCGGGCGGCGGGGCGCGATCCGCGCATCCCCTCCTATTGGGGCGGCAAGTTCCCGCTCTCCACCCATCTCGCCGAGCGGGTGCGCGGGCTCCTCGCCGACCCCACCCGCTGGGCGGGCCTGCCGGCGCAGGTGCGCGACTGGCTGGAGCTGCAACGGGAGCATTCGCAGCTGCCGGGCCGACGCGAGATGATGGTCGAGACCTTCCCGCACGGCGACCGTTTCCACATGGTCGTCTACGCCTTCGAGGGCCGGCTCGCCCATCAGACGCTCGGCATGTTGCTCACCCGGCGGATGGAGCGGGCGGGACTGCGCCCGATGGGCTTCGTCGCCAACGACTATTGCCTCGGGGTGTGGGGCGCGATCGACCTCGGCGCGGCTTTCGCGCGTTGCCGGCCGTCGATCGACTCCCTCTTCGACGAGGACATGCTCGGCGACGACCTCGAGGCCTGGCTCGACGAATCGGTGATGTTGAAGCGCACCTTCCGCAACTGCGCGATCATCTCCGGCCTCGTGGAGCGTCGCCACCCCGGACAGGAGAAGAGCGGCCGGCAGGCGACGGCGGCGACCGATCTGATCTTCGACGTCTTGCGCAGCCACGAACCGGACCACATCCTGCTCCAGGCGACTCGCGCCGACGCGGGCCACGGGCTCCTCGACGTGCGGCGTCTCGCCGACCTGTTGGCGCGGGTAAAGGGCAGGATCCGCCACGTGGCGCTCGATCGGATCTCGCCTTTGGCGGTGCCGATCCTGACCGAGATCGGGCGCGAGCCGACGCCGGGGGCGGCCGGCGAGGCGATGTTGGCGGAGGCGGCGGACGCCCTGATGCGGGAGGCGACGCGGTGACGGACGAGGCGACGCCGTTCGGCGGCGGCCGGATCGAAATGATGGGAGAAGCGCTGCTCGGCCTGCCCTCGGGCGGGCTGTGGTGGGAGCGCGAGGCGACGCTGATCGTCGCCGATCTGCATTTCGAGAAGGCCTCGTCCTTCGCGCGGCGCGGCTCGCTCCTGCCGCCCTACGACACCTCCGCGACGCTCGATCGGTTGGAGAGCGACGTCGCGGCGCTCTCGCCTGCCCGCGTGATCTCGCTCGGCGACGCCTTCCACGATCCCTTCGCCGTCGAACGTCTCGCAGAGGCGGCGTGGGCCCGGATCGAGCGGTTGCAAGCGGCGCGCGACTGGATCTGGATCGACGGCAATCACGACGCCGCCGCGGCCACCGCGCCGGGCGGGACGCGGGCCGAGACGTTGGCGGTCGGGCCGCTCGTCTTCCGTCACGAGCCGACGAAGGGGGCGATCGGCGAGATCGCCGGCCATCTCCATCCGGCGGCGCGGGTCAAGGTGGCGAGCGGCACGGTGCGTCGGCGGTGTTTCGCCGGCGACGGCGATCGCCTGATCCTGCCGGCCTATGGGTCGCTCGCCGGCGGGCTCGACGTCGCCTCGCGCGCCTTCGACGGGTTGTTCGCGCGGCGCCGGCTCCAGGTGCATCTGCTCGGCGCGGGCCGCGTCCACACGATGCCGGCCGAGGCCGTCGTCGGGTTCGGCCTCAGTCGCGACGGAACAACACGCCGCCGAGCCAACCGGTGAGAAGCGACACGCCCACACAGATCAGGCCGTAGATCCAGGAATGGACGCCGGCGAGTTCGGCGACCTCCTGTTCGAAGCCGCTCTTCACCACTTCGACGTGGCTCACCTGTTCGGCGAGCGGCGCGCCGTCGGCGAAGAGGACGGTGCGGACCTTGTAGTCGCCGACCGGCACTTCGGCCGGGATCGGCAGCGTCACCGACCAGAGGTTCTGGCCGAGGCGGCGCACGGCGCCGGGATATTCGGCATAGAGCCCCTCGCGCCGACGCAGGCGCAGGTAGGCGTCGCGGAAGGAGACCGTGCCGGCCAGAACCTCGACGCCGCCGGGGACGACTTCCGGCAGGATCAGCCCATCCAGACCGACCTGGGCCGTCTTCAGCGTCGCGGCGGCGGCCATCTCGGCGATCGGGCGGGTGGTGGCGACCGCATAGAAGGCCGGCGCGTGATAGGTGCGCGAATCGCGGTTGACCCAGATGCCGAGCAGCCGCTCCTTGCGGCGTGTGACGGCGGCGCGCTCGGGCCCGACCAGCATCACCGCGACCTCGTAGTCGCCGCCGCGCCCGATGGTGGCGGCGTCGCGCTCGACGGTGCCGTAGACGGTCAGCGTCGTGCCGGAGAAATTCGAGGTGATCTCGACGCGTTTCGTCGAGGGCTCGAAGACCAACGTCTCGGCCGTCGCCGACGAGGCGGCGAAGGCGAGGCCGAAGCCGAGGGCGGCGGCGAGGCGGCGGCTCATTTCGCGCCTCCGATCACCATCGACAGCGAATAGAGATCGGCCGGCTTCACCACCAGTTCGACCGCGAAGCGGATGCCGACGGCCAGGATCAGGAGACCGAGCAGGGCGCGCAACTGTTCGCCCTTGAGGCGCTGGCCGATCTGCGCGCCGAACTGCGCGCCGATGACGCCGCCGATCATCAGGAGGAAGGCGAGGACGATGTCGACGGTGTGGTTGTTCGAGGCCTGCAGGAAGGTGGTGAAGGCCATCGTCACCACCATCTGCACCAGCGACGTGCCGACCACCAGATTGGCCGGCACCTTGAGCAGGTAGATCATCGCCGGGACGATCAGGAAGCCGCCGCCGATGCCGAGCAGGGTGCCGAGAAAGCCGATGCCGAGGCCGAGCGCCAGCACCGGGATCGCCGAGATCACCAGTTTCGAGCGATGAAAGCGGACCTGAAAGGGCAACGTCTGGACGATGCCGTGGGTGCGCGGCTTCTTCGGCGCGGGCACCTCGTTGCGCCGGGAGGCGAGGATCGTTCCGATCGCCTCCCAGGTCATGAAGCCGCCGACGAAGCCGAGGAAGACGACGTAGCAGAGGCCGATCACCAGATCGAGCTGGCCGATCTTGCGCAGCACCGCGAAGACCTCGACGCCGACCACCGAGCCGAGCATGCCGCCGACGAGCAGAAAGAGAGCCAGCTTCCAATCGATCAGCTTGCGCCGCCAATAGCTGAGCGCGCCCGAGGCGGAGGAGGCGGCGACCTGCGCCGAGACCGAGCCGACCGCCACCGCCGGCGAGATGCCGTAGAAGACCAGGAGCGGCGTCAACAGGAAGCCGCCACCGACGCCGAACATGCCGGAAATGAAGCCCACCGCCCCGCCGACGCCGAAGATCATGAACATGTTCACGGGCCATTCGGCGATGGGAAGGTAGAGCTGCATCGATCACACCGGGGGTCAGGGAGACGGCGGGAAACTCATGAGCATCTTCTAATCGATATGATCCGAGCTTTCGAGCCCTTATTCACGCATTATGGAATTTCTTGCCACTTCATTCCGGTCGATCCGGATCGCGCGCCGCCCAGATGTCGGTCTTCGAGCCGCGCACGGCGGCCAACGACGGCAGACCGTCGCGGGTCAGTCGGGCCGAAAGATGGCGCAGGATCTTCTCGACGAGGACCGGTCCTTCGTAGACGAGGCCGGAATAGACCTGGATCAGGTTGGCGCCGGCGGCGATCTTCTCGAAGGCGGTCTCGCCGGAATCGATGCCGCCGACGCCGACGATCGGCAGATCCGGACCGACCAAGCGGCGCAGGCGGGCGAGCACCACGGTGGAGCGATGGAACAGCGGTCGGCCGGACATGCCGCCGGCCTCCTTGGCCTTGGCTGCGTCGGTCAAGCCCTTGCGGTCGAGCGTCGTGTTGGAGACGACGAGGCCGTCGATTTCTGTTTCCAGCGCCACTTCGGCGACGTCGGCGAGGCCGGCGTCGACCATGTCCGGGGCGATCTTGAGGAGCACCGGCACGCGGCGGGCGCCGCCGGCCGCGATCTCGTCGCGGGCGGCGAGGACGCGAGCGAGAAGCTCGGCGAGTTGGTCGCGGGCCTGGAGGTCGCGCAGACCCGGCGTGTTCGGCGAAGAAACGTTGACGGTGAACCAGGAGGCGAGATCGGCGAAGGCGCGGACGCCGGCGACATAGTCGGCGATGCGGTCGTCGCTGTCCTTGTTGGCGCCGATGTTGACGCCGACGAGGCCGCCGCGGCCGCGCCGGCGCTCGAGCCGGGCGCGCATGCCGGCATGGCCCTCGTTGTTGAAGCCGAAGCGGTTGATCACGGCGCGGTCGTCGACGAGGCGGAAGAGGCGCGGCTTCGGATTGCCGGCCTGCGGCCGCGGCGTCACCGTGCCGACCTCGACCGCGCCGAAGCCGAGGCGCAGGAGGCCGTCGGGCGCCTCGGCGTTCTTGTCGAGACCGGCGGCGACGCCGACCGGATTGGGGAAGTCGAGATCCCACAGGCGAACCGCCAGACGCGGATCGTTCGGCGTCGAACAGTGCGGCGCCAGGCCGGTGGCCAGCGCCTTGATGGTCAGGCCGTGGGCGGTCTCGGCGTCGAAGCGGAAGACGAAGGGGCGAGCGAGGCCGTAGAGATCGATCACGGGGCGAGCTCCGGGAAGAGATGACGGCCGTCCGGGCCGAGCGGCAGGTCGACCACGGCGCGCGCGGCGGCCGGATCGAAGACGTCGTAGAGATGGGGGAACAGCGCGCCGCCGCGCGAGGGCTCCCAGCGCAGGCGATCGCCGAAGGCGCTCGCGTCGAGGCTCACCAGAAGGAGGTCGTCGCGGCCGGCGAAGTGGCGGGCGGCGGTCTCGACGACCTGGGAGGCGGTCGAGAAATGGACGAAGCCGTCGGCGAGGTCGACCGGCGCGCCGCGGAAGACGCCTTCGGCGACGGCGCTCGCCCATTCGGCGAGCGAGGTGATCTTGTAGAGCGTCGTCATCCGGGCTCCTCGTCGGGACGCCCTTCGGGACGCCGCCGCGACCCTAGTCGCCGCATTCGGGCCGGGCAAGCCCGCTCGACCGTGGCTCGCAATGGACATTTCAACCGGAGATTGATCCGCCTCTATCGGTGGAGCGACCGAATCGGTCAATGATGGGGCGACGGGACGCGGTCGGGCGCGCCCATGTCGCCGTGTACGACTGCCGCCTGTCGATCGGCGGGAGACGGCGGAGCGTGGCGCGATCTCGCGAAACGCTCCGCGCGAAGGGAGAGGCACGAGCGATCGGCGGACGAGAGCGGAGCTGGGAGGCCGATGGAGCGGGCGCGAACCAACCACGAGCGGCTGTGGGCGGCGATCGACGGGATCGCGGCGCGGCACGGGCTCAGCCCTTCCGGGCTCGCCCGAAGGGCCGGGCTCGACGCCACCGCCTTGAACAAGTCGAAACGTTTCACCGCCGACGGACGGCCGCGCTGGCCCTCGACGGAATCGATCGACAAGATTCTCGCCGCGACCGGGTGCGGTCTCCTCGATCTGGTTCGACTGGTCGACGCGCGCGCAGCCCGCGCGACGGCGGCGAGCCCTCGCGCCGCGCCACGCCTCACCGGCTTCCACGACGACGGGGCGGACGCAGAGGTCGCGCGGCGCACCCGTCGCCTGGAGATCGCCGACGAAGCGATGGCGCCGGTGTTCCGCCGCGGCGACGTGCTGATCCTGGCGGTGGAGGAGACGCCTCGGCCGGGCGATCGGGTGGTTCTCTCGATCGACGGCGGCTGCGTCGTGGCGCGGGTCTATCTCGGGCGCGGCGCGGAGGGGCTCCGGTTCGAGCCGATCGTCGGCGGCCCGGACGAGACCATCGCCGAGGCGCGGATCGCCGGTCTGGCGCGGATCCTGTGGGCGAGCCAATGACGCGGCGTTGGGCGGCGATCCTCGGCGTCGCGGCGGCGACGGCCGTCTGCGGCGCGGCGACGGGCCGCGAGGTGCGGGTGATCACCGCGCCCGGCCTCACGCCGCCGCCGCGTTTCGAGGACGCGCCGGAGCGGATCGCGCCGCCGACGCCGCCGGTCACGACGGCGCCCATCGTGGCGCGGCGGCTGGGGCCGGTGGTGGTGGAGGACGGCGCCGCGGTCCGTTCGCGGCGAATGCGCGTGCGCCTCGCCGGCGTCGCCGCGATCGAACGCGACGAGACCTGCCGCGATCCGTCGGACGTCGAATGGCCCTGCGGCGCGCGGGCGCTCGTCGGGCTGCGGCGGATGGTGCGGCTCAGACCGGTCGACTGTCTCCTGCCGCAGGACGCGCGCAGCGGGTCGTTCGAGACGACGTGCGCCTTCGTCGCCGGCGGCGATCTCGGCGAAGCCTTCGTGGCGAGCGGCTGGGCGCGGGCCGCGCCGGGCGGCCCTTACGCGGAGGCGGAGGCGACGGCGCGGCGAGACGGGCGCGGCGTCTGGGGCGTCGCGCCGACGCTCGCGCCGGCCGCGACGAGCGGACCGCCGATCTCCGACGAACTGCCGCCCGACCTCACCACCGCGCCGCTTCCCGGCGCGGCGGAGACGTCGGCCGCGCCGACGCCGCTCGGGCGCTGAGGCTCACGCCGCCAGCGCGCCGGCCAGCGCCTTGCCGATCAGGGCGCGGGTCTCGGCGATCCCATAGAGCGCGACGAAGGAGCCGAAGCGCGGTCCCTTCTCCTGGCCGAGCAGGATCTGGTAGAGGCCGGCGAAGAAGTTCAGCGACACGCCGGGTCCGCCGTCCGGGCCCTTCTTGGCCGGGTCGGGGAAATGGGCGCGGCCGACGTCGAACACCGCGGTCTGGATGACGTCGGCGTCGGCGTTCGCCGGCAAGGCGCCGAGCACGCCGTCGAGGGCGGCGAGCGCGATCCGCTCGGCCTCGTCGGGGGCGCGGAACACCTTGGTCGGCTTCACGAAGTCGTGGAAGTAGCGGATCGCGTAGCCGACCAGGCGGTCGAGTTCGGGCGCGTTCTCGGGCGTCACGTCGGGCGCGGTGCGCTTGATGAAGCCCCACAGAACGTCGCGGTCCTCGGCGTTGGAGGCCGAGACGAGGTTCATCAGCATCGAGAAGGACGCCGGCATGTGCTTCTTCGGCGGCTCGCCGGAATGGATGTGCCAGACCGGATTGGAGAGCTTCTGATCGAGCGACTGACGGTCGTAGGCATCGAGGAACTGGTAATATTCGTCGACGTTCCTCGGGATCACGTCGAAATAGAGTTTCTTCGCCGCCTTCGGTTCGCGGAACATGAATAGCGACAGGCTCTCCGGCGAGGCGTAGGTCAGCCACTCGTCGATGGTCAGGCCGTTGCCCTTCGACTTGGAGATCTTCTGACCCTGGTCGTCGAGGAAGAGCTCGTAGTTGAAGCCCTCGGGCGGACGACCGCCGAGGACGCGGCAGATCTTGCCGGAGGTCTTGACGTTGTCGATGTGGTCCTTGCCGGACATTTCGTAGTCGACGTCGAGGGCGGCCCAACGCAGCGCCCAGTCGGGCTTCCATTGCGCCTTGCAGCCGCCCGACAGGATCGAGGTCTCGAAGCGCTTGCCGGTGTCGGGATCGGTCCACACGATCGTGCCCTTCGACGCGTCGTGCTCCTCGATCGGCACCTGCATGACGCAGCCGGTCTCGGGGTGGACGGGCAGGAAGGGCGCATAGGTCTTGCGCCGCTCCTCGCGCAGCGTCGGCAGCATGATGGCCATGACCTCGTCGTACTTCGCCAGCATCGCCAGCAACTTCTCGTCGAGGACGCCGCGGGCGTAGTAGTCGGAGGCGGAGGCGAATTCGTACTCGAAGCCGAAGGCGTCGAGGAAGCGCCGGAGCATGGCGTTGTTGTGGTGGCCGAAGCTCTCGTATTCGCCGAAGGGATCGGGCACCACGGTCAGCGGCTTGTGCAGATTGGCCTTCAGAAGCTCCTGGTTCGGCACGTTCTCCGGCACCTTGCGCATGCCGTCCATGTCGTCGGAGAAGGAGAGGAGCTTCGAGGGGATCTCGTTCCTGGTCAGCACGTGGAAGGCGTGGCGCACCATGGTGGTGCGCGCCACTTCGCCGAAGGTGCCGATGTGGGGCAGGCCCGAGGGGCCGTAGCCGGTCTCGAACAGGACTTCCTTCTTGGGATGTTTCTCGAGCCGGGCGACGATCTTCTTGGCTTCTTCGAACGGCCAGGCCTTGGACTTCAGGGCGGCGGCGAGAAGCTCGGGAGAAAGGTCGATCGCGCGCGGGGTCCGAGCGGTCATGGAAGGGTCCTTTTTTCGGCTGAGACGCGGGAAAGGCCCGCGAAAGTGCGGCCGGACACTAGGGCGAGGCGGGGGAAGCGTCAACTCGGCCGGGTCCGGCCGACTTGCCAGCCGCACCGCGCCCGCTTACCGTCCGCCCCGATCGAACGACGCGTCCGCATCCGGAGTTCCCATGGCGAAGACCTTCACGCCCCACGAGGCGCTGCTCCATCTGATGATCACCGTGTCGATGGCCGACCGCTCGATGAGCGAGAGCGAGATCGCCGAGATCGGGCTGATCGTCGAGACGTTGCCGGTGTTCGAGGGCCTCGACCTCGGGCGGATCGGGGCGATCGCGGCGGAGACGGAGAACCTGCTCGAGACCGCCGACGGGCTGGAGACGATCCTCGATCGCGCCAAGGCGGCGTTGCCGACGAAGCTGCACGAAACCGCCTATGCGCTCGCCGTCGAGGTGGTCGCCGTCGACATGACGGCCGGCCAGGAGGAGCTGCGCTTCCTCGAGATGATGCGCGACGCCTTCGATCTCGATCCGCTGGTCACCGCGGCGATCGAACGCTCGGCGCGGGTGCGTTACCGCAAGATGTGAGGCTCACGCCCCGTCGCGCCTGAGACCCGCGAGCCGTCCGGCGAGTTCGACGGCGGAGCGCACCGCGAACTTCTCCAGGATGCGGGCGCGGTGGACCTCGACCGTGCGCATGGCGATCGAGAGGTCGTCGGCGATCTGCTTGTTGAGCAGACCCTTCAGCATCAGCTCCATCACCTCGCGCTCGCGCGGCGAGAGCGTCGCCAGTTGCCGCTCGAGCGTCCGGGTGGTCGAAGCGGTCTCGTGCCGGCGCAGCTCGAGCGCCAGCGCGCCTTGGACGCGCTCGACCAGATCCTCGGCCTCGAAGGGCTTCTCGACGAAGTCGATCGCCCCCTTCTTCAGCGACTGGACGGCGACCGGCACGTCGCCGTGGCCGGTCAGGACGATCACCGGAACGTGCGAGCCGGCCTCCTCCAGCCGGTCCAGAACCTCGAGCCCGGACATGCCGACCATGCGCACGTCGAGCAGGACGCAGCCGCGCGCCGTCGCGCCGCCGGCTTCGAGGAAGCTTTCGCCGCTCTCCCAACAGGTGACCGGCAGGCCGCGCGCCTCGAACAGCCAGGAGAGACTGTCGCGCACCGCCGGATCGTCGTCGACGACGTGGACGCGCGGTTCGAGAGGGGTCTCGGTCGAGGTCATGACGGCGCGGCTTCCGGATCGATGGGCAGGATCACCGAAAACACCGTACCGCCTCCCTCGCGGGCTGCAAACTCGAGACGGCCGCGGTGCAACTCGACGATCGATCGGCAGATGGCGAGCCCCATGCCCATGCCTTCCGGCTTGGTCGAGAAGAACGGCGTGAAGAGCTTCTCCGCCACGTCCGGCGCGATCCCCGGGCCGTGATCGGCGACGGTGATGACGGCGAGATCGCCGTCGACTCCGGCGCGCCGGGCCACCGCGACGTCGAGACGGCGGGCCGACGGCGCGGTCGCAGCCATCGCCTCCATGCCGTTGCGGGTCAGGTTGACCAGGACCTGTTCGATCAGCGTGCGGTCGGCGAGGACCGGCAACGGCGCGACGGGAAGGTCGGTCGCCAGCTCGACCTTGGCCTTGCGGGCGTCGAGGGCGACGAAGGCGGCGATCGCGCCGACCAGTTCGGCGAGGTCGAGGCGGGCGAACTCCGGTTCGCGCTTGCGGACGAAGTCGTGGACGCGGCGGATGACGCGGCCGGCGCGGCGGGCCTGCGCCTCGAGCTTCTCCAGCGCGCCGACGAGATCGGCGTTCGGCCGGCCGGACTTCAGGAGATGCAGGCAGCCCGACGCATAGGAGGCGATGGCGGCGAGCGGCTGGTTGAGCTCGTGGCTGATGGTCGAGGCCATTTCGCCGAGCGAGATCAGGCGGCCGGTGCGGGTCAGGGTTTCGGCGTGGAGGCGCTCGCGCTCTTCGGCACGTTTCACTTCCGTGACGTCGACGAGGCTGCCCATCCAGCCGCGATGACGGCCGGTGGCGTCGACGAGCGGAGCCTCGTAGACGCGGACGTCGAAGATCTCGCCGTCGCGCCGGCGAAAACGGGTCTCGAAGGAGAGCGGCTCCAGTCGGCGTTCGCCCAGCGCCTGATGGCGGGCGAGCGTCTCCTCGACCAGTTCGGGCAACCAATAGGGCTGCGGCGGCAGGTGGCCGACGAGCTCGTCCGCCTCCCAGCCGACCATCCGGCAGAAGGCCGGATTGACGTAGATGATGCGCTCCTCGAGATCGCGGGCGCGCATGCCGACGGTCAGGCTCTCCTCCATGGCGCGGCGCAGCGCGCGCGCCTCGCCGAGATCGCGTTCGGCGGCGAGACGGCGACGCCAGTGCAGCGTCAGACCGAAGAGGGCGAAGACGGCGACGACGCCGAGCACCAGGACGCCAGCTCCGAGCAGGTTGCGCAGGAAGGTCGATCCGCCGGAATGGGCGGTCAGCACCAAATCGACGCCGGGCAGCGGCGGATCGAAACTCAGCGTATGGCGCGCCGTGCCGCCGAGCGGGGCGAGCGCCGACTTGTGGGCGAGCTCCACGCCGTCCTTGTCGACCAGGGTGACGTGGTTGTTCTGCGAGATCCACCAGGGCACGTAGAGCGCCAACAGGCGGTCGAGATGGACGTGGGCGGTGAGCCGGCCGACCCGGACGTCGTGATCGAAGATCGGCACGGTCAGATCGGCGACGGCGGCCGCGCCGATCCGGCGCGGTTCGGAAAAGCCGCGGGCGAGCGGGCGCGGGGGGCCGTCGCCGCTCCTCTCGACGTCGACGTCGGGCGGCACGGCGACCCGGATGACGCCGAGATCGTCGCGCCATTCGACCGCGCCGACCTCCGGATGGGAGCCGACGATGGTGCGCAGGCGCGCCGCGACGATCTCCTCCGACAGCCGCGCCGAGGTCATGTCGAGGGCGAGGCGATCGAGCGCCTCCTGGCCCGCCTCGACCTGGAAGCGCAGGGCCTGCTCGACCCACAGCGTGTCGCGGATCAGCGCCTCGCCGGCCTCCTCGCGTTCGCGCCGATCGGCGAGCCAGACCAGCGCGGCTAGCAGGGCGACGATCAGTCCGGCGACGACCAGCGGCGCGATTTCGATGACGAAGGCGGCGCGACCGCGCGGGGCCGGATCGCCGACGAGCGGAATGCTCTGCGGGCGGTCGTCGGCGTCGCGGGCGGGCGCGGGATCGGATGCGTCGGTCAAGCGGGCCTCGAACGAAAGTCGTGCGGCGTCGGGTCGGCGCGCGGACTTCGGATATCCACGATAGCCTGAAACCGTCGTGCGGCGTTACCGTGGAGACAAGCTCCGCGTCTCGTCGGAGCGGCACGAGGTTCGAAGGGAGGACTCGACAAATGAACAAGTTCGTCGTCGCCGCGCTCGCCATCGGCGCGCTGATGATCGGCCCGGCCCGCGCCGAGGAGATCGTCATCAAGTTCAGCCACGTCGTGGCCCCGAACACGCCGAAGGGCAAGGGCGCCGATCGCTTCAAGGAACTCGCCGAGAAGTACACGAACGGCAAGGTCAAGGTCGAAGTCTACCCGAACTCGCAGCTCTACAAGGACAAGGAAGAGCTCGAGGCGCTGCAGCTCGGCGCGGTGCAGATGCTCGCCCCGTCGCTGGCCAAGTTCGGCCCGCTCGGCGTCAAGGAGTTCGAGGTCTTCGACCTGCCCTACATCTTCGCCGATCGCGTGGCGCTCAGGAAGGTGACGGAAGGCCCGGTCGGCAAGAAGCTCCTGTCGCTCCTGGAGCCGAAGGGCATCACCGGCCTCGCCTATTGGGACAACGGCTTCAAGATCATGAGCGCCAACAAGGCGCTGAAGTCGCCCGACGACTTCCTCGGCCTGAAGATGCGGATCCAGTCCTCGAAGGTGCTGGAGGCGCAGATGAAGGCGCTCGGCGCGCTGCCGCAGGTGATGGCCTTCTCCGAGGTCTATCAGGCGCTGCAGACCGGCGTCGTCGACGGCACCGAGAACCCGCCGTCGAACATGTACACCCAGAAGATGTACGAGGTGCAGAAATACGCGACCATGTCGCGGCACGGCTACCTCGGCTACGCGGTGATCGTGAACAAGAAGTTCTGGGACGGCCTGCCCGGCGAGGTGAAGCCGCAGTTGGAGAAGGCGCTCGCCGAGGCGACGACCTACGCCAACGACATCGCCGAGAAGGAGAACGACGACGCGATCGCGGCGATGAAGGCGTCGGGCAAGACCGAGTTCATCACGCTCTCCGCCGATCAGGCCAAGGCCTGGAAGACCGCGTTGAAGCCGGTGTGGAGCGAAATGGCCTCGCGCATCGGCAAGGACCTCATCGCCGAAGTCGCCAAGACGACCGGCGCCGAGTGATCCGACGGCGAACGGTCGCGTCGGGCGGCCGTTCGTTCCTCTTCCTCTCTCGTCACGGTCGCGCGTCGATCTCGCGTGTCCACGAACCGGCGGGTTCGTCGGCGCGGCCGTTCGAGGTGGTCCCATGATGCGACTTCTCGATCGACTGGAGGAGGCGATCATCGCCTTCCTCATCGCCGCCGCCACGACGACCATCTTCGTCGCCGTCGTGCATCGCTACGGCCTCTCTTCGGCCGCCAAGCTGATCGGCTTCGCCAATTCGATGGAATGGACGACCCTCGCCGGGCTGGCGCGGTCGACCTACAAATGGCTGGCCGGCTTCAATCTGACCTGGGCGCAGGAGCTGACCATCTACATGTTCGTGTGGATGGCGAAGTTCGGCGCGGCCTATGGCGTCAGGACCGGCATCCACGTCGGCGTCGACGTGCTGATCAACGCCCTCGACGCCCGCACCCGGGTCGGCTTCATCCTGTTCGGGCTCGGCGCCGGCGCGCTCTTCACCGGCATCGTCGGGGCGCTCGGCGCCAACTTCGTTTGGAAGATGGCGGCGACCGGCCAGACCTCGGCGGACCTCGAAGTGCCGATGTGGATCGTCTATCTCTGCGTGCCGCTCGGCTCGTGGTTGATGAGCTTCCGCTTCCTGCAGGTGGCGGTGTCGTTCGTGCGCACCGGGCATCTGCCGAAGCACGACCACGGCCATGTCGCCGGCCTCGAAGAGGAGGCGGCGTCATGAATGCGGCGATCATCTTCGCGCTTCTGATCGGGCTCTTCCTCACCGGCATGCCGATCTCGATCGCGCTCGGCCTCTCGGTGCTCAGCTTCCTCTTCACGATGACCACGGTGCCGATCGAGAGCGTCGCGTTGAAGCTCTTCACCGGCATCGAGAAGTTCGAGATCATGGCGATCCCGTTCTTCATCCTGGCCGGCAACTTCCTGACCCACGGCGGCGTGGCGCGGCGAATGATCCGCTTCGCCTCGTCGATGGTCGGCCATTGGCACGGCGGCCTCGGCCTCGCCGGCGTGCTCGCCTGCGCGCTCTTCGCCGCGGTCTCCGGCTCGTCGCCGGCCACCGTCGTGGCGATCGGCTCGATCATCCTGCCGGCGATGGTCAAGCAGGGCTTCCCCAAGCGCTTCGGCGCGGGCGTGATCACGACGTCCGGCGCGCTCGGCATCCTGATCCCGCCGTCGATCGTCATGGTGATGTATGCGGTGGCGACCTCCGGACAGCTCGCCACCGGCCCGAACGGCGAAGTGGTCACCGCCGCGTCGGTCGGGCAGCTGTTCATCGCCGGCGTCATCCCCGGCCTGATCCTGGCGAGCCTGCTCGGCTTCACCACCTGGTATCGGGCCTGGAAGAACGACTATCCGCGGCTGCCGAAGGCGTCGGGGCGGGAACGGTTGAAGGCGCTCTCGGAGAGCTTCTGGGGCCTGTTCCTGATCGTCATCGTGATCGGCGGCATCTACACCGGCGCCTTCACGCCGACCGAAGCCGCCGCGATGAGCGCGGTCTACGCCTTCCTGATCGCCGTCTTCGTCTACAAGGACATGCGGCTCAGGGACGTCGGCAAGGTGCTGCTCGACTCGGCCTCGATGTCGGCGATGCTGCTCTACATCATCACCAACGCGGTGCTGTTCTCCTTCCTGATGACGAGCGAGAACATTCCGCAGGCGATGGCCGGGTGGATGGTCGACCAGGGGCTCGGCAAGATCGGTTTCCTGCTGCTCGTCAACGTGCTCCTGCTGATGGCCGGCAACGTGATGGAGCCGTCCTCGATCGTGCTGATCATGGCGCCGATCCTGTTCCCGGTGGCGATCAAGCTCGGCATCGATCCGGTGCATTTCGGCATTCTGATCGTGGTCAACATGGAGGTCGGCATGTGCCATCCCCCGGTCGGCCTCAATCTCTATGTGGCGAGCGGCATCACCAAGATGGGCATCACCGAGCTGACGGTCGCGGTGTGGCCGTGGCTCCTCACCATGCTCGGCTTCCTGATCGCGGTGACCTACTGGCCGGAGATGTCGCTGTTCCTGCCGCGGATGCTCGGCATGCTCTGAGGGACGACGAACGGAGGCGGGACGATCTCGCCTCCGGTCTCCTCCCGTCTTGAAACCGTCATCGGATCGGCTCTAGATGCCGCGCTTTCCGAACCCGGAGAGCCATCTCATGCCCACCGACATCGTCATCGCACCGATCACCGACGCCGACGTCGCGGCGGTCGTCGACCTGTGGAGCCGTTGCGGCCTGATCCGGCCGTGGAACGATCCGATCGCCGACATCGCGCTGGCGCGCGCCAGCGGCGACGCGGAGGTGCTGGCGGCGCGCGTCGGGGGAGCGATCGTCGGGGCGACGATGATCGGCCACGACGGACATCGCGGCGCGGTCTACTATCTCGCGGTCGACGCGGAGCGCCGGCTCGGCGGACTGGGGCGGCGGCTGGTCGCGGCGGCCGAGGATTGGTGCCGGGCGCGCGGCGTGCCGAAGATCAATCTCCTTGTGCGCAAGGAGAACGCCGGCGTGATGGCCTTCTACGCGGCGCTCGGCTTCGCCGACACCCGGTCGGTCAGCCTCTACAAGACGCTCGACGCAGACGTCGCCGAGCGCGAGGCGGCGCAGAAGGCGGACTGGGCGGCGAAGATCGCGACGAAGGCCTGACGACGCCGACATGAAAAAGGGCGGCGTCGCCGCCGCCCTTCGGATCTCGCGACGCGCGGGCTCAGGCCCAGTTGTCGTCGTCGCCGCCGAAGCCGCCGGCGTCGAAGGAGCCGTCGTCCCAGCTCGCGCTCTGCAGCGGATCGCCGCCGTCGAAGAGGCTCGGCGCCGCGCTCGACGGATCGTTCTGGAAGACGTTGACGGTCTCGTTGACGATGGTGGTCGGCTGGTCGAAGAGGCCGGCGGTCTGGCCGTAGCCGTGCGAACCGCCGCCGAACAGGCTCTTCACCGCCTCGAAGGCGAAGAGGCCGCCGGCGACGCCGGCGCCGGTGCGAAGCGCCGACGACCAGAAGCCGCCGCCGGATTGGGCCTGCGGTTGGGCGTCCCAGGGACCGGCCTGCGGGGCGCGGCCGCCCCAGGGGCCGGCGGGGGGCGCCGGCGGCTGCGGCGCGGGCTGGCCGCCCCAGGGGCCGCCGAAGAGGCCGCCGGAGGTCGCGGCGGGCTGCGGCACAGAAGTCTTCAGCGCCTGCATCTCCTCGGTCAGCCGCGCGACGTCCGACGTCGCCGCCTCGCGGGCGCGATCGGTCAGGACGAGGGCGCGCACCAGCGCCAGCCCGGCCTGTGGGTCGGCCTTGAGGAGCGCTTCGACGAGAGCTTCGGCCTCGGCATCGCGCGGACCGGCCTCGGCCGCCTTCAGGCGATCGAACACCGAACGGATGATCTGAGCTTCCTGCGGGGTCATGCCACGTCCTCGACTGCCTCGCCCCTCCTCGGGGACCCGAGAAGAGATGGGGGGCGGCGAGGCGGATGCAAGATCGCCCGCGAGGATGGCGCGATCGTGACCTCGATCAGGCGCGGAAGTGCTTGGAGAGCTTCAGGCCCTGCGCCTGATAGCTGGAGCCGGTCTCGCCGTAGAGGCAGTCGGGACGGCGCCGCATCCGCTCGTAGACGAGGCGGCCGATGGTCTGGCCGTGGTCGAGGATGAAGGGGACCTCGTGCGAGCGCACCTCGAGCACGGCGCGCGCGCCGGCGCCGCCGACGCCGGCATGACCGAAGCCGGGATCGAAGAAGCCGGCGTAGTGGACGCGGAATTCGCCGACCAACGGATCGAAGGGCACCATCTCGGCGGCGTAGTCGGGCGGCACGTGGACGGCTTCGCGGGACACGAGGATGTAGAATTCGTCGGGATCGAGGATCAACGCCTTCTGCTCGCCGCGGCGGACGATCGGCTCCCAGAAGTCGAGCACATCGAGCGCGGCCTTCCGATCGACGTCGACGACGCCGGTGTGGCGCTTGGCCCGATAGCCGACGAGATTGCCGGTTCCGCCGGCGAAGGGCGCGGTTCCCTCGAGGTCGATCGACAGCGCCAGACCGCCCTGGATCACCGCGTCGCCGCCGGAGACGATGGTCTCACGGGCATGGACCTCGACGAGTTCGGCGTCGGAGAGGCGGGCGTCGCCGCGGCGGAAGCGGATCTGCGAAAGGCGCGAGCCGGCGCGGACCTTCACGGGGAAGGTGCGCGGGCTGATCTCCAGCCAGAGCGGTCCGCGATACCCCGCCGCGATCGTGTCGAAGGCGCGGGCCTGATCGCAGATGACGCGGGTGAAGACGTCGAGCCGGCCGGTCGAGGACTTCGGATTGGCGGAAGCCGAGACGTCCGTCGGCAGCGCCAGGATCTCCATCAACGGCACGACGTAGACGCAGCCGGTCTCCAGCACCGAGCCTTCGGTGAGGTCGATCTCGTGCAGGGTCAGCGCGCGCACCTTGGCCTCGACCGAGAGGTCGGGACCGGGCAGGAAGGAGGCGCGGACGCGGTAGGCGCGGGCGCCCAACCGGAGATCGAGCGAGGCGGGCTGGATCTGATCGGCGTCGAAGGGACGCGCGGTCGAAATCGCGCCCGACGCGGCCAGTTCGCGAATGTCCTGCGCCGCCAGAATGCCCGCTCCCGACCCCGTCATCTCGTTCGACCCCATTCGTGTCCTGCGCGACCCATCCGAGTGTCCTAGCCGATCGTGCGCGACTTCGCCACCGCCGCCGACGGTTGGAAACCGCGCTCGGCCTCGCTACTTCCCCTCCCCTGAGGGGAGGGGGCGGGGGTGGATTCGACCACGCCTCCGGCGTCTTCGGACATGACGACGCCGAACCCCACCCGGCCCTTCGGGCCACCCTCCCCCGAGGGGACGGTCGGGGCGGGGCATTCCGAGCGATAGAGGCGCGTCGGCGCGGGGTTTCATCAGCACTTGCTGATTTGACGGACTTCACGCTTGTCGGTACATTTCGAAACTGAACTTCGTGGTCATTTGAGCCGGCCGGCTTGCCGCCACGTTAAACAACGTCGCTAAAAGGGCCGGGATCTGGGATGAGCAAACCCGGTCCGGCGCCCGTCGGCCGGGTTTTTCGTTGCTCGCGCGAGACGCGGGCGACCGATCGGAGCGTGAAGAGATGACCGAGAGCCCCCGCCGCCGCCGCCCCGCCACCGAACTGGTGCATGGGGGGACCCTGCGCTCGCAGTTCGCCGAGACGTCGGAAGCGCTGTTCCTCACCCAGGGCTTCGTCTACGCGAACGCGGAAGAAGCCGAGGCGCGCTTCCTCGGCCAATCGCCGGGCTATCAGTATACGCGCTTCGGCAATCCGACCGTGACGATGTTCGAGGACCGGATGGCGGCCTTCGAGGGAGCGGAAGCGGCGCGGGCGACGGCGACCGGCATGGCGGCCGTGACGGCGGCGATCCTGTGCCAGCTCTCGGCCGGCGATCACGTCGTGGCGGCGAAGGCGCTGTTCGGCTCGTGTCGCTACGTCGTCGAGGACCTCTGCCCGCGCTTCGGCATCGCCTCGAGCCTGGTCGACGGCGGCGATCTCGACCAGTGGCGCGACGCGGTGCGGCCGAACACCAAGGTTCTGTTCCTCGAGAGCCCGACCAACCCGACGCTCGAAGTCTACGACATCGAGGCGATCGCGAAGATCGCGCACGAGGCCGGGGCGCGCCTCGTCGTCGACAACGTCTTCGCAACCGCGCTGTGGCAGTCGCCGCTGGCGCTCGGGGCCGACGTCATCGTCTATTCGGCGACCAAGCACATCGACGGCCAGGGGCGCTGCCTCGGCGGCGTGGTGCTGTCGTCGCAGAAGTTCGTCGACGATCATCTCCAGACCTTCATCCGCCAGACCGGCCCGTCGCTGTCGCCGTTCAACGCCTGGGTGATGCTGAAGGGGCTGGAGACGCTGGCGCTCCGGGTCGAGAAGCAGACCGCCAACGCGGCGCGGCTCGCCGAGACGCTGGTCGGCCTCGCCGGCGTCGGGCGCGTCATCTACCCCGGCCGGGCCGACCATCCGAATGCGGCTATCATCGCGAAACAGATGCGCGGCGGCTCCAACCTGATCGCCTTCGAGGTCGAGGGCGGAAAGCGCGGCGCCTTCGCCTTCGAGAATGCGCTCGAGATCGTCAAGATCTCCAACAATCTCGGCGACGCCAAGAGCCTGATCACCCACCCGGCGACCACCACGCACCAGCGGCTGAAGCCCGAGGCGCGGGCCGAACTCGGCATTTCCGATGGGCTGCTGCGGCTCTCGGTCGGGCTCGAGGACGTCGAGGACCTGATCGAGGACGTGACGATCGCCGCCGCGGCGGCGCGGGCGCTCTGACCGCCACGCGGGCGAGACCGGCGGCCGAAGCCTTTGCAGCGGCGCGCCTTTCGCGCATGATGGCGACCTCGGCGGCGTGCGTCGACGAGGATCACGAGACGACGCGCCGGCGGAGCCGCCGGCGCGGGAGATGAGACCATGTATCAGGCCGAGACGCGGGGCGTGCGGGTGACCGTGACGCCCGAATATCAGACGGACAAGTCGGATCCCGACGAGAGCCGATGGTTCTGGGCCTATACGGTGGAAATCGCCAATCTCGGGCCGATTGCGGTGCAGCTGCGCTCGCGCCATTGGCGCATCGTCGACGCGCGCGGGCAGGTGCAGGAAGTGACCGGACCGGGCGTCGTCGGCGAGCAGCCGTTGCTGCAGCCCGGCGAGAGCTTCGAATACACCTCCGGCTGTCCGCTCGGCACGCCGTCCGGCTTCATGGTCGGCCATTATCGGATGGTGACCGGCGCGGGCGAGGCGTTCGAGGCGGAGATCCCCGCCTTCTCGCTCGATCTTCCGGAACAGAGCCGCACCCTCAACTGAGGCGGTCGGCCCTCAGTCCTCATCTGTGGCCGCGCATCGCCCAGCCGACGACCCGCTTCTCGATCGCCTCGGCGACGAGATAGAGCAGGATGCCCATCACCGCGGTGACGACGAGGCCGGCGAAGACCAGCGGCACCTCGAAACGGGCCGAGGCGGTCATCATCAGCGAGCCGATGCCGACGTTGGAGGCGACCGTCTCCGACATGATCGAGCCGACGAAGGCCACCGTGATCGCCACCTTCAGCGAGGCGAAGAAATAGGGCATGGCGCGCGGCAGGCCTACCTTGGCGACGATCTGGCGGTTCGACGCGCCGAGCGCCCTGAGCACGTCCTTGAGCTCGGGCTCGACGGTGGCGATGCCGGTCGCGACGTTGACCAGGATGGGGAAGAACGAGATCAGGAAGGCGGTGAGGATCGCCGGGATCGCGCCGATGCCGAACCAGACCACCAGGATCGGCACGATCGCCACCTTGGGCACCGCGTTGAAGCCGATCAGCAACGGATAGAAGGCGGCGTAGAGCGTCGCCGAGGAGCCGATCAGGACGCCGCCGAGGACGCCGAAGCCGATCGCCAGAAGAAATCCGGCGACCGTTGTGACGAGCGTGGCGAAGGCCGCGTCGCCGATCTGCGGCCCCCATTCGACCAGCGAGGCGAAGATCGCCGTCGGCGCCGGCAACAGGAACGGCGGCACGTGGAAGAGCCGGACGACCGCCTCCCAGAGCAGGACGAACATCGCCAGCACCAGCCACGGCAGAACCAGACGAAACCGTTCGGCGAAGCTCTCGTCGTGGGCGAAGGGCAAGGGCTCGTTCGGATCGGGCGGCAGGGGCGAGGGGAGATCGCTCACGGGGTCGCCTCCGTCGGAGCGCCGACGCGCGCCTCGGCGATGAGGCGGCGCAACTCGTGGGTCAGTTCGGTGAATTCCGGCAGATAGGTCGTCTCGAGGCTGCGCGGCCTGGCGAAGGGAACCCGATATTCGGCGAGGATGCGGCCGGGGCGCGCGCTCATCACCAGGATGCGGTCGGCGAGGAAGACCGCCTCGCGCAGATCGTGGGTGACCAGGATCACGGTCGGCCGGCGGGCGATCCAGAGGTCCTGGAGAACGCCCCAGAGCTCCTCGCGAGTGAACATGTCGAGCGCGCCGAAGGGCTCGTCGAGCATCAGCAGGCGCGGGTCGTGGACCAGCGCCCGGCACAACGAGGCGCGCTGCTGCATGCCGCCGGAGAGCTGCCAGGGGTGGCGGGCGTCGTAGCCGTCGAGGCCGACGAGCTTGAGGAGGTCGCGCGCCTTGGCTTCGTAGGTCGCGCGCTCGCGCCGCAGCTTCGAGGCGTGCGGCTCGACGATCTCGAGCGGCAACATGACGTTGGCGAGCACGGTCCGCCACGGCAGCTGCACCGAATTCTGGAAGGCCATGCCGACGATGCCGAGCGGGCCCTTCACCGTTTCGCCGGCGACGGCGACACGGCCGCGCGAAGCCGGCCACAGACCGGTGACGAGCTTCATCAGGCTCGACTTGCCGCAACCGGAGGGACCGACCACGGCGACGAACTCGCCCTCGGCCACCGTCAGATTCAGGCGCTCGACGGCGAGGGTCGCGGCGGTCGAGCCGTAGGCGAGCGCGACGTCGGAGAGTTCGACGAAGGGGGCGTCGGAGGGCATGGACGGCTTTCCGGCGGTGAGCGTGCACGAGACTATGCCGAAGAAGTCGGCAAGATCAATCCGAAGGCAGCATCACCCCCGAGCTTCGACGAGCCGGCCGGCGGCGGTCCAGGCGCGACCGTCGAGCGCCACCGCATGGGATCCGGGCGAACGCGCGAAGGCGGCGAGCCCGACGAAGGCCGGCAGCGGATGGACCACGACCGAGGTGGCGAAGCCGCGCATCATGTCGTGATAGGGCCACTTGTCCTCGAAGGCGGCGCGGAAGCGGCCGTCGGCGAGGAGGCCGGGCACGCGCGGCGGAATGCCGCCGGCGAGGAAGACGCCGCCGTGTGGCAACGACAGGAGCGCCACGTCGCCGCAGACCCGGCCGAGCGCGGCGACGAAGAAGCCCATGGTCTCGACCGCGGCCGGTTCGCCGGCCTCGAAGGCGGCGGTGACGCCGGCCGGATCGAGGTCGCGGGCGGGCTGCCCATCGATCTCGAGGATGGCCCGATGGACGCGGGCGAGGCCGGGGCCGGCGAGCACCGTCTCGGCGGAGACGCGGCCGTCACGGCCTGCGGCGACCTCGGCGCGGGCGACGGCCGCGACGATCGCCGCCTCGCGATCGCCGCGCGGAGCGAAGTCGACGTGGCCGCCTTCGCCGGGCACCGGGATCCAGGCGCCGCGGGCATGGACGAGCAGGCCGACGCCGAGGCCGGTGCCCGGGCCGACCACCGCCATGGTGGCGTCCGGCCGCGCCCTGCCTTCGCCGAGCACGACGAGGTCGTCGGGGTCGAGATGCGGCAGGGCGAGCGCCTGGGCCTCGAAATCGTTGACCACGACGACGGCGTCGAGATCGAAGGCCGCGCGCAGGCGGGCCGGCTCGAGCAGCCAGTGATTGTTGGTGAAGGGGATCGCCTCGCCTTCGATCGGGGCGGCGACGGCGAGAACCGCCGAGCGCGGCGCGGCGTCGAGGCGCGGCAGCACGAAGGCCTCGATCGCGGCGATCGGATCGGCATGGTCGACGGTGGCGGTGCGGCCGAGGTCGCGAAAAGGGGCGACGGCGCTCTCGACGACGGCGAATCGCGCGTTGGTGCCGCCGATGTCGGCGAGCAGCACGGGGAAGGAGAAACCTTCGAGGAGCGGTGGGCGCATCGGGGACCTCGGTTCGCCCGATCCTGGTCGGATAACTGCCGCAGCGCAAGATCCGCCGTCACGGCCGCGGTGGACGAGCGGCCGATCGCGACGAAAAGAGGATGCGGGCGACGCTGCGTCGTGCCAATCTCGCCGGCATTCGACCTACGCTCCGCCGTCCCGCCCGATCGTCGACCGCGGAGCCAGACGCGACGAGGTATGACGATGTTGAAGACGACCTTCGCAGCGATGCTCACGGTATGCCTGACGGCGGGAGCGGCCGCCGCGGCCGAGATCCAGCCGGCGGTGCTCTACGACCTCGGCGGCAAGTTCGACAAGTCGTTCAACGAGGCGGCCTACACGGGCGCGGAGAAGTTCAAGAAGGAGGCCGGGGTCGACTATCGCGACTTCGAGATCCAGAACGACGCGCAGCGCGAACAGGCGCTCCGCAACTTCGCCCGCAAGGGCTTCTCGCCGATCGTCGCGATCGGCTTCACCCAGGCGACGGCGGTCGAGAAGGTCGCCAAGGAGTTCCCGGACCTCAAGTTCGCGATCGTCGACATGGTGGTCGATCTGCCGAACGTCCGCTCGATCGTGTTCAAGGAGCAGGAGGGCTCGTGGCTGGTCGGCGTGCTCGCCGCCTCCGCCTCGAAGAGCCACAAGCTCGGCTTCGTCGGCGGCATGGACATTCCGCTGATCCGCAAGTTCGCCTGCGGCTACGTCGGCGGCGCCAAGGCGGTCGACCCGAAGATCGAGATCTATCAGAACATGACCGGCACCACGGGCGCCGCCTGGAACGATCCGGTCAAGGGCGGCGAACTCGCCAAGTCGCAGATCGACCGCGGCGCCGACGTGATCTATCACGCCGCCGGCGGCACCGGCCTCGGCGTGCTGCAGGCGGCGGCGGACGCCGGCAAGCTCGGCATCGGCGTCGACAGCAACCAGAACCACCTCCATCCCGGCAAGGTGCTGACCTCGATGGTCAAGCGCGTCGACGTCGCCGTCTTCGACGCCTTCCAGGACGCCAAGGCCGGCAAGTGGACCGGCGGCGTGCAGGTGCTCGGCCTGAAGGAGAACGGCGTCGGCTGGGCGCTCGACGACAACAACAAGGGACTGATCACGCCGGCGATGAAGGCCGCGGTCGAACAGGCGGAGAAGGACATTCTCGCCGGCAAGATCGTCGTGCACGACTACATGGCCGACAAGACCTGCCCCTATTGAGATCCGGCGGCCCCGTCGAGCTCGGCTCGGCGGGGTCCTTCGCGACGGCGGCCGGTCACCGGCCGCTTGCGCATGCGCGCGCGTCTGCCCGCGTCGCGCCCGGCGAGTGACACCAGCATGACCGGCCAGCCGCCTCCGGCGATCGAATTCATCGGCATCGACAAGCGCTTCGGCGCGGTTCACGCCAATCGCGACATCGACCTCGTGATCGAGGCGGGGACGGTGCATGGCCTCGTCGGCGAGAACGGCGCGGGCAAGTCGACGCTGATGTCGATCCTCTACGGCTTCTACGCCGCCGATCGCGGCGAGATCCGCATCCACGGACGCAAGGCCAGGATCGCCTCCTCGGCCGACGCGATCCGTCTCGGCATCGGCATGGTGCATCAGCAGTTCATGCTGGTCGAAACGATGAGCGTGCTCGAAAACGTGCTGCTCGGGGCGGAGGGGTCGCAGCGGATCGCGCCGGCGGAGAAACGGGCCCGCGCCGCCCTCGCCCGGCTCGCCGCCGACTACGAACTCGCCGTCGACCCGGACGCGATCGTCGCCGATCTCTCGGTCGGCGAGCAGCAGCGCGTCGAAATCCTGAAGACGCTCTATCGCGGCGCCGAGATCCTGATCCTCGACGAGCCGACGGCGGTGCTGACGCCGGCGGAGGCGAACCATCTGTTCCGGATCCTGCGCAGGCTGACAGCCGAGGGCAAGACGATCCTGCTGATCACGCACAAGCTCAAGGAGATCATGGCGGTGACCGATCGCGTCTCGGTGATGCGAGCCGGCGAGATCGTCGCCGACTTCGCGACCAAAGAGACGACGATCGAGCGGCTCGCCGAGGCGATGGTCGGGCGGCGGGTGCTGCTCGAGGTCGACAAGGGACCGTCGGTGCCGGGCGGCGTCGAGCTCAGCGTCGAAGACCTCGTCGTCACCGACAAGCGCGGCGTGCGGGTGGTCGACGGGGTCAGCCTCGAGGTGCGCTCCGGCGAGATCGTCGGCGTCGCCGGCGTCGCCGGCAACGGCCAGTCGGAGCTGATCGAGGCGATCGCCGGGATCCGCCGGCCGAGCGGCGGCCGCATCGTGCTCGGCGGACACGACGTCGGCGGGCTCGATCCGGCCGAAGTCCGCGACCTCGGCCTCGCCCACATCCCGGAGGACCGTCACCGCATGGGGCTGGTGCTCGACTTCTCGGCGGAAGAGAACATGCTGCTCGGCCACGAGGACGATCCGGCCTGGGCGCACGGGCTGCTGCTCGATCGCGGCGCGATCCGGCGGGCGGCGGTCGCGGCCTTCGACGCCTTCGACATCCGCCCCGACGATCCGACGCTCCGGGCGGCGCTCTTTTCCGGCGGCAACCAGCAGAAGATCGTGGTGGCGCGCGAAGTGGCGCGGAGCCCGCGCGTCCTCGTCGTCGGCCAGCCGACGCGCGGCGTCGACATCGGCGCGATCGAAGCGATCCACCGCCGTCTGATCGAGTTGCGCGACCAGGGCCACGCCATCCTGCTCGTCTCGGCCGAGCTCGACGAGATCCGTTCGCTCGCCGACCGGGTCCTCGCCATGTGCCAGGGACGGATCACCGGCGAATGCCGGCCCGACGCCTCGGAGACCGAGATCGGGCTGTTGATGGCCGGGGCGAAGAACGCGGAGGCGCGAGCATGAGCGCCTCCTCGCGTCGCGACCTGCCGCCGATCGTCGACTATGCGGTGATCCCGCTGCTGAACCTCGCCGTCGCCTTCCTGATCTCCGGGCTGGTGGTGCTCGCCATCGGCGAAAACCCGTTCGAGGCGGTGGCGATCATGATCCGCGGCGCGCTCGGCTATCCGGAAGGCGTCGGCTTCACGCTCTATTACGCGACCGACTTCGTCTTCACCGGTCTCGCCGTCGCCGTCGCCTTCCACGCGGGCCTGTTCAACATCGGCGCGGAAGGACAGGCGACGCTCGGCGGGCTCGGCGTGGCGCTGGTCTGCCTCTCCTTCGACGGCGCGCCGTGGTGGCTGGTCTTTCCCTTCGCGCTCGCCGCCTCGATGGCCTTCGGCGCCGCCTGGGCCTTCGTGCCGGCCTGGGCGCAGGCGCGGCGCGGCAGCCACATCGTCATCACCACGATCATGTTCAACTATCTCGCGGCGACGCTGATGGTGTGGGTGCTGGTCGAGATGATGAGCGAACCGGGCACGATGAGCCCGGAGAGCCGGACCTTCGCCGAGGCGACCCGCCTGCCCTTCCTGCGCGAGTTCCTGACGCCGTGGGGGATCGACCTCGGCCAGTCGCCGCTCAATCCGATGGTGTTCGTGGCGGGGCTCGCGGCGGTGTTCGTCTGGCTCGTCGTCTGGCGGACGCGGCTCGGCTTCGAGATCCGCACCGTCGGCAAGAACCCGACCGCGGCGGTCTACGCCGGCATCGATCCGGCGCATGTGGTGATCGTGGCTATGCTGATCTCCGGCGCTCTGTCGGGCCTGCTCGCCGTCAACGAGGTGATGGGGACGCAGCACCGGCTGTTGCTCGAATTCGTCGCCGGCGCCGGCTTCGTCGGCATCGCGGTGGCCCTGATGGGCCGTTCGCATCCCTTCGGCGTGGTGCTCGCCTCGCTGCTGTTCGGCATCCTCTATCAAGGCGGAGCCGAGCTCGCCTTCGACAAGCCGAAGATCAGCCGGGACATGATCGTCGTCATCCAGGCGCTGGTGATCCTGTTCGCCGGCGCGCTCGAACACATGTTCCGCCCGGCGCTGGTGAAGCTGTTCGACCGGCGGCGGATCCGGGCCGAGGGAGGCGCGTGATGGATCCGACGACCTTCCTCGACCTCGCCGCGCCGGTGCTCGGCTCCGGCCTCCGCCTCGCCGTGCCGCTGCTCTTCGCCTGTCTCGCCGGGCTGTGGTCGGAGCGCTCCGGCGTCGTCGACATCGGGCTCGAGGGCAAGATGCTGGCCGCCGCCTTCGCCGCCGGCGCCGCCGCCGCGACCTGGCACTCGCCCTGGGCCGGACTTCTCGCCGGCATCGCGGCTTCCGTCTTCCTGGCGCTCGTCCACGGCTTCGCCTCGATCACCCAGCGCGGCAATCAGATCGTCTCGGGCACCGCGATCAACTTCCTCGCCGCCGGCCTCACCGTGCTGCTCGGTCAGGTCTGGTACGGCCAGGGCGGGCGGACGCCGCAGCTCGGGGCGTCGGAGCGCTTCCTGGCGCTCGACTTCGACTTCGGCGTCTCGCGACTCCTCGGCGGGCACGGGATCGGCGCGGTGTGGAGCGAAGCGCTCGCCGGGCACAACATCCTGGTCTACGCCGCGATCGCGGCGGTGCCGCTGACCTGGTGGATCCTGTGGCGGACGCGGTTCGGCCTCAGGCTGCGCGCCGTCGGCGACAATCCGCAGGCGGTCGACACGGCCGGCGTGTCGGTGGCCTCCCTGCGCTATCGGGCGGTGATCGTCTGCGGCGTCCTCACCGGGTTCGCCGGGACCTATCTGTCGGTGGCGCAATCGGCCGGTTTCGTTCGCGACATGACCGCCGGCAAGGGCTTCATCGCGCTCGCCGCGCTGGTCTTCGCCAAGTGGAAGCCGTTCAATGCGCTCGCCGCCTGTCTGCTGTTCGGCCTGCTCGACGCTGTGTCGATCCGCCTGCAGGGCACGCCGATCCCGGGGATCGGGCGGGTTCCGGTGCAGGTGTTCCAGGCGCTGCCGTATCTCTTGACGGTGGTGCTGCTGGCCGGCTTCATCGGGCGCTCGATCCCGCCGAAGGCGTCGGGCGTGCCCTATACCAAGGATCGTTGAGAGGGGAGGCTTCCATGCCCAACGAAACCGAAGCGCTCGCCGCCCTGTTCGAAGCCGCCGCCGACGTGCGGGTCCGGGCGCATGCGCCCTATTCCAACTTCTTCGTCGGCGCGGCCGTGCTCGACGAGGAAGGCCGCATCCATGTCGGCTGCAACGTCGAGAACGCCGCCTATCCGGAGGGAACCTGCGCCGAGGCGGCGGCGATCGCGGCGATGGTGGCGTCGGGCGGACGACGCATTCTCGCCGTCGCCGTGGTCGGCGGACCGGCGGAAGGCGACGAGATCCAGTGCCCGCCCTGCGGCGGCTGCCGTCAGAAGATCCGCGAATTCGCCGGCGAAATGACGTCGGTCCATCTGCGCGATGCGGTCGGGACGGTGTCGAGCCTGCCGCTCGGCGAGCTGTTGCCGCTCTCCTTCGGCCCCGGACATCTGTGAGGACGATCCGATGAACGCGCTGGAGATCGCCCGATTGGTGCGCGACTGGGCGCCGGGGATCGCGCCGAAGATCGGCGTGGTGCTCGGCTCCGGGCTCGGCGGCTTCGCCGACCGGATCGAGGACGCGCAGGCCGTGCCCTACGGCGACCTGCCGGGCTTCCCGCGCTCCGGCGTCTCGGGCCATGCCGGCGAACTCGTGCTCGGCCGGATCGGCGGGGTCGAGGTCGCGGCGCTGTCGGGCCGCGCTCATTTCTATGAGCACGGCAACCCGCGCGAAATGGCCGTGCCGATCGCGACGCTGGCGGCGCTCGGGGTCGAGACGTTGATCCTGACCAACGCGGCCGGATCGCTCCGGGAAGAGGTCGGGTCGGGCTCGGTGATGATGATCACGGACCACGTCGCGTTGGGGCCGAACCCGTTGATCGGGGTGGGCGGCGACGAACGTTTCGTCTCGATGGTCGACGCCTATCATCCGGGCCTGCGGGCGCTGGCGCGCGAAGCGGCGGACGCGGCCGGCGTCGAGCTCGCCGAAGGCGTCTACATGTGGTTCACCGGCCCCTCCTTCGAGACGCCGGCGGAGATCCGCATGGCGCGGGTCCTCGGGGCGGATGCGGTCGGCATGTCGACCGTGCCGGAGACGATCCTGGCGCGGCACGCGGGATTGCGCGTCCTCGCCTTCTCGATGATCACCAATCTCGGCGCGGGCATGACCGGGCGGGCGCTGTCGCACGCCGAGACCAAACACGAAGCGACGGCCGGCGGCGCGCGGATGGGCGCGCTGCTCGAGGCGGTCGTGAGAAGACTTGGAGCCACCGCTCGATGAGCACCTTCGACGCGAATGCCGTGGCGCGGCGCGCTCTCCCCCTCCTCGATCTGACCGACCTCGGCGACGCCGCGACCGAAACGGGCGCGCGCGACCTGTGCGCCCGCGCCGTCGGACCGCACGGATCGGTCGCCGCCGTGTGCCTGTGGCCGCGCTTCGTGGCGACTGCAAAAGCGGCGCTGGCGGGCACGTCGGTGAAGATCGCCACCGTGGTCAATTTCCCCGCAGGCGGCGAGGACACCCGCGCCGTCGAAGCCGAGACGGCGCGGGCGATCGCCGACGGGGCGGACGAGATCGACCTCGTCATGCCCTATCGCGCCTTCCTCGAAGGCCGGGCCGGCTTCGCCGAGACGCAGATCGTTCGGGTGAAGCGGGTCTGCGGCGCGCACGCACTGCTCAAGGTGATCCTGGAGACCGGCGAGATCGGCGATCCCGAAAAGATCCGCGCAGCCGCCGATCTGGCGCTCGCCGCCGGGGCCGACTTCGTCAAGACCTCGACCGGCAAGGTGAAGGTCAATGCGACGCGCGAGGCGGCCGAGATCCTGCTCATGGCGATCCACGCCTCGGGCCGGCCGGCCGGCTTCAAGGCGGCGGGCGGGATCCGCACGATCGCCGACGCGGCCGACTATCTCGCCATCGCCGATCGGATCATGGGCCCTGCCTGGGTCGGCCCCGCGACCTTCCGCTTCGGCGCGACGAGCCTTCTCGACGCGATCGAGGCGACGCTCGACGGCCGCGGCGAGACCGGCGCGACAGGTTACTGAGACGGCGAAAGGAAATCGAATGCTGCCGCAGGAACTGATTCGCCGCAAACGCGACGGCGGCCGTCTCACCGACGCCGAGATCGTCGCGATGGTCGCAGGCCTGACCGACGGCTCTTGGAGCGAGGGGCAGGTCGCCGCCTTCGCCATGGCGGTGGTCTTCCGCGGCCTCGAGCTCTCCGAGCGGGTCGCCCTGACCAAGGCGATGCGGGATTCGGGGACCGTGCTCGCCTGGGACCTGCCGGGACCGGCGCTCGACAAGCATTCCTCCGGCGGGGTCGGCGACGACGTCTCCTTGATGCTGGCGCCGATGGTGGCGGCCTGCGGCGGCTTCGTGCCGATGATCTCCGGGCGCGGCCTCGGCCATACCGGCGGCACGCTCGACAAGCTCGATTCGATCCCCGGCTATCGCACCCAGCCGGACAATGCGCTGTTCGCCCGGGTGGTGCGCGAGGTCGGCTGCGCGATCATCGGTCAGACCGCCGACCTCGCCCCGGCCGACAAGCGCTTCTATGCGATCCGCGACGTCACCGGGACGGTCGAGAGCCTCGATCTGATCACCGCCTCGATCCTGTCGAAGAAACTCGCCGCCGGGCTCGACGGCCTCGTCCTCGACGTCAAATGGGGCGCGGGCGCCTTCATGGGCACGCTCGCGGAGGCGCAGGCGCTGGCGGGAAGCCTCGTCACCGTGGCGAACGGCGCGGGTCTGCCGACCCGGGCGTTGGTCACCGACATGAACGAGCCGCTCGCCCCGTTCGCCGGCAACGGGCTCGAGGTCGGCCATGCCGTCGACTTCCTCACGCGGCGGCGACGCGACCCGCGCTGCGAAGCCGTGACGGTGGCGCTGGGGGCGGAGATGCTGACGCTCGCCGGCCTCGCGCCGAGCCTCGAGGAGGCTGTGCTGCGGCTCACCGCGACGCTCGACGACGGGCGCGCGGCGGAGATCTTCGGCCGGATGGTCGCCGCGCTCGGCGGACCGGTGGATTTCGTCGAGAAGGCTCCTACCTATCTCCAGGCCGCGCCGGTGGCGCGGGACGTGGTCGCGGACGAAGAGGGGTTCGTCGAGGCGATCGACGCTCGCGCCATCGGCGTCGCCGTGATCGAACTCGGCGGCGGCCGAGTGAAGGCGAGCGATGCGATCGATCCTCGGGTCGGCTTTTCCGATCTCGCGGCGACGGGCGCGCGGGTCGATCGGACGACGCCGATCGGCCGCGTGCATGCGTCGAGCGAGGCGGCGACGGATCGCGCGGCGGCGGCGTTGCGGGCGGCCTACCGGTTCGGCTCGGCGGCTCCGCCGACGCGAGCGCTCGTCGCCGACCGCATTTGCGGGTGATCGCCGTCGCCCTTCGAAAGGATCTCCATGGCGCGCGCCATTCTCCTCGTCCTCGACTCCTTCGGCATCGGCGCGGCGGAAGACGCCGCCCGCTTCGGCGACCTCGGGGCCGACACCTTCGGCCACATCTTCAAGGCCTGCGCCGAAGGGCGCGGCGACCGCGAGGGACTGCGGAACGGGCCGCTCAGACTGCCGAACCTCGCCCGGCTCGGGATCGGTCGGGCGCATGCCGCCTCGACCGGCGGGGCGGATCTCCTGCCCTGCCCGCTCGTCGGTGGCGCGCACGGTTTCGCGGTCGAAACCTCGCGCGGCAAGGACACGCCGTCCGGCCACTGGGAGCTGATGGGCGTGCCGGTCACCTTCGATTGGGGCTATTTCCCGCAGACGCGGCCCTGTTTTCCGAAGGACCTGATCGAGGCGCTGATCCGCGAGGCGGAGCTGCCCGGCGTCCTCGGCGAGGAGCACGCCTCCGGCACCGAGATCATCGCGCGGCTCGGCGAAGAGCACATGGCGACCGGCAAGCCGATCGTCTATACCTCGGCCGACTCGGTCTTCCAGATCGCCGCGCACGAGGAGACGTTCGGCCTCGACCGGCTGCTTCGGACCTGCGAGATCGCGCGAAAGCTGGTCGATCCGCTCGGCATCGGCCGGGTGATCGCGCGTCCGTTCGTCGGAACTTCGCCGGCGAACTTCAAACGCACCGCGCATCGGCGCGACTATGCGGTGCCGCCGCCGGAGCCGACGTTGCTCGATCGGGCGAAGGCGGCGGGGCGCGAGGTGGTGGCGATCGGCAAGATCTCCGACATCTTCGCCGGGCTCGGGCCGACCGAGGTGGTCAAGGCGGCGGGCAACATGGCGCTGTTCGAGGCGACGCTGGCGGCGCTCGACGAGGCGGCCGACGGCGCGCTGATCCTGGCCAATTTCGTCGACTTCGACATGGAATGGGGCCACCGGCGCGACGTCGCCGGCTACGCCGCCGGGCTCGAGGCCTTCGACGCGCGGATCCCGGAGCTCGAGGCGAGGCTCCGGCCCGGCGATCTCGTCGTCGCCAGCGCCGACCACGGCTGCGATCCGACCTGGCGCGGCACCGACCATACCCGCGAGCACGTGCCGGTCCTGGCCTTCGGGCCCGGCGTCGCCGCACGCGACCTCGGCCGGGTCGGCTTTTCCGACGTCGGGGCGACGTTTGCGGCGCATCTCGGGCTCGCGCCGGGGAAACACGGGGTGGCGTTCGCGGCGTGAGCCGCGTCGCAATGGGTGCGCGACGCTCTGACGTGCGCGATGCTTCGAGACGCGCCTTCGGCGCTCCTCAGCATGAGGCTCTTGTATTTTTTCCGAATGAAAACAAATGCCTCATGCTGAGGAGCGGGCCTCCGGCCCGCGTCTCGAAGCATCGCGCACGACGGAGCCGAAAGCCGGACCGAGACCGAACGCCTCCGCCCTCAGAACACCGTGCCGTCGGAGACGACGGTGAGCGGCGGCGAGCCGTCGGGGCGGCGCTCCCGCGCCAGACGGCGGCCGGCGAGCCAGGTGCCGCCCTCCAGCACGCAGGCGAGCGGGAAGTTCAGCGCGTTGCGGCCGAGGCGCTGGCGGATCACGCCGGCGAGGCGATCGATCAGGGCGATGGTGAGCGCCCGCCATTCGACCACCAACTCGTCGTCGACGGCATGGCTGCGCCGCGCCGCCTCCGGATCGCGCAGCACCAGGATGCCGCCGTCGATCAGGAGGCCGCCGTTGCGATATTCGGCGAGCCCGGTCAGACCGTCGAGCTGGGTGATCTCGAGGCCGGCCCAGGAGAGCGGCTCGAGCAGCGAGTAGGTCAGCCACTGCGACAGCTTGTGCAGCGGCATCAAGGTGTCGGTGGCGTCGTCGGCGCGCAGCTTGCCGTGCACCCAGGTGTCGCCGAGCGGCACGCCGGCGAGCGACCAGCGGCCCGGCCAGATCGGGCCGAGCGCGTCGAGAAGGGTGGCGAGAACCGTGGCGGCGGGAACGCGACCGTCGGGGAAACGGGCGATCAGATGATCGAGCAGACCGCCGGGCCGCGCGCCGTCCTCGGTGCCGAAGACGTCGGCGCGATGGGCGATCTGCTGGCCGAGACGGTTCAGAAGCCCGAGCCGACCGTCGAGCCCGACCAGCGGATTGGAGCTCGACACCTGCATGCCGTCGGCCAGCTCCTCGGCCGTCAGACCGGCCAGCGCGCGGGCGTCGGCGCGCAGCGGGTCGAAGGGATCGGTGGAGAAGAGGCCGGAGGCGAACATGGCGAGCGAGGCGATCGCGAGGCCCTCGGTGCGGGTGTAGGTCTCGCCGGTGGCGGCCTCGGCGTAGGTCCAGCGCGGTCCGGCGCCGGCGTCGATCAACACCGAGACGACGGCGAGATCGATCGCGGAACGGCCGAATTCGAGCGCGTCGTTCCACTCGCGCGAGACGGCGAGCGAGCCCCAGCGGTCGATGCCGCCGACCTCGAAGTTGCGCCAGCGCGAATGCGGCGGCACCTCGAGGGTCGGATGCTCGGAGCGGATCAGCCGCTCGACCCATTCGGCGACCGGATCGAGCCGGGAGAGGTCGACCCGGAAGTGATCGAGCCGCTCCATCAGCGCCAGATCGAAGAGATGGTTGGCGCGCTCGCGCACCGCCTCGGCCGAGAGCAGGCGACGCGCGGCGGCGACGTCTTCGGGCGAGGGCGCATCGGTCATCGGCGGCGGACTCCGGTTCGCGCCGGCGGCGCGTTTCTGCACTGATTCGCCGTCAGCGTGGCGTGAAAATCAGTAATGGTCGAGCCCTCGCCCGACGGTGCGGTCGAGATCGGCGGCGCTCGGCGCGCCGTCGGGCGCGTAGTAGCCGGCGGCCTTCTTGGCCTCCATCTCGACGCGAGCGTCGGCGGGGATGAGGTCGTCGGGGATCGGCACGCGTTCGACGATCTCGATGCCGGAGCCGGTGACCGCGTCGTATTTCATGTCGGACATCGAGACGAAGCGGTCGATCCGGGTGATGCCGAGCCAGTGCAGCACGTCGGGCATCAATTGTTGGAAGCGGGCGTCCTGGACGCCGGCGACGCATTCGGTGCGCTCGAAATAGGTGGCGGCGCGGTCGCCGCCCTCCTGGCGCTTGCGGGCGTTGTAGACCAGGAACTTGGTCACCTCGCCGAGGGCGCGTCCTTCTTTACGGTTGTAGACGATCAGGCCGACGCCGCCCTCCTGCGCGGCGCGGGCGCATTCCTCGATGCCGTGGATCAGATAGGGCCGGCAGGTGCAGATGTCCGAGCCGAAGACGTCGGAGCCGTTGCATTCGTCGTGGACGCGGCAGGAGAGGCGCTTCGCCGGGTTCGACAGATGCGCCGGATCGCCGAAGACGTAGCAGGTCTGGCCGCCGATCGGCGGCAGGAACACCTCGAGATCGGGGCGGGTGACCAGTTCGGGATAGATGCCGCCGGTCTGCTCGAAGAGGACGCGGCGGAGGTTTTCCTCCGACGTCTCGAAGCGGGCGGCGATGCCGGGCAGCCACCAGACCGGATCGACGGCGATCTTGGTCACGGCGATGTCGCCCTGGGCGCGGACGATGTCGCCGTCGGCCTTCAGCCGACCCTTGGCGATCTCCGGTTGGAGTTCCGGCAGGGTCAGGCGGGCCTTGGTCACGGCGATGGTCGGGCGGATGTCGACGCCTTCGGCGATCTCGCCGGCGAAGAGGCGCTGCACCTCGTGGCCGAATGGGTCGAGCGAGACGATGCGGTTCGGATCGGCCCATTGCGGATGGGGCCCGAGGGCGATCGGCGGCGTGGTGTTGGTCAGGTCGGGACGCTGGATCGGATCGAGCGCGCCGGCGGCCACCGCCAGCGCGCGATAGAGCGCATAGGAGCCGCCGTGGGTGCCGATCGCGTTGCGGTCGGCGGGGCGGGTCACCGAACCGACGACGGGGCCGCGTTCCCGTGGATCGGCGGCGCCCCAGCTCAGCGGAAAACGAGGGGCCGGCGACGCGCCGGGATGGGAGGTGAGACGGATGTGACCGGGTTGATTGGACTTGGTCATGGGCGGCTCCGCGATCCCCGCCGGCGCGGGGGGAAACGACCATGCTGACAGAAATTCCGTCGGTTGTGAAATGCCGTGACGTCGACCTCGCCCGGCGTCACGAGGCGGGGGAGGACGGCGCCTCGGCCCTTGCGGGCGGCGGCCCGGCGGTCCACTTTCGACCGCAGAGAACATGAACCGAGCGAGGACTTGCGATGAGTTTCGAGGGCGTGACGGTGGTCGGTCATCCGCTGGTCCAGCACAAGCTGACCATCATGCGGAAGAAGGACACCTCGACGAAGGGCTTCCGCGCCCTGCTCAAGGAGATCTCGCTTCTGCTCGCCTACGAGGCGACGCGCGAGCTCGAGCTGACCACCACCACCATCGAGACGCCGCTGACCGAGATGGAAGCGCCGACGCTCGCCGGCAAGAAGCTCGTCTTCGCGCCGATCCTGCGCGCCGGCATGGGGCTGCTCGAAGGCATGCTCGAGCTCGTCCCGTCCGCCCGCGTCGCCCACGTCGGCCTCTACCGCGACCCCAAGACCCTGGTCGCCGTCGAATATTACTTCAAGGCGCCGGAGGACCTCTCCGACCGCATGGTGATCGTGCTCGACCCGATGCTCGCCACCGCCAATTCCGCGTCCGCCGCGATCGAGCGGCTGAAGGAGGCGGGCGCCAAGAACCTGCGTTTCGTCTGCCTGCTCGCCGCGCCGGAAGGGATCCAGCGGCTGCGCGCCGCCCATCCCGACGTGCCGATCTTCACCGCGGCGGTCGACGATCGGTTGAACGACCACGGCTACATCGTGCCGGGTCTCGGCGACGCCGGCGACCGGATGTACGGTACGAAGTGAGAGATTCGCGCAGCCTCCTCGGCGAGACCGCGCGAGGGAGGTGAGGCCGTGATCGTCGTCTTCGGGACGCTCAACGTCGATCTGGTGACGGCGGTGCCGCGCCTGCCGCGCCCGGGCGAGGGCGTGAAGGGCGGCGACCATCAGGCGTTTCCCGGCGGCAAGGGCGGCAATCAGGCGCTGGCGGCGGCGCTCGCCGGAGCGCGGGTGAGGCTCGTCGGCGCGGTCGGCGACGACGCCTTCGGATCGGTGGCGCTCGCCGGATTGGCCGAGGCGGGCGTCGATCTCTCCACCGTCGTCCGCTCCGACCGGCCGACCGGCCTGCAGACGATCGCCGTCGACCCGAGCGGCGAAAATCAGATGGTCGGCTCGACCGGAGCGAACGGCGACGCTCGGCCGGAAGCCCTCGGCGGCCTCCTCGGCCCCGGCGTCACGCTCCTCACCCAGACCTCGATCGGCGCGCGCGCCGTGGAGGCGGCGATCACGGCGGCGCGTTTCGCCGGCGCCCGCGTCATCCTCAACGCCGCGCCGGCCGAGGCGCTGACGGAGACGGCCCTCACGGCGGTCGACGTCCTCGTCGCCAACGAACCGGAAGCCAAGGCGCATGCGGCCCGTCTGGGCCTTCCGGCCGAGCCCGCCGCCTTCGCACGCGCGGCGGCGGCGCGGTTCATGGCCGACGTGGTGGTGACGCTCGGCGCGGCCGGTCTGGTCGCGGCGACGCCGGAGGGACGCTCGTTCGCCGGCCGGCCGCCGCCGGTCGTCGCGGTCGACGGCACCGGCGCGGGCGACGCGTTGATCGGCGCGCTCGCCGCCGCGCTCGATCGTGGCTCGGATTTCGAAGCCGCCCTGAAGGACGGTCTCGCCGCCGGGGCGCTGGCGACCCGGACGACCGGCGCGCGAACGAGCTTCGCCGACGCAACGGAGATCCGGCGGACGGCGGCCGGGGTGGACCTCACGGAGGACGCGCCATGACCGAGCGGCGACCGCGCCAGCCGCGCAAACCGCGCGCTCCGAGCGCCGAGGCGAAGCCCCGGCCGCGGCGGCCCCGCGCCGAGACGCCGGCCGAGCCGGCCGATTCAGCCCCCGTTAGGGGAGCGTCGGGCAGAATGCCGGCTCGCATGAGGAAGGGCCGCATGTTTCGCAACGCGCTCCGACTGACGCTGCTGGCCGCCTTCGCGGCGTTGATGTCGCCGGTCTACGTGCCGGCGCTGCTGCACGTCGTCGCCTTCGTCACCGAGCGTCCGGTCTCGCTCGACACCCGCGCCAGCGGCTACAGCGTCCAGGAAAACGAGGCGACCAGCGCCGGGGCGCGTTCGGGCAGCGGCCGGCGGGTGACGCTGGAGGCGGACGCGCGCGGCCATTTCGAGACCGACGCGACGATCAACGGCAAGCGCATCCCCGTGCTGATCGACACCGGCGCGACCTCGGTGGCGCTGCGCCACGAGGACGTCGGCCGGCTCGGCCTGCGCCCGCCGATGCCGTCGGACTACACGGTGCCGATCTCGACCGCCAACGGCGTCGCCAAGGCGGCGCGGGTGACGCTCGACGAGGTGCGGATCGGGGCGGTTCGGGTCCGGCGGGTCGACGCGCTGGTGATGCCGGAGCGGATGCTCGCCACCAACCTGCTCGGCATGAGTTTCATCCGCCGGCTCTCCAACGTCGAAATGGCGGACGGGAAACTGACCTTCGTCGAGTGAAGCCTTCGACTTCGCGTTGCCTCGCGGGTCGTCGGCCCGCATCCTCGACGGCGATTCGAGGCTCCCTCGTCCCGTCGTTCCATCTGATCGGTCGGCCATGCTGCGCACGCTCCTCCCCTTCGCTCTCGGCGTCGTCCTCGCCTTCGGGGCGCCGGCCGCCGCCCAGATCGCGCCGATCAAGGGCGCGGGCGAAGGCGCGACGACGCGGGCGACGAAACCGTTCCGGCTCGGCGTCCTCGTCGGCGAACGGCGCGAGGCGGGGCTGCGGCGGGTCGAGCCGTTCCGGGCTCATCTCGCCGCGGCTCTCGATCGCGACGTCGTCGCCGCGCCGTTCGAGACCGAGGCCGAACTGGTCGGCGCGCTCGCGACCGGGCGGATCGACTATGCGCCTCTATCGGCGATCGGCTACGCGACCGCGGCGCGGCTGTGCGACTGCGTCGAACCGCTCGCCGCGCCGCGCGACGCCGACCGCTCCGCCGGTTGGCGGGCGATCGTGCTCGTGCGCGCCGATGGACCGATCCGGGGCGTCGAAGACCTCGCCGGGCGACGGTTGGCGGTGTCGCGCGGCGTGGCGATCGGGACGCGGCGGCTGCCCTTGATGCTGCTCGCCCGCGCCGGCCTCGTCGGCGACCGCGCGCCGAAGCCGATGGAGACCGACGGACCGGCGGCGGCGCTGGCGGCGCTCGGAGAAGGCCGCGCCGAAGCGGCGCTGGTCTGGGCGAGCGGCGACGGCGAGAGCGCCGGCGCGGCGAGCCGCGGCACGCTCGCGGAGGCGGTGGCGCGCGGCGCGGCGACGGCGAGCGACGTCCGGACGGTCTGGGCCTCGCCGATCCTGCCGCTCGGGCCGCACACGGTCGGCGTGGGCCTCGACGAGCGGACGAAGCGGCGTCTGCGCGAGATGCTGATCGAACTCGACGCCGATCCGGACGTCTACGAGGCGATCGAACGGGTCCATTCCGGCGGTTTCATCCGGGTCGGCGCGCCGTCCTACCGCCCCTTCGTCGACCTCCTGACGCCGAAGGACGGCGACGGCGTCGAGCCGACGGGACCCGACACGCCGCCGCGCGGCTGAGCGCACGGCCGTTCTTCGCTCGGTCAGGGGCGGCTGAGCGCGCGGCCGTTCTTCGCTCGGTCAGGCGCGGCGCGCGATCAGCCGGGTCGTGTGGCCGGCGATCACGCCTTCCTCGTCGGTCGGGATGACGTGGACGACGACGCGCGACGTCGGCGTCGAGATGACGGCCGCGTCGACCGCGTTGGCGGCCGGGTCGAGTTCGATGCCGATGAAGTCGAGGCCGGCGAGCGCGCGGGCGCGCACCAGCGCCGAATGTTCGCCGATGCCGCCGGTGAAGACGACCGCGTCGAGGCCGCCGAGCACCGACAGCATGGCGCAGATCTCGCGCTTGACGCGGAAGACGAAGAAGGCGATCGCCCGCTTCGCGCCCTCCTCGTCCGATGCTTCGAGATCGCGCATGTCGGCGGAGATGCCGGACAAGCCCTTGAGGCCGCTCTCCTTGTAGAGGATGCGGGTGATGTCGTCGGCGCTCCAGCCCTTCTCCTGCATCATCCAGAGCAGGACGCCGGGGTCGACCGAGCCGGAGCGGGTGCCCATCGGCAGGCCGTCGACGGTCGAAAAGCCCATGGTCGAGCCGACCGAGACGCCGCCGTGGATCGCGCACATCGAGGCGCCGGAGCCGAGATGGGCGACGACGGCGCGGCCGACGTCGGCCATGTGCGGCGCGCGGGCGACGAGCTTCGACCACACCGCTTCATAGGAGAGGCCGTGGAAGCCGTAGCGGCGCACGCCCTCGAGCCACAGGTCGTGCGGCAGGCCGTAGGTGTCGGCGACCCAGGGGTGGCGGCGGTGGAAGGCGGTGTCGAAACAGGCGACCTGCGGCACGCCGGGGAAAGCCGCGCTCGCGGCGCGGATGCCGGCGAGATTGTGCGGCTGATGCAGCGGCGCGAGCGGCGTGAAGCCCTCGAGATCGGCCATCACGTCCTCGTCGACGACGACCGGCGCCTCGTAGGTCGGGCCGCCGTGGACGACACGGTGGCCGACGCCGACGATGTCGAGCTCGAGGTTCTCGCCGAGGAACTGGATGACGCCGACCAGCACCTCGTCGGAGCCGGGCAGACGTCCGGCGTCCTTCCAGCGCCATTCGAGCAGGCAATGGCCGCCTTCGTCCTTGATGGTGAGATGGGGACGCACGCCGATCCCCTCGAGCTGGCCGCCGGCGAGGCGACGGCGCTCGCCGTCGGCGGCGTAGACGGCGAACTTCAGGCTCGACGAGCCGGCGTTGACGACGAGAACGGCGCGGGTCACGGGCTGTCTCCGGTGGCGGTGGGCGTTACGAGGCTGTCGCCCGTTTCGAGATAATGACCGTAGAGCTGAGCGAGCGCGGCGGAGACGAGGCGGGCGCGCTCGTCGTCGGCGCGGCTGGTCAGCATCACCGGAACCTTGGCGCCGATGACGAGGCCGGAGGTCTCGGCCGAGGCGAGGAAGACCAGTTCCTTGGCCAACATGTTGCCGCTCTCGAGATTGGGCGCGATCAGCACGTCGGCGTGGCCGGCGACCAGCGAGACGATGCCCTTGCTCTCCGCCGCGCCGGCGTCGATGGCGTTGTCCATGGCGAGCGGACCGTCGACGACGCCGCCGCGGATCTGGCCGCGCTCGGCCATCTTGGAGAGAACCGCCGCGTCGATGGTCGAGGGGATCGCCGGATTGACGGTCTCGACCGCCGAGAGCACGCCGACCTTGGGCACAACGACGCCGATGGCGCGGGCGAGGTCGATGGCGTTCTGGACGATGTGGACCTTGGCGTCGAGATCGGGGGCGATGTTGATCGCCGCGTCGGAGATCAGGAGCGGCGTCGGCCGGCCGGGCACGTCGAGGACGAAGACGTGGGAGAGGCGGCGCGAGGTCCTGAGGCCGCCGTCCTTCTTGACGATGTGATGGAGCAGCACGTCGGTGTGGAGATGGCCCTTCATCACCGAGCGGACGCGGCCTTCGTGAACCATGGCGACGGCGCGGGCGGCTGCCTGTTCGTCGTCGGCGACCGCCTCGACGGCGAGGCCGGCGAGATCGAGGCCGCATTTCGCCGCGCATTTCTCGAGGCGGGCGCGCACGCCGACCAGGACGGGATCGATCAGACCCGCCTTCCACGCCTCCCAGGCGCCTCTCAGGGACGCCTCGTCGTCGGGCTGGACGACGGCGGTCGGGGTCGGCGGCAGGGTGCGCGCGGCGGCGAGGAGGCGGTCGAAGGCGAGGTGGCGTTCGACCATCACCTCGGGAATGTCGATGTGCGGCAGCACGATGCGCGCGGTCGGCGCGGCGACGACGCCGTGGCCGTCGATCACCGCCTCGCCGTTCGCCTTGGACACCTTGAAGGCGAGCGCGACGGTTCCGTCGGGATATTTGGCGGTGACGGTGACGGACGCGGTCAACTCGTCGCCGGGAAGGACGGAGGCGAGAAAGGTGATCGTCGCCGACTTCCACAGGCTGCCGGGACCGGGCATGCGGTTGCCGACCGTCGCCGACAGGATGGCCGCGGCGAGAAAACCGGGCGCCGCGGCGGCGGCGGACCGGCCGTCGGCGCGCAGAGCGTCGGCGGGCAGGGTGAACGGATTGTGGTGGCCGGTGAGACGGGAGAAGAGAAACAGGTCGTCCGCCCGAATGCGACGCGTCGTCGCCGCGCCGGCGCCGGTGCGGATCTCGTCCCAGAGCTTGTTTTCGATCATCGGCCTCCCACCTCCGCTCGAACCATCGACCGCGAAGGAGCCCGCATTTCGCCGAAACGAACGCCTCCCGAGCCTTCGCCGGATCGCTTCGTCGCCCCGTCGCGCGGCGACGCTTCAGCGAAATAGCATGTTCGAACGACGTTTCCGTCCCGGCTGTCCCGTAGGTAGCGCACCGGATGTTGCGATGCAGCGCGCGCCGCGACCGCTCAGGAGCAGTCCGCGCCGGCGTAGACGACGGTCGTCGAGATGCGCGGCCGGAAATAGGAGAGGTCGGACAGCGTGATCGCTCCCGAGCCCCAGATGTCGGCCATGATCGTGGAGAAGGGCGAGGTGTAGGAATATTGCACCCGCGTCACGATCACCTCCTCGCCGTCGGAGACGAGGCCGGTCGGCAGGGTGATCGGCGGCGACGAACCGGAGGTCCAGACGCTGTCGTTCTGGGCCGCGCTCCAACAGACCTTGTAGCCGGAGGCGGTGGTGTACTTCACCGCCGAGATGACCATCTTGGCCTTCGAGGCCGAATAGGGGGTCATCACCGAGGACGAGGCGGCGAGGATGTCGGTCATGTCGGCGGCGGTGAGCGTGCTCACCTGGGCGACCAGATCGCCGAGGGTCGACCCGGTGTGGCCGACCTTGCGGTAGATCGCCAGCGCGGTCGAGATCTCGTTGCCGCCGATGAACAACGTCAACATCAGCGGCAACAGCAGCGCGAATTCCACCGCCGCCACCGCGCGGCGATCGCGCAGGAGCGAGAGGAGGCTGCGGGGGCGCGCCGCTGCGCGCGACGGTTTCGCGCGCATGGTCACGTCCAGGGGAAGGGTTCGTTGCGGAAGACGGCGACGCCGGTCATCAGGATCTTGCCGCCGGGCGCGGAGGTCTCGTCCCAGAGCAGGTTCTTGAACAACACCGGATAGGCGTAGAACACCCTGACGACCACGATGTCGGAGCCGACGCCGGGATTGTAGCCGGCGACCTTGGTCGGGTCGAAGTTGCCGCTCGAGTCGACGTAGGCCGTGTAGGACGTCAGGTTCGGGATCGAGGCGAAGTTCGAATAGACGACCGACTCGACGTAGACGCCGGAGCAGTCGAACAACAGATAGAGCCGGTTGCAGACCTGGGTCTTGAACTGGGAGGCGGTATAGCTCGCCTGCTGGGCCTGGCCGGTGCGGATCAGGCGCGAGGCGTCGGCCGTCGCCGTGTCGAGAACCTGGTAGGCCAGAAACAGGATCGCCAGTTCGAAGATCGCGCCGAGAAGAAACAGGAAGGGAGCCGCGACCAGCGCGAACTCGACCGCCGCCGCAGCGCGGGTGTCGCGCGCGAAACGGCTCAGGAGCGAGCCCGACCGCGCCTCGCCCGGGCGCGGCGATCGTGCATCGTCACGGCGAAACCGAAGACCCATGACCACTCCTCGACGGAGGAAAGACGCGTCGGCCTCCCGCCTCCTCGGACGGACGATCGCGCGAAAAGATTGACGAATTGGTGCAGAACGACCGCCTTTCGCGCCCGCCGTCACTGCCCCGTCGCGCCGGTCGACGACGACGTCACGAAGCCGTTGCGGCCGGAAAGTTGCGACGAGGCCTGCGAGAAGAAGTCGTTGGCGTCGCCCGGCTCCAACGCGACGTTGCAGTTCGGCGTGCAGGCGTAGGTGTAGCGCGAGGCGCCGCGCTGCACCGTGACCATGCCGCGATCGGCCTTCTCGACGTTGACCAGTTCGTCGGCGATCAGCTCGCCCTTGGCGTCCAGAATGACGAGATTGGTGACGCCGGTGATCTTGCCGGTGATCACCAGGGTCTGACGGTCCTGGATCGAGGCGTCGGCGATGGCCGGGTTGCCGATCACCACGGTGGCGGCCGGGGCGGAGATGCGCATCACCTTGGCGCGGTCGATCATCACCGAGATCGGATCCTTGGCGCGCGCGGCGGGGACCGCGAGGACGAGCGCCGCGAGGGCGAGAGCGATGGAAGTAGAGGTGCGCACGGGCGAAGACCTCGGTGAGATGGCGCCGTCCGAGCGGACGCCCCCGAGGAAGCGACCGCCGCCGAGCGGAGGTTCACGAGCATCGTGCCGTGGTTTGGTGAACGAAGGCTTAAGACGGCAAGTATCCGATACGAGCAAAGTTTTGCTAACCCTGTCTGCGTCTTCGAGCTCGAATTTTTCGCTAACCAATCGGGTTTACTCCGAATTAGGCCGCGACCGGTAGTGTCTCCTCAGACTTCGAAAGGGTCCTCCGCGAAACCCGTCGAACGCGAAGTCGGAATACCGTGTGCGTAAATTGAGGAGCTCTCAGATGACCAAGTTCTCTCGTTTCCTGAAGGACGAGTCCGGCGCCACCGCGATCGAGTACGGCCTGATCGCCTCGCTGATCGCTCTCGCGATCATCACCGGCGC
>JAJTBO010000005.1 GCA_021286855.1 Hyphomicrobiales bacterium | reverse complement strand
TCTCACCGCATATCCCTACCTCAAACAGGTCAGGACTTCATGAGGTTGGTATCAGTCCTCGAACTCCCGCCGCGCCCAGCCGGCGAAGATCGCGGCGAGGCCACTGGTCACTCTCGGTTGTCGCTGCGAGTGAGGTTCTCTTCCGCGCCTTTAGTGACGAGCCAAGCGCCACGTTCGTTGCCGCGGAGATCGTTGCCTTCGAAGACGCCGCCACCATCGATGATTCGCACAGCTTCCCATTTGTTGCCAGTGATCGTACAGCCGCGTACCTCGGGGAGACCATTATCTCTAACTTCGATCCCTGCGTTACCATTTTCGCCAACGACGCAACCTTCTAAGCGACCCCGCCCTGCTTTGTTTATGTAAACTCCATGACCAGGGTTGCTACGAAACCGGCTAGCGTGCAGACGGGGGGCGGCACCTTCGGTAATTACGACCCCGCCCAACTTATTGCCGATTGCTTCGCAGTCGTCGACGAGGCTGGTGGTGTTATAAGCGAACACGAATCCAAAATTCTTGTTGTCGCGAGCTAAGCATCGGCGGAAAGTAGCGCGTGTTTCCTCATCTCGTACTGTGGAACCATTCGTGTTTCCGATAAACTCACAGTCTTCGAGCGTAGGTCGAGCTCCTTCGCTCACGGCGAGACCTACAAATGGACTGTCGGTGAGTCGGCAGCGACGCAGGGTTGGGGCCGCTTCGCTCCCTTGGATTGAAGCGCTGGCGAGCGAGTGACTGGTGATGACGCAGTCCTCGACTTCGACGGATCCGGAGGTGATCCACAGCGCGTAATCCTCGTCGCCCGGCTCCCGTCGCAGGGTCAACCCGATGACGCGGGCCATCGGGGCGTCGCAGATAAGTGCGTCGCCTTCTGCGGTGGTGACGACGATGCGATCACGATCGCCGTCGCCGATCAGTTCCAAGGGTTTGGAGAGCCGTAGAGCTTCGCGATAGGTGCCGGGGCGGATCAGGATGCGGCTGCCGGGTTCGGCCGCGTCGATGGCCGCCTGGATCGAGGTGTGATCGCCGCGCCTCGGCATCGGATCGACCACCAGGGTCGGATAGGTCGGCGGCGGCGGTGCGGCCTCGCGCGTCCGACCCTCGGCGCTGGTCTCCGTCGCCACGATGGGCGCATCGAGCTTCGAGGGTGACGACTTCACCACTTTGACGGACGACGCGGCGGCGGGTGACCGATGAAGCCGCTCGTGGAGGCGTCGGGCGATATCCTCAGCGTAGGCGTTCTCGAGACGCGACCGTTCGGTCGGTCCGCCGTGACGCCAGGGGATGAAATCCTTGTATTGGAACGGGCGCAGCGCGGCCCTGACCTCGCAAGCGGAATCGGGGAAGTGGTCGGGGAGGAAGAGCACCGGGAAGACGAGAGGCTCGAACCCCTGTTCCTCCGCCAGCTTCAAGAACTTCAGGGTTTCCTCGCGGCACCACTCGCGTTTGTAGTAGCGCGGCGTCAGGACGGGGATCAGAAAGGTCGCCTCCGAGAGCTCGGCGCGGAGCTTCTCCGCCCATCGATCGCCTGTTCCGAGGTCCTTGATGTCCTGGAACATGTCGATGTCTTCGCCGAGCACCATCGACACTTCGCCGGCGATGCGCGCCCTGAGGTCGGTCAACGCATGACCGAGATGCTCGTCGTCGTCGTGGGCGTAGGAGAAGAATCCCTTGGGCGTCATGGTCCTGCTCGTCTCGTCCCATCCTGCATGGTTCGGTCGAGATTAGACACGGGATTCGACTTCTCCGCTACGGATCGAACGGATACACCCGCCGGCTCGAACGGTTACGGCTCAGTCCTCGAACTCGCGTCGCGCCCAGCCGGCGAAGATCGCGGCGAGGCGGTCGATGCGGCGTTGGTCGACGCCGGGCAGATATTGCGCGCCGGCGGCGCGGGCGTCGGAGGTGACGGCGACGCGGCGGCGGACCGCGCCGTAGACGACGTGGCCGACGATCCAGTCGCTGTCGTCGTCGGCGCCGAAGTCGCCGAAGGGCACGTCGTGCAACGCCCGCCAGATCGGAAAATCGCAGGCGTCGATTTCGAGAGTGAGCGCCGGAGCCTTGCGGTCGCTCGGGTCGATCATGTCGGCGAAGGCCGGTTCGGCGGCGGCCTTCACGGCGGCGGCGATGCGGGCGGCCCAGTTCGGCACACCCTTCTTCGCCATCGGCGCGGCGTCGATGCGCAGGGCGCGGAACCGACGACGCGGCAGTTTCGGCTCGAGGCCGAGGGAGCCGCGCAGGCCGCCCTCGACGCAGCCGGAGAGGGGGGTGGCGACGAGCCCGACGAGAAGGGCGCGGCGGGTGAGACGATCACGAAGCGGGGCCATGTTCACCTCCGGGAAACGAATGCGCGCGCGGCCGGGCGCGCGCCGGTACGTCAGTCGGCCAATTCGCGGCGCGCGCGGATCGCGAAGATCGCGAGCAGGTTTTCGAGGCGTCGGTCGTCGAAGTCGGGCGCGTACCAGGGGCCCGAATCGGCGGGCGAGCGGGTGACGCGCAACGGACGGCTGAGGGAGAGCAGACGCGACGTGCCGGCGAGGTCGAGCCGACCGGTCGCCTCGTCGTCGTCGTAGCCGCCGTGGAAGGGGGCCTCGCGGCGGCCGGACGGGGAGGCGGCGAAGTGGATCATGGAGATCACCACCGTCACGGTCGGCGCATCGGCGTCGCTCGGGGCGAGCGCGTCGGCGAAGGCGCGGCGCAGGGCGGCCCGCCCGATCGTTTCGACCTTCTGGGCGTAGTTCGGCAGGCCACGTTCGACGAGCGGGCGGACGTCGATCTCTACGGCGCGCACCTTCGAGAAGGGCAGCGGCGGATTGCCGCCGACCATGCAGCCGGCGAGCGGCGCGAGGCCGAGGCCGGCGAGGAGGGCGCGACGGGTGAGGCGGGGGACGGCCACGGTGGAGGTCTCTCTACCGAAGGAAGGCGATTCCGATGCAAGATGCCACCGATCGGAGGCGATGGCGATGCGACGGCTCAAACTGATGGCGGACTACGACTGCCTTCCTCTGTGGGGCACGTCTGCCGAGGACGTCGGCGAAGTCGATCCGGCCGAGCTGCCGATCTCGACCGAGCTGGTGGCCGATCTCGGTCGTTGGGCGGCGGTCTTCGATGCGACGCTCGATCGTGACGAACCGCTCCGCTCCGGCTTCGGCTCGCCGGAGGCGGCGGCGGCGTTTCGGGCGGAGGGAGAGCGTCTGGCGGATCGCCTTCGGGCCGAACTGGGCGAGGGGTGGCGCATCGAGTTCGTGGTCTGATCCTCGCGCCTGGGGCGATTGCGCATTGCGCAGCCGAAGGGCGAGCCCATCTCTTCGTCGCGGGGGCCATGCCGAGAGGGAGGGCCGGACATGTCGAAATCGATGATCGTCGCCGCGGTCGTCGCCGCCGCCTTCGCGGTCTCGCCCGAGGCTCTCGCCTGCTCCTGCGCGCGGGTCGACCGCGCCACGGTGCTCGATCGCGCCGAGGTCGCGTTCCGGGGCGAGATCGAAGCGTCCGGACCGTCGGTCGACGGCCGCAGCGTCGTGGCGCGGGTTCGGGTCGTCCGGATGATCAAGGGCGAGGCGCCGACCTTCGTCACGGTGACCAGCGTCGCCGTGCCCGGCCTGTGCGGCTATCCGTTGACCGTCGGGGCGGAGCTCGACTTCGCCGGCCGGTTCGGCGCCGACGGACATCTCGCCGTGAACATGTGCGGCATGGTTCCGCTCAATCCGCATCCTCGGCCGGCCCCGCCGTCGCAGTGAGGCTCAGTCCTCCGCCCGGAGCGCGTGGAAGTGTTCGAGCAGACCCATGGTCGAGCCGTCGCGGCCGGCGATCGGCGCGTCGCCGGCGACCATCGGCAAGAGTTCGGTGGCCAATTGCTTGCCGAGTTCGACGCCCCACTGGTCGAAGGAATTGACGTCGAAGATCAGGCCCTGGACGAAGACCTTGTGCTCGTAGAGCGCCAGCAGGCGGCCGAGCGTGTAGGGGTCGAGGCGGCGATAGATCAGGGTGTTCGACGGCCGATTGCCGGGGAAGACCTTGTGCGGGATCAGCGCGTCGGCGGCGGCCCGGTCGAGGCCGGCGGCGTGCAGTTCGGCGCTGACGGCGCGTTCGTTCTTGCCGGTCATCAGGGCCTCGGCCTGGGCGAGGCAGTTGGCCACCAGCTTGACGTGGTGGTCGCCCATCGCCTCGTTCGGCTCGGCGGCGAGGAGGAAGTCGACCGGGATGACGTCGGTGCCCTGATGGATCAGCTGGAAGAAGGCGTGTTGGCCGTTGGTGCCGGGCTCGCCCCAGACCACCGGGCCGGTCGGCCCTTCGACCGGACGGCCGTCGCGGCGGGTGCGCTTGCCGTTCGATTCCATGTCCAACTGCTGGAGATGGGCCGGGAAGCGGGCGAGGCGCTGGTCGTAGGGAATGATCGCCTGGGTCGGCATGCCCATCAGCGAGCGATACCAGACGCCGATCAGCGCCAGGAGCACCGGCAGATTGCGCTCGACCGGGGTCTCCAGGAAATGGTCGTCCATCGCCGCGCCGCCGGCGAGGAAGGCGCGGAAGTTGTCCGGGCCGACGGCGAGCATCACCGGCAGGCCGATCGCCGACCACACCGAATAGCGGCCGCCGACCCAGTCCCAGAAGCCGAAGATGCGATCCTCGGCGATGCCGAAGGCCTTGACCTTGGGGATGGCGGTCGAGATCGCGGCGAAATGGTCGCCGATCGCGGCCTCGCCGAGCGCGGAGACGAGCCAGTTCCGCGCCGAGGCGGCGTTGGTCATGGTCTCGAGCGTGGTGAAGGTCTTCGAGGCGATCAGGAACAGCGTGGTCTTCGGATCGAGCCCCTTCAGCGTGTCGTGCAGATGGGCGCCGTCGACGTTGGAGACATAGTGGACGCGCGGGCCGTCGGCCCAGGGGGCGAGGGCCAGGGTGACCATGGCGGGGCCGAGGTCGGAGCCGCCGATGCCGAGGTTGACGACGTCGGTGAAGCGCGCGCCGGTCGCGCCGACGGCCTCGCCGGAGCGGACCTTCTCGGCGAAGGCGCTCATCGCCACGAGCACCGCCTCGACGTCGGCGGTGACGTCGCGGCCGTCGACGGCGTAGGGGCGGCGGCGGTCGGGATTGCGCAGGGCGACGTGAAGGACGGCGCGGCCCTCGGTGGCGTTGATCTTTTCGCCCGCGAACATCGCGGCGCGGCGGGCGTCGAGCTTCGAGGCGCGGGCGAGATCGAAGAGCAGGCTCATCGTCTCGTCGTTCAGGCGATTCTTCGAATAGTCGAGGAGGAGATCGTCGTGACGGGCGGAGAAGCGGGCGAAGCGGTCCGCGTCGGCGGCGAAGAGATCGGCGATATGGGCCGACTTCATGATCTGGGCGTGCGCCCGCAGGGCCTGGAAAGCGACGTTGCGGCTGTCGGTCATGGACGTGACCCTCGTGAGAAGGGGTCGCGGGCGGCGCTCCGCCCGCCGAGGAGCTGATCAGAACGCCTTGAAGGTGATCAGCGTCTTGGTGTCGACGATGCCCGGGATCGGGTGGACCTTCTGGGTGACGAAGTGGCCGATGTCGGTCTGATCGTCGACGTAGAACTTGACGATGAGGTCGTGATCGCCGGCGATCGAGTAGATCTCCGAGGCGATCTCGGCGTCGGCGAGCGCGGTGGCGACGTCGTAGGCGCGGCCGAGCGCGCATTTGATGAGAACGAAGAAGGGCTTCATACGCGTCTGTTCCTCGACGGAGTGCGTCGCCAGTCGACCAGATGCGGGCCGCCGGGGCAAGAGCGGAGGGATGCGGAGGCGATGCGATCCCCTCTTGCGTCCGACCGTTTCACGGCTTAACTCTCGGACGTCTCAAGGGGGTGCCCGGCGCGGTTCGGGCTGAGAGGCGACGCCAACCCCTCGAACCTGATCCGGGTCGTTCCGGCGGAGGGATTTGAGATGACGTACGATACCACTCCCCATACGACTTCGCTGGTGGGCAAGGCGCGACGGCTCGAAGCGGCTCGCGTCGCCGAGATCTTCGCGCGGCTGCGCGAACGACGGCCGCGCGTCCACGTGCTGACCTCGCCGGTCGCCCAGACCTTCACCGCGAACATGTTGCTCGCCGCGGGCGCCGAGCCGTCGATGACCTTCGCGCCGGAGGAGGTGCCGGCCTTCGTCGCCTCGGCCGACGCGCTGCTGGTCAATCTCGGCATGCTCGATCGGGTGCGGCGCGACGCCTCGACGACGGCGATCGAGGTGGCCAAGGACGTCGGCGTGCCCTGGACGCTCGATCCGGTGAAGATCCAGATCTCGCCGTCGCGGCTCGACTTCGCCAAGCGGCTGATCGAGATGGAGCCCGACCTCGTCCACGCCAACCACGCCGAGTTCGAGGGGCTCTCCGGCCTGCCGGCGACGGAAGGCGCGATCTGCGAATTCGCGGTCCACTTCGTCTCGACGCTGGCGGTGACCGGCGAGATCGACGTCGTCACCGACGGGACGCGGACGATCCGGGTGGCGAACGGCCATCCGTTGATGGACCGGGTCACGGCGATCGGCTGCGCCGGTTTCGCGGTCGCCACCGCCTTCCGCGCGGTCGAGCCGGATCCGGTGATCGCGGCGGCCGCGGCGCTGGTGGTGCTCGGGGTGGCGGGCGAGACGGCGGCGGCGGCGGCGCACGGGCCGGGCAGCTTCGCCGCCGAGATCCTCGACGCGCTGCATGCGCTCGACGAAGAAACCATCCTGGCGCGAGCGAAGATCCGATGAGCCCCGACATCCGTTGTTACGCCATTCTCGATCCCGAGCACTGCCGGGGCCGCGACCTCGCGACGTTGGCGCGGGCGGCGGTCGCCGGCGGCGCGACGATCCTGCAGCTGCGCGACAAGCGGGGAACGACGCGCGACATGGTCGAGCGGGCGCGGGCGGTGGTCGCGGCGCTCGCCGGCTCCGGCGTGCCGGTGCTCGTCAACGACCGGGTCGACGTGGCGCTCGCCGCCGGGGCGGCCGGCGTCCACGTCGGTCAGGACGACATGACGCCGATCGATGCGCGGCGGCTGCTCGGCGGCCGGGCGATCATCGGACTGACGGTGAAGACCGAGGATCAGGCGTTGGCGATCCCGATCGAGGTGGTCGACTACGTCTGCATCGGCGGCGTCTTCGCCACCGTCTCCAAGCACAACGTCGATCCGCCGGTCGGGCTCGACGGTCTGGCGCGGATCGCGCATCGGGCGCGGACGCTCCGGGCCGACCTGCCGGTCGGGGCGATCGCCGGGATCCGCGCCGACAACGCCGGCGAGGTGATCGCGGCGGGCGCCGACGGGGTGGCGGTGATCTCGGAGATCTTCATGGCGGAGGATCCGCGGGCGGCGACGGCGGGCCTGCGGGCGGCGGTCGAAAAGACTCTGGCGGCGCGAGGGGGGACGAGGACGTGACGGCGAAGGCGCTCACCATCGCGGGATCGGATTCGGGCGGCGGCGCCGGGATTCAGGCGGATCTGAAGACCTTCTCGGCGCTCGGCGTCTACGGGGCGAGCGTCGTCACGGCGTTGACGGCGCAGAACACGCAGGGCGTCAGCGGCGTGCTCGACGTGCCGCCGGAGTTCGTCGCCGCGCAGATCGATGCGGTCTTCTCCGACATCGGCTTCGACGCGGTGAAGATCGGCATGCTGTCGCAGGCGCCGGTGATCCGGGCGGTCGCCGCCGGGCTCGACCGGTGGGGCGCGAAGAAGGTGGTGCTCGATCCGGTGATGGTGGCGACCAGCGGCGACGTGCTGCTCGCGCCGGAGGCGATCGCGACGCTGCGCGACGTGCTGTTGCCGCGCGCGCTGGTGGTCACGCCCAATCTCGCGGAAGCGGCGAAACTGACCGAGACCGCCCCGGCGACGAGCCGCGAGGCGATGGTCGCGCAGGGGCGGGCGATCCTGGCGATGGGGGCGCGGGCGGTGCTGGTCAAGGGCGGCCACGGCGAAGGCAACGCGGCCGAAGACGTGTTGATCGCCGGCGACGAGACGCAATGGTTCTCGGCGATGCGCCATCCGACCCGCAACACCCACGGCACCGGCTGCACGCTCTCCTCGGCGATCGCCGCAGGCCTCGCGCTGGGGCTCGACCTCACCCAGGCGGCGCGGGCCGCCAAGGCCTATCTGACGGCGGCGATCCGCACCGCCGATCGGCTCGGCGTCGGCCGGGGCCACGGACCGGTCGATCATTTCCACGCTCTCTGGGCGACGCGGGGCTGACCCGTGATCGACCCATCCGGCACGAAGACGACGCGCCCGGCGGGCGCGGGAGGGATCTCATGACGCAGGCGAAGCTCACCACCCGTCGCGGCGCGCTCGGCGCCTTCGGCCTCGCCGCCGGCGCGACGCTCGCCCGCCCGGCGGTCGCCAAGGGGCTGGTCGAGTGGCGGATGGCGACCTCCTGGCCGAAGAACCTGCCGGGACCGGGCGTCTCGGCGGAGCGTCTGGCGCGTTCGATCGAGCGGCTCTCGGACGGGCGTCTCACCATCAAGCTCTATGCGGCGGGCGAGCTGGTGCCGGCGCTGGAAGTGTTCGACGCGGTCGCCGGCGGTTCGGCCGAGATGGGCCACACCGCCTCGCTCTACTGGGTCGGCAAGATGCCGGCGGCGCCGGTGTTCACCTCGCTGCCGTTCGGTCTGACGCCGCTCGAACATCTCTCCTGGCTCGAACAGGGCGGCGGTCAGGCGTTGTGGGACGAGCTCTACGCCCCGCACGGGGTGACGCCCTTCGTCGCCGGCAACACCGGCGTGTCGATGGCCGGTTGGTTCCGACGCGAACTCGCCGGTCTCGACGACGTCAAGGGTCTGAAGATCCGCATCGTCGGGCTCGGCGCGGAGATCTGGCGGCGGATGGGGGCGACGCCGGTGACGCTGGCGCCGGGCGAGGTCTATTCCGCCTTCCAGGCCGGCGTCGTCGACGCGGCCGAACTGCTCGCGCCGGCCTCCGATCTCGCCGTCGGCCTGCATCGGCTGACCCGCCACTATTACGGTCCGGGCTTCGACAAGCCGAACGGCGCCGGCGAGGCGATCGTTTCGACGAAGGCGCTCCAGGCGCTGCCGGCGGATCTCGCGGCGATCGTCGCGGCGGCGGCGCGCCAGGAACACGCCAGCGCGCTCGCCCAGGCCGAATGGGCCAACGCCGTGGCGCTCGAAGCGATGGTCGCGACGCACGGCGTCGAGGCGAAGACGATTCCCGCCGCGATCGTGACGGCGGCGCGCGGCCACGGCGAGGATCTCCTCGCCGAACTCGCCGGAAGGGACGAGATCTCGGCGCGAATCGTCTCCTCCTACCGGACGGCGCGGGCTCGGTCGCAGTCGTGGACCAAGACCAATTGGGCGCCGTTCTTCGCGGCGCGGAGCTGATCTTCTGCGCCGTGTCATGAAACCGTGATGGGACTCGTGTTCTTCGGGTGGTCGAACTCGAACGAATATCGGAGCCCGTCACGATGGCGGCCACGACAGAATCCAGACACTTCCATGCGCTGTTCCTGTCCGACATCCATCTCGGTACCTGGGGCTGTCGCGCGGAACTGTTGATCGACTTTCTCAAGTACCACGATGCGGAGACGATCTACCTCGTCGGCGACATCGTCGACGGATGGCGTCTGAAACGCGGTTGGTACTGGCCGCAGACCCACAACGACGTGGTGCAGAAGATCCTGCGCAAGGGCCGCAAGGGCGCGCGCATCGTCTATGTCCCCGGCAACCACGACGAATTCCTGCGCGACTTTCTCGGCACCCATTTCGGCGTCGTCGAGGTGGCCGATCACGCCATCCACGAGACGATCGACGGGCGGCGGATGCTGGTCATCCACGGCGACCAGTTCGACGTCGTGGTGCGCCACGCCAAGTGGCTGGCCCTGCTCGGCGACGGCGCCTACAATCTGGCGCTGGCGATCAACACGGTGGTCGACGCGGTGCGTCGCCGCCTCGGCTTCCCCTACTGGTCGCTGTCGGCCTGGGCCAAGCTCAAGGTGAAGAACGCCGTCAACTTCATCGGCGACTTCGAGAAGACGCTGGCCGGCGAGGCCAGGCGGATCGGCGTCGACGGGGTGATCTGCGGCCACATCCATCACGCCACGATCGCCGAACATCACGGCGTCACCTATATGAACACCGGTGACTGGGTGGAGAGCTGCACGGCGGTGGCGGAGAGCCACGACGGCACCTTCGAGGTCATCACGTGGCGGCGTCTCGGGGAGACATCGCCTTCGGACACGGAAGACGAGGCCCTCGCCGCGGCATGAACGACAAGAAGAAACTGCTCATCGTCACGGACGCCTGGCGTCCGCAGATCAACGGCGTGGTGCGTTCGCTCGAAAGACTCGCCGACGAACTGATCGGGATCGGGTTCGACGTGGTGTTCATGACGCCGCAGTCGTATCGCACGCTGCCGTGCCCGAGCTACCCGGAGATCCGGCTGTCGCTGGTGTCGCCCTGGTCGGTCCGGCGGCGGATCGAGGAGGTCCAGCCCGACTACATCCACATCGCGACGGAAGGGCCGCTCGGCATCATGGCGCGGCGCGCGGCGCTCGATCGCGGCAAGTGCGGCTACACGTCGAGCTACCACACCCGGTTTCCCGAATATGTCGTGTCGCGCTGGCCGTTCATCCCGATCGGGCCGATCCGGGCGTGGCTGCGTCGGTTCCACAATTCCGGGCTCGGCTGCTTGGTGGCGACGGAGAGCCTGCGCAAGGAACTCGAGAGCCACGGCCACGACAATCTGATGTTCTGGGGGCGCGGCGTCGACATGGCGCTGTTCCATCCGCGCGACGGGCTCGACGACGTCTACGCCGGTCTGCCGCGGCCGATCTTCCTCAACGTCGGCCGCGTCGCGGTGGAGAAGAACCTCGAGGCCTTCCTCGATCTCGATCTGCCCGGCTCCAAGGTGGTGATCGGCGAGGGGCCGCAGCTCGAGCCGTTGCGTCAGGCCTATCCGCAGGCGCACTTCCTCGGCGCCAAGGTCGGCGAGGATCTGGCGCGGCACTATGCGGCGGCGGACGTCTTCGTCTTCCCTTCGCTCACCGACACCTTCGGCAACGTGATCGTCGAGGCGCTCGCGTCGGGGCTTCCGGTCGCCGCCTATCCGGTGATGGGGCCGATCGACATCGTCGGCGGCACCGAGGCTGGGGCCCTGTCGCAGGATCTGCGCGAGGCGTCTCTGGCGGCGCTGCAGATCGACCGGGCGCGGGCGCTGGAACTCGCCGCGAACTACAGCTGGGCGCATTCGACCCAGCAGTTCGTCGAGGCGATCGAAGAGGCGCAGAAGCGGCGACGGGCGCAGGAGGCGGCACGCCGCCGACTGCGGCTGCTTCGGAGATCGTGACGGGGTCGCAATCGATCAGCCGAAGGTGATCAGCCGACGTTCGGCCGACATCTCGGCGATCGGATCGACGGCGGTGACGAGGCTCAGCGCCGGTTGGGCGTCGGCCGCCGCTTCGGCGGCGACGGCGATGGTGGCGAGCGTGGCGCCGAGCGCCACGGTGACGATCGTCGGCGTGGCCGGCTCTTCGGCGAGGGGCGCGCGATGGTCGGCGGCGAGACGCGAGGCGTCCTCCGAGGAAAAGACGTCGGCGGCGGCGTAGTCGAGATCGGCGGCGGACGTCGCCTCGAAGACGTCGGCGGTCGGCTCGTGGAGAGGTTCGTGCGCGACCGGTTCTGCCGACGACGTCTCTTCGTGAGCTTCCTCCTCGAGCATTTCCGGCATCGCGCCGGCTGCCTCGAAGGCGATTTCGTTGCTCTGCGCCCACATCAGATCGTCGACCTGATCCTGGTCGACGCCGCGGCCGGCGAGCTGCGGGCCATTGAGCAGATGGGCGTCGGGGCGGGCGTCCATCGGATCGAAGGGGGCGTCGACGGGGATGGCCGCGTCGTCTTCCTGCAGCCCCCAGATGTCGATCATCGCGTTGATGCGGCTCTCCAGGTAGCGCAGCACGGTGACCACCTTGCGGGTGCGTTGGCCGGTCAGGTCCTGGAAGGAGCAGGCGGTGTAGACGTCGGTGGCGTGGGTGTCGAGCTTGTCGCAGAGTTCGGCGGAGGCGCCGTCCTCGCGCAGGGTCCAAGCGGCCTCTTGGATGCCCTCGGCGGCGAGCAGAATGTCGTTGGTGGCGGCCTCGGTCTGGCCGACGATGGCGTCGAGCTCCTGGCTCGCCTCGGCGAAGCGGCCGCCTTCCTCCGATTCGATCTTCATCTGGGCGATTTCCAGCTTGGTGCGGGAAATCGCCTCGGCCATGTCGGCGAGATCGAGACGGATGCGGTCGATGTCGGGGGCGGCGCGGTCGCGGCGCAGGGTGCGCTCGATGCGTTCGAGCGCGGTCAGGACCTGATCGGTGTCGGAATTGCGGTTGCGGCGGGCATATTCGGCGAGAAACCAGCGGCCGCGCTGCGTCTCCATCACCGCCGCTTCGATCGCGTCGTAATCTTCGAGGGGCAGTGGCGTGATCGGCGCGGGCGTCGTCGTCATGGAGCAGGCTCGTCGAAGATGCGGTGCCGCCAGGGCAAGACTTCCGCAGCGTTGCGGGAATGCGGATTCCTACACTGCGAATCTCTCCCGAGAAGTTTATGAGTTCGTAAAAATCAGAGCAATCGAGATGCAGATTTCTTCCACGCCTGCGCGAATTTCCCTCTTCTTCGCTGCGTCCTTCGTGCCTTTCGGCGTGCATCTGCCGTTCTTTCCGGTGCTGCTCGCCGCCAGAGGGCTGGATGCGGCCGAGATCGCGCTGGTCACCACCGTGCCGATCGTGCTCCGGGTGACGACGGCGTCGCTGCTCGGATCCTTCGCCGACACGCTCGGCGATCGGCGGTGGGCGCTGATCCTCTATTCGGCGGTGGCGATGGCGGCGATGGCGGCGGTGGGGCCGGCGGCGGGTTTCTGGCCCCTGCTTCTGACCAGCGCGGCGGTGGCGGCGGCGTGGAACGGCATCCTGCCGGTGACCGACGCGCTGGCGACCGGGGCGGTGCGCCGCGGCGAGGCGGTCTACGGGCGGATGCGGGTGTGGGGGTCGGCCGCCTTCGTGGCGGCCAATCTCGCCGGCGGCGTGGTGGCGGCGCGCTTCGGCGAAATCGGGATCTGGGGCTTCCTGATGGTCGGCTTCGGCGCTCAGTTCGCCGCCGGTTTCCTGCTGCCGCGCGACCGGGTGGAGACCCCGCGACCGCGCGAGGCGACGAGCCTGCTGCGCGGCCTCGGCGAAGTGGCGACCGATCGGCGGTTGATGAAGGTGCTGATCGGGGCGGCGGTGCTGCAGTCGAGCCACGCCATGCTCTACGGCTTCTCCAGCCTGCACTGGGCCTCGCTCGGCTTCTCGGGCAGCGAGATCGGCGTCCTCTGGGCGGTCGGGGTGACCGGCGAGATCGCGCTCTTCACCTTCTCCGGCCACGTCCTGCCGCGGCTCGGGCCGCGCGGGCTGGTGGCGCTCGGCGGGATCGGCGGGGTGCTGCGCTGGAGCCTGTTCCCGTTCCTCGACGGGGCGATCGGGCCGTGGATCGTGGTGCAGCTGCTGCACGCGACGACCTTCGCGGCGACGCATCTCGGCACCATGACGGTGATCGCGCGGTCGGTCGAGGACCGGCGCGCGGCGACCGCACAGGGGTTGATGGTGTCGGTCAACGGGCTCGCCATGGCGGCGGCGACGCTCGCCTGCGGGCCGCTCTACCGCGACTACGGCGGCGGCGGCTTCGCGGCGATGGCGGTGCTGGCGGCGATCGGCGGGGCGATCCTGGTCCAGGCGACGGCAGCTCAGCCCCACAAGGCCGGTTCGGGCGGATAGACGGTCGACCCCTCGTAGGTCAGACCGGGGACGCGGTCGCGGGCGAGCAGCAGCGGTCCGTCGAGGTCGACGAAGTCGGCGTCGCGGGCGATGAACACCGCCGGCGCCATGGCGAGCGAAGTGCCGACCATGCAGCCGACCATGACGCGCAGGCGCAGGCGGCGGGCGGCGCGCAGCAGGCGCAGGGCCTCGGTGAGGCCGCCGGTCTTGTCGAGTTTGATGTTGATCGCCGCGTAGCGGTCGGTCAGCGCCTCGAGATCGCCGGAGGTGTGCAGGCTCTCGTCGGCGCAGATCGGGATCGGGCTCGCGAGACCGATCAACGCGGCGTCGTCGCCGGCCGGCAGGGGTTGTTCGATCAGTTCGACGCCGGCCTCGACGCAAGCGGCGAGATTGGCGTGAAGCGTCGCCTCGCGCCAGGCCTCGTTGGCGTCGACGATCAGGCGCGCCTCGGGCGCGCCCTCGCGCACCGCGGCGATGCGCTCGGCGTCGCCTTCGCCGCCGAGCTTGACCTTGAGCAGCGGCCGGGCGGCGGCGGCGCGAGCGGCGGCGGCCATGCTCTCGGGCGCGCCCAGGCTCAGGGTATAGGCGGTGACGAGGGGATGCGGCTCGTCGAGGCCGGCGGCGATGCGGACGGGCACGCCGCTGCGTTTCGCCTCGAAGTCCCAGAAGGCGCAGTCGAGGGCGTTGCGCGCCGCGCCGGCCGGCAGGAGGCTCGCGAGCCGACACGCGTCGAAGCCGGCTTCGGCGACGGCCGGGGCGACGCGCTCCAACTCGGCGACGACGCCCTCGACGGTCTCGCCGTAGCGGGCGTAGGGCACGCATTCGCCGCGCCCGACCGACTTGCCGTCGGTCAGGGCGGCGGTGACGACCACCGCCTCGGTGCGGCTGCCGCGCGAGATGGTGAAGGCCCCGGCGATGGGGAAGCGTTCGACCGCGACGGTGAGGGCGAGGGTCATCGGGCTCAGCTCTTCGGAAAGAGTGCGAGGAGGCGGTCGACGATCGGCGCGACGCCGAAGCGGACCGGATCGGAGGCGGGCAGATCGTGGAAGGCCGCGGCCTCCTCGCAGACCCGGTGCGCTTCGGCCTCGTCGAGATGTTGGGTGTTGATGGCGATGCCGACCGGGCGGATCGCCGGGTTGGTCAGCCGACCGCAGGCGACGGTCAGGTCGATCACCTGACGGATCGTCGGCAGAGCGTGCTCGACGCCGCGCATCCTGGTGCGGGTCGGCTCGTGGCAGACGACGAAGGCGTCGGGCTGGGCGCCGTGCAGCAGGCCGAGCGACACGCCGGCGAAGCTCGGATGATAGAGCGAACCCTGGCCCTCGACGACGTCCCAATGGTCGGGGCTCGCCGCCGGCGACAGCCATTCGACCGCGCCGGAGATGAAGTCGGCGACGACCGCGTCGATCGCCGCGCCGCGGCCGGAGATGAAGACGCCGGTCTGGCCGGTGGCGCGGAAGTCGGCGTCGAGGCCGCGGGCGCGCATCTCCTTCTCGAGGGCGAGGGCGGTGTACTTCTTGCCGACCGAACAGTCGGTGCCGACGGTGAGCAGCCGCAGGCCGGGGCGCTTCGTCCCCTTGCCGGTGGCGAAGCGCTCGGCGGTGTGGCGGACGTCGTGCAGGGCGCGGCCCGAGCGGGCGGCGGCCTCGGCGATCGCCGGGATCGAGGCGAGGCGGACGTGCAGGCCGGTGGCCACGTCGAGGCCGGCGTCGAGGGCGGCGACGATGGTCGAGATCCAGTGTTCGGGCAGGACGCCGCCGGCGTTGACGACGCCGACCACCATGGTCTTCACCCCGGCGGCGACGGCTTCGGCCACGCTCATGTCGGGGATCTTCGCATCCGCCGCGCAGCCGGGCAGGCGCAACTGGCCGAGGCACCATTCGGGACGCCAGTCGACGATGCCGAGCGCGGTCTTGGCGGCGAGGGCGTCCGGCACGTCGCCGAGGAAGAGGAGGTAGGGGCGGGCGATTTCCATGGAGCTCTCCTTGCGTCCGGACGCGTCGGCGCGGCCGTCGTCGGTTCGTCACGGTCGATGTCGCACAACGCATGCGACCTTGCGGACCGAGGCCGGGCGACGGCACACTCGGCAGACGATTCATACGAGGCGGCGCGGTCGACCGACAAGACGCCGCGTCATGCAATGAGCGCCGGGGAGAGCGGCGGTCTCCGCGAAGCGGGGCGCCGCTCACCTCCGGCTCGGAGATCCGATGGACGCGCCGTCCCCCCTCATGCCCTGGGCGCAGGCCACGCCGAGCTTCCGAGCGGACCCGGACGCCGGCGGCCGGACGCTGCGCCTGTCGGGCGATTGGACGATCCGCACCGTCGGTCCGATCGAAGAGGCGTTCGCGGCCTTTCGTCGCGAGGCGGCGGGCGGGACCGGCGAGGTCGTCTTCGACTTCTCGGAGCTCGGGCGGCTCGACACCGCCGGGGCGCTGCTGCTCGAGCGGCTGACCGCCGAGACGCCGATGGAGCGTCGGCGCGTGGTCGGGCTCGACGCGACGGCGCGGGTGTTGTTCGAGGAGGTCGCCGGGGCCGATCGGCCGCCGGTCGCGCCGCAGCTCGGCCCGGGGCCGGTGATCGGCTTCCTGATCGACCTCGGCCGGTGGGGCGTGGGGCTCCTCGCCGAGGCCAAGTCGGTGCTGACGCTGCTCGGCGGCGCGACGGTGGCGGTGGCGCAGGGCGCGATCCATCCGTCGCGGATCCGCTTCGTGCCCTTCGTCCATCAGCTGCAGCGCACGGCGCTCGACGCGGTGCCGATCATCACGCTGATGAGCTTCCTGATCGGCTGCATCATCGCGCAGCAGGGCGCGTTCTACTTCCGCCGGTTCGGGGCCGACCTCTATGTCGTCGACATGGTCGGGGTGCTGTCGCTGCGCGAGATCGCGGTGATCCTGACGGCGGTGATGGTGGCGGGCCGCTCGGGCAGCGCCTTCACCGCCGAACTCGGCTCGATGCGGATGCGCGAGGAGGTCGACGCGCTGAAGGTGACCGGGCTCGATCCGATCGAGATCCTGGTGGTGCCGCGGATGCTGGCGTTGATGGTGGCGCTGCCGATCCTGACCTTCCTCTCCGATCTCGCCTCGATCTTCGGGGCGGCGATCGTCTGCAACGTCTACGCCGACATTCCGACGACGACCTTCCTGCATCGTCTGCACGAGGCGGTGGAGTTGCGCACCTTCCTGGTCGGCGTCGCAAAAGCGCCGTTCATGGCGCTGATCATCGCGCTGATCGCCTGCATGGAGGGGCTGTCGGTCGAGGGCAGCGCGGAATCGCTCGGACGCCACACCACCATGGCGGTGGTGAAGTCGATCTTCATGGTGATCGTCGTCGACGGCATCTTCGCCATGTTCTACGCCGCGGCGGGGTTGTGAGATGAGCGTGTGCGCCGACGGCCTGACGATGGGCGAGCCGATCATCCGCTGCCGCGGCGTGACCGTCGGCTTCGGCGAGAAGCTGATCCTCGACGGGCTCGATCTCGACGTTCGACGCGGCGAGATCCTCGGCTTCGTCGGCGGGTCGGGCACCGGCAAGTCGGTGCTGATGCGCACCATCCTCGGGCTCAATCCGCGCCGCGGCGGTTCGATCGAGGTGTTCGGCCACGATCTCGATCGGGTCGATCAGGCGACCCGCACCGGCATCGAGCGCTGTTGGGGCGTGTTGTTCCAACACGGCGCGTTGTTCTCCTCGCTGACCGTGCGGGAGAACATCCAGGTGCCGATGCGCGAGCATCTGAAGCTGTCGCAGGGGCTGATGGACGATCTGGCGCGGCTGAAGATCGCGATGGTCGGTCTGCCGGCCGACGCCGCGGAGAAATACCCCTCCGAGCTTTCCGGCGGCATGATCAAGCGGGCGAGCCTCGCCCGGGCCCTGGCGCTCGATCCGGCGATCGTCTTCCTCGACGAGCCGACCTCGGGCCTCGACCCGATCGGGGCGGGCGACTTCGACGACCTCATCGCCAAACTGCGCGACACGCTGGGGCTGACCGTGTTCATGGTGACGCACGACCTCGACAGTCTGCGGTCGGTGTGCGACCGAATAGCGGTGCTCGGGAATCGGCGGGTTCTGGTGGAAGGGCCCTTGTCCACCATGCTGACCTTCGAGGATCCTTGGGTGAAGTCCTATTTCCGGGGCGCGCGGGCGCGCGGCCTCGTCGATGCGCAACCGAAGGGGTGAGACGGATGGAGACGCGCGCCAATCTCATCACCGTCGGATTGTTCATGCTGGCCCTGATCGCGGCCGGGTTCGGCTCGGCGTTCTGGCTGCTCGGCGGCTCGGACGCGCAGGGCCGCGCCTTCGTCACCGTGGTCTTTCCGGGGTCCGTGTCGGGCCTCGTCACCGGCGCGACGGTGACCTTCAACGGCATCAAGGTCGGCGAGGTGACCAAGCTCTCCTTCTCGCCGGCCGATCCGGAACGGGTGGTGGCGCGGGTGACGGTGGAGACGACGACGCCGATCAAGACCGACAGCCACGTCTCGCTCGGCTATCAGGGCCTGACCGGCGCGTCCTACGTGCAGATCTGGGGCGGGTCCGCGCAGGCGCAGGATCTCCTGGGGATCGCCGAGAACGATCGGGTGATGCTGGCCGAACGCTCCTCGGTTCAGGACATTCTGGAGGGCGCGCAACGGGTGTTGGCCAAGGTCGACAGCGCGGTCGGCTCGATCGATCAGGTCGTCAAGGACAACGCCAAGTCGGTCGAGACGACGGTCCACAACATCGAGGCCTTTTCCAACGTGCTGGCCGAAAACCGCGACGGGGTGCGCGACTTCATGAGCTCGGTCGGCAAGGCGGCGGACGTTCTGTCCAAGGTCTCCGGCAAGGCGGAGACGCTGGTCGCTCACGTCGACGATCTGGTCGTGGCGGTCGACAAGACCAAGGTCGCCTCGGTGGTCGATCACGCCGACGCCACCATGGCGCGGCTCGACGAGGCTTCGAAGCGGATCGACGGCATCCTCGCCAAGCTCGACGGGCTGGCCGGCTCCGACGAAGGCAAGGGGTTGGCGGCGAAGGCGGGCGACTTCCTCGCCGAGGCCAAGGACGCGGCCAAGGCGATCCGCGAGACAGCGGTTGCGTTCCAATCCAAGGCCGGCGATCTCGGCGCGGGCCTGCGCGACCTGCGCGACTTCGTCTCCGACGGGCGGCGGGCGGTCGGCGCGATCGATCGCGCCGTCACCAATCTCGATCGGGATCCGAAGCGGTTGATCTTCGGCGGCTCCGGCGGCAACGTGCCGGAGTATTCGGGGAATCGGCGATGACGCGACGGACGGGCGAGGCGAAGGACGGGACGGCGCGTGCGCGCGCGGCGCGTTTCGTCGCGCTCGGCCTTCTCGTCTCGGCGCTCGCCGCCTGCACGCCGCTTCCGCTCGGCGACGGCGGCAAGGTCGACACGTTCGATCTGACCACGCCGGCGGTGACGACGCAGGCGAAGGGACGGCCGCTGCAGGTCTTGGTGCCGGAACCGGTGGTCGACCGCGCCTACGACACCGATCGGCTGCTGGTTCGTCCGAGCGCCACCGAAATCGCCTTCTATTCCGGCGCGCAATGGTCGGATCGCCTGCCGCGGCTGATCCAGTCGCGGCTGGTCGAGGCGCTGGAGCGGTCGGGGCGGTTCCGCGCCGCCGGCCGGCCGGGGCAGGGGCTCGCCATCGATCGGCAGTTGATCGTCGACGTGCGCGCCTTCGACTATCTCGTCGGCGAGAGGCGGGTCGAAGTGGCGCTGGCGGTCAAGACGATGGACGACCGCACCGGCCGGGTGGCCTCGGTCGTCGAGCGTCGGGCCGAAGAGCCGGTGGCGAGCGACACGGCGAAGGCGGTGGTCGCGGCCTTCGATGCGGCGTTCGCCCGGGTGATCGGCGAGATCGTCGCCGACGCCGGGCGCTGAGGCCCGATCACGGCATTTCGATCGGATGTGATCCCTTTCTCTGAAACGAATGCGCTCCGGCTTTCGTAGAGTGAACATCAGGACACTCGCGAGGAGGATGCGATGCGGTTTCTCGGGCGATCGTGGGAGATGCGGGAAGCGGAGACGACGCCGGAGGCGCTGTTCTTCGAGCGGCGGCGCCTCATCGGCTTCGGCGCGGGCGCGCTCGCCGCCGGCCTTCTCGGCCGAGCGCATCCGGCGCGGGCGGCGGCGATCGACGGGATGCTGCCGGCCGCGCCCAGCGCCGCCTTCCATGCGGCCGAGGCGCTGACGCCAGAAAAGGCGGTCACCGGCTACAACAACTTCTACGAATTCGGCTTTTCGAAATATGTCCAGTCGGCGTCGCAGAAGCTGAAGACCTCGCCGTGGACGATCACGATCGACGGGCTGGTGGAGAAACCGCTGACGCTCGACGTCGACGATCTCCTGAAGAAGGTGGCGCTCGAGGAGCGGATCTACCGCCATCGCTGCGTCGAGGCGTGGTCGATGGTGGTGCCGTGGACCGGCTTCCCGCTCGCCGAGATCGTCAAGCTCGCCGAGCCGAAGGCGGAGGCGAAGTATCTCCGGATGGAGACCTTCCTCGATCCGAAGGTGGCGCGCAGCCAGAACGCGCCGCAGTATCCCTGGCCCTATGTCGAGGGGCTGACGATGGCGGAGGCGACCAACGAACTCGCCTTCCTCGCCGTCGGCGTCTTCGGCAAGCCGATGCCGACGCAGAACGGCGCGCCGATCCGCTTGGTGGTCCCGTGGAAATACGGGTTCAAGTCGGCCAAGTCGATCGTCCGCTTCTCCTTCGTGGCGAAGCGGCCGGAGACCTTCTGGGAGGCGCTGGGGCCGGACGAATACGGCTTCTGGGCCAACGTCAACCCGAAGGTCGCGCATCCGCGCTGGTCTCAAGCGAGCGAGCGCCGGGTCGGGCCGGAGGACAGCGTGCCGACGCGGCTCTTCAACGGCTACGCCGAACAGGTCGCCGGGCTCTACAAGGGGCTGGAGAAGGAGGCGCTCTTCATGTGAGGAGCGCCGCCTTTCAAAAGGTCCAGCGCTCCGCCTTGGAGATCAGGAAGTCGCGGAAGACCTTGACGCGGGCGGTGTTGCGCATCTCTTCGGGGTAGACGAAGTAGCAGTCGAAGGCCGGCACGTCGGCTTCCGGGATCAGCTGCACCAGGTCCGAATTGCCGTCGATCAGGTAGTCCGGCAGCAGCGCGACGCCGACGCCGCGCTGCACGGCGCGCTTGATCGCCAACACCGAATTGATCTTCAGGCAGGGCCGGCGCGGCGCATTGAGCGGACGGCCGGCGGTCTCCAGCCAGTTCATGTCGCGCAGATAGACCGGAGCGGACGAGCCGAAGGTGATGATGCGATGGTTGTCGAGCTCCTCGATCGTCTCCGGGTTGCCGTGACGCTTGAGATAGGTCGACGAGGCGTAGAGGTGGTAGTGGATGGCGAAGAGCTTGCGCTGGATCAGATCCGGCTGGACCGGCTGACGCACTCTGAGCGCCACGTCCGCCTCGCGCATGGCGAGGTCGAGCTCCTGGTCGTCGAGGATCAGCTCGAGTTCGACCTCGGGGTACATCTCGACGAATTCGTGGATGCGCGAGGTCAGCCAGGAGGTGCCGAGGCCGACGGTGGTGGTGACGCGCAGCGTGCCGGTCGGCTTCTCGCGGGTCTCGACGAGACGGGAGCGGGCCTGCTCGAGCTTCAGCATCACCTCGCGGGCGGTGCGGAAGAGCAGCTCGCCCTGTTCCGTCAGGATCAGGCCACGGGCGTGGCGATGAAACAGCGGCACGCCGAGATCCTGCTCGAGAGCGGAGACCTGTCGGCTCACCGCCGACTGGCTCATCTCCAGGAACTCGCCGGCGTGGGTGAACGACCCGGCGTCGGCGGCGGCGTGGAAAATCCTCAACTTGTCCCAATCCATGGGAACGTTCCCCCCAAGAAGTCTCTTGTCGCGTTCGAGGCGGTCCGTCCTCGCCTCGCGCGCGGATGCGATCGATCAGGCGCCGTGGCCGGCGAGATATTTCTCGGCCTCGAGCGCGGCCATGCAGCCCATGCCGGCGGCGGTGACGGCCTGGCGATAGACGTCGTCGCAGACGTCGCCGGCGGCGAAGACGCCGGGGATCGAGGTGCGCGAGGTGCCGGGCTCGACCCAGAGATAGCCGGACGGCTTCAGCTTCAGCTGGCCTTCGACGAGCGAGACGGCGGGGCTGTGGCCGATCGCCACGAAGAAGCCGTCGCAGGGAATGTCGCGGGTCTCGCCGGTCTTCACGTCCTCGATGCGGACGCCGGTGACCGAAGGCGGGAAGCCGGCGTTGCCGAGCACTTCCGCGACTGCGGCGTTCCAGACCACTTCGATCTTCGGATGGGCGAAGAGGCGCTGCTGCAGCACCTTCTCGGCGCGGAAGGAGTCCCGGCGATGGACGACCGTCACCTTCGAGGCGTGGTTGGTCAGGTAGAGGGCTTCCTCGACGGCTGAGTTGCCGCCGCCGACGACCACGACTTCCTTGCCGCGATAGAAGAAGCCGTCGCAGGTGGCGCAGGCCGAGACGCCGAAGCCGCGGAACTTCTCCTCCGAGGGGATGCCGAGCCACTTCGCCTGGGCGCCGGTGGCGACGATCAGCACGTCGCAGGTCCAGGCGTCGCCGCCGTCGAGGTCGAGGCGGAAGGGACGGACCGAGAGATCGGCCCTGGTCACCGTGTCGGTGATCATCTTCGCGCCGCAGTGCTCGGCCTGGAGGCGCATCTGCTCGACCAGCCAGGGGCCCTGGATCGGCTCGGCGAAGCCGGGGTAGTTCTCCACCTCGGTGGTGACGGTGAGCTGGCCGCCGATCTGGACGCCGGCGATCAGGACCGGCTCCAACATGGCGCGGGCGGCATAGATGGCGGCGGTGTAACCGGCCGGACCGGAGCCGATCACGAGGACGCGGGCGTGATGCTGGGACATCGGAACTCCACCGAGACGAGGCCGAAAGGGCAGGTCTTCGACATATAGTCCAAAGGGATGAGATTCCCCAACCCCCCGGACGAAGAAAACCGCCGTCTCACAACCATTTACGGTGGGCCCACATCCATTGGGCCGGATATTCGCGAATCCATTCCTCGTAGACGGCGTGGATGTCGCGGGTCAGCCGCTCGGCGTCGGCGTGGGCGTCGTCGGTCGCCGGCACGTCGAGCCAGCGTCCGTCGAGGCGGAAATGCGCGCCGTCGGTGCGGATCGAGCGGCCGACGAAGAGCGGCAGGCCGAGCCGGCGGGCCAGGATCGCCGGGAAGGTGGTGGCGCCGGCCGGGCGGCCGAAGAAGTCGAGCCGGAAGTCGGTCAGGTCCTTCTGATCGGCGAGAATGGCGACGGTGGCGCCGGCCTTGGCGAGCGTCTTGATCTTCAGCGTGATCGAGCGATCGATCGGCAGGAGGCCGTCGCGGTAGAGCGCGCGGCGCTTTTCGGCGAGCCAGTCTTCGACAGGGGGATTGCGCAGGGGCTTGTAGATGGCGTGCAGCGGCAGGCCGGTGGCGACCATCGGCCAGGCGACGATCTCCCAATTGCCGGTGTGGAGCGACACGAAGATCGCGCCGTTCCGCGCCGGCTCCAGGATGCCGGGGGGCAGGTGGCTCCAGTCGATGCGGGCGTCCGCCTCGGCGAGGAGTTCCGGCAGGAGGATCGTCTCGGCGGCGGTGCGGCCGAGATTTTCCCACATGTCGCCGATGACGCGCCGGCGCGTCGCGGCGTCCCAGTCGGGAAAGGCGGCGGCGAGATGTTCGTCGACGCGGGCGTGGCGGGCGTTGAGGGGGGCGAGCACGCGCCAGCACCAGCCCATGAAGGCGGAGGCGCGGTCGAGGCCGAGACGGCCGAGCGCCCAGGCGACGAACACCAGCGCGCGATACTGGACGGCATGGGAGAGCCTGCGCAGTCCATCGCGGGAGAAGATGGTCGGATCGGCGGTCGAGGGCATGGGCTACGGCGTTCGAGGGACGGGCGGCGCGCGCCTTGCGGCGCGGGAGGTTTCTAACCAATGCGTCCATGGGCGGCAAGATCGGCCGGCGCAGCGGGCCGGTGGACCTCGTCTTCCCCATGATCTAGAGAATGGACCGCGGTCGCGCGCCCCAGGTCGGCGCGGCGGCGCGATGCCGAGGAGGTCCCATGATCGTGGTGACGGGCGGAGCCGGGATGATCGGCTCCAATCTGGTGATGGCGCTCAACGCCGAGGGACGCGACGACATCCTGGTCGTCGACGATCTCACCGACGGCACCAAATTCGTCAATCTGGTCGAGGCGCGGATCGCCGACTACCAGGACAAGGACGATTTCCTCGCCCGCATCCTCGCCGGCGAGGAGATGGGGATCGAGGCGATCTTTCATCAGGGCGCCTGCTCGACCACCACCGAGTGGGACGGGCGCTACATGATGAAGGTGAACTACGAGTACACCAAGGCGCTCTATCATTACTGCAAGACGCGGCGGATCCCGTTCCTCTACGCGTCCTCGGCCGCCGTCTATGGCGGCGGTTCGATCTTCCAGGAAGATCCGGCGCACGAAGCGCCGCTCAACGTCTACGGCTGGTCGAAGAAGCTGTTCGACGACTACCTTCGCCGCAATTGGCGCGAGGGCGATCCGCCGGTCGTGGGCCTGCGCTACTTCAACGTCTACGGACCGCGCGAGGCGCACAAGGGGTCGATGGCCTCGGTCGCCTTCCATCTCTTCAACCAGGTGAAGCGCGGTGAGAACCCGAAGCTGTTCGGCGCCTGGGACGGGTTCGGACCGGGCGAGCAGAGCCGCGACTTCGTCCATGTCGAGGACGTCGCGGCGGTCAATCTGTGGTGTTGGCGGACCGGCGTCTCCGGCGTCTTCAACTGCGGCACGGGTCGGTCGCAGCCGTTCAAGACGGTGGCGGAGGGCGTGATCGCCGGGCTCGGACGGGGCAAGATCGAATACGTCGACTTCCCCGACCATCTCAAGGGCCGGTACCAGAGCTTCACCCAGGCCGACATGTCGAAACTTCGGGCGGCCGGCTACAACGGGAGCTTCCGCGACGTGGAGACCGGCGTTCGAGAGTATGTCGCATGGCTCGCCGCCAGATCCTCGTGATCGGCCCGCGCTGGGTCGGCGACATGGTGATGGCGCAGACCCTGTTTCAGGCGCTGGCGGCGCGTGAGCCGGGCGTGGCGATCGACGTCGTCGCGCCGAGCTGGGCGACGCCGCTGCTCGACCGGATGCCGGAGGTGCGCGCTCGGATCGACGCGCCGTTCCGGCCGAAGGAGTTCGGTCTCGGCGCGCGCTGGCGGCTCGGCCGCTCGCTCGCCGGGCGCTACGACGAGGCCTATGTGCTGCCGGGCAGTTGGAAGTCGGCGCTGACGCCGTTCTTCGCCGGCGTGCCCATCCGGATCGGCTATCGCAAGGAGATGCGCTTCGGCCTCCTCACCCGGATGCCGGCGCTGCCGAAGGCGCTGAAGCGCAAGACCGCTGAGACCTATTTCCGGCTCGCCGGCGTCGCCGGCCCGCGGCCGACGCCGCGGCTCACGGTGGATGCGGCGAACCGCGATCGTCTCCTCGCCGAGAACGGGCTCGAAGCGGGACGGTGCGTCGCCTTCATGCCCGGCGCCGAATACGGGCCGGCGAAGCGGTGGCCGTCGCGGCACTACGCGAGCCTCGCCCGCGAACTGATGACGCGCGGCGACCGGGTGTTCCTGCTCGGCAGTCCGAAGGACGCCGAGGTCGGGGCGGAGATCGTCGAGCTCGCGCCGGGCGTCGTCGATCTGACGGGCAAGACGCGGCTCGAGGATGCGATCGATCTCCTGTCGGCGGCGCGGCTGGCGGTATGCAACGACAGCGGCCTGATGCACGTCGCGGCGGCGGTCGGGACGGCGGTCGTCGCGGTCTACGGCTCGACGTCGGCCGAGAACACGCCGCCGCTGACCGATCGGGCGGAGATCGTGACGCTGGAGCTGCCGTGCTCGCCCTGCCACCAGAAGGTCTGTCCGCTCGGCCATCTCGACTGCCTGGAGACGCTCGATCCGGCGCGGGTCCTGGCGGCGGCGGAGCGGGTCGCGGCGGGGGAGGGGCGATGAAGCTCCTCCTGGTCAAGACCTCGTCGATGGGCGACGTGATCCACACCTTCCCGGCGCTGACCGAGGCGCTGGCGGCGTGGCCGGGGCTGGTCGTCGACTGGCTGGTCGAGGAGAGTTTCGCCGATGTCGCGCGGCTGCATCCGGGCGTGCGCCGGGTGATCCCGGTGGCGGTCCGGCGGTGGCGAAAGGCGTTTCTGCAAGGCGCGACGCGGGCCGAGATCGCCGGCGTCAAACGGGCGCTGAGGGGCGAGAGCTACGACGTCGTGCTCGACGCGCAGGGGCTGATCAAGAGCGCCTGGCTCGCCCGTTTCGCGCGCCGGCCGATCGAGGGCTTCGATCGGGAGAGCGTGCGCGAGTGGCCGGCGAGCCTCGTCTATGCGCGCGGGCACATGGTGAAGCGCGACCAGCATGCGATCGATCGGACCCGGCGTCTCTTCGCCGCGGTGCTCGGCCACACGACCGAGCTCGGGCGCTTCGCCTCGGGGATCGAACGCGCGCCCTCGGACGGGCGCGAGATCTTCCTGCTGCACGGCACCACCTGGCCGACCAAGCGTTGGCCGACCGAGGCCTGGATCGCGCTGGCGGGAGGGCTCGCGGAGCGCGGCTTCGCGCCGGTGGTCACGCATGCGAACGCCGAGGAGGAGGCGGTGGCGACGGCGATCGCGAGCGCCGTTCCGCAGGTGGTCCACCTGCCGAAGACGCGGCTCGGGCCGCTTGCCGAACGGCTCGGCGCGGCGCGGGGCGCGATCGGCGTCGACACCGGGCTCACGCATCTTTCCGCCGCCTTCGGTCTGCCGACGGTGGCGCTGTTCTCCTCGACGGTTCCGGGCCTGACCGGGCCGCGCGGCCGGTCGGTCGAAGTGGTCGCGTCGAGCGCGCCGTGCGCGCCCTGTCGGGCCAAGACTTGTCGCCTCGCGCCGGGCGCGGAGCGTCTGCCCTGTCACGCGACGATGGGGGCGGCGCGCGTTCTCGACGTCTTCGATCGGATGCTCGCCCGATGACCAACCATCCGCGCCTCTCGGCGATCCTGATCACCAAGAACGAGGCGGCGGATCTGCCCGAGTGCCTCGCCTCGCTCCGCTTCTGCGACGAGATCGTCGTCGTCGACAGCGGGTCGACCGACGCGACGGTCGAGATCGCGAAGGCCGCCGGCGCGGTGGTGCGGGTGAGCGAGGACTGGCCGGGGTTCGGGCCGCAGAAGCAGCGGGCGCTCGATCTCGCCACCGGCGACTTCGTGCTGTCGATCGACGCCGACGAACGGATCCCGGAGGATCTCGCCGAAGAGATTCGGGCGGCGATCGCGAACGGCGCGGCGGCCGGCTGGCGGATCGACCGGCTGTCGAGCTTCCTGGGCAAATTCCTGCGGCACGGCGGCTGGTCGCCGGATCGGATCCTGCGGCTGGCGCGACGCGACGCGGCGCGGTTCACGGCCGATCGCGTCCACGAACGGCTGGAGGTCGCGGGACCGGTCGCCGATCTCTCGGCGCGGATGATCCACCATTCCTACCGGTCGATCGACGAGGTGCTCGACAAGGGGCGGCGCTACGCGCTCGCTTCGGCCGCCGAGCGGCGCGGGCGCGGCAAGCGGGGCGGGCTCCTCGCCGCGATCTTGCGGGCGAAATGGGCCTTCGTCCGCCACTATGTGCTGAAGGCCGGCTTCCTCGACGGGGCGCACGGCTTCGTCGCGGCGCTCGCCAAGGCGCAGGAGACGTTCTGGCGGTGGCTCGCCGTCGGTTGGGAGAAATGACGACGGCGCCCGCAGGCGCCGTCCGATCGTCTCGTCGCGCGGCGTTTCGCCTCAGACGAAGCGGACCGCGGTGATCTCGTAGGAGCGGGCGCCGCCGGGCGCCATCACCTCGACGGTGTCGCCGATATCCTTGCCGATCAGGGCGCGGGCGATCGGCGAGGAGATCGAGATCCGCCCCTTCTTCACGTCGGCCTCCATGTCGCCGACGATCTGGTACTTCTTCTCCTCCTCGGTGTCCTCGTCGATGAGGGTCACCGTGGCGCCGAACTTGATCTTGGTGCCGGTGAGCTTCGCCACGTCGATGATCTCGGCGCGGCCGAGTTTGTCTTCGAGTTCGGCGATGCGGCCTTCGTTGAGGCTCTGCTGCTCTTTGGCGGAATGGTATTCGGCGTTTTCCGAAAGGTCGCCGTGGGCGCGCGCTTCCGAAATCGCCTGGATGATGCGCGGGCGTTCGACCTGCTGACGCATCTTCAGCTCGGCCACGAGGGCTTCATGCCCTCCCGCGGTCATCGGAATCTTCTCCATGGGTCTCGACCCTTCCTCATGCGCCCGCCTCCCGCGGGCGTCGATCAGTGAACGAACACGGCTCGCGTCCTCCGACGGGAGCCGTGTCCTCGTATCCGGTCCTTCGCGGGGGACGTCCTCGCGAAGACTTGTGTCGCATCACCGGCCGAACGCGCCCTCGAGCGCGCTCACGCGGCGTCGGTGAAGTAGGCTTGCAGCGGGCGGACCTGAAGCTCGCCGCCGGCATAGGCGACGATCGCTTCGGCCGCTGCGACCGCTCCCGCCAAGGTCGTATAGTACGGCACTTTGTGCAAGAGGGCAGCGCGCCGCAAGGAGCGGCTGTCGGCCAGCGCCTGCGCGCCTTCGGTGGTGTTGATCACCAACTGGACGCCGCCGTTCTTGATGATGTCGACGATGTGCGGCCGGCCTTCCAGGACCTTGTTGATCTTCGCCGCGGCGACGCCGTTCTCGACGAGATAACGCTGGGTGCCCGAGGTGGCGATGATCTTGAAGCCGATCCCCACCAGAGCCCGGGCGCTCGCCAGGAAGCGCTCCTTGTCCTCGTCGCGGACCGAGACGAAGACCGTGCCGCCGGTCGGGATCCGGGTGCCGGAGCCGAGCTGCGACTTGGCGAAGGCCATGGCGTAGTCGGTGTCCAGGCCGATCACCTCGCCGGTCGACTTCATCTCCGGGCCGAGCACGGTGTCGACGCCGGGGAAGCGGGCGAAGGGGAAGACGGCTTCCTTGACCGCGATGTGCTTCAGCTGTTTCGGCTGGAGGCCGAAGGAGGCGAGGGCTTCGCCGGCCATGACGCGCGAGGCGATCTTGGCGACCGGCTCGCCGATCGTCTTGGCGACGAAGGGCACGGTGCGGGAGGCGCGCGGGTTGACCTCGAGGATGTAGACCACGCCGTCCTTGACCGCGTACTGGACGTTCATCAGGCCGCCGACGTCGAGGGCCAGCGCCAGCTTGCGGGTCTGCCGCTCGATCTCGGCGACGACCTCGGGCGCGAGGCTGTGGGTCGGGAGCGAGCAGGCCGAATCGCCGGAATGGATGCCGGCTTCCTCGATGTGCTCCATGATGCCGGCGATGTAGACGTCCTTGCCGTCGGCGAGGGCGTCGACGTCGACCTCGACCGCGTTCGACAGGTAGCGGTCGAACAGCAGCGGCGACTTGCCGAGCACCATGTTGATCTGGCCGGTCTTGTCGTTCGGGTACCGCGCCTTGACGTCGGCGGGCACCATGCCGGGCAGAGTGCCGTTGAGGTAGGCGTCGAAGCCGACCTCGTCGCGGACGATCTCCATGGCGCGGCCGCCGAGCACGTAGGACGGGCGCACCACCAGCGGGAAGCCGAGCCCCTCGGCGACGAGCCGCGCCTGTTCGATCGAATAGGCGATGCCGTTCTCCGGCTGGCGCAGGTCGAGCTTGTCGAGCAGGCGCTTGAAGCGGTCGCGGTCCTCGGCGAGGTCGATGGCGTCGGGCGAGGTGCCGAGGATCGGGATCCCGGCCTTCTCCAGCGCTTCGGCGAGCTTCAGCGGCGTCTGGCCGCCGAACTGGACGATGACGCCCTTCAGCACGCCGGCCTGCTTCTCGGTCTCCAGGATCTCGAGCACGTCTTCCGCCGTCAGCGGCTCGAAATAGAGCCGATCGGAGGTGTCGTAGTCGGTCGAGACGGTCTCCGGGTTGCAGTTGACCATGATGGTCTCGAAGCCCGCGTCGGAGAGCGCGAAGGCGGCGTGACAGCAGCAGTAGTCGAACTCGATGCCCTGACCGATGCGGTTCGGGCCGCCGCCGAGGATGACGATCTTGGTCGCCTCGGAGGGACGCGCCTCGTCGGCGACGGTTCCGGCGAAGGGGACCTCGTAGGTCGAATACATGTAGGCGGTCGGCGCTGCGAATTCGGCGGCGCAGGTGTCGATGCGCTTGAACACGGGACGCACGTCGAGGGCGCGGCGGGCGGCCTTCACCTCGGCTTCGGAGTGGCCGGAGAGCTCGCCGAGACGGGCGTCGGAGAAGCCCATCGCCTTCAGCGAACGGAAGGCGCCGGCGGTCTTCGGCAGGCCGTGGGCGCGGATCTTGGCTTCGGTGTCGACGATGCCGCGCAGCTGCTCGAGGAACCAGGGGTCGATCTTGCAGGAGGCGTGGATCTGATCGTCGGAGACGCCGAGACGCATCGCCTGGGCGACGCAGCGCAGCCGATCGGGCGTCGGCGTGCCGAGGGCGGCGCGGATGGCGTTCTTGTCGTCGCCGAGGCCGATGCCGGGGATCTCGATGTCGTTGAGGCCGGTGAGCCCGGTCTCGAGGCCGCGCAGCGCCTTCTGCAGGCTCTCCTGGAAGGTGCGGCCGATCGCCATCACCTCGCCGACCGACTTCATCGCGGTGGTCAGCGTCGGCTCGGAGCCCGGGAACTTCTCGAAGGCGAAGCGCGGGATCTTGGTGACGACGTAGTCGATCGTGGGCTCGAAGGAGGCCGGGGTCGCGCCGCCGGTGATGTCGTTGGCCAGTTCGTCGAGCGTGTAGCCGACGGCGAGGCGGGCGGCGACCTTGGCGATCGGGAAGCCGGTCGCCTTCGACGCCAGCGCCGAGGAGCGCGAGACGCGCGGGTTCATCTCGATGACGATCATGCGACCGGTTTCGGGATCGATGGCGAACTGGACGTTCGAACCGCCGGTCTCCACCCCGATCTCGCGCAGCACCGCGATCGAGGCGTCGCGCATGATCTGGTATTCCTTGTCGGTCAGCGTCAGCGCCGGGGCGATGGTGATCGAATCGCCGGTGTGGACGCCCATCGGATCGACGTTCTCGATCGAGCAGACGATGATGCAGTTGTCCGCCTTGTCGCGGACGACCTCCATCTCGTACTCCTTCCAGCCGAGCACCGACTCTTCGATCTGCACTTCGGTGGTCGGCGAGGCGTCGAGGCCGCGCTCGATGATGTCGATGAACTCTTCGCGGGTGTAGGCGATGCCGCCGCCGGTGCCGCCGAGGGTGAAGGACGGGCGGATGATCGCCGGCAGACCGGTCACCTTGAAGGCGGAGAGCGCCTGAAGGCGGGCGGTCAGGTTGTATTCCTCGCGACGCGCCTGCTCGCCGGCGGCCCATTCGCCCTCGAAGGCGGCGAGCGCCTTGGCGCGCGCCTCCGGATCGGCGATGGCGGCGACGGCGGCGCGGCCGGCCTCGTGCTCGGCGCGGAACTTCTGCTTGAGATCCGAGGTGTTGACGAAGGCGGCGCGCGGCGTGTCGAGGCCGATCTTGGTCATCGCCTCGCGGAACAGCTCGCGGTCCTCGGCCTTGTCGATGGCGTCCGCCGTCGCGCCGATCATCTCGACGCCGAACTTCTCCAGGACGCCCATCTTGCGCAGGGAGAGCGCGCAGTTCAGAGCCGTCTGACCGCCCATGGTCGGAAGCAGCGCGTCGGGGCGCTCCTTCTCGATGATCTTGGCGACGACTTCCGGGGTGATCGGCTCGACGTAGGTCGCGTGGGCCAGATCCGGGTCGGTCATGATCGTCGCCGGATTGGAATTGACCAGGATGATCCGATAGCCCTCGGCCTTCAGCGCCTTGCAGGCCTGGGTGCCCGAATAGTCGAACTCGCAGGCCTGACCGATGACGATCGGGCCGGCGCCGATGACGAGGATGCTCTTGATGTCGGTTCTCTTGGGCATGCGTGCTCGCGACCATGCCGACGCGATCGCTCGGGCTGAGCGGCTCGCGCCGGTTCGTTGTGACGGGTCAAGTCGGAAATGCGTCCAGACCGGGCCGGGTTATAGGGGAAAAGCCGGCTCGGCGAAAGGGGGCGTCCCGCGGAGCCGGGCCGAGGGCCTGCGACCGTCCGTCCCCCTCCCGTTTAACTCTTCTTCAAATAAGTTGGTAGAATTCTACCGGCAATCGCGAGACGCCTCGTCGCTCGCAACTTTGTCGGAGCCAGTCATGCCGAATCTGCATTCCGTAGCGGCAAAGATCTATTTGCTCGCCATCTTGAGCGTCGGGGCCCTGGCGGGGGTCGGGTTCGTCGCGCACAAGAATCTGAAATCCGCGCTTCTCGATCAGAAACGTATCGAACTGCGCCATGAAGTCGATACCGTCATCGCCATTGCGGAAGGTTTCAGAGAACGCGCGGCGCGCGGCGAGATGTCGGAAGCAGAAGCGCAATCGGCGGCGCGCGAGGCGATGCGCCCCATTCGGTTCGGCGACGACAAGAACTACTTCTTCGTCTACACGATGGAGGGCATCTGCCTGCTTCTTCCGGTGAAACCGCAGGCCGAGGGCACCAGCCTGATCGGGCTGAAGGACACGTCCGGACGCCTGATCGTGCGCGACATGCTCGAGGTGGCGAAGGTCGGCGGCGGTCTCTACACCTATGACTGGGTGAAGCCGGGCGACAGCGAATCGAGCCTGAAGTTTTCCTACGTCGGACGGGTGAACGGCTGGAACTGGATGGTCGGAACCGGCTTCCACGTCCAGGACGTCGATGCGGCGCTGGCGGAGAACAGCAAGACGACGGCGATCGTCGGCGGCGCGATGGTGCTGATCATCGCCGGGCTCGCCTTCTTCGTCATTCGCGGCGTCACCGGGCCGCTCTCGCAGCTTCGCGGTTCGATGGACCGTCTGGCCGGCGGCGATCTCGAAGCGGCGATCGATTGCGCCGAGCGGCGCGACGAGATCGGCCTGATCGGTCGGTCGATCGTCGCCTTTCGCGATCTCCTGCGTCGTCGGGCGGCCGAGGAGGCGGAACAGGATCTGCGGCGTCGGCGCGAGAACGACGAGGCGCGGCGCAGCGCGCTCGCGGGCCTCGCGGTCGAGTTCGACGGCACCGTCCACAAGACGGCCGGCGACATCGAGGGTGCGGCCGGTCGGTTCGAACAGGTGGCCGAGGATCTGCTCGCGATGTCGAACGACACGCGCCATCAGGCGGAGACCAGCGCGCGCGCCGGTCAGACCGCGCAGGAGAACGTGCAGGCCGTGTCGAGCGCGGCGGAGGAGCTTTCCGCCTCGATCGCCGAGATCGTCGGGCAGGTCAATCACGCAGCGGAAGTGACCGCCGGCGCGGTCGGTCAGACCTCGCATGCGACGCAGGTGATCCACGGCCTCGACGAGGCCTCGGCCGAAATCGGCAAGGTGGTCGCGCTGATCGAGGAGATCGCCGGGCAGACCAACCTCCTCGCCCTCAACGCCACCATCGAGGCGGCGCGGGCCGGCGACGCCGGCCGCGGTTTCGCCGTGGTGGCGAGCGAGGTCAAGGCCCTGGCCGGGCAGACCTCGAAGGCGACGGAAGAGATCTCGCGCCGCATCGGGGTGATCCAACAGGCGACGCACGAAGCGGTGACCGCGACCGGATCGGTCGGCGAGAGCATCCATCGGGTCAGCGAGATCTCGACGGCGATCGCCTCGACGCTCGACCAGCAGAACGCGGCGGTCACGGAGATCTCGCGGGCGATCTCGGAGACGCTCGGCGCGGTCGCCGGGCTCGCCGACGACATGCGCCGACTGACCGCGAACGCCACCAATTCCGACGCCAAGTCGATGGAAGTGGCCGAAGCGGCGCGGCGGATGCGCGGCGACACCGCCACGCTGCAGGCGCAGGTCGAACGGCTGATGCGGGAATTCAGGGCCGCCTGATCCCGGGGATCGAATTTGAAGATGCGAGGGCCGCGCTCGATGGGCGCGGCCTTCGACGTCTTCATGATCGGCGTTTCGATCCGCCCGTCGACCTCGGGGCCCGTCGACCCCAGGGCTCGTCGATCTCAGGGCCGTCGATCTCAGGGATGGTTCGACCTGTCGATCGCCGAAGGAGCCGGCGCAGGCATGCTCATCCCTCGGCGGTGACCGCGCAGTTCGGACGGGGCGCAGCCGAAGCGATGGCGGAACCGCGCGGCGAATCGCGACGGCGAGGCGTAACCGACGTCGAGGGCGACGCGATCGATCGGCAGGTCGGTGGTCAGGATCATGTTCATCGCCTGCGTCATACGGGTGTCCGCCAGGACGTAGCCGAAGCTCGTCTCCTCCTCCGCGAGGCGGCGGCGCAGGGTCGATTCGCCGGTCGCGAGGTGGTCGGCGGCGCGCGCCGAGGTCCAGTGTCCGGCGAGATCGGCGAGAAGCAGGCGGCGCAGTCGCGACGACCAGGACGGCGGGGTTGCGGGCGGGAGCCGGACGCCGTTCAGCGTCAGCCACAACAACAGCTCGCCGACGCGATGGCGGGCGAGCGGATCGGGGGCCGTCCGGGGCGCGGAGACGACCTCGACGGCGCGATCGAACACCGTCGCGAAGTCGCGGTCGAGGCCGGTCAGGGCATGGATCGACGGCGTGCTCGTGGCGAAGCCCGGCTCGACGAAGTCGGCGATCAGAGCCTCCTCCCATGCGAAGAGGCGAGCACGATAGTCGCCGTGCGCCGGCGGGCGATTGATCACGTCGAAGACGAGGCCGGGCAGGAAGAAGACCGCTTCGCCGGGGCGGATGGTCAGCGACCGCGCTCCGACGAAGAGGATCTTGGCGCCGGCGTCGACGACGACCAGCGTCGGGCGATCGGCGATCAGGCGGTCGAAGCGCAGGTCGCTTCCTTGGCGGATTTCGGCCGTGACGCCGATTCCCCGCCGTTCGGCGACGACGCGACGGCGGCTTGCGTCTTCTCGGATGTCGAAAGGGCCGGTCATCGGAGGATCATGTCAGACGGACGCCGAGCCGTCATCTCGGGCTCAACGACGCCCGAGGAGAGTGGCGCGCGCCGTGGCGAGGGCGTTGGCGCGCGTCAGGTAACCGACGAGCGCGGCGCTGGGATCGGCGGGCAACGGCAGGCGATCGACCTTCAGCGCCGTGACGGCGATCTCGTAGCGATGCACCTCGCCGACCGGCGGGCAGGGGCCGCCCCAACCGGCCTTGCCGTAGTCGTTGCGGATCTCGATCGCGCCCTTGGGCAAGATCGCATCGACGCCGGGGCGGTGCGCCGGCAAGCGCGTCGTGCCGGCGGGCAGATCGGCCGCGATCCAATGCCACCACCCCGAGCCGGTCGGCGCATCCGGGTCGTAGACCGTGACGACGAAGCTCTTGGCGTCGGCGGGAGCGCCGGACCAGACGATCTCGGGAGAGCGATTGACGCCGGCGCATCCGAAACCGTCGAAATATTCCTCTGCGGCGAAGGACCCGCTTTCGTGACCGGGCACGCTCACGCGGAAATCGGCGGCGTCGGCGGAAGACGCCGCCAGCGACAGCAGGACGGCGGCGGAGGAGAAAAGGTGGCGCATCGACGGCTCCTGGGCTCGTTGGATCGAATGTCGTCAGACTAGGCGGCGGTCGCGGACGCCGCGGCGCCGATGCGCCCGACTTTCGTGCCGATCCGCTCGCGGCATGTCGAATGACCGCGTGGCATGACGACGGAGGAGAGAGGTCGAGACGAGAGCGAAAGACGCCGGAGCGCTTTCTCCTTCATGGGAACCCCGCGAGCCGGTATAAGTTTCCTCGACGACGCGCGAGGCGCGCGAGGGCGAGGACGGATCGATGCGCTGGGAAGGTCACCGCGAGAGCTCCAACATCGAGGATCGTCGCGACGACGGCGGCTTCGGCGGCGACGACTCGGGGGGACGCGGCGGCTATTCGGGCGGCGGCTTCGGCGGCCTCCCGATCAATCTCGGCGGCGGCGGCATCGGCACGATCGCGATCGTGTTGATCGTCGCCTGGCTGCTCGGCATCAATCCGCTGACGCTGCTCTCCGGCATGCCGGTCGGGCCGGGCTCGTCGTCGCAGCAGTTCCAGCAGCGGCCGGTCCAACGTCAGACGGTGGCGAACAAGGATCAGCTGACGCGCTTCGTCGCGGTGGTGCTCGGCGACACCGAGGACCGGTGGAAGGAGATCCTTCCCACCCAGGCCGGCGAGCTCGTGCCGCGGGCGGCGGGGATGCGCTACGTCGAGCCGACGCTCGTCATGTTCTCCGGCGCGACGCGCTCGGCCTGCGGGCAGGCGAACGCGGCGACCGGGCCGTTCTATTGTCCCGCCGACGGCAAGGTCTACATCGACCTCGCCTTCTACGACGAACTGAAGACGCGGTTCAGAGCGCCGGGCGACTTCGCCCAGGCCTATGTGATCGCCCATGAAATCGGCCATCACGTGCAGGACCAGCTCGGCATCCTGCCGGCCTTCAATCAGGCGCGCGCCCGGATGAGCGAGCGCGAGCAGAACCGCGCTTCGGTCAAGGTCGAGCTGCAGGCGGACTGTTTCGCCGGGGTGTGGGCGCATTTCGCCCAGAAGGAGCGCGACTTCATCGAGCCGGGCGACATCGAGGAGGCGCTCAACGCGGCCTCGCGCATCGGCGACGATTCGATCCAGAAGACGATGCGCGGCTACGTCGTGCCGGACAGCTTCACCCACGGCTCCTCGGAACAGCGGGTGCGCTGGTTCAAGACCGGCTTCCAGAGCGGAAGGCTCGGGAGTTGCGACACGTTCAAAGCGTCGACGCTCTGACACGAGCCGTGGTCTCCCCGTGGAAACAACGAGAAAGAGCCGCCCGATCGGGCGGCTCTTTCGCATGGCGTCGAAGTGTGGGGAAGGGAGATCGGCGCGGCGATCACGCCCGCTCGGCCAGCTTCGCCTCGCCCTTCTTCTCCCGGATCAGGTTGATGAAGCGGGTGAAGAGATAGTGGCTGTCGCGGGGGCCGGGCGAGGCCTCCGGGTGGTACTGCACCGAGAAGATCGGCTTGCCCTCGACCGCGATGCCGCAGTTCGAACCGTCGAAGAGCGAGACGTGGGTCTCCTTCACGCCGGCCGGCAGGCTGTCGTGGTCGACGGCGAAACCGTGGTTCATCGAGGTGATCTCGACCTTGTCGGTGGTGAAGTCCTTGACCGGATGATTGGCACCGTGGTGGCCCTGATGCATCTTCATGGTCTTGGCGCCGAGCGCCAGCGCCAGCATCTGATGGCCGAGGCAGATGCCGAAGGTCGGCAGACCGGCCTCGATCACGCCCTTGATGGTCGGCACCGCATATTCGCCGGTCGCGGCCGGGTCGCCCGGGCCGTTCGACAGGAACACGCCGTCGGGCTTCAGGGCGAGGACGTCTTGCGTCGTGGCGGTCGCCGGCAGGACGGTGACCTTGCAGCCGGCGTCGGCGAGAAGCCGCAGAATGTTGCGCTTGACGCCGAAGTCGAGGGCGACGACGTGATGGGCGGGCGCGGTCTGGCGGCCGTAGCCCTCGCCGAGCTTCCAGGTGGTCTCGTCCCAGACGAAGGACTGGCCGGAGGTGACCATCGGCACCAGATCCATGCCCTCGAGGCCCGGCCAGGCGGCGGCTTCCGCCTTCAGGGCGGCAAGGTCGAAGTTTCCGTCCGGCGCATGGGCGATCACCGCGTTGGGCATGCCCTTCTCGCGGATCAGCGCGGTCAGCGCCCGGGTGTCGACGCCGGCGAGGCCGACGATGCCGCGCGCCTTCAGCCACGCGTCGAGGTCGCGGGCGGCGCGCCAGTTCGAGGGCGAGGTGACGTCGGCCTTGAGCACGCAGCCGCGCACGCCGGAGGTCGAGGCCATGTTGACGGTCTCGATGTCCTCGTCGTTGACGCCGACGTTGCCGATGTGCGGGAAGGTGAAGGTGATGATCTGGCCGGCGTAGGAGGGATCGGTCAGGATCTCCTGATAGCCGGTGATGGCGGTGTTGAAGCAGACCTCGCCGACCGCCGAGCCGACCGCGCCGAGGCCGACGCCTTCGATGACGGTTCCGTCGGCCAGCACCAGGAGCGCGGTGGGTTTCGCTTCCGCCCAGACGTCGTCGGTCATCTCGTTCATCCGCGTGGGGTCGCGCGTGGGCGCAGAGGGCGGTGTCCCGGTCGCCGCGCCCGAAGGCGCGCGTCCGGGCGCGCGACGTCCGACCCCGCGAAGGTCGTCGCCCGCTCGATCGGGCGGGATATAGGGGGAAGCCCGAGGGCGGTCAACCCGAGCGAGGCGGGCGCCCCCATCCCCTCCACCGCCGTTTTGGTCTATGGGAGACGCGAGCGGCCCACCGAGGTCGAACCGCACGACGAGGAGAACGCGATGCGCGAAGAACTGAACGCCGCCGTGAAGGCCGCGATGAAGGCCGGCGAGAAGGAACGGCTGTCGACGCTGCGGATGATGACCTCGGCGCTGAAGGACAAGGACATCGCCGCGCGCACCGACGGCAAGGGCGAAGGCGTCTCGGACGCCGAGGCGACCGAACTCTTCGCCAAGCTGGTCAAGAGCCGCGAGGATTCGGCCAAGCTCTACGACGACGGCGGTCGCCCCGAGCTCGCCGCCAAGGAGCGCGCCGAGATCGCGGTGATCCGCGAGTTCATGCCGCGCCAGATGGACGAGGCGGAGGCTCGGGAAGCGATCGGGAGCCTCGTCGCCGAACTCGGCGCTGCCGGGCCGAAGGACATGGGCCGCGTCATGGCGGCGCTGAAGGAGCGCTTCGCCGGCAAGATGGACTTCTCCAAGGCCTCCGGTCTGGTCAAGGCGGCGCTCGTCGGCTGATCCGGCCGCGGACGGCGGAAGACATTGCTGCGACAGGCTGTCCCTGCGGTGGAAACGCCGCAGGGATTTTTGATTCATCGCAAGTTTTAGACGAAGTCCAAATGCGAGGAAGCGTCCAGACCGGTTCGGCGGTCCGCGGCGGAGACGGCGGCGCGGGCGAGAGGGCGTCGGGGCGGTCTCGAGAGGAAAAACGCCGGACCCATGCCGGCCGATCCGATGGAGGCGTCCCATGCCGCGCCCGATGTTCGTCGCACTCGCATCCCTCGCCCTTCTCGCCGGATCGACCGCGCTCGCCGCGGCCGCCTCCGACGAGCCGATCCAACCGATCCAACCCGCCGTGGTGACCAAACCGGCGATGGTCGAACTGGGCAAGAAGCTCTATTTCGATCCCCGCCTGTCGAAGTCCGGCTTCATCTCCTGCAACTCGTGCCACAACCTGTCGATGGGCGGTACCGACAACCTCGAAACCTCGATCGGCGACCACTGGCAGCAGGGACCGATCAACGCGCCGACGGTGCTGAACTCGTCGATGAACCTCGCCCAGTTCTGGGACGGCCGCGCCAAGGATCTGAAGGCGCAGGCCGGCGGGCCGATCGCCAATCCGGGCGAGATGGGCTTCACCCATGCGCTCGCCGTCGACGTGCTGAAGTCGATCCCGGCCTATGAGGCGATGTTCGCCGAGGCCTTCGGCTCGCCGGGCGTCGACATCGACCGGGTGACGACGGCGATCGCCGCCTTCGAGGAGACGCTGGTCACGCCGAACTCGCGCTTCGACAAGTGGCTGCAGGGCGACAAGGCGGCGCTGACGGCGCAGGAAGAGAAGGGCTATGCGCTCTTCAAGGACTCCGGTTGCGTCGCCTGTCACAACGGGCCGGCGGTCGGCGGGTCGTCGTTCCAGAAGATGGGCGTGGTCGAGCCCTATCAGACCAAGTCGAAGGCGGTCGGCCTCGCCGCCGTCACCGGCAAGGACGCCGACCGGTTCAACTTCAAGGTTCCGACGCTCCGCAACGTCGAGCTGACCTATCCCTATTTCCACGACGGCGCGGCCAAGACCCTGCCGGAAGCGGTGGAGACGATGGGCAAGCTGCAGCTCGGCAAGGCGTTCACGCCGGAAGAGAACGCCGAGATCGTCGCCTTCCTGAAGTCGTTGACCGGCAAGCAGCCCGACTTCGAGCTGCCGATCCTGCCGCCCTCGACCGACAAGACGCCGCGGCCGAAGCCCTTCGGCTGAGACCGGCGCGCGGGGAGCCGCCCGCGCCGCCCGCGATCGGAGAGCGCCGAGGGGCGCTCTCCTCTTTTCACCGGTCTCGGGAATGGACCGGATCTATCGAGGGCGGACGCGCCGTGGCACGATGGCGTCCTTGCCCGTCCGAGGAGCGTGAAACATGGGTCGTTCTCTTCTTTCGCCGCTGTTGACGGAGACGTCGGTGCCGCATGCGCCGGCCGACGGCGTCGGCGAGATGACCGATCAGGCGCTCGCCGAGAAGCTCAGGGCCCAGGGCGTGGCGCTGACGCTGCAGCGGCTGGTCATCGCGCGGGTGCTCCTGACCCGGCCGATCCATCTCAGCGCCGATCAGGTGTGGGCACGGGCCAAGGCGGTGATGCCGGAGATCAGCCGGGCGACGGTCTACAACACGCTCGATCTGTTCGAACGCTCCGGGCTGCTGCGCCGTCTGATCATCGACGCGGAGAAGGTGGTGTTCGATTCGAACACCGCCTCGCATCACCATCTCTACGACGCGACGACCGGCGAGGTGATCGACATCGCGCCGGGCGAATTGCAGGTGGTCGGCATGCCGCATCTGCCGCCGGGCCTCGAGCTCGAGGACGTCGACGTTGTGGTCCGGGTCCGGCGTCGGGAGGCGTGAGCGCAGGGTTCCGGAACGCGAATGTCGGTGAGAAGTCCCGCGACCGGATGTCGGCGCGACATCCTTCCCCTATATTGAGCGGATGAAATACCCGCCGCACCTCCTCGACGAGATCCGTGCTCGGCTTCCGGTGTCGGAAGTCGTGGGGCGGCGCGTGCGGCTGAAGCGGCAGGGCAGGGAGTTCGCCGGGCTCTCGCCGTTCAACCCGGAAAAGACGCCATCCTTCTTCGTCAACGATCAGAAGGGCTTCTATCACTGCTTCTCGTCCGGCAAGCACGGCGACGTGTTCCGCTTCCTAATGGAGACGGAGGGGCTCTCGTTCCCCGAAGCGGTCGAGAGATTGGCGGCGGAGACCGGGGTCGCGCTGCCCAAGCCCGACGCGCGCGAGGAGAAGCGGGAGCGCCATCGCGCCAGCCTCGCCGACGTCTGCGAGATGGCGGGGCGGTTCTTCGAGGAGAGCCTCAAGCTCTCCGGCGGCGCGGCGGCGCGGGCCTATGTCGAGAAGCGGCGGCTCGAGGCGCGGACGGTGCGCGAATTTCGCATCGGCTATGCTCCGGCCGAGCGCGAGGCCTTGAAGCGGCATCTCCTCGGGAAGGGCGTCGACGAACAATCGATGGTCGACGCCGGGCTCCTGATCAAGCCGGACGACGGGCGGGCGAGCTACGATCGCTTCCGCAATCGGCTGATGATCCCGATCCAGGACGAGCGCGGCCGGGTGGTCGCCTTCGGCGGCCGGGCGCTGTCGAGCGAGGACAATCCGAAGTACCTCAATTCGCCGGAGACGGAGCTCTTCCACAAGGGGCTGATGCTGTTCAACGGCCACCGGGCCAGGGCTGCGGCCTACGACCAGGGCTCGGTGATCGTGGTCGAGGGCTATCTCGACGCCATCGCGGTCTGGCAGGCCGGCATTCCGGCGGTGGTGGCCACCCTCGGCACCGCCTTCACCGAAGATCAGATCCAGCGGATGTGGCGCTTCGCGGCCGAACCGCTGGTCTGTTTCGACGGCGACCGGGCCGGGATCAAGGCGGCGCATCGGGCGATCGACCGGATCCTGCCGCATCTCAAATCCGGCTTCTCCTTCAACTTCGTCTTCCTGCCCGACGGCAAGGATCCGGACGAACTGGTCCAATCCGGCGGGGCGGAGGCGTTCCGCGCCGAGATGGCGCGCGCCGTGCCGCTCGCCGACGTGCTGTGGGAGCGGGAGACGCAGGGGACGCCGATCGACACGCCGGAACGCAAGGCGGCGCTCGAAAAGCGGCTCGAAGACCTCGTTCACGAGATCAAGGACGCCCGCGTCCAGCGCGCCTACCAGCTGCGCTTCCGGCTGAAGCTCTCCAATCTGTTCTGGACCAGCGAGCGCGGCGAGGGGCGGGGGCGGCCGGGGGCGCGGCCGAGCGCCGCCGAGCGGCAGGCGATGCCGCCGATGCCGGGCGGCGATCTGGTCGGGCTCGAACGGGTGGTGCTGGGCTTGTGCGTCGAGTTCCCCGATCTCTTCGAGGCGGCGGCGGAGCGCATCCTGGCGCTCGACTTCGGGCTGGAGCCGCACGAGGCGTTCAAGCGCGAGCTGCATCGGATGGCGACCGAGGTCGCCGATCTCTCTGTCTCCTCCTTCTACGACGGGATCGATCCGCGCTTCTTCTTCCTGCTCGAGGAGTTGCACGGCGGCGAGGTCACCGACGAGGCGGGACGGGTCGTCGAGCCGAGCGGCCGGCATCTCAGGGCGCGGTTCAAGGTGCTCGGCCATCATCCGCCGGAGACCTGGGTCGAGCAGTGCCTGTGGCACTTCCTCGATCGGTTGGAGCTTCGGCAGATGGAGCGCGATCTCGACCGCGAGGTGGCGACGATCGGGCCGGACGCCGACGAGACGGTGGAGGCGCGGATCCTCGGCTTTTCGCGCGACATCGCCCGGCGCAAGGAAGAATTCGCACGTCGCGAGCAGGAGTTGGCGGAAGAGGCCAAGGAGATCCGGCGCGCCCACGGGTCGGGCGGGCCGAGCGGGCTCGCCGCCGGCGCGCCGCGCGGGTGAGAGAGCCTCGGCGGTAGCCCCTTGCTTTCGCCGGAAGATTCGCACGCGACGGCGAATCGTGCGACGAATCACCCTTGCAAAATGTGATTCGCCCGTTACATGAGCCCAAAGTCTCTCTCGCATCGGCGCCGCAACGAATGTGCGCGGGCGGACGGGACTTCGAGTTTCCGGGCGTTTCCCGGTCGGCGCTTCTCGGCTCGGCGGTCACCGCCGGGGCGCAGGGGCGTCCGCCGCGTCGGTCGATCAGCATCAATCGGAGCTTAACCCGAGCACCGTAATCCCATCTTTCGGGCCTTGTCGGCATCGTCGCTCCCCTCGTCTCGCGCGCGTCTCGCGCCGCGGCGTCGAGGGCGGGGCGGGCGTCGGCGGGGCGAACGGTTTCAGGAGACGAATTCATGGCGACGAAGGCGGGCGAGCAGGAAGAAGCCGAGGTCCAGGCCGCCGAGACGCAGGACGGTCCGCTGCTCGACCTTTCCGATGCCGCCGTCAAGCGGATGATCAAGCTCGCCAAGAAGCGCGGCTTCGTCACCTATGACGAGCTCAACGAGGTGCTGCCGTCCGAGCAGGTCGCCTCCGAGCAGATCGAAGACATCCTGGCGATGCTCAACGAGATGGGCATCAACGTGGTCGAGACCGAAGAGGCCGAGGACCACGAGAACAAGCAGGAAGCCGAGGGCGAGGAAGAGGCGGAAGGCGGCGAGCTCGTCGAGGCGACGCCGAACCTGCCGACCCGAGCCGCCGCCCGCGAGCCGGCCGACCGCACCGACGATCCCGTCCGCATGTATCTGCGCGAGATGGGCTCGGTCGAGCTGCTCTCCCGCGAGGGCGAAATCGCCATCGCCAAGCGCATCGAGGCCGGCCGCGAGGCGATGATCGCCGGGCTCTGCGAGAGCCCGCTGACGCTGCAGGCGATCATCATCTGGCGCGACGAGCTCAACGAGGGCAAGATCCTCCTGCGCGACATCATCGACCTCGAGGCGACCTACGCCGGTCCCGACGGCAAGAACGCCGGCGGTCCGCCGATGGTGCCGGTCGACGGCGCCGAAGAGGGCGAGAGCGAGGAAGAGGGCGAGGCCGCCGCCGAAGCCGAGATGGGCGAGGACGGCGAGGACGACATGGAGGGCAACGTCTCCCTGTCGGCCATGGAAGCCGAGCTGAAGCCGAAGGTGCTGGAGATCTTCGATCTCATCGCCGACGACTACAAGAAGCTCGCCCGGCTCCAGGAGCAGCTGGTCGAAGGCCGGCTGAAGAGCGAGACGCTGTCGCCCTCCCAGGAGCGCCGCTACAAGAAGCTCAAGGAGGATCTGATCCTCCAGGTGAAGAGCCTGTCGCTCAATCAGGCGCGCATCGACAGCCTCGTCGAGCAGCTCTACGACATCAACAAGAAGCTGATGGGCTTCGAGGGCCGTCTCCTCCGTCTCGCCGAGAGCTACGGCGTCGGCCGCGAGGACTTCCTGAAGAACTATCAGGGCTCGGAGCTCGATCCGAACTGGCTGCGCCGGGTCGCCAATCTGGGCACGCGCGGCTGGCGCGACTTCGGCAAGTCCGAAGGCGACACGATCAAGGAATTCCGCGGCGCGATCCAGAATCTCGCCTCGGAGACCGGGCTCGAGATCGTCGAATTCCGCCGCATCGTCCACATGGTGCAGAAGGGCGAGCGCGAGGCGCGGCAGGCGAAGAAAGAGATGGTCGAGGCGAACCTGCGCCTCGTCATCTCGATCGCCAAGAAATACACCAACCGCGGCCTGCAGTTCCTGGATCTGATCCAGGAAGGCAACATCGGTCTGATGAAGGCGGTCGACAAGTTCGAGTATCGCCGCGGCTACAAGTTCTCGACCTACGCCACGTGGTGGATCCGGCAGGCGATCACCCGCTCGATCGCCGATCAGGCCCGCACGATCCGCATCCCGGTGCACATGATCGAGACGATCAACAAGATCGTCCGCACCTCGCGGCAGATGCTGCACGAGATCGGCCGCGAGCCGACGCCGGAGGAGCTGGCCGAGAAGCTGGCCATGCCGCTCGAGAAGGTGCGCAAGGTCCTCAAGATCGCCAAGGAGCCGATCTCGCTCGAAACCCCGATCGGCGACGAGGAGGATTCGCACCTCGGCGACTTCATCGAGGACAAGAACGCGATCCTGCCGATCGACGCGGCGATCCAGTCGAACCTGCGCGAGACGACGACGCGGGTTCTGGCCTCGCTGACGCCGCGCGAGGAGCGCGTTCTGCGCATGCGCTTCGGCATCGGCATGAACACCGACCACACGCTCGAAGAGGTCGGTCAGCAGTTCTCGGTGACCCGCGAACGCATCCGCCAGATCGAGGCGAAGGCGCTCAGGAAGCTGAAGCACCCGTCGCGGTCGCGCAAGCTCCGGTCGTTCCTCGACAACTGATGAAGTCCGTCTTCGGCCCCGGTTTCGGGGCCGAAGCGTTTTCGACCGGAGGGTCCGCATGTCGCTTCTGAAACGTCTCTTCGGTCTCGGCGGAGCCGCCGCTCCGAAGGAGGAGAAGGCCCCGACCCTCGAGATCGGCGGCCATGTCGTCACCGCGACGCCCTATCAGGAAGCCGGGCAGTGGCAGTTGTGCGGCGTCATCTCCAAGGAGATCGACGGCGTCCGCAAGGAGCATCGCTTCGTCCGCGCCGACCGCTTCACCGATCGCGACACGGCGGTCGACATGGTCTTCGTCAAGGCGCGGATGATCGTCGAGCAGATGGGCGACGAGATCTACGGCTGAGGTCTCGTCCTTGGGCGGGGTTTCGCCGGAATTTCGGCTCGGTTAGGTTCTTCCGACATGACCCCGAGCCGGATGAAGCGATGCCGCCCGAACCCAATCCCGAGACCCACCGCGGCGAGTTGACCGTCCGCGTCGTCGCCATGCCCGGCGACACCAACGCCAACGGCGACATCTTCGGCGGCTGGGTGCTCTCCCAGATGGACGCCGCCGGCGGCATCCGCGGCGTCGAGCGGGCCAAGGGCCGCGTCGTCACCGTCAAGGTCGACACGCTGACCTTCATTCGGCCGGTCAAGATCGGAGACGTGCTCTGCGTCTATACCGACGTGGACAGCATCGGCCGCACGTCGATGAAGATCCATCTCGAAGCCTGGGTGCGGCGCTTCCTGACCGGCGTGCGCGAGAAGGTGACGGACGCCACCTTCACCTTCGTCGCGGTCGACGACGAGGGGCGGCCGCGGCCGATCCCGCCCGAGGAATGAGCAGGCGCGCCGCTCGCCGCGTGCTATCGTGACGCCTCGTCACGTTCGCGGAGGCTCGCGCATGTTCGGTTGGGACTTTCTCCTCACCACGATGATCGTCGTCGTCTCGCCGGGGGCGGGCGTCGTCTACACGCTCGCCGCCGGGCTCGGGCAGGGCGCGCGGGCGAGCGCGGTGGCCGCCTTCGGCTGCACGCTCGGCATCGTGCCGCATCTCCTCGCCGCCCTCTTCGGCCTCGCCGCGCTGCTGCACGCCTCGGCGGTCGCCTTCGCGGCGGTGAAGTGGGCGGGCGTCGCCTATCTCATGTTCATGGCGTGGAAGATGCTCACCGACGGCGGCGGCTTCACCGTGGCGGCGGAACATCATCGGAAGTCGGACTTCCAGGTCATTCGCGACGGCGTGGTGGTCAATCTGCTCAATCCGAAACTGTCGATCTTCTTCGTCGCCTTCCTGCCGCAGTTCATGCGGTCCGACGATCCGCATCCGCTCGTCACGATGAGCGCGCTCGGCGGGTTCTTCATGGTCGCGACGCTGGTGGTGTTCGTGATCTACGGACTGTTCGCGGCGAGCGTGCGCGATCACGTGATCGGGCGGCCGCGAGTGCTCGCCTGGATGCGGCGCAGCTTCGCCGCCGCCTTCCTCGGCATCGGCGCGAAACTGGCGCTGTCGGAGCGCTGAGAAACGAGAAGGCCCCACGCCGAGGCGGCGCGGGGCCTTCGCAGGCGGACGTATCGCCGCGTCGATCAGTTGCGGTCGACGCCGCGGTCGATCAGGTAGCGATCACGTTCCTCGAACGCGACCTTCACCTCGGCGGGGGCGCGGTCGGCGGCCTTCGCCGCGGTGGACTTTTCGGCCGGCAGCGAGGCGGTGGTGGCCGGTTCCTCGGCCGCGGCCGCGGCGTCGACCTTCTCCACGGAGACGCGGGTCAGACCGGAGGAGACGAAGCCGAGCCTGTCGGCGGCGGCGCGCGAGAGGTCGATGATGCGGCCCTTCACGAAGGGGCCGCGATCGTTGATGCGGACGACCACCGAGCGGCCGTTCCGCAGATTGGTGACGCGCAGATGCGAGCCGAGCGGGGCGGTGCGGTGCGCGGCGGTCATGGCGTGCATGTCGAAGCGCTCGCCCGACGCGGTCGGACCGCCGTGTTCACGGCCGCCGTAGAACGAGGCGACGCCTTCCGCGGCGCAGACCGGCAAGGCGGCGCCGAGGACGAGGCCCGTGGCGAGGACGGCGGAGCGCACGGCTCCGCGCCGCCGGAGGGCGGCGTCGTCGCGGGTGATGTTCATTCCGTAGTCTCCAGTTCACCGGGCGAGACCGGGCGTTCCTCCGCCTTCTCGTCTCGCTGCGTGGGGACGGCGCGATCAACGGGACTGGACCCCGTCGCAGATCGCCTCTGCCGTCTCGTGTCGCCCGACCGGCCCCGCGATACCCGACGGGGGCGATGGATCGAGCGGCGGACCGCCGGAGGACGTATCGGACGTCGACCGGCGCTTTCCTCGGGAGCGACGCCTCACGCTGTCGGTCCCGAACGTCCCCCCGCGTCTGCCGACGCGTCTCGGGGGGAATTGCGAATTCGCTTCTAGAGAGCGGCGGGGCGAGCCCGACCGAAGGCGCCGATGCGGGATGCGGCGGGGAGCGCGGCGACCGGGGCGACCGGGGCGACGACTGCGCCGAACGCATCGGCGCGTATGACCCGGCTCATGGACTTCGAGCGACCCTGCAACCCTTCGACCTCTCACCTTCTCGGCGTCCACGCGGGACGCTGCGGCGCCGCCGTCCGGCGAGCGCTGCGTGAACCTACCCTCGGCAGGAGCCTGAAAAAAGTGTTCACAACGTGGCGAGGCGTCTTGTGGACTTCACGGAAGCCGAGTCGTAACGAGAATCGGACCGCCGTCGGGTCCGGCGCGTCGTGGCGCGAACGATCGCGTTCTGCGGCCCTCGCGTGTGAGGACCGTCGACTGCATCTTGTCAGCGCCGGGGCGATCTGCGATGACGGCGCGTGCCTTGCGGCGGTCGTTTCGGACGCCGTCGTAAGCCCGACGACGGGCTAGGCGCGGACCGGGCCCGTAGCTCAACGGTCAGAGCTGGCCGCTCATAACGGCTAGGTTGGGGGTTCGAATCCCTCCGGGCCCACCATCCGTCTTCCGCTCTTTCGCGGCCTTCAGCCGCCATAGGTCACGGTCAGCGACGCCTTGGCCGCGCGGTGGGCGTTGGTCACGAAGCCGACCAGCGCGCCGCTCGCCTGATCGTCGACGCCGAGGCTCGGCGCGGTGACCGCGTGGACGGTGAAGACGTAGCGGTGGACCTCGCCGCGCGGCGGAGCCGCGCCGCCGTAATGGGAGAAGCCGAAGTCGGTGCGCGATTGGATCGCCGGGGCGGGCAGGGGCGCGCGCCCGGACCCGGCGCCGGTCGGCAGTTCGTGGACGTCGGCCGGGATGTCCGAGACGATCCAGTGCCACCAGCCCGAACCGGTCGGGGCGTCGGGGTCGAAACAGGTGACGACGAAGCTCTTCACGCCCTCCGGCTCGCCCTCCCAGGCGAGATGGGGGGAGAGATTGCCGCCGGCGTAGCCCATGCCGTCGAAGACCTGCGCGTCGGGCAGGCGGCCGCCGTCGACGAGGTCGTTGCTCCAGATGCGAAGCGTCATGACGTACCTCCCGGCGCGACGTGGAGATGCCGCGCCGGAGACAGTCTAGCGTCGATCGCGGCGGCGCGCATTGCCGCCTTGGGCGGAGGGGCGGTCGACAGGGGCGAGCGGGCGCGCGATGATCGGGGCCTCTCCCGCATCGCCGAGGCCCGCCCATGTCGTCGATCGATCCCGCCTTCGCCGCCTTCCTCGATCGGTTGCCGAAGGCCGAACTCCACGTCCACATCGAGGGCACGCTCGAGCCCGAGACGATCTTCGCGCTGGCGACGCGCAACGGCGTCGCCTTGCCCTATCCGGATGTCGAAACGCTTCGGGCGGCCTACGCCTTCTCCGATCTGCAGTCGTTCCTCGACATCTATTACGCCGGGGCGAGCGTGTTGCTGACGGAAGCCGACTTCCACGACATGGCGGCGGCCTATCTCGCCAGGGCCGAGGCCGACGGCGTGATCCGCGCCGAGATCTTCTTCGATCCGCAGACGCACACGGCGCGCGGCGTGGCGATGGAAACGGTGATCGGCGGATTGACGCGGGCGCTCGACGCGGCGCGGGCGCGGGGCGTGAGCTGCGATCTGATCCTCTGTTTCCTGCGGCATCTCTCGGAAGAGGACGCCTTCGCGACGCTCGCGGCGGCGATGCCGTTCCGCGACGCCTTCATCGGGGTCGGGCTCGATTCGAGCGAGGTCGGCCATCCGCCGTCGAAGTTCGCCCGGGTCTTCGCCGAGGCGCGGCGGCAGGGGCTGCGGATCGTGGCCCATGCCGGCGAGGAGGGACCGCCGGCCTATGTGTGGGAAGCGCTCGACGTCCTGGGCGCGGAGCGGATCGATCACGGCGTGCGCTCTCTCGAGGACGCGGCGCTGACGGCGCGGCTGGCGCGGGAGCGGGTGGCGCTGACCGTCTGCCCGTTCTCCAACGTGCGGCTCCGCGTCTGCGATCGGCTGGAGGACCATCCGTTGAAGCGGATGCTCGACGCCGGCCTCTCGGTCACCATCAACTCCGACGATCCCGCCTATTTCGGCGGCTATGTCGGCGCGAACTGGCGGGAGACCTGTGCGGCCCTCGGGCTCTCGCGCGACGAGGCGATCCAGATCGCCCGCAACGGCTTCGACGCCGCCTTCGTCGACGAGAGCGAACGGACGCGCCTCGTCGCGCGGCTCGACGCGGCGATCGCGGCCGACGGAATCTGATCGCGGCGAACATGGTTCCGCGAATGGTCCGAAGGCCTTGGAAAGTTTCCGGATACACATGGGCGGGCGGCGTCGGCGGCGCGACATCCAAGTGTCATGGAGCTGTCATCTCGCGGGTGTTCCTCGGAGCGGTGGATCTTCCCGTCCGAGGGGGCTCGGACGTACAACCCGCGAGGCTCACATGCTCGAGCGCATTCTCCTGACCACGGTCGTCCTGGCGGCCGGCTGGGCGGCTCCCGCCGCCGCTCAGACGATCTATCCGATCAACCGGGCCGAAATCCTGGCCGGCTCCAAGTTCGACCTCAAGGTCGAATTCCCCGGCGCGCCGATGGCGTCGGACGTCAAGGTCACCGTGAACGGCAAGGATGCGGCCGAAGTGTTCGGCAAGCGCCCGATGATCGTCGAGTGGGAAGACGGCAACAAGTTGACCGCCTACTGGCTGCGCAACGTCTCTCTGCCGAAGGCCGGCAAGATCGAGGTCGAGGCGAAGGTCGGCGGCAAGTCGGAGAAGGTCGCCTGGGAAGTCTACGGCACGCCGAAGCGCGTCGCCAAGAACGTGATCTTCTTCCTCGGCGACGGTTTCTCGATCGCGCACCGCACCGCGGCTCGCATCATGTCGAAGGGCCTGCACGAGGGTAAGTACGGCGGCGAGCTGTCGTTCGACGACATGCCGCACATGGCGCTGGTCTCGACCGCCGGCACCGATTCGATCGTCACCGACAGCGCCAACGGCATGAGCGCCTACATGACCGGGCACAAGTCCTGCGTCAACGCGCTCGGCGTCTACTGCGCCTCGAACAAGAACACGCTCGATCATCCCAAGGTCGAGACGATGGGCGACATCCTGCGTCGCAAGACCAAGATGTCGATCGGCGTCGTCACCAACTCCGAGATCGAAGACGCCACCCCGGCCGGCGTGGTCGCCCACACCCGCAAGCGCTCCGACTTCAACGACATCGTCGAGATGTTCTATGACGTCAAGCCGGACGTGATCATGGGCGGCGGTTCGCCGAACTGGCTGCCGAAGTCGACCCCGGGCTCGAAGCGCAAGGACGAGACCGACTACATCAAGAAGTTCCAGGACGCCGGCTACGCCTTCGTCGCGACCAAGACCGAGATGAACAAGGCGGTCGCCGAGGGCAAGACCAAGATCCTCGGCCTCTACAACACCGGCAACATCGACGGCGCGCTCGACCTCAAGTATCTGAAGAAGGGCTCCGTCTCGAAGTTCCCGGATCAGCCGGACGTCGCCGAAGAGACCCGCGCCGCGATCGCGGCCCTGTCGAAGAACCCGGACGGCTTCTTCCTGATGGTCGAGAGCGCCCGTATCGACAAGTACTCGCACTCGCTCGATCCGGAGCGCGCGCTGTTCGACACGATCATGCTCGGCAACGCCGTGCAGGCCGCCAAGGACTTCGCCGCCAAGCACCCGGACACCCTGATCATCGTCACCGCCGACCACGCCCACCCGGTGTCGATCATCGGCACCTACAACGACGACACCCCCGGGCAGACGCCGCGTGAGAAGCTCGGCACCTACGCCGAGGCGGTCGAGCCGAACTACGGCGCGGTCGACGCGGAAGGCTATCCGTCCAACATCGACGTCTCCAAGCGCATCGGCTTCGCGTTCGGCACCTCGCCGGACACCTGCTTCAACGCCAAGCCCTATCTCGACGGCGAGAACGTGCCGGCGGTGGCGGGCGCCACCAAGGGCACCTACGTCGAGAACCCGAAGGCCTGCGAGCGCCCCGGCGCCGTCCACATCACCGGCAACCTGCCGTTCGACGCTTCGTCGGGCGTCCACTCGGGCGACGACGTGCTGTTGACCGCGATGGGCCCGGGCTCGGAAGCGCTGCATGGTCGTATCGACAACAGCTACGTCTTCCGCGTGATGGCGACGGCCCTCGGCCTGGCCAAGTGAGCAGGACGATGACCGATCCTCATTCCGGATCGTTCCGCAAACGGATCTCGCGGCGAGGATTCCTCGCCGCGAGCCTCCTCCTGTCGACGGGGCGCGCGCGGGCGGAAGCGCCGACGCCATTGACCTTCGACACGCTCTATTCGGAATTCGGCGTGCGCGGGCTCGTCTTCTCGCCGATCGTCAAGGCGTCGGCCGGACGCGCGGTGTCGATCGTCGGCTACATGGCGCCGCCCCTGAAGGCGGAGGCCGCCTTCTTCGTGCTGACCCGCGAGCCGCTCGCCATCTGTCCCTTCTGCCAGTCCGACGCCGATTGGCCGTCCGACATCGTCGTCGTGCGTCTCGCCGCGGCGAGCGCGATCGTCTCGGCCGGCACCCGCGTCACCGTGACGGGGCGGCTCGAGGTCGGCTCGGCGGTCGACCCGGACACCGGCTTCGTCAGTCAATTGAGGATCGTCGATGCCCAATACCGCCGCGGTCCCTGAGGCGCCGGCCGAACGTCTGACGCTCGATCGCATCGCCGTCGTCCACACCCGCAAGGGGGCGTCGCCGTTCACTTCGCTGGCGATCGATCGGCTCGACGTGCCGGCGGGCCGGTCGCTCGGCGTGTCCGGTCCGTCGGGGGCGGGCAAGTCGACGCTGCTGCACGTCGTCGCCGGGCTGGAGAGCCCGAGCGCCGGGTCGATCCGATGGGGCGAGACGCGGCTCGAGACGATGGGCGAGGGCGCGCGCGATCGCTGGCGGCGGGCCATCGTCGGCTTCGTCTTCCAGGACTTCCATCTCGTCGACGAGTTGTCGATCTTCGAAAACGTGCTGTTGCCGGCGCGCTTCGCCAGCTTCCGGGCGTCGGCGGAGGCGCGGGCGCGCGCCGGCTCCTTGATCGAGCGGGTCGGTCTCGCCGATCCGCAGCGGCGGGCGGCGGTCCTGTCGCGCGGCGAGCGCCAGCGCGTCGCCGTGGCGCGGGCGCTGATCGGGCGGCCGCGTCTCCTCGTCGCCGACGAGCCGACCGCCAGTCTCGATGCGGAAAACGGCGCGGCGATCGCCGATCTCCTGATCGAGGCGACGCGCGAGATCGGCGCGACGCTCCTGGTGGCGGCGCACGATCGCGCGCTGCTCGATCGGCTCGATCGCGAGTTGCGGCTGGTCGCCGGACGGCCGGTGGCGGAGGACGCGGCATGAACCCCTGGTCGATGATCCTCGCCGATCTGAGGAGCCTGAAGCGCGTCGGCGCGGTGATCGTGCTGCTGGTCGCGGTCGCGGTGGCGGTCGGCATCGCGCTCGGCGCGCAGGAGCGGGCCTTCCGCCGCGCTTCGGCGGCGGCGGCGGACGATTTTCCGCTGGTCGTCGGGGCGGCCGGAAGTCCGACGCAGTTGGTCCTCTCCGCGGTCTATCTGCGGCTCGAGGCGCTGCCCCTGATGGAGGGCGAAGTGCTGCGCCGGCTCGGGGCGGACGAACGGGTCGCGGGGGTCGCGCCGATCGCCTTCGGCGACGTGATTCACGGTCATCCGCTGATCGGCACGACCGCCGACTTCGCTTCGCGGTGGGGACGACTGAAGCCGATCGAAGGCCGAATGTTCGCCGAGGAAGGCGAGGCGGTGGTCGGGGCGGCGGTGAAGATCGCGGTCGGAACGACCTTCGAACCGTCGCACGGCCATGCCGGCGGCGAACATCATGCGCTCGGCGAGGAAGACGTCGACGAAGCGAAACACGTCCACGCCGAGACCCACTACACCGTCGTCGGCCGGCTGCCGGCGACCGGGGGGCCCTGGGATCGGGCGGTGATGGCGCCGGTCGAGAACGTCTGGGAGACGCACGGGCTCGGCAACGGCCACGAGGGCGAAGACCACATCGGCGCGCCTTTCGACGCGGAAAAGCTGCCGGGCCTGCCGGCGCTGGTGGTGAAGCCGAAGTCCTTCGCCGCCGCCTATCAGTTGCGCGCCGAACTCAGGGGCAAGGGGCTGGCGGCGTTGTTTCCCGCCGAGGTGCTGGTCGAGCTGCATCAGCTGATCGGCGACGTCGGGGAAATCCTGAAGATCGCCTCGGCGGTCGACGACGGGCTGGTCTTCCTGGCGGTGACGACGCTGTTCGTCACCATCGGGGGGCTCCGGCGGCGACGCTACGCGACGTTGAGGGCGCTCGGCGCGCCGCGCGGCTACATCCTGGCGACGGTGTGGGGCGGGGCGGCGATCCTGGTGGCGCTCGGCTGCGTCGGTGGGCTGGCGCTCGGCTGGGCGGGGGCGCGGCTGGTCTCGGAGATCCTCGGCGCGCAGAGCGGCCTCGTCGTGCCTGTTTCGTTGGAGACGCCCGACTTCCTGTGGGCCGGGGCGGTGTTCCTCGCCGGCAGCCTGTTCGCGCTCGTGCCGGCGTTTCTCGCCGGTCGCGGCCGCATCGTCGACGGGCTCGCCGGCTGAGGCGGATCAGTCGACGGCGAGGATGACGTGGTCGGGGTCGAAGGCGGCAAAGGCCTCGTCGCCCTCGGCGAGGCCGAGGTCCTCGGCGTCGGCGCGCGGGATCACCGCGACCAGGGTCTTGCCGCCGCCGATGTCGACGCGGATCTCGCTGTTCACCTCGGCGTCGAGCCGCGACAGGACGTGGCCGGGGAAGAGGTTGCGCCGCCACTTCGCCGCCTCCTCGGCGGCGAGCAGGTGGACGAAGGAGGCCTTGACCAGGGCGAGCACGCGCCGGCCGGGGACGAGGTCGAGATCCTCGACCGAGGCGTTGGTGACGATCGCCCGGATCGCCGAGCCTTCCGAGACCTTCAGCGTCACCTCGACGTCGACCGGCCAGCGCTTCACCTCGACGACCTCGGTCTGGAAGACGTTGCGGGCCGAGATCTTGCGGCCGATCGTCCACAGGAGCGCGTCCTCGAGGCCTTCGACGCCGGTTTCGGCGATGACGGTGGAGATCCGCCCGAGCCGCTCCTCCAGGCGATGGAAGGTGGCGATCAGGCGCCGGCCCTCCTCGGTGACTTCCGCGCCGCCGCCGACGCGGCCGCCGGCCTTGGTGAGAAAGGCCGGGCTCGGCAGCAGATTGTTGATGGCGTCGACCGCCTCCCAGGCGGTCTTGTAGGAGAAGCCGGTCGCCTTGGCGGCCTTGGTGATCGAACGGTGTTCGGCGACCGCTTCGAGCAGACGAATGCGTTCGCGGGCGACGAGGAGGCGGCCCTCGTTGGAGCGCAGGGCGAGTTGGACGTCGATCTTGCCGTCGGTCATGGGCGAAGGGCGGTCTCTGGAACGGGAGCTCGGTGGGCGATCGTCCCACTCTAGGCCGGTCCGTCCGGAAAGGGCAGTCCGCGTTCCTCGGGACGAGGCGCCGGGTCTGTCACGGGCCGAGCCGGACGGAGACGTCGCGCGGTCGCGCCGTGTAGGGCCAGGAGGTGACGATCACGTCGGCCCCGGCGCGGACGTGGTCGGCGACGTTTGCGGGCGTGATGCCGCCGGCGGCGGCGACGAGCGCGGCGAGCCCTTCGCGGCGCAAGGTCTCGACGGTGGTGGCGAGCGCGGCGGGGGTGAACTTCTCGGTCTGGATGACGTCGAAGCCGGCGCGGGCGGCGGCGAGCGCCTCGTCGGGGGTCGCGACCTCGATTTCGGTCTTCTTCTCCGGCGCGGCGGCGCGCAGGCGGCGGACCAGCTCGGCGAGCGGCGTGTCGGGGAGGAAGGCGCGGTGTTCGGCGAAGACCAGGATCGTCTCGGAGAGGCCGAGCCGATGGGAGACGCAACCGCCGGCGCGGATCGCGGCGACCTCGAGCCGGCGACCGCCGGGAAAGGTCTTGCGGGTGCAGGCGACGGGCACGACGCGGCCGGTCGCGGCGACGGCGTCGACCAGTTCGCGCGCCGCGGTGGCGACGCCGGAAAGGATCTCCATGGTGGTCTGGGCCTGTTTCCAGGCGAGATGCAGCGATCCGGCGGGACCTTGCGCCTCGATGAGCGGCGCGCCGGCGTCGACGCGGTCGCCGTCGCGGGCGATGGCGCGCGCCGTGGCGCCGGCGAGGTCGATCAGGCGGATCGCGACGTCGAGGCCGGCGACCACCATCGGGTCACGGGCGGTGAAGCGCGTCCGGCCGGGCTCATCGCCGAAGCCCAGGGCGGCGGTGGTCAGATCGCCGTGCGGCGCATCTTCCTGGAGCAGGGCCTCCAATTCCGCGTGGGTCGCCCAAGGGCCGGTCATGTGCGAGATCTCCGAATGAACGAGGGGCCGCGAGCCCGACGCTTCGCGACCCCTCGGAGGCCGGTCGGCCGTCAGCGGGTCTTCACGGTGAAGCCCTGCGCCTCGAAGATCTTGGCAGCCTTCGGGCCCTTCAGGAAGGCGAGATAGGCGGCGGCGTCGGGGTTGGTCGAATCCTCGGTGATCGCGACCGGATAGACGATCGGCGGATGGCTGTCTTCCGGGAAGACGCCGACCACCGCCACCTTCGGCTCGGACTTGGCGTCGGTCGCATAGACGATGCCGTATTTCGCTTCGCCGCGGGCGACGAGGCCGAGGGCGGCGCGGACGTTCTCGACGCCGGCGATCTTCGGTTCGACGTCCTTCCACAGGCCGAGCTTCTCCAGCGCCGCCTTGGCGTATTTGCCGACCGGCACCGAGCCGACGTCGCCGGTGGCGATCTTGCCGTCGCCGGTCTTGGCGGCGAGCGGCGACGTCGGGCCGATCTCGATCTTCTCCGGGCTGCTCGCCGGGGCGACGAGGACGAGTTCGTTGCCGAGCAGATCGACGCGGCTGTCCGGTCTGATCAGGCCCTTGCCGGCGAGATAGTCCATCCAGGGAATATCGGCGGAGACGAAGAGGTCGGCCGGCGCGCCCTGCTCGATCTGTTTGGCCAGAGCGGACGAGGCGGCGTAGGAGGCGACGACGGTCTTGCCGGTCTCGGCGGCGTAGAGCGCGTCGACCTCGTCGAGCGCGGTCTTCATCGAGGCGGCGGCGAAGACGGTCGGTCCGCTCGACTGGGCGCTTGCAGGAAGGGCGAGGAGCCCGAACGCGAGGCAGCCGCCGACGGCGAGGCCGGCGAGGCGGCGGGCGAACGTGTCGAAGGGGATGGCGATCATGCGGGCGAACCTTCTCGAAGCGGCGCGGCAGCGCCCGGTGAAGGGGCGGGGAGCGAACTGCGGGGCCCCGCGCGGAGCGTCATGGCTCGCATGGTGGTCCGTCGCGGCTGAAATGACAAGCAACAAAATATAATCTGACTACATAACGAAGTTGCGTCGCTTGGATATCCCGCAGAAATTCCGCCGAGTTCGTTCCGATATCCCGCCCTTCCGGCGACTGCCCATGTAGCCGTGCTTCATATCGAACGACGGCGATCAGCCGGCGTCGGTCGTCTCGACGGCGATGCGATAGCCGACGCCCGGCTCGGTCACGATCAGGGCGGGGGCGGTCGGGTCGCGTTCGAGCTTCTGGCGCAGCTGGCCGACGAAGACGCGCAGATATTGCGTGTCGGCGGTGTGGCCGGCGCCCCAGACGCGGGCGAGCAGCGCCTTGTGGGTGAGGACGCGGCCGCCGGCGCGCATCAGCGCGACGAGCAGGTCGAATTCCTTCGGCGTCAGGCGGACGGGTTCGCCGCCTCGGGCGACGCGATGGGCGTCGACGTCGACGACGAGGTCGTCGCAGACCAGCACCGAGGCGAGCGCGCCGCCGGCCGGCTGCGCCGAGCGCAGGGCGACGCGGATGCGGGCGAGGAGTTCGCCGATGCCGAAGGGTTTGGCGACGTAATCGTCGGCGCCGCGATCGAGGGCGGCGATCTTCTCGGCCTCCTCGCCGCGGGCGGAGAGGACGATGATCGGGGTTTCGACGTGGCGACGGACGAGGCCGATGACGTCCTTGCCGTCGAGATCGGGCAGGCCGAGGTCGAGCACGATGACGTCGGGAGCGTGGGCGCGCGCGGCGGCGAGCGCCTCGGCCCCGTCCATGGCGCGGACGACGTCGTAGCCGGCCGCGGTCAGCGCCGGTTTGAGGAAACGCTGGATCTGCGGTTCGTCGTCGACGACCAGGATCTGGGGGCGGCGGGTCATGCCTCGGGCGTCTCCGCTTCGGGGACGGGGGGAGGGGCGTCGATCGGCAGGCGGAGGCTCACCCGCGTGCCCGGCCCTTCCGGCGTGGGGCTCTCGGCGGCGATGGTCCCGCCGCAGGCGGCGACCACGCGACGGGCGATGGCGACGCCGAGGCCGCCGTGACCCTCGGGCGAGAGGCCGATGGCGCGCGGCGGCGTCGGGCCGAACAGGCGGGCGAGCGCCGGCGGGGCGAGGCCACGGCCGCGATCGGTGATCTCGATCAGCCAGCTCTCGCCGTCGCGGGCGAGGCGCAGGTCGATCGGGAGACCGGCTTCGGACGCCTTCGCGGCGTTGTCGCCGAGATTGAAGATCACCTGTTCGAGGAGAGTCGCATCGGAGCGGATCGTCGCGACGGCGTCGAGACGCAGGCGGAAGACGTGGCCGGGATGGGCGCGGCGCAGGCGCAGGGCTGCGGCGGCGAGGGCGTCGCCGAGGTCGACCCAGTCGCGGCGGAGGTCGAGGCCGGCCTCGAGCCGGGTCATCGCCAGAAGATCGGCGACGAAGCGCGACAGGCGGTCGGTCTCCTCTTCGATGGCGGCGAGGAGATCGGCGCGGTCGGCCGGCTCCATCTGATCGCCGAGTTGGCGCAGGCTGGTCACCGAACCGAGAATGGTGGCGAGCGGGGTCCTGAGGTCGTGCGAGATCGAGGAGAGGAGCGCCGAGCGCAGGCGCTCCTGTTCGGCGGCGGCTTCCGCCGCGGCGCGTTCCTCGGCGACATGGGCGCGTTCGAGCGCGGCGGCGGCCTGTCCGATCAGCGCGGCGAGGGCGTGATCGTCGTCGGCGGGGGCGCGTCCATCGCTTCCGCCGAGGCCGATCACCGTTTCGACCCGGTCGGCGGCGGGGAGAGGGCGGAAGACGAAGCGCGGCGTCGTCTCGACGACGGGGCGTCTCGCGGCGAAGACGCGGTCGACGGCGGCGCGTTCGGCCTCGCTCGGCAGGGTCCCATCCGGCCAGGCGGCGACGACTTCGCCGTGGCCGTCGCGGCGATCGAAGAGCATCGCCCCGCCGTCGATCGCCGCGGCGAGATGGCGGACGGCGAGCAGGCGGACGTCGTCGACCGTCGTCGCGCTCGCCAGCCGTTCGGCGAATTCGGCGACCAGCGCGAGGGCGTCGGCGCGGCGGCGGGCGGCGTCGGCGGTCTCGCGCAGCCGTCCGGCGAGGCCGCCGGTGAGGATCGCCGCGGCCAGAAAGACGCCGAGGGCGAAGACTTCGCGGGGATCGGCGACGTCGAAGGTGTAGGTCGGCTCGACGAAGAACCAGTTGAAGGCGAAGAAGCCGCCGATCGCGGCGGCGAGGCCGGACCACAGGCCGAACAGCGCGGCGGCGGCGAGCACGGCGACCAGGAAGACGGAGACGACCCAACCGGGCGGCAAAACCGCGGCGAGCCGGAAGCCGAGCGGGATCGCGGCCGCGACGGCGACGGCGGCGGCGAGGAGCGCGACGAAGAGATCGCCCGGCCGCGCCTCGCGAGATCGCGTTCTTTCGTCCTCGGTCGGCTTCCGCTCGGCCATCGCGGCCTCCTCGTTCGAGGCGCCATGATGACGCGCGCGACGGCGGCGAGAAAAGGGCGACGGCGGCTTCGCATCGATCCTTATGAAATTTTTATGGGACGCCCCCGACTTCCCGATCGTTTCCTTATGCCGCTCGGAGGCATGGAACGGGCGAACCGCGCGCGCCGATCCAGGTTCGCGCCCGACCGTCGACGCCGCCCACGCGCGGCCTCGGCCCGAGACGAAGACGATGACCGAAATTCCGCTCACCTCGCAATCGAGCCCCGACGAAGTCCTGACCTCCATCGTCGAAGCCGGTCCAGCGGCGGCGCACACGGGATCCGCCGCCGCCGGTCCCGCGCCCACGATCGGGCATGCCGGCATGCTGGCGGCGCTCGGCGTCGTCTTCGGCGACATCGGCACATCGCCGATCTACACGCTCGACACCGCCTTCAAGAGCGGCGCCGTGGCGCCCAACCCGGCCGACGTCGAGGGGTTTCTGTCGCTGATCGTCTGGTCGCTGATCATCGTCGTCGGGATCTGGTACGCGATGCTGATCATGCGGGCCGACAATCGTGGCGAGGGCGGCATCTTCGCGCTGACCGCGCTCGCCACCAAGGCGGCGCCGGCGTCCGCGGCGTTGATCGCGGCGGCGAGCATCGTCGGCGCGTCGCTGTTCTACGGCGACGCGGTGATCACGCCGGCGATCTCGGTGCTGTCGGCGGTCGAAGGCCTCGAGGTGCTGGCGCCGTCGATGACGCCCTTCGTGCTGCCGCTGGCGATCATCATTCTGACGGTGCTGTTCTCGGTGCAGAAGGGCGGCGCGACCAAGGTCGGCGCCTGGTTCGGCCCGATCATCCTGGTCTGGTTCGCCGTTCTGGCCGTCACCGGGGCGATCCAGATCGCCCGCCACCCGAGCGTGCTGAAGGCGCTCGACCCGCTGGTCGGGCTCGACTTCCTGTTCCGCTCCGGGCCGATCGCGCTGGCGATCCTGTCGGTGGTGGTGCTGGCGGTGACCGGCGGCGAGGCGCTCTACGCCGACATGGGCCACGTCGGCCGCTCGGCGACGCGGCGCGCCTTCGCCTTCGTGGTCGCGCCCGCGCTCGTCCTCAACTATCTCGGCCAGGGCGCCTGGGCGCTCGAAGAGACCGCGCTGGGGCGCTCGATCGACGGGCCGTTCTTCCATCTCGCGCCCGAGGCGATGGTGATGCCGTTGATCGTCCTGGCGACGGCCGCCACCGTCATCGCCTCCCAGGCGGTGATCTCGGGGGCCTTCACCCTGACCCATCAGGCGGCCCATCTCGGCTTCTGGCCGCGGGCGCGCACGCGCCACACTTCGGCGATGGAGCGGGGGCAGGTGTTCGTCAACTCGATCAACACGGCGCTCTTCGTCGGCGTGATCGCGATCGTGCTGCTCTTCGAGAAGTCGGAAAAGCTCGCCGAGGCCTATGGCTTTGCGGTGACCGGCACGATGGTGATCACCACGATCCTCGCCTATCTGGTGGCGCGCGGGGTCTGGGGGTGGTCGCGGGCGATCGCGGTTCCGCTGGTCGCCTTCTTCATGGCGGTGGTCGCCGGCTTCTTCGTCGCCTGCGCCACCAAGCTGCTGCACGGGGCGTGGCTGCCGCTGGCGATCGGCGCGATCCTGGTGGCGATCATGACGGCGTGGCGGATGGGGCGGCAGAAGCTGGCGGTCCGGCGGCGGCACGAGGGCGTGCCGATCCGGTTGGCGCTGTCGGCCCTGCGGAGCCCGCGCATCGAACACGTGCGCGGCACGGCGATCTATCTGACCGAGGATCCGACCCTGGTGCCGCGCGCCTTCCTGCACAACCTGAAGCACAACAAGTGCGCCCATCAGCAGATCGTGTTCCTGTGGGTCGGCACGACGGAGGAGCCGTGGTCGGACGTCGACCATCGCCTGACGGTGGAGACGCTGTCGGAGGGCGTGGCGCTGGTCCGCGCGAGCTTCGGCTTCATGGAGACGCCGGACGCGCCCTCGATCGTGCAGTTGATGGAGGAACGCGGCGTTCACGTCGACAAGAAGGATCTCTCCTTCTTCGTCTCGCGGGCCCGGCTCGTCGAAGGCGAGACGCACGGGGCGTGGAGCTGGCTGCGTGGGCTCTTCGTCTTCCTCTATCGCAATCAGGCCGATCCGGCCGAATATTTCCAGATCCCGCCGGGGCGGATCGTCGACCTCGGCGCGCAGATCGCGGTGTGAGCCGGCCCCATGCTCGGCTCATGAATTTCGGACTCGTCCGAATTTCATGAGCGTCACGGCCCGATCAGCCGCGGGCGGCGGCGGCGAGATCGAAGGCCGGGTCGGCGATTTCGGTCGGGCTCGGCGAGCGGCCGGCGTCGAGGAGACGGCGGGAGGCCATGTGGTCCTGCGGGCGATCGACGCTCTCGACGCCGACGAGGCGGCCGTCCTTCCAATGGAACGCCGAGAAGCGGCCCTCGGCCGGGTCTCCGCGCACGAGGGTGGTCTCGGCGCCGGCGGCGGCGCCGACGATCTGCAGTTTGACGCCGTGTTGATCCGACCAGAACCACGGCGTGGCGACGAAGGGGCGGTCGCGTCCGAGAAGGGCGGCGGCGGCGGAGCGGGCCTGTTCGACGGCGTTCTGCACCGATTCGAGCCGCAGCAGCGAACCGTCGGCGAGGCGGCGGGCGGAGCAGTCGCCGGCGGCGACGATTGCGGGATCGGAGGTGCGCGAGCAGGCGTCGACGACGACGCCGCGATCGCAGACGAGGCCGGCGGCGCGGGCGAGGTCGTCGCGCGGGATCGCGCCGACGCCGACGACGACGAGATCGGCGGGGATTTCGCCGTCGGAGGTCGCGACGGCGCGGACGTGGCCGGCCCCGTCGTCGAGGAGCGCCGTCACGGCGGCGCCGAGCAGCAGGCGGACGCCCTTGGCGGCATGGAGATCGGCGTAGAAGGCGGAGATCGGCGGCGAGACGACGCGGGCCATCGGCCGGGCGGCGGCTTCGACGACGGTGACGTCGAGGCCGCGCTTCCTCGCCGAAGCCGCGACCTCGAGGCCGACGAAACCGGCCCCGATCACCACGACGCGCGCGCCGGGGATCAAACGGTCGTGCAGGCGATGGGCGTCGTCGAGGGTTCTGAGCGTCATGACGCCGGCGAGATCGCCGCCGGGGACGGGCAGGGGACGGGCCGCCGCGCCGGTCGTCAACGCCAGCCCCTCCCAGGGTTCGCTGCGGCCGTCGGAGAGCGCGATCGTGCGGGTGGCCGGGTCGACCGCGACGACGGCGACGTCGGTGACGAGGTCGATGCTCTGGCGCGCGAGGAACTCCGGGCCGCGGATGCCGACCTGCCCCTCCGCCGTCTCGCCGAGCAGCCAGGCCTTGGAGAGCGGCGGGCGATGGTAGGGCGGATGGGGCTCGTCGCCGAAGAGGCGGATCGGCCCCTGCCAGCCTTCGGCGCGCAGGCTCTCGGCGAGCTGGAGGCCCGCCTGGCCCGCGCCGACGATCACCATCGGGTTCGTCATCGGTTCTGTCCCTCTGCTCCCGTTCGCGCCTTCGATCGGGACGATTTCCGGTTCGAACGGACGATTCCAATCGATTTTCCACGTCTCCTCTCCCGCCGAAAGGGGGGAGAGCGGCTCCGCGGCCTTCCGCCGCGGATCGGCCGACCTCAGTCGCCGGCGTCTTCGGCGATCGCCCGGTCGCGCAGGGCGCGGCGGATGATCTTGCCGGTGGTGGTGGTCGGAAGCTCGTCGACGAAGCGGATGACGCGCGGGAACTCGTGCGCGGCGAGGCGGGTGCGGACGTGGTCGCGTAAGTCCGCCTCGAGGTTCGCGTCGGCGCGCACCCCGTCGCGCAGTACGACATAGGCGGCGACGACTTCGGTGCGCCGGGCGTCCGGTTTGCCGATCACGGCGGCGGCGCGCACCGCCGGATGGCGGATGAGACAGTCCTCGATCGGGCCGGGGCCGATGCGATAGCCGGCCGAGGTGATGACGTCGTCGTCGCGGCCGACGAATCTGAGCCAGCCCTCGCCCTCCTCGATCCCCTGATCGCCGGTCACCAGCCACTCGCCGCGGAACTTGGCGGCGGTGGCGACGGGATTGTTCCAATAGCCGAGGAACATCACCGGATCGCCCTTGCGCACGGCGATGTCGCCGATCTCACCTGCTTCGGCGAGGGTTCCGTCGGCGCGGAGCACGACGACGTCGTGGCCGGGCACGGCGCGGCCCATCAGGCCGGGACGCGGCGTCATGATCGCGGCCGATGAGGAGACGATCATGTTGGCTTCGGTCTGGCCGTAGAACTCGTTGATCGCCACGCCGAGCACGCGGCGGCCCCAGTCGAGAAGTTCGGCTCCGAGCGTCTCGCCGCCGCTCGCCACGGTTCTGAGCGCCAGGGGATGGCGGGCCGGGTCGTGCGGCGTGGCGCGCATCATCTTCAGCGCGGTCGGCGGCAGGAAGACGTTGGTGACGGCGAAGCGCGACATCAATTCGTAGGCCGCCTCGCCGGTGAACTTCTCGAAGCGACGGGCGATCACCGGGACGCCGTGGAGCAGCGCCGGCAGGAGCACGTCGAGGAGGCCGCCGATCCAGGCCCAATCGGCCGGGGTCCAGATCACGTCGTCGCCGTGCGGGAAGAAGTCGTGACTCATCTCGACGCCGGGCAGGTGGCCGAGCAGCACCCGATGGGCGTGCAGCGCGCCCTTCGGCGAGCCGGTGGTGCCGGAGGTGTAGATGATCAACGCCGGATCGTCGGCGCGGGTGGCGACGGGCGTGAACTCGGGGCTCGCCGCCGCGACGCCGGCGACGAAGTCGCGCGCGCCGGTCGCCGGGTCGGCGCCGTCGACGGAGAAGACGGCGAGGTCGGCGCGGAGCTCGGCCGGCAGGCTCGCGAGCTTCGCCGCGCCGCCGGCGTCGGTGACGAGGACGCGGACGCCGGCGTCGGCGATGCGCCAAGTGAGGGCGTCGGGGCCGAAGAGGACGAAGAGCGGCACCGCGATCGCGCCCATCTTGTAGACGGCGACGTGGCTCGCCGCGGTCTCCAACGCCTGCGGCAGCAGCACGCCGACGCGGTCGCCGCGCGTGACGCCCGCCTCGACGAGGAGATTGGCGATGCGGTTCGACAGATCACGCAGTTCGGCGAAGTCGACGTCGCGGCGCGAGCCGTCTTCGGCGACGACGGTGAGGGCGCGACGGTTCGGTTCGGCCTCGGCCCAACGGTCGCAGACGTCGACGCCGATGTTGAAGAATTCGGGGATGTTCCAACGGAAGTTCGCGCGCAGATCTTCCCAGCGCGCCGCCGCGGCCTCGGTCATGTCGTCCTCCCTCGGGCGCCCGCTTCTGTCGACGGGTCGGCTCCTCGTATGATCCTCCTGCATAGCCGGACCACGTCGGCGAACAAGGGGGCGGACTGCGACCCAGCCGCGCGGATCGCGGCAGGGCTCGTCTTTTCGACACGTTCGCGTGGTCTTCTGTCGGGACGACTTGCCCTGATAGGAGAGACCGCCGATGACCTCGTTGATCTCGAACCTCACCGGCCGGAAGCTCGCGGCCGTCGTCGGCGATCTGCTCGACACGCTGCCGTGGTGGTCGACGCGGCGGGACGCCAAGGGCGGCGGGCCGGTCCGCGCCGCCGATCTCGTCCGCACCGTCGAAGCGCTGCTGTCGCGACGCGGCGAGGCCTCGGGCGTGGTGCTGGCGCGTCTGGTGCTCGACGGCTATCGCGCCTGCGACCCCGAGCAGAAGACCGCCTTCCTGATGGCGCTCGCCGAGTTCTTCGGGATCGACGAGGCGGCGCTGGCGGCGGCGGCGGCGGCCTATGTCGAGGATCGCTCGCCGGAGGCGGCGCGGCGGCTCCGCGACGCCAGCCGGCCGCGCAATCTGGAAGTGTTGCGGCGGCTCAATCTGGCGCCGGGCGGGGCGCGCGCGCTGGTCAGGATGCGCGAGGATCTGATGGATCGCCTGCGCGACCAGCCGCGGCTCGCGGCGCTCGACGACGACTTCGCCCGGTTGTTTTCGACCTGGTTCAACCGCGGCTTTCTCACCCTCGGCCACATCGACTGGAACACGCCGGCGGCGATCCTCGAGAAGATCATCCGCTACGAGGCGGTGCATGTGATCGAAGGGTGGGACGATCTGCGCAATCGGCTCGCCCCGACCGATCGGCGCTGCTTCGCCTTCTTCCATCCGAGCCTGCCGGACGAACCGCTGATCTTCGTCGAGGTGGCGCTGACCACGGCGATCCCCGACGCGATCGCGCCATTGCTCGACCTGACCCGCGCGCCGATCGAGCCGGAACGGGCGAGCGTCGCGGTGTTCTATTCGATCTCCAACACCCAGCGCGGCCTCGCCGGGGTGTCCTTCGGCAACTTCCTGATCAAACAGGTGGTCGAGGATCTGCGCCACGAGTTGCCGCATCTCTCCACCTTCGTGACGCTGTCGCCGGCGCCCGGTTTCGCGAAGTGGCTGGCGCGGGAGCGGGCGGACGAGGCGTCGCGCTTCCTCTCGGCCGCGGATCGCGCCGCGCTGACGGCGCTCGATGCGCCCGACTGGCATCACGATCCGGCGAAGGTCGAGGCGGTGCGCGGGCCGCTCATCGCGGCGGCGGCGCGCTATTTCCTGGTGGCGCGGCGGGAGAAGGGCGGCCTGGTCGATCCGGTGGCGCGATTCCACCTCGGCAACGGCGCGCGGCTCGAACGGCTGAATTTCCTCGGCGACCGCTCGCCGCAGGGCTTGGCGCAGTCGCACGGGCTGATGGTCAACTACCTCTACGATCTCGACGAGATCGAGCGTCACCACGAGGAGTTCTTCGAGCACGACCGGGTCGCGGCGTCGTCCGCCGTCGCCAAGCTCGCCGAAGGGTGAGGGGAGGGGCCGCGCCGCGGTCCCTCAATATTCCTTCTCGAAGACGAAGCCGGCCTTGGAGCCGTCGGTGCCGGTCTGGCCGCGCAGCTTGAGGTTCCGCGTCACGTCGAGATCGACGGTGGCGTCGGTCGAGCCGTTCGCTCCGGCGGTGACGCCGAGATAGATCCGCTCGCCGATGTAGCGGCCGGCGGTCAGGCCGGCGCCACCTTTGGAATCGGTGGTCGTGCCGAGATTGTCGAGCCCGGTCGAGCGGCGGATCGCGCCGAGCAGGTCGGGGGCGGAGGGGCCGCCGGCGAGCTGGGCGGCGGCGGTGGCGAGCTGGACGAGCTGCACGCCGGTCAGATCGGCGACGCCGCGGCCGAACAGGAACTGCGACAGCACCTCGTCCTGCGGCAGCTCCGGCGTCGAGGAGAGCGCCAGGGCCGGATCGGAGGCGCGGCCGGTCACCGCCACCGTCACCGAGACCGAGCGGGTCGAGGAGGAGGCGGTGAAGTCGATCGCCGGGTCGAGATCGCCGACCAGCGTCACCGTGCCCTTGTCGAGCGCGATGTGCCGGCCGATGACGTCGAGGCCGCCGCGGCGCAGTTCGAACGAGCCGACGGGGATCGGCGCGTCGGTCGTGCCGGTGACGCGCAGACGGCCGCCGAGTTCGGCGTCGACGCCGCGGCCGCGGACGAAAAGGCGACCGGGGGAATCGACGACGACGTCGAGCCGGGCGCGCCAGGACGCGGAGGCGCCGCCGCCGCGTCCCTTGCGCGCCTTCGGTTTCGCCAGGGCCAGCGTCCGAGCGACCTCCTTCGGGGCCTTCAGATCCTTCACGCCGAGACGGGCGGCGTTCGCGGCGAAGCGCTCGGGAATGGTGATCTCGGTGCGGCCGAGATCGATCCGCCCGGCGAGCGCCGGTTCGCGGGCGAGGGGGCCGGAGAGGCGCAAGGTCCCGTCGATCTCGCTGCGCAGGATGTCGCCGAAAGCGAGCGAGGCGCGCTTCAGCGCGATGGTGAGGTCGCCGGGCAGATCCGGGGCGAGGGAGAGCGCGCCGCGCATCTCGATGCGGCCGCTCTTGCCGGTCGTGGCATGGACGTCCTCGATCGCGATCCGATCGCCGGAAAGGCGGATGCGCGCGCCGATCCCGGTCAGGCGCATGCCGGTCTCCGGATCGGTCAGGGTGGCGTCGGAAAGGCTCGCCACGCCGGTGGCGCGAGGCGCGGCGAGCGGGCCGGCGACGGCGAGGTCGACGGCGAGGCGGCCTGTGGCGCGCGCGCCGCGTTCGCGAAGCGCGACGTCGGCCAGCGCCAGCGAGGCGGAGCCGGAGAGCTTCATCGCGAGATCGCCGCCGTCGAGCGGAACGCGTCCGTTGGCGACGAGCTTCAGGCGGTCGCGTTCGGTCAGCGTGGCGGAGAGCGTCACGGCGCTCGGATCGAGCCGGCCGTTCGCGACGAGCCCGAGCGGGCCGAGACCGACGTCGCGAGTGGCGGCGGCGCTCAAGGCCTCGCCGCGCAGTTTCCAATCGGCGATGGGCGCGGCGAGAGAACCGGTCAGTTTGGCGGTCGCGGAGAGCGTGCCGCGCGCGCCGAGGCCGGGCGAGACGCCGTCGGCGAGGGCGACGGGCAGTCGCGTCGCGGCGACGTCGAGGGCGAGGCCGTCGCCGGCGAGCGGCACGTGCCCCTTCGCCGTCAGCGTCGCGTCCCGACCGAGGATGGCGGTGGCGTCGAGATCGGTCGCCTTCTCGGCATAGGTTCCCTTGGCCACGACCTTCGCGGCGGGCAGGCGGGCGGCGCGGGTCACGGCGGTCGAGAGGCCGTCGGCGGCGACGCTCCAAGCGACCTTCGGCGACTTGCGGGGGCCGGCGATCCGCGCGTCGAGCCCGATCGCGCCGGCCGCGCCGAGGTCGGGGGCGATCAGGGCGGCGAGCGCGGCGGGCAGGCGGCGGGCGGTGACGGTCAGATCGAGGTCGCGGCCGGCGGACCCGGCGAGATCGATCGTGCCGGCGTCCTTGCGGTTCGCGGCGGCGAGGGTGAGCGTGGTCGGCGCGACGGCGACGCCGGCCTTGGTCAGCGTCACGGTGGTCGGGCGGACGAGGTCGAGCGCGGCGTCCTTCCAGGCGACGGCGAGCCGATCGAGCGAGAGCTCAGCGCCGTCGTCCTTCGGCAGATAGGATCCGGCGGCGTCGAAGGCGGCGACGCCGGTGCGAAGCCGGGCGCGGTCGAGACGGATGGGGCCGTCGGGCGAACGGCGGGCGGAGAGATGGACCTCGCTGCCGCCGCCGGTGAGCGCGCCGCCCTTGCCGACCAGACCCTCCAGCGAACCGTCGACGTCGACGGCGAAGAGGCGGTCGGCTCCGTCCATTCGGGTCGCGGCGCGGCCGGAGAGCAGCGGCTTTGCGTCGGCGGAAAGCGCGATGTCGGCGGCGAAGGCGTCGATCGGCGCGTCGCCCCGGATCGAAAAGTCGATCGGCGGCTCTCCGGGCAGCGCCAGCAACGTCGAAAGGAAACCGCCCTTCGGCTCGGCGAGCGCGAGGTCGAGGGCGAGGCGGCGGGTCTTCTCGGCGTAGGTCGTCTTCAGCGTGAAGGCGCCGCCCTGTGGTTCGAGCCGGGTGGCGGTGAGCGCGACGTCGAGGTCGCCGCCGTCGAGGCGGCCGCGACCGTCGAGGGTGAGGATGGTCTCGCGTCCGGCGATCTCGGTCGGCAGGCGCACCCGCGGCACGGAAATGCGGCCGATCTCGACCGCCACCGGCAGATCCGGCAGGGCGAAGTCGATCGAGGCGTCGTCGCTCGCGGTCTCGTCGGCGGCCGGGTCGGGCTTGCGGGCGACCTCGATGGCGGCGGCGTCGAGCGAGGCGACGGTCAACCGGCCCTTCAGGAGATCGGAGCGGGTCCAGACCAGATGGACGTCGCGGATGGTCAGCCAGACGCCGCGTCGGTCGGCGAGGGTGATGCTCTCAAGGCGGACGTCGGAGGAGAGCGCGCCGTCGATGCGGCCGAGGCGGATCTGGCGATCCGGCGTCGAAATGGTGTTCTCGACCCAGCCGACCAGCCAGGAGCGATCGGAGGTCTCGTCGGCGCGGGCGAGCCCGAACGCCAGGGCGACGACGAGGAGCGGCGCGAGAAGGGCGGCGAGGAGGCGGGCGCGCATCAGAAGCTCTCCCCGAGGCCGATGTAGAGACCGAACTTCGGATCGCCGGCCTTGCGGTCGAGCGGCGTGGCGAGGTCGAGCCGGATCGCGCCGAGGCCTGTGTAGTACCTCAGCCCCAGGCCGCCGCCGAAGCGGGGCGTCTCGGCGAAGTCGGGCGAGGATTTCGCGCCGGCCGCGCCCATGTCGACGAAGGGGACGACGCCGATCGTGTCGGTGACCTTCAGGCGCAGTTCGGCCGAGGCTTCGACCAGCGACAGGCCGCCGACGATCCGCCCGGCGGCGTTGGTCGGTCCGAGGCTGCGATAGGCGAAGCCGCGCACCGAATTGCCGCCGCCGGCGAAGAACAGGCGATCGGCCGGCATGCGGTCGGCGTCGGCTCCGACGATCGAGGCGACCGCGACGCGGCCGGCGAGCACGTAGCGGCGATCGGCGTCGAGCGGCAGGTAGGCGGTGGCGTCGAGGCGCAGGATCGCGCCGGACGCGCCCAAGCGGAATTCGTGGAACGGTTCGGCGGCGATCTTGGCGCGCCAGCCGGCGGTCGGGGCGAGGCGGTCGTCGGACCGGTCGAGGGCGAGTTCGAACGGCAGGCTCGCCAGCGTCAGCGAGCGTTTGCCCCAGCCGTCGCTGACCTTGTCGGCCTCGAGGTTCACCGCCGCCTTGCCGGTCAGCTCGTCGAAGAAGGCGTGGGCGAGGCCGACGCGGCCGGCGATCTTTTCCTGCGTATAGGGATCGAGCACTTCGCGGCCGCCGTCGAGGGCGACGGTGAGGTCGGTCATCGGCGTGAAGACGCCGGGTCGCAGGAAGGAGACGCCGCCCTTCCAGGTCAGTTTCTCCGGATCGACCGTGTCGACGCCGGAGACGCGGCCCTCGACGCGCAGGCGGTCGCCGTGGCCGAACAGGTTGCGGTGCTGCCACCAGCCTTCGACGCCGGCCCCGTCGAGGGTCGAATAGGACGCGCCGAAGCCGAAGACGTGGAGCGGCCGTTCGGCGACCTGGGCTTCGAGCCCGAGCGCGCCGTCGGCTCCGACCGCCGCGTCCTCGACGAGGCGGCTCGAGGCGAAGACGTCGAGGTCGCGCAGGCGCTTTTCGGCCCGTTTGACCTTCATCGGATCCCAGCGCTCGCCGGTCGGGATGCCGGAGCGGGCGGCGACGAACTCGGGATCCATCAACTCCGCGCCGACGACGCGGACCGGGCCGAAGGTGGCGGCGGGGCCCGGATCGACGCCGATCTCGACGTCGAGGACGGCGCGGTCGTGATGGGCGACGAGGCGGCGCTCGCGCGCCTTCGCCTTCGGATGGCCGAGGCGCTTCCAGCCGTCGACGAGGGCGCGCTCGGCGGCGAGGATCGAGGAGGCCGCCGCCGTCTCGCCTTCGAGGAGGCCGGCGCGCTCCGGCGTGGCGACGCGCGGATCGGCGAGCGTCTCGGCGTCGAGCGGCGGGCGATCGGCGATCACGACGCGGCCGAAGACGAAGCGCGGGCCGGGATCGACGCGGATGGTCACGGCGACCGGGTGCGGCAGGGTCGCGTCGGGCGGGATCGTCTCGACGCGGCGGCCGGCGGCCTCGATGACGATGGTCGGGCCGTAACGGCCGAGATCGCGCGCGGCGGCGACGAGGCCGGCGTAGTCGCCGCGGGTGCGGGCGAGAAAGGCGGCGGTCGAGGGTGGCGGCCGGCCGTTCGCCTCGCGCACCAGCGTCGAGGCCTCGCGCAGGGTCTTTTCGACCTGCGGGTCGGTCGAAGTCAGCTCGACCGTATAGGTCTGGGCGTCGGGCGAGAGGTCTTCGGGCGCATCGCGTTCGCCGAAGAGATGGACGCCGAAGAGATCGAAGGCGTTCGCAGGCTGAGCGAGAAGGACAGCGACGGCGAGCGCCGCGACGGCCACACGCCTCCCGCCGCCCGAGGGCGGGGAGAGGAGCGGTTCGTCCGCACTTCGCAACGCCGATGCCACGATCTTTCCGATGCCGCTCGTTCTTTCCGCGTTCTCGTCGACGGGGTCGCGCCCCCGATGGCGCGGCCCTCACTCAGGAAGACATCATCGAGGGAGGATGGCAACCTCCGAGGGTCGGTTTTCGACGCCGCGACGTCTTCATCAAATGATGAAACGCCGTGTCGACAGAGCCGTTCGATTGCGGTCTACAGCAATTCGCGACGGGCCGGCGCGCGCTTCGGGCTCTGCCGCGGCGCACCCCCGATGGACGGGCTTCGGCGAACGATCCGTTCTGCGGCGTGAGAAAGCTCTCGGGAATCGGGATCGAACGCGGCGCCTCGTTCTGTACGATCTGCTCCCGCAGTGCAAAAATATCGAAATTGAATCGATTTGGCATTCGTCTTGCTGAATGTCGTCCGTGTCGCCGACGCCGTCGCGCGACGCCCATGAACGACAAGCATCGAGGAAACGCCATGGCCCTGCTCGAACGAGCCGAATGGTACGACATCGCCCGATCCACCAATTGGACGGCGACCTACGTCTCCGACGCCGACCTCTTTCCCGACGTGATGACGGGCGCTCAGGGCGTCCCGGCGGAAGCGTGGGAGGTCTACGACGAGCCCTACAAGACCTCCTATCCCGAATATGTCGCGATCCAGCGCGAGAAGGACGCCGGCGCCTATTCGGTGAAGGCGGCCCTGCAGCGCTCCCGCATCTTCGAGGACGCCGATCCGGGTTGGCGCTCGATCCTGAAGTCGCACTACGGCGCGATCGCGCTCGGCGAATACGCCGCGATGAGCGCCGAGGCCCGCATGACGCGGTTCGGCCGCGCGCCGGGCATGCGCAACATGGCGACCTTCGGGATGATGGACGAGAACCGTCACGCCCAGTTGCAGCTGTTCTTCCCGCACGAATACTGCCCGAAGGACCGTCAGTTCGACTGGGGCCACAAGGCCTATCACACCAACGAATGGGCGGCGATCGCCGCGCGTCACGCCTTCGACGACCTGTTCATGGCGCGTTCGGCGACCGAGATCGCGGTGATGCTGACCTTCGCCTTCGAGACCGGCTTCACCAACATGCAGTTCCTCGGCCTCGCGGCGGACGCGGCGGAAGCGGGCGACTACACCTTCGCCAGCCTGATCTCGTCGATCCAGACCGACGAGAGCCGTCACGCTCAGATCGGCGGTCCGGCGTTGCAGGTGCTGATCGCCAACGGCCGCAAGGCGGAGGCGCAGAAGCTGGTCGACATCGCCATCGCCCGGGCCTGGCGGATCTTCTGCATCCTGACCGGCCCGTCGATGGACTACAACACGCCGCGCGAACACCGGAAGCAGTCGTTCAAGGAGTTCATGCTGGAGTGGATCGCCGGCCAGTTCGAGCGCGCGCTGATCGACCTCGGTCTCGATCTGCCCTGGTACTGGGAGAAGATGATCGCCGAGTTCGACTACCAGCACCACGCCTATCAGATGGGCCTGTGGTTCTGGCGGCCGACGCTGTGGTGGAACCCGGCGGCGGGCGTCACGCCCGAGTGCCGCGAATGGCTCGAGGAGAAGTATCCCGGCTGGAACGCCACCTTCGGCAAGGCCTGGGACGTGATCATCGACAATCTCGTCCAGGGCAAGGTCGAACGGACCCTGCCGGAGACGCTGCCGATCGTCTGCAACATGAGCCAGATCCCGATCTGCGCCATCCCCGGCTACGGCTGGAACGTCAAGGACTGGCCGCTCGAATACGAGGGCCGGGTCTATCACTTCAATTCGGAGATCGATCGCTGGGTCTTCGAGCAGGAGCCGGAGCGCTATCGCGGCCACATGACGTTGGTCGATCGCTTCCTCGCCGGCCACATCCTGCCGCCGGACCTCGGCGGCGCGCTCGCCTACATGAGCCTCCAGCCGGGCGAGATGGGCGACGACGCCCACGGCTACGCCTGGGTCGACGCCTACCGCGAGCTGCGCCGCGCCGCCGAGTGAGCCTGCCCCGTCCCGCGGGGCGGCGCGCCTCGTGACGGTCGCCTGCGGGCGGCCGTCGCGCGGGCGTGCGCCCCGATCCTCGCGATCCATCGACACCAAGGAGCCGATGATGGCCCTCTTTCCCGTGATCTCCAATTTCCAGCACGACTTCGTGCTGCTGCTGCTGCCGGTCGACACCGAGAACACCATGGACGAAGTGGCCGCCGCCGCCGCTCACCACTCGGTCGGGACCCGCGTCGCGCCGCAGCCCGACAAGATCGTCCGGGTCCGCCGGCAGGGCGCGGGGGACTTCTTCCCGCGCGACGTCCGGCTCGGCGAGACCGATGTCCGGCCGATGGAGACCCTCGAATTCATCTTCTGCGACGCGTGAGGCCCCGATGACCTTCAAGACCGCCTGCACCCTCGACGACATCTGGGAAGGCGACATGACCGAGGTGGAGGTCGACGGTCAGCCGATCCTCCTCGTCTGGCCGGAAGGCGGGGAGATCCACGCCTTCCAGGGCGTCTGCCCGCACCAGGACATCCCCCTCGTCGAGGGCAGGTTCGACGGGCGCGTCGTCATGTGCCGCGCCCATCAATGGACCTTCGACGCGGTCAGCGGCGAGGGCGTCAATCCGAAGGACTGCCGTCTGGCGAGTTACCCGGTGAAGGTCGAGGGCGAGACCGTCCTCGTCTCGACCGAAGGCGTCGCCGCCCTGTTCGCGCACACCTGAACCAAGAAACGAAAAATCGGAGGAACACCCATGTCCAACCAGGACGCCGCCAACGCCTATCGAAACAACAGGGTCGGACCGATCCTGCGCGCCGGTCCGCTCACCGCCGGCGTCATCGAGGCCGCGGAGGAAGACAACCCCGGCAAGACCATCCGCGTCGACGACAAGGTCGCCTATGTGCGCATCGACACCGACGGCGAGTTGATCCTGCGTCGCGAGACGCTCGAGCGCACGCTCGGCCGGCCGTTCAAGATGTCGGAGTTCGAGGTGAACCTCGGCTCCTTCGCCGGCCGCATCGAGACGAGCGACGACCACATCCGCTTCTACTACGAAAAGACGCTCTGAGTTCGGGGGACAGACGATGAACCAACCTGCGATCGCCCAGCCGCTGAAGACCTGGAGCCATCTCGCCGCCCGTCGCCGCAAGCCGAGCGAATACGAGATCGTCTCCACCAACCTCCACTACACGACCGACCGGCCGGACGCGCCGTTCGAACTCGATCCCGATTTCGGTCTGGCGGCGTGGTACAAGACCCACCGCAACGCCTCGCCTTTGCGGCACTCCGACTGGAACGCCTTCCGCGATCCCGACGAGATGGTCTATCGGACCTACAATCTGCTCCAGGACGGCCAGGAGAACTACGTCTTCGGCCTGCTCGACCAGTTCTCCGAGCGTGGTCACGACGCGATGCTCGACGCCGGTTGGGCGCGGCATCTTTCCCGGCTCTACACGCCGGGACGCTATCTCTTCCACGCTCTGCAGATGGGATCGGCCTATCTCTCCCAGATGGCGCCGGCCTCGACCATCTCCAACTGCGCCACCTATCAGACGGCCGATTCCCTGCGTTGGCTGACCCACACCGCCTATCGCACCCGGGAGCTCTCCAAGACCTTCGGCGACCTCGGCTTCGGAACCGGCGAGCGGGCGATCTGGGAGAGCGACCCGGCGTGGCAGGGCTTCCGCGAGCTCGTCGAGAAGGGGCTCGCCGCCTACGATTGGGGCGAGCACTTCGTGGCGATGAACCTCGTCGCCCGGCCGGCGGTGGAGGAAGCGGTTCTGCGCGGCCTCGGTCAGACGGCGCGCCACAACGGCGACACGCTGCTCGCCCTTCTCGGCGACGCGCAGCTCCTCGACGCCGATCGGCATCGCCGCTGGACGACGGCGTTGGTGAAGATGGCGCTCGAGGTCGAGGGCAATCGAGAAGCGCTCTCTGGTTGGCTCGCGAAGTGGGCGCCGCTCGGCGACGCGGCGATCGACGCCTATTGCCGACGGCTGCCGGACGCGCGGGACGCGGCGGGCGCGGCGCGCGACGCGGCGGCGGCCTTCCGTCGCGGTCTCGGTCTGTGAGCCGACGGGTGGAGATGCGATGACCCATCGGATCCGATTGGAAGGCGGAGGCGTCTTCGACGTCTCCGCCGAGGAGGACACGCTGCTGCGGGGCGCGCTGCGCGCCGGCGTCGGCTTTCCTCACGACTGCAACGTCGGCGGCTGCGGCAATTGCCGCTTCGATCTCGTCGACGGCGAGATGGAGACCCTGTGGCCGGAGGCTCCGGGGCTCTCCGACCGCGATCGGCGACGCGGCAAGCGACTGGCTTGCCAGTCGCGTCCGCTCGGCGACTGCACCATCCGGGTTCGACCGGCCGACGAGTATCGGCCGGTCGCGCCGCCGCGACGGATGACCGGCGTGTTGCGCCGGCGCGCCGCGCTCACCGCCGACATCGCCGAATTCGTCTTCGAGACGGCGGAGCCGGCGCGCTTCGTCGCCGGCCAATACGCCCTGTTGCGGCCGCCGGGGGTCGAGGGGGTCCGGGCCTATTCGATGTCGAACCTCGCCAACGACGCCGGCGAATGGCGCTTCGTGGTTCGCCGCACGCCGCAGGGCCGCGGCAGCGCGGCGATGTTCGAGGACGTCCGCATCGGCGACACGCTGGCGATCGACGGCCCCTACGGCCACGCCCATTTCCGCGAAGGAGCGCCGCGCGACGTCGTCCTGATCGCCGGCGGGTCCGGCATCGGGCCGATCGTCTCGATCGCCCGGGCGGCGATCCGGGCGACGCCGTCGCGGCGGGTCCTGGTCTTCGAGGGCGCCCGCACGCGGGCCGATCTGTGCTTCCCGACGCTCATGGGGGAGGATCTTCGGCGGGTCGGCTACACAGCGGCGCTCTCGGCCGAAGCCGCGGGGAGCGACTGGTCGGGAGCGCGCGGCTTCGTCCACGAGGCGGTGGAGCGGGCGCTCGGCGACCGGTGGGAGACCAGCGAATTCTATTTCGCCGGTCCGCCGCCGATGATCGAGGCGCTGATCGATCTCCTGGTGATGCGTCGGACGGTGCCGACCGACCGCCTGCACTACGATCGCTTCTTCTGAAGCCCCCGCTCGCGCCGGCGTCTCGGCGGCGGCGCGAGCGGGCCACGCGACGATGGAAAGGCGGGCATGAAAGAGCGTATGACTGGTCGAACCCATTCGACGACGGATCGAGGCATGTCCGACGCCGCAAACAAGAAGAACAAGGACGGGGGGGGCGGGGACATCCACGTTCCCGACATCCAGGATCTCGCCAACCGGCTGCGCTTCGCGCCGCAGCAGGGCCGCATCTGGCTGGACGACCAACGCATGATGCTGATGCACGTCGCCTCGCTCGGGGCGTTGCGTCAGGAGTTGATCGAGAGCCTGGGCAAGGAGACGGCGCGCGGTCTGATCACCCGGATCGGCTATCAGGCCGGCGCGAGCGACGCCGAGATGGCGAAGAAGCTGCGCTCGGGATCGTCGACCCACGACAGTTTCCTCGCCGGACCGCAACTGGTCTCGCTCGAGGGCATCGTCCACTGCGAGCCGATCGCCCTCGACATCGACGTCGGCAAGGGGCGCTATTTCGGCGACTTCTATCTCGTCGACTGCGCCGAGGCGGAGGCGCATCTGGCGAGCTACGGCCTCGGCGACGAGCCGGCCTGCTGGATGCTGGTCGGCTACGCCTGCGGCTACACCTCGACCTTCATGGGGCGGCCGATCCTGTGGCGGGAGACCGAATGCCGGTGCACCGGGCATTCGAAGTGTCGGGTGGTCGGGCGGCCGGCGGAGGAATGGGGCGACGACGCCCTCGACGACCTGCGCTTCCTGCAGATCGGCGACTTCGTCCGCTTCGATCCCTCGCCGCCGGAAAAGCTGCCGCCGACGGCGCGGATGGCGGCGCGCGGCGCGGAGGGGCAGGAAAACGACTTCGGCATGGTCGGCATCTCCAGCGGCTTCAACACCGTCGTGCATCTCGTCAAGAAGGTCGCTCCGACCGAGGCGACGGTGTTGTTCCTGGGCGAGAGCGGGGTCGGCAAGGAGATCTTCTCGCACAATCTCCATCGCCTCAGCCCGCGGGCGAGCGGGCCGTTCGTGGCGGTCAACTGCGCCTCGATCCCCGATCAACTGATCGAATCCGAACTCTTCGGCGTCGAGAAGGGCGCCTTCACCGGCGCGACCGCGTCGCGGCCCGGCCGCTTCGAGCGGGCGCACGGCGGCACGCTGTTCCTCGACGAGATCGGCACGCTCAGCTACACCGCGCAGGGCAAGCTCCTTCGGGCTCTGCAGGAGGGCGAGATCGAGCGCGTCGGCGATTTTCGCGTGCGCAAGGTCGACGTCCGGGTCATCGCCGCGACCAACGTCGATCTGCGCGCCGCGGTGAAACAGGGCGTGTTCCGCGAGGATCTGTTCTATCGGCTGAACGTCTTTCCGATCCGGGTGCCGCCGCTGCGCGATCGGCGCGACGACATCCCGCTGCTGATGAACTGGTTCATGCGCCGATCCTCGGCCAAGCACCGCAAGTCGATCACGGGGTTCCGCGAACGGGCGGTCGACACGCTGATCAACTATCGCTGGCCGGGCAACGTGCGCGAGATGGAGAACCTGATCGAGCGAGCGGTGATCCTCGCCGACGACGGCGGCGCGCTCGATCTCTGCCACCTCTTCACCACCGGCGAGGAGGTCAACACGACGACCTTCGTGGTGCGCCGCGACGGGGCGCTGCTGCAGGCGTCGGATCTCGACGAGATCGATCTCGCGCACGGGCCGGGCGGTCTGCCGAGGCTCGCCGACACCGAGGCGCGGATGCTGCGTCTGGCGCTCGCCGAAGCGGAGGGCAATCTGTCGCTGGCGGCGCGCCTCCTCGGCATCAGCCGCGCGACGCTCGCCTACCGGCTGAAGAAATACGACATCGCCTGACCGCCTGCTCGCGGCCCTATGCCGACGCCGCATAACGAGACCATCAAAAAGAATTTCTGCGTGGAAGGGGCCAGTGGTAGCCCTTTCAACAAGATGAGCGGCACTCGAACGTCGTTGGTGCCCCGTCGGGAGAGCGTCGAAAGCGCGCTCTCTACCACAGCATCCTGCGTTTCGAGCAAGTATCGCGGCAGGGTGCCCATCTCCACGCAGGAGTCGACCATGGTCATCAAGGCGAATTATCCGTCCGATCACGAACGCAGCAAGCGGACGACCGAGGCCCACAAGAAGTACGGGTCCATCCCGCACATGCCCTTCGAGGAGTACTCGGAGCGTCTGAAGCACTGCTTCATCATGAAGCGCGAGAACGGCATCCTCGAAGCGCGCCTGCACACCAACGGCGGCGGCGTTCAGTGGGGCGCGCCGGAGCACCAGGGCCTGCACTACTTCTTCGACTGGGCCGGCCGCGATCCGGAGAACGAGATCATCATCTTCGGCGGCACGGGGAAGAATTTCTTCGAGGGCATCGGCAAGAAGAACGCGGCGGGCGAATGGCAGCCGGCGACCGAGTTCACCTCGCATCCGGACGAATCCTGGAAGATGTACGACTTCCAGTTCTATGACGGCACCAACGACATCGAAGGCCAGATCTTCGACATCGAAGTGCCGACGATCGGCGTGTGGAACGGCGCGGCCTTCCACACCGACCTCGTGCTGTTCAACGACATCACGCTGTGCACCGAGGACGCCTGGACGACCGAGATGCACTTCCGCACCAACATGGTGCCGGGCGACGGCATCCAGATCGCCTGGCGCGAGCTGATGGGCCGCAAGCGCTACGCCTACGCCGAACTCACCGGCGAGATCATCACCGCCCGCAAGGCGCTCGCCCTCGGCATGGTCAACGAGATCCTCCCCGACACCGAGGCGGCCTATTCCCGCGCCTGGGAGATCGCCGAGCTGATCATGCGCACCGGCACCCGCACCACCCGCCGCATGACGACGCAGCTGCTGCGTCAGAAGTGGAAGGAAGACATCGCGCACGAGCTGCGCACCGCCTTCGCCACCGAGATGTACGTGACCGCGACCGAGCATTCGCCGCACGAGGCCGACTATTGGCAGCGCGCCCACGACGAGGCGCAGCTGGTCATGGCCGCGGAGAAGAAGGGCAAGGTCATCCGGTCGCGCATCGGCGGCGGCCAGGAGGAAGACGAGATCAAGTGACGATCTCGCCTTTCGAGGTCCGAGCCCCCGCGTGCGTCTCCTCCGCACGCGGGGGCTTCCTTCTTTGAGCCCCGCTCACGAAGCGAGCGGGCGGCCTGTCGTTCCCGCAGGCCGGCCCGCTCGTGCGTGGGAAGCGGGTCGGGCGCGCCCGAGCGTGGCGGGCGCGCGGTACGGCCGGTTGCGAGGCCATGACCCGCAGACGCGAAGACGCCGCCCTCTCGGCCGAGAGGGCGGCGTTCTCGTTTCAGGGAGAGATCAGAGCGTGGCGCCGTTGTCGACGGTGAGGCACTGACCGGTCATCGCCTTGGACTCGTCGCAGGCGAAGAACAGGATCGCGGCGGCCTGATCCTCGGTGGTCGCCTCCGGCACGGAGAGGTCGAAGTGGCGGGCGGTGATGCCCGGCATCTCCTTGTCGAAGCCGGCGAGCGCCTCGGGGGTGTTGAGCTCGGTCGGGGTCGGGCCGGGCAGGGTGGCGTTGCAGCGGATGCCCTTGCCGGCGAACTGGATGGCGATGTTGCGGGTCAGCGCGATCAGGCCGGCCTTGGCCGAGGAATAGGCCGCGCCGGCGAGGCCGCGCGCGCCGATCGAGGAGATGTTGATGATCGAGCCGTAGGAGCGCGCCTCCATGTGCTTCAGCGCGGCGCGGCAGAGGTGGAACACGCCGGTCAGATCGACGGCGATGACTTCGTTCCAGAGTTCGTCGGACGTGCGGGTGGTCGGCATGTGGCGATCGGGGATGCCGGCGTTGTTGACCAGCACGTCGATGCGGCCGAATTTGGCGATCACCTCGTCGACTGTCTTCTCGCAACCGGCGAGCGTGGCGAGATCGGCGACGACGAGGTCGGCGGCGCCGCCGGCGGCTTCGATGTCGGCCACGACCTTGCGCAGCCGCTCCTCGCGGCGCGCCACGACCACGACGGTCGCGCCTTCGCGGGCGAAGACCTTGGCGGTGGTCTCGCCGATGCCGGAGCTCGCGCCGGTGACGACGGCGATCTTTCCTTCCAGTCGTTTCATGATGTTCTTCCTTCTCGGGGGCCCGGACGTGGCCGGGAGGGGAGGCGACCGGCCTCTTGCGACCGGTCGCGCGTCGTCGCGCGGCTCATTCGGCCGCGGCGGCTTCCTGCGCCGCGTCGCGATCGGTCGGATCGGCGGCGGCCTGGATGGCGGTGATGGCGATCGTGTAGACGATGTCGTCGACGAGAGCGCCGCGGGAGAGGTCGTTGACCGGCTTGCGGAGGCCCTGCAGCATCGGCCCGATCGAGACGACGTTGGCCGAGCGCTGCACCGCCTTGTAGGTGGTGTTGCCGGTGTTCAGATCCGGGAAGACGAAGACCGAGGCGTGGCCGGCGACGGGACTGTCCGGGGCCTTCTGGCGGGCGACGCTCTCGACGGTGGCGGCGTCGTATTGGATCGGGCCGTCGACGATCAGATCGGGGCGCAGCGCCCTGACCTTGGCGACCGCGTCGCGAACCTTTTCGACGTCGCCGCCGGCGCCGGACGCGCCGGTCGAATAGGACAGCATCGCCACCTTCGGCTCGACGCCGAAGGCCGCGGCGCTCTCGGCCGACTGGATCGCGATCTCTGCGAGCTCGTCGGCGGTCGGGTCGGGGTTGATGGCGCAATCGCCGTAGACCAGCACCCGATCCGGCATCAGCATGAAGAAGACCGAGGAGACCAGGGTTTCGCCCGGTCGGGTCTTGATCAGCTGCAGCGCCGGGCGGACCGTCGAGGCGGTGGTGTGGACCGCGCCGGAGACGAGGCCGTCGACGTGGCCTTCGGCGAGCATCATCGTGCCGAGGACGACGGTGTCCTCGAGCTGGGCGCGGGCCTGATCGGCGGTCAGTCCCTTCGACCTGCGCAGGGCAACCATCGGCTCGACGTAGGTCTCGCGGATGGCGTCGGGATCGAGGATCTCGAGCCCGTCGGGCAGCGCGACGCCGTGTCGGGTCGCGACTTCGGCGATGGTCTCGGGGCGGCCGAGCAGGACGCAGCGGGCGATCTTCCGGCGGACGCAGTCGGCGGCGGCGGCCAGGGTTCGGGGTTCGTCGCCCTCGGGCAGGACGATGCGGCGATCGGCGGCGCGGGCGGCGCGGATCAACTCGTGGCGGAACGCCGGCGGCGGCATGGCGTCGCCGCTGGCGCGTTTCGAGGGCGCGCCGAGTTCGGCGAGATCGATGTTGTCGCAGGCGTGGGCGATCAGATGCTCCATCCGGACGACGTCGTCGTGGCGCACGCCGCGATCGAATTCGCCGAGCCGCATGGCGGCCTCGAAGGTCTGGAGTTCGGTTTCGAGCACCGGCAGGTCGCCCCAGCGCGGCTTCAGGAAAGCGGTAAGGGATGCGGCCGGGCGCGCGCCGCAGGTCAGCAGGAGGCCTGCGATCGGCATGCCGCCGGCCCCGGCCAGCGCGGTGGTGGCGACGATGTCGTGGCGATCGCCCGGCGTGACGACGAGCGTGCCGGGCGTGAGGCGCTCGACCAGATGTTCCGGATCGCGGGCGGCGACGACGACGTCGCGGACCCGCGCTTCGGCCAGAGCGCCGGGATGGGCGACGGTGAAGCCGAGTTCGGCGACGATGTCGGTCAGGCGCGGCGCGGCGAGGACCGGATCTTCCTGGAGGACGGCGAGGAGCGGCGCGGCGAGGGCCGTGCGGCGCAGGCTCTCGACGCGGTCTTCGGCCAGACGGGCGACGACGACGCCGGCGCAGACGTCGCGGCCGCCCATGCGATGGACCACGTCTGCGATCGCATGGGCGATCGCGTCGACGTCGCCGCCGACGCCGGCGACCACCGGCACGACGTCGGCGCGCAGGCTGCGGGCGATCGCCGGTTCGAGGTCGACGACGAGCGGATGAAGGTCGCTCGGCGGCACGCCTTCGACAACGACGACGTCCTGGCCTTCGGCGACTTCCTCGCACAGCGCGACGATGTCCTCGAGCAGGCTGTCGACGCGGTCGGCGCGAACGAGGTCCTCGGCTTCGGTCAGGGACATCGGATCGGGCGTGTCGAAGCCGAACAGGCGACGGGCGAAGCCGACCGAGCGATCTCGGTCCGGCGTGACGCCGGGATCGGCGATCGGCTTCACCCAGGCCGTGTCGAGGCCGACGGCGCGCAGCGCCTCGACCAGGCCGAAGGAGATCGCGGCGACCTCGAAATCGGACGAGGCCGGCGCGACATAGAGCATGCGGGGACGATCGGGGCGGGTCATCGGGCGCTTCCTTCGATGCAGCCGTAGGCGGTGGACGCCCGACCCATGACGATCGAAGCGGTGTCGATGGCGATCATGCGTTCCTCGTCGGTCGGCACGACCAGCGCGGCGGGGACGATCGAGCGGGAGACGAGGCCGGCGGCGCCGTTCAGATTGCGGTTGACGGCTTCGTCGAGTTCGAGGCCGAGCAGGCCTAGTTTCGAGATCACCGCGGCGCGGACGGACGCGGAGTTCTCGCCGATGCCGCCGGTGAAGACGACGGCGTCGAGGCGGGGCAGCGAGATCGCCAGGGCGCCGACGGTGCGGGCGACGCGGTGGGCGAAGACCTCGAGCGCCTCGCGAGCCCCGGCGTGGCCGGCGGCGGAGGCCTTCTCCAGGGTGCGGCAGTCGTTGGAGAGCTCGGACAGGCCGAGCAGGCCGCTCTCCCGGTTGACCAACGCATCGATGGCGTCGAGGCCCAGGCCTTCGGCGCGGGCGATGTGGAGGATCGCGCCGACGTCGACGTCGCCGCAGCGGGTGCCCATGATCAGACCCTCGGTCGGGGTCAGACCCATCGAGGTGTCGACGCTTCGGCCGTCGCGGACGGCGGTCGCGGACGCGCCGTTGCCGAGGTGGACGACGACGAGGCCGTGATCGGCGGGATCGAGATCGAGGATGTCGACGGCGCGCATCGACACGAAGCGATGCGAGGTGCCGTGAAAGCCGTAGCGGCGCACGCCGAGGTCGCGCCGATAGCGCTGCGGCAGGGCGTAGAGATAGGCCGCCGGCGGGATCGTCTGGTGGAAGGCCGTGTCGAAGACGACGACGTGGCGAGCCTTCGGCAGGGCTTCGCGGGCGGCGCGGATGCCCATCAGATTGGCCGGGTTGTGCAGGGGGGCGAGCGCGCCGCAGCTCTCGATGTCGTCGAGAACGTCCGCCGTCACTTCGACGGAAGCGGTGAAACGCTCGCCGCCGTGGACGACGCGGTGGCCGACCGCGCCGATGCGTGCGAGCAGGCCGCGGCCCTCCAGGAAGGCGACGAGGCCGGCGAAGGCCTTGGCGTGATCTGCGCCGGCGATGTCGGCGCGGGTGCGGGCGCCGCCGCAGTCGAAGCGCAGGCCGGCGTCCTTGGAGCCGAGGTTCTCGGCGAGGCCGGACAGACACGGATCGGGCTGGTCCGGGTCCCAGAGGGCGAACTTCAGCGAGGACGAACCACAATTGACGACCAGGACGAAATCGGACTTTTCGGTCATGAACGAACAGCCTCCGTCGGGCGATCGGGAGAGAGAGGACGGGGGGCGGCCTTCGTCGGGACGACGAAGGCCGGCGGACTTCAGCGTTCGACGCAGAGCGAGACGCCCATGCCGCCGCCGACGCAGAGCGTGGCGAGGCCACGGGCGACGTCGCGACGGCGCATCTCGTGCAACAGCGTCACCAGGATGCGGGCGCCGGACGCGCCGATCGGGTGGCCGAGCGCGATGGCGCCGCCGTTGACGTTGACCTTGGCCGGATCGAACTCGAGGTCGCGGCCGACGGCGATCGCCTGGGCGGCGAAGGCTTCGTTGGCCTCGATCAGATCGAGGTCGGCGACGCGCCAACCGGCCTTCTTCAGCGCCTTGCGGGTGGCCGGGACCGGGCCGACGCCCATGATCGCCGGATCGACGCCGGCGACCGCGCCGGCGGCGATGCGGGCGAGCGGCGTGACGCCGCGGGCGGCGGCGGCTTCCGCCGTCATCAAGACCAGCGCGGCCGCGCCGTCGTTGATGCCGGAGGCGTTGCCGGCGGTGACGAGACCGTCCCCGGCGAAGGCCGGGCGCAGTTTCGCAAGGCCTTCGAAGGTGGTGTCGGGCTTGATGTATTCGTCTTCCGCGAAAATCACGTCGCCCTTGCGGCCGGGGATCGCGATCGGAACGATCTCGTCCACGAAACGGCCCTCGGCGCGGGCGGCGGCGGCGCGCAGCTGCGAGGCGAGCGCGAAGGAATCGAGTTCGACGCGGGTCAGGCCCCATTGGGCCGCGACGTTCTCGGCGGTCTGGCCCATGTGGTAGTCGGCGAAGGCGTCCCAGAGGCCGTCGACGATCATCGTGTCGGTCATCTGGGCCGGACCCATCTTGACGCCGTTGCGCAGATGCAGGGCGTGGCGCGCCTGACTCATGCTCTCCTGACCGCCGACGACGACCACGTCGGCGTCGCCGGAGCGGATCATCTGCGCGCCGATCAGGACCGAGCGCAGGCCGGAGCCGCAGACCTGACTGAGGCCGAAGGCGGTGGTCTCGACGGGGAGGCCGGCGGCGAGGGCGGCGCGGCGGACCGGGTTCTGACCGTGGCCGGCGACGAGCACCTGGCCGAAGACGACTTCGTCGACGTCGGTCGGCGCGACCGAGGCTCGGTCGAGCGCGGTGCGGATCACGGTCGCTCCGAATTCGTGGGCCGGCAGCGGCGCGAGCGTGCCGTTGAAGGAGCCGATGGCTGTGCGGACGGCCGAGGCGATGACGACGTCGAACATGGGACGACGAACCTTTCGGGTGATGCGGACGACGAGAAGGGCGGCGGCGGAGACCGGGACGCGGGGCGATTGAGCCCCGACCCCCGCCGCCTCGATCGAGCGACGCCGAGATGAGAGGGGAGGCGATCGACGACCGATTTCGAGGAGTGCTCTCGGAGGGTCCCCGGCGCGTCGGTCGACGCGCCGGAGGGGGCGCGGTCAGGCGACCGGCGAGGTGTCGGTGATCCAGAACAGGATGGCGTTGAGCACCGCGATGCAGGCGAGCAGGCCATAGGCGCCGGCGTAGCCGCCGAGGTAGGTCAGGCCGAAGGCGAGCACCGCGAAGGCGCAGCAACGGATCACGCCCTGGATCGGCTGGATCACGCCGAAGGCGGTGATGAAGGCCGAACGCGGGAACTTCTCGGCGACGATCGAGGTGGTGAGGTTGGAGGCGCCGCCGAAGGAGATGCCGATCATCAGGAGCGAGGCGTAGAGCGTCCAGGTGTTGAACTCGAACATGTTCAGCACCACCGCGACGAGCCACCACAGGCTGTAGATGATCAGGCCGGCCTTGGTGGAGACCTTCTGACCGAGCCAGCCCCAGAAATAGGCGCCGGGGACGCCGATGAAGGCGGCGATCGACATGTAGAGGATGGCGGTGTTGAGGTCGTAGCCCATCGCCATCAGGCGCGGCACGAGCTGCGAGAGGACGCCGACCAGCACGACGAAGATGCCGCCCGAGCCGAGACCGATGGTCCACACGTCGCGCATCTTGAGCAGCTGCAGCGAAGTGAAGGGGACGACGTAGTTTTCCTGCTCCTGCTTGGAACGCGCGATCTCGGCGGCCGTCATCGGCACGTTGTCCGGGGTGCAGCCGCGTTCTTCCGGCAGGTTGACGACCAGCAGTCCGACCAGAACGAGCATCACGATCATCAAGGCCGAGATCGCCCAGAAGCCGTACTGGATGCCGAAGACGCCGAAGCAGGCGGCGAGCAGCGGGATGAACAGCGCGGTCGACATGGTCTGGCCCATGGTGACCCAGCCGAAGGCGAGGTTCTTCTTGCGCGGGAACCAATTGGCGATCAGCGCGAAGCCGGCGACATAGGCGTAGCCGGAGCCGAAGAAGCAGACGCCGGCGAACAGCGCGACGAAGGCCCAGATCGAGTTGAAGGTGCCGAGCAGGCCGAAGCATACGGCGCAGGCGACCAGGCAGACGGCGATGGCGAACTTGGCGCCCTTGGCCTCGACGATCTTGGCGACCAGATAGGCCGCGACCACCGAGCCCCAGGAGGCGGGCGTCGCCCAGAACAGCAGGGTCGTCTTCGGGATGCCGAAATAGTCGGAAAGGGCGGGGACGATGATGTTGAGGCCATGCACCTGGACGCCGGCGGCGATCCACAGCATCAGGCCTTCGACGATGACGATGGTCCAGCCCCAGCGGCCGAAATTCGACCTCGTGTCGAGGCCTCCGGCGGGGATGCCGCCCATCGTGGCGGTTTGATCGCTCATGACTGTTACTCCCTCTTGTTGTCGTTTCGGTTCCGCCGTCGACGAGCGTTCCGGCCTCGCCCGACCGGTCGCCGGGACGAGTTCCCCCGTTCCCCGAACCGGTGGGTTCGGGGGGGAAGAGGGAGACGGGGACTTCGCGAGAGCGGGGCCGGTCCTTCGAAGGACCGGGATGCGTCAGACGGCGCCCGCGACGACGGGCGTGGTGTCGGTCTTCCAGATCAGGACCATCGAGACGAGCGCCACGACCAGCAGGATCGTGTAGGCGCCGGCGAAACCTCCCAGATGCGTGAGGCCGAAGGCGAGGATGGCGAAGGCGCAACACCGCACGATCGACTGGATCGGGTTGACCACGCCCCAGGCCTTGACGAAGGCGCCGCGCGGGAACTTCTCGGCGACGATCGACATGGAGAGGTTGGTGGCGCCGCCCAGGGCCTCGCCGATCATGGCGAGCGAGATCCACATGGTGACGGTGTTGAGTTCGAAGATGTTGAGGGCGAGCGCCACCGCGTACCAGGCGAGGTAGAGCATGGCGCAGCGCTTGACGCCGAGCTTCTGGCTGAGCCAGCCCCACATGTAGGCGCCGGGCACGCCGAACATGGCGGCGATCGACATGTAGAGAATGGCGGTCTCGAGCGGCAGGCCCATCGCCACGAGGCGCGGCACGAACTGCGACAGAAGGCCGACGATGATGATGTAGAGACCGCCGAAGGCGAGGCCCATGAACCACACGTCACGCATGCCGAGGAGCTGACGGACGGTGAAGGGGCAGGCGGCGACCTCCTGGTCGCGACGGGAGCTCTCGATCTCGTCGGGGGACATCGGCATGTTGTCGGGCGCGCAGCCGAAGTCTTCCGGCTTGTCGGCGGCGAAGACCAGGACGATCACGAACATCACCGCCATCATCGCCGTGATGCCCCAGAACCCGTGGCGCACGCCGAAGACGGAGAAGCACAGCGCGACATAGGGCACGTAGGTGGCGGTGGAGAAGGTCTGGCCCATGGTCGCCCAGCCGAAGGCGAGGCCCTTCTTGCGCGGGAACCAGTTGGTGACGAGCGCCGGTCCGCCGACATAGGCGAAGCAGGTGTCGAAGAAGCAGACGATCGAGAACAGCACGAAGAAGCCGGCGGTGGTGCCCCAGGTTCCCATCAGGCCGAAGGCGACGCCGCCACAGGCGAGAGAGAGCAGGATCAGGACCTTCGGTCCCTTGACGCCGCAGACCCAGGCGCCGACGAGGCCGGCGAGGATCGAGGCCCAGGAGGCCGGCGTCGCCAACGCCAGCAGTTGGGCGTAGTCGAGCGAATAGGTTTCGGACAACGCCGGCAGAATGACGTTGAGCCCGTGGACCACCGAGCCGGAGGAGATCCACAGGAGCGCGGCTTCGATCAGGATGATCGACCAGCCGCGACGGCCGAAGTTGGACCGGCGGTCGAAGGCGTCGTCGATTTCGATGGTGCGGCCGGTTGGTCCGGCTGTCGTCGTGGTCATGGCATCCCCCGCGATACCCGCGTGCTCCTGCCGCTCTCGGCGGTGGAGACGTCGATTGATCGATGTTCCAACGGCTCCGGGCGTCGATGTGTCCGGAGCCCGATTTCCACGTCGGCGAACCCTCTCCTCGCCGACGTGTCGATCGATCTTTCCCGAAGTGGCCACGGGCCTCGCGTCTCCTAGCCGTTCCGGCGGGGGGCGCAACCAACCCGTGGCCGACCTCGGGGGGCTCACGCCGCCAAGGTCGTGAGATCTTCCGCCACGAGAAGTTCCGGTTCGATCTGGCGACGGATGTCGTCCGGGGTCAGACCTTCCAGGATCTCGCGCAGGACCAGACCGTCGCCGGTGACGTCGATGACGCACTGTTCGGTGACGATGTGGTCGACGCAGGCCTTGCCGGTCAACGGATAGGCGCACTCGTTCAGGATCTTCGGCTGGCCCTTGGCGGTCAGCTCCATCGTCACGATCACCTTGCGGGCGCCGTTGACCAGATCCATCGCGCCGCCCATGCCGACCATCTTGCCGGGACGGGCCCAGTTGGCGAGGTCGCCGCCCTTCGACACCTGCAGGCCGCCGAGCACGGTGGCGGCGAGACGGCCCGAACGGACGATGCCGAAGCTGTCGGCGCTGTCGAAGACCGCCGAGCCGGGCACCGGCACGAAGCGCATGCCGTTGGCGTTGCAGAAGCTCTCCACCCGCATCAGGCCTTCGGCGAGCGGGCCGACGCCGATCAGGCCGTTCTCGGTGTGGAACATGACGCCGGGGGCGGCGTAGTTGTTGCAGAGGCTCGGCACGCCGATGCCGAGGTTGACGATGTCGCCGGCGGAGAAATAGGCGGCGGCGCGCTTGGCCATTCTGTGGCGGATGTCCATGGGGTCCTCCTCACCGCGCCAGGATCATGTCGACGAAGACGCCGGGGGTGACGATCCGGTCGGGCTCGAGCTCGTCGAGTTCGACCAGGTGATCGGCTTCCACCACGGTGATCGCCGCGGCCTTGGCGACCAGCGGGTTGAAGTTGCGGGAGGTGCCGCGATAGGTGAGGTTGCCGTAGGGGTCGGCCGAGCGGGCGCGCACGATGGCGACGTCGCCGCGCAGGGCCGGCTCGAGCAACCAGGTCTCGCCGTTCACCTCGATCTTCTGCTTGCCGTTCTCGGCGATGGTGCCGAGGCCGGTCTTGGTCAGAACGCCGCCGAGGCCGGAGCCGCCGCAGCGGATGCGCTCGGCGAGGCTGCCCTGCGGGATCAGGGTCAGTTCGATCTTGCCGTTGGCGACCAGCTCCACCGTTTCGGCGTTCATGCCGATGTGCGAGCCGATCACCTTGTCGACGCGGCCTTCGTGGATCAGGCGGCCGATGGTCTCGTTCGGATCGCCGGTGTCGTTGCCGAGCAGGGTGAGGTGGCGCGCGCCGCTCTCCAACACGCAGTCGATCAGGGCGTTGGGGGCGCCGTGATTGGCGAAGCCGCCGTGCACGATCGTCTGCCCGTCCTTGAACAGGGCGACGATCTCGTCCTTGGGTCTGAATTTTCCGGACATGCGATCAATCCCTTTCGAGGAGGACGGCGACGCCCTGGCCGCCGCCGACGCAGAAGGTGACGACGGCGCGACGCAGGTCGCGGCGCTTCATTTCGCGAACGGTGCGGGCGACCAACACCGCGCCGGAGCCGGCGAGCGGATGGCCGATGGCGATGGCGCCGCCGTTCGGGTTGACCTTGTCGAGGTCCATGCCGATGTCGCGGATGCAGGCGATCGACTGGGACGCGAAGGCCTCGTTGAGCTCCCACAGGTCGATGTCGGCGACCTTCAGACGGGTGCGGGCGAGAAGCTTTTCGACCGCGGCGACCGGACCGATGCCCATCACGTTCGGGTCGACGCCGGCGACGGCGTAACCGCGGAAGACGGCGAGCGGCTCGGCGCCCATGGCGCGGGCGGTATCGCGATCGACGATGACCATGGCGCCGCCGCCGTCCGACATCGGCGAAGAGTTGCCGGCGGTGACGAGGCCGTCCGGCTTGAAGGCGGGACGCAGGCCGGAAAGGCTCTCCAGCGTGCAGTCGGCGCGCACGGATTCGTCGCGGTCGACGACGATGGTCTTGCCCTTGCCGGCCTTCACTTCGATCGGCACGACTTCGTCGGCGTAGCGCCCGGCGGCCCAGGCTTCGGAGGCGAGGGCATGGGAGCGGACCGCGAACTCGTCCATCTCGCGACGGGTGACGCCCCAGCGCGCGGCGATGTTCTCGGCGGTGACGCCCATCGAGGGATTGCCGATCGCATCGGGGCTCGTGTGGATGTCGACGAAGCGCGGCGGCATCACCGAATAAGCCGTCTCGCACTTCTCCAGCGAATAGGTGCGGCGGCTGTCGCTCTCGACGCCGCCGGCGACGATCACGTCGGCGAAGCCGGACATGATCTGGAGCGCGCCATAGGCGAGGGCGTTCAGCGAGGCGGCGCACTGACGGTCGAGGGTGATGCCGCCGACCGAGATCGGCAGCCCCGCCTCGAGCGCCACCATGCGCCCCATGTTGTTGATCTCGTTGTTCATCAGGTTGGCGAAAACGACGTCGTCGATCCGTTCGGGATCGACGCCGGAGCGTCGCACCGCTTCCCGCACGGCGGCCGCGCCGAGGACGTGCGCCGGCACCGAGGCCAACGCGCCCCGGCAGCGCCCGACGGGCGTGCGGACGGAGGAGATGATGACTGCTTCTCTCATGGAGGATCTCCGCGAGATCGGATCGGCGGCGCCGATCCGTCCGCTCAGGGCTTCAGGGCGGCGATGCCGAGGATCTCGCGGGCTTCGGCCGGGGAGGCCGGCGTCTTGCCGAAGACGCGGATCGCTTCGACGGCGCGCTCGACCAGGGCGACGTTGGTCGCCTTCACGCCCTTGGAGAAATAGACGTTGTCCTCGAGGCCGACGCGGATGTTGCCGCCGAGCGCCAGCGCCGCGTACATGATCGGCAGATGGTCCTTGCCGATGCCGAAGGCCGACCAGGTGGCGTCCGCCGGGATCTTGGTCTTCAGATAGAGCAGGTTCTCGACGGTCGCCGGCATGCCGCCGAGCACGCCGAGGCAGAACTGATAGTGGCCGGGGCGCGACAGGCGCTCGTTCTTCATGAAGTAGTCGGCGACGCCGAGCATGCCGGCGTCGAAGATCTCGATCTCCGGCTTGATGCCGCGGCGCATCAGCACCGCGCCGAGTTCGCCGAGGAACTTCGGCGAGTTCATGAAGACGCCGCCGGGCATCCAGTTGAACGAACCGGCGTCGTAGGAGGCCATCTCGACGCCGTCGAGGGTGGAGACGTGCTCCATGCGCTGGGCGTCGGAGGCGCGGTGGTCGCCCGACGTCGTGCAGTTGATGACGACGTCGCAGTCCTCGTGAGCGCGGATCAGGCGGATGGTCTCGGCGAACTTGGCCGGGTCCATGGTGCCCATGCCCTGGTCGTCGCGCATGTGGAGATGGACGACGGCCGCGCCGGCCTTCCAGCAGGCATAAGCGTCGGCGGCGATCTCTTCCGGCGTCAGCGGAATGTGCTCGTTGATGTCCTTGGGGGTGACCGCGCCGGTGAGGGCGACGGTGACGACGACTTTCTCGGGATGGTTCATTGGTTCGAGCCCTTCGGATCCTCGCGTGTGCCGGGAAGGGAGCGCCGCCGGCGCGTCCTTCCGATCGGTCGAGGGGAGCGGTCGTTTCGTATCCGACAACACGGCGAAATTTCACCGTTGCGCTCGAAGCAACACGAATACTTGTCGTGTCCTCCCGTCGACTTGGCGAGGACGATAGTCACAAATTTCCGCCGAACTAATTCTTTTTGGGTCCGTGCTCATGACGAGAACACATAACCGCGCTCCGACGCCGGCGACGATGTCTCGAATTGGAGAAACGTGTTGATTTTCCGGGGAATCCTGCGATCTGGACGGCGCGCGCGTCGGTTTTGCGAGGGCGTGCTACGCATTCCTACCGAAGCGACTTCGGTTTGTTTCCGCAGTCCCATGGCATGGTCGACGCCGCGCTCGATCGTTGTCGAAACGAAGATCCTGTGGGCAACTGCGTGGCGTGACGCTGTTTTGCTGCTACCCTACGAAAGTCGATCTCGGGGGGCGAGGGCGCCAGTTTGCCCTCCCTCCGGCTCGACGTATGGCGAAGGCTCGATCGATGGACATCCGACTCCTGCGCGAATTCATCGTGCTTTCCGAATATCTCAACTTCAGCCGCGCGGCCGAACGTCTGAACATGACGCAACCGGTGTTGAGCCGGCACGTGAAATATTTGGAAGAACACTTCGGCGCGCAGCTCCTGACGCGCAACACCCACAAGGTGGAGATGACCGACGTCGGCCGCGTCTTCGCGGCGGAGGCGGCCAAGGTGGTGGCGCAGTACGAACAATCGCTGGCGGTGATCCGCGCCTGCCCGGGGGTCAGCCGGCATTCGTTGTCGATCGGGCTGCTCGGCGAGGCGACGCGGTCGTTCCTGTCGACCTTCCTGATGGATTATTCCGAACGTCACCCGCAGGTGGCGATCGACTGCATCGACGGCGGCATCGACACGATCATGGCGCAGGTCGAAAAGGGCGACTTCGATCTCGCCTTCGTCATTCGTCCGCGCGGCGGCAAGACGCCGGAACGTCTGCGCAATCAGACGATCGCCTCCGATCCTTTGTGCGCGGTGGTCAACCGCAACCACGCGTTCGCCGGACGAGACCGCATCAGTGTGAAGGATTTGGGAGATTGGCCGATCATCGGCCTCAATCGGCAGCTTTCGCCGATGTCGCACGAATACAACAGCCACTTCTTCGCGCGCTACGGCATCGAGTACAAGGTCTGGAAGGAGTGCGTGAACCTCGAGACCTGCTGCTTCAACGTCGAGTTCAACGACCGTGCGGTGGTGCTGTTGCCGTTGCATCGGCGGTATCTGGTCGGCTCGAACGCGCGGTTGATCATGTTCGAGGAGAGCGACTGCGTGTTCGAGGTCGAGCTTCTCTGGGATCCCGAAAACGTCAACCCCTGCCTGCCCGGCTTCCTGAGCGAGTTCGGCGAATTCTCGCGAAGCTGGAACTGGGAGACGGATCTGCGCGAAGGCGCGGGCGGCGTCGTCGCCTGACGGCGGCGTGACGCCGAAAAAGCCGGGGATCGATCGATCCCCGGGGTGGTTCATTCGCAGAGGGTGAGGCGAGGCGGGTCATCGACCCGCCTCGCTGCGTCTGTTCAGAGCAGCTTCATCGAGAAGCCGAGGTGCAGGAACGACACGCCGACGTCGTTGCGGGTGTAGACCGCGCCGAGGTACTTCGCCGTCACCGTGAACTTCTCGAAGTCGTAGGAGACCATCGGGCCGAACTTGATGTGCTGCATGCTCGAGTTGGCGATCGTCTTGCCGAACTGCTTGTCGTCGGCGAGCTGCTGGGTGAAGTTGCCGACCACCCCGAGGTTCCACTTGTCGAACCGCTTGGCGACCGTGGCGTCGAGATAATAGATCGGACCGGTCTGGTAGTCGGTGTCGTTGTTCTTGGTGTTGAAGTCGATGACGTTGTTCAACGACACCATCCAGCCGTCCTTCATCCAGGTGACGGCGAAGTTGGGCTCGAAGGTCCAATAGTTGTTGGCGATGTTGCTCTGGGAGAGCACATATTTGCCCTGGGCGGCGTTCCAGGTGGTGCCCTTGGTGCCGAGCGGCGTGACGATCGCCAGGCCGGAGCCGATGAACCAGCCGTTGCCGAGGTTCCAGGACAGATTGAGCGGGCTCACCATGGTGCCGACGAAGCCGTTGGCGCTCCATTCGGAGGCGGCGAGCGGGTCGGTGATCTTGGTGTGGGCGAACTTCAGCGGCTGGGCGATGACCGCCGCATAGTTGGCGCCGAGCAGCTTGACGCCGGGCACCCACATCAAGGCGCCGACGGCCTCGAAGTTCGAGGCGCGGACGTCGGGGTTGTTGTCGCCGGGGATGTGCGAGACGTCGCCGGAGTTGTTGCGCATCGTGCCCCAGGCGTAATCCGTGTCGAACGAGAAGTAGAGGCCGGGCGGCGGCAGGGCGGCGTTGGGAATGCCGGTGGTCGCGCCGGGCTGGAGCGGCGAGATCGATTCGGCGGCGGCGGCGAGGCCGATCCCGGCGAGGGTGAGGCCCGCGGCGGCGGTCATCGTCGCGATGGACTTCTGGATCTTCATGAATTCCCCCTGTGTTCTGGCAATCGACGCTGGTCGCCCAACCCGCGTCTGCGATCGAGCGACGGTCTCCGCTCGACTGTGGTTTCTTCCTCTGCGCCTCACGCTCCCCCGACGCGGCCACGCGTGTGGCGCGCCCTCGCGCAGCATTCCTCCGCGCCGCGTCTCGTCGGCGCTCCGGGTTCGAAGGGGCGAACGGCGACGCCCGGCAAATCGACGCCTTCGCCCGATCTGCGTTTCACGCAGACCGGAACGGGTGGATCGTTCGACATCTCCGAGGCGGGATCGACGTGGCGCTCCCCGGGTCGGCGCAGCGAGGATCGCGGCGCGCGACTCGGGGGTTTCCCCCGAGTTCCCTTCGGCGAAAAAATCTAGAGAAACAGTGAGAACTCGCCCAATTCTAAACCGGCATAACGGTTATGTAGGGGCCGTATAAAGACGTAAAATGGCCGATTTCTCAGGTATCTTCATTATCCTTCATCGTATGTCCGACTTTTCGTCGGGTGGTATAGTTGCAAAAATGGCGCGGTATCGAAGCGCGTCGGGTCGAAGACGGGAGCGGAGGGCGTTCTCATCCGACGGGAGCGAACTGCGACCCGGCGGCCGAAGGCGGCGCACCAGATCTTCGGGCTTCTTCCGTCGGCCGATCGGGGGGGCGTCGGGAAACGATGAGCCGCCGCTTCTCGACCGGCGCGCGGGTGATGTCGAGATCGCCCGCGTCCGTGATTGCGCCGATCGACGGCCTCTCGCTTGCGCCACCTCGGCGATTTCGGTTACTGCCATGCGCGAGCGACCGCGACGGCCGTTCTCGGCGATTGTCCCCAGGGACTTTCCCTAATCCTTGCGAGCGTGGTCGGAGCTTCGGGCCGCGGAGCGTGATGAGGGTCTCATGCGAGCGGTGCTCGGTCTGTGCAACGCGATCGACGCGATGAACACGCAAGTCGCGCGAGGGGTGAAGTGGCTCGTCCTGATCTCGGTCCTGATCGCGGCGACGAATGCGATCATGCGCAAACTCTTCTCGATCTCGTCGAACGCCTATCTCGAGGCGCAGTGGTATCTGTTCTCGGCGGTCTTCCTGCTCGGAGCCGGCTTCACCCTGTTGCGCGGCGAGCACGTCAAGATCGACATCCTCATCGGCCGGTTCTCGCGGCGGACGCAAGCCGTGATCGAGATGCTCGGGACGGCGGTCTTCCTCATGCCGTTCTGCGTGATCTCCGTCTGGTTGTCGCTGTCGCCGGTCCTCGCCAAGATCGCATCCGGCGAGGTGTCGCAGAACGAAGGCGGGCTGCCGCTGTGGCCGGCGTGGAGCCTGATCCCGATCGGCTTCGGGCTCCTCGCCCTGCAGGGCGTGAGCGAGATCGTCAAGCGGATCGCCTTCCTCGCCGGCCGGGCGCCGGATCCGGCGGGTCGACATCCGACGGATCAGGGCTGAGAAGGGATCTGAGATGACAGCCTTTCTCGCCGCCAATCTGGCGCCGATCATGTTCGGCTCGATGTTGCTGTTTCTGATCGCCGGTTATCCGGTCGCCTTCGCGCTGGCCGCCTGCGGCTTCGGTTTCGGCTTCATCGGGATCCAACTCGATCTCCTGTCGCCCAATCTGTTCCAGGCCATCCCGGACCGCATCTGGTCGGTGATGAGCAACGAGACGCTGCTGGCGATCCCCTACTTCACCTTCATGGGGCTGGTGCTCGAGCGCTCCGGCATGGCCGAGGATCTGCTCGAGACCATCGGCCAGTTGTTCGGCCCGGTCCGCGGCGGTCTCGCCTATGCAGTGATCTTCGTCGGCGCGCTGCTCGCCGCCACCACCGGCGTCGTCGCGGCGTCCGTCATCGCCATGGGTCTGATCTCGCTGCCGATCATGTTGCGCTACGGGTACGACCGGCGCATCGCCACCGGCGTCATCGCCGCCTCGGGCACGCTCGCCCAGATCATTCCGCCGAGCCTGGTGCTGATCGTGCTCGCCGATCAGCTCGGCCGCTCGGTCGGCGACATGTATGCCGGCGCGCTGATCCCCGGGCTGATGTTGATGGTGTTCTATGCCGTCTTCATCTTCATCGTGACGCTCGTCCGTCCGGACTGGGTGCCGGCGCTGCCGGCCTCGGCGCGCACGCTCAGGGGCGGCAAGCTGGCGCTCAGGGTGCTGACGACGCTGACGCCGCCGCTGGTGCTGATCTTCCTCGTCCTCGGCACGATCTTCATCGGCCTCGCGACGCCGACCGAGGGCGGCGCCATGGGGGCGGTCGGCGCCCTCGGCCTCGCCCTCGTCAATCGACGCCTCACCTGGAAGATCCTCCATCAGGCGATGGAAGCGACGGCGCGGCTCTCCGCCTTCGCCATGTTCGTGCTGCTCGGGGCGCGGGTGTTCTCGCTGACCTTCTACGGCATCGACGGACACCTGTGGGTGGAGCATCTGTTGACTTCGCTGCCGGGCGGCCAGATCGGCTTCCTGATCGCGGTCAACCTGTTGGTGTTCTTCCTGGCGTTCTTCCTCGACTATTTCGAGCTCGCCTTCATCATCATCCCGCTGCTCGGGCCGGTGGCCGAGAAGCTCGGCATCGATCTGATCTGGTTCGGCGTGCTGCTCGGCATCAACATGCAGACGTCGTTCATGCATCCGCCGTTCGGCTTCGCCCTGTTCTTCCTGCGCTCGGTGGCGCCGGAGCGGCCGTACGTCGACAAGGTGACCGGGCGGACCAAGGCGCCGGTCACGTCGTCGCAGATCTACTTCGGGGCGATCCCCTATGTTCTCATTCAGTTGCTGATGGTCGCAACGGTACTGATGTTCCCCGGCCTCGTCACCCATTACAAGGATGACCATGCGGCGGTCGCGCCGTCCTCGGTGAAGCTCGACGTGCAGCCGCTGAACGGCGGCTCGCCGTTCGGCGCGCCGGGAGCGCCGCCTTTCGGAAATGCCGGAGCCGATCCCTTCGCGCCGGCCACGTCTCCCGGGACCACCCTCCCGGGAGGCCTACCGCCGCCGGACTTCTCCAAGCCCTGAGGGCGAGGGGACCGAGCGGCAGACGGACGTCGCTCGCCGGAACCAGGGTCGGCGGATCGGCGCTCAGGACCAGTGAGGCAAACATGGACCGTCGTTCATTCATCGCCAAGGCCGGCATCACGACTTCGGGCGCCGTGCTCGGAACGGCGGGGCTCGCGGCCCCGGCGATCGCGCAGACCACGCCGACCATCAAGTGGCGGCTGGTGTCGAGCTTCCCGAAATCGACGGACGCGATCTACGGCTCCTCGGAGCTCTTCGCCAAGATCGTGGCCGAGGCGACCGACGGCAAGTTCCAGATCCAGCTCTATCCGGCCGGCGAGATCGTGCCGGCGCTGCAGGTGCTCGACGCGGTGCAGAACGACACCGTCGAAGCCTGCCACACCTCGTCCTACTATTTCATCGGCAAGGATCTGACCTTCGCCTTCGGCTCGGCCGTGCCCTTCGGCCTCAACGCCCGTCAGATGCAGGCGTGGATCTATCAGGGCGGCGGCCAGCAGATCCTCGACGACTTCTACGCCAACTACGGCGTCGTCTCCTTCCTCGGCGGCAACACCGGCACCCAGATGGGCGGTTGGTTCCGTTCGGAAATCAACACGGTCGCCGACCTGAAGGGCCTCAAGTTCCGGATCGGCGGCATCGGCGGCAAGGTGCTCGCGCCGCTCGGCGTCGTCTCCCAGCAGATCGCCGCCTCCGACATCTATCCGGCCCTGGAGAAGGGCACGATCGACGCGACCGAGTGGGTCGGTCCCTACGACGACGAGCGGCTCGGCTTCTGGCAAGTCGCCAAGTACTACTATTACCCGGCCTTCTGGGAGGGTTCGGCGGCGCTCCACTACATGTTCAACAAGAAGAAGTTCGAGGCCCTGCCGGAGAACTACAAGGCGATCGTGAAGGCGGCGGCGGCGATCGCGCACTCCGACATGCTGGCGGCCTACGACGTGCGCAACTACGCGGCCATGGTGCGGCTCGCCGGCCATGGCGTGCAGCTGCGTCCGTTCAGCCGCGAGATCCTTGACGCGGCCTACGCTTCGGCGTTCAAGCTCTATGACGACACCGCCGCGTCGTCGCCGACCTTCAAGAAGGTCTACGAGCCGTGGAAGAAGTTCCGCGAGGAATCCTACCGTTGGTTCCGCGTCGCGGAGTTCAACTTCGACAGCTACGTCTACGGCCAGCAGGCCGCCGGCAAGTGACGCCGACGCCACGACGTTTCGGTTCTTCCGAAACGTCGTGGGCGAAGGCGAGCCGGTACCGGCCCGAGCATCGTTCCGACGCGTCCGAAAGGACGCGTCGGTTTGCGTTGGGGCCTCCGCTTCCCGTTTCTCCGGAGGTCTCGCGCGCGCCTCAGGCGTTCGCCTCGGCGGCGTGTCTCGCGAGGGCCTGCAATTGAGCCGTCGCATATTGGGCCGCGCCGCAGGCCAAGGCGCTCGCGCCGCTCGGGTCGGAGGCGATTTCGCGCACCGCCGTGCGTTCGGCGGCGGCTCCGTCGACCACGCCCCGCGCCGTCACGTGGATCAGCACCATGTCCTCGCTCGGATGCGGCAGGGCGTTGCGCAGCAGATTGGCCAGCATGTCGAGGCGCGACCGCAACTTCAGCTCGTCGAGCAGGAACAGCATGTGGTCGAGATGGCCGGGATGGCGGATCGTCTTGAAGGCGGCGTTGGCGACCCGGCCGCGACACAGATCCATCAGGCTGCGCGAGCCGTCGGCGGTGACGAAGGCCTCGTAGGGGCGGCCATTCCACTCGAAGGTTTCGTAGCCGCCGAGCGACGTCACTCGGGTCGCTCGACCGTCGACGACGGCCTCGGCCGGACGAGTGTATTCGGAGATGAGGCCGTTGACGTCCCAGATGTCGCCGTAGCCGAGCCGACCGCTCGGTTCGCGCGGGATCGCGCCGACCCGAACGACGAGATCGTCGACCGTGTCGAAAGCGGCGATCAACTCGGCGACGATGTCGTCGACGAGGCCCGGCGATACGCCGCAGCCCGGCAGCACCGCCGGACCGGCGGCGCTCGGCTCGCGCCTCAGCAGCCCGGTCGAATGCGGATCGGAGAAGTCGAGATGGGCGAGGCCGAGGCGCGCCGCCGTGGCCGCCACCTGCGGCACCAGTTTCTCCGGCACCGCCGCCACGACCGCATCGCCGCCGCGCAGCAGCGCCGCGAACGGCGTCTCGTCGAGCACGTCGCAGACCTGCGCGTCGAAACCGGCGCCGTGCGCCCGGTCGACCACCTCGGCGACGCCGTCGACGAGAACGACCGAAAAGCCCGGCTCGGCGGCGAGCGTCTTCGCCAGCGCCATGCCGACCCGGCCTGCGCCCACCACGATCACCCGGAACGGCCTCATGACTCGACCTCGTCTCACTGATGGAACCGCGCCAGGAACCCCCGCAGACGTTCGCTCGTCGGGTGGGCGAGGATGTCGTCGGCGGTTCCGTGTTCGGCGACGACACCCTGATCGAAGAACAACACGCGATGCGCGACGTCGGCGGCGAAGGCCATCTCATGGGTGACGATCGCCATCGTCATGCCGGCCTCGCCGAGCCGGCGGATCACCGAGAGCACTTCGCCGACCAATTCGGGATCGAGCGCGCTGGTGACCTCGTCGAGCAGCAGCACCTCCGGCTCCATCGCCAGCGCCCGGGCGATCGCCACGCGCTGCTTCTGGCCGCCGGAGAGATGCGCGGGATAGGCGTCGCACTTCTGCGACAGTCCGACCTGGGCGAGGAGCTCGCGGCCCTTCGCTTCGGCCTCGGCCTTCGGCGTCTTCAGCACGGTGATCGGACCTTCGATCACGTTCTCGAGCGCCGTCATGTGCGGAAACAGGTTGAAGTGCTGAAACACCATGCCGACGTGGCGGCGCAGCGTGCCGAAGCCGTAGCTCTCGCCGCGATCCTTGAACTCGTCGCCGATGGCGCGGCCGCGAAAGCGCACCACGCCGTCGGTCGGCGTCTCCAGCATGTTGAGGCAGCGGATGAAGGTGGACTTGCCCGAGCCGGACGGGCCGATCAGGGCGACCACCTCGCCGCGGGCGAGCTCGAGATCGATCCCCTTCAGCACCTCGAGCGGGCCGAAGCTCTTGCGGATGCCGATCGCTTCGAGGATCGGGCCTTCGCGGGTCGCGTCGTTCATGCCGTCGTCCTCTCAATCGCTCGCCGCGAGGCGCTTTTCGATGTAGTCGGCCGCCTGCGTCAGCGGCAGCAGCATGGCGATGTAGAACAGCGCCATCACGGTGTAGGACTCGAGCGGCCGATAGGTCTGGCCGTTGACCACCGAGGCCATGTAGGCGAGGTCGGCGACCGAGATCACCGAGACGAGCGAGGTGTTCTTGAACTGGATCACCGACTGGTTGATGAACGACGGCAGCATCCGCTTGACCGCCTGCGGCAGCACGATCCGCCGCATCGATTGAGATCTGTTCATGCCGAGCGCCAGAGCCGCCTCGCGCTGGCCCTTGTCGATCGACACGATGCCGGCGCGGAAGATCTCGGCGTAGAACGCCCCGACGTAGCAGGACAGCGTCAGCAGGGCGGCGGCGCGGTTGTCGATCGTCGTGCCGAGCAAGAGCGGCAGCGCGTAGTAGACCCAGAGCAGCTGGACGAGCAGCGGCGTGCAGCGGAAGAGTTCCTGGAATACGCGGGCGCCGCCGCGCAGCACGGCCCAGGACGAGAGCCGCGCGCCGCAGAGCAGCGCGCCCATCAGCACGCCGATCACGATCGAGCCGACCGTGTAGAGCACGGTATAGACCACGCCCCACAGGAACAGATCGAGATACTGGGCGACGACGTGGAAGTCCCAATGATAGGTCATGCCGGATCTCCCGCCGTCGGTTCGCGCCGAGATCGCGTGGGGGACGAGGCTTCGCCCCCCGCGCCGAACGTCATCTTCGAAGGCCGGAGCCCGGCCCGCAATCCCAAGGGTCTGGGATGGCTTGTGGTTTTTCTTGTAGGGCGATCGACTGGCCTCATGCGGCGCGGTCCGCGCTCGCCGGCAGGACGCCGAAGCCCGAAAGCGCGGAGGCGATCGTGGCCTGCGAGGCGGCCGAGACCGAAACGAGCGGCAGACGCAGCTCCGGGGCGATCCGGCCGGCCATCGCCAACGCCGCCTTGACCGGGGCCGGATTGGTCTCGACGAACATCGCGGCGGTCGCCGTCGCCAGGGCCTCGTGCAGCCGCAGCGCTTCGGCGCGGTCGCCGCGCCGCCACGCCTCGACCATCGCCACGACGCTCTCCGGCAGGATGTTGGAGAGGACGCTGGTCACGCCGATCGCGCCGAGCGACAGGAAGGGCAGGGTGAGGGCGTCGTCGCCGGAATGGATCAGGAGATCGGAACCGCAGACGGCCCTGAGCTTCGTCACCCGTTCGACCGAGCCGCCGGCCTCCTTGATCACCCGAATGTTGGCGTGGCCCTCCATCAGGCGGGCACAGGTCTCCGGCGCGATCTCGACGCCGGTCCGGCCCGGCACAGAATAGAGCATGATCGGCAGCGCGGTCGCGGTCGCGACGGCGTCGTAATGGGCGAGGAGGCCGGCCTGCCCCGGCTTGTTGTAGTAGGGCGTGACGACCAGGACGGCGTCGGCGCCGGCGGCCTCCGCCGCCCGGACCTTGGCGATGGTCTTCGCCGTGTCGTTGGCCCCGGCCCCGGCGACGACCAGCGCTCGGCCTCGGACCGCCTTCACCGTGCGCTCGATCAGGGCGACGGCCTCGGCGTCGGAGAGCGTCGCCGCCTCGCCGGTGGTGCCGACCGGAACGAGACCCGCCACCCCGGCCTCGAGCTGGCGTTCGACCAGGGCGTCGTAGGCGTCGAAGTCGATCGCGTCGTCGCGAAACGGCGTGACGAGGGCGGTGAAGACGCCGCTCCAGCGGCTCGGATCGAGGACGTCGGTCATGACGTGGACCTCCGGGTTCGGGTGAGATCGCGGCCGAAGCGGCCGGGTTCGGGCGTCGCCGCGACGAAGCGGCGGGCGGCGGAGAGAGCGCCTTCGGCGAAGGCTGCGAGATCGTGCACCTCGTGGGCGAAGCGCAGCTCGGCCGGTCCGAGGCCGATGCGCACCTCGGTGAGACCGACCACGTCGCCTTCGCGGCGGACCACGATCGACGGTTCGCCGAGGTCTAGTCCGGTCGCCTCCCGGCGCAGGCGAGCGATCATCCGCGCCACGCGGCGCGAAGTGCCGGAGGGTTCGGCCTTCTTGCGGGCGTGATAGGTCTCGAGCACCGTCGCCTCGGCGCCGGGATCGTGGCGCACGGCGTCGGCGACGGCCCGTTCGAAGGCGTCGAAGCCGAGCGCGAAGTTCGGTTCGATCAAGAGCGGACGTTTCTCCGCATGGGCGTCGAGCGCCGCTTCCTGCGAGGCGTCGAAACCGGTGGTGCCGATCACCACCGGCAAGGGCTTGTCGCCCATGGAGTCGAGCAGGGCCAACGTCGCCTTGGGGCTGGAGAAGTCGACGAAGACGTCGGCATGGGCGTCGAGGCTCGGCTCGATCGGGCGATATTCGAGCGTCGTGCCCTCGACCGTGCGACCGAGGAGACGCGAGGTCGGCGAGACCAGGGCGGCGGCGAGTTCGAGGCCGGGATCCTTCAGGACCGCCTCGACCAACCGCAGGCCGACCCGGCCGGATGCGCCCATGACGGCGACGCGCATGGCTTTCCTCCTCAATCGATCACGACCTTGGTCTCGGACATTTCGCGCAGCGCCACCCGGACGCCCTCGCGGCCGAGACCCGAGCCCTTGACCCCGCCGAAGGGGACGTGTTCGGCGCGGAAGTCCGGCCCTTCGTTGATCATCACGCCGCCGACGACGAGATCGCGCGAGAACCGCTTGATCGCCGCGTGGTCGTTGGTGAAGACGCCGGCCTGAAGGCCCCAGGCGCCGGCGTTGACCTCGGCGATCGCCGCGCCTACGTCGGCGAACCGTCGCATCGCGATCACCGGGCCGAAGGTCTCGTCGGCGATCACCGGAGCGTCGACGGCGACGTCGGCGAGAATGGTCGGCGCGACCAACGTGTCGACGCGCGTCCCGCCGGCGAGGAGCCGCGCGCCGCCGGCGATGGTGGCGGCGATGCGCCGTTCGACTTCCTCCGCCGCGGCGTGGTCGATCACCGGGCCCATGTCGGTCGCCTCGTCGGTAGGATCGCCGGTCCGATGCGCGGCGACGGCCGGGACGAGACGGTCGAGGAAGGCTTCGGCGATGTCCTCGTGCAGATAGAGCTTCTTCACCGCGGCGCAGCTCTGGCCGGCGATTTCGAAGCGATGGCCGATGGTCGTCGCCACCGCCCGGTCGAGATCGGCGTCGGGCAGCACGAACAGCGGATCGTTGCCGCCGAGCTCCATCAGGCAGCGCACCAGTCCGCAGGCGTTCTTCAGGGCGAGGCCGCCGGCCGGACCGCCGGTGAAGGAGAGGAGGTCGATCGGCGCGCGGGCGAGCGCGATCGCGGCCTCGGCGCCGCCGTGGACGACCTGGAAGAGATCCTTCGGCCAACCGGCCGCGATCGCCAGTTCGGCGAGCCGATGGGCGGCGAGCGGGGCCTTCGGCGACGGCTTGGCGACGACGGCGTTTCCGGCCGCGATCGCCGGCCCGAGTTTGTGGCAGAGCAGGTTCAGCGGATAGTTGAACGGCGTCACCGCGCCGACGACGCCGACCGGCTCCCAGGTGATCCGGGCGAGCTTGTCCGCGCCGCCTTCGACGATGCCGCAGTGGAGCACCTCGCCGTCGAGGAAGGTTCCGGCGTCGCCGGAGAGCCGCAGCGTGTTGCCGGCGCGGCGCACCTCGTTGCGCGCCTCGCGGATGGTCTTGCCGACTTCGCCCGAGATCAGTCCGGCGAGCGTCGCGGCGTCGCCGGCGACGGCGTCGGCGAGACGATGGAGCAGCGCGCGGCGCTCGGCCGGGGTCGAGCCACGGAAGGCGCTCGCGGCCGCCTTGGCGCGGATGACGGCGGCGGCGACGTCGCTCGGAGAGGCGAGGGGAACGTCGCCGATCGACCGCCCGTCGAAGGGCGAGGCGATGCGGAGAGTGGTCTCACTCTCGATCGGAAGGCGCTGCGGCAGGGTCATGTGGGCCTCGTCGGCTCGTCGGGGGAGGAATTCGACGCCACCAAGGCGGCGATCGACACGGGTCGGGACGGCCAGCGCCGCCCGGTGAGGTCGTGGGGGGTGGGCGGCGGCGCGTCGGGCCGGAGCCCGGCGGCGGCCTCCGCCACCCAATGGGCGCAGAAGCGGCCCTGGCATGCCCCCATCGAGAAGCGGCCGGAGAGCTTGATCTCGCGTCCGCCCGGCGCGTCGGCGCCCTCGAGCAGATCGACGAGATCGCCGACGGTGCGCCCCTCGCAGCGGCAGAGGATCGTTTCTCGCGGCAGCCGCTCGATCGGCGTCGGCGGACGCGCCGGCGCGAAGACCCGGGCGAGCACGTCCTGCGCCTGTCGGGCCGCGGCCAACCGCCGGATCGCCGACGTCGTCGCGATCGGCGCGCCGGCGAGCCGCGCCGCGATCTCCTCGCCGATCCGGGCGCCGTCGATTTCGGCCGCCGCCACGCCGAGCACTTCGCGGCAGTCGCCGGCCCAGGCGACGAAGGGCAGGGCCGAGGCGGTCGGCGAGGCTTCCGGGAAGCCGTGGTCGTTCGAACGGATGCCGTCGTGCAGCGCGACCCGATCGACCACGATCCGTTCGCGCGCGCCGCGTCGATCGACGAGCGTGACGGCGAGGCCGGCGTCGGTCGGCTCGATCGCCTCGAGCGTGGTCGCGCGCCGCCAGGGCACGCGCGCGGCGAAGATCCGCGCCATGTGGCCGGCCGCTTCGAGGAGCGGGCCGGGATGGGCGAGGAGGCCGAGCCCGGCGATCGGATGGGCGAAGGGATCGCCGGTTTCGACGATCGCCGCCGGCGGACGTCCGGCGGCGACCATCTGTCCGGCCAGCGCCACCAGGAGCGGCCCGGAGCCGGCGAGCAGGATGCGCCCCTCGGGGATCCGGCCGGTCTCCTTCATCATCACCTGCAGGCCGCCGGCCGTGGTCACCCCCGGCAGCTCCCAACCGGAGCGCGGCCGGACCATTTCGACCGCGCCGGTCGCGATCACGATCGCCGCCGGCCGCATCGTCTCGACCCGCCCGGTCGTCCGGTCGTCGAGCAGGGTGAAGCCGGCTCCGTCGACGCCGAGAAAGCCGGTTCTGAGGCGGACGCGGATCTCCGGCCGCTCGATCCCGGCGGCGAGCCGCGTCCAGCGCGCTTCGCCGGCGCGGCCGATCGGCCAGGGCGCGACCCCCGGAATCGGACGGCGATGATAGGCGCCGCCGAGGGCGGGCCTCAGTTCGACGAGGTCGACCGCGCGTCCGGCATCCGCCAGACGCGCCGCGGCGGCGAGACCGGCGGGGCCCCCGCCGACGACCAGAACGGGCGCCCGGTTCATCGGTCGATCTCCTCTGCGACGTCGGCGGAGACGACGACGAGGCCGTCTTCGGCGGGGGTCAGACAGGCCTCGACCAACCGGCCGCCGACCCGCACCAGACAGTTCTGGCAGGCTCCGATGCCGCAGAACCAGCGCGTCGCCCGTCCGGCCGGATCATGGCCGAGGGCGTCGACGCCGGCCCCGGCCAGCGCCGCGCCGATGCTCTCGCCCGCGCGAAAGGCGACGTCGCGCCCGTTCCAGGAGAAGGTTCCGCCCGTCATGCCGCGACCCTCCCGGCGAGGAAGCGCCCCGGATCGAAGGGCGAGAGATCGAGCGTCGCCGGCCGGCCGAGCAGCGCGTCGGCGATCGTCCGGCCCATCACCGGCCCGAGGCAGATGCCGTCGCCCTCGAAGCCGGTCGCGACGAAGACGCCGTCGCCACCCGGCGCGCGGCCGATCAGCGGCAGCCCGTCGACGACCGCGGTGCGCAGACCGGCGAAGGCGCGCAGCAGCCGCAGCTTCGCGAGGCCCGGCACCATCGCCACGGCGTCGGCGAGGACATGGCCGATCGCCTCGACGTCGGCGATCGGCCGGGTCGCGTCGTTCTCGCGGGTGCCGCCGACCAGGAACTGGCCGGTGCGCAGCGGATCGATCACCAGGCCGTAACCGCGCGGCGAGACCGGCGCGCCCTTGGCGCTCGCCTTGGAGAGGAGATAACGGGCCGACATGATCGCCCCCGGCAGAGCCGCATTGAGCGCCGGCGCTCGTTCGGTGACGAGGAGTTGGCCGCGCCGGGGACGGAGCACGCCGTCGAGACCGAGCAGCTCCGCCGATCCGCCGCCGGCGGCGATCACCACGGCGTCGGCCTCGATCCGGCCGCGATCGGTGTCGAGGCCGACGAGGCCGCCGTCGGAGGACTGGACGAGGTTGCGCACCGTGACGCCGCGCTCGACCGTCAACTCGGCCGCCCGGATCAACCGGCGGACCACGTCGTAGCCGATCGCGTGCCCCTCGCCGCGCACCTCGATCGCGCCCTCGGCCTCCGGCGACAAGGCCGGGGCGAGGCGGGCGAGGGCGCTCGTCGGATGGCGGACGACTTCGACGCCGGCCGAGGCGAGCGCCTCGGCGTGACCGTCGAGCACGGCGGCCTCCGCCGCGCCGACGGCGACGAGGAAGGTCGATCGTGACACGAAGCCGCCGTCGAGCACGCCTTGCGCCGCGAGCTCGCGATAGAGCGCGATGCCAGCGAGCGCGGCGTTCATCATCGCGCCGGGGCGTTTGGAGGCGACCGACACGGCTCCGTCGGCCGCGCCGGTGGCGGCGGCGGCCGGCGCGTGGGCCTCGAGGAGGCGCACGCCGACCCCGGCCCGGGCCAGGAAGAAGGCGGTCGAGACGCCGACGATGCCGGCGCCGACGATCGCGATACGAAGTTTCGAAGGGCTGGCCACGTGAGACGCCGTCCGCTCTGGAGAACCATTCGCGGTCAGTCTCGTTTCGGCTCGGCGGCGCTGTCGATACAAGAACGACGGGCTCGCCCCTCGGATTTTTTGTATCGTCGTCCTCGCACCGTCGCACTACGGGACGAGCGCACGGGCGAGAGGGCCATGGCGAAACTCAATCTGACCCTGATCCAGACCTTCTATCAGGTGGCCAAACGTGGCTCCTTCTCGGCGGCGGCGCGCGAGCTCAACCTGTCCTATCAGTCGGCCGCCAACCACGTGCGCCGACTGGAGCAGATCCTCAAGGATCGCCTGATCGATTCCGAACAGGGCGCGAAACAGGTGACGTTGACGCCGCGTGGCCGCGCCCTCTATCGACTGCTCGATCCGGAGCTCGAGGTGATGTTGGAGCGCCTGTCGCTGCTGCTCGAGACGCAGCGTTCGACGCTCAGGATCGGCATGCCGCAGGCGATCTTCTACTTCCTGTTCCCCGGCATCCTGGCCGAATTCCGCGAACGCCACCCCGATCTCGAGCTGTCGGTGTTCGAACGCGACACGGTGCTCGCCGAACTGGTCGCCTCGGGCAGCCTCGACGTCTGCCTGTCGGAACGGTATTTCGGCGATCCGGTGATGCCGCAGCAGTTGCTCGGGGCCTATCGGCTGAGCCTCGTCCACCCGCGCGCCTGGGGGGCGTCGCCGGCGCCGGACGACGTGCCGCGCTGGGCGCTCGGCCGGCCGCTCGTCACCTTCGAGCCGGGCCAGACGCTGCGCAACCACGCCATGAACTTTCTGGCTCGCGACGGAGCGCCGGTCGCCGCCTCGATTTCGGCGTCGGGATCCTCCAACATCAAGCGCTGCGTCGAGGAGGGGCTCGGCTTCGCCATCATCCCCAGTTGGTGCGTCTCGGCGGAGGACGAGACCATCGCCAGCGTCCGTCTCGACAATCTCACCGGCATCCGCGTCTATTTCGGTTGCGCCGGATATCTGAAGAACAATCCCTATGTTCGGGATCTCGCCGAGATCTGTCGGCGACGGTTGATCGGGACCGTCCTCGACGTCGACGCGGCCGATCCGTCTCCCTCCGAGCCTTGAGGTCGTCCGGTCGATCCTACAAGAAACGCCATAGGCGAAGCCGGCTTTCTAGCATTGTTCCGGGCGCGCCCCCACTCGACACTTTCTTCTCGGGTCGTCTCATCGACGACAGGCCGAACAGGCAGGGGGAGCAGGACATGCGTTGGTGGAAGCAGATCCTCGGAGCACTCGCCGTCGTCGTTTCTCTCGGGGGCGTCGCCGCGCAGGCCGGCACGATCGACGACATCCGGGCGCGTGGCGTCCTGAAGATTCCCGGCATCCTCAACGAGGATCCCTATTTCAACAAGGATCCGCGCACCGGCGAATGGCGCGGCTTCGCCATCGAGATGGCGCGCGACGTCGCCAAGACCCTCGGCGTCAAGCTGGAGGTGGTGGAGAGCTCCTGGGCCAACTCGATCCTCGACGTGCAGAGCGGCAAGGTCGACATGGCCTTCGGCATCACCGCGACGCCGGTTCGCGCCCTGTCGGTGTCCTTCTCCAGCGCGACCTATTTCAACTCCTTCGTCATCGTCTCGCCGAAGAAGGAGATCGAGGGGCTGAGCTGGGCGCAGCTCAACGATCCGAAATACACCTTCGCGGTCGATCTCGGCTCGTCGCAGGATCTGATCACCCAGCAGTACCTGCCCAAGGCCAACATCCTGCGCTTCAAGACGCGTGACGAGGCGATCGTCGCGGTGGTCGGCGGCAAGGCGGACGGTCTCGTCAACACCATGCTGAACGGCCTCGTCATGACCAAGAAGGTCGGGACGCTCGGCACGGTCAAGGTGCCGACGCCGGTTCTGTCGACCCCGTCGGTGGTGGCGATGAACCAGGGCGCGGACGAGGCCTTCAAGTCCTTCGTCTCGGCCTGGGCCGACTACAACCGCCGCATCGGCAACAATCAGACCTGGATCGTCAACAGCCTCGGCGCCTTCGGCATCCAGCTCGACGACATGCCCAAGGGCTTCGGCTTCGGCGGCTGATCGAACCGTCGGCATGATCGCGCGGCCCCGGGGGATCCTCCTCCGGGGCCGTTCGTTCGACGGGAATCCTGCCGGCCGAGCAGCCGGCAGCGAGGGGCTTCTTCTTGATTGCAGACGGTGCCCGCCTCGAACCCGTTCGATTTCAGGGGGCCGGCGTCGGGCCGCGGAGCAGGACGACGGCCGGGCTCGCCTCTGGCATCTCGGCAAAGCCGTCAAGATCTCGCTTTGGGAAAATTACGAGAGATTGGCGCACCCGACAGGATTCGAACCTGTGACCTTTGCCTTCGGAGGGCAACACTCTATCCAGCTGAGCTACGGGTGCAGGCCAGACGCCAGAGGTCGAGCCTCGTGGCGATTCCGGGGCTCACGGTCCGGAACGCGCCTCTCTTAGCCGATCGGCGGGCCACGAGCAACCGCTCCCGACCCGTTCCGAGCGTCTCGTGCGGAATGGTGGAAAATCGCGCGGTCGCGCCTCGGCCGCGAACCGCCTCAGCCGGATCGACGGCGCGCCAAACGACGTTCGAGCGCCAGCCGCCAAGGCAGCGACAGAGAGGCGGCCATCGGCGCGACCAGGGAAAACTGCGTTGGGCGGGTCGTCGATCGCGCCGCGGTCTCCCGTTCGGCCGTCGTCTCGCTCGCTTTGGCGTCTTCGGTCCAGGCCTCGATGTCGGCGGGTCCGATCATGTCTTCCTCCGATGGCCGTCGGGCCTCGAGCCACCGTCACGCGTTCGCGTGGACGGTGTCGATACGCCATCCGTTCGGTAAGGTCGGGTCGCTCGGCGGCGTCGGCTCGCTCGCAGACCTCTTGCGACCATACATATCTTTTTGCAGTGCAATGTCAATGCTGCACTGCACAATTCAACAGGACGTGATGACGCAGGCGATGCGGCGCACGCATCAGAGGAAACTGATATAGGGACGAGCCGAAACGACGCGGTTCCGCGTCGCACCACGCAACGGAGAAGGATCGATGCGTCTTCGTCTCACTTTCGCGGCGGCGGCCGTCGCTCTCGCCGTCACCTCGCTGCCGGCGGCGGCGGAAGGCGTGATCGGGCTCGACGCGGTCAAGGCCGGCCTGAAGAACGGCCAGATCGTGCTGGTCGACGTGCGCGAGCCGGACGAGTTCGTCGCCGGCCATGTGCCGGGCGCGGTCAACATGCCGCTGTCGCGGTTCGATCCGGCGACGCTGCCGAAGCCGGCCGACAAGACGGTGGTGGTGATGTGCCGATCCGGTCATCGCGCCGGCATCGCCCAGGCGGCGGCGGCGAAAGTGGGGCGCACCGACATCGTCGACTACGCCGGCAGCATGATCGAATGGACCGGCCGGGGCGAACCGATCGTCACCGGCCGCTGAGGCGGGCGAGATCATTCGAGACGCAGAGGGCCGGCGGAGCATGCTCCGCCGGCCCTCTGCGCTCGTTCGGCGGCCCTCTCAGGGGTTCAAGATCTTCGGCACGCGGTTGAGGCGCAGCCGATAGGCGTCCGGCATGCCGGAGCCGAGCAGGGGACGCAGATAGAGGCGGAAGGCGTCGGTGACGTCGTTGCCGGACGGCGCGATGAACTCGTCCGGCATGTGCTTGGTCTTGCCGGCGACCGCGTCGAGCGGCGAGAGCTGGTAGTCGACCGAGTAGAAACCGGTGCGGTGGATCGTCACCGAGCCGTCGCGGTCGCCCCACATGGCGTATTGCACCGCCTTTTCACCGACCTCGCGGGCCTCGCGGGCGTCGACGTCGGAGACGCAGCCGATGAAGGAGCGCTGCAGATAGCCGAAGGTGTCGCCGCGGACGCGGGAGATCTTCAGCTCCTTCTTGACCAGATCGCAGAGCCGATCGGCGAGCGCGCCGGTGCCGGAGAGCTGGACGTTGCCGTGGGCGTCGTGTTCGACCTCGCTCATCAGCTTGGTGATGATCGGCTGGCCGGTCTCGTCGTGGATGCCCTCGGAGACGGCGACGACGCAGCGGCCGTATTTCTCATAGGTCGCCTTGACGTCGGCGAGGAAGCGATCGCGGTGGAAGGGGCGCTCCGGCAGATAGATCAGATGCGGGCCGTCGTCGGGGAACTTCTTGCCGAGCGCCGAGGCCGCGGTCAGGAAGCCGGCGTGACGGCCCATCACCACGGCGATGTAGACGCCGGGCAGGGCGGCGTTGTCGAGGTTCGCGCCCATGAAGGCCTGCGCCACGAAGCGCGCCGCTGAGGGGAAGCCGGGCGTGTGGTCGTTGACCATCAGGTCGTTGTCGATGGTCTTGGGGATGTGGATCGAGCGTAGCGGGTATCCCGCCTTCTGGGCCTCTTCCGAGACGATCCGCACCGTGTCGGAAGAGTCGTTGCCGCCGACGTAGAAGAAATAGCCGATGCCGTGCGCCTTCAGAACCTTGAAGATCTCCTGGCAATACTTCAGGTCGGGCTTGTCGCGGGTCGAGCCGAGGCCGGAGGAGGGGGTGTGGCCGACCATCTCGAGGTTGTGGCTGGTCTCCTGGGTCAGATCGAGGAACTCCTCGTCGACGATGCCGCGGACACCGTGGTGCGCGCCGTAGACCAGTTCGACGTTGCGGAACTTGCGAGCCTCGAGCACCGCCCCGACAATGGACTGGTTGATGACGGCGGTGGGGCCGCCACCCTGGGCGACGAGGACCTTGGTCTGAGACATGTTCGTGTTTCCCATCGAGATTCGCGGACGACGTCGAAGCGTTCCGCCATCGCCATCCTGCTCGAGAGAACGGCGATCTCAAGTCGTTTGTGACGCTTCCGTCGGCTTTCGTCGTCAAAAATCGATCCGAAGATCGAAACGTCCTCGCTCGGCGTCGAAGAAATTTCGTTCGGATCAGATTTTTCGTTCGAGAAGCCGAGGCGGACCGGTGTAGACCCTCGATCGTGGCGGCCGAGACGGATCGGCGTCGCCGTCGCGTCGCCGCATTGCGGCATCGACCGCGGGCCGCAAAACGTGTATGCCACCCTCTGCATGAGCCACGGACGCCTCCACCCGCGTCCGGCTCGATCCATCGGAGCACACCCTTGGCCTTTCCTCTCGCGAGCCCGGCGCTCGACCGCGCGCTGGCGCGTCGCGCCTATGAAGAACCGACGCCTGTCCAGGCCGCCGTGCTGGCGCCGGAGACGCGCGGTCGCGACCTCATCGTCTCGGCGCAGACCGGGTCGGGCAAGACCGTCGCCTACGGCCTGACGCTCGGGGCCAATCTGCTCGGCGACGAGGAGATCTTCCCGCCGGCCGCCGCGCCGCGGGCGCTGGTGATCGCGCCGACGCGCGAACTGGCGCTGCAGGTCGAACGCGAGCTGACGTGGCTGTTCGAGGAGACCGAGGCGCGGATCGTCCCGTGCGTCGGCGGCATGGATCCGCGCGCCGAACGGCGGCGATTGTCGCAGGGCGCGCATCTCGTCGTCGGCACGCCGGGCCGTCTCCGGGACCACATCGAGCGCGGCGGGCTCGACGTGTCGCAGTTGGAGGCCGTCGTGCTCGACGAGGCCGACGAGATGCTCGACATGGGCTTCCGCGAGGATCTCGAGTTCATTCTCGACGAGACGCCGGACACGCGCACGACGCTGCTCTTTTCGGCGACTCTGCCGAAGCCGATCGTCCAGCTCGCCACGCGCTACCAGCGCGACGCGCTCAGGATCGCGGTCGCCGGGGCCGAGCGCGGCCACGCCGACATCGAACATCGCGCCATCCGCGTCGAGCCGAAGGAAGTCGAAGCGGCGGTGGTCAATCTGCTGCGCTATCACGAAGCGCCGGCGGCGATCGTCTTCGCCAACACCCGCGAGGCGGTGCGCCACATCCAGGCGACGTTGACCGAACGCGGCTTCGAGGCGGTTGCGCTTTCGGGCGAACTCGGCCAGCACGAGCGCAATCAGGCGCTGCAGGCGTTGCGCGACGGACGCGCCCGGGTCTGCGTGGCGACCGACGTGGCGGCGCGCGGCATCGATCTGCCCAATCTCGATCTGGTCGTTCACGCCGAGCTGCCGCACGACCGCGAAGTGTTCCAGCATCGCTCCGGCCGCACCGGCCGGGCCGGGCGCAAGGGCGTCTCCTGTCTCCTGGTGCCGGCGAGCCGGCGGCGCAAGGCGGAGCGATTGCTCGCCGAAGCCGGGATCCGGCCGGAGTGGGCGGGACCGCCGAGCGCCGAGGCGATCCGCGATCTCGATCGCGAGCGGTTCCTGGCCGATCCGATGTTCTCGGAAGCGCCGGGCGAGGAAGAGGTGGAGCTGGCGCGGCTGCTGCTCGAGCGGCAGGGGCCGGAGGCGATCGCGGGGGCGCTGGCGCGGCTGTGGCGGATGCGTCGGCCGGCGGCGGAAGAGGTGGTCGATCCGGGCGAGGGGCGGCGCGCGCCGCGCTCCGGTCCGGGGACCGGGCCGATGGGCGTGTGGTTCCGCTGCGACGTCGGTCGGCGGCAGAACGCCGATCCGAAGTGGCTCTTGCCGATGCTGTGTCGGCGCGGCGGCATCGAGCGCGGCGATGTCGGTTCGATCCGGATCTTCGACGAGGAGACGCGGTTCGAGGTCGCCGAAGGAGCCGCGGCGCGGTTCTGGGCCAAGGCCCGGCGGCCGGACGACGAGAAGATCCGCTTCGCGCCGCTCGATGGGGAGCCGGAGCCGGCGCGGGGCGAGCGCGACGATCGTCGCGGCCGTCCGCCGCGCGAGGGGCGTCCGGCCGGCAAACCGCGCCGTTTCGATCGCGGCTCGGACGGCAATGGTCCGAAGGGGCCGGGCAAGAAGCGCGAGCGTCGCCGCGAAGGCTGATCAGCGGGCGATCTTCGCCAGATCGTCGAGGAGCGCGCGGGTCGCGACCGGCTCGGCGCGCGCAGCGACCGAGGCGCGCACCGCCTCCGCCTCGACGCGGCCGGCGTCGATGTCGCTCTTCAACGTCGCGATCGCTTCGAGGAAGGCGTCGGCGGTCCAGCCGCCGGTGAAGCGGGCGTAGGGGTTGTCGCCATAGGCGCCGGTCAGGGTCGGCAGCGGGGCGAGCACGTAGGGCCGGCCGCAGGCCAGCGTCTCGACGACGATGAAGGGCGAGCCCTCGCCGAAGTGCGAGCACATCAGGCCCATGTGGCACTCGGCGATGGCGCGGGTGAGCGCCTTCGCGTCGAGCAGCCCGGTGCAGACGACGAGATCGGCGAGGCCGGCCTTTTCGATCTCTTCGACGTCCTTGCCGAAATAGCGGAACTCGAGCGCCGCGCCGTGCCGGCGCTTGCCCTCGCGGATGATCTCGAAGAGCAGCTTCGGGTTCTTCTGTTCGACGATGCGGCCGGCGTAGAAGACGATGGTCTTCTGCGATCTCGGCAGCGGCGTCGCGGTGAAGCGGTCGGCGTACCAGGCGTCGACATGGGCGAGGCGCGGCCCCAGGCGGCGGATGACGGCGGCGGAGAGCCCGGCGTCGTCGCGGCCGACCACCTGCACCCGGTCGGCGACGAAGGGGAGGAAGAAACAAGCGGCGTCGTGGATCGCCCGCTTGGCCTTCTCGGTCGCGCCCGGGCCGGTGCCGTGGATGGTGAAGACCTTCGCGCCGGGGAAGAGCCAGGCGAAGACGACGTATTCGGGCCGCGAAAATTCGAGGGCACGGGCCTGCGCCGCCTTCAGCCGCGCCCGGATCGTCGCGAACTCGCGCCAGACGGCGAGCGCGAAGGGGATCCACTTCGGGCCCGGCAGCTTCGGCAGACGCAGGCCGAAAACCTTGCGGTTCGGCCGCGCCGGCGGCTCGGAGACGAGCAGGGCGTCGTCGCCGGCGGCGGAAAGAAGCGTGTCGACGTAGCGTTCGATGCCGCCTTGCGCGTCGGTGACGTCGTTCTGATGGAAGCAGGCGTAGAGCACGGATCGATCCCTCGTCCCTGGCGGGTCGAGAGCTTGATACCGCGACCGGTTGAAGATCGGGTTTAAGTCAGGCGGTTGATCGGCGCGCCGGCCGCCCAGGCCTCGACATTGGCGACGAGCTGGTCGGCGAGCCCCTGCACGGCCTCGCGCGAGGCCCAGCCGACATGCGGCGTGACGATCACGTTCGGCCGCGCGGCGAGGCGCATGATCGGGCTTTCGGCCGGCGGCGGCTCGGGGGCGGCGACGTCGACGCCGGCGCCGGCGATCTCGTTCGCGTCGAGCGCGGCGGCGAGCGCCTCGACGTCGACGAGACCGGCGCGGGCGGTGTTGATCAGCAGCGCCGTCGGCTTCATCGCGGCGAATTCGGCCGCGCCGAAGAGGAGGTTGGTCTCGGGCGCCAACGGGCAATGCAGCGAGATCACGTCGGCGCGGGCGAGGAACTCGGCGAAGGGCACGGCGTCGGGTCGCGAGCCGCCGCCGGACTTGCGGGCGGCGAAGATCGTCTCCATGCCGAAGGCGCGGCCGATCTCGGCGACGCGGGAGCCGAGCGAGCCGGAGCCGACGACGCCGAGGGTCGCGCCGGCGAGGTCGGCGACGGGGAAGTCGTGGTAGCAGAACTGCGCCGCTTCCTGCCAACGTCCGGCGAGCACCGAGGCGCGATAGGAGACGAGCGACCGGCGCAGCGCCAGGATCAGCGCGAACGTGTGTTCCGGCACGGTGGCGCGGGCGTAGTCGCGGATGTTGACGACGACGACGTCGCGCGCCTTGGCGGCTTCGAGGTCGACGTTGTCGGAGCCGGTGGCGAGCAACGCGATCAGGCGCAGCTTCGGCGCGGCGTCCATCTCGGCCGCGCCGATGCGCACCTTGTTGACCAGGACGACGTCGGCGGCGGCGATGCGCGCGGCGGTCTCGTGCGGCGCGGTGCGGGCGTGGCGCTCGATCCGGTGCGGAAAGGAGAAGGGCTTCAACACCGTGTCGGGGCGAAGCGTCTCGGCGTCGAGAAAGACCACGTGGAGGGAAGCGTCCGGCATCGAAGTATCCTCGAGGGGCAAGCCGTCAGGCTAGACGTCGCGAAGGGGCACGACAAACGAAGACATTCGATGGCGTCGATCACCGATGTCGATCGTCGCTGCGTCGCAAAACGCGGCGTTTGCATCGCAATGCGTGATCTGGTCGCAGGGGGCGACTGAAACTCCTTGCGCAATGACGGCGGGTCGGCGCGTCGCGAACCGATTGAAGCCGTCCCGACGGCGGAAATGAGCCGCGGCGTGAGGTTTCGCGGGGATCGAAGAATTCTGCAATTCGATATTTCGAACATGTCCTCTCCGCATGGCTTTTCGGAAGAAGAGCCCGTGCCATGCAAAATCGTCGTGGTGGAGACGCTCGCGCAGGCGTATGCGACGAAGTCGAAGCGCGACGTCAGGATCGCTCTTCCTGCCGTTCGGACGATCGCGCCATGGGATTCGGGGGGATCTCGGAAAATTCTTTCGCCGGTTCGACGCGCCTCGGCGCGCCGTTCGTGGACGCCGTTCGCCGTGTCTTTCCGGCTTCGGGCTCGGGAGGACGTCCGGTCCTGCCCGCGCGGGCCGTCGATCGACCGAATTCGGGGCGCGGCGCACATCCGGCCTGGCTCGAGCGAGGTCCGCCCGGTCGCGATGAATTTCTCGAATTCCTCGCCTACTAGACTTGTTTCTACTCAAAACGTCTCTCCAGGAGAACAGAATGTCCGCCGAAATCGTTCGAGGCCGCTCCCCGCTGGGGTGGTTGGTCTGGGCGGCGATCGCCGTCGTGGGCGCGGTCGCGCTGGCCGTCGTCGCGCTCAGCCGCGGCGAGACCGTCAACGCGCTGTGGATCGTCACCGCAGCCGTCGCCGTCTATCTGATCGCCTTCCGCTTCTACGGGCAGTTCGTGGAGCGGCGCGTGCTCGGCGTCGATCCGGCGCGGCCTACGCCGGCGCATCGCCACAACGACGGTCTCGACTACGTTCCGACCGACAAATATGTCCTCTTCGGCCACCATTTCGCGGCGATCGCCGGGGCGGGGCCGCTGGTCGGACCGGTTCTGGCGGCGCAGATGGGCTATCTGCCGGGGACGCTGTGGCTTCTCGCCGGCGTCGTCTTCGCCGGCGCGGTGCAGGACTTCGTCATCCTGTTCGCCTCGACCCGGCGCGACGGCCGGTCGCTCGGCGACATGATCAAGACGGAGATGGGGCCGATCGCCGGCGTCGTCGCCTCGATCGGCATCCTGATGATCATGGTGATCCTGCTCGCCGTCCTGGCGCTGATCGTGGTCAAGGCGCTGGCCGGTAGCCCGTGGGGCACCTTCACCGTCTTCGCGACCATTCCGATCGCCTTCCTGATGGGCGTCTACGGCCGCTTCATCCGTCCCGGGCGGATCGGCGAGATGAGCGTGATCGGCATCGTGCTGCTGCTGGCCTCGATCGTCGGCGGGCGCGACGTCGCCCATTCTGCGACGCTGGCGCCGCTCTTCACCTTCAAGGGCGAGACCTTGGCGATCATGCTGATCGGCTACGGCTTCGTCGCCTCGGTGCTGCCGGTGTGGCTCCTGCTCGCGCCGCGCGACTATCTCTCGACCTTCCTGAAGATCGGCACGATCGTCGGTCTGGCGCTCGGCATCGTCTTCGTGCGGCCGGAGCTGCACATGCCGGCGATCACCAAGTTCGTCGACGGCACCGGGCCGGTGTTCTCCGGCGATCTCTTCCCGTTCCTGTTCATCACCATCGCCTGCGGCGCGATCTCGGGCTTCCACGCGCTGGTGTCGTCGGGAACCACGCCGAAGATGGTGGAAAACGAGAACCAACTCCGGATGATCGGCTACGGCGCGATGCTGATGGAGAGTTTCGTCGGCGTCATGGCGATGGTGGCGGCCTCGGTGCTCGATCCGGGCGTCTATTTCGCGATGAACACCGCGCCGGCGATCCTCGGCACGACCGCCCAAACGGCGGCGGCGGCGATCGCCAACTTCGGCTTCGTCGTCACCCCCGACACGCTGACCCAGATGGCGCAGCAGGTCGGCGAAGCGACGATCCTCAGCCGCGCCGGCGGCGCGCCGACGCTCGCCGTCGGCATGGCGCAGATCCTGTCGGCGGCGATCGGCGGGCAGGCGATGATGGCCTTCTGGTATCACTTCGCCATCCTGTTCGAGGCGCTGTTCATCCTGACCACGGTCGACGCCGGCACCCGCGTCGCCCGCTTCATGATCCAGGATCTGCTCGGCGCGGCGGTTCCCGCCTTTCGGCAGACCAAGTCGTGGGGCGCCAATCTCGTCGCCACGGCGCTGGCGGTCGCGGCCTGGGGCTACTTCCTCTACCAGGGCGTGGTCGATCCGCTCGGCGGCATCAACACGCTGTGGCCGCTGTTCGGCATCGCCAACCAGATGCTGGCGGCGATCGCGCTCGCCTTCGCCACCGTCATGCTGTTCAAGATGAAGCGGCAGGCCTATGCCTGGGTGACGATCCTGCCGCTCGGATGGCTGTCGATCTGCACGCTGCTCGCCGGTTGGCAGAAGCTCTTCGACGCGCGTCCGGCGATCGGCTTCCTCGCTCAGGCGAACCGCTTCGCCGACGCGGCCGCCGCCGGCAAACTGCTCGCGCCCGCCAAGAGCGTCGAGCAGATGGGCCGCATCATCTTCAACAATCGGCTCGACGCCGGCCTGACGGCGGTGTTCATGGTGGTCGTCGTGATGATGCTCGCCTTCGGCGCCAAGGCCTGCCTCGACGCCTTGAAGACGGATCGGATCAGCACGCGGGAGGTCGGCGATGACGTGTCGAATCTGCGGCCTGAAGCTGCCTGACGGCGGCGCGATCCTCGGCCGCGTCGCTCAGACGGCGCGGCTGATGGTCGGGGTGCCCGACTACGACGCCTATGTCGAACATCGCCGGGTCACCCATCCGGACGAGCCGGTGATGACGCAGGCCGAGTTCTTCCGTGATCGGCAGGATCGCCGCTACGGCGGCGGGCCGAACGGGGTCTTCCGCTGCTGTTGAAGTCGGCGAAGAGACGAACGATGCGGCGCGGGGGCGAAGGCTCCTGCGCCGTGTCTGTTTCAGGCGGTCACGCCGCGCCGGATCGCCTCGACGACCGAGCCGCCGACGGCGTCGTGAGGATCGAGCCGGGCCAGCTTCTCCAGCGCTTCGCGCGCCGCTTCCGGCTCGTCGCGGCGCAGACGGATGAAGGCGAGGGCCTTCAGCGTGTAGAGGGCGAAGCGGGCGGGGCCGTCGAGCGAGACGAAGCCGGGCTCCCAATCGCGCCAGTCGGGGGCGAGGTTCGCGGCCCGCGCCGCGACGCGCGCGCCGGCTTCGGCGGCGGCGAGCGCCGCGTCGAGATCGCCCGAATAGGTGTGGATCTTGTAGAGACAGAAATACGTGGCGAGCGCGTCCGGATCGAGGGCGAGCGCCTCGCGGAAGGCGCGGTCGGCTCCGGCACGGTCGGTTCTGTAGAGCGCGACGCCCCTTTGTAGGATTTCGTTCACGGCCGGCGGCGCGTCGCCGAAGTCGATCAGGTCGTCGCCTGGCCGCGCGGCCCCCGTCGTCGTCGCCCGCATGTCGGAATTCCCCCGTGTTCCGCCGGTCTCTGCCCCTCTCAGGCAAGAAGCGTTCCGGGGCGGGCGGGCGGCGGCACGACCCTTGAATACGAAGACTTCCAGAGGGTCGCGACAGAGGAGAGCGCTGCGATGACGGTCGAAATCCCGCAGGTCTACAGGCATCACGTCTTCGCCTGCTTCCAGTCGCGACCGCCGGGCCATCCGCGCGGCTCCTGCGGGGCGCAGGGGGCGGAGCCGTTGTGGAAGCGGCTGCAGTTCTGCGTGGAATCGCTGCAGGATCCGAGCGTGGCGATGACGGCGACGGGGTGCCTCGGCTTCTGCCGGGCCGGGCCGTTGATGGTCGTCTATCCGCAGGGCGTGTGGTACGCGCCGAAGACGGAAGCCGATATCGACGAGATCTGCGACGAACATCTCGTCAAGGGCGAGATCGTCGAGCGTCTGGTGATCGTGCCGAAGGTGTGAGAGCGCCGGACGCGCGAAGGGCGCGGTCGCCCGCGCCCTCGCATGCTCCATCCGGCCGGGGGAAGCCGTCAGGCGGCCTTGACCTCGATCTTCTTTTCCTCCGCCTTCGCGTCCACGAGCTTGGGCAGCGTCACGGTGAGGACGCCATTGGCGAAGGTCGCGCCGATCTTGCCGCGGTCGACGCCGTCGGGCAGACGGAACGAGCGGGCGAACGAGCCATAGCGGCGTTCGCTGAGGTGCGCGCCCTTGTCGTCTTCCTCGCGGGTCTCGGTCTTCTCGCCCTTCAGGGTGAGGAGATCGCCGGCGATCGTGATGTCGATCGCCTTCTCGTCGAGACCGGGCAGTTCGGCGGTGACGACCCAGGCGCCGTCCTTCTCGACGACGTCGACGGCCGGGACCGGAGCGGTCCGGGCGAAGACGTTCGTGTCGAAGTCGGGCGTCATCGGCGCGCGGAACCAGCCGCGGCCGAAATCGTCGAAGAGCCGATCCATCTCGCGGCGCAGGTCCGCGAACATCGGCCAGTCCGGCGTGCGCGGAACGCTCTCGACGGACTTCGTCTCGTCGCGGACCGGGAGTTTGGTGGTGGTGGCGGTCATGATCTCGCCTCCTCGATGCTGTCGCCGGGAGGGTCGGGACGCCCAATTCTCCCGACGGGAAAAGTCTACGACCGATCCGTCGAAATGCTTTGAGCGAGATCATGGACGACGAAAAAACGGCGGTTTCCCGCCGTTTCTCGTATACGTGGCAGTATCCGCGCGTCAGGCGTGGATGGTCTCTCCGTGCAGCGAGAGATCGAGGCCCTCGCGCTCCTGGTCGGGGCCGACGCGCAGGGGCGCGACGAGGGCGGCGGCCTTCAGCGCGACCCAGGTGCCGACGACGCACCATGCCGTGACCACGGCGACGCCGGCGAGCTGGACGCCGAGGAGATGCAGGCCACCTTCGATCAGACCGGCCTGGGCGGCGTCGCCGGTGACGCTCGACGAGGCGAAGACGCCGACCAGGGTGGTGCCGACGAGGCCGCCGACGCCGTGGACGCCGAAGACGTCGAGGCTGTCGTCATAGGCGAGCTTCAGCTTGAGCCAGGTGCAGAACCAGTAGCAGAGCAGGCCGCCGACGAGGCCGATGACGAGGCCGGCCCAGGGTTCGACGTAGCCGGAGGCGGGCGTGATCATGCCGAGGCCGGCGATGGCGCCGGAGATCATGCCGAGCACCGAGGGCTTGCCGCGATGCAGCCATTCGAGCGCCGTCCAGGCGATGGCGCCGGCGCAGGCCGAGAGGTGGGTCGAGACGATGGCGAAGACGGCGCGCGAGGAGGCGGAAAGCGCCGAGCCGCCGTTGAAGCCGAACCAACCGACCCAGAGCAGGCCGGTGCCGACCACCGCCAGGGAGAGGTCGTAGGGAGCGAGGTTCTCGCGGCCGAAGCCCATGCGCTTGCCGAGCATCACCGCGGCGACGAGGCCGGCGACGCCGGCGTTGATGTGGACGACGGTGCCGCCGGCGAAGTCGAGGACGCCCCACTTGGCCAGGAAGCCGCCGCCCCAGACCCAGTGGGCGGAGGGGACGTAGACCAGGAACAGCCAGACCACGCAGAAGACGAGGAAGGCGGAGAAGTTCATGCGATCGGCGACCGCGCCGCCGACCAGGGCGCAGGTGATGACGGCGAAGGTCATCTGATAGGCCATGAACAAGAGCTCGGGGATGGTCGCAGCGGTTGGCGTGGTGGTGGCGAGGCCGACGCCGCGGGCGAAGACGCGGGCGAGATCGCCGATCATCGCGCCGTCGCCGGAGAAGGCGAGGGAATAGCCGAAGCCGAACCACAGGATCGAGACGACCGCGGTGGCGGCGACCGACTGCGCCATGACGGCGAGCAGGCTCTTCTTGCGCACCATGCCGGCATAGAAGAGGGCGAGGCCGGGCAACGTCATCATCAGCACGAGGGCGGTCGCGACCATCATGAAGCCGGTGTCGGCGGGGTCGATCCCGCCTTCGGCGGCGTGAGCGGGCGCGTTCAGGCAACAGAGAATCATCGCCCCGGCGAGGGACGTCGAAAGTTTCGGCATGGGTCGGAGTCCGAGTTGGTTCGAGCGGCCGCGACGTTCCCCTTCGTCACGACCGTTCCTGGCGCGACGCGCGCTCCGCCGGTGGGCGCGGCGGAGCGACGCGTGGGGAGGCGAGCGAGATCAGAGCGCGCCGTCGCCGGTCTCGGCGGTGCGGATGCGGACGGCCTGTTCGACCGGCTGGACGAAGATCTTGCCGTCGCCGATCTGACCGGAATGGGCGGCGGTGCGGATCGCCTCGACGGTGGCGTCGACGAGGCTGTCGGGCACGGCGACCTCGACGCGGACCTTCGGAATGAAGCTGACCACGTATTCGGCGCCGCGATAGATCTCGGCATGGCCCTTCTGGCGGCCGTAGCCCTTCACCTCGGTGATGGTCATGCCGTGGATCTCGAGCTTGGTCAGCGCATCGCGGACTTCGTCGAGCTTGAACGGCTTGATGACGGCGATGACGAGTTTCATGCGGACCCCCTGGGGATGCAAAAAGCTGAGGCGAATTGGCGAATTCGTGAGCAAGTCACGTGCCAATTCTGCTCATTTCAGCATCTTTGAGCAAGTCTTTCGGGCAGTCGACGAAAGTGTAGGCTCGTTGAAATGAAATTGGCGCGAAATCATGCAAATCGATGCATAATTAGGGTGCATCATGATCATTTCATACTCAGCTTCGGGCGCGTTTGCTCGTGCGCAGGGCGAAGGCGGCGGTGAAGGCGGCGACCGCCGGGACGGCGAGGACCGCGAGGGCGAGCCCCGCGCCGCCCCGATCGAGCGCCAGCGCCACCACGAAGGGGGCGGCGGCCGAGGTCCAGAAGGCCGGCGCGGCGATTCGACCGGTGATCGCGCCGTAGCGTTTCGGGTCGAACAGGACGAGGGGCGCGACGCCGCGGGCGATGGTCATCAGTCCGTTGCCGGCGCCGCCGCCGAAGGAGAAGGCGAGCGCGGCGAGGGTCGAGACGCCGGCGAAGGGGGCGGCGGCCAGCGTCGCCGGCAGAAGCGCGGCGGCGAGGAGGGCGAGGTCGAGCGGCGGCAGGCGGCGGCCGTAGAGGACGTCGACGGCGCGGGCGACCGATTGGCCGACGCCGCGCGCCGCGGCGACGGCGACGGGCAAGGTCAGGCCGAGGCCGACGAGGAGCGGGATCATGTGGGCGGCGAGCGCCGAGGCGAGGACGCTCGTGGCGACGATCAGCGCGGCGAAGAGCCGGATGTCGCGGGGATGGCCGATCGGCGGGAGCGGCGTGGGCGCTCCATCGGTCGCAGGCGGGGGGGCGTGTCGGCTCGGGGCCGCGGGCAGGGCGAGCGGCAGGACGGCCGCGACGGCGGCGATCGCAGCGAAGACGGCCATGGCGACGCGCCAACCGAAGGCCTCGGCGAGACGGTCGCCGAGCGCCCAGAAGACGGTCGAGGCGAGGCCGCCGGCGAGCGTCACGGCGGCGATGGCGCGGGCGGCGGCGGCCGGATCGACCCGGACCAGGGCGGCGAAACAGGCGTCGTAGAGCGTCATCCGCAGGGCGACGCCGATCAGCGGCCAGATCACCCACCATTCGACCGGGCGGCGGGCGAGGGCGGCGAGGCCGAGGCCGAGGGCGAGCAGCAGGAAGCCGCCGGTCATCACGGCGCGGCCGCCGACACGGTCGACGCGCGCGCCGATCGCCGGCGAGACGAGGCCCATCGCGACGAGCGCCAACGAGAAGCCGGCGTGGATCTCGGCGCGCGACCAGCCCTCTTCGGCGACGATGCGCGGGCCGAAGACGCCGATCGCATAGTAGCCGACGCCCCAGGCGACGAGCTGGGAGGTCGCCAACGCCAGGGTGAGACGCGGCCGGATCACCGCCGCTCGTCCGGCGGGGCGTCGTCGCCGGGGCCGAGCGGGCGCTGCATCAGGACGCTGTCGAGCCAGCGGCCGTGCTTCCAGCCGACCGAAGGCAGGACGCCGGCCGGCGCGAAGCCGAGGGCGGCGTGCAGGCCGATCGAGGCGGCGTTTTCGGAATCGCCGATCACCGCGATCATCCGACGGAAGCCGGCGGCCTCGGCGCGGCCGATCAGTTCGGCGAGAAGGGCGCGGCCGACGCCGCGGCGCTTGGCGGCGGGGGCGACGTAGATCGAATTCTCGACCGTGAAGCGATAGGCCGGGCGCGTGCGGTAGAGTGAAAAATAGCCGTAGCCGAGGATGTCGCCGTCGGCTGCGGCGACCAGCCAGGGGAAGCCGGCGGCGGTGACGGCCGCGTGGCGGCGGGCCATTTCGTCCCGATCGGGCGGATCGATCTCGAAGGAGGCGGTGCCGGTGACGACGGCGTCCGCATAGATCGCGGCGATCCGAGCGAAGTCGGCGGGCGCGGCGGGGCGGATCGCGAGAAGGTCGGGCATCGGGTCGTCCGGGCGAGAGGGGAGGCGGTCCTTCTTGCGGGATGGGCTTCTTGCGATCAATCTCATGGACGTCATGCGATGCATGAGGATTTTCGATCGATGGATGAACCGGACCTCGACCTCTTCTTCGCCTTCCGGGCGGTGGCGACCGCCGGCGGCTTCACCCGGGCGGCGGCGGAGGCGGGCCTCAGCCAGTCGTCGATGAGCCTCAAGGTGCGACAGCTCGAGCGGCTGCTCGGAGTGCGTCTGCTCGAGCGGGTCGGGCGGCGGGTCGGTCCGACGGCGGCGGGGGCGGCGCTGCTCGTCGAAGTGGAGCGGTTGAAGGCGGCGCACGAGGCGGCGCTGGCGGCGGTCGCGCCGCATCGGGCCGGCCACCTCGGTCGGGTGACGATCGGAACCGGGGCGACGGCCTGCCTGCACTTCCTGCCGGGGCCGCTCGGCAGCCTGCGCCGGCGCATGCCGGGGCTCGAGATCATCGTGCGGACCGGCGACACCTCCGACATTCTGGCCGATCTCGAGGCCAATCGGCTCGACGTCGCGCTGGTGACGCTGCCGGCGACCGGGCGGGCCTTCGTCGTCGAGGAGTTGCTGGAGGATCCGCTGGTGGCGGCGCTGCCGGCGGAGGAGAGCGGCGAGGCGGGGCCGATCGGGGCGCTCGAGCTCGGTCGTCATCCGCTCATTCTCTACGATTCGCGCGGAGCGACGCGGCGGATCGTCGACGACTGGTTCGCCCGCGGCGGAGTGGCCGCGCGGCCGGTGATGGAGCTGGGCAGCGTCGAGACGATCCGGGAACTGGTCGCGGTCGGCCTCGGCGCGGCGGTGTTGCCCGGGCTCGCGTTCCCGCCCGAGGCGATGCGGCCGACGATCGCGGTTCGGCCGCTCGATCCGCCGCTGGCGCGCCGGCTCGGTCTGGTTCTGCGCCGCGACAAGGTGCTCGATCCAGGGCTCCGGGCGATGGCCGCGGAGTTGCGCGCCGCGGCGCAGGGTCTTCAGGCGGCCGCGGCGTCGCGCTTGCGGCGGACGTAGACGGTGCGTTCGACGGCGGCGACGAGGGCGCCGGAGGCGTCGGTCACCTCGACGCGGAAGGTCGGCAGCGCCTTCGACCCATCGGCGCAGGCGCGGCGGATCTCCTCGATGCGGGCCTCGTCGAGGCGGAAGCGAGCGGTGACGACGCCGCGACCGGGGGCGACGAAGTCGATCGAGGCGGCCTTGTCCCAGACGACGTGATCGCGGCCGAGCGCCTTGCCCAGCATCAGCATGTAGAACGGGTCGGTCATCGCGAAGAGCGAGCCGCCGAAATGGACGCCGACGTAGTTGCGATTGAGGATCCCGAGCCGCAGCTCGACTTCCGCCGAGCGCCAGTCTTCGGCGAGTTTCGTGCAGCGGATGCCGGTGAAGAGAAACGGCGGCCAGAGGTTCATCAGACGGCGGAAGAGAGCGGCGCGCATGCGGAGACCCTTGCGGAATTTTCCGTATAGGGCACAGGTCTGACGTATTCGTCAATTCCGCCGCGTCGGTCTCGGGCGGGCGTCAGCCGCGCCAGTCGAGGAAGCGGCGTTCGATCGCGCCAATCGCCCAGCTGACCAGCAGGCCGAGGATCGACAGGAGGGTGACGCCTGTGAAGAGGCGTTCGAGGTCGTAGAGCGATCCGGCTTCGAGGATGTAGGCGCCGATGCCGTATTGCGCGCCGAGCATCTCCGCGGCGACGAGCAGGATGATGCCGATCGAGATCGACACGCGCAGGCCGGAGAGGATGCCGGGGAAGGCGCCGGGCAGCACGATCTTGGCGACGATCGACCACCAGGAGAGGCCGAAGCTCTGGCCCATGCGGATCAGGCTGCGGTCGACGTTGTCAACCGCGCCGAAGGTGGCGACGACCGTCGGGGTGAAGGTGCCGAAGGCGATCAGCGCGTATTTCGAGGTCTCGTCGATGCCGAACCAGATCACGAACAGCGGCAGCAGCGCGATCTTGGGGATCGGGAAGAGCGCGGCGACGAGCGGCACCAGGCCGGCGCGAACGAGGCCGAAGAGGCCGATCGCGACGCCGAGCGCGACGCCGACGCCGATGCCGAGCGAGGCGCCGACGACGAGACGGCGCAGCGAGGGCCCGAGATGGACCCAGAGCAGGCCGCTCTTCCACAGATCCAGAAAGGTGGCGAAGACCGCCGAGGGGCGGGGCAGGGTGAGGCCGGAAATGAAGCCGGTGCGCGTGCCGATCTCGGCGAGCGTGATCAACACGACGAAGAGCAGCGGCGCGACGAGCGGGATGGAGCGGGGCGCGAAGCCGCGGCCGCGGAATTCGACGGGGCGTCTGGAGCCTTCAACCACCGATCAACTCCCTGTCCGCGGCCATGGCCTCGTCGCGCATCAGCTCCCAGAGCTCCTGTTGGCGGGCGTCGAGGAGGGGATCGCCGAGCCGGCGTTCGGCGAGCGGCGTGTCGATCGACACGACCGCGCGGATCCGCCCCGGCCGGCGCGACAGGACGACGATGCGGTGGCCGAGCCGGACCGCCTCGGCGAGATTGTGGGTGACGTAGACCGCGGTGAACGGCTGGCGCGTCCACAGGCCGACGAGATCGTCGAGGAGCAGCTCGCGGGTCTGGCTGTCGAGGGCGGAGAGCGGCTCGTCGAGCAGCATCACCGCCGGTCGGACGGCGAGGGCGCGGGCGATGGCGACGCGCTGCTTCATGCCGCCGGAGAGCTGGCGCGGCAGGGCCTTGCGGAAGTCGGAGAGGCGGGTGCGGGCGAGGACGTCGGCGACGATCTCCTCGGTCTCGCGATGGCCGAGGCGATGATCCTCGAGCACGAGGCGGACGTTGCCCTCGACGGTGCGCCAGGGCAAGAGCGCGAAGTGCTGGAAGACGAAGGTCAGCGGGTTGAGGCTGTCGGCCGGCGGATCGCCGACGAGCCACACCCGCCCGGCGCTCGGTTGCTCGAGGCCGCCGAGGAAGCGCAGCAGGGTCGACTTGCCGCAGCCGGAGGGGCCGACGAGGCAGACGATCTCGCCGCGCGGGATCTCCAGCGACACGTCGCGCAACACTTCGACCGAACCATAGGAATGGCCGACGTTCTCTATCAGCAGATCCATGCGGGTCTCCGACGGACGCGCGGCGAGGGGCGGGCGCGCGGCGAGGGGCGAACGCCGCCCACCGCGCGCGTGGCGTCAGATGATCGAGACATAGGACGTGTCGAACACCATTTCCGGCGTGACCGTGTCCTTGACCATCTTTTCGGACTTGTACCAGTCGAGCTGTTCGACGACCGACTTCAACGACAGGGCGAGGCCGCGGTTGATCCGCAGGGCGTCGCCGATGGTCCGGGTGCGGAACTCCTCGATCGGGCTCGCGGCGTCGACGTGTTTGTGGATGATCTCGACCAGGGCGTCGACGGCCGTCGCCGGCGCGGTGCGGTCGACGAAGGCGTCGTCGTAGTCGGCGACGGCGCGCGAATAGGCCTCGACGAAGGCCTTGGTCTTGTCGCGCTGGTCGGAAGCGTTGGCCTTCGAGGTGAAGACGGTGGTGACCTGATAGCCCGGCGCATAGTCGGAGATCGTGCCGATCGCCTTGGCGGCGCCGGAGGCGATCAGCTTGTCGGCGATGCTCGGCTGGATCGCCCAGCTGTCGATCTGGCCGGAGGACAGCGCGGCGACCAGCGCGCCGAGCTTCTGCAGCGGCCTGAGCGCGATCGAAGAGAGCGGCACGCCTGCGGCTTCCGCCACCTTGTGGATCATGAAGTGGAAGGAGGAGCCGGCGGTGGTGATGCCGAAGGAGCGGCCGCCGAGGTTCGCCGGGCCCTTCAGGCCTTCTTCCCAGGCCTTGTTGGAGGCGAGCAGGATCGAACCGACGCGGCCCTTCTCCTCCATCAGCGCGCCGCCGATGACGCGCACCGCGTTCTTCTCGGCGAGGCTGACGAGGCCGCCGCTCATCGCGGTGACGCCGTAGTCGGCGTCGCCCGAGGCGATCGCCACGGCGAGCGGCTGGGCGGCTTCGAAGAACTTCAGTTCGACGTCGAGGCCGGCGTCGCGGAAATAACCGCGCTCATAGGCGATGAAGCTCGGCGCATGGCTGCCGAGTTTCAGCACGCCGAGATTGACCTTGGTCGCGGCGCGCGAGGCCCGCGGCGTCAGGCCGGCCAACGCGAGACCGCCGGCGCCCGTCAGGAAACGGCGACGGTCGAGTGAAGCGAAGCGCATCGTGGATCCCTTCCTTTCCCCCGTGACGTGGCCGTCGCCTTCGTCGAGGAAGGGCGGCCCGCCGAGGCACTCATACAGCAATCCGCCGCGGCGGTCTCGCCGTCGACGTCGCAGAGCGGATGCGCGCGGACGAGCGCGGCGAGAATCTCGGGCGGATCGGAGGGGGAAAGTGGTGCCTGGGGCCGGAATCGAACCAGCGACACGCGGATTTTCAATCCGCTGCTCTACCAACTGAGCTACCCAGGCGACCGGGCGAGGTGGGGAGGCGTGTCCGCCATCTCGTTGGTGGGCCGCCTTATAATCGGTGGTCCGCGGGCTGTCCAGAGGCGGACGTGGAAAAGATCGTATCGTCCCACAACTCGCGGGTCCATCCGCGCGAGTCCGTCCCGCGCCGATCGCCGAACGATGAGCCGGCGCAACGTCGCGGCCCGCTCCCGGCTTCTCCGAATGCGTGAAATCGTGGAGACAACAGTCTCGAATTTCAGAGATTTCGGACTTTTCCGCGAACCCCGCGTTCGGCGTTTCGACGGCCGAGGCGCGGCGACGACACGCCGCAGCCGGGAGCTTCGACAAAAAGGTATATCGATCATATAAAATATATGGAACATACAAGATTCCGAACCTCGCTCCGTTCGCGGAGCAGTGAATTCGGTACGACCAGGGGGGACCTTCCATGAGAGGGGCTACACGCATCTTGGCGCGTGTCGCGGCGGCGTTGCTGATCGTCGTCGGGACGAGCGCGTTCTCGGCGGCGGCCGAGGGCGAAGGCGCGGCGCACGAAACGGCGGCGGCCGCGCCGCCGACGCCGATCGCCGGGCAGAAGTCCGGCGCGCTTTCCGGCGGCACCGCCGATCACTCCAAGTTCAAGGCGTTGGAAGGGCCGTTCGCCGACGGCTCGGAGGTGACCAAGGCCTGCCTGACCTGCCACACCGAGGCGGGCAAGCACGTCATGAAGTCGATCCACTGGACCTGGGACTACACCAATCCCAAGACCGGTCAGAAGCTCGGCAAGAAGAACGTCATCAACAACTTCTGCACCAACGCCAAGGGCAACGAGGGCATGTGCGCCCAGTGCCACGCCGGCTACGGGTGGAAGGACGACACGTTCGACTTCAAGGACGAGACCAAGATCGACTGTCTGGTCTGCCACGACCGCACGGCGACCTATTACAAGTTGCCGAATTCGCATGGTCACGACGCATGCGGCGTGATGTTCGAAGGCAAGGAGCCGATCGACTTCGCCAAGGTCGCCCAGCACGTCGGCTTGCCGGGCCGCGAAAACTGCGGCGGTTGCCACTTCAACGGCGGCGGCGGCGACGGCGTCAAGCACGGCGATCTCGATTCGTCGCTGCTGAAGGCGCCGAAGACGCTCGACGTCCACATGTCGCCGGACGGCGCCAACTTCGCCTGCACCCAGTGCCACGTCTCCGACAAGCACATGATCGCCGGCTCGCGCTACGACATGGTGGCGAAGGACGAGAAGGGCCTGCCGAAGCCGGGCGAGCGGCGCGACGTCGCCAGCTGCGAGAGCTGCCACGGCGCGAAGCCGCACCCGAAGGCCAGCCTGATCGGCCTGCAGCTCGACACCCACGCCGAGCGGATCGCCTGCCAGACCTGCCACATTCCGAAGATGGCGCGTGGCGGCGTCGGCACCATGACCGATTGGGATTGGGCGACCGCCGGCCGGATGATCGACGGCAAGGGCTACGCCGAAGAGAACTACACCCAGGGCGACGGCAAGGAACGTCACACCTATTGGACGATCAAGGGATCGTTCAAGTGGGGCGAGAACCTGACGCCGACCTACAAGTGGTTCGACGGCCGGATGCTCTACACGACCGCCGACGCCAAGATCGACGACGCCAAGCTGCCGGTGGCGATCAACTCGGTGATGGGCTCGCCGGACGAAAAGAACGCGCGGATCTGGCCGTTCAAGGAGATGCACACCAACGTGCCGTGGGATCCCAAGAACAAGACGCTCGTCTTCAACCACCTGTGGGGCAAGGACGACACCGCGTTCTGGGGCAACTTCGACATCGTCAAGTCGGTCGCCGCCGGCATGAAGCTCGAGAACCGTCCGTTCTCCGGCGAGGTCGGCTTCCTTCCGACCGTCTCGAACTGGCCGATCACCCACATGGTCGCGCCGAAGGGCGACGCGGTGAAGTGCGCCGAATGCCATACCGAGAAGAGCCGTCTGGCGGGTCTTCCCGGCATCTGGATGCCCGGCCACAGCACCTTCCGTTGGCTCGACATCCTCGGCTATCTCGCCTTCGCCGGCACGCTGGCGGGCATTCTCATCCACACGCTTGCCCGGATCTTCATGCGCAAGCCGACGACGGGAGAGCACTGATGAGCGACGCGACCCTCACGGCGCCCGTCGGGCGTCCGACCAAGCAGACGGTGATGATCTACACGCGCTACGAGCGCTTCTGGCACTGGTCGCAGGCGGTGTTGATCTTCGTGTTGGCCATGTCGGGGTTCGGCCTGCACGGAACTCATGGGCTGGTGCCCTTCGGGCTCGCCGTCAAGGTCCACTCCTTTGCGGCGATCGCGCTGATCGTGCTGTGGATCTTCACCACCTTCTGGCACTTCACCACCGGTCAGTGGCGGCAGTATCTGCCCAAGCTCTCCGGTCTGCCGGCGGTGATCCGGTTCTACGCCTGGGGGATCCTCACCGGCGCGCCGCATCCCTATACCAAGACGTTGAAGCGTAAGCAGAACGCGCTTCAGTCGCTGGCCTATCTCTCCTTCATGGTGATCATCGGGCCGGCGCTGTGGTCGTCGGGAATCGTCTATCTGACCTATCCGTGGTGGGCGCATGCGGCGATCGGCACGATCGGTCTGCCGGCGGTCGCCTTCATCCACACGGCGGCGGCGTTCCTGATGGTCACCTTCGTGATGATCCACGTCTACATGACGACGACCGGCAAGACGCCGACCCACTACGTCAAGACGATGATCACCGGCTACGACACGATCGAACTGACCGCAGCGGAAGCCGCCTACCTCGCCGAGGAAGAGCGGGAGAAGCCGCGACTGTGATCTTCCCCCCCAAGGAAGACTCGACGCCGCTCGTCGCCCTGGTTGCGCGAGCGGCGTTTTTTTTATCGAAGGCGGCTCGGGATCGGCTCAGCCGTCGAGATCCTCCGCGCCGTCCTCCTCGACGACGGGGACGGCGTAGGCGCCGGTCAGCCAGCGGTGCAGGTCGACCTGACGGCAACGCGGCGAGCAGAAGGGGCGATGTTCGGCGACCGCCGGCTTGCCGCAGATCGGGCAGGGGCGGGCGGCGGCGTTCGGGGCGGACTTGGTCGCCATGATCAAAGGACCGGCGCGAGGGCGCGGCCCCAGCCGTCGCGGACGGGGAAGCCGGCGCCGTCGAGCAGCGTCATCACCTCGTAGAGCGGCAGGCCGACGACGCTCGGATAGGAGCCGATCAGGCGGACGACGAAGGCGCCGGCGAGGCCCTGGATGGCGTAACCGCCCGCCTTGCCGCGCCACTCGTCGGAGGCGAGGTAGGTGGTCAGCTCGGCGTGCGACAGGCGCTTGAAGCGCAGGCGGGTCTCGACCAGCCGGGTCTTGATGGCGCCGGAGGGCGTGACCAGACCGACGCCGGTCCACACCCGATGGGCGCGGCCGGAGAGCAGGCGCAGGCAGGCCTCGGCGTCGTCGCGGGTCTCGGCCTTGGGCAGGATGCGGCGGCCGACGGCGACGACGGTGTCGGCGGTCAGGATGAAGCTGCCGGTCCATTCCGCGTCGCGCTTCGACCAGGCGAGGGCCGCCTTGGCCTTGTCCTCGGCGAGGCGCTGAGCGAGCTGGCGGGGCAGTTCGCCGGGCTGCGGCGTCTCGTCGAGATCGGTCGGATGGAGATGATCCGGGTCGATGCCGATCTGCTGGAGAAGCCCCAGACGGCGCGGCGAGGCGGAGGCCAGCACGAGTTTGGGACGGTCGGCGGTCATCGGTCGGATCTTTCGGACGTGTCGGAAATCGGCCGCAAGCTAACGGATCGAGGAAGGAAAGAAAACCCGAAGAGCGCGTTCGTCACCGATCCGGGCAGGTCGTCGGCAGATCGGTCAGGCCTTGCGACGCGACCTCGAGGCTCAGGCGCGGCGGACCGTCGGAGGGTCGGACGATGGTCAGGACGAGGACCCGGTCGAACTCCGAGCCCGGCCATTTCGGCACGGCGTCGACATCGCCGCCGAAGCGCTTCACGAGGCGCTTCGCCAGTTTCACGATCTCCTTGTGCTCCCAGGCGACGACGACGCGAGAGCTCGCCAGTTCCGGGGCGAGCAGGGCCTGCTCCAGTCCGGCGACGTCGGTCCAGCCGAAGCGGGTGTCGACCGGAAGTCCGAAGCGAACGGCGGTCGGTTCGATGGTGGCGAGCGGCCGGACATAGGAATAGGCGACCGCGCCGTCGATCTTGCGGATCGCCGGATCCGGCGCGAAGACCGCGTCGGGCCGGCCGAACCGCGTCTCGAAGACGGCGGCGAGGGCCAGGGAGCGGGCGAGCCCGCGACAGTCGAGCTGGCCGAGGCCGGCGGCCGGCTTTTCGCCGTGGCGCAGGAGGAGGATCGTTTCGACGCCGGTCGGGTCGGCGACAGCGATCGTCGGGGCGAGGGCGAGGGCGAAGGCCGGGGCGGCGAGAAGGCGGGCGGCGTGTCGAAGCGCGCGGGAGGGGATGGGAAGCGTCATGTCTGTCCGTGCGGCCTCCAGTCGAGGCGGGCGCGGATGCGGCGCTCGAGGCCGTCGCGCACCGCGCGGTAGCTCTCCATGATCTGGTCGCGCGAGCCGGTGGCGAGCTGTGGATCGGGGGTCGGCCAATATTCGACGTCGGCGGCGAGCAGGCGCGTCATGTCGAGCGCCTTGTGGTGGGCCTCAGGGGCGAGGGTGATGATCAGATCGAAGTTGTCGTCCTCGATCTCCTCGAAGGTGCGCGGCCGATGGCGGGCGATGTCGAGCCCGACCTCCTCCATCGCCTTGACCGAGAACGGGTCGAGCTCGCCCTTCCGGACGCCGGCGGACTGGATGTAGACGGTCTTGCCGAACAGACGACGGGCGAGGAACTCGGCCATCGGCGAGCGTACGGCGTTGAGGCCGCACATGAAGAGGACGGAGCTCGGCCGCGTCCCGTTCATCGGCCTCAGCCCTTCCAGTGCAACGCGCAGATCAGCGTGAACAGGCGGCGGGCGGTGTCGAAGTCGATCAGGACCTTGTCGGCGAGACGCTCCATGAGCACCCGCGAGCCGTCGTTGTGCAGGCCGCGGCGGCCCATGTCGATCGCCTCGATCTGCGACGGGGTCGAGGTGCGGATCGCGGCGAAGTAGCTCTCGCAGATCAGGAAATAGTCCTTCACGATCTTGCGGAACGGGGTCAGCGACAGCAGGTGGACGGCGACGGGGGCGCCGCCGTCCTCGGAGATCTCGAAGGCGAGGCGGTTTTCGACGATGCCGAGGCGCAGCCGCCAGGGGCCGCCGTCGTGGCCGACGGGCGCGAAGCTGTTCTCCTCGATCAGATCCCAGATGGCGGTGGCGCGTTCGTGCTCGACGTCGGCGCCGGCGCGGGCGATCGACTTTTCGTCGAATTCGACGCCGACGAGGCGGGTCTTGGGCTTGGCGGCGGCGTCGGGGCCGGACATGCGGTGGGCGACCTCGCGGGCAAATGGGCCGGCGCGCGAGCCGCGCGACGGCCGAGAGGGTCAGAGATTGAGGCGGATCGACACGGAGCGGCCGTGCGCGTCCAGCCCTTCGGATGCGGCGAGCAGCATCGCCGCCGGCCCGAGCGCGCGCAAGCCTTCGGCGTCGAGTTGGAGGATCGACGTTCGTTTGACGAAGTCGAGCGTCGACAGGCCGGAGGAGAAGCGCGCCGAGCGGGCGGTCGGCAGAACGTGGTTGGAGCCGCCGACGTAGTCGCCGATCGCTTCCGGCGTGTAGTGGCCGAGGAAGATCGCGCCGGCGTTTCTGACCTTGGCGGCCAGCGGCGCGGGATCGTCGAGGGCGATCTCGAGATGCTCGGCGGCGATCCGGTCGGCGAGCGGGACGGCCTCGTCGAGGGTGCGCACCAGGATGATCGCGCCGTAGTCGAGCCAGCTCGACCGGGCGGTGGCGGCGCGCGACAGGGTGGCGAGCTGACGCTCGACCGCGACCTCGACCGCGTCGGCGAGCTCGGGCGCGTCGGTGATCAGGATCGACTGGGCGGCGGGATCGTGCTCGGCCTGGGCGAGCAGATCGGCGGCGAGCCAGTCCGGATCGTTCTCGGCGTCCGCCAGGATCAGCACTTCGGACGGGCCGGCGATCATGTCGATGCCGACCTTGCCGAAGACGCGGCGCTTGGCGGCGGCGACGAAGGCGTTGCCGGGGCCGACGATCTTGGCGACCGGGGCGATGCTCTCGGTGCCATAGGCGAGCGCGGCGACGGCCTGGGCGCCGCCGATCTTCCAGATCTCGTCGACGCCGGCGAGATCTGCGGCGGCGAGGACCAGGGGATTGAGCCTGCCGTCCGGCGTCGGCACGACCATGACGAGACGGTCGACGCCGGCGACCTTGGCCGGCACGGCGTTCATCAGCACCGAGGAGGGATAGCTCGCGGTGCCGCCCGGCACATAGAGGCCGACGCTCTCCAACGCCGTCCACTTCGAGCCGAGCGTCACGCCGAGGCTGTCCGTATAGACGTCGTCCTTCGGCAATTGGCGGGCGTGATGCGAGCGGATGCGGTCGCGGGCGAGTTCGAGGGCGGCGAGCGTCGCCGGATCGACCGAGGCCTTGGCGGCGGCGATCTCGTCGGCGCCGACGCGCAGGCCGGTCGGGCGCAGGTCGACGCGATCGAACTTCTCGGTCAGCTCGTAGAGCGCCTCGTCGCCGCGGGCGCGGACCTCGGCGATGATGTCGGCGACGATGCGGTCGACGTCGTCGGAGACCTCGCGCTTCATGTCGAGGAGGTCGGCGAAGCGACGCTCGAAATCGGCGTCGCGAATGTCGAGACGGATGGCCAAGGGAGGAGCCTCGTTCACGGGAGCGGCGCGCGGGAGGGCGCGTCGGGTCGTCGGTCGGTGGTAACGGATCGCGGGGGCGGGGGCAACGGCGGCGAAGGTCGGGACGCTTCGGAAGGCAACTGCGCGCGGAACCTCGCTCGGGCGACGTCGGTGCGCGATGGTTCGAGACGCGTCCTGCGGACGCTCCTCACCATGAGGCGTATGTGTTTGTATCAAATATGGAAAGCGCCTCATTCCGAGGAACGGGCCTTCGGCCCGCGTCTCGAAGCGTCGCGCAACCCGATCGCCTCTCGCCTTCAGGCGCCGTCGTGCTGCGGGCAATGGTCCGTCGCCCAGGCGGCGCCGAGGTCGGCGAGGCCGACTTCCAGGCACTCGACCTCGACCCGGAGCGTCGCGCCGCCGGCGAAGACCAGATCGATCACGCCGGAGGGCGCGTCGGTCTCGGTGAAGCGCAGGGCGAGGAGCTCGAGCACGACGTTCGGGCGGTCGGGGGAGAGATGCTGCGCCTTGACCGAGACGACGCGGGCGAGATGCAGCGCGGCGCGGCGGCGTTCGAAGCCGCGGCGGCCGTTCGCGCCCTCCCAGGCGAAGCGGTTGAGGGCCAGCACCAGGCGTTTCTCGTCGGCGCGCCAATGGATGTCGCCGACCTTGAGGACGGCGTCCTGGACCTGCGCGGAGACGACTTCGAGGTCTTCGGCGTCGAGGGCGAGCAGTTTCAGGGCGGACATGGCGAAGATCTCACGGAGGACGGTCCCGAGCCGACCGACGGATCGACGTCCGCGGCCGGCAAGCTCAGGGCCGATATGGGAATTCCTCCGCCGCCGCGCAACCCGGGGGCGGGTTTTCCCGGAAGCGTCAGCGCATGCCCTCGCCGGAGATGCGCTCGACGATCGCGCCGCAACGCGACAGCTTCTCCTCGAGCCGCTCGAAGCCACGATCGAGGTGATAGACGCGCGAGACGGTGGTCTCGCCCTCGGCGACGAGGCCGGCGATGACCAGCGACACCGAAGCGCGCAGATCGGTCGCCATGACCGGCGCGCCGACCAGACGCGACGCGCCGGTGACCTTGGCGGTGCGGCCGTCGACGTCGATGCGGGCGCCGAGGCGGGCGAGTTCGGCGACGTGCATGAAGCGGTTCTCGAAGATCGTCTCGGTGATCTTCGAGACGCCGTTCGAGCGCGTCATCAGCGCCATGAACTGCGCCTGGAGGTCGGTCGGGAAGCCGGGGAAGGGCTCGGTGACGATGTCGACCGGCAGGATCGGACCGGACCCGCGCGCGATCCGGAGGCCGCCTTCGACGGTCTCGACGGTCGCGCCGGTGGCGGCGAGCACGTCGAGGGCGTTCTGCAACAGGCCGGCCGAAGTCCCGGTCAGAATGACGTCGCCGCCGGTCATGGCGACGGCCATGGCGTAGGTGCCGGTCTCGATGCGGTCGGGCACGACGCGGTGGGTCGCGCCGTGCAGGCGGTCGACGCCCTGGATGCGGATGGTCGAGGAGCCGGCGCCTTCGATCTTCGCGCCCATGGCGACGAGGCAATCGGCGAGGTCGGCGACTTCCGGCTCGCGGGCGGCGTTTTCGAGCACGGTTTCGCCCTTGGCCAGGGTCGCGGCCATCATCAGCGTGTGGGTGGCGCCGACCGAGACCTTGGGGAAGACGTAGCGCGCGCCCTTGAGGCCGCCGGGGGCCTTGGCGACGGCGTAGCCGGCCTCGATGTCGATCTCGGCTCCGAGCGCCTCCAGACCGGCGATGAACAGGTCGACCGGCCGGGTGCCGATGGCGCAGCCGCCCGGCAGCGACACGCGCGCCTCGTGGCAGCGGGCCAGCAGCGGGCCGATCACCCAGAACGAGGCGCGCATCTGGGAGACCAGATCATAGGGGGCGCAGGTGTCGACGATCTCGCGGGCGGTCAGATGGATGGTCTGGCCGGCGAGGTGGTCCTCGCCCGGACGCTTGCCGTTCAGCGAATAGTCGACGCCGTGGTTGGTGAGGATGCGGGTGAGCAGCGAGACGTCGCGCAGGCGCGGCATGTTCTCGAGGGTCAGCCGCTCGTCGGTGAGCAGCGAGGCGATGATCAGCGGCAGCGCGGCGTTCTTGGCGCCCGAGATCGGAATGACGCCTTCGAGACGATTGCCGCCGACGACCCTGATCTTGTCCATGACCTACATCCCTCGCGCTGCCGACGCCCGGCCCCGATCGACGCGCGTCCCATCTTCTTCTCGGCGGGTTCCTTAATCCGTCGAGGCCGGAGGGGCAAGCGAAGGGCGCTCAGCCCTGCGAGTCGCCGCCTCGGGGCGTGTCGTCGGCGCATTCGTCGCCGCCGATTTGGGCGGCATCGCGGCCTCGCGTCTGGCGCTTGCGGCGTTGCAGGTTGGCGCGCAGCTCGGCGGCGAGGCGTTCGGCGCGTTCCTCGGCGGCGGTCGGCCGGCGCGGCGGGGTTTCGGGCGGTGTCGACATGGGGGCCATGCTAGCCGAACGGGCCGGTCTCGGCGCGGGAAAAATCGATCGGGGCGGGCGGCCCGAGCCCGCTCATCCACAGGGGAACCGGCTGCGGATCGGCGATTTTTCGCCGGTTTCGCATTCGCGCGCGGTGAGACTTGCAACACGGCGGCGGCTGTGGCACATAGCGGGCCGCGCGGGACGGGCGACACCGTCCGTCGCTCGGCGCATCGGTTTGCTGCGGTAGCTCAGTGGTAGAGCACTCCCTTGGTAAGGGAGAGGTCGAGAGTTCAATCCTCTCTCGCAGCACCATTTCAAAGCATCGTTCCCCCGAGAGATCCCTTCGAGCCTCTGGTGACGCCTGTGGCGCGCACGGGCGATCCACACGTCTGCGACGTCCATCGCCGTGATCTCCGTCGCCGCGTGGCGTGGAATCGCTTCCCGTTCGTCCGTCGGCGGTTCGTTCGATCACATCACGATCCGGCGGGCGTCCCGTCGTCCTCCCCTTCGGCCGAGCCTTCCCTGCGGTTTCTCTGCGGATTTCCGACTTTCCTGCCGGTCGATCGGGCGTGCATGGCGCCATGCGTCACGCGCATCTTCGAGCGAAAGAGCGACGGATCGAACTCGCCGGCGCGGGCAAGCATCTGTTTCAAATGACTTTGCGCCGAGCCGGAAATTCCGCGCTCGATAGGAAATCCCGATCGATCGATAGGTATGAAGAATGACGTAAGTATTTATGTGATATTTTTCCCGTCGAACAAGATGTTTTCTGCCGGAGAGGGTCCGCACGGCACCGGCTCGCTTCGAGAGGTCGAAGGCGCTGGTCTGACACGACGTCGGCCGAATGCCACACGGGAGGCGAGGAGCGCCCCGGTGTGAGGCCTCGGCCGAGGGGCGCGTCACGATGGGCCTGCCGGAGGACCGTATGGCTCACGTCTCCTATGGCGTCTGGGACGACAAGATTCACGACAATCGTGGCAAGCTTCCGATCGACATTCCGGAAGACCCTGACCTCCACGACTTCGTCTATTTCAGTCATGGCAACCCGATCCGCGCCTTCGTCGGCGATCGCGGCTTTCTCGTCTTCGACGAGGAGCTCGATCTCGTCTCGGCGCTGCATCGCCATCTCGTCCGCGCCGCGGAAGAGTCCTGCGGAAAATGCACCCCCTGCCGGGTCGGCGCGCCGCTGCTGCGCGACGCGCTCGACGACGTGCTGCACGGTCGGGCGACCGACGCGACCTGGGAGCGCGTCGACGAGATCGCCGCGCAGATGACCGGCACCTCGCTGTGCCGGATCGGTCAGACCAGCGCCGTGGCTCTGATGGCGGCGCGGGCGCACTTCGCCGACGAACTCGCTCGTCCCCGTGACGGCGCGCCGAAGCACAACGGGATGAGCTACGTCACCGCCCCCTGTATCGAGGCCTGCCCCTCGAAGGTCGCGGTGCCCCGTTACATCGACTACATCAAGGACGGCCGGCCCGATCTTTCGCTCGGCGTCATCCTCCGCAAATATCCGATGGCGGCGACCTGCGGGCGGGTGTGCGTCCGCTTCTGCGAAATGGCCTGTCGGCGCAACGTGATCGACCAGCCGGTCGGGATCAAGACGCTGAAGCGTTACGTCGCCGATCAGCAGGCCCATCTGCACGGCCCGATCTTCTCGCCGGATCTGATCACCGAGAAGCTGCCGGATCATCTCCGGGTCGCGGTGGTCGGGGCGGGGCCGGCGGGCGTCTCCTGCGCCTACCATCTCTTGCTGCGCGGTTATCACGTCGACGTCTTCGAGGCGGCCGAGGAAGCCGGCGGCATGGCCCGTTCGGGCATTCCGAGCTATCGGCTGCCGAAGGACGTCCTGACGGCGGAGACCGACACGGTGCGCCAGCTCGGCGGACGTTTCCTGTTCGGCAAGGCGCTCGGGCGGGACTTCTCGGTCGATGATCTCTTCCGGGACGGGTACAAGGCCGTCTTCCTCGGTCTCGGCTGCGCTCAGGGCACCCTGCTCGGCGTGCCCGGCGAGGATCCCTCGCTCGCCGGCTATCGCTCCGGCATCGGCTTCCTGCTCGACGTGCATCATCGCGTCGAGCACGGGGCGCCGCTCGCGCTCTCCGGCGAGGTGGCGGTCGTCGGCGGCGGCAACGTCGCGATGGACTGCGTGCGTTCGGCGCTGCGTCTCGGCGCCGACAAGGTGCATCTGATCTATCGGCGCACCCAGGCCGACATGCCGGCCGACCACGAGGAGATCGAGGCGGCCGAGCGCGAGGGCGTGATCTTCCACTACCTCACCAACCCGGCCCGGATCGTCTCGGAGAACGGCCGCGTCGTCGGCATGGACCTCGTCGAGATGCGGCAGACGGTTCCCGACAAGAAGGGTCGGATCGGCGTCGAGCCGATCCCCGGTTCGGAGCGCTTCTTCCCCTTCGACATGGTGATCGCGGCGATCGGCCAGCAGGTCGACAAGGCCTCGCTCGGCGAGGGCGACGGCGTCGACTTCGACAAGTGGGGCTGCATCGCCCATTCCGATCAGACGCTCGTCACGTCGCGGGCCGGCGTCTTCGCCGGCGGCGACTGCGCGTCGGGCGCCTCGACGCTGATCCACGCCATGGCGATGGGGCTGAAGGCGGCGCGGGCGATCAACGACTACATCCGCCACGGCCATCCGCGCTTCTTCGGGCGGTCGCGCATGCGCAAGTTGCTCAACGACAACAAGATGATGGCCGGCGAATGTTTCGAGACGCCGGTCGCCCACATGTACCGGATCGACATTCCGGCGCTCGCGCCGGAGGAGCGGCGGGCGAATTTCGACGAGGTCGAAAAGCCGATCTCCGCCGAGGACGCCTATCACGAGGCCAATCGCTGCCTCAGATGCTACCGCGTCTATTCCGTCGTCACCGAACACGCCATCCCGAGCGGCGAAAACTGACCCGCGCTCAGCGAGGAGCCGATCCATGTTTGCTCTCATCAACGATCGCCGGGTCGAGTTCGAAGACGGCGAGACGATCATGGCGGTGGCGCGCCGCAACGGGTTCCATATTCCGAGCCTGTGCGAACTCGCCGACATCGGCCACAAGCCCGGCACCTGCCGGGTCTGTCTGGTCGAGGCGCGCCGGCCCGGGCAGGAGGTCGCGCATGTCGTGACCTCGTGCAACACGCCGATGGAGGAAGGGCTCGCGGTCGCCACCCGCACGCCGGAGATCCGGCGGATGCAGAAGCTGCAGATCGAGTTCCTGCTCGCCGACCACAAGGAGGAATGCACGACCTGCACCCGCCACGGCGACTGCGAACTGCAGGACGCGGCGCAGTTCGTCGGCCTCGACAGCTCGCGTTTCCGGCGGCCGGAATGGACGTCGGTTCGGCCGGTGCGTGACGGCAAGGCCTATCTCGCGCACGACATGAACCGGTGCATCCGCTGCTTCCGCTGCGTCGCGATCTGCCGCGACGTGCAGGGCATCGACGCGCTGACCATCACCGAACGCGGCGTCGGCACCTGCGTCGAACTGCGCGGCACCGGCGATTCGACGCCCTGCGTCGGTTGCGGCCAATGCGTCATGGTCTGCCCGACCGGCGCGCTCGCCGAACGCGACGACATCGACGACGTGATCGACTGGCTCTACGACCCGGAGATCGTCACCGTCTTCCAGTTCGCCCCGGCGGTCCGGGTCGGCTTCGCCGAGAGCCTCGGCATCGAGAACGCCGAAGGTCAGGTGATCACGGCGCTCCGGATGATGGGCGCGGACGTGGTGATCGACACCAACTTCGCCGCCGACCTCGTCATCATGGAAGAGGCGACCGAGGTGATCCGCCGCATCACGTCGGGCAAGCGGCCGACCTTTACCTCCTGCTGCCCGGGCTGGGTCAGCTTCGTGGAGAAGCACTACCCGCAGATCATCCCGAATCTGTCGAGCGTGCGCTCGCCGCAGCAGTGCCTGTCGAGCCTCGCCAAGACCTTCCTCGCCGAGAAGATGTCGCTCGATCCGGCGAAGATGCGGGTGATCTCGATCATGCCCTGCATCGCCAAGAAGGACGAGGCGGCGCGGCCGCAGTTCCGCACCGACGGCCGTCCGGACACCGACGCGGTGCTGACGATCCGCGAGTTCGCGCGGCTGCTGCGTCGCGAAGGCATCGACCTCGCCAGCCTCGAGGGCGGCACGTTCGACAATCCGCATCTCGGCAGCTACTCCGGCGCCGGCGTCATCTTCGGCACCACCGGCGGCGTGATGGAGGCGGCGGTGCGCAGCGCCTACCACTTCGTCAACGGAACCGAACTGCCGCTGACCGACGTCACCGAACTGCGCTCGTTCGACGAGATCCGCTCCGCCAAAGTGTCGCTCGGCGGCGGTCTGCCGCCGGTGACGCTAGCCATCTGCCACGGCCTCAAGGCGGCGCGGAAGGTGGTCGAGGGGGTGCTTTCGGGCAAATACGACTTCGACTTCATCGAGGTGATGGCCTGCCCCGGCGGCTGCGTCACCGGCGGCGGCCACATCAAGCGCAAGCACACATACCGTCCGGCCGAGAAGAAGAAGCGGGTGACGCTGTTCGACATCGACGCGCATCGCACGATCCGTCAGTCGCACAACAATCCGCAGATCAAGCAGCTCTATGCCGATTATCTCGGCGAGCCGATGTCGGAGAAGGCGCATCACCTGCTCCACACCTTCTACGTCGACCGCCACCGTCAGTTGGACGTCGACGGACGCGAGATCTGGCGGGAGATCCGGACGACCCTGCCGATGGCCAAGGCCAAAGAGCCGGTTTGACGTCGGCCGTCGATCCGCGCCCGCGCATCCGGCGTGGGCGCGACGAGAGGGCGCGACGAGGAGGACGACGACATGCTGGACACGACCGAACGCACGATGGACCGCGCCGACTGGCTGGACGAGGCGGCGATCCGCGCGACGCTCGCCGCCGTCGCCCGCCCCGATCCGGCGCGCGTCCGCGCCATCCTCGCCCGCGCGGTCGAGCTGGTCGGGCTGCCGGCCGAGGACGTCGCGGTCCTGTCGATGGTGACGGATCCCGATCTCGTCGAAGAGATCTTCGCCGCCGCGCGGCGGGTCAAGGAAGAGATCTACGGGCCGCGCATCGTCCTCTTCGCGCCGCTCTATTTCTCCAACATCTGCACCAACGAATGCGTCTACTGCGCCTTCCGCCGCTCGAACCACGAGCTCGAGCGCAAGGCCCTGAGCCTCGACGAGATCAGGGCGGAGACCGCGGCGCTGATCGACCAGGGCCACAAGCGCCTGCTGCTGATCGGCGGCGAGGCCTTCCCGAAGGGCGGGTTCCAATATCTGATCGACGCGATCGAGGCGATCTATTCGGTCAAGCGCGGGCGCGGCGAGATCCGACGGATCAACGTCAACGTCGCGCCGCTCTCGACGGAAGAGTTCCGGCGGCTGAAGGCGGCGCACATCGGCACCTACCAGCTGTTCCAGGAGACCTACGACCGCAAGGTCTACGCCGAGATGCACGTCGACGGGCGCAAGGCCGACTTCGACTGGCGCGCCACGGCGATCGACCGCGCCATGGAGGCGGGCATCGACGACGTCGGGCTCGGCGTGCTCTACGGCCTCGCCGACTGGCGCTTCGACACGTTGGCCCTGATGCAACACATCGCGCATCTCGAAGATCGGTTCGGCGTCGGTTGCCACACCATCTCGGTGCCGCGGATGGAGCCGGCGCTCGGCTCGGACGTGGCGATGCATCCGCCGCAGGAGGTCTGCGACGACGACTTCAAGAAGATCGTCGCGATCCTGCGCCTCGCCGTGCCCTATACGGGCCTGATCATGTCGACGCGCGAGACGCCGGAAATGCGCAAGACGACGTTGGAGCTCGGCGTTTCGCAGATCTCGGGCGGCAGCCGCACCAATCCCGGCGGCTATGCGACGCCGGAAGCGGAGGACGCGGCGCAGTTCGAGCGCGGCGATCACCGCTCGCTCGATGAGGTGGTGCGCGACGTCGCGGCCTGCGGCCACATCCCGTCGTTCTGCACGGCTTGTTACCGGATGGGGCGGACCGGCGCGGACTTCATGGATCTCGCCAAGCCCGGCCTGATCCGCGAGATGTGCGGCCCGAACGCGATCTCCTCCTTCGAGGAATATCTGCTCGACTACGGCTCGGACACGGCGAAGGAGGCGGGAGCGACGGCGATCTCCGGCGAACTCGCCGCGATGGAGCCGAAGATCCGGCATTATTCGGAAGTGATGATGCGCAAGGTGCGCCAGGGCAAGCGAGATGTCTTCCGGTGAGGAGGCTCCCACGGGCGGTCGGATCGAACGCGACCTTCTCGGCGAGAAGGTCGTGCCGGCCGACGCATGGGGCGGCATTCACACGGCGCGGGCGCTCGAGAACTTCCCCCTCAGCGGCCGTCGGGTCCATCCCGAGCTGATCCGGGCGCTGATCGACGTCAAGGCGGCGGCGGCGGAGACCAATCGGCGGATCGGCGCGCTCGACGGGCGCATCGCCGAGGCGATCGTCGCGGCCTGCGCCGAGGCGATCGAAGGCGAAGCCTTCCAGGCGATCGCCGTCGACGCGCTGCAGGGCGGGGCAGGCACGTCGCTGAATCTCTCGGTCTCGGAGGTGATCGCCAATCTCGCCGAGGAACGGCTCGGCGGAAGGCGCGGCGCCTACGCCCTGGTCGATCCGATCGACCACGTCAATCTGCACCAGTCGACCAACGACACCGTGCCGACGGCGGTTCGCATCGCGGCGCTGCGCCTGCTCGCCCGTCTGGAGCCGGCGATCGCGCGTCTCCAGACGGCGTTCCAAGCGCTCGAGACGCGCTGGGCGCATGTCGTCAAGATGGGGCGCACCGAGTTGCAGGACGCCACCCCGATCGGTTTCGGGGCGGTGTTCTCCGCCTTCGCCGAGGCGCTGTCGCGCGATCGCTGGCGGGTGTTCAAGTGCGAGGAGCGGCTGCGCGTCGTCAATCTCGGCGGCACCGCGATCGGCACCGCCGTCGCCGCGCCGCGCGACTACGTGTTCCAGGTGGTCGACGTGCTCAGGGCGCGGACCGGCCTGCATCTCGCCCGCGCCGAGAACCTCGTCGACGCGACGCAGAACCTCGACGCCTTCGTCGAGGTCTCCGGCATCCTCAAGGCGCATGCGGCGACGCTCTTCAAGATCTCCTCCGATCTGCGCCTGATGGCCTCCGGCCCCGACGCCGGCCTCGGCGAGATCCGGCTGCCGGCGGTGCAGGAGGGCTCGTCGATCATGCCGGCGAAGGTCAATCCGGTGATCGCGGAAGCGGTCGGCCAAGTGGCGATCGAGGTGATGGGGCGCGATCAGATGGTGACGCTCGCCGCCCAGTCGGGGCAGCTCGAGCTCAATCCGTTCATCCCCGTCCTCGCCGACGCGTTGCTCGGCGCGCTGTCGCTGCTCGAGGCGGCGGATCGGACCTTCGCCGAGCGTTGCGTCGACGGCGTCGTCGTCGAGGAGGCGCGGATCGCCGAAACGCTCGCGGGATCGCGGGCGGTGGCGACGCTGCTGGTCGAGCGTCTCGGCCACCGCGCGGCGGGCGAGATCGCGGAAGCCGCGCGGGCGAACGGACGGTCGATCGCCGAGGAAGTCCGGATGCGCGGCCTCATGGACGAGGCGACGCTGGCGCAGGTCTTGTCCGCTCTGGCGGCGACGGCGCTCGGGCGGCGGTGAGGAGGAGGGAGCGATGCTCGACACCCCGAAGAGCCTGAAGCCGATCATCGGCGTGTTCGGCCGGCGCAACGTCGGCAAGTCGTCGCTGGTCAATGCGTTGGTCGGGCAGGACGTGGCGATCGTCTCGCCGCACGCCGGCACCACCACCGATCCGGTCGAGAAGACCATGGAGCTGGCGCCGCTCGGACCGATCGTGCTGATCGACACCGCCGGCGTCGACGACGTCGGCGACCTCGGCGACAAGCGCACGGCGCGGACCCGGGCGACGGTCGGGCGCACCGATCTCGCTCTCCTGGTCACCGACGGCGACGGACTCGGGCCGGACGAAGATCGTCTGCTCGAAGAGTTCCGCAAGGCGGAGACGCCTGTGGTGGTGGTGTTCGGCAAGGCGGATCTCGCACCCGCGCCGGCGCGCGATCGGGCCGGGCTCGAGAGCCAGGGCATCGCCGCTGTGGCGGTCTCGACGAAGACCGGCGAAGGGTTGGCGCGGCTGCGCGAGGCGATCGTCGCGAGCGTCCCCGATCCGGCGATCGAACCGCCGCGGCTCCTCGGCGATCTGATCGGGGCGGGGGCGCTGGTCGTGCTGGTGGTGCCGATCGATCTCGGCGCGCCGAAGGGCCGGCTGATCCTGCCGCAGGTGATGGCGATCCGCGACATTCTCGATTCCGACGCGACCGCGATGGTGGTGAAGGAGCGCGAACTCGCCGCGACGCTCGCCGGTCTCGGCCGCAAGCCCGATCTCGTCGTCTGTGACAGCCAGGTGGTGCTGAAAGCGGCGGCCGACACGCCGTTCGACGTGCCGCTCACCACCTTCTCGATCCTGATGGCTCGGTTGAAGGGCGATCTCGTCGGTTTCGCCCGCGGCGCCGCGGCGATCGATCGACTGCGGCCGGGGGCGCGGGTTCTGGTCGCGGAAGCCTGCAGCCATCATGCGCTCGCCGACGACATCGGCCGGGTGAAGATCCCGCGCTGGCTGCGCCAATACGCCGGCGGCGATCTCGTCTTCGACCACACCGCCGGGCGCGACTTCCCCGAGGATCTCTCGCCCTATTCGCTGGTGATCCAATGCGGCGGTTGCTCGGTCAATCGCAAGCTGGTGATGACCCGGCAGCGCCGGGCCGAGGCGGCGGGCGTGCCGATGACCAACTACGGCGTGGCGATTTCGCGGGTGCAGGGCGTGCTCGGCCGAGCGCTCGAAGTGTTCCCGGCGGCGTTCGCCGCCTTCGAAGACGAGAACCTGCGGGCTCGGGAAGACGCCTGAGCGAGGGGATCAGGCGACCGGGGACCGGCGGAGCGACTTCGGCGAATGGCCGGGGCCTTCGCCGATCATCCGGCCGAGGCTCCAGATCCGCGCCGTGACGCAGCCGGCGCAGGAGCCGTCGCCTTCGTCGACGCAGGGCTTGTTCGGATAGAGCTGGTAGTCGTGCCGGTATCGGCCGGGCGTGTCGTTCGGCATGAAGACGTCCGCCCCGCGTTGCAGCGCGAGGTCGCGTCCCGTCCCGGGGAAGAAGGCGTCGAGCGCCGTCGTCGCCGGCAGGCGTAGGTCGGGATCGACGAGGCGCAATGTGGCGATCACCTGGAACACCATCTCCGGATCGTCGGCCCAGAGATTGGCGCGTCCCGCGAGCGGCGTGGCGGGATGGGCGATGAACGGGCCGACGCCGACCATGTCGAGATCGAGCGCATGGACGAGCCGGATGTCCTCGATCAGCGTGTCGAGGGACGACCCCGGCAGGCCGATCATGAAGCCCGAGCCGACCTGGACGCGGAGATCGGCGAGGGCGGCGAGGCAATCGAGCCGTTCGTCGAGCGTGCAGTCGGGATGGAGTTCGGCGAAGAGCGCCGGGTCCGAGGTCTCGAAGCGCAGGAGATAGCGATCCATGCCGGCGTCGCGCCAGCGGCGGTAGATCTCGGGCGAGCGATTGCCGCAGGAGAGCGTCACGGAGAGTTCGGTGTCGTGGCGGATGCGTTCGACGAGTCGGGCGATGCGGTCGTTCTCACGCGGCCGATCCACCTCGCCCGATTGGAGCACGATGGTGCCGTGGCCCCAGCCCTTCATTCGATGGGCGAGCGCCAGGATCTCGTCGGCGCTCATCCGATAGCGCTTGGGGCCGCGGTTGGTGCGCCGGATGCCGCAATAGAGGCAATCGTTGGCGCAGATGTTGGAGAACTCGACGATGCCGCGCAGATGGACGGCGTCGCCGACGCGCTCGCTGCGGATCGCGTCGGCGCGGGCCCAGAGCGCCTCGCGCGGCGTCTCGAGCAGCTTTCGAACCTCGTCACCGCCGATCGTCGGCCGGCGTGCGACGCGCGCCGGCAGGTCGTCGGTTGGGCTGGCGATCGACACGTCCATGGCCGAAGGCTCGCGGATCCGGGGCGCGGATCCTCGCGCCCGTCGGAAGAGAATAGCGCCATGCCGGCGCGCGTGCGAGCCGAACGCGCGACGCCGTCGCGCAGACCGTCATGCGGCGGGACCCCGATCGTGTCGGGATCCCGCCGGTCTCGGCTCACTTCACCGTTTCGGCCGACTTCTTGACGAAACGGCCGTCGAAGGTGGCGGAAAGGTCGATCGTCGCCGCGCCGAAGGCGTCCGGCTCGGTCGTCTTCAGGAAGGCGAGGGCGGAGGCCATGCCGGCCTCGGGGATCACGCCGGTCTGCGAATAGGTCGGCATCGAGGCCTTCACCGCCTTCAGATAGAGCGCCTTGTCGCCGAGCCAGTAGTCCTCCGGCACCTTGGCGGCGATCTCTTCCGGCGTCGCCTTCTCGATCCACTTCAAGGTCCGATAGAAGACGTCGGTCAGCGCCTGCACCGTCTGCGGATTGGCGTCGACGAAATCCTTCTTCAGATAGAGCACGGCGGCCGGGTTGGAGCCGCCGAAGACGGCGCGGGTGCCGGCCTCGGTGCGCATGTCGATCAGGATCGAGATCGCGCCGTCGGCGTCGAGCTTGGAGATCACCGGATCGAGGTGGGAGAGGGCGTCGACGGCGCCGTGCTCCAGCGCCGCGACCGCCGAAGCGCCGCCGCCGACGCCGATGAAGGAGGCGTCGTCGGGCTTCAGGCCCGCTTTGACCAGTTCGTAGACGGTGGTCAGGTGGGTCGACGAGCCGGGGGCGGTGACGCCGATCTTCATACCCTTCAGATCGGCGACGGACTTGACCTTGTCGGCCTTGTCCTTGGCGACGGCCAGAACGATGCCGGGGAAGCGGCCGAGTTCGATCACCGCCTCGATCTTCTGGCCCTTCTGCTGCATGCGGATGGTGTGCTCGTAGGCGCCGGTGACGGCGTCGACGGAGCCGCCGATCAGCGCCTGAAGCGCCTTGGCGCCGCCGCCGAAGTCGTTGATCGTCACGTCGAGGCCGGCGTCCTTGAAATAGCCGAGCCGCTCGGCCAGCGTCAGCGGCAGATAGTAGAGCAGCGGCTTGCCGCCGACGCCGATCTGCAGCGAGGTCTTCTCCGGGCCGGCGGCGGCCGGACCGGCGGCGAGGCCGAGAGCGAGGAGGCCGGCGGCGAGCGCGGTTGCGAAGAACTTCATCGTTTCACTCCCTGTCGTTTTTCTGTGGTTCTGTCAGTCGTGGCCGGTCGGGGCCTGCGGACGCCAGACGAGCAGGCGATTTTCGAGCGCCGTCACGCCCCAGTCGATGATCAGCACGAAGACGGCGAGCACGAACATGCCGGCGAAGACGCCGGCGATGTCGAAGACGCCTTCGGCCTGATGGATCAGATAGCCGAGCCCGGCCGAGGAGCCGAGATATTCGCCGACCACCGCGCCGACCAGCGCGAAGCCGACCGAGGTGTGCAGCGAGGAGAACATCCACGACAACGCCGAGGGCCAATAGACGTGGCGGAACAGCTGGCGGTCGTTCATCCCCATCAGGCGGGCGTTGGCGAGCACCACCGGGCTCACCTCCTTGACGCCCTGATAGACGTTGAAGAAGACGATGAAGAACACCAGCGTCACGCCGAGCGCGACCTTCGACCAGATGCCGAGGCCGAGCCAGAGCATGAAGATCGGCGCGAGCACGACGCGGGGAAGCGCGTTGACCATCTTCAGATAGGGATCGAAGACGGCGGCGACCATCGGTTTGCGGGCGAACCAGAAGCCGAACAGGATGCCGCCGGCCGCGCCGATGACGAAGGCGAGGGCGGTCTCGGTCAGGGTCACGCCGAGATGCGGCCAGACCGCGCCGCTCGCCACCATGCGCAGCACGCGGGAGAAGACGTCGGCCGGGGTCGAGAAGAAGAACGGCGGCAGGAGCAGCACGCCGCCGATCTTCACCGACGAGCCGATCCACCAGATCGCGATCGCCACCACGGCGACCAGCGCCTGCAGCGCGAAGAGCTTGACCCGGCTCATGCGGCGTCTTCTCCGTAGGTCTTGACCACTTCGGCGCGCAGCTCGCTCCAGATGGCGCGGTGCAGCTCGTGGAAGCGCGGATCGAGCCGGATCTCGGCGGCGTCGCGCGGGCGGGCGAGGTCGATCGTGTGATCGCCGATGATCCGGGCCTTCGGACCGGCCGACATGATCAGCACGCGGTCGGAGAGAGCGATCGCCTCCTCGAGGTCGTGGGTGACGAAGAGCACGGCCTTGCGGTCGGCGGCCCACAGGTCGAGCAGGAGATTGCCCATGATCTGGCGGGTCTGGGCGTCGAGCGGGCCGAAGGGCTCGTCCATCAAGAGGATCTTGGGGTGGCGGATCAGCACCTGGGCGAGGCCGACGCGCTTCCTCTGGCCCCCGGAGAGCTGATGGGGATAGCGCTCGGCGAAGCGGGCGAGGCCGACGCGGGCGAGCCAGAGGCGGGCCTCGTCGAGGGCCTCGGCGCGGGGCCGACCGGCGATCTCGAGGCCGAGGGCGACGTTGTCGAGCGCCGTCTTCCAGGGCATGACGGCGTCCTGCTGGAAGAGGTAGCCCGCCTCGCGGCAGAGGCCGGCGAGCGGGCGGCCGAAGATCTCGACCCGGCCGGCGGCGGGCTTCAACAGGCCGGCGACGGCGTTGAGCAGCGTCGACTTGCCGCAACCGGTCGGGCCGACGATCGAGACGAATTCGCTCTCGTCGACGCTCACGCTGGTCGCGTCGACGGCCTCGTAGGCCGGCTGTCCCTTCTGGCCGAAGGCGATGCGCACGCCGTCGAGACGGATCGCCGTCCGCTCCTCGGCGGCCGGCGTTGCGTCGGCGAATTCCATGCTCCGCGTCTCCCCGAACCCTCACGACGGCGCGTTCTCGGCGCGCTCCTCGCGATGACCGTCCGCGCTCTTCCGGCGCGCGCCCGTACTTTCCCCGCCCGATCCGACGGGGTCAAGCGTGGGCGGCGTCGGCGGTCGTTTCGTTCGAGCGGGGCGCGGGCAGAAGCGAAAGAGGGAGGGCCCGGGCCCTCCCTCGATCGCGTGTCGTGCAGGATCGGCTCAGTCGAGACGGCCGCTCGCGTGGGCGAGCATGGTGTAGACCTTGCCGGTGTCGGAGCCGAGGTAGTTGCGGGCGGCCTCCGGATCGCGGCTCGACCGGGTCGCCTCGCCGAGCAGCTGCTCGAAGTCGGCGACGTAGCGGTCGACGGCGGCGCGGAACTCGCCGTCGCGCTGATACTTGCGGCGGATCTCCTCGAAGGTCTGCTGACCCTGCAGGGTGTAGAGGCGGCGCGTGAAGACGGCGCGTTCGCCCTGCTTGTAGCGGTCCCACAGGTCGAGGAAGGTCTCGTCGTCGATGGCGCGGGCGATGTCGACCGAGAGCGAGTTGAGGCTCTCGACGATGTGGCCGGCCGGACGGTTCCAGGCCTGCGCCGGCTCCTCGTCGCGCGAGGCGCGGCGCAAGAGGTCGGACACCCAGCCGCCACGGCCCGGTTCGCCGCGCGGCTCGTCGCGGACCGGCTCACGGGCCGGTTCGGTGCGGCCGTAGCTGCCGTAGGCGGGCGGGGTCGGCGCGCTCGGGGCGGCCGGCGGGGCGGCCGGGCGACGCGGCTCGGCCCACAGCGCCGGTTCGGTGGGCGGGGTCGGGGTCTGGGCGCGACGCGGCGGCTCGTAGCGCGGCGCCGGGGCCTCGTAGCGCGGCGCCGGCGGGGGCGGCGGCTCGACGGCGGCGGCGCGGCTCGGGGCGGCGGCGCGCGAGACGTCGAGATGGGCGCTCTGACGGCCGACGAGGCTGGTCAGTTCGGTGAGCGCGCGCAGCTGGTCGGTGACGATGCGGCGCAGGTTGGCGGTCGACTCTTCGGTCTCCTTGGGCAGCTCGAGGACGCCGCGACGCAGCTCGCCGCGGGTGGTCTCCAGCTCCTTCTGCATGAGCCGGGCGGCGTCGCGCATCTTCTCGGTCGCCTCGGCGAAGCGGCCGGTGGTCTCGCCGACGGCGCGGGTCATCTCGGCGATCATCGCGTCCTGCGCCTGACGCAGGGCCTCGGCCGAACGCTGGCCCTCGACGCCGGCGGTCTGGCGCAGCGTGTCCATCTGCGACAGGACCTTGCGCACGGCGTCTTCGGTCGCGGCGGCGAGCGCCGCGCCGACGTCGCGGGCGCGGGTTTCGGCGGAGCCGAGGGTGTCGCCGACGAGGCTCGAGAAGCCGTGCATCAGGCTCTCCACCGCCTGGGTCTTGTCGACCAGACCGGAGGCGAGATCCTCGAGGGCGCGGCGGCGATCCTCGACGGTGGTCTCGAGCACGCGGTTCGCGTCGCCGACCAATTGGGCGGCGGAGGTGAGCGCGCGGGCCTGTTCGTCGAAGCGCAGGGTGAGGTCGGCGACGTCGGTGAGGACGGAGCCGGAGGTGTCCTTCAGCGCCGTGACCTGACGGGTCACCGCGTCGGTCACGCCGCGGGTCTCCTCGAGGGCGCGTTCGAAGACGCCGCGCACCTCCTCGGTGCGGCCGCCGAGGTTCTTCTCGACGAGGTCGAGGTTCTCCGCGGCGCGGTTCAACACCGAATGCAGGGTCAGGTTGGCCTGGGTCAGACGGTCGAGCAGGCCGCCCATGTCGTCGCGCAGGCGACCGTTGGCCTCGCCGACGGCGCCGACGGCCTCGCGGGTCTTCTCCTCGAGCGCGGCGACCAGACCGTCGCGCGCCTCGCCGACCAGACGGGTGGCGTCGAGGCCCTGACGGGCGACCGCCTCGGCCAGATCGCGGCCCTTGCGGTCGAGCGCCTCGACCAGGATCTCGCGGGCCTGACCAATGCGGCCCTCGATCTCGCCGACCTTGCCCTCGACGGCCTCGCCGAGGTTGCGGGCGGCGTCGTCGGCGCGGCGGGTGAGGTCCTCGGCGCGGCCGGCCAGGGTCTCGACCAGCTCGGAGCCGCGGCCGCCGATGAGGTCGGAGAGGTCGGAGGTGCGGGCGTCGAGCTGGGTGACGATCTCCGAGGTGCGGCCGACCACCGTCTGCTCCAGCGACGAGGTCGCGGCGGCGACGTGGCGGGCGGCGGCCTCGAGGGTGCCGGCGATGTGCGCGGTGGCGCGGCGGGTCTCGTCCTCGAGCACGGTCGAGACCGAGCCGAGACGGTCGCCGACGATCCGGTCGAGGGCGGCGGTGCGCTCGTCGAGGGTCGAGGTCGCCTCGTTCATCGTCCGACCGATGGTGTCGGCGATGGCGGTGGTGCGCTGATCGAGGGTGACGGCGGCCTCGGCCGCGGTGCGGTCGATGGTTTCGGCGAGGGTCGACGTGCGCTGATCGAGCGTGATCGCCGCCGCCGCCGCGGTGCGGCCGATGGTGTCGGCGAGCGTAGCGGTGCGCTGGTCGAGGGTCGCGGCGGCGTCCGCCGCCGTCCGGCCGATCGTCTCGGCGATGGCGGCGGTGCGGTCGTCGAGGGTGGCGGCGGCCTCGGCCGCGGTGCGGCCGACCGTCTCGGCGAGCGCATTGGTGCGCCGGTCGAGGGTGGCGGCGGCTTCGGCCGCCGTGCGGCCGACGGTCTCGGCGAGCGCGTTGGTGCGCGCGTCGAGCGTGAGGGCGGCGTCGGAGACCGACCGGTCGATGGTGGCGGCCAGAGCCGAGGTGCGGACGTCGAGCGACGCGCCGGCCTCGTTCATGGTGCGGCCGAGGGTGTCGGCGATGGCGGCGGTGCGCTCGGCGGCGATGCGTTCGAGCCGTTCGGCGCCGGCGTCGAGCATGCCCGAGGCTTCGAGCAGACGCGCGCCCAGCGTGCCGTTGATCTCGGCGACGCGATCGGCGAGCTGGTCGCCGACCACTTCGGCGCGGTCGGTGAGGACACGGCCGATGGCGTCGAGGCGACCGTCGAAGGCGGCGGCGACCTGGGCCTGACCATCGGCGAAGGTCTGGGCGATGTCGCGGGTGCGATCCATCAGGTTGCCGGCGATCAGGCGGCCACGCAGATCGAGCGCTTCGTCGATCTTGCGGACGCGGTCGTCGAGCGTCTCGCCGAGACGGCCGGCGCGGGCGTCGAGATCCTGCGCGGCGGCGTCGATGCGCGCGCCGACGGTGTCGGCGAAGCGGCCGACGCGATCGTCGAGCAGGCCGGCCATGTCCGCGGTCTTGGCGTCGATGGTCGCGCCGAAGCCGGCGAGATGGCCGTCGAGGGTGGCGGAGAGGGCGTCGGAGCGCGCGCCGATGGTCTCGGCGGCGGCGGCGAAGCGGTTGTCGACGATGTCGCGGATGACGTCGGTGCGCTGGCCGAGGGCGTCGACGACGCCGGCGGCGCGGACGTTGACGATGTCGTCGAGCGAGGCGATGCGGGTCTCGAGGCCTTCGCGGATTTCGACGCCGCGGCGCTCCAGGACCTCGGCGACCTTCTCGCCGGTCTCGGTCATGCGGCCGGCGACGTGCTCGCCCTGGGTGGCGACGAGGCGGGCGACCTCGCCGCCGGCGCGGGCGAGGCGCTCGGCGAGTTCGGTGGTGCGGTTGACCAGCTCTTCGCCGACGGTGGCGAGGGTGCCGTCGAGGCTCTGCTTGAAGGCGAAGGTGCGCTGATCGAGCAGACCGTCGAGCTCCTGGCCGGTCTCGGCGAGGCGGGCCTGCAGCTCGGCGCCGTGGACGACGACCGACTGATAGATCTTCTCGCCGGTCTCGCCGAGGCGGTCGGCGAGGGCGCCGCCGCGATCGGAGATGGTTTCGGCGATCTTCGAGCCGGTCTCGTCGAGGCGGTCGGTGATCTCGGAGCCGCGCAGCGACAGGTCGACCAGCAGCGACTGGCCGGTGCCCTTGAGGGCGTCGGCGACCTCGCCGGCGCGTTCGGCGATGGCGTCGACGACTTCGCCGCCGGTGCGCGACAGAGTCGCGTCGATCTCGGCGGCGCGGGCCTTCAGCGCCGCGTCGACGGCGTCGCCGCGGGTGGTGATGGTGTCGGCGATCAGCTGGCCGGTCGACGACAGGCTGTCGGTCAGCGACGAGCCGGTCGAGGACAGGGTGGCGACCAGCGCGTCGCCGGTCTGCGACAGCGAGCCGGTGACGAATTCGGCGCGTTCGACGAGCGTGTCGCCGACCGAGCGGATGGTGTGGGTGAGGGTCTCGGTGCGCTCGGAGAGGTCGGTGGAGATGCGCTCGCCGGCGGCGGTCAGCGTCGTCGTCACTTCGGCGGCGCGGCCGGAGAGCGTGGTGACCAGATGGTCGGTGGTGTCGGCGAGGCGCGACGACAGCGTCGCGGTGGTCTCGCCGAGGGTGGCGGCGAGCGCGTCGGTGCGCTGCGACAGGGTCGAGGCGAGCGAATCGGTGCGTTCGGAGAGCGTCGAGGCGAGGCCGTCGCCCATCGACCGGACGGTCTCGGTGAGCAGTTCGGTGCGGTCGGTGAGGTCGGCGACGAGGCGGTCGCCGGTGCGGTTCAGCGTATCGGTGAGCTCGAAGCCCTTGACCGACAGGGTCTCGGCGGCCAGCTGGCCGGCCGAGGTCAGGCTCTCGGCGACGGAGCGGCCGGTGTCGGCGAGCTTGTCGATCACTTCGGTCGAGCGGCTGCCGAGCTGTTCGACGACCGAGCCGACGGTGCGGTCGAGCGAGCCGGTGATCTCTTCGCCCTTGGCGGAAAGGGTCGAGACGAGCCGTTCGGAGGCCTCGCCCGCCGCCTCGACGAGGCGTTCGCGGGTGGTCAGGAGGTCGCCGGAGAGGCCTTCGTGAGCGCCGGTGATGGCGGCGCGGACGCGCTCGGAATTGTTGACGATCGCCTCGCGCTGGTTGACCAGCTCCTCGATCAGCGAGCGGATGCGCAGTTCGTTCTCGCCATAGGCGCGCTCGAGCGAGGAGACCTCGTTGTGGACGAGGACTTCGATCTCGCCGGCGCGGGCGACGACACGCTCGAGCCCGTCGCCGACGGCGGCCATCTCACGGCGGATGGCGTGGCCGACCGAGACGACCGCTTCTTGAGCGTTGGTCTCCGGCTCGGCGAGACGCAGCGCGATCTCGGTCATCGAACGGGCGGTGAGGCGCAGCTCCTGGGCGCGGCGCACCAGGGTGGCGAAGGCGAAGACCAGCATCACCGGCAGGACGAGGCCGACGAGGCCCATCAGCGCGCGGGAATCGCGAAGCATCGCGCCGACGTCGGTCGGCGCGCCGGAGGCGGAGAGGTTCGACCACAGGAGCCAGCCGGCGCCGGCGAGCCAGGCGAGGGAGGCGAGGGTCGCGAAGACGAAGGGGGTCGAAGACGGGCGACGGTCGAGGGAGAGGGCGATCGAGCCGGTGGAGCGGCGATCGTCGTTGGCGGCGCTCGGTCTGGTCAGGGCCGAGGCGGGATCGGCGGGGCGGCGCGGAGCTTCCGTGGGCTTGGCGGCGGTCGCCGCCGGGATCGGCTCGGCCAGCGCCGCCTCGAGCGACCGCGACAGGCGTTCGCCGGCGGCGTCGGCGCGCGGTTCGGATCGGACCGCCGGCGCTCCCTCCGGTGCGGCCTCGCCTTCGGCGAGATCGAGCTTCAGGGCCTCTTCGACCGCCGTGAGGGCCGCCTCGACGGGGTCGATGGACTTGGAGGGGGTGTTGGCCATGATGGTCTTTCGCCTCGTTCCGTACGCCGTACAAACCGGATCCCGGGTGGAGCGGACGCGCCGCCGCCGGGGTCGAGTTCCGGGTCTTCCTCTCGGATCGATCCCACCCGCTCCGCTCAGCGGATGAGGAACCGATCGCTTCGTGCTCGCGAAGGCGCGTCCGTCGAGACGGACTCCCACACCTCCGGAGACTCTGCCGCTTTCCGATGGTAACGGGACATTAACGAATAGAAAACCGGCGAAGGTCGGTTTCACCCATCATCGTTAACGCGCGCGGCCGTGGGCCGCCGGCAGGGCCGGTCGGGGCGGTGGAAAAGCGCCGGCGCGCGTTCACACTTTCCTCACCCTGAGACGAAATCGAGACGCCGGCGACGGCGTCGGGCGAGCGCATCGAAAGATTCCGCCAAGCCCTCTCGCGCATGCTCGGTCGAAGGGAGCGAGGGGCTCGGGAGGACGAGATGACGGCGGCGGCGATGCGGACGGTGGAAAAACGGGATTTCGGCGGTTTCGGACGGGGTCCGGCCCCGATCGATCTCGTCCATCTGGCGCGGCAGACCTTCGGGTCGAACGATCTCGAACGCGAGGTGCTCGGCCTGTTCGCGGCGCAGACGCGGATCCTCGTCGAACACATCGCGGCGGCGACGCCGGTCGATCGCGGACCGCTCGTCCATCGTCTCAAGGGATCGGCGCGCGGCGTCGGCGCGACGCGGGTGGCCGCGCTCGCCGAGGCGTTGGAGGCGCCGCAGCTCGCCGAGAGCGAGGCGCGGCGGCTCGTCGACGAGCTGATCGTGGCGGAAGGCGAGGCGCGCGCCTTCATCGAAGCGATTCGCTGACCTTCTTCCCTTCTCCGAAAGGCGTGCGGCGATCGGTCGGCCGCGCGCGGGCGCGCGTCGACTTGACGGCGCGGCGCGATCCGGCCACATGGGACCGGCGGTCGCCCGAACGCTCCTTCAAAAGGGCCGAATGAAGCCTCGGGGCCGCGTCTTCGCGTTCATTCCGAGGTCGTTCATGCCCAAGATCACCTTCATTCCCTACCGTCAGGAAGAAATCACCGTCGAAGCCGAGGTCGGCTCGACCGTGATGGAGGCGGCGGTGCGCAACGGCGTGCCGGGCATCGAGGCGGAATGCGGCGGCGCCTGCGCCTGCGCCACCTGCCACGTCTATGTGGCCGAGGACTGGTACGGCCGCGTCGGCGCGCCGCAGCCGATGGAGGAGGACATGCTCGACTTCGCCTTCGAGGTGAAGCCGAACTCGCGTCTGTCCTGCCAGATCAAGGTGACCGAGGAGCTCGACGGCCTCGTCGTCGACATCCCCGAGCGTCAGGCCTGACATCGAGACAGGTTTTTCGCGCGGCGCGGCGCGGCTTGGAACGAGATTGCTTCCTTCGCCGCGCCGATGTCCCTAGGAAGTCGGCTTCCGATCGTCGCCGATCGATCTCCCACACCCGCCAGGGAACCGAGCCCATGTCCGAACGCATCACCACCGACGTCGTCATCATCGGAGCCGGACCGGTCGGCCTGTTCGCCGTGTTCGAACTGGGGTTGCTCGATCTGAAGTGCCATCTGATCGACATTCTCGATCGGCCGGGCGGGCAGTGCGCGGAACTCTATCCGGAGAAGCCGATCTACGACATTCCCGCCTATCCGGTGATCGGGGCTCTCGAGCTGATCGACAAGCTCAAGGAGCAGATCCGGCCGTTCGGGCCGACCTACCATTTCGGTCAGCAGGTCGAGAAGGTCGAGAAGCAGGAGGACGGCTCCTTCCTGATCGGCACAGACGCGGGCGTCGAATTCCTCGCCAAGGTGGTGGTGATCGCCGCCGGCGGCGGATCGTTCCAGCCGAAGCGGCCGCCGGTGCCGGGCATCGAGGCCTACGAGGGGACGTCGGTCTTCTATTCGGTGCGGCAGATGGAGGCGTTCCGCGATCAGGAGATCGTCATCGTCGGCGGCGGCGACTCGGCGCTCGACTGGACGCTCAATCTGCAGCCGATCGCCAAGCGGGTGACGATCGTCCACCGCCGCGACGACTTCCGCGGCGCGCCGCATTCGGTCGAGAAGATGCGCGAACTGGTGGCCTCGGGCGAGCTCGATCTCGTCATCGGTCAGGTTTCGAGCCTGGAGGGCGAGGGGGCGGCGCTTTCCGCCGTCGTCGTCAAGAAGAACGACGGGTCGACGGTCGCGATCCCGGCGACGCGGATGATGCCGTTCTTCGGGCTGACCATGAAGCTCGGGCCGATCGCCGGCTGGGGGCTGAACCTCCACGAGAACCTGATCTCGGTCGACACCGAGAAGTTCGAGACCTCGGAGCCCGGCATCTTCGCGATCGGCGACATCAACACCTATCCGGGCAAGCTGAAGCTGATCCTCTCCGGCTTCCACGAGGCGGCGCTGATGGCGCAGGCCGCGAAGAAGCTGATCGATCCGACCAAGCGCCTGGTCTTCCAGTACACGACCTCCTCGACCTCGTTGCAGAAGAAGCTCGGCGTGCAGTGAGGTCGCCGGGGGCGGAGAAACGCTTCGAAAGGCCGGCCCCGAGGGTCGGCTTTTCGTATTTTTCGGCCTATTCCGCCGCCGCGGCGCCGGCCGGGCGGCGGTCGTCGTTGGCGCCGTAGACGCGGCCGGGCAGGACCGCGCCGGAGAGCGCGGCGTCGTTGCCGGAGGTCGGGCCCTGGCCCGCCTCGGCCTCGGCCGGACCGATCTCGATCAGTTCCGCCGCCCCCCAGGGGGTCTGTTCGACGAGGTCGTAGCCCTTCGCCTTCAGGAGCGCGATCGTGTCGGGGGAGAGCGCGAAGGGCTCGTGGAAGAGCTTGTCGGGCAGCCACTGGTGATGGATGCGCGGCGCGTCGACCGCTTCGCGCGGGCGCATGCCGAAATCGACGACGTTCACGATCGCCTCCAGCACCGTGGTGATGATGCGCGAGCCGCCGGGCGAGCCGACGACAAGGAAGACGCGGCCGTTCTTCGTCACGATGGTCGGCGACATCGAGGAGAGCGGCCGCTTGCCGGGTGCAATCGCGTTGCGCGCGCCCTGGACGAGGCCGAAGAGATTGGCGACGCCCGGCTTCACCGTGAAGTCGTCCATCTCGTCGTTGAGCAGGAAGCCCGTGCCGGGCGCGACGACGCCGGCCCCGAACAGGCCGTTGATCGTGTAGGTGACGGCGACGGCGTCGCCGCTCGCGTCGACCACCGAATAATGGGTGGTCTCGGGCTTCTCGTGCGGCGCGTCGGCGCTCGTGAGCTTCGCGGACGGGATGACGCCGGCCTCGTCGATGCGGGCGCGCAGCGACGCCGCGTAGTCCTTCGACAGGAGGCGGTCGGCGGGGATGGCGACGAAGTCGGGATCGCCGAGGAGCGCGTTGCGGTCGACATAGGCGTGGCGCATCGCCTCGACCATACGATGGACGGTGGCGGCCGAATGCCAGCCGCTCGCCTTCAGGTCCCAGCCCTCCAGCACGTTCAGGATCAGGCAGAGGGTCAGGCCGCCGGAGGAGGGCGGCGGGGCGGAGAGGATCTCGAGGCCGCGGTAGGCGCAGCGGACGGGGGCGCGTTCGACCGGCCGATAGGCGGCGAAGTCGGCTGGCGTCAGCGTGCCGCCGTGCTCGGCCATCGCGGCGGCGACGGCGCGGGCGGCCGCCCCGCGGTAGAAGGCGTCGGGGCCGGATCGCGCGATCGCCTCGAGGGTGGCGGCGAGGTCGGGCTGGACGAGCCGCTCGCCGGGCTCGAGCGGGCGGCCCTCCTTGGTGAAGAGGCGGGCGGCTTCCGGATCGCGGGCGAGGCGGGGGGCGCCGCGGGCGAGGATGTCGGCGTCGGCGCGGGCGAGCGTGAAGCCCTCTCGGGCGAGGCGGATCGCCGGGGCCATCACGGTGGCGCGCGGCAGGCTTCCCCACCGGGCGAGGGCGTGGTCGAGGCCGGCGACCGTGCCGGGCACGCCGCTGGCGCGCCAACCGTCGAGGCTCGCGCGCTTCGCCGGTTCGCCGTTCGCGTCGAGATACATGGTCGGCGTCGCCGAGGCGGGGGCCATCTCGCGGAAGTCGAGGAAGGCGGCGGTTCCATCGGCGAGGCGCAACGTCAGGAAGCCGCCGCCGCCGATGTTGCCGCAGCAAGGATCCACGACGGCCAGCGCGTAGCCGACCGCCACCGCCGCATCGACGGCGTTGCCGCCGGCGGCGAGAATGTCGCGGCCGACCTCGGAGGCGAGGCGGTTCGCCGAGACGACCATGCCGCGCGCGCCTTCGACCGCCGGCGGCGAGGCGGCGTCGGCGGGGGCTGCGGCGGCGAGGAGGAGGGCGAAGGCGAGAGCGGGGCGGAACGACATCGGCGGCGATCCTTCGAGACGAGGCAGCGCAGCATGGGGCCGCGCGGCGTCGAGGAAAAGCGTCGAAATGCAGGCCGACGCTGGGCGGCTCCGCAGATCGGCGATTGCGTCTCGGCGCGAACGAGGCGAGCCTGGAGGTTCAGAGGAGACCCGATATGTTCGATTTCGACGGCGCGGTGCTGGTTCCCATCGACATGCAGCAGGCGATCGATTGGCCCGGCCGGCCGCGGCGCGGCAACCCGGCGCTCGACGACAACGGGCTGAGGCTCCTGTCGACATGGCGGGAAAAGGGGCTGCCGATCATTCACGTCCGGCACGATTCGATCGAGCCGGAGAGCCTGTTCCGAAGCGGCCATCCGGGCTTCGCGTGGCGCGACGGCTTCGCGCCGCTCGCCGGCGAGGCGGAGGTGGTGAAGTCGGTCAATTCCGCCTTCATCGGCACCGATCTCGATCTGCGCCTGCGTCGGCTCGGGGCGAAGCGGGTCGTCTGTTTCGGCTGGGCGACCGACATGTGCGTCTCGACCACCATCCGCACCGGCGCCAACATGGGCTGGGAGATGGCGATGGTGCACGACGCCTGCGACTGCATGGAGCTGCCGGATCCGATCGGCGGCGGCCTCATCCCGGCGGAGGAGATCCACCGGGCGCATGTGGCGACGCTGGCCGCGGATTTCTGCGCGGTGGTGGGGGTCGCCGCCGTCGCGTGACTTGGTCAAGCGGTGCGGCGGAAGACCGAGAATTGGAATTTTTGATTGTTGCCGGCCGGAGTGACGTGGATCCGATCGACGGTCGTGACGAGGGCGAAGGCGTCGCCGAGAACCGTCGAGAGGCCGAGGGCATCGTATCGGCGGACCGGAAGACCGCTGCATTTCTCCGGCCCGTCGAGGGCGAAGGTGGCGATGATCGCATGGCCGCCGACGGCGAGCGCGCGGTGGAGGCGGCGGACATAGGCCTGCCGCCCATCATCGGTGACGAGAAAGTGGAAGGCGGCGCGGTCGTGCCAGACGTCCCAGGTCCGCTTCGGCTCCCATTCGGTCGCGTCGGCGACGATCCATTCGACCCCGTCGCCGGCACGCCCCAGGCGCTTTTCGGCGGCGGCGAGAGCGACCGCGGACAGATCGAGCACCGTCAGATCGCGAAAGCCACGGGCGAGCATGGCATCGACGAGACGAGACGAACCGCCGCCGACGTCGATGAAGGACGCAGAGGTTGGGATGGCGAGCCGATCGACGAGTTCGAGCGACGGGCCGGCGATCGGTTGAAACCAGCTCACTTCCGTTTCGGACTTCGTGGCGTAGACGCCGTCCCAATGGTTCGCGCCTTCGATCGTCATCGTCGCCTTCCCGCGGTGGTGCAGAGGCAGTGGTCGTAGGAGAGCCGGGCACGACAGGCAATTCCGTAAGAGCGCGCGGGTTCGTCTCCCGCGATGCTTCCTTCGGCTTTCGCGCCGAAGCGGCGACGAGTATCGTCGAGGAAGCGAAGAACCATCCTCGGGGCCGACCGATGTTCATCACCTTCTTCACCGAACTGAAGTCGGCCGGGGTGCCCGTCAGCTTGCGGGAGTATCTCACCCTGATGGAGGCGCTCGAGCGGGATCTCGCCGAGCGGCGGGTCGAGGATTTCTATCATCTCGCCCGGGTCTGTCTGGTCAAGGACGAGAAGTTCCTCGATCGCTTCGATCAGGTGTTCGGCCACGTCTTCAGAGGCCTCGACCTGATGTCGGAGGCGGCCGAGGCCGAGATCCCGGAGGAGTGGCTGCGCAAGCTCGCCGAACGCTTCCTGACCGACGAGGAGAAGGCGAAGATCGAGGCGCTCGGCGGCTTCGACAAGCTGATGGAGACGTTGAAGCAACGGCTCGAGGAGCAGAAGAGCCGGCACCAGGGCGGCAACAAGTGGATCGGCACGGCCGGAACCTCGCCGTTCGGGGCCTACGGCTACAATCCGGAAGGGGTGCGGATCGGCCAGGACGGTTCGCGCCATCGCCGGGCGGTGAAGGTCTGGGACAAGCGCGAGTTCAAGGATCTCGACGGCTCGGTCGAGCTCGGCACGCGCAACATCAAGGTGGCCTTGAAGCGCCTGCGCCGCTTCGCCCGCACCGGGGCGGCCGACGAGCTCGATCTCGACGGCACCATCCAGGCGACGGCGGAACGCGGCTATCTCGACGTCAAGCTCCGGCCCGAACGGCGCAACGCCGTGAAGCTCCTCGTTTTCTTCGACGTCGGCGGTTCGATGGACGACCACGTCCGGGTCTGCGAAGAGCTGTTCGCGGCGGTGCGCTCCGAGTTCAAGACGATGGAGTGGTTCTATTTCCACAATTGTCTCTACGACTTCGTCTGGAAGCGCAACGATCGGCGGCATTCGGAGAAGATCGAGACGATGTCGGTGCTGCACAAGTACCCGTCCGACTACAAGGTGATCTTCGTCGGCGACGCCTCGATGTCGCCTTACGAGATCTCGGAGAAGGGCGGCGCGGTCGAATATTACAACGAGGAGCCGGGCGCGACCTGGATCGGGCGGGTGACCACGGTCTATCCCAAGGTCGCCTGGCTCAATCCGATGGCCGAGGACTGGTGGGGACACACGCGCTCGATCGGCATGATGAAGCGGCTGATGAGCGATCGGATGTATCCGATGACGCTCGAAGGGCTCGATCGAGCGGCGCGGGCGCTGGCGCGATGAAGCGCGATCGGTCCTCCTTTTCCGCTTCGTCGCTCGTTCGCTTCGCCTAGACTCGTCGCGACGATTCGCGGAGGGGACGATGGACGAGCCGAAGATCGAGACCGACGGGCGGCGCGTTCTCGTCGTCACCGCCTATTACAAGGAGGAGCGGCGATTGATCGAACGGACGATCCGGTCGATCGCCGGGCAGAGCGCGCGTCGCTCCGGCATGGCGCGGATCGACCATCTGCTGGTCGCCGACGGGTTTCCTCAGGACTGGATCGACGGCGAGGATGTCCGTCATGTTCGGCTCGATCGGTCGCATGCCGACTACGGCAACACGCCGCGCGGCGTCGGCTCCCTGCTCGGCATCGTCGAGGGCTACGACGCGATCTGCTACTGCGACGCCGACAACTGGTACGAGCCGCAGCACGTCGAGGTCTGTCTGAAGGCGGCGGACGCGGTCGCCGACGTCGATTACGTCATCGCGCATCGGATCATGCGGCGTCCCGACGAGACGGCGATTCCGGTGCGGGACGAGTCGCACAAGAGCCACGTCGACACCAACTGCTTCTTCTTTCTGCCCGGCTCCTATCACCTGATCCATCGCTTCGCGGCGATCCCGCGCCAGATGTCGGTGGTCGGGGATCGGCTCTTCTACGGCGGTCTGCAACTGGCCAAGTTGAAGGCGGTGAAGCTCGAGAAGCCTTCGGTCAACTACGAGTGCCTGTGGGAATCGATCTATCTGGCGATCGGCGAGACGCCGCCGGCCGGGGCCAAGCCGCAGGCCGATACGGGCGCGATGGAGCGCTGGTTCGCCGAACTGGGGCCGCGCGAAAAGGTTCTGGTGACCCGGCGCACCGGCCTGCCGCTCGGCGGCGACGCGACCGCGCCGGCGAAGCCGACCGGCGCGCCGCGCCGGTTCCTGGCGATCACGCCCTATCACAAGGAAGACCGGGCGATGCTCGAGCGCTGCATCGGCAGCGTCAGGGCGCAGACCGTCGCGGTCGACCATCTCCTCGTCGCCGACGGCTTTCCGCAGGATTGGATCGACGAGGCCGGCCTTCGCCACGTCCGGCTCGATCGGGCGCACGGCGACCATGGCAACACGCCACGCGGCGTCGGCTCGATCGTGGCGATCTCCGAGGACTACGACGGCTTCTTCTACCTCGACGCCGACAATTGGTTGGAGCCGAACCACGTCGAGGCTTGTCTGGCTGCGGCGGACGCGACGGCGACGCCGTGCGATTGGGTGCTGGCGCAACGGTTCCTTCGGCGGCCGGACGGGGCCGCGATGCCCGTCGGTTCGGATGTCGGCGGCGTCGACGCCGATCTCTTCTTCTTTCTGCGCGGGGCTTATCACCTCGTGCCGTATTTCGCTCAGCAGCCGCGCGAAATCACCATCGCCGGCGCTGCGATCTTCCACGACCACGTGTTGAAGCGTTCGCAGCTGGTGGCGGCGACCGTTCCGACGCGGACGGTCGACCATCTCTGCATGTGGTCGGACACCTACCTGAGCCTCGGGGAGACGCCGCCGCCGGGGGCCGAGCCGTCGCCGGACGGCGTCGATATCGACGGCTGGTTGGCCGCACTGGGGCCGCGTCGGCGCAAGATGGTGGAACGGTTGATCGGTTTCGATCGCGGCTGACCGGTCGTCGGCGTCAGAGGCGGGTCCCCGCGAAGCAGCCGCCGAACACCACCGGCTCGGCGCGACGCTCCGGATCGCGCCCGTAGGCGCGGAGGAGGTCCTGCATTTCGGCGAAGGCGGCGGCGCGGTCGTAGAGGCCGCCGACGGGGCGGGTGTGCGTCACGGTGACGTCGTCGACGATGGCGATGCGGCCGACACCGGAGAGCAGCGACGGCCAGATCAGGTCGAGACCCCAGCTCGACACGGTCGAGCGAAAGCCCTCGATGCAGACCGCCAGCGCGTCGGCCGAGAACACCGGGCACATCACCTCGACGAAGTTGGTGAAGCGCAGCGTGAAGCGCGGATCCTTGCGGGTGATCGGATAGGTGAGGTGCGAGGCCTCGTCGAGCGCCGGCTGGGCGAGGTCGAGGCGATGGCGGCGGCAGATCTCGAAGAGATGGTTGATCGCCGATCGGGAGACGGCAAGGTCGTCGTCCGGCAACCAGACCTGCCGATACTCCCGGAAATCGGGCCGGGTTTCGAAGATCTGGTGGAAGGCGGCGAATTTGCGCACGTCGCGCTGGATGGCGAGGTAGTCGCAGTCGTCGGTCGGATCGGGATCGGCGTCGTCGTACCAGGAGACGAAGAGATCCCAGTTGCGGTCGGCGTCGGCGAGATCACGGGCCCAGTCGCGATGCAGCGATCCCTTGCCGGCGCGGATGATCACCAGATTCTCGCGCTTCGCGCTCACGCGGTCACGGACGATCTCGGTCGTCTCCGCGTGCGCCGGCAGGCCGATGGTGCGGCCGGAGGGCAGCGCGATGCGTTCGAGGGCGAGCTGGCCGGCGGGGCCGCCGACGACGCCGCCGACGAGACGTGCGGCGGAAGTCGGATCGCCGCCGGAAAAGGCGAGCTTGGCGACGCCGTCGTCGGCGAGGATCACGAGTTCGTCGTCGCGCAGGGTCCAGCGGCGGGCGGAGGCGTCCTCGACGCCGCCGATCGCGCCGTCGGGGCCGAAGAGCAGCACCGGGGCGACGGTCTCGCCGGTGGCGCGGGCGAGACGCCAGACCGAGCCGGTCGGGTCGGACTTGGATCGAGCCTCGTTCTTCGTCGCCATCGAATCCGTCCTCTCGTCCATGGGGCGGCCGGACAGTAGCCGCCTCGCGCCGGAGCGACCAGAGGGGTGGCGCGGACATGGACGCGGTCGTCGAAATGGCCGACCAAGGAGGAGGGAACCGCCGGGGCGATTCGCCCGCGGGTTCGGAGCGAGGCATGAGCGAAACGGGAGACGTGGCGGACGACGGGCCGGCGCTGGTGAGCGGGGCGACCGGCTTCATCGGCGCGCATCTCGTCCGGCGGCTGCTCGGCCTGGGCCGCCGTATGGTCGCGGTGACGCGCGGGACGAGCGACGTCGCCGCGCTCCGGGCGGCCGGCGTCGACGTCCTCGTCGATCCGGGCGACGCCGCGGGGCTCGCCGCCGCGGTCGCGGAGGTCCGGCCGGCGACGGTGTTTCATCTGGCAGCGAAGTTCGTGGCGCTGCATGCGGTCGGCGACGTCGACGCGCTGGTGGCGAGCAATCTCGGCTTCGCGACGCGGCTCGTCGAGGCCGCGGTAGGGGCGGGCTGTCGGCGCATCGTCGCGGCCGGCACCTCCTGGCAGGTCGCGGCGAATGGCGAGGAACGGCCGAACTCGCTCTATGCGGCGACCAAGGCGGCCTTCGAGACGATCCTGACGCATTACGCCGAAGCCGACGGCGCGAAGGTCGTGACGCTGCGGCTCTACGACACCTATGGGCCGGGAGACGTGCGGCGCAAGCTCCTGCCGCTGCTCCTCTCGGCGCTTTCGTCGGGCGAACGGCTGGGGCTGTCGCCGGGCGAACAGCGGCTCGATCTCGTCCATGTCGACGACGTGGTCGAGGCGTTTCTCGTCGCCGAACGCCGCACGGCGGCGGGGGAGGCGGGACGCGTCGAGCGCTTTGCGGTGCGATCGGGGCGCGCCGTGTCGGTGCGCGAGTTGGTGGCGATCCTGGAGACGGTTTCGGGCCGGGCGATGCCGGTGACGTTCGGCGAGCGGCCCTATCGGGTCGGCGAGGTGATGGCGCCGGCGCCGGGCGAGATCCTGCCCGGTTGGCGGGCGCGGATCGAGCTCGAAGACGGGCTTTCGGCGCTGATCGGAGGGTGAGATCGATGTTCGACGTCCGACCGCTCTCGATCGACGGCCCGCTCCTCGTCGAAAGGCCGATCGCGCGCGACCGGCGTGGGACCTTCCGCAAACTCGTCCATGCGGGAGCCTTCGCGGCGGCGGGGCTCCGGTTCGATTTCGTCGAGCAATATGTCTCGACGTCGGAGGCGGGCGTGTTGCGCGGCATGCATTTCCAGAGCCCGCCGCACGATCACGCCAAGCTCGTCTCGGTGCTGTCGGGGCGGATCCTCGACGTGGCGCTCGATCTCAGGCCGGGGCCCGGGTATGGGCGCACGGCGGCGGTCGAGCTCTCGGGCGAGGAGGGGCGCTCGATCTACGTTCCGAGCGGCTTCGCTCACGGCTTTCTGGCGCTCGAGCCGGCGATGATCCTCTACGACGTGACCAGCGTGCATGCGCCCGACCACGATCACGGCGTCGCCTGGGACAGCTTCGGTTTCGACTGGCCGATCGCCGATCCGGTTCAATCCGACCGCGACCGCGGCTTTCCCGCTCTCGCCGACTTCGAGACTCCCTTTCCACCGGCCGTGTGAGCGAGGTCGCCTCGCGACACATCGACAGGATCGATCATGACGACGAAAGAAGACCTCAAGGCGCAGATCCTCGACCTCGTGGCGCAGTACAACGCGCTCGCCTCCGAGCCGCAGCCGTTCCGGCCGGGCGAGACGATGGTGCAGAACTCCGGCAAGGTGGTGACGGGCCGCGAGCGCGAGCTGATGGTCGAGGCGGCGCTCGACGCCTGGCTGACGACCGGCCGCTTCAACGCCGCCTTCGAAGAGAAGCTCGCCCGTTGGCTCGGGGTGAAGCATCTGATCACGGTCAATTCCGGATCGTCGGCCAATCTGGTCGCCTTCTCGGCGCTGACCTCGCCGAGCCTCGGCGATCGCGCGATCCGCCCCGGCGACGAGGTGATCACGGTGGCGGCCGGCTTTCCGACCACGGTCAATCCGATCCTACAGTCGGGCGCCGTGCCGGTCTTCGTCGACGTGGACATTCCGACCTACAACATCGACGTCTCCCTGATCGAACAGGCGATCACCCCGAAGACCAAGGCGATCGTCATCGCGCACACGCTCGGCAATCCCTTCGACGCGCCGGCGGTCAAGGCGATCTGCGACAAGCATGGGCTGTTCCTCGTCGAGGACTGCTGTGACGCGCTCGGATCCACGATCGGCGGGCGGACCGTCGGCACGTTCGGCGACGTCGGCACGCTCTCCTTCTATCCCGCCCATCACATCACGATGGGCGAGGGCGGGGCGGTCTTCACCCATTCGAAGGCGATCCGGAGGGCGGCGGAGAGCTTCCGCGACTGGGGCCGCGACTGTTTCTGTGAGCCGGGACAGGACAACACCTGCAACAAGCGGTTCGGTTGGCGTCTGGGCGACCTGCCCGCCGGCTACGATCACAAGTACATCTATTCTCACTTGGGCTACAATCTGAAGATCACCGACATGCAGGCGGCCTGCGGGCTCGGCCAGCTCGATCGGCTCGACGAATTCGTGGCGGCGCGGCGGGCGAACTTCGCCCATCTGATGGGCCGGCTCGAGGGCGCGAGCCGCCATCTGGTGCTGCCGCAGGCGACGGCGGGATCGGATCCCTCCTGGTTCGGCTTCCCGATCACGCTGACCGACGACGCGCCGATTTCGAGGCGCGACCTGACCATGGCGCTCGATCGCGCGAAGGTCGGCACGCGGTTGCTCTTCGGCGGCAATCTGGTCCGCCAGCCCTATATGGCGGGGCGGAACTTCCGGGTGGCGAGTTCACTGGAGCGGACCGACCGCATCATGCGACAGACCTTCTGGGTCGGCGTCCATGCGGGTCTCGACGAAGCGCGTCTCGACTGGATCGCCTCGTCGATCCTCGCGGCGCTGCGCGGTTGAGGCCGTCGGCTCAGCCTCGGCGCGAATGAGCCGCGATCTGGGCCTCGCACAGCGCGCGTGCGGAAGCGCCGGCGTCGAGGGCGCGATACCAGTCGACGGTGGCGGCGAGCGCCTCGTCGAACCGCCAGCGCGACGTCCAACCGAGGCGCGTCCGCGCCTTGGCGCTGTCCAGCTGGAGCAGCGTCGCCTCGTGTGGGGCGTCGGCGCGGGAAGCGTCGCGCCATGTGCGCCCTTCGCCCCAGAGCGCAGCCATCGCGTCGGCGATCTCGCGGACGGAGCGCACCGCCTCGGGCGGTGGGCCGAAGTTCCAGGCGCCGGCGACGTCGCGACCCCGAGTGACCAGCGCTTCGGCCAGATCCAGGTAACCGGACAGAGGCTCGAGGACGTGTTGCCAGGGGCGGACAGAGTCCGGACTGCGGATCTCGGGCGCGCGATCTTCCCGAAAAGCGGCGACGATGTCGGGCACCAGCCGGTCGATCGCCCAATCGCCGCCGCCGATCACGTTGCCGGCGCGCGCCGTCGCGACGAGGGGGCCGTCCGCAGCGCCGAAGAAGCTCGCGGCATAGGCGTGCGTGACGATCTCCGCGGCGCCCTTGCTGGAACTGTAGGGGTCGTGACCGCCCAGCGGGTCGATCTCGCGATAGCCCCAGACCCATTCCCGATTTTCATAGCACTTGTCGGAGGTGACGACGACGACGGCCCGCAACACGGCGCAACGGCGCGCCGCTTCGAGCACGTGGATGGTTCCCATCACGTTGGTGGCATAGGTCTCCACCGGCGCGGCGTAGGAGGGGCGCACCAGCGACTGAGCCGCCAGATGGAAGACGATCTGCGGATCGAACGCCTGCATCGCAGCCGTCACGGCCTCGAGGTCGCGGACGTCGCCGCGGTGGTCGCGGCAGACCGCGCCGACGTCGGCGAGATCCCAGAGCGACGGCGTGGTCGGCGCGTCGAGGGCGTAGCCGTAGACTTCCGCGCCCATCGCATGGAGCCAGAGGGTCAACCAAGCCCCTTTGAAACCGGTGTGGCCGGTGAGGAAGACGCGGCGGCCCCGCCAGAAATCCGGCGTCATTCCCAGATCCTCCAGGGCGGATCGCCCGCGGCCCAGAGGTCCTCGAGGTAGCGTTTGTCGCGCAGCGTATCCATCGGCTGCCAGAAGCCGTGGTGGTGGTGGACGCCGAGTTGACCCGCCGCGGCGAGGCGCTCGAGCGGCTCGCGCTCCCAGATGGTCTGATCGCCCTCGATCCAGTCGCCGACCTTCGGTGAGAGCACGAAGAAGCCGCCGTTGATCCAGCCGCCGTCGCCGACCGGCTTTTCGCGGAAGCCGGTGACGGCGTCGCCTTCGGTCTCCAGCGCGCCGAAACGGCCCGGCGGCTGCACGGCGGTGACGGTGGCGAGGCGGCCGGAGCGACGGTGCAGATCGATCACGGCGCGGATGTCGACGTCGCCGACGCCGTCGCCGTAGGTCATGCAGAAGGCCTCGTCGTCGCCGACGTGCGGCAGGACGCGCTTCAGACGGCCGCCGATCATCGTCTGCTCGCCGGTGTCGACCAGGGTGACGCGCCAGGGCTCGGCCTTGCTCGCATGGATCTCGACCGTGTTGGCGCGCAGGTCGAAGGTCACGTCCGACGACCAGAGATAGTAGTTCTGGAAATATTCCTTGATCGAGTAGCCCTTGTAGCCGAGGCAGACGATGAAGTCGGTGACGCCGTGGGCGGCGTAGATCTTCATGATGTGCCAGAGGATCGGACGGCCGCCGATCTCGATCATCGGCTTGGGCTTCAGGACGGTCTCTTCGGCGAAACGGGTGCCGAGACCGCCGGCCATCAGAACCGCCTTCATCGTTGGCTCTCCGCGCGGCGCGGCTCGAATCGGGGCGGCCGCTTCGTTTCCGACGCTAGAGAGCGCTCGAAGGGGCGTCAAATCGCGTCGGAAGGGGTGAGACCGCTTGTGGCGTGTGGTCGTGCGGCTCCAGAGGGGTGGTCTCGACACGAACCTACGGCCGGAAGGGCTTCGTCTTCCTGCAGCGAGGTCGAGCGCGCGTTCTCACGGTTCGGAGCAAGCGTCGGATCAACGCTCACGTCTCGACAGATGACACTGCAGCATGTTCCCGAATTGCACGGCAAAGGGGAGAAATATTCCGTAGATGGCCGGAAGTATGAATACTCCTTTTTCTGGTTTTATGGTGGCCATGTTGTAGACTATTTGAGACCAATATAGCAGCAAAAACAGAATAAATACATTGATCATGGCAGCGAAAGTCAAACGAAATATGCCGAAATTCATGTCTTTTAAATCGCCGATGCATGGTTCACGCGGTATATTTGTATTTGTCATAAATATGAGCCAAAGAATTGCCGTGAGGACCGTGTAATAAATTATAAAGGCTCTATTAAAAAATTCCTGATCATCAAGAAATATGGCGAATATCCATGCCGGAGTTCCAAGTATGTAGAGTATGAAAACGATAAATCTGTATATATGAAGTGGATTTGTTGTTGAGTATATGATTTCCATTGTTCGCCGGAGGAAAACAAGAAGCAAGTTCATTTCTCTGGGTTTCCCCATCCAGTCAGCCAAAACGTTTGGATTCGTCGGTTCCAATTGGTCTTGCCGGTGCCGAATTTCTTTGTTGGATGGCGGTTTTGAGGCGTCGGTCACGTTCGGACCGACGCATGATTTCTCGGAACCGCGCCAGTCGTTGATTGCGAGGATGCCATTCTCGTCGGATCGTCGTCTCGACGGTATCCGTCGCCGGCGGGTTCGTGGCGATCCCAAGTCTCGTGAAAAAACCGGCGAGCGGGGGGCTCGCCGGTTCGAAAGCGAGCGCGACATCCTCAGGTGCGGAGCACCAGCACCGAGCAGGTCGCGTGGCGGACGATCTTGGCGGCGTTGGAGCCGAGCAGATAGGTCGACATCGCCGGGCGATGCGAGCACACCACGATGGCGTCGGCGCCCCAGTCCTTCGCCTCGTCGATGACCTCGTGATAGACCGAGCCGGTGCGCATGACGATCGACAGCTTGTCGGCGGGGATGCCGGCGTCGATGCCGAGGTCCTTGACGCGCTTGTCGGTCTCGGTCTCGAGCGCGGCCTCGTAATCGGCCGGCAGAAGCTCCGAGACGTAGCCGTTCATCACCGGCAGGACGGCGATGAGACGAACCTCGCCGCCGCCTTGCGCGGCGAGTTTGGCGGCGGCGTCGACCGCCGGCGCGGCGAATTCGATCTCGCTCGGGTCGACCGGCACCACGATCTTCTTGAACATGGGAATTTCTCCTCCTCGGCCCGGCGGCGACTTCTTTTCCGGCCGCTCGGGCGATCCGACGATCTCGTTACGCCGCGACCAAAGTCGCGCATTGCGTGATGTCAAACAAGACGCTTCGGCATGGCCGCTCCTCACGGCGCGGGGGGCTCTCCGCCGCGGCCGAAGGCGGCGGAGCGGGTCAGTTCGCTCATCATGTCGGCGAAGGCGGGGCGGGCCAGCGCCGACCAGGGCAGCGGGCGGACGACGTCGAGGGCGGCGAGGCCGAGGCGGGCGGTGAGGAGCCCGTTGACGACGCCTTCGCCGAGCTTGGCGGAGAGCCGCGCCGCGAGCCCCTGGCCGACCAACTGCTGAACCAGCGTGTCGCCCAGCGCCATGCCGCCGGTGACGCCGAGATGGACGAAGACGCGGCCGATCAGGCGCAGGAAGCCGAGGCTGCCGGGGCGGCCGCCGTAGAGGTCGGCGAGGCGGCGCATCAGGCGCAGGTTCTCGAAGGCGACATAGGCGATGTCGACGAGGGCGCGCGGGCTGATCGCGGTGACCACCGAGACGCGTTTGGCGGCCTCGAGGATCAGCGAGCGGGCGACGCCGTCGAGGCCGCTCATCAGTTCGGTTTCGGCGAGGCGGACGAGGTCGCGGCCGTCGACCACCTCGGCGCGATGGGCGGCGAGGCGGGCGCGGGCGCGGGCGAGATCGGGCCGATCGACGTAGAGGGCGTCGACCTCGGCGACGAGGGCGGGCGCGGCGACGCGGTCGTCGCTCGAGAGCGTCCGGTCGGCGGCCTCGCGCAGCCGTTCGACCCGGGCGAGGCGGCGCAGCCCGACGGCCTCGCGGATCGCCAGGGCGAGGAGCGCGACGAGGGCGAGGGCGAGGCAGGCGACGCCGACCCAACCGAGCCATTCGGCGCGCGCCCAGAGATCCGTCAGAAGGCGATCGATCGCAAGGCCGAGGGCGAGTGAGACCAAGCCGCCGAGACCGGCGAAAAAGACCTTTCGCCAGGGCAAGCCTGCACGACGCGGCAGGGCCGCCTCGATCGGCGTCTCGACCGTCGGCTCGACGCCGGGAACGATCACGGTGCGGGTCCCGAACCGGGTCGAGCCGCCCTCGGGGGCGACGACGACGTCGGGGGCGTCGACCCGGAAGGCGCGGGGGCGGCGAGGGGCGTCGCTCATGACATCCGGTCTCCGATGAGGAACTGCAACACCCGGTCGAGCCGGATGTGGGGCAGCGAGAGGGTCAGACCTTCGGCTGTGCGCTCCAGTCGGGGCGGGCGAAAGCGGACGAAGGCGAGGGTGGGGTCGGAGAGGTTCGCGAAGTGATTCCGGTCCGGCGGCGAAGTCGTTGCGTGGGAATCGGAAACGGCGGGTCGGCCGAGTTCGTGTTCCGAATCCGAATCAACGGCGACTTCATGTTCGGATTCCGATTCCGGCAGGATCGCGAAGAGCTCGTCCGGATCTTCCGGCAAGTCGCCGGGAAACAAGGCGAATTCGGCCGTCGGGTCGAGGTCTTCGCCGGCCACGGTCTCGCCCGGGAGGGGGACGCCGAGGATCGCCGGCAGCTTCTCGCCGTCGTGCTCGACGATCGCCTCGCGGGTGGCGCGGACGGCGGCGAGCGCCACCACGTCGATCTCGGCGCCCTGGAGGCTCGCCCGCTCCATCGCCTCGTCGACGAGGCGGCGCAGGATCTTCTCCAGCCGGTCGTGGGAGGTGCGGTGGAGGTGGTCGGCCTTGGTGGCGGCGAAGACGATGCGGTCGATGCGGCGGGTCAGGATCGAGGCGAGCCAGGAGGCGCGGCCGGGCCGGAAGCAGGCGAGGATGCCGGCGAGCGCCTCGCGCAGGTCGGCGATCGCTTCGGGTCCGGCGTTGAGAGCCTGGAGAGCGTCGACGAGGACGATCTGCCGGTCGAGCCGGGCGAAGTGATCGCGGAAGAAGGGGCGGACGACGACGTCCTTGTAGGCCTCGTAGCGGCGCTCCATCATCGCGGCGAGCGACTTCGCCGGGGCGACGAAGTCGGCGGCGACGTCGAGGGGGGCGAAGGTCAGCGCCGGCGAGCCCTCGAGGTCGCCGGGCATCAGGAAACGGCCGGGCGGCAGGGTGGAGAGCGCGTGTTCGTCGGCGCGGGCGGCACGCAGGTAGTCGGTGAAGAGCCCGGCGAGGCGGCGGGCCTCGCTCTCGCTCTCGGGCATGGCGGGGTCGACCGCCACGGTGGCGGCGAGCCAATCGCCGGCGGCGCGGGCGTGGCCCGGACGGCGCGACCGGGCGAGGGTCTCGGCCGACCACTCGGCCCAGGTCTTGGTCAGGAGCGGCAGGTCGAGCAGCCATTCGCCGGGATAGTCGACGATGTCGAGATGCAGTCGGCCGCGGCCGAAGGCGCGGGCGAAGAGCGAGGTCGATTGAAACTCCAGGGTCAGACGCAGCTCGGAGATGCGACGGGTCGAGGACGGCCACAGGCGCTTCTCGATCAGGGTGGCGACATGGGCCTCGACGTCGAAGCGCGGCACGGCGTCGTCGGGCTGAGGCTCGAGTTCGGCGCGGGAGAGGCGGCCACGGGCGGCGGGCTCGAACAGCGGCAGACGGCCGCCGTGGACGAGATTGTGGACGAGCGCGGTGATGAACACCGTCTTGCCGGCGCGCGACAGGCCGGTGACGCCGAGCCGAAGGGTCGGCGTGGCGAAGCCCATCGCGAAGTCGCCGGCGTTGGCGAGGGCGGTGCGGGCCTGATCGAGGAGGCCGAGTTCGGGAAGGCGAGGGGACGGCATGGTCGAGGAGAGCTCCGGCGCGGGTCCTCTCCCATGTAGGCATTCGCCGGTCCGCGCGCCACGGCGGCGCGAGCGGATTTCGCGTGGCGGATCAGACCTCGTCGTCGGCGACGATCTCGTCGACCAGATCGATGGTGCTGGGGCGCAGGAAGGCGACGAGGCGGCCGGTCTTCGGCTCGACGTCGACCCAGCGGATCGCCGGGAAGTCGATCACGGCGAGGCCGGCGGTCGGGAACTTGGTCTCGAGATCTTCGATCAGCGAGGGATGGCCGGCGCCGACCAGGGCGCGGGCGGTCTGGGTCAGGCCCGGTTCGTGGCCGATGACGAGGAGGGCCGCGGCTGAGCCGCCGTGGCCGCGGATCTCGTCGATGGTCTCGTCCTCGCCGGCGAGGTAGAGGTCGCGCGTCAGGCGGATCTCGCAGTCGGCGGAAAAGTGCGGGAGCATCAGAGCGAAGGTGTCGCGGGCGCGGACGGCGCTCGAGCACAGGACGCGCTGCGGAGCGAGGCCGAGGGTCGCCATGTAGTGAGCCATCCGCGGCGCGGCCTGACGGCCGCGCTCGGCGAGGTCGCGGTCGAAGTCGTCGAGCCCCGTGTCGCTGCGATCGGATTTCGCGTGGCGCATCAGGAGCAGACGGGACATCGGCGGCGGACCTTCGTAGTTTCAGGGACGAATGTCGCTTAGCATGCGGCCATACACGATACCATGACAGCCATATGACGGTCGTGACGCAATTCGGGTCGCCTTTCGTCTCGCGGCGGGTTTGCGCGGCGTGAGCCGACCGCGAGGGTGTGGACGAGGCGCGGGAGGCGAGGGGACGCCCGCACTTGCGCGTCGGCGCGGAACGCGGCATGGGACGAGGCGCGAAGGAGGTTCGCCGATGCCGATCCACGCCTATGACTGCCGCGCCTGCGGACAGACCTTCTCGACGCTGGTTCGGGGCGGAGAAACGCCCGAATGTCCGGCCTGTTCGAGCGTCGACCTCGAACGGCGGCTGTCGTTGACCGCGCCGTCGCCGAAGAGCGGCGGCGGCGATTTCGCGGCTTCCACCTGCGGCGCGGGCGCGGGGCCGTGTTGCGGTCCGATGGGCGGTTGCCCGGCCTTCGCCGGGGATTGAGGCCGAATGGGCGGCGGCGTCAGGCGTCGCCGGGACCCTCGTCCGGTCGCCATTCCAGGAGGTCGCCGGGCTGGCAGTCGAGGACGCGACAGATCGCCTCGAGGGTGTCGAAGCGGATGCCCTTCACCTTGCCCGACTTCAACAGCGAGACGTTCTGCTCGGTGATGCCGATGCGCTCGGAGAGTTCGCGCGAGCGCATCTTGCGGCGGGCGAGCATGACGTCGAGGTTGACGACGATCGGCATGAGCGGCCCTCAGACGATGGCGGCGTGGTCTTCGGCGAGTTCGGCGGCGACCTTGAAGACCTGGGCGAGCGCCAGCAGACCGCCGAGGAACATCAGGTCCAGGAGATCGTGCGGCTGGAAGAAGAAGGCGAGATAGCGCGATCCCGGCGGCATGTGAATGCTCATCAGACCCGAAAGGGCCGGCCGGGAGACGAGATCGATCGCCACCGCCGCCAGTCCGAAGAGCGACAGGCGGCGCAGGGTCAGCGCCGCGTCGAGGGTGAAGACCCGACCGGCGAGGAAGCCGCTGAACAGCCTCCAGAGGTTCCAGCAGGCGGCGCTCGTCAGCGCGAAGGGGATCATCTGGATCAGAAAGCCGCCGACGCGTTGGGGCGCCGGCACTTCCACGAGGGTCGCCTTCAGCCAGTGCGAATAGGCGCGGGTGACGTCGTCGGCGTTCGACCAGTGCAGCGCCAACAACACGAAGATCCAGGTCGGATAGGCGAGCGCCGCGAAGCGCAGGCTCTGGCAGAGCCAGCCGATGCGCGACTGCAGGGCGGGAAGAGAAGCGGGGGCGGCGGCGTCCATCGCGGCGGTTCTCCAACATCGGATGAACATCATTTGACACGGATAAAAATTAATGTCAAACGATAAAAAATCATCGCTTGGAGATGGATATGAAGCCGCTCGCCGCCGTTCTTCCGCTCGCTCTGGCGCTCGCCGCCTGTTCGCATGTTCCGGCGCAGACCCTGTGGGCGCTCAGATCGTTCGATCCGATGACCACCGATCCGGCGCGGCTGCGCGCGGCGGTGGCGATGCCGAGGGAGGCGATGCCGGCGCATGGCGGCGCGAAACTCGTCCTCACCCAGGCGCGCAAGGGCGGCGGCGATGAGGAGAAGATCGAAATCGCGCTGGAAGAGGCGCCGCTCGCGGCGGAGACCGGGCTCGGCGCGGTCAAGGCGAAGCCGGGGCAGATGGTGCGCGCCTTCCGCATTCCGCCGGCCGAGACGGCGCGGCTGATGGAGGCGCGGGCGCGGGCGCAGGAGCGGGCGGCGAAGGAGCCGGGCGCCTTCACCGGCACGCTGTCGATCGGCGTCGACGGCTGTCGGCCGGAAGGCGCGCCGATCCCGAAGGAGTTCCGGGTCTCGTCGTGGATGAAGACCGCCGAGACCGGCGAATATCTGACGCTTCTCGACGACGTCGATCTGGTGAAGCTGGTCGGAGCGGAGAAACTCGCGGCGGAGGCGAAGGTATGCGCGCCCGGAACGGCGAGCGGCGGCGGCTTCTGAGGCCGCCGCGCCCGCGCCTCAGCGCCCCTCGCGGAACATCCTCGAAATCAAGCATATCAAGTTTTTATTTTAGTTTATGGCAGCTTGCAATGTACAATGCATTATTCGCGATCGGTATTATGAGTATTAATTCAAATATTATTATTCTAACAAATATTTGAAATGTAGTCTATACACAATTTCATGACAAAGAAAACCCGGATGATTGAATATACAGAACCAAACGCCCATATAATATAAAATATTTGGAAGACAGATTTTGAAAAATCTAATCTCGTTGAAATTTTATTTTTTGGTGGTTTAGTTAAATCTTTGATGGCTTCAATCTGATCCTCAGTGAATATGAGGTGATTGCTATCTGGGCTTGCATTTTTGCATTTATTCCCAATTAGCTGGAAAATACTTGATAAAGGTACGGTAGTGTTAATTCCCACAAGTGATAATTTTTCTTTTAAGTAACCACTTTCTTCAATTTTCATCAAATGCTGCAATATCGATACATTCCTCTCGCGTTTTTCCGTTTGTTCTTTGAATATATCGGTTGTCATTTTTCCATATAAGATGACTACGGCCTGTAGTGTCATAAGTAAGATGACTATCATTATTGACGAAAGATTGTTGTTGTCAAAAAATCCAGGTATACTATCGTAGTTTTCTATTACAGAAATCATAACCATTACGATTGCTGCGGTTAATGCTTGGTGTGTGACCGCTACAGATCGGTAGCTTTGTAATAGATTTTGCTGTTCGTTGAGATGAAATATTATCATATCCATGTTTTCATTAGGCATCTTTCATATCCTGTTGATTTCACTGTCTGGAATCGCGCCGCGACAGGAAGGCCAGCCGCTCGAAGAGGTGGACGTCCTGCTCGTTCTTCAGGAGCGCGCCGGCGAGCGGCGGGATCGTCTTCCGCGGATCGGTCTCATGCAGCGTGTCGGCGTCGATGTCCTCGTTGAGCAGCAGTTTGATCCAGTCGAGCAGCTCCGAGGTCGAGGGCTTCTTCTTGAGGCCCGGCACGTCGCGCACTGCAAAGAAGATCCGCATCGCCTCGGCGAGCAGCTGCTTCTTCAGGCCGGGGAAATGGACGTCGACGATCGCTTCCATGGTCTCGGCGTCGGGGAAGCGGATGAAGTGGAAGAAGCAGCGGCGCAGGAAGGCGTCGGGCAGCTCCTTCTCGTTGTTGGAGGTGATGATCACGATCGGCCGGCGGCGCGCCTTGATGGTCTCGCCGGTCTCGTAGACGTGGAACTCCATGCGGTCGATCTCGAGCAGCAGATCGTTCGGGAACTCGATGTCGGCCTTGTCGATCTCGTCGATCAGCAGCACCGGGCGCTGGTCGGCGACGAAGGCCTCCCACAGTTTGCCGCGCTTGATGTAGTTGCGGATGTCCTTGACCCGCTCGTCGCCGATCTGGCCGTCGCGCAGGCGCGAGACGGCGTCGTATTCGTAGAGGCCCTGCTGGGCCTTGGTGGTCGACTTGACGTGCCATTCGATCAGCGGCAGGCCGAGGCCGTTCGCGATCTCACGGGCGAGCACGGTCTTGCCGGTGCCGGGCTCGCCCTTGACCAGGAGAGGGCGCTCGAGGGTGACGGCGGCGTTGACGGCGATCCTGAGATCCTCGGTCGCCACGTAGTCGCTGGTGCCTTCGAAACGCATGTCCGTCCTCTTCTCGCTCGGCAGTTCGATCCCGGAGCGCTCCGTCCGCCGGGCAGAAATTACCGCCCGCCCGGTCGAAGCTGCCCGGCGCGAGCGTCAGCCTAACTCGAGAACTCGCGGAAAACCCGAGAAAAATCCGTGTGATCGGCGTGGCATGCGGTTTGCGATCCCGCTTGCGAACAGGTCCGTCGACCTCGATCTTCGACAGTGGGAGTTCTCCATGGGTGTCTATGACGCAATGAGCAACGCGGTGGTCGGCCTGCAGGCCCAGGCCTACGCGCTGCAGAACATCTCGGGCAACATCGCCAACTCCAGCACCACCGGCTACAAGTCGGTCGAGACCGCCTTCGAGGATCTCCTGACCTCGTCGGGCACCTCCTCCTCGTCGCAGAATTCGGCTTCGGTCACCGCGCGGTCGGTCACCACCAACACCGTGCAGGGCAACATCTCGGCCACGTCGGTCTCCACCAACATGGCGATCAGCGGCGACGGCTATTTCCAGGTGCAGGCCAAGACCGGCGAGACCGACGGTCAGGTGAACCTCTCGGGCACCTACTACTATACCCGTCAGGGCGACTTCACGATGAACGCCGACGGCTACATGACCAATTCGGCCGGCTACTATCTGACCGGCCTGCCGATCGATCCGACCACCGGCAACACCACCGGCACCACGGCCGAGTCGATCAAGATCGACACCGGCATCATCCCGGCCAAGGCGACGACGACGGTCGACTACGAAGCAAACCTGCCGTCGGCGAGTTCCGTGACGACGATCTCGGCGACCGACATGACCAATTCGACGGGCTATCCGACGACGATCGCGGCCGCCGACAATTCGACCTTCCTCTCGGAATCGCTCTCCGGCGGTTCGGTGACGCTCTACGACGAGCAGGGCAACGACATCTCGCTCAATCTGCGTTGGGCGAAGACCGCGTCGGACACCTGGAGCCTCTACTATCAGTCCGATTCGACCGCCACCGGCGCCTCGGCGGAATGGACTCTGGCGTCGTCCTCGTCCTTCACCTTCGACAGCACCGGCGCGCTGACCTCGCCGACGTCGAGCTCGATCACCTTGTCGGGCCTGACCATCGACGGCACCAACCTGGGCAATGTCGGCTTCTCCTTCGGTTCGAACCTCACCCAGTACAATTCGGGGACGACGGTCAGCCAGACGGTGCTCAGCCAGGACGGCTATTCGGCCGGCACCTACACCGGTCTGTCGATCAGCTCGGACGGCATCCTCACCGCCTCCTATTCGAACGGCAAGACGGTCGATCTCTACAAGATCGGCGTCTACTCCTTCGACGGCGACGCGGAACTGCTGGCGGTGTCGGGCAACGCCTATCAGGCGACCAAGGAATCCGGCAGCCCCTATCTCTCCTCCGCGGCGACCATCACCTCCTCGGCGCTCGAGGCCTCCAATGTCGACATCACCGATCAGTTCTCGAAGATGATCGTCACGCAGCAGGCCTATTCCGCCAATTCCAAGGTGATCTCCACCGCCAACAACATGATGCAGGCCGTCCTGGACATCATCCGCTGAGTGGGTGACCGCGCGGCGGTCGGCGAGAGGAGTGCGTCATGGGTCTCAGCGCGTCGGTCGGCATTGCGGCGAGCGGCCTCAAGGTCACGCAGGCGGCGACGTCTCTGGTGTCGGCGAACATCGCCGCCGCCTCGACAGACGGCTATACCGAGAAGACGATCAGCGCCCAGGGCATCTACGCCTCGACGGGGCTGGTCGGCTTCACCACGACGGTCAGCCGCGCCTTCGATCAGGAGGTGTTCGATCAGTTGACGACGTCGACGGCGACCGCCTCCTATCTCGACGCCAAGAACACCTATCTGGAACAGATCGACTCCCTGCTCGGATCGACGGAGAGCGGCGCGGCCCTGCCGACGGCGATCTCCGCGTTCTCGACCGACATGCAGACGCTCGCCTCGCAGCCCGACAGCACGGCGGCGCAGATCGAGGTGGTGAATTCGGCGACGGTGCTCGCCCAGACGCTCAATTCGCTGTCGTCGTCGGTGACCGACCTCTCGAATTCCGTGTCGACCTCGATCTCGGAAGGGGTCGATCAGGTCAATACGCTGACGCAGCAGATCTCCGACCTCAACAAGCAGATCGTCCTCGCGCAGTCGCAGAACGCCGACACCACCGGTCTCCAGGACGCGCGCGATCAGGCGATCCTGTCGCTTTCGAACTACGTCGGCGTCGACGCTCAGCCGATGAGCGACGGCACCGTTCGGGTGACGACGACGGGCGGTCTGACGCTGGTCGACAACGCGCAGGCGACGCAGCTGACGCTCGGCGGCGACGGCAAGATCCGGGTGGCGTCGTCGACCGGCACGGGCGCCGACGTGATCGGGACGGGGCTCGTCACCTCCGGTTCGCTCGCCGGCCTCGTCGAGGTGCGCGACACGATTCTCCCGCAGGTGCAGGATCAGCTCGATCAGGTGGCGGCCGGCCTCGCCTCCGCCCTCTCCGACACGACCACGGCCGGCACGGCGGCGACGTCGGGGACGCAGGCGGGCTATTCGATCGACGCCTCGGATCTCTCCTCCGGCAACACGCTGACGCTGACCTATACCGACACGGCGACGAACACGCAGAAAACCGTGACCTTCGTCGCGGTGAACAACGCCAGCGCGCTGCCGCTGTCCAATTCCGACACGCTCGATCCGAACGACACGGTCTACGGCATCGACTTCTCCGGCGGCTGGGCCTCGGTCGCCAGCCAGATCCAGACGGCGCTCGGCACGAACTTCTCGGTCTCGAACACGTCGGGCTCGACGATCCGGATCCTCGACGGGGGAACGAGCGCGGTCACGGTCGACGGGCTCTCGAAGACCGTGACGGCGACCGCGGAACAGGGCGGACAGGCGGCGGTGGCGGTGTTCACCGACGGCTCCGACTATTACACCGGCAGCTTCGACGGCGGCTCGCAGCTCGAAGGCCTCGCCTCGCGGATTCAGGTCAACTCCAAGATCACCACCGACCCGAGCCTGCTCGTCGACTACTCGACCAGCACCGAGACGGGCGACACGACCCGGCCGACCGCGCTCGCCGACGCGCTCTCCGACACCAAGGTCTACACCAGCCTGGGCGGCGGGCTCGGCGCCAAGCAGACGACGATCACCTCCTACGCCAATTCGATGGTGTCCTACTGGGCCGGGCAGGCTTCGACCCAGCAGACCCTGGTCGACAACCAGTCGGTGATCCAGACCAATCTCACCTCGCGGATGAACGACGCCTCGGCGGTGAACACGGACACCGAACTGACCAAGCTCATCCAGCTCCAGTCCTACTATTCGGCCAACGCTCAAGTCTTGTCGACGCTACGCAACATGCTCGACACGTTGGTCAACTCGATCTGAGAAGGCCCCAGTCAATGGACGTCAGCAAGTATGCCTATACGGGCCTGACCGGTTCGCTCGCCTCGCGGCTGATCGCCAAGCGGGCCCTGCTTTCCGACCTGACCACACAGGAGACGACGGGGCTCAAGTCGTCGACCTACGAAGGCGTCTCCAATCCGTCGCTGGTGCTGTCCTTCCAGCAGAAGGTCGCGCAGAACGACGCCTATCAGTCGACGATCACGACGGTCGGCACGCGACTGACGATGGTCGGCAACTGCATCGACTCGCTGACCACCCTGTCGAACAACATTTCGAGCGAGCTCGGCACCAACGGCTTCGAACTGACCGCCTCCGGCATGACGGCGGAGCAGATCGCCGCTTCGAACGCGCTCGAGGCCTATGTCTCGACGCTCAACACCGACATCGACGGCACCTATCTCTTCGCCGGGAAGGCCAGCGACACCTCGCCGGTGGTCGACGTCGACACGATGTTGAACGGCGACGGCGTGCGCGCCGGTTACAAGCAAGTCGCCTCGGAGCGGCTCCAGGCCGATCTCGGGTCGAACGGGCTCGGCCGGTTGAACCTCTCCTCCTCGGGCACCACGGTGACGCTCGCCGAGGACGGAACCCATTCCTTCGGCATGAAGCTCACGAGCGCCACCTCGACGCTCGACAATACGACCGTGACCGGGCCGACCGGCACGCCCGCCTCGCTCTCGGTCGACATGACCGGGCAGCCGACCGCCGGGCAGTCGCTCGAGGTGACGCTGACCCTGCCGGACGGCTCGACCACGACCGTGACCCTGACGGCGAAGGATTCGACGAATTCGACGAGCGTCAACGACGCCGACAACGGCTCGATCTATGGCTTCGAGATCGGCGCGACCGCCGCCGACACCCAGGCGAACCTGCAGACGGCGCTCTCGAGCGCCCTGACGGCGGTCGGCAAGACGACGCTGACGGCGGCCTCCGCGGTCGAAGCGGCGAACAACTTCTTCGACACGGCGAACGGCGCCACGCCGATGCGGGTCTCCGGCCCGCCCTACGACACCGCGACGAGCCTCGTCGCCGGCACGTCGTCCGATACGGTCACTTGGTACACCGGCACCAACGACGCCAACGATTCTCGTTCGGACGCGCAGGCGCGGGTCGAAGACGGGCTCTCGGTGAACTACGGCGTGCGCGCCAACGAGGACGCCTTCACCTCGCAGATCAAGCAACTCGCGGTGCTCTCGACGATCGACGTGTCGGGCGGAACCGACACGGATCAAGCTCGATATGCGGCCGTGGTCGACCGCACCAAGGGCCAACTCGAAGACGTCACCGGCAACGACAGCCTGCAGTCGGTCGCCGCCGAAATCGCCGGCGCGCAATCGGCGGCCAAGTCGGCGAGCGAGCGGATGACGGTCGCCTCGAACACCTACCAGACCGCCGTCGACACGGCGATGAACGTCGACGACACGACGCTCGCGGTGCAGATCACGACGCTGCAGACCCAGATCGAGGCGAGCTACAAGGCGGCGTCGATCTTCTACAAGCTGTCGCTCGCCGATTACATGTGAACGACCGAGCGGCGATCTTCACGTTTCGTCAACCATGATTTCCTAAAGGTTGACGAACCGATGGGGGATTCGCATGAAGGTGATCATCGCTACGCCGGTCTACGGAGAGACGATCTCGACCGGCACGCACGTTTCCGTTCTCGACGCGATCCGCTTCTTCGCCCGAGAGTTCCCCCACATCGGTTTCACCACCCACGTCCTGTCGACGTCGTTCTTTCCGATGGCGCGCAACGTCCTGGCGTCGCTGTTCCTCGCCGAGGCGGATGCCACGCACCTGCTCTTCGTCGATCCCGACATGAGTTTTTCGCCGGAACTGGTCGCCAAGATGCTCGCCTTCGGCAAGCCGGTGGTCGGGGCGATCTATCCGGACAAGGCGGCGGACTTCGACGCCTTCCGTCGGGCGATGCAGCGCTCCTCCAACACCCTGCAGGGGCAACTGCAATCGGTGCGCTACGTCTATGACGGCGATGCGATCGTCGGCCGCGTGGGCAAGGACGGCAAGAGAGAAGTCGATGTCGTCGACGGCTTCGTCCGTGTGACGCGCGCCGGCGCCGGACTTTTGCTGATCGCGCGGGAGGCCTTCGAGACGATCCAGGCGCGGATGCCGGAAATGTGGATCCCCGAGCCGAAGGAATGGCTCCGGACGATGGGGCTCTCCGAGGGCTGCGGCTACATCCAGTGCTTCGACATGGTGCCGGGCGAGGACGGGTCGCACACCGGGTCGGACATCGCCTTCTCCGATCGCTGGGTGAAGGGGTGCGGCGGCGAGATCTGGTCCTGCGTCGACGAGGCGATCATCCGCATCGGCGCGCACAATTACGTCGGCCACTATCTGACTCATCTCCAGGCGAACGCCGGCGACCAGATGGTGCTCAACTACTCCTCGTCACGGGCCGAGGCCTGACCGGCGCGGTCGTCGGAGGGGAGGGCGAGAATGGCGCCGAAGATCCTGATCGCGACGCCTGCCTATGGCGACATGGTGCATCGCGGCTATCACGAGTCGATCGCCGGGATGGTCTCGGCCTTCGCGCGGGCGGCGCCGGGCATCGTCTTCGAACAGAAGGTGGTGAACATCCCGGTTCTGTCGATGGCCCGCAACATCCTGGTCAGCCTCGTCCTCGACGATCCGAGCTTCACACATCTGCTCTTCGTCGACGCCGACATGGCGTTCTCGCCGTCGTTGGTCGCCAAGATGCTGCAGTCGGGGCGTCCCTTCGTCGCCTGCGTCTATCCCGAGAAGCGGACCCAGTGGCAGAAGCTCGGCGAGACGCTCGCCGATCCGGACGTGCCGACGATGCAGGCGCGGCTGATCGCGTCGAGTTACGTCTGCGCCGAAGCGGTGATGGAAAAGATTCTCTCCGACGGCCGCCATCTGATCGAGGTGGTCGACGGGATGGTCGAGTTCGGTCTGGTCGGGACCGGGGTCGTGCTGATCTCGCGCGAGGCGCTGCTGCGACTGCGCGAGGGCTATCGCCAGCTCTGGGTGGAGGAGCCGGCGGCGGAGATCCGTGAGCGTGGGCTCACCGAAGGCGGGCTGCTGCGGTGCTTCGACACCTTCGTCAACGAAGACGGCTACATGGTCGGCGAGGACATCGCCTTCTGCCATCGCTGGCGGCAGATCGGCGGCGAGATCTGGGCGGTGATCGACGAGGCGATCGTCCATCAGGGGGTCGCCCGTTATCAGGGCCATGCCCTGATCGCGCTGAAGAGCGATCCGGCGTTCAGGGTGCGCGGCGTGCAGAAGCGCGCGCGCGGGCGCGACGACGCCTGGTATCTGCGCGCCCTGCGGGGGTGATCGGCGGCGGCGTCCGCGGGATCGAGGACGACAAAAGAGAAGAGGCGGCGGAGCCACCGGCCCGCCGCCTCTTCGTATCTTCGCTCGAACCTTCGATCAGAACAGCGAGAGCACGCTCTGGTCGGCCTGGTTGGCCAGCGACAGGGCCTTGGTCGACAGGCTCTGGCGGGTCTGCAGGGCGAGGAGGTTGGCCGATTCCGAGTTGGTGTCGGCCGCGACGAGGCTGTCGGCGCCGGTGGTCAGCGTCGAAACCATGTTGTTGGTGAAGTCCTGACGGGCCTGCACCATCGACAGGTTCGAACCGAAGGTCGAAGACTGGGTGCGAAGGTCGGTCAGAGCCGAGGTCAGAGTGTCGAGGACCTTGTTGACCTGCTTGTTGGTCTGGAAACCACCGGTGTCCTGATTGTCGAGGCCGAGGCCCGACGAGTTGAAGACGGTGCCGGAGATGGTCATCTTCGACTGATCCGTGCCGGTCTTCTCGTTGAAGATCGTGGTCAGGTCGTTGCCCATCAGCAGGTTGATGCCGTTGTAGCCGGAGTCCTTCGCCATCTGGTCGATCTGCTCGAGGATGTCGTTGAACTGCTGGCGATAGGAATCACGGGTCTCGGAGGTGGTCGCCGTGTCGCTGACGGTGGTGAAGCCGAGAGCGCTGGCGCCGGAGGTGGCGATCTGCAGATCCTCGCCGCCGGTCTCTTCGATGGAGATGGCGCCGTTGTCGTCGATCACCGCGGCGACGTCGAGCGACGAAGCGTTGATCGCCTTGAGCAGCGAGCCGACCGTCGAATATTCGCCCGAACCGGTGCCGATGGTGAAGGTCTTCGCCGTGGTGCCGGTGGTCGAGTTGCCGGTGGTGATGGTGATCGTCGAGCTCTGCGCGATCGACAGGCCGCTGCCGGTGGTGGCGAGGAGATCGACCGACTTGGTCAGATCCTGCGCGGTGCCGGTGAGGGTGGCGTCGGTCTCGCTGTCGGCGGTCTGAAGCGCCTGCTTGGCGGCCGACTGAGCGTCCTTCACCAGCGAGGTGATGGAGTCGATGCCGTTGGAGGCGGCCTGCAGCGTCTGGATCGAGTTCGAGACGCCGTCGAGCAGGTTGGTCAGGTCGCCGGCGCGGTCGTTGAGCGAGGCGGCGGTGAAGTAGTTGACCGGGTTGTCCAGCGCCGTGTTGACCTTCTTGCCGGTGGCGAGACGGTTCTCGGTCGTGGTCTGCTGCGTCTTGATCGACTGCAGCGAGGTGAGGTTCTGGCGGACGCCGGTCGACAGGATGGTGGACATGATACTCGTTCCCTTCTGGGCATGATGTACGCCTCCTCGTTCTGAGGAGTGGAGCGATCATGAAGGGGCGGGAGTTTCGCGGAAGTTAAACCGATCTCTGAAAGTCGCGGACATGGACGAATACGAGGATGGGGCGGGCAACATCCCTAACGAATTCTTCATTCGTCGAGGCATGTATTCGCGTCAACCGTGTGGCGTTTGCGTGCGCCGCAACTCAGGCGACGATGCTCGAGGTCTGCTCGGCGTCGGCGCGCACCGTCGCCGTCATCGCCTGAGCGAGCCGGAGGTACGCTTCGGTCGGGTTCTGAGCGACGACTTCGCCGGTGACGACGTCGACCGTGCGCACCACCATGAAGCCGCTCCGGTCGTCGAAGCCTATGTCGGTGGCGCGCGGATGCTCGCTCGCAGCCGTCTTTCCGGCGGCGGTCGGGTGCGTCCGGCTCGCGGGAGCCGAAGAGGGAGCTTCGGTGCGCGGCGCGGCCGCCTCCAGAGTGGGCGGCCGGACCAGCGGATGAGAGATGCTCATCGTCATGATCGTCTCGGCCCGTGAGGGTACACGTTCGCCCTTGGATAGCATGAAGATCTGTCGACGACGTTGAGGCGAAACGGACGATTCGATTCGAATTCGAAGAACCTTCCCGCGGACGACTGCCGTTACGTTCGCTTTTCCGTCGGAAGCTCGAAAAGTGCGGAAAACGTCGTGGCGCCCCGGAAAAATGAACGGCATTCCCGATCGCGGACGCTGTTTAAGGGGATGTTAACCCTAATCCGCGTTAATCAGCCCAACGCAGTCTCGGGAAACAGCCGCCCCTACGGGAGTCCGACATGACCTCCTCCATTCTTTCGACCGGCGTCCGCCAGAACCTCAATTCGCTGCAGTCGATCAAGATGCAGCAGACCACGACCGAGAACCGTCTGGCCACCGGCAAGAAGGTCAACACGGCGTTGGACAACCCGGTCAACTACTTCACCGCCGCCTCGCTCAACGACCGCGCCGGCGACCTGACCAACCTGCTCGACGGCGTCTCGAACTCGATCCAGACGCTGCAGGCCGCCTCCAACGGCATCGACTCCATCACCTCGCTGGTGAAGGACGCTCAGTCGGCCGCCAAGCAGGCGCTTCAGACCGCCGACAGCGAGACCGACGCCACCCTCACCGGCACCGCGCAGGATCTGACCAAGTCGGTCGATCTCCTCGCCACCACCGGCAGCGGCCTGTCGATCGCGCAGAGCTCGACGATCACCATCACCACCGGCAACTCGACCACCGGCACCACGGCGAAGACCTTCACCATCGGCACCGGTTCGGGCGAATATTCGACGGTCGGCTCGCTGCTCAAGGCGATCAACGCTTCGTCGCTCGACGTCGCCGCGGTGATCGACGACAACGGCGCCATCTCCATCGAAGAGACCGGCGGCGAGGATCTGCAGATCGCCACCTCCGGCGCCAGCGCTCTCGGCTTCACCACCGTCAGCGACACGGCGACCACCTCCGAGACCCGCGATTCCTATCGCCAGCAGTTCAACGACATCCTTCAGCAGATCGACGACATGGCGAAGGATGCCGGCTACAACGGCATCAACCTGCTGATGGGCAACGATCTCGCCACGATCTTCAACGAGAAGACCGGCACCGACCAGTCGAAGATGACGATTTCGGGCGTCGTGTTCAACGCCTCCGGTCTCGGCCTCGACAACCAGGACGCCGGCGGCTTCCAGACCAACAAGCAGGTCAACAAGGTGCTCGACACCTTGACTTCCGCCTTGACCGACTTGCGCACCCAGTCTTCGAACTTCGGTTCGAACCTCGCGATCGTGCAGGCCCGCCAGGACTTCACCAACAACATGGTGTCGACGCTGACCACCGGCGCGGACGGTCTCGTCGCGGCCGACACCAACTCGGAATCGGCGAACCTCCTCGCGCTGCAGACCCGCCAGAGCCTGTCGACCAAGGCCCTGTCGCTGGCCAACCAGGCCGACCAGAGCGTGTTGCAGTTGTTCGGCTGACGCTTCGCGCCGCCGCGAAGCAGATCCCATCCGGCGGGCGGGCGCGAAGAGGTCGCGTCCGCCCGTCGTCGTCAAACAGGTCATCGACGGAGGGTTCCGTCGTTCCGTAGGAGTGGGCGATGACGCTCAAGGTCGAGATCAAGCCCGGCGAGCGCATCATCATCGGCGAGAGCCTGATCACCAACGGCGGCGGTCGCGCCAAGCTGTTCATCGAGGGCGACGCGCCGATCCTGCGTGAGAAGGACGTCATGCCGGCGCGCGCCGCCGACACGCCCGCCAAGCTCGTCTATCTGGCCGTGCAGCTGCTCTATCTGAAGAACGGCGACGACGGGGTGATGGAAGACTATCGCACGCTCGCCCGAGACTTCGCCGAAGCGGCGCCGGGCGCCGTCGAAATTCTGACGGCGATCGATAACTGCCTATTAAGCGGCGATTTCTATAAAGGGATCAAACACGCCAAGCGGCTGATCGAGTACGAGGAGCAGCGGATCCATCATGTATAACAGCCAAGCCGCCCGCGCCTATCAGCAGACCCGTCGCGCCGTCGTCACCGGCCGCGATCTGGAATCGATGCTTCTGCTCAAGGCGGCGGCCCAGCTCCAGGCGGTCCGCGACGACTTCGAGGCGCGCAAGGGCGACCTCTTGGCGGCGCTGACCTACAATCGCAAGCTCTGGACCGTGTTGATCGATCTCATTCTGCGTCCGGACAATCCGCTGCCGCAGGAAGACAAGAACAACCTGTTCAACATCGCCCTGTTCATCTTCCGTCACACGGTCGAACTGCAGGCCAATCCGAACGCCGACGACATCGCGCCGCTGGTCGATCTCAACCGCACGATCGCCGAAGGACTGCGCTCCTGATCGCGGACTCGACGGAGATCCGGGAAAACGAAACGGCCGCCCTCGGGGCGGCCGTCGTGTTCGGGGAAGGCCTCAGCTCTTCTTCGGCCAGAAGCGGGAGGCGGGGTCGCCGACGAAGTCGATCGGGCCGGTGTGCGACAGGCTGCCGAGCGTGTCGAGCCAGATGGTCCCGTCGATCGCCAGCCAGCGCCGGCAGAAGCCGAAGTCCTCGGAGAGATATTCGCCGGTGTCGCGGTCGATCACGCATTCGAACAGCGCATGGGCGTCGCCGACCGTCGAGCCGTCGGCGGCGTGGACGTGGTCGCGGCGATAGGCCGTCTCCGGGTAGGCGGCGACCATGCGCTCCAGCACGGTTCGCTTCATCAGCATGAAGCCGGTGCCGCAATAGACGGCGGTGACGAAACCGTCGCGGGTGGCGAGGCGGTCGCCCTGAGCGAACTGGCCGACATAATGGAGGAGAGAGGTGCGCGGGTCCTCGGGATGGCGCAGGGTCGCCGGCTGCTCCCAGCGCAGCGCCTTCAACGGATACATGCCGGCGACGACGTCCTCGTCGAAATCCAGCATCCGCTTCACCTGTTCCGGTCGGAAGCCGATGTCGGCGTCGACGAACATCATGTGGGACGCCGCGCTCTCGCGCAGGAAATGCGCGACCAGAGTGTTGCGGCTGCGGGTGACGAGCGAATCCTTGGCGAGCAGGTTGACCGACACCTCGAAGCCGAGCCCGTCGGCCGAGCGAGTGAGATCGAGCACCGACAGCATGTAGTTGGTGGTCACCAGGCCGCCGTAGGCAGGGGTGGCGAGATAGATTTCCGGTCGAGTCATGCCAGGGCTCGCGTGAGATCGCGCCGTCGATCGAGGCGGCGTGGGGTCACATCCGCCGATCGAGCGCGATGCCGCGGGCGGCGACGCGTTGGCTCGAGGGCGGGGCGGCGTTGCGGCCGTAGGAGCTCGGGGCCGCGGCGCGGCCGACGCTCGCTGCGACGTTGCGGACGATGCCTTCGGCCACCTCGCGGGCGATGGCGAGGACGCCGAGATTGGCGCGGACCTTCTCGATGGCGGCGACATGGTCGGCGCGCATGCGGCCGAGCACGTCGGGCGTCAATCGCGTCAAGGTGTGGAACTCCCGCTTCAGCCGGGTGCGGATCTGGAGGTAGCGGCCGAGCTCGGCGTTCTTGCGGGTGACGACGTCGGTCGCGGCGAAGAGCCGGCCGGCGCGCACCAGCGCCGTCTCTTCCTCGATGGTGGAGATCAGCGCGCCCATGACGGTCTCGAATTCGAGCAGGAAGGCGCGCGCCTCCGCTTCGGTGCGGATCGGACGTTCGGTGTCCTGGACGGCCTGAAGCTGAACGAGATCGAGGGTCATGCGCCGGCGCCTTCCTGTACGGCGAGGAGATCGCGATAGACGGCGTCGGCGATCCCGACGCCGCCGGCCTTGGACATGGTGTCGGCGTACTGCTCGACGAGGATGCCGCGCCAAGTCTCCTCGGCCTGACCGCCGCCGAAGGGCGCTTCGGTGGAGAGGCCGGAGAACATCTGCTTCAGCATGGTGGAGAGATAGACCTGCTCGAACTCGGTCGCCTGGGCGCGCGCCTTCTCCTCGCGGGAGGCGTTCGCGGCGGGCGCGGCCGACACCTGATGCAGGGCGGGCGGCGCGGAGAGGAGGGTTGCGGCGGCGAGGTCGCTCATCACATCACCTCGATCTCGGCCTGGAGCGCGCCGGAGGCCTTGATCGCCTGAAGGATGGTGATCATGTCGCGCGGACCGACGCCGAGCGCGTTGAGGCCGTCGACAAGTTCGCGCAGCGAGACGGTCTGGTTGAGGATGCCGAGCTTCTTCTTGGAGCCGTCGTCGACCGCGACCTGGGTGCGCGGC
>JAJTBO010000040.1 GCA_021286855.1 Hyphomicrobiales bacterium | reverse complement strand
CGCTGTCGCTTTCACTCATCGATTTCAATTTGCAACGCTTAGAGAAAAACCAGCACGCGATTTTCCCTCTTCGATTTCAGTGGGTCGCCACTATCCTTCTGTATCGACGGGGATTTCTGTCTCGAAACTCGGAAAGTTCCCTGCAGCCGTCTCGAACCCTCTTCCCCTCCCCTCGCAAGCCTCCCGATGACCTCCTCGCGTACCCGCCTTCCCGACCCGCTCCCCTGGCCCCTGCTAGCGCGACCGCTGGCCCGCGCCGAAGACGCACTCGCTCGGCTCGACGAGCGTCTGCACACGAGCCCGATCCGCGACGGCTGGATCGCCAGAACCCATTTCGGCGACGCCGCCGCCACGCTCTGGCTCGACGGCGAGCTCGTCGCCCTCGAAGACCTGGTCCTGCACGACGCTCGTCTCGATGCGCGCGCCCCCACCCACGAACTCACCCGGGCGCACGCCGTGCTGAGGGAGCGCCGCCGCATCGCCGGCGCCGAACCCGGCTGGGCCCTGTCCAACGCCGGTCTCGCGATTTTACGCGGACGGACCGCCGGAGACGAGGGGTTTCCCCGCGAGGCGGAGCGAGAACCAAACCTCGTCTCCGAGGGTGACGACGATGACGCGACGAATGCTGAAGGGTTCAACGCGGGCGCCGGCGATCAGGCCCTGGCCGACGCCTTCGCCGCAGTCGACGCGGCGATCGCCCGTTCGAACCGCGCCCTCGCCGGCGAGGCATCGCGCCCACCGCCGCACCGAGACCGAGACCCGCTCGTCTACGACCTCGACTGGGACGAAGAGGCGCGTCTGGCCGAGTGGCGCAACGCCGTCGATCGAACGCGCGACCTGCCGCCGACCCTCGCCGCCGCGATCGCTCACACGGCATGGACTGCGATCGAGCCGCTGCAGCGCGCGCCCGGCCTCGGCCGCCTGCTCGCCGCCGCCCTTCTGCGGGAGCGCGGCAAGGCTCGCGCCCATCTGCCCTGCCTCGCCGAGGGCGCCAAGGCGGTGCCGCGCGAACGGCGCCGGCACCGCGACGCGTCGGTGCGTCTCGTCGCCGAGCTCGACGCCATCGCCGCCGCCGCGGATGAGGGGATGAAACAGCACGACCGCTGGCTCACCGCCCGCACGCTGCTGCTGCGCAAGCTCGCCGGTCGCCGCTCCACATCCCGGCTGCCGGAGCTGATCGACTTGGTGATCTCGAGGCCGCTGGTCTCGGCCGGCATGATCGCCGAGGCGCTCGCCGTCACGCCCCGCGCCGCCCTCGATCTGGTGAAGGACCTCGACCTGCGCGAGACGACGGGCCGCGGACGGTTTCGGGCATGGAGTGTCCCGTGACCACGTCGCGAACGCCGCACCGGACTTTCGAACGCACCCCGCCGGCGGTGACACGCACATAGGCCGCCACCAAATCCATGAGGTCGGCGCCACGTGGATGGGCCTGCGCGCTCGGCGACGGTCTCCGACCCTCGCCGACGAAATCCATGAACTGAGCGATCGGCTCCTCACCAGCTCTCTGCGCCAGTCGCTCGAAGCAACGGATGCGCGCCGCCGCCGACAGGTTGGTGAGCAGCCGGCTGGAGCCACCGCCGACGACGACGGGCGCGCGCAGGAGGCACGCGACCAGCGCCTCGATCCGCGACGAGGCTTCGGGCGTTTCCGCCTTCCAGGTGTCGTCGATCGACCGCTCCAATCGCCGCGCCGCGGCCGTCACCGACACCCTGGCAGCGCCGCGCAAGTCGAAGCCGCAGTGCGCGCAGACATGATGCGGGACCAGATCCGTCTGAGCAAAGGGGGCCAAGGCGCCACGGCAGGCGGGACAGCGATCACGCAGACCGCAACCGTGCCGGAAACAAGAAATCCGCGACGCCAGCCGCCAGGACCGCCTAAAATAGGGTGTCCGATCGTCGGCGAGACACGAAGCGCAATACTGGACCCATGTTGATCGGCTCCGGCGGGCGTTCGCGCGCAAGGGCAACAGAAGCGGCGCCAGCGCCCCACTCGTCGTCGCCATCGCCGAGATCGTCTCGCATGCCACGCCCGTCCGAACGCCGAGCCGCGCCGAGAGTGCGTCGGGGAGATCCACGTCGAGGCGGGACGACCACATCCCGCCGCCCAGCCCGAGCACGTCGGCGAAAGCCCGTGGCGCGATGCCGTTGGTGATTGCCAGGCGATGGAGCCAGCTCGACGGCAATTCGTCGGGCTCGGGGCCGGGAGTGACCGGCCACCGATCCGCGACGACATCCCGGTATCGTTCGCGGATCTCGATGGAGAAGCCGGCCGCGCCGCTCACAGCAGACCGTCGCGCTGGGGCGCCGCGCGGCGTCGCGACACCGGGACGTAGTCCAGCGCATCGATCGACGCCCGGGTGATGCGCTCGACGCCGGATCGCACCGCCACGACCGCCGCCGCCGTGACGATCGCCACGATCTCGCCGATCAGCCCTTCCGACAGCCGGAAGATCTCGCGCGCCGAGCCTTCCTCGGCGAGATCGGACCGGCACGCCAGCGGCAGGGCGCCTTCGAGACTGTCGAGGAGCGTGAGGTACTCCTCGTCGTAGCGCCAGCGCGGCACCGCGATGAGTTCGAACCGGCTCGCCATTTCGTCGGTCGCGTTGATGAAGTCGTAGACCGCGACCTCGCCGATCAGAACCGGCGACACGTCGAACTCGCGACCGATCCGGCGCAGGAACCCCAGGACCGCCTCCACGTCGCGCGAGCGGCCGCGCAGAGCATTGTGGAACTCGTCGAAGATCAGGACTCTGGGTTTGAGGCCCTCAAGCAGGCGATCGACCTGCTCGGCCTTGCGGCCGACGTCCCGGCTGCTTCCCGTCGGCGCGTGCAATGCGCCGAGGATGCCGGCGTAGAAATGGGCGAGCCCGGCGCCCTCACGCGTCTGGACCACCCACACCCGCTGCGCCTCGGCGGATCTCAGATGGGTCACGGCGAACCGCTCGGCGATCATCGTCTTGCCGTTGGCGTAGGGCCCGACCAGCATCAGACCGCGGGTGCGCAGCGTCGGCGGTCGCAGGAGCAATTCGTTCAGCCGTTCGAGGGCCCGCCCGGCACCATGATGTCCGATCCAACGCGGCGCCCGAATATAGGCGATCCGCTCGTCCGGGCTGCAGTCGAGCCAGGGGCGAACGTGATCGAGCAGATGGTCGGCCATCTCACCAATCCTCGACCGGCAGCCGGCGCCTCTCACGGACCGGGGGCGCGGCCGGCGCGTCGGGCTCCGACGGACGCAGGGCCTCGTGGGGTTTGCCGGCCTCCGCCGCGTGGGTCCGGCGTACGGCGTCGCGCAGCACGGCCTTCGCCGGTTTCGATCCGCCGACGATCTCGGCGATGCGGCGTTGCAACGCCACCTTCTCCGTCTCCGATCGGGCGTTGGCGGCACGCCGACGCGCTCGCTCGTCGCGGTGCTCCCAAAGCGTCATCGGCGCGAGCCGACCGTCGCGCCGGGCGACGGGGCGAAACTCCCGCGTCTCCGGATCCCGGACATAGATGTGGCTGATGTCGCGGGGGTCGTATCGCACCTCGAGCCGGCCCAACCGGTCCCGCTGAGGCACTAGGCGACCCAGCCACGGCGAATAGTAGTCCAGCGCGAACATGCCGACGCCCTGCGGCGACAGGCGTCGTTCCACCCCGGGCAGGAAGGCGAGCAGGACCCGCGCCGGATCGTCCTCGAAACACGGCAGATCGAGACTGCTGCGCGCCCATTCCGTCGCCGGCACCCGCAGCGTCTTCTCGTTCTGCTGCAGATTGTGATCGATCGCGGCCAGTGCGACGCAGCGCTCGAGGTCGGCGAAGCTCAGGCGGGCGCGCCGCTGCGCCGGATAGCCGTCGCGGTCCGCCACGGATCGTCCCGCCGACCCCGGATGCGTCGCGAGAACGCCGTTGAGCTTGCCGAGCAGCCGCTCGACCACCCCGCCGTGATGAACACGGCCACGATCGCGGAAGCGAACGCGGATGCCGTAGTCTTCACAGCCGCGCTGGAACGCATGCCCTTTGAACTCCTTCGCCGAGTCGGTGACGAGCTGTCGCGGACGCCCGAACATCGGCCAGGATTCGTCGATGCCGCGCGCCGCCAACCAGGCCTCCTTCGGGCACATCGACTGGGCGAGGCACAGCGCGACCGACAGCGCCGACGGCTTCTCGAGAGTCAGGCAGAAGCCGAGGATGCAGCGGGTCGCCACGTCGACGACGAGGGTCAGGTAGGCCCGGCCGACGAAGACGCCTTCGCCCTCCACCACCTCGACGAAATGGATGTCGGTCGGCGTGTGATCGATCTGACAGACCTCGAGCGGCTTCGCCGCACGGATGTATCCCGGTCTCGGTTTGAGCCGCAGCAGATGTTTCGGGTCGGCCGACCGCTTCTGAGCGATTTCTTCCGGGCCGAACAGCGTCGGAATCCGGCGGGCGACGGCGAGGTAGGACGGCGCGGCCAAGCCCGCCTCCTCGCAGCGGGCGCGGATCTCGGCCACGACGGGCGCGAGCGGCGGCGCCTCCAGCGTCAGCCACTGCGTCCGCAGGGTCGTCGCGATGATGACCTCGACGTCCGGATCGAGCTGCTTCTTCCGCGTGCCGCTCCGGCGCGGCAACAACGACGACACCCGCCGATCGGCCCGATAGCGCGCAAGGAGATTGTAGACTTGGCGGGTCGAGAGGCGCAGCTCGGCCGCGGCCCGCTCGACCGCCGCACGGTGCGAACCCGCCGCATCGAGGATCCGGTCGAGTTCGCGCGCGACGCGGCGCGCGGTGAGCCACGCCTCCTCCGACGGCGGCGAAGCCGCAGAAGGGGGCGTTCGGGTTTGCAATCGATCGGGCAAGTCGCGCCGCCAGTGAAATCGTTGGCGAAAATTCGCACTCTATCTACCGCCCAAGTCCAACCGGCGTATGACGTTTCGGCGTTTGAAATCAGAAGTTAAAAGCGACA
>JAJTBO010000030.1 GCA_021286855.1 Hyphomicrobiales bacterium | reverse complement strand
CTCCTACGAGGGCCAGTCCGACACCGCCTGCTTCGACAACGCGCTCGAGTTCCTGCAGCAGGGCGGCTATTCGTTGCCGCACGCGGTGATGACGCTCATCCCCGAAGCCTGGTCCGGCAACGAGCTGATGGACGCCGAGCGCAAGGCCTTCTACGAGTATCACGCCGCCATCATGGAGCCGTGGGACGGCCCGGCCGCCGTCTGCTTCACCGACGGCCGCCAGATCGGCGCGACGCTCGACCGCAACGGCCTGCGTCCGGCCCGCTACATCCTCACCGACGACGACCGCATCATCCTCGCCTCGGAAGCCGGCACCCTGCCGGTGCCGGAGGAGAAGATCGTCGCCAAGTGGCGTCTGCAGCCCGGCAAGATGCTGCTGATCGACCTCGAGGCCGGCCGCATCGTCTCCGACGACGAGATCAAGAAGTCGATCTCCACCGCCCATCCCTATGGCCAGTGGATCGAGGACACCCAGCTCGTCCTCGAGGATCTGCCGGCGGTCGCCCCGCGCGCGCCGAAGACCTTGGAGAGCCTGCTCGACCTGCAGCAGGCCTTCGGCTACTCCCAGGAGGATCTCAAGGTTCTGTTGCCGCCGATGGCCGTCACCGGCCAGGAAGCGGTCGGCTCGATGGGCACCGACACCCCCGTGTCGGCGCTCTCCGACCGCTCCAAGCTGCTCTACACCTACTTCAAGCAGAACTTCGCCCAGGTCACCAACCCGCCGATCGACCCGATCCGCGAAGAGCTGGTGATGAGCCTCGTCTCCTTCATCGGCCCGCGCCCGAACCTCTTCGACCTCGAAGGGGCCGAGGCGCAGAAGCGGCTCGAGGTGCGTCAGCCGATCCTCACCAACGAAGACCTCGAGAAGATCCGCACCATCGAGAGCGTCGAGGGCGCCGGCTTCAAGTCGATCACCATCGACATCACCTATCCGGCGGCCAACGGCGCCTCCGGCATGCGTCCGGCGCTGGAGGCGATCTGCATCCAGGCGGAAGCCGCCGTGCGCATGTCGGCGGCCGGTCAGGTCTACAACATCATCGTGCTCTCCGACCGCATGGTCGGGCGCGAGCGCATCGGCATCCCGGCGCTGCTCGCCACCGCCGCCGTGCATCATCACCTGATCCGCAAGGGCCTCAGGACCCGCGCCGGTCTGGTCGTCGAATCCGGCGAGCCGCGCGAAGTGCATCACTTCGCCTGCCTCGCCGGCTACGGCGCCGAGGCGGTCAACCCCTACCTCGCCTTCGACACCCTGATCGCCATGAAGGATCAGTTCCCCGAAGACGTCGATGCGGGTGAGATCGTCTATCGCTACATCAAGGCGATCGGCAAGGGCATGCTCAAGGTCATGTCCAAGATGGGCATCTCGACCTATCAGTCCTATTGCGGCGCGCAGATCTTCGACGCGGTCGGCCTTTCGTCGAAGTTCGTGAAGCAATACTTCTTCGGCACCGCCACCAAGATCGAAGGCATCGGCCTCGACGAGGTCGCCAAGGAGACCGTCGAACGCCACGCCAAGGCCTTCGGCGTCGATCCGGTGCTCGCCAACATGCTCGACGTCGGTGGCGAATACGCCCAGCGCATGCGCGGCGAGGCCCACGTCTGGACCGCCGGCACCATCACGGGCCTCCAGCACGCCGTCCGCAAGAACTCCTTCGAAGCCTTCCAGGCGGAGTTCTCCAAGCCGATCGACGAGCAGAACGAGCGGCTGACCACCATCCGCGGCCTGTTCCGCATCAAGTCGGCGGAAGAGATCGGCCAGACCCCGGTGCCGCTCGAGGAGGTCGAGGCGGCCGTCGACATCGTCAAGCGCTTCGCCACCGGCGCGATGTCCTACGGCTCGATCTCGCGCGAAGCCCACACCACCCTCGCCATCGCCATGAACCGCATCGGCGGCCGTTCCAACACCGGCGAGGGCGGCGAGGAATCCGATCGCTTCGTGCGGATGGCCAACGGCGATTCGATGCGCTCGGCGATCAAGCAGGTCGCCTCCGGCCGCTTCGGCGTCACCACCGAATATCTGGTCAACTCCGACCAGATGCAGATCAAGATGGCGCAGGGCGCGAAGCCCGGCGAAGGCGGTCAGCTGCCCGGCCACAAGGTCGACGCGGTGATCGGCAAGGTCCGTCACGCCACCCCCGGCGTGCAGCTGATCTCGCCCCCGCCCCACCACGACATCTACTCGATCGAAGATCTCGCCCAGCTGATCTTCGACCTGAAGAACGTCAACCCGACCGGCGAGGTCTCGGTCAAGCTCGTCTCGGAAGTCGGCGTCGGCACCGTCGCCGCCGGCGTCGCCAAGGCGCGCGCCGACCACATCACCATCTCCGGCTTCGAGGGCGGCACCGGCGCGAGCCCGCTGACCTCGATCAAGCACGCCGGCTCGCCGTGGGAGATCGGCCTCGCCGAGACCCAGCAGACGCTGGTCGTCAACGGCCTGCGCTCGCGCGTCGAGCTCCAGGTCGACGGCGGCGTGCGGACGGGTCGCGACGTCGTCGTCGGCGCCATGCTCGGCGCGGACGGCTTCGGCTTCGCCACCGCCCCGCTGATCGCCGCCGGCTGCCTGATGATGCGCAAGTGCCACCTGAACACCTGCCCGGTCGGCATCGCCACCCAGGATCCGGTGCTCCGGAAGCGCTTCCTGGGCCAGCCCGAGCACGTCATCAACTACTTCTTCTTCGTCGCCGAAGAAGTCCGTCGTCAGCTCGCGGCGCTGGGCTTCCGCAAGCTCTCCGACATCACCGGCCGCACCGACCTGCTCGACACCAAGGCGTCGATCAGCCACTGGAAGGCCAAGGGCCTCGACTTCTCGCGGCTCTTCCACATGCCGAAGGCGACCGCCGACGAGCGCCGCCACACCATCCGCCAGCAGCACCCGATCGACGACGTGCTCGACCGCAGGCTCATCGCCGACGCCCAGTCGGCGCTGGAGACCCGCCAGCCGGTGCGCATCGAGACCAGGGTGATCAACGTCAACCGGTCGGTCGGCGCGATGCTGTCGGGAGAAGTGGCCAAGCGCTTCGGTCACGTCGGCCTGCCCGAGGACACCATCCACGTGACCCTGACCGGCACCGCGGGTCAGTCCTTCGGCGCCTGGGCGGCGCGCGGCGTCACCCTCGAGCTGATCGGCGACGGCAACGACTACGTCGGCAAGGGCCTCTCCGGCGGCCGGCTGATCGTCAAGCCGAACCCGGCCTCGAAGATCGTGCCGGAGAAGTCGATCATCGTCGGCAACACCGTGCTCTACGGCGCGGTCGAAGGCGAATGCTACTTCCGCGGCTTCGCCGGCGAACGCTTCGCGGTCCGCAACTCCGGCGCCATCGCGGTCGTCGAGGGCGTCGGCGACCACGGCTGCGAATACATGACCGGCGGCATCGTCGTGGTGCTGGGGCCGACGGGCCGCAACTTCGGCGCGGGCATGTCGGGCGGCGTCGCCTATGTCCTCGACGAGGACGGCACCTTCGCCAAGCGGGTCAACCTCTCGATGGTCGAGCTTGAGCCGGTGCCGGAAGAGGACATCCTGCTCGAGAAGCTGCACCACCAGGGCGGCGACCTCGACTTCAAGGGCAAGGTCGACGTCTCCGGCGACATGACGCGCCACGACGACGAACGCCTCTGGCAGCTCATCTCCAGCCACCTCCACTGGACCGGCTCCGCCCGCGCCAAGGAGATCCTGGAGAACTGGGAGGTGTTCCGGCCGAAGTTCGTCAAGGTCATGCCGGTCGAGTACCGCAAGGCGCTCGAGAAGATGCAGGCCGAACGTCAGGCGGCCGAGTGACCCTCGGCTCCGGGTGAGAGTTTCCGGGTCGGCCGAGCCGGCCCGGGGACGCGACGAAATCTCCCGGCGGGTCCCCTTCGTGAAGCGCGCTGCGCCCGAAGGCGGATGACCGGACCGGACAGACCAAGGAATCGGAGTGACGCCATGGGTAAGGTCACCGGCTTTCTCGAATACGATCGCCAGGAGCTGAAGTATCAGCCGGCGGCGGACCGCATCCGCCACTATCGCGAGTTCACGCTGCCGCTCGGCAAGGCCGACGTCGAGCGTCAGGCCGCCCGCTGCATGGAATGCGGCGTGCCCTATTGCCACCGCGGCTGCCCGGTCAACAACCAGATCCCGGACTGGAACGATCTGGTCTACGACGGCGACTACGAGACCGCCGCCAAGAACCTGCACTCGACCAACAACTTCCCGGACTTCACCGGCCGCATCTGCCCCGCCCCGTGCGAGGCCGCCTGCACGCTGAACCTGATCGACGCCCCGGTCACCATCAAGACCATCGAGGCGACGATCTCCGAGACGGCGTGGCAGAACGGCTGGCTCCAGCCGGAAGTCCCGAAGACCAGGACCGGCAAGAAGGTCGCGGTCGTCGGCGCCGGCCCCGCCGGCCTCGCCGCCGCCCAGCAGCTCGCCCGCGTCGGCCACGAGGTCCACGTCTACGAGAAGAACGCCAAGGCCGGCGGCCTGCTGCGTTACGGCATCCCGGACTTCAAGCTCGACAAGACCGTCGTCGAACGCCGCGTCCAGCAGCTCGTCGGCGAAGGCGTCGTCTTCCACTTCAACACCGCCGTCGGCAAGGACGTGGCGATCGAGACCCTGGTCGAGACCCATGACGCGGTGCTGCTCTCCGGCGGCGCCGAGAAGCCGCGCGATCTGCCGGTCCCCGGCCGCGCGCTGGCCGGCATCCACTTCGCCATGGAGTTCCTGCCGCAGCAGAACCGCCGCGTCTCGAACGAGCCGATCGGCGACGTCGAGCCGATCCTGGCCGGCGGCAAGCACGTCGTCGTCATCGGCGGCGGCGACACCGGCTCCGACTGCATCGGCACCTCGGTGCGTCAGGGCGCGCTGTCGGTGACCCAGCTCGAGATCATGCCGCGTCCCCCCGAGAAGGAGGACAAGCTCGCCACGTGGCCGAACTGGCCGCTGAAGCTCAGGACCTCCTCCTCGCACGACGAGGGTTCGGAGCGTCTCTTCGGCGTCACCGCGACGAAGTTCGAGGGCGTCGACGGCCGCGTCAAGGAAGTCCACATCGCCGAGGTGGACGCCAAGTTCCAGCCGATCGCCGGGACCGAGAAGGTGATCAAGGCCGATCTGGTGCTCTTCGCCATGGGCTTCGTCTCGCCCGTGCACGAGGGCATGATCGACGCCCTCGGCGTCGACAAGGACGGCCGCGGCAACGTGAAGGCGACCGAGGTCGACTACAAGACCTCGGTGCCGAAGGTCTTCGCCGCCGGCGACATGCGCCGCGGCCAGAGCCTCGTCGTCTGGGCGATCCGCGAAGGCCGTCAGGCCGCCCGCGCCATCGACCTGGAGCTGATGGGCAAGACCGAACTGCCGCGCTGATCGGCGTCGTTCGAATGAAGAAAATCGAGAGGCGCGCCCTTCGGGGCGCGCCTCTCGCCGTTTCGGGAGGGGGCGGACTTCGCGTCAGGCGAGCCCGTTGTCCTTCAACGCCGCCTCGAAGCGAGACAGTCGAGCGAAGGTGCGACGGTTCGCTTCGGCGTCGTTGTAGGGCGCAGAGACGGCTGCGCCTTCGAACAACCTCTCCATCCAACCGGTCCAATCGAAATCGGGCGAGCCGAAGTCGGGAAACTGCGGCGCGCCGCCGTCGATCGGAATGGAGGGCGAAGCGAGCTCGAGGGCGAGCATCGCGGCGTCGCCCGAATCGAGGGTGTCGACGGTCGCCGTCCAGGCCGAGCGCAACGCCGGCGAGGCGTCGGGCGGCGGAAAGGCGATCAATCGGCCGACGCCGACCTCGACGAGCCCGTCGCGATTCCGGTCGATCGCCTCGGTCGGCTTCAACAGGAGGTTCTCCGCCCCCTCCTCCGACACCGCGCCGGGACGGATCGGGTCGGCGAGACACGCGGCCTGTTGCAGCACCGCCAGCGAGCCGGCGTCGAGCCCCTTCAGGAACTCGAGGCCGCGACCGCTCGCCACGGCGCTTCGGGCGGAGGACCACAGCGTCGCGGCGGCGGTCTGCTTCGCCTCGTCGAGGCCGCGCATCGTCAAGATGGCGCGATCGTCGTCACCGAGCGCGAAGGGCTGGGAAAAGTCCGGGTTGAAACGACCACGCCTGAGCGCTGCGGAGCCGACCCGCTCCGCGAAGGATTGGGCGCGCGAAGCGGTGGAGGAGGTCGACGACATGCAAAATACTCCTACGGCACGGCGACATCTGCCGGGTGACGTGGAGAACTCGGAATTTGTTTCCGCTCTTTGTCCCGTTGGGCGATGTGGCGGAGCGCTCGAAGCAACGCGCGTGCCGCAGGCCGCGATCAGCGGATCGCGACCAGCGCCGCGCCGAGCGCGATCAGGCCGACGCCGACCCAGTTGAGGCCGGAGAGCCGTTCTCCGAGAAAGACGACGCCGAAGATCGCGACCAGCACCACGCTCAGCTTGTCGATCGGCGCGACCCGCGCCGCCTCGCCGAGCGACAGCGCCCGGAACCAGGCGAGCCACGAGGCGCCGGTGGCGAGCCCCGAGAGGACGAGGGCGACCCAGGCCCGCCCCGGCACGTCGGCGAGCGAGCGCCATTCGCCGGTCGCCGCGACCAGCGCCCCGGCGAAGGCGACGACGACCAGCGTCCGGATCAAAGTCGCCACGTTGGACGGCAGATCGGCGACGCCGAGCTTGGCGAGGAGCCCCGTCGCCGCCGCGAAGACGGCGGAGACGAGGGCCCAGAACAGCCAGGACGCGGCGACGTTCGGCATCAGGGGACCTCGCGGGATCGTTCGTCAGGGCCGCCGGCGCGCCATCGCGTCGACCCGGCCGGCCGGCGGATCGAGCGGCATGCCCTCGACCAGAAGCCGGGCCGCCGGCGTCGCGGCGACCGGATAGCCGCCCGGCAGCGCGATCGGCGCGACGGCGGTCGCTCCGCCGGCGAGCCCCGTCTCCGCGCCGGGCGTCGGCCCGTCGAGCGGCGTCACCGGGCCGGCCACCGACCACGGCGGCGGCGGCAGCGCCGGCGGCGCGCCGACGATGTCCTCTTCCACCTTCGGCTGGATCTGCGGCGTCTCCGGCTCGGCGATCGGCGCTTCGCCGCGCTTCAGCCGCAGGATGCCGCCTTCGACGAAGAAGGCGAGCTTGCGCCGGCCGGCGCGGGTGAACAGGATGCCGTCGTTCATTCTGAGGCGTTTGACCTGACCGTCGACGTCCGGGCCCATCTGCGTGTAGTGGCCCTCCTCGTCGGTGAAGGCCGCCCAGACGTCGACGAAGTGGCCGCCCGCCGCCTCCACCCGGGGCCGGGCGAGGTCGTTGAGCGACGACAGGAAGGCGGCGAAGGCGGCGCGCTTGGTAGGCCCGAGATCGGCGTCGGCGGTCGGCGGCAGGCCGACCCACCAGAACGGCTTGCCGGTCGCCTTCAGCGCGCCGATCCAGCGGTCGAGCCGCTCGCCATAGACCCGGTTCCAGTCCTCGCCGCCCGGCTCCAGCGGCTTGACGCCGCCGCCGAGCGAGATCGACTGCCAGTCGTTGATGCCGACCATCGCCACCAGGAAATCGGCCTTGGCGTCGGCGACCCATTTTTCGGTCTGCCCGAACCAGTCCGAATCGCTCTCCCGCGTCAGCGCGAGCGTGTTCTTGGTCTTGGTCGCGACCTGCAGCGACGGTTCCTCGGCGAAGGCCATCTGCAGACCGTTGGCGAGACCGACCGCCTCGATGTCGCCGAGCACCAGGACGGTCTGCGCGTCCGGGCTCTTCGGCGTCTCGACGACCCGCGGCTCGGCCGGCCGACGCGGCTGCGCGTTCCCGTCGGGGATCTCGATGCGCTGAGCGCGCGGCGCCGGCTGGCCGCCACGGAAGATCATGTTGAAGAAACCGGAGATCGGATCCTGCGCCCACGCCGACGCGGTCGGTTGCGCCACGACGAGGAGGGCGGCGATCGCCGCCGCCGCGACGCGGAGGATCCTCGGGCTCGGCCGACGCATGGCGGTCCTTCCGGTTCCGGTCGCGACGCGCGACACGGGCGCCGCGAAACCGGCGCGGCGCGCATCTTAGCCGCCGCGCAGCCGCTCGAGAACCTTGTCGGACGGGTATCCGTCGGCCGGTTGGAAGCCGACCGACTTCTGCCAGGCCTGGACCGCGGCCTGGGTCTTCTCGCCGACGCGCCCGTCGGCGCCGCCGGTGTCGAAGCCGAGCGCGGTCAGACGCTCCTGCAACTCCTGCGCCTCGACGAGCGTCAGCGGCTTCTCCTCGGTCGGCCAGGGCCGGACGAACTCGCCCCGCCCGCGAATCTTGTCGCCGAGGTGACAGATCGCCAGGGCGTATTTCGAGGAGGGATTGTAGGAGCGCACCGCCCAGAAGTTCTGCAGGAGCGCGAAGGCCGGTCCCTTGGCCCCGGCCGGCAGCCAGATCCGGGCGTTCGATCGCGGATCGGGAAAGGCCTCGCCGTCGATGCGGCGCACGCCGTGCGCCGTCCAATGGGCGATCGTGCGCTGCGTCTTGCCGTCGGCGTCCGACCAGTCGAAACCGGGCCCGAACGTGACCTCGTAGCCCCAGGCCTCGCCGCGCCGATAGTGGCCGCGCTCGACCATGTAGCGCGCCGTGCCGGCGAGCGCGTCGTCGGGACGGCCGAACGGATTGATCTTGCCGTCGCCGTCGAAGTCGACGCCCATGTTGAGCCAGACCTCCGGCATCCACTGAGTGTGGCCCATCGCGCCGGCCCACGAGCCGATCATCTCGGAGGGCTCGGCCCACCCGCGATCGACGATGATCAGCCCGTTGAGAAGCTCGGTCTCCCAATAGCTGCGCCGCCGCGGCTCGCCCCAGGCCAGCGCCGCCAGACAGTTCAGCACCGGCTTCATGTATTTGGCCGAGACCACCAGATCCCCGAAGGAGGATTCCAGCCCCCACAGCGCGCACAGCGTGTAGCGGTCGACGCCGTATTTCGCCTCGATCCGATCCCACAGCGCCGCATATTCCTGGATCCGCTTCTTGCCGGTGGCGACGTTGTAGTCGCCGGTGCGCCGGCCGATGTAGCGCCAGATCGGCTCCTGCACCTCCGGCTGCGACTTGTCCGACTTGTAGACCGAGGTCTCCGGCACGACGGCGGCCATCACCCGATCGTAGGTCGCGCCGGAGATGCCGCGGCCGAGCGCCCGGGCGCGGAAGCCCGCCACCCATTCGCGGAATTCGGCCGAGGCGACCGGTCCCGGCGTCTCCTGCGCCGAAGCGCGCACCGACCCGCCGAGCGGATTGGACGCGCAGGCGGACAACCCCGAGGCGGCGAAGCCGACGAGGAGGCTGCGCCGCGTCTGACCCGAGGCGGCGCGGGCGAGAAGGCGCGGAACGCCGGAGGATGAGGTCGGCATGGTCGTCTCCCGATCGAGCCGGTCGGAGCGCCACGGGCGGCGCCTGCGCGACATCATGGTTAATACCAACTTAACAGCGTCTTAACGGTCGAGTGACGATGTCGGTGGGCCGCCGCCGCTTCGCCGCCTTCGTGCAATGGTTTCGACATGGTCATGCGCGAAGAAGGTGGCCGACGGGCAGCGGCCCCGCTTGTGGCGGGGTGCGCCTTCCGCTACGTCGATTTCCAGGGAGGCCGCGGCCCTTTGCTTCGCCGCCGCCGGTTCGGGGACCCATCGCAATGAAGAAGATTCGCAAGGCCGTCTTTCCCGTCGCGGGCCTCGGGACCCGCTTCCTGCCCGCCACCAAGGCGATGCCTAAGGAGATGCTGACGGTCGTCGACAAGCCGGTGATCCAATACATCGTCGACGAGGCGCGCGAGGCCGGCATCGAGCACTTCATCTTCGTCACCGGCCGCAACAAGGCGGTGATCGAAGATCATTTCGACCTCGCCTATGAGCTCGAGCAGACGCTGCGGTCGCGCGGCAAGAAGGCCGAGCTCGCCATCCTCGACGCGCAGCGCCCGCCGCCGGGCACCACCTCCTTCACCCGTCAGCAGGAGCCGCTCGGCCTCGGCCACGCGGTGTGGTGCGCCCGTGAGCTGGTCGGCGACGAGCCCTTCGCCGTGATGCTGCCCGACATGATCATGAAGGGCCGCACCAAGAGCTGCCTCGCCCAGATGGCCGAGGTCTTCACCGAGACCGGCGGCAACGTCGTCGCGGTCGAGGAATGCGCCCCCGAACTCGCCCATCAATACGGCATCGTCGGCGTCGGCGAGGCCAAGGGCGAAGCCTTCCGCATCACCTCGATGGTCGAGAAGCCGCCGAAGGGCACCGCGCCCTCGAACCTCTTCATCAACGGCCGCTACATCCTGCAGCCGCGCATCTTCGAGCTCCTGGAGACCCAGGAACGCGGCGCCGGCAACGAGATCCAGCTGACCGACTCGATGCGCACCCTGATGGACGAGACCGATTTCTGGGGCGTCCGCTTCGACGGCAAGACCTACGACTGCGGCTCCAAGGTCGGCTTCCTCGCCGCCAACGTCGCCTACGGCCTGGAGCGCTCCGAGCTGCGCAGCGAGTTCAAGTCCGAGATCGAAGCGATCCTGAAGGGCTATTGATCGCCCTCTCGGCGCACGTTTCGAACGGCCGGCGTCCGGGAGGGCGTCGGCCGTTTCGCCTTTTGCTCAGCGCTGGATGCGCACGCCGGCGGTCACCGTCGCGACGTCGTAGGCCTCGGCGTTCGAGGCGGTGACGCGATCGAACCGCGTCCTGAGGAAGGTCTGGAAGTTGCGGTCGAACTTGTAGGTGAGGCCGGCCGAGAGCGACGCGGTCTGCTCGTCGACGTCGATGCCGTAATAGTGCTTGCCGTCGAGCCCGACGCCGAACGAAACGGTGACGTCGCGCCGCAGCGCCCAATCGAGATCGATCGAGGCGGCCCGGGTCAGCGCGCCCGGCGAACCGGCGTTGGTGGTCGGCTCGAAGGTGCTCTTCACCTTCGTCTTGACCACCACCAGACGGCTCGGCGACCAGGTCAGATTGCCGTCGACCAACCACCCGGTCATCTCGTTCAGCGCCCGGTCGTGCGGCCGCTCCGTGCCCCAGCCGGTGGCGATTTCGCCGCGCAGGGTCGGCCCGGCGTCGGCGGCGACGCCGACCCGGATCGCCGAGCCCTCGCCGTCGCGGACGTGCCCATAGACCGAACCCGCATCGTAGCGCCGCGCGCTGCCCTGAACTTCGACGAAGGGAGCGATGGTGTGCGTCGGCCCGAGCGTGGCGCGCAGCGCGACCGTCCACAGATCGTTGTTCTGCACCGCCGGATCGGTCGCCCCGGCGGCGAGCGCGCCGTTGGCCAGATAGCCGTTGCGCTCGTAGCCGCCGCGCAGGGTCAGGGCGACGAGCCCGACGTCGCGGGTCACGCCGAGAGATGCGGTCTTCGTCTCGCGATCGGTGCCCGCCCCCGAGGTCGAGGCCTCGTTGGCGGACGAGGATTCGCGTTGCCGCGACCAGCCGGCGACGATGTCGGCGCGGGTCAGGTCGCCGAGATCGATCCGCCCGCGCATCTCGCCCGACCAGCGGTTCTGCGACTGATCGGCGGCGTCGGGATAGGCCGAGCGCCCGCCGCGCAGGGTCACCTCCAGCGAATGCCGCGACCAGTCGGACCGGCCGACCAGTTCCGGCTCGACCGTCCACAGCGCGCTCGCACGGCCGCCACGGGTCGAATCGACGTTCGACTTGCGCCCCGCCGACGCCTCCAGCGCCGGATACCAGATCATGCCGCCGGTCCTCAGCCCGAGCGGCGCATAGGCGTCGTCCGGCTTCTCGGCCTCTTCCGCCGTGGCCGTGTCGAGCGCCCGAGGCGTCGGTTCGGTGGCGGCGACCGGCAGCGTCGGCCCGCCGCTCGCCGGCGGCTGCGCCGGAGCCACCGGCGTCACCCGACCGCGGCGCGATGGCGCGCGCGCGCTCGGTTTCGCCGGAGCGATCCGCGTGAGATCCGCCGCCGCCGCGTCGGTCGACGCCGGATCGGTGGACGACGCCGGATCGGCGGTCGAAGCCGCCGGCTTCGGCTCGGCGAGACCGAGTGTTTCGTCGTTGAGGTCGATGCGATTGGCCGCGGCCGCGGCGCGACGCGGCGAATCGACCGTTTCGCCGCCCTGCGCCTTGTCGTCCAGACGGCCGCGCAGCCACAGGGTCTGCGCAGCGGCGACGTCGGCGAAGAGAAGCAGGAGCGCCGTGGCCACCAGCCCGGCGTGCGATCGCATCCGTCCGCGCGAACGCGATCGTCGATCTCGCGGGAGCAGGAGGGGCGCGCGCTGCATGGGACCTCGGCCGGCGACGCGGGACGGCCGGGGCCCACGTCGGAGTTCATTGCCGAAAGGTAAAGAGAAGTGGTTAACGCTTTCTTGCCGCGGCGATCGCTCCCGGCGACGGGCGCGCGCGCCGTCGACGGGAAGGCCCGACCGCGCGCCTCGTCAATTCGCCTCGACGACCAGCACCGCGCCTTCGACCGCCCGCACCACGACGCGCGCCCCGGCCGGCAGGAGCGGCCCGCGGATGCGCCACGTGGTGTCGTCGACGCGGAGGTGGCCGCCGTTCTCGCCGAGCGGTTCGGGAAGCGTGAAGGTGCGTCCGATGATGCGCCCGGCCCGGTCGTTGAGCAGCGGATCCTCCGACGTCGCCGCATCGGTGCGGAACCACCGCCGACCGACGACGAGCAGCACGATCGACAGCCCCGCCCAGACCAGCGCCAGCGTCCACACCGACCAGGAGACGACCAGCGCGAGGCCGCCGACCAGGATCGCCCCGACGCCGAACCACACCAGCACGAAGCCCGGCATCACCAGTTCGAGCCCGAGCAGGACCAGGCCGAGCAGCCACCAACTCCAGGCGCCGTAGCGCAGGAACAGCATTTCGAGCATGTCCATCATCGGCGTCTCCTCGCCTTCGCGCCCTCAGCCCCGGCTGTCCGGCACGCCGCCGCGCCGCGCCGAGGGTTGTTCGGCCATCGCCGACTTGGCCAGTTCCGCGATGCCGGCGACCGAACCGAGGATCGAGGTGGCGTCGACCGGCATCATCAGCACCTTCTGGTTCGGCGCGGCGGCGAGATGGCCGAGCGCGTCGACGTATTTCTGGGCGACGAAGTAGTTGACCGCCTGGATGTCGCCCTCGGCGATCGCCTTGGAGACCATCTCGGTCGCCTTGGCCTCCGCCTCGGCCATGCGCTCGCGCGCCTCGGCGTCGCGGAAGGCGGCCTCGCGGCGGCCCTCGGCGGCCAGGATCAGCGCCTGCTTCTGGCCCTCGGCCTTGAGGATCTCCGACTGGCGCATGCCTTCGCTCTCCAGGATCGCGGCGCGCTTGTCGCGTTCCGCCTTCATCTGCCGCCCCATCGAGGCGACCAGATCGGCCGGCGGCACGATGTCCTTGATCTCGATGCGGGTGACCTTGATGCCCCAGGCCTCCGCCGCGGCGTCGACGACGTGCAGCAGTTTGGTGTTGATCTCGTCGCGGTGGCTGAGCAGCAGGTCGAGCTCCATCGAGCCCATCACCGTGCGGATGTTGGTCATGGTCAGGTTGAGGATCGCCAGCTCGAGCTGCTGCACCTCGTAGGCTGCGCGGGCCGCGTCGAGCACCTGATAGAAGGCGACGCCGTCGACGGCGACGGTGGCGTTGTCCTTGGTGATCACTTCCTGCGTCGGCACGTCGAGCACCTGCTCCATCACCGAGAGCTTGGCGCCGATCCGCTCGACGAAGGGCGTGATGACGTTGAGGCCCGGCTTCAGCGTCCGCGTGTAGCGGCCGAAGCGCTCGACCGTCCAGGCGTAGCCCTGCGGCACCGTCTTGACGCCGGCGAAGAAGACCAGGGCGACGACGACCAGGAAGGCGACGACGACGATGTCGAATCCGTTGAGAGGCAATTCGTTCATCTCATTCCTCCTTGTGGCCGCCCTCGCGGCGTCACGAAGCGTCTCTGTCAGACCCAGCCGCCGAGCTCCCGCCGGACCACCGCCTCGATCACGTCGAGGCCGAGCGGTCCGTCGTTGAGACAGGCGACGCGATGGAACTTCTCACCGCCGTTCGTCCGGAAGATGTCGGCGTTCTCCACCCCGATCTCCTCGATCGTCTCCAGACAATCCGCAGCGAATCCCGGCGTGATCACCACGAGCCGTTTCACGCCCGAGCGGGCGAGGCCGGCGATCGTCTCGTCGGTATAGGGCTTCAGCCACTCCGCCTTGCCGAACCGCGACTGGAACGTCATGAGGAGCCGGTCCTCGCCGAGGCCGGTCGCCTCGCGCAACAGCCGCATCGTCTTGGCGCAGTGGCAATAATAGGGATCGCCCTTGTCGAAATAGCTCTTCGGGACGCCGTGGAACGAGGCGACGATCGCCTCCGGCTCGAAGTCGAGGCCGGCGAGATCGCCGGCGAGCGAGGCGGCGATCGCCGAAATGTAGGTCTCGTCGTCGTGCCAGGGCGGCGCGATCCGGAGCGCCGGTTGCCAGCGCATCGCCTTCAAGGCGTCGAAGGCGACGTCGGCGACCGTCGCCGTGGTCGCGGCGGCATATTGCGGATAGAGCGGCACGACCAGGATCCGCTCGCAGCCCTGCGCCTGCAGCGCCCCGAGCCGCGCGGCGACCGACGGATTGCCGTAGCGCATCGCCCAGTCGACGACGAGCCGGTCGCCGACCTCGCCCATCCGCTCGGCGAGCCGTTCGGCCTGCGACCGGGTGATCGTCTTGAGCGGGCCCTCGTCGCGCTCGCGGTTCCAGATCGAAGCGTAGTCGCGCCCCTTCCTACCCGGCCGCGTGGTCAGGATGACGCCGTTGAGGATCGGCCACCAGATCAGGCGCGGAACCTCGATGACCCGTCGATCGGACAGGAACTCCTTCAGATATCGCCGCATCGACCAATAGTCGGTGGCGTCCGGCGTGCCCAGATTGACCAGCAGCACGCCGACGCGGCCGGTCGCCACCGCCGGATGATCGGCGGGCCGGCGCGACGGCGCGGCGGGAAGATCGGGCTCGGGACGATGCATGGCCGACGGGGCTCCGATCGCGAAAGATTCGAAAGTGGGCGTCACTCTACACCAGCCCGGCGAATGTTTCTGCGCTCCCGCCGAGGCAGGCCCGCGAGGAGAGGCTTGACAGCACGCCCATCTGTTACGTTATAACATCCGACATGATGACGACCTCCGCCGCGCCCGCCGCCGTTCCGCTCGCTCGACCGCTCGCCGCGGCCGAACCGCACCGTCATGGCCATCGCCACGATCACGATCACGATCACGGCGACCATGCAGATGGGCGTGGCCACGGCGTGGCGCAAGGCCGTCACGGCGGACCGATCGGCGTCTCGCTGCTGCGCGCCTCGCTCGGCCTGCGTCTGACGATCGCCGGCGCCCTTTCGGCGCTGATCTGGCTCGCGGTCGCCTGGGCGCGGCTGCCGATCGCGGGGTGAGCGGGATGACGGCCTTGATCGAATTCGACGATCTGACCCTCGGCTACGATCGTCACCCGGCGGTGCATCACCTCTCCGGCGCGATCGCCCGCGGCGCGCTGACCGCGATCGTCGGCCCCAACGGCGCCGGCAAGTCGACCTTGCTGAAGGGCGTCGTCGGCGCGCTCCGCCCCCTCGGCGGCGCGATCCGCCTGCATGATCTCGCCCGCCGCGAGATCGCCCATCTGCCGCAGGCCGCCGAGATCGACCGAGGTTTTCCGATCGGCGTCTACGACTTCGTCGCCATGGGCGCCTGGCGGCGGATCGGCCTCTTCGGCGGCGTCGGCCGCGCCGAGCGGAGCCGCATCGAGGCGGCGCTGCACGCCGTCGGTCTCGAAGGCTTCGAGACCCGACCGATCGGCACCCTGTCGGGCGGCCAGCTGCAACGCGCCATGTTCGCCCGCCTGATCCTCCAGGACGCCCGCGCCATCCTGCTCGACGAACCGTTCAACGCCGTCGACGCCCGCACCCAGGCCGATCTCCTGCGTCTCGTCCACCATTGGCACGACGAAGGCCGCACCGTGGTCGCCGTCGCCCACGACCTCGGCATGGTCCGCGCCGAATTTCCCGAAACCCTGATGATCGCCCGCGAGCGCGTCGCCTGGGGCCCGACCGCCGAGGTCCTGACCGAGGCGACGCTGAACCGGGCCCAGACGATGATCGAGGCCTTCGACGCCGGCGCGCACGTCTGCGCCCGCGCCGCCTGAGGAGACCCGCCGTGCTCGGCCTCCACGATCTCCTGATCGCCCCTTTCGCCGACTTCGAGTTCATGCGCCGCGCGCTGGTCGGCGCGGTGGCGCTGGCGCTCGCCGCCGCGCCCGTCGGGGTGATGTTGATGCTGCGTCGGATGTCGCTGACCGGCGACGCGATGAGCCACGCCATCCTGCCCGGCGCAGCGGTCGGCTATCTCCTCTCCGGCTTGTCCCTGACCGCCATGACCGTCGGCGGGCTCCTCGCCGGCGTGATCGTCGCGGTCGCGGCCGGCGCGGTCGCCCGCGCCTCCCGCCTCGGCGAGGACGTCTCGCTCGCCGCCTTCTACCTGACCTCGCTCGCCCTCGGCGTCACCATCGTCTCGCTGAAGGGGTCGAACGTCGATCTGCTGCACGTCCTGTTCGGCTCGGTGCTCGCCCTCGACGACGGCGCCTTGACGCTGATCGCCGCGATCTCGACGGCGACGCTCCTCGCCTTCGCCGCGATCCTCCGGCCTCTCGCCCTCGATTCCGTCGACCCCGGCTTCCTGCGCGCCGTCGGCGGCGGCGCCGGCGCGCTCACACACCTCGTCTTCATGGGCGTGGTGGTCCTGAACCTCGTCGGCGGATTTCATGCCCTCGGCACGTTGATGGCGGTCGGCCTGATGATGCTGCCGGCGGCCGGGGCGCGGCTGTGGGTCGACGATCTGACCGCGCTCTTCGCCGTCGCCGCGACGATCGGCGTCGTCTCGGCGATCGTCGGCCTCGTCGTCTCCTACCATCTGTCGCTGCCGGCCGGTCCCTCGATCGTGTTGACCGCCGGCGCGATCTGGTTCGCCTCGCTCCTCGTCGGACGACGCGGCCTCCTCGCCGGCCGTCTCGGCCGACGTCATCTCGAAGCCTGAGCGAGCCCGCCCGCTCCGGTCCCGTTCCCTTCGTCTCGACTGCCCCGGGAGAGTGATCTCATGGCCGGACCGACCCGTCGCACCCTCGTCCTCGCCGCGCTCGCCGCCGTCGCCGGCGTCGCCTTCGCCCCGACCGGCCCGGCCCGCGCCGCCGAGCCGCTGCCGGTGGTCGCCACCTTCTCGATCCTCGCCGATCTCGTCGCCCGCGTCGGCGGCGAGCGGGTGACGGTCGCCACCCTGGTCGGCCCCGGCGGCGACGCCCATGTCTTCCAACCGAAACCGGCCGACGCGGAGAAACTGGTCCGGGCGAAGCTCGTCTTCGTCAACGGCCTCGGCTTCGAGGGCTGGATGGATCGGCTGGTGAAGTCCTCCGGAACCCGGGCGACGATCGTCGTCGCCTCGCAGGGCGTAACGCCTCTGAAGGCCGACGACGAGCCCGGCCACGACCATGGCCACGACCACGGCCACGAAGGCCTCGACCCGCACGCCTGGCAGTCGATCGCCGATGTGAAGATCTACGTCGCCAACATCCGCGACGGCCTCGCCGCCGCCGACCCGACCGGCGTCGAAGTCTATCGGGCGAACGCCGCCGCCTTCCTCGCCGAACTCGACGCGCTGGAGACGGAAGTGACCGCGGCGATCGCGAAGATCCCGCCGGAAAAGCGCCGGGTGATCACCTCGCACGACGCCTTCGGCTATTTCGCCGCCGCCTATGGCGTCGAATTTCTCGCCCCGCAGGGCATGTCGACCGACGCCGAACCCTCCGCCAAGGACGTCGCCCGGCTGATCCGCCAGATCAGGAAGGAAAAGATCCGCGCCGTCTTCGTCGAGACCATGACCGATCCGCGCATGGTGAAGCGCATCGCCGAGGAGACCGGCGTCAGGCTCGGCGGCGCGATCTTCTCCGACAGCCTCTCGCCGAAGGGTGGACCGGCCTCCACTTATGTCGATATGGTCCGCCACAACGTGCGGCTCCTCGGCGCGGCGATGGGCGATTCGTGATCGCCCTCGCGCCAGAGCCCCGACGACACGAGGAATTCGATCGATGACGTCTCCCGTCTCCTCCGCCATCCCCGTCACCGTGCTCACCGGCTATCTCGGCGCCGGCAAGACGACGCTGCTCAACCGCATCCTCTCGGAGGATCACGGCAAGAAATACGCGGTGATCGTCAACGAGTTCGGCGAAGTCGGCATCGACAACGACCTCGTCGTCGACACCGACGAGGAAATCTTCGAGATGAACAACGGCTGCATCTGCTGCACCGTGCGCGGCGATCTGATCCGCATTCTCGAAGGCCTGATGAAGCGCAAGGGCCGCTTCGACGCGGTGATCATCGAAACGACCGGCCTCGCCGATCCCGCCCCCGTCGCCCAGACCTTCTTCATGGACGACGACGTCCGCGCCAAGACCCGGCTCGACGCCATCGTCACCGTCGTCGACGCCAAGAACCTCTTGGCCCGCATCGACGACAGCCCCGAGGCCGAAGATCAGGTCGCCTTCGCCGACGTGATCCTGCTCAACAAGATCGACCTCGTCTCGGCGGAAGAAAAGGACCGGGTCCGCGCCGAGATCCTGGCGATCAACCCGGAAGCCCGGATCGTCGAGACCGAACGCTGCGCCGTCGACCTCGGCGAGGTGCTCGATCGCGGCGCCTTCGATCTCGACCGCATCCTGCTGGTCGAGCCGGAGTTCCTGAAGTCGGATCACCACCACCACGACGAGAGCGTGAAGTCGATCAGCCTCGAGGCCGGCGACATGCAGCCCGAACCCTTCTTCGCCTGGATCAATCAGGCGACCCAGGAACAAGGCCCCAACATCCGCCGGATGAAGGGCATCATCGCCTTCGAGAACGATCCGGAGCGCTATGTCGTCCAGGGCGTCCACATGATCGTCGAGGGCGATCACCAGCGTGAATGGAAACCCGGCGAGGAGCGACGCACCCGTCTCGTCTTCATCGGCCGCGATCTCGACTTCGCTGCGCTGAAGGCCGGCTTCGACGCCTGCAGGGCGGCCTGACCATGCCCGTGATCGATCCGCGCGTCTTCGACGTCTATGTGGTCGCCTGCGGCTTTCTCGGCGAGGCGGCGGTCTTCGCGCTCGGCGACGGCGCGCTGCGCGTCGTCCTCGGCGAAATGGACCTGACCGTCCAGGCGCACGACGGCGGCCTCCTCGCCGCCCGCTTCGCCGCCGACGGCCGCTCGATCCTGACCTCCGGCGACGACGGCCGCGTCGTCCGCACCGACGCCATGGGCGCGGCCGAAACGCTCTTCGAGAAGAAGGGCAAGTGGCTCGACCAGCTCGCCGAGGGACCGCAGGGCGCGATCGCGACCGCCGCCGGCCGCACCGCCTGGGTCCGGCTCGCCGACGGGACGGTCAAGGAATTCGCCCACGACAAGGCGGTCGGCGGCGTCGCCTTCCTGCCCAAGGGGCTGCGCCTCGCGGTCGCCACCACCGACAAGGCGATGCTGCACTGGGTCAACGCCTCCGGCGCGCCCGTCGATCTGCCCTGGAAGGGCGCCCACACCGGGGTCACCGCCTCGCCCGACGGCCGCTTCCTCGTCACCACCATGCAGGAGCCGGCCCTGCACGGCTGGCGCATCGACGACATGAAGCACATGCGGATGACCGGCTATCCGCAGAAGGTGAAGTCGATCTCCTGGTCGGCCAAGGGCCGCTTCCTCGCCACCGCCGGCGCCAACGCCGCGATCCTCTGGCCGTTCTTCTCCAAGGACGGCCCGATGGGCAAGGCCCCGTTGGAGCTGGGCCCGCGCGACCGCATCGTCTCCGCCGTCGCCTGTCACCCGAGCGAGGACGTGGTGGCGATCGGCTTCGACGACGGCATGATCATGGCCGTGCGCTTCGGCGATTCGGCGGAGGTGCTGCTCAGACAGGCCGACGGCGCGCCGATCAGCGCGCTCGCCTGGGATGCGGCCGGAGTCCGCATCGCCTTCGGGGCGGAGAGCGGCGCGGCCGGCGTCGTCGACATCCGCCGCTGAGGCGCGCTCATTCGTACCAGAGCAGGGGCTCGCGCGGCTTCGGCGGGGTCAGCCCGAGGATCGCGCCGGCGAACAGCGCGGCCAGCGTCGCCCCGATCGGCGACAGCGTCAGATGGCCGAGCACCGGCCAATCGAAGACGAGGCCTGCGACGACGATCTCGGCCGCCGTCACCGCATAGGCGAGCCCGCCCCACAGCGGCTTGTAGGTCTGCCAACGCGCGGTCTCGCCCCAGGTCGTCTCCGCGGCATGCAGCAGGATCGCGCCGGGCAGATTGAGCGCCAGGAAGATCAGCGTGCCGGCCGGCAGGTCGATCAGCACGGCGATCGGCGGCGAGGCCTCGCGATAGACCGCCAGCAACCGGCGCAGGCCGATCGCCAGATCCGGCACGACATAGGCGACGGCGTCGGGAATGTGAAAGGCGGAGATCAGGGATTCGCCGTTGGAGCGCAGCAGGATCCAGATCGTCGCGACCATCGCCGCGATCGCCGCCGCTCCGACATGCCCCAAGATCCCACGCATTACGACCCCCCGGTGAACGACCGAAACGTATACGAAGACCCGTTTCGATCCGGTTTACGTGACGTAGGGACCGCGGCGACCGCTCAGGCCGCCGCGATGTTGCGCAAGAACGCGTCGACCCGCCCGCGCAGGTCCGTCGATTGCCGATCGAGCGCCTCGGCGAGGCCGAGCAGGCCCTCGGCGCTGCGCGAGGTGTCGACCATGGCGGCGTCGACCTCGCGGATGTTGTCGTCGACGTCGCGAGTGGCCGACGCCGCATGATGGACGTTGCGGGCGATCTCGTTGGTCGAAGCGCTCTGCTCTTCGACCGCGGCGGCCACCGACATGGTGATGCCGTCGATGGTGCGGATCGTCGTGCGGATCGCTTCGATCGCCTCGACCGAGGCCCGCGTCGTCGACTGCATCTCGACGATCTGCGCCGAGATCTCCTCGGTCGCCTTGGCGGTCTGATCGGCGAGCGCCTTGACTTCGGACGCGACCACCGCGAAGCCGCGACCGCTGTCGCCGGCGCGCGCCGCTTCGATCGTCGCGTTGAGGGCGAGCAGATTGGTCTGTTCGGCGATCGAGCGGATCAGGCTGACCACGTCGCCGATCTTCTGCGCGGAGCCGGCCAGGCCCTGCACCGCGGCCGACGAGCGCTCCGCGGTCTCCACCGCCGCCCGCGCCGTGGCGGTCGCTTCGGCGACCCGGCTGTTGATCTCGGCGACGGAGGCCGAGAGCTCCTCCGCCGCGGCGGCGACGGTCTGGACGTTGTCGGCCGCCCGTTCCGAAGCGCCGGCGACGTCGCGGGTCCGGCCGCCCGCGCCTCGCGTCGCCTCGATCTGGCGACGCGCCGCGACCGACAGCGTCTCGACGGCGTGACCGAGTTCGCCGGTCAGAGCGCGGACCTCGGCGTCGAAACCGGCGATCGCCGTGTCGACCTTGCTCTGGCGATCGGCCCGTGCGCGTCCTTCCGCCGACAGGCTCGACTTCATCGCTTCGGACCGCTCGACCGCCGCGCGGAACTCGCCGACCGCATGCGCGATCGCCCCGATCTCGTCGCCGCGTTCGCGGTAGGGCACCTCCACGGTGGTATGGCCGGAGGCGATCTCCTTCATCACCACGACGAGCCGGCCGATCGGGCCGGTGACGTCGCGGCGCGCGCGCCACAGGCCGAACAGCCCGACGATCACCGCGACCGCGATCAGACCCGCGACGAACAGCCGCGACCGTTCGGCGAGCCGATCGCGCAGATCGGACGCCGCGGCGGCCTGCTCGGAGAGGCCGGCGGCGAGCGCTTCGAGATCCTTGTTGAGGGCGCTGCGCACCGCTCGATTGGCGTCGTTGTCGCCGTATTCGCGGGCCGCTTCGAAGCCGATCTCGCGGCCACGCCGCGCCAGTTCGAGCCGGAATTCGCGGAACTGCGCGACCCGGGCCTCGAGCGTTTCGAACCGCTTCTGCAACGTCGGCGAAACGTCGCTCTTCCAATCGGCGACTTCCTTCGTCATCCGATCGAGATTCTTGACCATGCCGTCGGCGAATTTGTCGAGCTTCTTGGGATCGGCCGACATGTAGACGCCGCGGCTGTCCATCACGACGGCGTAGACGAGGCCGTTGATCCGTTCGACGTAGGCTTGGCCGAGAAAGGCCTGACGCATGTCGTCGCCGGCACCGCGCTGGGCGCTCTGGGTCCACAGACCGACCACGCCGACCACCACCGAAACGATCACCGTTGCGGCGAAGAGCAAGGCGAGCTTGGTCGCGATCGTGAAATTCTTCATTTCGACCTCTCCCGATTCGTTCCGAGGAGTATTCGGCCGGCGAATGAAGAAATCGTTCTTTCCGCGATCGAATTTGCACTTCCGTAACGTCGTTCGACGGTCGGCTGCGACGAAAAGACCCGGAGGCGAACCTCCGGGTCGATTGCAACTCACGAGTTCAATCTACAATCAACGGACGAGGACGTTACGGAAGGACCAGGGATTGGCGGTATCCAAATCTTCCGCGAACAGTCCCGGCCGACCCTTCAGCGGCGTCCAGTCGGTGTAGTAACCGCAGACCGGGCCGAGATAGGGGGTCTGCACCTCGAGGCAGCGCTCGTGGTCCATCTCGTCCGCTTCGACGATGCCGGCGGTCGGGTTCTCGAGCGCCCACACCATGCCGGCGAGCACGGCCGAGGAGACCTGCAGACCGGTGGCGTTCTGATAGGGCGCCAGCACCCGGGTCTCTTCGATCGACAGCTGCGAACCGTACCAATAGGCGTTCTTCGCGTGGCCGTAGACCAGCACGCCGAGCTCGTCGACGCCGTCGACGATCTCGTGTTCGTCGAGAATGTGGTTCGCCGGCTGCTTGTGGCCTTCCGCGCCGAACATCTCGTGCAGCGACAGCACCGCGTCGTTGGCCGGGTGATAGGCGTAGTGGCAGGTCGGCCGGTAGTCGGGCGCGTCCTTCGAGCCGACCGTGAAGTAGTCGGCGATCGAGATCGACTCGTTGTGGGTGACCAGGAAGCCGTACTGCGCGCCCGGCGTCGGACACCAGGTCCGAACCCGAGTGTTGGCGCCCGGCTGCAGCAGATAGATCGCCGCCTTGCAGCCCTCGTCGTGGGTCCGGCCGTTCTCCGGCATCCACGTCTCCTTGGTGCCCCAGCCGAGTTCGGCCGGCTGCAGACCTTCCGAGACGAAGCCCTCGACCGACCAGGTGTTGACGAAGACGTTCATCGGCTTCGGGTTCTTCGAACGCTGGGTGTCGCGCTCGGCGATGTGGACGCCGTGCACGTCGAGGCTCTGCATCAGCTTCGCCCAACCCTCGCGGCTGGTCGGCTTCTCGACCGAGAGGCCGGTGTCCTTGGCGATGTTCAGGAGCGCCGCCTTGACGAACCAGGAGACCATGCCCGGATTGGCGCCGCAGCACGACACCGCGGTCGGGCCGCCCGGGTTCGCCGCCTTCTCGGCGCGCACGGTCTCGCGCAGCGCATAGTTCGAGCGCGCCGCCGCCCCGGCCGTGGTGTCGAAATAGAAGCCGAGCCACGGTTCGACGACGGTGTCGATGTAGAGCGCGCCGAGCTCGCGGGCGAACTTCATCAGATCGAGCGACGAGGTGTCGACCGACAGGTTGACGATGAAGGGCTGGCCCTCGCCGACCGTCAGGAACGGCGTGAGGAGCTCCCGGTAGTTCTCCTTCGTCACCGCCTGATGGACGAAGGCGTAGCCGCGCTCGTCGACGAGGCGGCGGTCGGCGTCGGACGGATCGATCACCACCAGACGCGACTTGTCGAACTCGAAATGGCGCTCGATCAGGGGAAGGGTGCCACGGCCGATCGAGCCGAAGCCGATCATCACGATGGGGCCGGTGATCTTGCCGTAGATCGGCCAAGTCTTCATTCGTTTCCACTCCAGGGTCGGTGGACCGCAGATCTTCGCGGTCGCGGGTTCGTGATCACAAAACAGGGCGGGACGGCGCGGGTCAACGAGAATCCGCGTCGCAGGAGCGTCATCTCGACGCCCGTCGGTCTTTCGTCAGTCGTCCTCCGCCGCGGCGAGCGCCCGTTCGATCACCTCGACGATGCGCTTCACGCCGAAGCCGTCGGTGGGATCGATCTCGATCGCCTTGGCCAACGCCGCCAGCCCCTCCTCGACCTCGCCGATCCGCGCCCGGCACCAGCCGAAGGCGACGAGCGACTGGACCAGGAAGCGTTGCGGCTTCGGAAAGCCCGTGCAGTCGACCGAACCGGGCGCGAGACGCCGCCAATCCTCCGGCAGCCCCAGCGCCCGCGCCCCGTCGCGGACGCACCACGCCGCATGCGGCGCGGCCTCGGAGAGACGGTTCGAATAGAAATAGAACTTGTAGGCCCCCATCCGCACGTCGCGATCGTTCGGCGCAGCCTGCAGCGCGGCGAGCACGGCGGCCTCCGAGCGTTCGGGCTCGCTCAGCGCCGCGCGCGCCCCCTCGAGCAGGGCGAAGGGATCGGGCGGAGCGTCGAAGGCGTCGTCGAGGATCATGGTTCGTCTCTTTTGCGACAGAAGCGGCGCGACGACCGCCCGGATCCCTCGATCCGAGCGGTCTCGCTCGCTCCCATGCAGGAGGGATGCCGCCGCCTCAGGCGACGCGCGCGATCGCCTCGAGGAGGCCGGTCGCCTCGACCATGCCGCGCGCGTCGCGAAGCGCGCCCTCGACCAGCTCGAGCCCGAGGAACCGGTCGCAATCGACCGGGCCGGGCAGATCGAGGCCGAGCGTCGCCTCCGCCGAGAAGCCGAAGCGGGCGTAATAGGGCGCGTCGCCGACCAGCACGATCGAGCGATGGCCGAAGCGCTTCGCCCGACCGATCGCGGCGCGCATCAAGGCGCCGCCGAGCCCGAGCGAACGGGCCTCCGCGTCGATCGCGATCGGGCCGAGCATCAGGCTGCGACCCGCCTCGCCCGCATCCACGCGCCACAGGCGCACGGTGCCGATCAGTCGGCCGGCGCGGTCTTCCGCGACGAGGGCGAGGCCCTCGGCCGGAACCCGCCCTTCCCGCAGGCGTTCGCAGGTCTTGGCGAAGCGCGCCGCGCCGAAGGCGGCGTCGAGCAGCGCCTCGCGCGCGCCCACGTCGGGGCAGCGCTCGTCGCGAATGCGAAACGCGGAAGGGGCGAGGGACGTGAGATGCGGGCGAGGCGATTTCATCGGTCGAGGTCCTCGATCACGAGCGGACGACGACCCTCGTGCCGGAGGGGATCCGGCCGGTCGGGAGCGGCTATCGAAGGGGAGGCTCGGAGGCGGGACCTCCGAGCGATTTCGACGGGCTTCGCGGCGTACCCGCGAAGCGCGCGCGATCCTCAGATCACGTAGGACTTCAAGGGCGCGAACCCGTTGAAGGCGACCGCCGAATAGGTGGTCGTGTAGGCGCCGGTTCCCTCGATCAGCAACTCGTCGCCGATCTCCAGGCTGACGGGAAGGAAATAGGGATCCTTCTCGTAGAGCACGTCGGCCGAATCGCAGGTCGGGCCGGCGAGCACGCAAGCCGTCTTCTCGTCGCCGTCGCGCTCCGACTTGATCGGATAGCGGATCGCCTCGTCCATCGTCTCGGCGAGGCCGCCGAACTTGCCGATGTCGAGATAGACCCATCGGACGTCGTCGTCGTCGCTCTTCTTGGAGATGAGCACGACCTCGGTCTTGATCACGCCGGCCGAACCGACCATGCCGCGACCCGGCTCGATGATCGTCTCCGGCACGTGGTTGCCGAAGTGGGTCAGGATCGCGTCGGAGATCGCCTGGGCGTAGGCCTGCACCGCCGGCACGTTCTTCAGATACCGGGTCGGGAAGCCGCCGCCGAGGTTGACCATCTTCAGCGTGATGCCGCGATCGGCCATCTCGCGGAAGATCTGCGCCGCGGAAGCGACCGCCGCGTCCCACGCGCCGGTGTTGCGCTGCTGCGAACCGACGTGGAAGGAGACGCCATAGGCCTCGAGACCGAGACGATGGGCATGGTCGAGCACGCGCGGGGCCATCGCCGGATCGCAGCCGAACTTCTTCGACAGCGGCCACTCGGCGCCGGCGCCGTCCGACAGGATGCGGCAGAACACCTTGGATCCCGGAGCGGCGCGCGAGACCTTCTCGACCTCGGCCTCGCAGTCGACGGCGTAGAGACGCACGCCGAGCTCGAAGGCGCGGGCGACGTCGCGCTCCTTCTTGATGGTGTTGCCGAAGGAAATGCGTTCCGGGGTCGCGCCGGCGGCGAGCGCCATCTCGATCTCGGCGACGGAAGCCGTATCGAAGCACGAGCCGAGCTCGGCGAGCAGCGCCAGCACTTCCGGGGCCGGATTGGCCTTCACCGCATAGAAGACGCGGGTGTCCGGCATCGCCTTGGCGAAGGAGAGATACTTCTCGCGCACGACGTCGAGGTCGACCACCAGGCAGGGACCATCGGGACGGCGGGTGCGGAGGAATTCACGGATACGATCGGTCATAGTGGCGCCCTTCCCGGACCTACCAGCAGTGCCGGGAAGATCCCGGCGTTCGGTCATCCCCGCGTCGGGCCCTTCGGCCGTCTTCGGGCGTTTCCTCCGCGAGCGATCCCGCGAAGGTGTTCGGGGAGCGAAGACGCCGCGGACCGTCGCTGTGGAGACGACGAAACGCGGGTAGACGCACCCGATGAGCCGATCGAACGATCGGCCCGAACCCGCGCGACGATCAGGGGCGCGGACCCTTCCATGAGCGAGACGCGCGAGCGCGCACCGTTCACGGACGTTGCTGCCATGGCTTGGAAGGGAGAACCCGTCCGCACGCCGGCAAAGAAGTAGTTGCCTCTTTAGTGTCGTCGGCCTTTGGACGAGCCGACAGAGACCAAAAAAGCCCTCTACGTCGTTGCTTCAAGCCACGTCCCCCGTGTGAGACACGAGGTGCGCCGGTTCAGATCTCCGGCTGCCGGTTGCCCCGGCGGGTCCGAGCCTCTTGTCTCGGGTGGTCCACCGACCGGCACGCGGCCACAGGCACGTGCGAATTTGGGCAAGCGGGATATAGGTCCGTTCGCCCGGTGACACAAGTGAAATCTCGATGACGGCCCGATTTTTTCAGACCTGTGACAAGTCGCGGGCCGGACACGCGAATTCACCGAATCTTCGTCGCCTTTTCATCACCGTTCCGCGGGTCCGCCGCGCGCCGCGACGGATGCGTTCGGAAGAACGATGAGCTAGTCTTCGCCTCGATCGTTCGAGATGAGGAGACGACGATGGACACCTTGGCGCGCATGCAGGCCTTCGTCCAGGTGGTGGATTCGGGCGGCTTCTCGGCAGCGGCGCGCAAGGCCGGCAAGTCGAAGGCGCTCTTGTCCAAATACGTCCGCGACCTCGAGGACGAGCTCGGCGTGCGCCTGCTCAACCGCACCACCCGTCAGCTGTCGCCGACCGAAGCCGGCGTCGCCTACCACCGCGAGGCGGTCGATCTCCTCCAGCGCCTCGACGATCTGACCGCTTCGGTGCGCGACAGCCACGGCCGCGCCCGCGGCCATCTGCGCGTCTCCGCGCCGCGCTCCTATGGCGACGCCGAGCTCGGCGGCGCCGTCGTCGAGTTCCTGGAGACGCATCCCGAGATCACCGTCGACCTCCGGCTCGACGACCGCTTCGTCGATCTGGTCGAGGAAGGCTTCGACGTGGCGATCCGCGTCTCCGAGCCGCTCGATTCGAGCCTGATCGCCCGTCGCCTCTCCACCTTTCGGGTCGTCACCTGCGCCTCTCCGAGCTGGATCGAGCGAAACGGCCGCCCCGAGAAGCCCGACGACCTGCTCGGCCTGCCGGCGATCTGCGACACCAACGCCCGCAACTGGCACCATTGGCCCTTCATGGTCGACGGCGAACGCACCGTCGTGGCGGTCTCCCCGCGCATGAACGTCAACGGACCGCAGGTCACCGCCGCCGCCGCCGCCGCCGGCATCGGCGTCGCGCGGGTGCCGCTCTTCGCCGCGAGCCGTCTGATCGAAGAAGGCGCGCTCGTCGTCCTGCTCGAGGATTTCGAACTGACCGGCCTCACCGTCAACGCGGTCTATCCCCATCGCCGGCATCTCTCCGCCAAGGTCCGCGTCTTCGTCGACTTCCTGGTCGGCTGGTTCGAACGGCGCAAGCGGCGCGATCCCTGTCTGTGACGACGCCGCGTCTGTCCTCGCCTTCGCCGCAATGCGATGATCCCCTCGTGATTCTCGAAGCATCTCCGCCCCCGGGCGGACGACCGGAGGCGTCATGTCCCCCCGCCGTCACATCCGATCCGCCCTCGTCGGCCTCGGCCTCCTCCTCGCCGGTCTCGCCCCGGCGGCGGCGCATCCGCACGTCTTCGTCGACAGCCGCGCCCAGATCGTCTTCGACGCCACCGGCCAGATCGTCGCCATCCGCCACGTCTGGCGCTTCGACGACGCCTTCTCCGCCTTTGCGAGCCAAGGCCTCGACAAGAACGGCGACGGCGTCCTGTCGATCGAGGAGCTGCAGCCGCTCGCCAAGGTGAATGTCGATTCGCTCAAGGACTACGACTATTTCACCTTCCTGCGCGTCGCCGGAAAGCGCGTCGGCTTCAAGATCCCGACGGAGTACTGGTTGCAATCGGCCGACGGTTTCCTGACGCTCTTCTACACGCTCAACCTGATGCAGCCGGTCAAACCGGACGCCAAGGGGATCACGCTCGACGTCTACGACCCCGGCTATTTCGTCGACTTCCAGATGGTGGAAAAGGAGCCGATCGTCCTCGAAAAGGCGCCGGCCGCCTGCAAGGCCAACCTCCAGCGCAAGGGCGCGCCCGACGCCGCCACCGCCGCCATCCTCGGCCAGATCCCGGCGAGCGAACGCGAGCTGCCGGCCGAACTGAAGGCGCTGACCTCCGACCTCGCCAACCGCATCACGGTGACCTGTCCGTGATGCGCCGGCCCGCCCTCGCCGCCCTCCTCGGCCTCGCCCTCGGCGTCGCGCTGCTCGGGCTCGCCGCGCCGGTCTTCGCCCAGGCCGGCCCCTTCGGCGTCGGCAATCCGGAACTCGGCACCTCCGCCCCGCAGGGCACGATCTTCGCCTGGATCATCCACCAACAGAGCGTGTTCTATCTCGCCTTGAAGAGCGGGCTGCGCGCCATGAAGGCCGACCCGCACGCCGGCCTGTGGATGGTCGTGCTCTCTTTCCTCTATGGCGTCTTCCACGCCGCCGGCCCCGGCCACGGCAAGGCGGTGATCACCTCCTATGTGCTCGCCAACGACGAGACCCTGAAGCGCGGCATGATCCTCGCGTTCATTTCCGCCCTGGTCCAGGGCGTGGTGGCGATCGCGCTGGTCGGAGCGGCGATCCTCGTCTTCAACCTGACCGCCCTGCAGATGACCGACGCGACCACCGCGCTCGAGCGCGCCAGCGCCGCCGCCATCTTCGCGCTCGGCCTGTGGCTGACCTGGACCAAGATCGTCGAACCGATCCTCCGCGCGCGCCGCGCCGCGCTCGCCGTCCCTGCGCCGGCGAGCGAGGCCGACGTGGTCGACTGCGCCATCGGCGGCGACCCGGCGGCGGTCGCTCCGGCTTGTCCCTGCGGCGTCTCCCACATCCCCGATCCCAAGCTGATCAAGGGCCCCTTCGACTGGAAGAAGGCGCTCGGCGCCATCGCCGCGGTCGGCATCCGCCCCTGCACCGGCGCGCTGATCGTGCTGGTCTTCGCCTTCGCCCAGCGCATGCCCTTCGCCGGCATGGCCTCGGTCGTGGCGATGGCGCTCGGCACCGGCACGACGGTGGCGGCGCTCGCCTCGCTCGCCGTCTCGGCGCGCGCGCTCGCCCTGCGCATCGCCGGCGACGAAGGCCCCTGGCCGATGCGCATCCTGCGAACCGCGGAAGTGACCGGCGCGTTGCTGGTGCTGACCGCCGGCACGCTGCTCGGCGGCGCGGCGATCTGGGGCGGCCCGATCGGCGGCTGACGCCCTCTTTGCTTCTCCCCTCGCGGGAGAAGGTGGCCGCGCAGCGGCCGGATGAGGGGGCCGGCACGAACGACGCCGAATGGGATGCCGAATTCGACGGTTTCCGGCGGGGCTCTCCCCGCCTCACCCGACCGGGCGTTCGTCGACGATCACCTTGCCGTCGCGCGGCAGGCTGCCCGGCGCGACCCGCGTCACCACGCCCTTGAGCTTGGTCACCGCCTGCAGCGTCGCGGCGATCTTCGGGAGGAGCGCGTCGATCTCGACCTCGGTCTCGACCCTGAGCTCCATCGCGTCCTGCTCTTTTTCACGGGTCACGACGAGGCGGGCGAGACGGATCTCGGGATGGCGCTTGACCACCCGGTCGACGTCGGCCGGATCGACGAACATGCCCTTGACCTTGGCCTTCTGGTCGGCGCGCCCCATCCAGCCGCGGATCCGCGGACCGGTGCGGCCGCACGGGCTCGCCTCGATCATCAGCGCCGAGAGGTCGCCGGTGCCGAGCCGGATCACCGGATGAACGGCGTCGGCGCGGGAGACGACGACCTCGCCGACCTCGCCGGCCGCCACCGGATCGGACGAACCCGGCCGCACGATCTCCAGCACGATCCGCTCGTCGACCACCATGCCGGGATTGACCGACCCGTCCGGCGCGTCGGTCTCGTAGGCGACGAGGCCGACGTCGGCGATGGCGTAGCACTGCCGCACCTTGACGCCGCGCCCCTCGAGCTCGGCCCGGAGCGAGCCCGGCAGCGCCGCGCCGGTGACCAGCGCCACCTCGATCGACGAGGCGTCGCGGCCGAGCTCGCGCGCCGCGTCGAGCAGGATCTTCAGAAAGTCCGGCGTGCCGACATAGGCGCGCGGCCGGTAGTGCTCGATCAACTCGAGCTGCGTCTCCTTGGCGCCCGGCCCCGCCGGGATCACCGGACAGCCGAGCGCCCGCGCCCCCGCGTCGAGGATGAAGCCGCCGGGAGTGAGGTGATAGGCGAAGGTGTTGAGCACCACGTCGCCCTTCCGAATGCCTGCCGCATACATGGCGCGGGCCGTGCCCCACCAGTCCGGATCGGCCCCTTCCGGCTCGTAGATCGGCCCCGGCGAGGTGAAGAGATGCGCCACGCCGGAAAGATCGCCCGGCACGAGTTCGGCGAAGGGACGGTTCTCCGCCTGGAGCTGCTTCAGCGCCTCCTTGCGCAGCACCGGGATCGCGGCGAGATCGCGCCAATGGCGCAGCTCGGCCGCATCGACGCCGGCGAAGCGTTTGCGCCACAGCCGTTTGCGTGACAGCACCGCGATCGCGTCCGCGAGCCCCGCCATCTGCTCGCGCTCGCGCACCCGCTTGCCCCGCGTCTCCAGTCGATCGTAACCGCGCGCCATGCGACGCCCCCTCATGCCAGCCAGCGCTTGCGCCGCTTGTAGTGTTTGACGTCCTTGAAGCTCTTGCGCCCCGCCGCGGCCACGCCGAGGTAGAACTCCTTCACGTCCTCGTTGGCGGCCAGCGCCGAGGCCTCGCCGTCCATCACGATTCGGCCGCTCTCGAGGATGTAACCCCAGGTCGCCCAGCGCAACGCGACCGCCGTGTTCTGCTCGGCGAGGAGGAACGAGACGCCCTCCTGGGTGTTCAGCCGATGCACGATCTCGAAGATCTCGTCGACGATCTGCGGCGCGAGGCCCATCGACGGTTCGTCGAGCAGGATCATGGTGGGGCGCGCCATCATCGCCCGGCCGATCGCAACCATCTGCTGCTCGCCGCCGGAGGTGTAGCCGGCCTGGCTCTTGCGGCGCTGTTTCAGCCGCGGAAAGAAGGCGTAGACCCGTTCGAGATCGTCGCGGATCGCGCCGCGCCCGTCGGTCCGCGTGAAGGCGCCGGTGAGGAGATTCTCCTCGACCGTCAGATGGCCGAAGCAGTGCCGCCCCTCCATCACCTGGATGCAGCCGCGCCGCACCAGTTCGTTCGGCGACAGGTCCTGCACCTCCTCGCCGGAAAAGACGATCTTGCCCTTGGTCACCTCGCCGCGTTCGGCGTGGAGCAGGTTGGAGACCGCCTTCAGCGTCGTCGTCTTGCCGGCCCCGTTCGCCCCGAGCAGCGCCACGACGCCGCCCTTCGGCACGGTCAGCGAGACGCCCTTCAAGACCAGCGCGACGTGGTCGTAGACCACTTCGATGTTGTCGACGGCGAGGAGCGGCCGGTCGGTCGGAGGCGTCGCTTCGGACATCGGGGGACCTCGATCGAAGGGAAACGGAAGGGAAAGGCGCCGTGGACGGAAGCGGGTGGGCCACCGTCCACGGCGACCGCGCGTCGGCCGATCCTCCAGGTCGATCGGCCGACGAGCGTCTCGAAGCGGCCTCAGCGGCCGCCGCAGGCCTCGGTGCGGGCCGGCCACGGCGCGTTCTTGTCGGCGTAGGCCTTGGCGTCGGCGACGAGCATCGGACGGATCTTGTCCTTCATCGGCTCGATCCAGTCGGAGACCTTCGTCCACTTCGCTCCGTCCCACTGCTGGACGTAGACCGAGTTCTCGCCCGAGTGGTCGTCGCAGGTCACCTTCATCGGCGCCATGAAGTCCTTCAGCCCCATCGCCTCGATGCGGGCGGCGTCGATGTTCAGGGTCTCGAGACCGGCGCGCACGTCGGCCGCGTCGACCATCTTCTTGCCGGCGATCTTCTGAGCGTTGCGGATCGCCTCGGCGATCAGCATCGAATTGTAGACGCCGTGATTGTAGTTGTTCTCACCGACCCGATCGTCGCCCTTGACCTGCGACAGGCCCTTCGCGACGACGTACTTCTTGATGTCGGCGAGCGCCGGATAGCCCGCGCCGGTGCCGTTGAAGTTGAGGGTCAGGAAGCCCTTCGCGCCGGCCCCGCCGGCCTTGGCGTCGTCGTCGCCGCCGGAGAACCACACGCCGATGAAGTGATCCATCGGATAGCCGATCTTGGCGGCTTCCTTGACGGCGGTCGGGTTCATCGCGCCCCAACCCCACATGATCATCCAGTCGGGGCTGTCCGACTGGACGTTCAGCCACTGCGACGACTGATCCTGCATCTTGTCGCCCGGCACCGGGTACTTCATCAGCTTGAAGCCGTATTCCTTGGCGAGATCCTCGAGCAGCGGAATCGGCTCCTTGCCGTAGGGCGCGTCGAGGTAGATGAAGCCGATGGTCTTGCCCTTGAGCTTGGCGAGACCGCCTTCCTTGCCGCCGATGTACTTCACCGCGACGGAGGCGCCGTCCCAATAGGTCATCGGCGGGTTGAACACCCACGGGAAGGTCTTGCCGTCGGCCGCCGCCGAGAGGCCATAGGCCATCGACAGCACCGGGATCTTGTCGACGCCGGCCTTCGGGATCAGCTGCAGCGTGATGCCGGTCGACCACGGATTGTAGACCAGCGCGCCCTTGCCCTTGGTCGCCTCGTAGCACTCGACGCCCTTCTGGGAATTGTAGCCGGTCTCGCATTCCTCGATCGCGATCTTGACGCCGCCGATGCCGCCGTCGCGCTGGTTGAGCATCTCGAGGTAGTCGTGCATGCCGTCGGCGATGCCGATGCCGGAGCCGGCGTAGGGGCCGGTGCGGTAGGTCAGGAGCGGCACGTAGAGACTGTCCTCCGCCTGCGCGGGGACGGCGGGCAGCACGACGGCGAGCGTCGAAGCCACCGAAAAGGCGAGCGCCATGGGTTTGAACATGGGTGTTTCCTCCGCTTGCGCCTCTCTCGGTCTTCCGCCGAGATGAGACCTCTCGAGCCTTCATGGCAGCCGCGCCGGTCGGCTCGATGCCGGCGGACGAAACCCCGTCACCAGGGAAAGGGCCAGACCCTGAGCTTCTGCTTGGTCACCGCCCACAGGCGGGCGAGACCATGCGGCTCGACGATCAGGAAGAAGATGATCAGCGCGCCGACGATCATCGAATTGAGATGTTCGACCGTCGCCGAGGCGATCTCGATGCCGACGAGGCCGGGCGCGAACTTGAGGACCACCGGCAGCGCCCAGATGAAGGCCGCGCCGAGCCAGGACCCGAGCAGCGACCCGAGCCCGCCGATGATCACCATGAACAGCACCTGGAAGGAGAGCGAGATGCCGAAGGCCGATGGCTCCGCCGCGCCGAGCCAGAAGAACACCATCATCGCGCCCGCCACGCCGGCGAGATAGGATGACACCGCGAAGGCGAGCAGCTTCGCCGGCAACAGGCGAACGCCCATCAGCTCGGCGGCGATGTCCATGTCGCGCACCATCATCCAGGTCCGACCGATCCGCCCGTGGACGAGGTTCGAGGTGACCCAGGTGAGGCCGATCACCAGGGCGAGGACGACGAAGTAGCGGGTCAGCGGCTCGGCCTCCGGGCCGGTGATCGGCATCCCGGCGAGCGAGCGGCGCACCGCCTCGATCGCGCCGGACGACGAATAGTCGGTGAGCCAGCCGATCCGCACGAAGCACCATTCCAGGAAGAATTGCGCGGCCAGCGTCGTCACCGCCAGATAGAGCCCCTTGATCCGCAGCGACGGCAGCCCGAAGACGACGCCGATCATCGCCGAGAAGACGCCCGACGTGACGATCCAGACGAGGATGTTCACCTCCGGAAAGGCGTTGGCGAGCTTGTAGGCGGCATAGGCCCCGACCCCCATGAAGGCGCCGGTGCCGAGCGAGATCTGGCCCGCATAACCGGTCAGGATGTTGAGGCCGATCGCCGCGAGCGTGAAGATCAGGCCCGGGATCATGATCGAGGTCAGGACGAAGTCGTTGGCGACGAGGGGCACGCCGACCGCCGCGATCGCGACCATCGCCAGGATGCCGATCCGGTCCTGGCGGATCGGGAAGACGGCCATGTCGGCGGCGTAGGTCGTCTTGAACTGTCCGACTTCACGATAGAGCATCTCGTTTCTCCGTCAGACGCGTTCGATGATCTTTTCGCCGAAGAGCCCCTGCGGCCGGTAGAGCAGGAAGCCGAGCGCGATCAGATAGGCGAGCCAGCTCTCGATGCCGCCGCCGAGCAGCCGACCCCAGTAGATCTCGCCGACCTTCTCGCCGATGCCGATGACGAGACCGCCGACGATGGCGCCGGGAACGGACGTGAAGCCGCCGAGGATCAGCACCGGCAGGGCCTTCAGCGCGATCACCTCGAGATCGAAGGAGACCTGAGAGCGCGCCCCCCACATGATGCCGGTGACCAGCGCCACGATGCCGGCGGCGAACCAGACGATCACCCAGATGCGTTCGAGCGAGATGCCGACCGACAACGCCGCCTGATGATCGTCGGCGACGGCGCGCAGGGCCCGGCCGATCTTGGTGCGGGCGAAGAAGACGGCGAGGAAGCCGACCATCAGCACCGCCACGACCGCCGCGGTGATGTCGATCTCCTTGAGGATCAGGAACTTGCCGAAGAGCGGCACGCGCACCACGCCGGTCGGGATGCCGAGCCCCTCGGTGATCATCACCTTGGGCTCGCCGCCGAACACCATCTCGCCCAGACCGACGAGGAAGCGGGTGAGCCCGATCGTCGCCATCAGGAGGATGATGTCGGGTTGGTTGACCAGCGGCCGCAGCACCAGCCGCTCGATGCCGATCGCCAGGATCAGCATCACGCCGACCGCGGCGACGAGCGCCCCCCAGGCCGGCATGCCCATCTCGGCGAGGCCGACCAGCGCCAGCGCAGCGAAGACCATCATGATCCCCTGCGCGAAGTTGAAGACGCCGGACGCCTTGTAGATGAGCACGAAGCCGAGCGCGACCAGCGCATAGAGGATGCCGGAGACGAAGCCTTCCCAGACCACCTGGGTCAGGAAGGTCGGGTTGCCGGCCATCCTCAGGAAGGGATCGACGAAGATCGAGGCGAGGAGATCCATGTGCGCGTCTCCTCAGTGCGACCGGCCGAGATAGGCGTCGATGACGGTCGGGTCGTTCTGCACCTCGTCGGGCGTGCCGTCGGCGATCTTGCGGCCGTATTCGAGCACCACCACCCGGTCGGAAAGATCCATCACCACCCCCATGTCGTGCTCGATCAGGGCGATCGTCGTGCCGAAGGTCTCGCGGATGTCGAGGATGAAGCGGCTCATGTCCT
>JAJTBO010000029.1 GCA_021286855.1 Hyphomicrobiales bacterium | reverse complement strand
CAGTCTCACCGCATATCCCTACCTCAAACAGGTCAGGACTTCATGAGGTTGGTATGACATATAGGTTCGGTATTTCAGTTCGGTCGGCGCGCCATTTCGGAAAATGAGTGAAGACAGCGGCCGGAACTTCGTTCCGACGACCGTCGCCGTCTTCCTCACCCCGCCGATCGAGGACGCGTAGGCGTCTCGGAGGACCGCGTTCCGGCTGGGCGACGACCATCGGGCGATCGGCCGCGGTCCGGGACGGGCGACGTCGAAGGGTCGCGCCTCGTCGCCTCGAAGCGGGTCAGGCGAAGATCGTGGGCATTTCGTCGGTCAGGGTCTGGATCGACTTCAGCACTTCGCGCAGGTGATGGCGCATGCCGGCTTCGGCGCGGTCGGGATCGCGCGCCTCGACGGCGTCGAAGATCGCCGCATGCTGGGTCGTGAGCAGCAGCATGTGCGCCTTGTTCGGCAGGCTCAGGAAACGGACCCGATCCATCTGGCCCTTGACCGAGTGAATCAGTCGCCAGGCGCGCGGCATCGCGACGCCGTCGCTGATCGCGCGGTGAAACGCCTCGTCGAGCTGCAGATAATCGACGGAGCGGCCGGCGTTCGCCGCCTCGTGCTGCTTTTCGAGCAGGGTCGCCATTTCGGAGAGCAGTTTCGCCGACGGGTTCTCGGCGGCGCGCCGCACCACGGCGGCTTCCAGCGATTCGCGCAGGAACTGCGCCTCGAGCACGTCGGCTGTTAGGATCGGCGAGACGAAGGTGCCGCGCTGCGGCAGGACCTCGACGAGGTCTTCGTCGGCGAGCCGGATCAACGCCTCGCGCACCGGCGTCCGGCTGACGCCGAGCCGCAGCGCCAGTTCCTTCTCGCTCAACGCCTCGTTCGGCTCCAGGGCGAGGGAGAGGATCATCCGCTTCAGGACCGCATAGACCTGCGCGCCGATCGGCAGTCGCGGATCGATCTCGACGGCGGCGTTCGCTTCGACTGGCAAGGGAATCTCCTCCGAAACCTCGGCACCATGTCACGACGAACCCGACGGCTTCCAGTCTCTCCCGGTCAGGCGATCCGGCCGGAGCGGAAGGCTTCGATCGTCTCGATCACCCCGCGCAACTCGGCGAGGCCCTTCAGGCGACCGACGAAGGAATAGCCCGGATTGGTCTTCTTGCCGATGTCGTCTCCCATCAGGTGGCCGTGATCGGGACGAAACGGGATCTCCGCATCCGCCCGGCCGACGGCGCGGCGACGCTCTTCCTCGGTCAACAACGCCGCCGCCACGCCGATCAGATCGGTGTCGCCGCCGAGATGGTCGGCCTCGTAGAAGGAGCCGTCGGCCTCGTGCTTGGTGTTGCGCAGATGGACGAAGTGGATGCGCGGCGCGAATTCGCGCGCCATCGCGACGAGGTCGTTCTGCGGATTGGAGCCGAAAGATCCGGTGCAGAGCGTCAGGCCGTTCGCCTCCGCCGGCACCGCGCCGAACAGGGCGCGCACGTCCGCGGCCGTCGACATCACCCGCGGCAGACCGAAGATCGGGAAGGCGGGATCGTCGGCGTGGATGCATAGCCGCGCGCCCTCCTCCTCGGCGACCGGCGTCACCTCCTCGAGGAAGGCGACGAGATTGGCGCGCAGCGTTTCGACGTCGATCTTCGAATAGAGCTCCAGCATGTCGCGGAAGCTCTCGCGGTCATAGGCGAAGTCGCGCGCCGGCAGCCAGTCGATCAGCACCCGCTCGAGCTCGGCGATCTCGGCTTCGGTCTTCTCGGCGAGCCGCGCGCGGGCCGCCTCGATCACCTCGGGCGTATAACTCGCCTCGGCGTTCTTCCGCTTCAACACGAAGACGTCGTAGGCGGCGAAGTCGATCTTGTCGTAGCGCAGGGCGTAGGCGCCGTTCGGCAGCCGGTACATCAGGTTGGTCCGGCTCCAATCGGTGATCACCATGAAGTTGTAGCAGACCGTCTTGATGCCGGCGCGGGCGACGTTGCGCAGCGACTGCTTGAAGTTCTCGATCTTCTGGACGTAGTCGCCGGTCCGGGTCTTGATCTCCTCGCCGACGCCGATGCTCTCGACGACGTCCCAGGTCAGCCCCGCCGCTTCGATCACCGCCTTGCGCTCGGCGATCGCCTCCGGGGTCCAGACCTGACCCTGGTTCATGTGATGAAGCGCGGTGACGACGCCGGTCGCGCCGGCTTGACGCACCTGCTCCAGGGTGACGGGATCATCGGGACCGAACCAACGCCAAGTCTGCTGCATTTCGATTCCCTCTCGATCGGACGGAAGCTCGAAATCGTTCTTCGGTTCTCGCGAGGACGCCGTGGCCGGCACAACCCGACCCGCCACGTCATCCCCGCGCCGATTCCCGGCGCTTCCCATCATCCGGCGCTTCCGCTCTCCGCGCGGCCGCATGCCTCACGCCGCTCGGGTGATCGGCGAGAGGCCCGTCGATCGCCCCCGCCCCGAACGGCGGAGATCGATCCCCGGCGGAAAAGCGGACGACCGCTCGGATCATTCGCTGTTGGGGAACAACGTATCCCAAACCTTTGCGATTGCCAATGCCATTGTAGGCGTCTACCATGGTAGTTATCGATGGGACGCCGAAAAGCACTGGGGCGCCCGGACGATGGAGGAACCCGATGGGATATCTGGTCAAAACTCTTCGGATGGCCTTTTTCGGCGCCGTCCTGACGACTTGCGCCGGCGGCGTCGCGCTCGCCGCCGACTTCACGCTCAACGTCAACACCGCGCTGGCCACCTCGGACCCGCTCTTCAAGGGCCTCGAGGAGTTCAAGGCCAAGGTCGAAGACCGGACGAAGGGACGCGTCGCCGTCCGTCTGTTCCCCGGCTCGCAGCTCGGTAAGGACGAAGACGTCCTCGAGCAGGCGCGCGCCGGGGCCGGCAACGCCGTCGTCGTCGACGGCGGCCGTCTCGCCGTCTTCGTCAAGGAATTCGGCGTGCTCAGCGGTCCCTATCTGGCCGACGGCTACGACGGCATCCGCAAGGTGGTGACCTCGCCGCTGTTCGACGGCTGGGCCAAGCAGCTCCACGACAAGTCGCAGCTGCAGGTGCTCTCCTTCAACTGGTGGCAGGGCGAACGTCATCTCCTGACCAACAAGCCGATCAAGGTCCCGGCCGACCTCGCCGGCGTGCGGATGCGCACCCCCGGCGCGCCGGTGTGGACCGAGACCGTCCGCGCCATGGGCGCGACGCCCGCTCCGATGGCCTGGGCCGACGTCTATACGGCGCTTCAGACCAAGGTCATCGACGCGGCCGAGGCGCAGGATCCCGCGATCTACGGCTCGCGTCTCTACGAGGTCACCAAGTACCTGACCAAGACCGGCCACTTCGAGCTGATCACCGGCCTCATCACCTCGGCCGCGTGGTTCGACAAGCTGCCGGCCGATCTCCAGGCGATCCTCAAGGAAGAGGCCCTGAAGGCCGGCGACGTCGCCTCGCGCGGCACGGAAGCTTCGCTCGACGACTTCGAGAAGAAGATGGCGGCGGCCGGCATGACCGTCTCGGAGGTGGACAAGAAGCCCTTCATCGAAGCGACCGCCGGCGTCTATGAGAAGCTCGGTTACGCCGACCTGAAGAAGCAGGTCGAGGCGATCATCGCCAAGTGAGGCTTACTTGCGGGAGTTGCGTCATGTCCGACGTCATCGCACGCATCGAGTCCATCGTGGGGCGGATCCTGCTCGCCGCCATGGTCGGTCTCGTCTTCATCGCCGGCGTCACCCGCTGGTTCGGGTATCCTCTCGTCTGGTCGATGGACGTGGCGCAACTTCTGTTCGTGTGGGCGGCCTTCGTGGGCGCCGACATGGCGATGCGCAAGAAGGGATTGATCGCGGTCGATCTCTTCGTGCGCTGGATCCGGCCGCAAAATCGCGTCTTCATCGACATTGCGACCGGTCTCGTCATCGTCGCCTTTCTGCTCGCCCTCGCCAAGCTCGGCTACGACCTCGTCATGCTCAATCGCGAGCGTGAATTCGGCGACAGCGGCATCAGCTACGCGCTGGTCACCGCGGCCGTGCCGATCGGTTGTCTGCTCCTCGCGTCGACCCTGATCGGCCAGATCTGGGAGGCGATCCGCTCGATCGGCCGCCGCCCGCAATTGGTCTTCTCCGCCACTCGGCCGGAAGAGACCGACCGCTCCGCCGGGGAGGCCTGGTGATGACCTTCGACATGCTCGTTCTGATGGGGCTGTTCTTCGGGCTCCTCGTCCTCGGCGCGCCGGTCGCCTTCGCCATCGGCATCTCCGGCTTCTCCTTCTTCATCATCAGCGACGTCATTCCCGCGTCGATCGGCGTGCAACAGGTCGCCTCCGCGTCGCAGAGCTTCCCGCTCCTCGCCGTGCCGTTCTTCGTGCTCGCCGGCCACATGATGAACAAGACCGGCATCACCAAGCGCCTGATCCGCTGTTCGGAAGCGCTGGTGTCGTGGATGTCCGGCGGCATGGCGCAGGTCTGCATCGTGCTGTCGACGCTGATGGGCGGCGTCTCCGGCTCGGCGGTCGCCGACGCGGCGATGGAGGCGCGCATCCTCGGCCCCGACCTGATCCGCAACGGCTATTCCAAGGGCTTCACCGCCGCCACCATCGCCGTCGGCTCCCTGATCACCGCAACCATCCCGCCGAGCCTCGGCCTGATCCTCTACGGCTTCGTCGGCAACGTCTCGATCGGCCGCCTGTTCCTGGCCGGCGTCATCCCCGGCCTGATGATGATGGTCGGCCTGATGTTCACCGTGTGGATGGTGTCGCGCAAACGCGGCTATCGCTCCGCGACCGCCCATCGCCCCTCCGTCAAGGAGATCGGCGAGGCGGTGTGGGACGCGAAATGGGCGCTGCTCTTCCCCGTCGCGCTGCTCTTCGCGATCCGCTCGGGCCTCTTCACGCCGTCGGAAGTCGGCGCCTTCGCGGTCGTCTACGCGGCGGTCGTCGGCGTCTTCCTGCACAAGGAGCTGACCTGGGAAGGCGCGATGGAGGCGCTGCTGCACGGCGTCGTCGACAACGGCCTGATCGTGCTGATCATCATGTTCTCCGGCATGGTCGGCTACGCGATCATCTTCGATCAGGCGCCGCAGGCGATCGCGGCGGGCATGCTGAACCTGACGCACAATCCGGTCGTCATCCTGTTCCTGATCGTGCTGTTCCTGCTCATCGCCGGCTGCTTCGTCGAGGCGACGGTGCTGGTGCTGCTGCTCACCCCGATCTTCCTGCCGATCGTGCGTTCGCTCGGCATCGACGAGGTGCATTTCGGCATCGTCATGATGACCATGGTCACCTTCGGCGGCATGACGCCGCCGGTCGGCGTCGCCATGTTCACCGTCTGCGGCCTGCTCGACTGCTCGATCGACGAATACATCCGTGAGGCGCTGCCGCACATCGCGACGATCCTGATCCTGGTGGCGATCCTGATCCTGTTTCCGCAGATCTCGCTGTTCCTGCCCAATCTCCTGATGTGATCCGCCGGGACGCGCGCCCCACGGCGCGCGTCGGCTGGCGTGAAACGGAGCCGAGAGAGGCGCGCCGACCGGTGCGCCTCTTTCTTCGTTTCGGATGGTGGCGCCCGGCTCCCCTCCCCGACCCGCTCGGCGAGACGATGTCGCCGACGCCTTTGGAAACGCGGAACGCCGGAGCGGTCTCCCGCTCCGGCGTTCGCTTCTTGCGTCCGATGGTTCGTTCAGCGAACGACGCGGGCGCCCTTGCCCTTCATGATCGCCTCGACCTCCTTGACGTTGACCATCGAGGTGTCGCCGGGCGTCGACATCGCCAGCGCGCCGTGCGCCGCGCCGTATTCGACCGCCGCCTGCGGACCCTTGCCTTCCAGGAAGCCGTAGGCGAGGCCCGAGGCGAAACCGTCGCCGCCGCCGACCCGGTCGTAGATCTCCAGGTTCTCCCGCATCGGCGCCTCGTAGAACGCGCCGCCGGCCCAGATCACCGCGCCCCAGTCGTTGACCGACGCCGTCTTGGCGTTCCGGAGCGTCGTCGCCGCCACCTTGAAGTTCGGGTAGGCCGCAACCGCGGTCTCGATCATCTTCTTGAAGTTGGCCGGATCGATCTTGGAGATGTGCTCGTCGAGCCCCTCCACCTCGAAGCCCAGACACGCCGTGAAGTCCTCCTCGTTGCCGAGCATGACGTCGACGTGCTCGGCGATGGCGCGATTGACCTTGCGCGCGCCCTCCTTGCCGCCCTGGCTCTTCCACAGCTGGCCACGGTAGTTGAGGTCGTAGGAGACGATCGTGCCGTATTTCTTCGCCGCCGTGACCGCCTCGATCACCACGTCCGAGGTATTCGGGGCGAGCGCCGCGAAGATGCCGCCGGTGTGGAACCAGCGCACGCCCTCTTCGCCGAAGAGCTTGTCCCAGTCCACCTCGCCTGGCTTGATCTGCGAGGCGGCCGAATAGCCGCGATCGTTGCAGCCGAGCGCGGCGCGAGGGCCGTAGCCCTTCTCGGTGAAGTTCAGGCCGACGCGGGTGTTGCGGCCGATGCCGTCGAACTCGCGCCAGACGATGTGCGAGGTGTCGACCCCGCCCTGCATGATCAGATCCTCGACCAGCCAGCCGACGTCGTTGACCGGCAGCGCGGTGACGACCGACGAGCGCTTGCCCCAGCACTTGCGCATGGCGCGGGCGACGTTGTACTCGCCGCCGCCCTCCCAGACCTGGAAGGTGCGGGTGGTGCGGATGCGGCCGAAGCCGGGATCGAGCCGCAGCATCACCTCGCCGAGCGAGACGCAGTCCCACTTGCAGTCCTCGGCCTTGCGGATCTTCAGGATTTCATCGGACATGACTCACTTCCCCCGAATGGAGCGGACGAGCGCGATCGTCTCGCGGACCTTCTTTTCGATGCCGGCCCAGTCCTTGGCCGCCAGCAGGTCCTTGGTGATGAGATTGGAGCCGACGCCGGCGCAGACGATGCCCGCGCCGAACCACTTCTTCAGCGACTCCTCGGTCGGCTCGACGCCGCCGGTCGGCATGATCTTGGTCCAGGGGCACGGGCCCAGCATCGCCTTGACGAAGTCGGGTCCGCCGACCGACGAGCCGGGGAAGACCTTGACGATCTCGCAGCCGAGTTCTTCCGCGTAACCGATCTCGGTCGCCGAGCCGCAGCCGGGCGAATAGGGGATCTTGCGGCGATTGCAGACCTTGGCGACGTCGGGGTTCAGGAGTGGCCCGACCACGAACTTGGCGCCGTTGGCGATGTAGATGCCGGCGGTCGGCGCGTCGACGACCGAGCCGACGCCCATGATCACCGACGGATCGGCCTCGGCGAAGTGGCGCGCCACGTCGAGGAAGGTCGAGGCGGCGAAGTCGCCGCGGTTGGTGAACTCGATGCATTTGGCCCCGCCGTTGGCGCAGGCCTGGATCACGTTCCGGCAGATCTCGGGGTCCGGGTGGTAGAACACCGGGATGATCCCCTGATCGATCATCTGCGCCAGAACCGACATGCGGTCGTGCTTCATCTCGCCTTCTCCGTCATTTACGCGGGCGGGACGCCGCGTCCCTGCGCCCGCGTCGTTCACATTCAGAGCACCGCGCCGACGTGCCAGGGCACGAATTCGTCGTCGCCGTAGCCGAAGGCCTCCGAGCGGGTCGGTTCGCCGGAAGCGGTCGCCAGGATCCGCCGGAAGATCGCCTCGCCGATTTCGTCGACGCTCGCCTCGCCGGACAGGATCGGGCCGGCGTCGACGTCGATGTCCTCGGCCATCCGCCGCGCGAGATCGGAATTCGACGAGACCTTGATCGACGGCGCGGGCCGACAGCCGAAACAGGAGCCGCGGCCGGTGGTGAAGACCACCAGATTGGCCCCGCCGGCGACCTGTCCCGTCGCCGAGACCGGATCGTAGCCGGGCGTGTCCATGAAGACGAGCCCGCGCGCCGAGCTGCGCTGGGCATATTCGACGACGTCGACGAGCGGGCTGCGTCCGCCCTTGGCGACCGCGCCGAGCGACTTCTCGAGGATCGTCGTCAGGCCGCCGCGCTTGTTGCCGGGCGAGGGATTGTTGTCGAGCGACGCGCCGGTCGAGGCGACGTAACCGCTCCACCACGCGAGCCGCGCCTCGAGCTTCGCCGCCACCTCGGGCGTGGCGCGGGCGGTCAGGAGATGTTCCGCGCCCCAGATCTCGGGCGTCTCGGAGAGATAGGCCGTGCCGCCGGCCGCCACCAGCCGATCGACCGCCGCGCCGAGCGCCGGATTGGCCGATATCCCGGAAAACCCGTCGGAGCCGCCGCATTGCAGTCCGACCACCAGATCGGAGACCGGGCACGGCTCGCGCCGGGCCTTCGAGGCTTCCGCGGCGAGGACCTCGAGCCGCTCCAGCGACCGCTCCACCGCCGCGCGCGATCCGCCGACGTCCTGGATGTTGAACGACGTGATCGGAGCCTCGCGCCCCGCCGCCGCGTAGAGCGCGATCTGATTGACCTCGCAGCCGAGCCCGATCAACAGCGACGCGCCGAAGTTCGGATGGCCGAGATAGCCGGCGAGCGTCCGCCTCAGGATCGCCGGACCGTCGCCGCTCGTCGTCTGGCCGCAGCCCTGGCCGTGGACGATCGGCACGAAGCCGTCGATGCCGGGATAGCGCGGCAGGATCTCCCGCTCGGCGATCTCGGCGATCTTGCGGCACACGGTCGAGGAACAGTTGACCGAGGCGACGACGCCGAGCCAGTTGCGGGTTCCGACCCGCCCGTCGGCGCGACGATAGCCGAGGAAGGTTTCGCCCGCGCCCACGGCCGCCGTCGGCCGTTCGACCACGCCGCCGCTGCGCCGCGCCGTACCCCCGCCGAAGCCGAGATTGTCGACGTGGACGTGGTCGCCGGCCGCGATGTCGGCGAGCGCCTCGCCGATCACCTGCCCGTATTTGACCACCGGCGCGCCGGCGGCGACCGCCTTCAACGCCACCTTGTGCCCGGCCGGGATCGGCATCCTCGTGCGCACGCCCGGCCCGATCGGCAGATCGGCCGGCAACGCTCGCATCGCCACCGCGACGTCGTCTTCCGGCGACAGGATCACCACGTCCGGGGTCGTCATGATCTCGCCTCCGCCAGCGTCCGGTCGACCGCGGCGCGCGCGCCGAGCGTCAACAGGCGATCGAGCGCGGTCTCGACCGCGCCGAGGAAGCGCGGATCGACCGGCAGGTCGTCGCCGAAGATCTCGCCGACCCCGGTGAGCGCCGACACGAGCCGCGCCGCCACCGGTCCGGCGGCATCGGTGAGCCGCCTGAGCCGTTCGGCGAGCGGATCGCGCACGTCGATCGCCGCGCCGGTCTCGTCGACGCCGGTGACGTAGCGCATCCAGCCGGCGACGCCGAGCGCCAGCCGATCGATCGGACGGCCGGCGGCGAGCCGGTCGCGGATCGTGCCGAGCAGGCGCTGCGGCAGCTTCTGCGTTCCGTCCATGGCGATCTGCCAGGTCCGATGCTTCAGCGCCGGATTGCGGTAGCGCGCCAAGAGGGAGCGCCGGTAACCGTCGAGATCGAACCCGGAGAGCGGCGGCAGGGTCGGCCCGATCTCCTCGAACATCAACTCCTCGACCAGCCGGGCGATGCCGGGCTCCTGCATCGCTTCGGCGACCGTCGGCCGACCCATCAGGTAGCCGAGATAGGCGAGCGTCGAATGGGTGCCGTTGAGTAGCCGGAGCTTCATCAGCTCATAGGGCGCGACGTCCTCGACGAACTCGACCCCGACCGTCTCCCAGGCCGGTCGGCCGAGCGAGAAATCGTCCTCGACCACCCACTGGGTGAAGGGTTCGGTGACGATCGGCCAAGCGTCCTCCATGCCGATCGCGGCGGCCACCGCGGCGCGGTCGGCGTCGGTGGTCGCCGGGACGATCCGGTCGACCATCGTCGAGGGGAACTTCACCGTGTCTTCGATCCAGCGCGCGAGACCGGGGTCGACCAGCTCCGCGAAGCGCAGCGCGAGGCCGCGCAGCGTCCGTCCGTTGGCCGGAAGATTGTCGCAGGCGAGCACCGTGAAGGGCGCGACGCCGGCCTCCCGCCGCCGTTTCAGACCGGCGACGAGCACGCCGAGCGTCGTGCGGGGCCGGACGAGATCGGCGAGATCGTGACGGATGTCCGGATCGTCTTCGCGCAACGCGCCGGTCGCCGGATCGTGGCTGTAGCCCTTCTCGGTGACGGTCGTGGAGACGATGCGGACGCCCGGATCGGCGAGCCGGGCGATCAATCCGGCCGGGTCCTCGGGGGCGACCAGCAGCCCGGTCGACGCCGCCACCACCCGTCGCGCCGCGCCCGAGCCGTCGACCGCCGAGACGGTGTAGAGCCCGTCCTGCGGCGTGACCGCGTCGCGTACGTCCGGGTTGCGCAGGGACACGCCGAGGATGCCCCAGGACGGATCCTTCGCCAGCAGCGCGTCGGTATAGACCGCCTGATGGGCGCGGTGGAACGCGCCCCAGCCGAGATGGACGATGCCGGTCGCAAGGCGCCGCGGATCGTGCGCCGGGTGCGCCACGTCGGCGGGAAGGCGATCGAGCGTGGCGAGAGAGAGGCGCATGGCGGACGTCCTGATGTTCGTCGGTGAAGGGATCGACGCGAAGGCCGCGGCGATCAGAGGCGATAGGCGGCCTTGACCAGTCGGTTGGCCAGATCGATCGCGACGTCGCGGGCGTCGTCCTCGTCGAGGCGATGCTCGACGACGAGACGGGCGAGGAAGCCGCAGTCGATGCGCCGCGACACGTCGTGACGCGCCGGGATCGACGGGAAGGCGCGGGTGTCGTCGTTGAAGCCGACGGTGTTGTAGAAGCCGGCGGTCTCGGTGACCTGCTCGCGGTAGCGGCGCATGCCCTCCGGGCTGTCGTGGAACCACCAGGCCGGCCCGAGCTTCAACGCCGGATAATGCCCGGCGAGCGGCGCGAGTTCGCGCGAATAGCTGGTCTCGTCGAGGGTGAACAGGATGATGGTGAGGCCGCGCTCGTTGCCGAACCGGTCGAGCAGCGGCTTCAGCGCCCGCACGTAGTCGGTGCGCATCGGGATGTCGCCGCCCTTGTCCGCGCCGAACCGCTCGAAGACGCCGGCGTTGTGGTTGCGGAAGGCGCCGGGGTGGATCTGCATGACGAGCCCGTCGTCGAGGCTCATCCGCGCCATCTCGGTCAGCATCTGCGCCCGGAAGAGCTCGGCCTCGGCCGGCGTCGCGCGGCCGGCGCGCACCGTCGCCCACAGCGCTTCCGCCTCCGCCCGCGGCAGATCCGCGGTGGCGGCGGAGGGATGGCCGTGGTCGGTCGAGGTCGCGCCGAAGCCGGCGAAATAGGCCCGCCGTCGGCGATGCGCCTCGAGATAGCCGTCCCAGGTTCCGACGTCGACGCCGGCGACTTCGGCGAAGCGATCGAGATTGGCGAGGAAGCCGCGGTGTTCCGGATCGACCACCGGATCGGGCCGATAGGCGGTGATCACCCTGCCCCGCCAGCCGGAGGCGCGAATCGCCGCATGATGGCGCAGATCGTCGAGCGGGCTCTCCGTCGTCGCCAACACCTCGAGCTTGAAGCGCTCGAACAGCGCCCGCGGCCGATGGCTCGGCTGGGCGAGCTTCTCGGCGATCACGTCGTAGAGCCGATCGGCGTTCTCCGCGCTCGGCTTCTCGGTGACGCCGAACAGGCTCTCGAAGGCATGCGGCAGCCACAGGCTCGACGGCGTGCCGCGGAAGAGCTTCCAATTCGAGGCGAAGGCGCGCCAGATCTTGCGCGGATCGGCCTCGACCTCGCCGCCGTCGGCGCGCGGCACGCCGAGATCCTCGAGCCGCATGCCCTGGCTCATCAGCATGCGGAACACATAGTGATCCGGCACGACGAACAGCGTCGCCGGGTCGGCGAAGGGTTCGTTCTCGGCGAACCAGCGCGGGTCGGTGTGACCGTGCGGCGAGATGATCGGCAGATCGGCCACTTCCGCATAGAGACGACGCGCAACGTCGCGGGTGGCGGGGTCGGCCGGGAACAGGCGATCGGGATGCAGCATGGGAACCCCCGAAGAGTGACGCAGAGCGTCCGAATGGGTCGGAACACTAGTATGGAAGTATGAATTTCGCAAGCGATGCGAGGTATGTTAGGCTTCGTCGATGTTCACGCTCGACTCGTCCGAAACTACCAATCCCTCCGAACCGATCGCCCGCCGCGTCGTCCGTCTGCTGCGGCACGCGATCGTCACCATGCGGATTCGTCCCGGCGAAAAGTTGTCCGAACAGGAGACCGCGAAACGGCTCGGCGTGTCGCGCCAGCCGGTGCGAGAGGCCTTCATCAAGCTCGCCGAGGCCGGACTGGTCCTCATCCTGCCGCAACGCGGCACCCTGGTCGTCAAGATCTCCGTCGCGGCGGTCGAGAACGCCCGCTTCATCCGTGAGGCGATCGAATGCGCCGTGGTCCGCGAGGCGGTCCGCCGCAAGGATCGCGACGCTCTCGACGTCGCCCGCGGCGTCCTCGACGAGACTGCGAGGGCGATCGTGACCGGCGACGCCGAGCGGCTGTTCGAGCTCGACGAAGAGTTCCACCGGGCGTTGGCCGCCGCGGCCGGCCGACCGGACGCGTGGCGCGTCGTCGAGGAGCAGAAGGCCCAGATGGACCGCGTCCGCTATCTCGACATGACCGACGCCATTCCGATGCGGATCGTTCTCGCCCAACATCTCGCGATCCTCGATGCGATCGAAGCCGGGGACGCCGAACTCGCCGAGCGCGAGTTGCGCGCCCATCTGCGCGAGATTCTCGTCTCGCTGCCGAAACTCGCCGCGCGTTGGCCGACCCTCTTCGAAGCCCCGGCCGCGGCCGCCCCGACGCCGACCGCGGGCGACGCCTGAGCCGACGCCCCTCGATCGCGCCTGCGGCGCGCCGGCGGTTCGCCCGTCGGCGCGCGGATCCGTGGCCTCACCGGAACAGGTGAGGCAGCCAGAGCGAGATCGCCGGCACATAGGTGACCAACATCAGCACGACGAAGGCGGCGAAGTAGAACGGCCAGATCGTCCGAACCGCCTGCATGATCGGGATCTTCGCCACGGCGCAGGAGACGAAGAGCACCGAACCGACCGGCGGGGTGCACAGGCCGATGCCGAGGTTGAGGATCAGGATGGTGCCGAACTGCACCGGATCCATGCCGAAGGCGTCGACCACCGGCTTGAAGATCGGCGTGCAGATGATGATCAGCGGCGCCATGTCCATGAAGCAGCCGAGGACCAGCAGGATCACGTTCAGCAGCAGGAAGATGACGAGCGGATCGGAGGAGATCGCCCGCATTCCCGCCACCATCGCCGCCGGCACCTGCAGGATCGCCAGAAGCCAGGCGAAGGACGCCGCCGAGCCGATCACCATCAACACCATCGCGGTGGTCCGGACCGCGCCGAGCGTCGCCTCGACGAAGTCGGTCCAGCTCATCTGCCGGTAGACGACGAGCGTCACCAGCAGCGCGTAGATCAGCGCGATGCAGGAACTCTCGGTCGCCGTGAAGACGCCGGAGCGCACGCCGCCGAAGATGATGGCGATGAGCAGGATGCCGGGGATGGCGTTGAGGAAGATCGACGCGAGCTTGTCGAAACCCGGAAAGACCTCGCTCGGATAACCGCGCTTCACCGCCACCCACCACGCCGCGAACATCAGCGAGCCGGCCAGCAGCAGCCCGGGCAGGATGCCGGCGGTGAAGAGATCGGCGATCGACACCGTGCCGCCGGCCGAGATCGAATAGATGATCATGTTGTGCGACGGCGGGATCAGGAGGGCGATGATCGCGCCGACCGAGGTGATGTTGACCGCGTAGTCGACGTCGTAGCCGCGCGCCCGCATCTGCGGGATCATCAGGCCGCCGACCGCCGAAGCGTCGGCCACCGCCGACCCCGAGACGCCGCCGAACATCGTCGAGGCGACGATGTTGACCTGCCCGAGACCGCCGCGCATGTGGCCGACCATGCTCGCCGCCAGCCGGACCAGCTTCTCGGCGATGCCGCCGCGCACCATCACGTCGCCGGCGTAGATGAAGAAGGGAATGGCGAGCAGCGCGAAGGCGCTGACCCCCGAATTCAGACGCTGCACGACGATCACCGGCGGCAGGCCCATGTAGAGGATCGTCGCCAGCGACGACATCGCCAGACAGAAGGCGATCGGCGTGCCGAGGACGAGAAGGCTCACGAAGGAGCCGAAGAGGATCCAGAGTTCCATCAGGCCGCCTCCTCACGATGGGCGCCGTCGGTCGCCGAAGCGCCGATCGACCGTTCGGCCGCCTCCACCATCTCTCCGAGACGCAGCAGGCGTTCGACGGCGAAGATCGTCAACAACACCCCCGCGCCGATCAGCGGCGCGAAGTCCCAGGCGCCCGAGACGCCGAGACCGGGGATCGTCGTGTCCCAGGTGCGGATCGAGAGCTGGATCGCGTACCACGTGACGAATCCGCCGAAGATCGCGATGAAGGTCATCGAGACCGCGTCCATCGCGGCGTTGAGGCGCGGCGAGGCGAAGTGGCGCAACAGATCGAGCCCGAGGTGGAAGTTCTCGCGCACGCCCACCGCGGCGCCCAGGAAGATGAACCAGCCCATCAATTGAATGGCGAGCGGCTCGACCCAGGTCAGCGAAAAGTTGAGAACGTAACGACTGAACACCTGCATGCCGACGATGATCGTCATCAGCACCAGGCAGAAGCCCGATGTCCACAGGGCCAGTCTGGCCAGACGATCGAGGGCGCCGGTGACGGCTTTGGGAAGACGCGACATGGTCGCCGGTCCTTCGTCGAGAGGGCTGGTCGGAACGAGGGCCGCCGCATCGTCGGACACGGCGGCCCATCCGATCGATCACTTGACGGCGGTGATGCGCTCGACGAGCTTCTTGGTGACGTCGTCGGTCACGTACTTGTCGTAGACGGGCTTCATCGCCGCGATGAACTCGGCCTTGTCGACGGACGAGACGATCGAGCCGCCGGCCCGCACCTTGGCCTCCGAGCTCTTCTCGCGCGCCGACCAGAGTTCACGCATCTTGACGACGCTGTCCTTGGCGGCCTGGCGGACGATCTTCTGATCCTCCGGAGAGAGCTTGTCGTAGGACTTCTTCGACATGACCAGCACTTCCGGCTGCAGCGAATGCTCGGTCAGAGTGTAGTACTTGGCCACTTCGAAGTGACGGGTCGACTCGTAGGACGGCCAGTTGTTCTCGGCGCCGTCGACGACGCCGGTCTGGAGCGCCGAATAGACTTCGCCGAACGCCATCGGGGTCGGGTTGGCGCCGAAGGCCTGCATCATCGCGACCCACATGTCGGACTGCTGCACGCGGATCTTCATGCCCTTCATGTCGGCGAGCTTGGCGATCGGCTTCTTGGTATAGAAGGAGCGCGCGCCGCTGTCGTAATAGCACAGACCGATCAGGCCCTTCGCTTCGAAGGCCGCGAGGATCTCGTCGCCGATCGGGCCGTCGACGACCTTGTGCATGTGGTCGACGGAGCGGAACAGGAACGGCAGGCCATAGACCTTGGTCTCCGGCACGACGTTGTTGAACTGGGCGGTGGAGACGCGATTGAAGTCGATGACGCCGAACTGCGTCTGTTCGATGGTGTCCTTTTCGCCGCCGAGCACGGCGTTGTTGAACTCCTGGATCTTGATGCGCCCCTTGGTGCGCTCTTCGACCAGTTTGCCCATGTAGATCACGGCTTCGACGGTCGGATATCCGTCGGGGTGAATGTCGGCGGCCTTCAGGACGGTCTGGGCGCCGGCGGCGGTGGTGGCGACGAGGCTCCCGGAGAGCATCAGGCCGAGTACGAAAGCGAAGTTCCACTTCATCGTTGCTTCCTCCTGTCCGGTGACGGAGCCGTTCTGGCGCCTTTCGTCACACACCCAAGCGATCTTCGCCGGAGACCCCGGCGAACCTTCGAGACGAAGTCACGTCGTCTCTCGTCCGGAAAAGGCCGTCACGGCGATGTCGCAGGGCGCGACCTCGCCGAAGACGATGCGACCCGTCGACCCCGGACGAACCAGATGGATACCGGTGGTCATGCCGGTCGCGACGACGTCGCCGGCGCAAAGCCGGCGGCCTCGTTCTTCGAGATGCCCGGCGAGCCACCGCAACGAGGCGAGCGGGCCGCCCGGCACGGAGGCCGCGCCGCCGTCGCCGGCGATCGCGCCGTCGACGAACATGCGCGACGGCGTCGCCGCGAAGCCCGCCGGATCCCGCCAGCCGGGAAGGACGGGACCGACGACGACGCCGGCGTTGTTGCCGTGATCGCAGATCACCGCGGTCGGCCCGAGATCGTTGAGGATGGCGAGCGGGCTCGACGCGACCTCCGCGCCGGCGTGGATCCCTTCGAGCGCGGCGAGGATCGTCGCATCGTCGAACCCGTTCGGCCCGGGCTCCAGATCGCGCGCGAACCGCGCCACGAACTCCGCCTCGAGCGCCGCGAAGCCACGGTCGTAGACGCGGACGCGGGCGACGCCGCCGGCCGGCAGGTCATGCACCGCATCGGAAAAAATCGGACCGGCGAGACGCTCGACGCCGAGCGGCGCCCTGAGATCTGCCCGCACCATCGCCACCTTCCAACCGGCGATCCGCCGATCGCCGAGCGCCAGGGCGCGTTCCTGCACCCGCACCGCTTCGGCGGGCGTCTTCGGCAATTCGCCGGGAAAGCGGTCGAGCGGCTGCGCCGCTGCCCGCGCTTCGACGAACGCACGGGCGATCGCCTCGACGACGTCGTCGATCGGCTCCATCTCGTGAGACCTTCCCCGGTCCGGCATCTTTCGAGGAACTCCCCTGACGCCTGCGATTTTTTGGTATGGTACCTTATTCCCTTATGCCATACCAGTGTGGTATGGCAGTTGTCGAGCAATTTTTCGGCATCCGGATCCGACCGGATGTCCCGCCGGAGAAGATCCTCGCCGGCGACCGGAGGCGAACATGAACGACGCCACAGGTCCTCGCTCCGCCCCCCTCACCGTCGCACGCCGCGTCGAAGAGGCTCTGCGCCGCGCCATCGTGACGCTGGAACTGCCGCCCGGCACCGCGCTTTCCGAGAACGACCTCGCCGAACGCTTCCACGTGTCGCGGCAACCGATCCGCGAAGCCCTGATCGCGCTGTCGCACCGCGGCCTGGTCGAGATCCAACCGCGTCGTGGCACCACCGTGATCCGCATCTCGGCCGATCAGATGCGGCAGGTCCGCTTCATTCGCGAATCGCTGGAGGTGTCGATCGCCCGCGCCGCCGTCCAATTCTTCGACCCGGCCGTGCGTCGACGCATCGAGCTGTGCCTCGAGGCGCAGGACCGCCACGCAGCGGCGGTCGACATCGACGCCTTCCGCCGCGAGGACGAGGCCTTCCACGCCGCCTTGGCCGAAGGCGCCGGCTATCCCTCCGCTTGGCAGCTGATCGACGACGTCAAGGCCCACATGGACCGCGTCTGCCATCTCACCCTGCCGATCCCCGACACGCTGCCGCTGTTGGCGCGCCAACATCGCGCCATCATCGCGGCGATCGACGCGGGCGACGCCGACGCGGCGGAAGCCGCGACGCGAACCCATCTCGCGCACATCCTCGAGGCGCTGCCTCAGGTCGAAGCGAACTTCGCCCATCTCTTCTCGTGAACGACCGTCGCGCCGGCGACGGCGCGGGAAAGGAACGACCCCATGGACGTCCGCCACGCCGTGCATTTCTCGCAGGCCGAAACCTTCGGCGCCGACGATCTGCGCCGCCACTTCCTGCTGACCGACCTGTTCCGCCCCGGCGAGATCGCCGCCACCCTGACCCACTACGAGCGGATGATGGTGCTCGGCATCGCGCCGACGGCGGAGCCGATCGGCTTCCCCGCCGACATCGGCCCGGCGGTCGGCACGAGCTTCCTGCTCGAGCGGCGCGAGTTCGGCGCGATCAACATCGGCGGTCCGGCGCGGGTCGTAGCCGACGGCGCGACGTACGATCTGGACTTCCAGGAGGCGATCTATCTCGGCATGGGCGCGCGCGACGTGACCTTCGCCAGCCTCGACCCGGCGCGCCCCGCCAAGCTCTTCGCGACCACCGCGCCGGCCCATGCCACGCATCCTTCCCGCCGCATCACCGTCGCCGACGCGACGCCGACGCCGATGGGATCGCAGGCCACCGCCAACGAACGGGTGATCTACAAATACATCCACCCCGGCCTGATGCCGACCTGCCAACTGGTGATGGGGCTCACTCGGCTCGCCACCGGCAGCGTCTGGAACACCATGCCCTGCCACACGCACGACCGGCGGATGGAGGCCTATTTCTATTTCGAACTGCCCGCCGACGCGATGGTGCTGCATCTGATGGGCCGGCCGAGCGAGACCCGCCACATCGTCGTGCGCAACGAGGAGGCGGTGGTCTCGCCGCCGTGGTCGATCCATTCGGGCGCCGGCACCGGCGCCTACGCCTTCATCTGGTCGATGGCCGGCGAAAATCAGACCTTCTCGGACATGGACCACGTCGCCATGGGAGACGTGCGATGAGCGGCGGCGGCCTCTTCGACCTGACGGGGAAGACGGCGCTGGTCACCGGCGCGCGCGCCGGCCTCGGCCGCGGCATCGCGGTGGCGCTGGCCGCCGCCGGGGCCGACGTCGTCGGGCTCGGCTCGCATCCGATGCCGGAGACGCGCGCTGCGATCGAAGCCCTCGGCCGACGCTTCCACGAGGTCGTCGCCGACCTCTCCGCGCCGCCCGATCTCGACGCGCTGATCGGCGAGGTCGAGGCGGCCTTCGCGCCCGTCGACATCCTCGTCAACAACGCCGGCATCATCCGCCGCGCCGACGTCCTCGACTTCACCGAAGCCGACTGGGACGCGGTGATGGACGTCAATCTGAAGAGCCTGTTCTTCCTCACCCAGGCGGCGGCGCGGCGAATGAAGGCGCGCGGCGCAGCGGGACGGATCATTTCGATCGCCTCGCTGCTCTCCTTCCAGGGCGGCATCCGCGTGCCGTCCTACACCGCCTCGAAACACGGCGTCGCCGGCCTGACCAAGCTGCTCGCCAACGAGCTCGCGCCGGCCGGGATCACCGTCAACGCCATCGCCCCGGGTTACATGGACACCGACAACACCACCGCTCTGCGCGCCGATCCGGTGCGCAACCGGCAGATCCTGGAGCGGATCCCGGCCGGTCGCTGGGGCGCGCCCGACGACCTCGCCACCGCGGTGCTGTTCCTCGCCGCGCCGGCCTCGTCCTACGTCACCGGCGTCGTCCTGCCGGTCGACGGCGGTTGGCTCGCCCGATGAGGCGATCCGTCATTCGCGTCGCGAGGTGACGCCGTCATGGATTTTCTCTCGCCCGCCCAATTGGTCGGGTATGTCGCCTTCGCGCTCGGCGTCACGGCGTTTCTGCAGCGCTCCGATCGACGACTGAAGCTCCTCAACGCCGCCCAGTCCCTCGCCTACGCAGCGCATTTCCTTTTGCTCGGCAATGTCGCGGCGGCGGCGAGCGCCGTCATCTCCTCGGTTCGCTCGCTCCTGGCGACGCGCTGGCGCTCGGCTTGGCTGGCGGTCTTCTTCGTCGTCTTCAACGTCGGCGTCGGCGTCCGGGTGGCGACGGCGTGGACCGGTTGGCTGCCGGTGATCGCCTCCTCGCTGAGCACGATCGCCATCTTCCTGATGCAGGGCGTGCGGATGCGCCTGACCATCTTCGTCGCGACGCTGCTCTGGCTCGCCAACAACATCCTGTCCGGCTCGATCGGCGGCACCACGCTCGAGGCCTTCATCGCGGTGGCCAATCTCTCGACGATCGTGCGGATGATCCGGCGGCCCAACGCGTCTTGAGGGGTCTCATACCCGTCACACGAAATTCCGAGCAGGTCGAAATTTCGTGTGGTCACGGCCTGACCGGCCGACGCCCGTTCGGGCTTGCCTTCGCTCACGAAGTTTCGAACAGATCGAAACTTCGTGAGCTCGGTCTCAGTCGATCGTCTCGATCGTCGTCTGCGTTCCCTCGATGCGCGAGGACGGATCGAGCGCCGCGTCGAGCACCGCGCGATGCAACGGCCAATCCTGCGGATCGTCGAGCCAACCGAACTGGCCGTTCGGATTGACCTCGAGAAAGATCGCCGTCGCGCCGTCGAGGATGAAGTCGAGCCGACCGAACTTCAGGCCGAGCCGTTTCATATAGGCGTCGATCCTGTCGGCGAGCCCGTCCGGCAGCGGCCACGCCCGCCAGGGATCGTCGTGCGCGCCGTTGCGGATGCGCCAGTCCTCGACGCCGAGATCGGCGCGGGTGCGCTCCATCTCGAAGCCGAAGCAACGGCCCTGCACGTAGAGCACGGTCGCGTCGCGATCGCCGACGGCGACCTCCTGGACCAGCCACGGCCATTGCGGCGACAGACGTTCCGCGTCGACCGACTGCACGAAGATGTAGGCGTCGCGCCCCTCCCCGACCGGCTCGGTGCTCAGGCGCTTGACCATGCGCCGCCCTTCCGGCCAGCGCAGGCCCCAGCCGACCGCCCAGTCGGGCGTCGGGAAGAACGCGCGGGCGACCCGCATCTGAGCGAGCCGTCCGACGCGGCGCGGTCCGGACGGCTCGATCAGCCGCAACAGGCCGCGCGCCCGCGCCCAGTCGCCGATCTCTCGCACGATCGTCTGCAACTCGGCCTCGGTGGCGATGCGGTCGGCGGGCGAACCGCCCTCCCAATCGGGCGTGTCGCGCAACGACGGCCGCCGCCACAGCACGGCGGAGACGTCCTCGGAAGCGATCGATCGGCCGGTCGGATCGTGGAAGACGAAGCCTTCCGCCGTCCAGGCGAAGCGATAATGCGTCCACAGGTCGATGTTGAAGCGGAAGACGCCGAGCCCACGCTCCCGGCAGAGCTCGACGAGCACGTCGGCGGTTCCGTCGATGCTGTTCGAGAGCAGGAGCAACATGGATGGCCGCGCCGTCCGCCGCGTCGGTCGATCGACCGAGCGCCGCGGACGCCTTCGTTCAATCGAAGCCGCAGTCGTGGACCTGGTCGGTCCCGCTGTTGCGTTGGGTCTGCATCGTCGCCGTATTGCAGTTCGCGGTGCTGTCGGCGAGCTTCATCTCCGAAGGTCGCAGACCCTGCTGGAGGCTCCAATCGTAGGGATCGCGGCTGAGTTCGACGATGTGCGGACGCGTCCCGAGATCGAGGGGAACGATGTCGGTGGCGACCTGCGGCGTGGCCGCGGAGAGCAACAGGACGCTGGCGGAAAGGAGCATGGTCCTTCTCCTCGACGACGCCTCCGATCGCCCACGCGAACGGAGAGCGCGCAGCGACATCATAGCTTCATATTCGAATATTTTCGAGATTGCCGGGTGGTAGCCGCTTAGGGGAAGCCGCGCCGAAACGTCTCACGCACTCCTCCCGATGTCGCGGCCCGCGGCGCTCTTGTAAGCTCCGCCGAGATCCGTGAAGCGCGCCGCGAAGTCCTTGCTCTTGCACGGCGGATCGTGCGTCGGAACGCCCCCTCGGACCGACGTCGGCGGAGATGATGACATGTCGTTCGCCCGCATCGCAGCGCTCGCCTGCGCCCTCGCCTCGCCGTTCGTTCCCTTCTGTAACGTCGCCTCCGCCGACATGGGCCGCATCGTCCTCTCCGGCTCCGATGCGAAGGTCGAGGAGACCTCGCAGAAGGCGCTGATCCTGCACGATCGCCGCGAAGAGGTGTTGATCCTCGGCACCGAGATCGCCTCGTCGGCCGCCCAGCCGATCATCCGTTTCATCCCGTTCCCGAGCGAGCCGAAGGTCTCGCTCGCGCCGGTCGACACGTTCGACCGGGTCGGCGCGATGCTGGCGAAGTATCGGCTGCGCTTCGCCACCCGTTGGATGACCAAGGGCGGCGCCTCGAGTCGCGAACAGAGCGTCGAGATCGTCTCCGCCGAACGGCTCGGCTCGCACGACGTGACCGTGCTCCAGGTGCGCGACGTCGCCGCCTTCCGCGGCTGGATCAACGACTATTTCCGTTCGCGCGGCCTGCCGACGGCGGTCACCTATCCGCGCGAGGAGGCGATCGTCGCCGACTACGTCGCCCGCGGCCTCGACCACTTCGTCCTCGACCGGGTCGATCTCGGCGCGGCGACCCGGTTCGTCGAGCCGCTCGCCTTCCGTTTCGAGAGCGCGGATCTCTACTATCCTCTGCTCACCTCCAACAGTTTCGGCGGCGCGGGCGCGATCGAACTCTTCGTCGTCGCGCCGGTGACGCTGTGCCGGCCGGGCTCCAACGATCCCTCCGGCGCCTTCCGCGGCGAAGACGTCGACGCCTCGGCCGCGCCGACGGGCGGGCGCTGTCTCGACCTCGACGCCAAGGCCAGCACCTCGGCCCGGTTGCCGCCCGAGGAAGACGATCTCACGCCGATCTTCCCGGACTGGCGCGCCTTCTTCGGCGATGCGCCGATCTTCCTTCAGGCGATCCGCCGGATCGGTCCCTATCGTTTCACCGCCGACGTCCGCGCGCCCCTCGTCGGCGAGGCGAAGGCGCTCGAGCCGGAGCGGCCGGTCGACCGGCCCTACCCCGGCCTCGGCGACCTCGCCCCGCCCGCCGCCTGCGCCGTGAAACCCGAGCGCGGGCCCTGCAAGGCCGCCTTCGAGGCCTGGGCCTTCGACCCCGCGACCGCCGCCTGCAAGCCGTTCCTGTGGGGCGGCTGCGGCGATCCACCGCCGTTTTCGACGCGCGAAGACTGCGAACGCACTTGCCGACCCCATTGATCGGCCGCACCCTTCGCGCCGGCCGTACCCCCTCCCCCGCCCAAGGAAGGACGTCGCGATCATGTTCGGTTCGTCGCCCCATCGCTCCTCTCGGGTCGTCGCCTCGACCCGCGCCGCTCTCCTCGCCTCCGTCGTCGCCACGATCGCGACCGCGGCCGGCGCGACCGATCTGCCGGTGACCCGCGTGGTCCTGTCGAGCGCCGGTCTCGCCCAGTTCACCCACGAGGGCGAGGCCGCCGCGGGCGGGACGGTGACCCTGCCGGTCCGACTCGATCAGGTCGACGACGTGCTGAAGAGCCTCACCGTCTTCGACGCCGCCGGCGCGGTCGGCCCGATCAGCCTGCCGGGACGCGAACCGCTCGACGAACTCTTCCGCGACCTGCCCTTCGACCGCGACGCTCTCGCCTCGCCGACCGAGCTCCTCAACGCGCTGGTCGGCAGCGAGGTCGAGATCGCCGGGCCGGTGGCGGCGCGCGGCCGGATCTTCCGCGTCGAGGCGGAACCGACGACGTCGCCCGACGGCCGCCAGACGGCGCTGCGTCATCGGCTGTCGCTGCTGACCGACAAGGGTCTGGTGCAGGCCGTGTTCGAAGAGGTCACCGCGCTCTCCTTCGTCGACGCTCAGGCCCGAGGCCAGATCGATCGGGCGCTCGCCGGCCTCGCCGAGAACCGCGCCAAGGATCGCCGCACCCTGTCGATCGGCGTGGCCGGCGAAGGGTCGCGCAAGATGGCGGTCGCCTATGTCGTCGCCGCGCCGATCTGGAAGACCAGCTGGCGGCTGGTCGCGCCCGCCGCGTCGGCCGGCAAGGCGCGCCTGCAGGGCTGGGCGATCCTGGAGAACCAGACCGGCGGCGACTGGACCAACGTCGATCTGACCCTCGTCTCCGGCAACCCGGTGGCGCTCACCCAACCGCTCTACACCTCGATCTACGGCGAGCGGACCACCGTTCCGGTGACGACCGGCGCGGCGATCGCCCCGCCCTCCGACAGCGGCCGCACCGCGATCGAGGCGCGCGCCCGCGCCGCCCGAGCCGGCGCCGCCCGAGCCGAAGTCGCCGAAGAACAGTCCTTCGCCAAGGCGATGATGGCGCCCGCTCCCGCGATGCGTCCGGCCCTCGCCGCGCCGCCGCCGCCGATGGCCGCGCCCGCCGAGGCCGCCGTCGCCGAGGCGGCCGCGACCCAGCTCCTCTACCGCTTCCCCAAGCCGGTGACGCTGGCGACCGGCCATACCTTGATGCTGCCCTTCGTCGATCGCGAGATCGGCGCCGAGCGCGTCTGGGTCTATCGCCCGTCGACCGACGCCCGTCACCCGCTCGCCGCCCTGCGCCTTCTCAACGACGGCCCGACGGCGTTGCCGACCGGCATCCTCACCGCCTTCGAGACGGCGAAGACCGGCGCGATCGAGCACGTCGGCGACGCGGTTCTGCCGCTGGTCGGGCCGGGCGAGGCGAAGTTCCTGTCCTTCGCCCTCGACGCGGCGACCGACATCCGGCGGGAGGACCGCGGCGTGCGCCGGTCGAGCCTCGGCACGATCGCCAACGGCGTCCTGAAGACCACCATCCGGTCGCGCCATGCCTTCGCCTACGAGATCGCCGCGCCGGCCGCCGAGGATCGCGTCGTGATCGTCGAAGAGGCGCGCATCGGCGGTTGGACGCCGGCGACCAAGGAAGGAATCGAGGACACGCCGACCCATCATCGCCTGCGCGTCGTCGCGCCCAAGGGCGTCACCACCAAGGCCGAACTGGTGTTGGAGCGCACCGACCTCCAGACCGTGACGCTCGGCGCGCTCGGCCCCGACGACGTGCTCGCCCGGCTGCGCGGCCTCGAGAACGAGAGCCCGGCGCTGCGCGAGGCGGTCGACCGGCTCGCCGCCGTCGTCGCCGACATCTCGCGGCAACAGACGCAGAAGGATCGCAACGAGGAGGAGCGCGAGAAGATCGTCGCCGACCAGGAGCGCCTACGCGCCAACCTCCAGTCGGTCGGCGCGGGCTCCGACCTCGGCCGGCGTTACGTCGACACGATGCGCACCCAGGAAAACCGTCTCGGCGAGCTCGATCGCGCCGATCGCGCGACGACCGAAGCGATCGCCGCGCGTCGTCGCGACGCGGAGAAGATCGTCGAGACGCTGAAGCTCTGACCCTCGCCGCCGACGCGCCTCGGCGTCGCCGAGATGCGTCGACGGCCCGGCAGGGAAGGTCGAAGGAGACCAGAGATGTCCGAACAGGAAAGGACCCGCAGACGCTTTCTCCGTCAACTGGCGCTCGGCGGCGTCGGCCTCTTCGCCGCCGCCGCGGCGCGTCGCGCCGAGGCGGCCGCCGACCCGAAGGGTCTCTTCGCCGGCCAGTTTCTCGAGGACGGCCATATCGTCCACATCCCGGCCGGCCACTACGACCGGGAGCGCAAGGTCTTCATCGAGGAGGAGAGCGGCGAGCCGATGGTCCGTCAGGCGGCGCAGATGACGGGGTCGTGGACCTACAGCGACACCACGCGCTGCTCCAACATGTTCTATCCGAACAACGGCAATCCCTACTGCGCGTCTTACGACAGCGACCAGGATTCCCATCCCGACGGCTTCAAGCCCGGCGAATGAGACGGCGCGGCCGGAAGCCGCCGCCCCCGTCCTCGATGGCCGGCGGCGCGCGCCGCCGGCCGCGCGAAGAGGCGCGCCATGCCGAACAAGATCCTCATCGTCACCGGCGAGCACGATTCGACCGCCGATCTGATGGTTCTGCACCTCGCCGACCGCGGCGTCGCCTTCGAGCGCTTCCATCCGCAGGACCTGCCACGCGACGCCGCCGTGACGCTCCGCTTCGGACCCGACCACCCGCCGGAAGGCCGGATGGCCGGGCTCGGCGAGGCGATCGATTGGGCGGAGATCGGCGCGGTCTGGTATCGCCGGCCGCAGGCCTTTTCGCTCTCCGCCGGCCTCGGCGCGGAGGAGCGCGAATTCGCCCATCACGAATGCACCGCGGTGACGCAGGGGATGTGGCGCAGCTTCGACGCCTTCTGGGTCAACCATCCCGACCGGATCCGCATCGCCGAATCGAAGCCGCTCCAGCTGACGCTCGCCCGCCGCCTCGGCTTTCGGCTGCCGCGCACGATCTTCACCAACGATCCGGCGCAAGCGCGCGCCCTGTGGCAGGCCTGCGGCGGCGCCATCGTCTACAAGTCGATGACGCAGGGCGTGCTCGGCCAGTCCGTTCAGAAGTCGGTCTACACCAACCGCGTCACGGCAGAGCATCTCGCCCGCGCCGATCTCCTGCGCAACGCCCCCGGCCTCTTCCAGGAGGAGATCCCCAAGGCGGCGGACCTGCGCGTCACCGTCGTCGGCGATCGGCTGTTTCCGATCGAGATCCGCTCGCAGGACGATCCCGACGCGCTCGTCGATTGGAGACGCGGCGCGGTGCCGCACATGGAGCACGTGCCCTACACGCTCCCCGGCGAGGTCGAACGCGCCTGCCTGTCCCTCAACCGCGCGCTCGGCCTGCATTATTCCGCGATCGACATGGTGCTGACGCCGGACGGCGACCACGTCTTCCTGGAGATCAATCCGAGCGGCCAGTTCGGTTGGATCGAGAGCGTCACCGGCCTGCCGATCATCGAATCCCTGGCCGATCTGCTGCTCGACGGGGCGAAGCGCGGCCTCGTCGATCGGCCGATCTGCGAAGAACCGTCGCCGCCGGCCGCGGCCGACGCTCGCAAGGAGTGGACGTCGCCATGAGACACCTCGCCCTCGCCGCCGCCGTCGCGCTCGCCGCGCTGATGGCCGGCCTCGTCGCCATACCCGCCCGCCCGGCCCTCGCCGTCGCCGCCGACGAATGCGAGAAGCAACGCGCCCGCTTTCCCGCCGATTGGAACGACGTCTCCGCCGAGGAGCCGGTCTGGGACTGCCGCGCCCATTACGCCGGCGTGCTGCGGGTCCTGCTCGGGCGCACCGACGACAAGGGTCGTCGCCCGATGACGCTCCTGCCGATGCGCGGGGCCGAGCCGAGCGAGTATCGGCGCGATCCCGACCGTCCGATCTTCCGCATCTGGCTCGACCGCGAGCAGACGAAGCGGCTCGAGGAGGGCGTCTATTTCGCCACGGTAGTGCGCGCCGAGGCCTCCTGTTGGATCCGCGGCGATCTCTCCGACGACGGCGTCTTCTTCATGGACGCGGCCCGGCCGAGGCCCGACACCGACGACGCTGGCGCCTTCTACAACAAGGCGCCGCGGATCAGCGTCTTTTCCGGCAACGCCTGGGAATGCGTCCGTGCGCCGAAAAACGGTCGCTGAGACGAGAAATCCGGGTCAGCGCACGGGACGCCCCCACACCTTGAAGATTCCGGCGCCTCGGGTGACGTCCTCCCAACTCCAGGTCGCCGGATCGGAATCGACGACGACATAGCGCCCCGGCTCCAGGGTGACGCCGGGCTGCGCCCACCAATAGGCCCAGGGCACATTGCCCTGTCCGCCCGCGCCGGCCGCCTGCCAGGGGCCGATCACCATTCCGTCGTCGCGGCGCAGCGCGATCGTGCCCGGCCGTTTGCGCGCGCCGTAGTGATAGGTCATCACCTGCGCGATCCAGGTCCGCCGCGACAGCACGAAGCTCGATTCGGCGAGCGCCCCCGGATGGGTCGCGCCGATCGAGCCGTTGGAGAAGAGGACGGGACTGCCGGGGTCCGGCATGGGCTTCAGCCCGCCGTCCTCCTTCGGCGCGCGCCAGTCGCTGACCGGCGGCCGATCCGACGAGACGCCGCCGTCGGGGAGCGGCGAGGTCGACGGCGCGCCCTGCCCGGTCGCCAAGGCCCGGCCGACCGCCGCCTCGACCCCGTCGAAGGTCGCCGCGATCCTGAGCGGCTCGCTACCCGCCGCGATCGGCCCGAACGCGCCCGAGATCGCCAGAGACAACGCCACCACGCGTGAAGTCGGCCGCATGACCCGCCTCCCGGTTCGTTCGCGCCATTCTGCCGCAAACGAGCCGGGAAGCATTGGCCTGGGTCAAGCCGCGCCGGTCACTTCAGCGCAGGCCGTGCTTGGCGAGCAGCCGATAGGTGTTGCGCTCGCTGATCCCGAGGATCCCGGCGACATCCGCCCGGCTCAGATCGGGCCGCGCGGCGAGACGGGCGAGATAGACGCGCTCGATCTCCTCCAGCGTCGGCGGGGCGTCGAATTCGAGCCGGAACGAACCGGCGTCGCGGCCGCGCGTCGACGGCGTCGGCGCGAGCCCGAGCTCGGCGACGCCGATCGTCTCCGTCTCGCCGGAGAGCAGCACCGCGCGCTCGACCACGTTCTTCAGCTCGCGGATGTTGCCCGGCCAGGGATAGGCCAGCAGCGCCTTCTTCGCTTCCGGCCCGAGCCGCTTGGGCAGATGCCGGCGGAACACGCGATCGGCGACGAACCGTTCGGCGATGGCGATGATGTCGTCGCCGCGCTCGCGCAGCGGCGGCACTTCGACGAGAAACCGCGACAGGCGATAGTAGAGGTCGGCGCGGAAGGTCCCCGCCCTGACCATCTCCTGCAGGTCGCGATTGGTCGCCGCGACGAAGCGCACGTCGGCGCGCAGGTCCTTGGTGCCGCCGAGCCGTCGGAACGTGCCGGTCTCGAGAATGCGCAGGAGTTTGGCCTGGATGGTGGCGCTGACCTCGCCGATCTCGTCGAGGAAGACGGTGCCGCCGTCGGCGACCTCCACCAAGCCCTCCTTGCGCCGATCGGCGCCGGTGAAGGAGCCCCGCTCATGACCGAAGAGCTCGGATTCGAAGAGATTTTCCTGCAACGTCGAGCAGTCGACGGCGACGAAGCTGGTCGCCGCCCGCGTCGAAGCGTCGTGGACGGCGCGGGCGAAGAGCTCCTTGCCGACGCCGCTCTCGCCGAGGATCAGCACCGTCTGATCGGTCGGCGCGACCATCTCCACGAGGCTGAGGGCGCGCCGGAACGCCGGGCTCTCGCCGATCATCTTGCCGGAGCCGATCGACTTCACCCGATCCTTCCAGAACTGGCCGTCGCGCTGCAGCGAGGCTCGCTCGATGGCGCGATCGATCGCCAGCTCCAGCTCTTCGCCCCGGACCGGCTTGACCAGATAGTCGGCCGCCCCGGCGCGCAACGCTCGGACCGCATGCTCGATCGCGCCATAGGCGGTGAGCACCACGACCGGGCAGATCTCCTTGAGCTGCGGCACCGCGTCGAGCCCGTCGGTGTCGGGCAGACGCATGTCGAGCAGGGCCACCGCCGGCTCGTCCTCGGCCAGGATCTTCTGCGCGTCCTTCCAGCGCAACGCGCCGCGCGCGACGTAACCCGCCGCCGTCAGCTGGCGCACCAGCAGGCGGTTCAGCGTCACGTCGTCTTCGACGACCAGAACCGTCTTGCGGCGGTCCGGCGCCGCGCCCTCGGCTTCGGCCTCGGGCTGCCTATGTGTGATCTGCATCCGGCAACCTCAAGGTGAACCTGGACCCGCGTCCGATTTCGCTCACGACGGTGAGCGCGCCTCCGACGCGACGAACGATGCTGCGACAGATCGCCAGACCGAGCCCGGTGCCTCGGACCCCGTCGGCGCGTCGGCTCCAGAACGGCAGGAAGATCCGATCGAGATCTTCCGGAAGGATGCCGACGCCGGTGTCGCCGACCTCGACCACCACCTCCGCGCCCTCGCGACAGGCGACGATCCGCAATACACCCCCGCTGGGCATCGCATGCAAGGCGTTTTGCGCCAGATTGATGATGACCATCCGCAGCTCGCTGTCGGACCCGATCACCCGGAGCCCAGGCTCAAGATCGAGATCGGCGACGACGCCCGAACTCTCCGCCTCGAACGCCAGCAGCGAGGCCACGTCGCGGATCACATCTTCGACGACCACCAACTCCAGCCGCGATCCGGACGGCGCCGACAGCTTCAGGAGCGAGGAGGTGATGGCGAGACAGCGTTCGATCGCCGGCTCGATCAACCGCAGCGCCGTCTTCGCTTCCTCCTTGTCGCCGCGGTCGATGTCGCCGAGCGCCGCTCTGAGGCCGAGCCCGATGGAGGCGAGCGGATTGCGGATCTCGTGCGCGACGCCGGTGGCGAGGTGATCGATCTCGGAGAGCTTCTGCTCGTGCGAGACCTGCGCCATCGCTTCGAGATCGCGCACCGCCTCGACCACGACCCGCCGCACTCCGTCGCGGTCGGCGAGCGTCAGCGCCGCCGCCGCCACCTCCACCGCGATATCGGAGTCGTCGCCGCTGCGGTGCCGGTCGGTGAACTTGATGCTCGCCCCCGGTTCGGTCAGTTCGACCAGCGGACAGGTCGTCAGGGTCGGCACGCAGGGGTCGGCGCGGCCGTGGCTGAGCGCATGGCAACGCCGCCCCACCACGTCCCGGGGCGACAACCCCACCTGGGCGCAATAGGCCCGATTGGCGCGAATGATGCGATAATCCTCGTCGATCACCCGAATGCCGTCCGGCACGGCGTCGAGCACGGCCTGGAGGAAGTCCTCGCGCTCCTGCACGTCGGAGACCGTCGTCGCCAGACGATCGGCCATCCGATCGAGACTGCGGCCGAGCTCGCCGATCTCGTCTTGCGCCGTCGCGCCGACGCGCGCGCCGAGATCGCCGCGCTCGAGCGCTCGGCTGACCGCCGCCAGCCGGGCCACCGGTCCGGTGACGCCGCGCCGGAGCATCCACCACGTCGCCAAGACCAGCGACAGGAGCACCACCCCGCCGGAGCCGGCGAGCAACGCCGCGCTCGCCGCCGCATTGCGTTGCAGCGCTTCGGCCGCGTGATCGACGACCAGAATGCCGTTGATCGGATGCGCCTCGACCGGCCCGTGGCACTGGCCGCAGGGCGCGCGGTTGGCGACCGGTTTGACGGAGCGCAGCACTTCGCGCTCGCCGTCGCGCAGGAAGGCCGCGCCGGCGGCGACGCGGCCGTCGTGCGTCCGGCACTCGGGGCAGAGCCCGCCGGCCGGCAGGTCGAACCGCGTCCCGAGCCGTTCCTTTTGCGAGGCGAAGCGAACCTCGCCCAGCGGATCGAGGATCATCACCGAGACGATGTCGTCGAGCGCGCCGAGCCGATCGACGATCTCGCGCAGACCGTCGATGTCGCGCTTCAACATCGCGTTCTCGAGGCTGACCTGCAGCAGGATCCCGACCTTCTCGGCCGCCTGCGTGCGTTCCGATTGCAGGCTCGAGCGATAGAGCGCGACGAAGCCGCCGAGAAAGACGATCGACACGACGACGAGTTGCGCGACCAGCGTCACCGCCAGTCGCGCCGCGAGGCTGCGCCGCAATCGCTCGATCGCGCCGCGGATCATCGCTTCGATCCTCCGCGCCCGTTCGCCCCGCCGGTCGCCGGCGAAGACGCCGCGGACGCGCGAACGCGCCCCCGCACGGTCGACGTCGGATCGACCACGCCGGGCGCGCCCCGCCGTCTTGCGGACCGGACCACCACTTCGAACCTTATGACGTCCTCCTCGAGGGTGATCCCCTCACCAGGTCGCCTCCTGCCCCGGCGCGTAGGCGCGCGCGGAAGCGCAGGTTTCTTCGATCGCAACCTCTCGCCGACGCCTCTTTTCCTCCTCGATCGGCTCGATTTCAATCCGCTCGCAGCCTTCGATGCGCGCCAGACGATCTCGCAACGTCTCGAGATGAACCGCCGTCAGATGAGCGACCGCCGCCCAATAGGCGGTCCAGCACCGATCGACCACCCGTTCCGCGAAGGTCGGATACCACCGCAACAGATGCCGATCCAGGAAGCGCGCCGCATCGACCAGGGCCGCGTCCGCATCCACCGTATCGAGGAGATGGGCGAGGAAACCGAGTTGCACCACCAGGTGGTCGTCGGTCCGCTTGCGCCAGTCCGGCGTCGCCAGGCCCCAGTGGCGATACCAGTCGCGCACCTGGAACATCGGCTCTTGCGCCATCAGCCCTTCCGGATCGATCCACGGGCTCTCCGACGGACTGACCCGATGGGTGTTGTTGAGATAGATGGCGGCGTGATCGGCGGCGATCTCGTCGAGCCCGACCGGATCGCAACGCATCGACGTCTCCGCCAAGGCCGCTCGGACGAAGTCGAGCGCTTCCCGCCCTCTCTCCGAGACGAGCGGCAGGGCGAAGAAATGTTGCAGATCGTCCTCGCGCAGCGTCGCGATCAACTCCGCCGTCGGCGGCGTGTCGTGCAGCAGCGCGAGGATCCTCAGATCCTCCGCGATCCCTCGACGCGTCTCCGCGTCGAGGTTCGGGTGAAGATCGACCGCCACCGTCATTCCACACGTCCCTTCGAATGCGGCACGAAGACGATCGACGGCTTGGTGAGCTCGGGATCCGACATCGTCTTGACCTGACGCACCACCTGATCGGCCGGCCCCTTCGCCTTGGTCTCATAGGTCCCGGCGGCGAGCAGATCGATCGGCCCGACGTCGAGCACGCGCATCATGCAGGCCATGACGCAATAGGGCTTGCGACCCGCATCGATCTCGTCGACGCACATGTTGCACTTGGCGACGACGTTGCGCTCCGGGATGAACTGCGGCGCGCCGAAGGGGCAGGCCGCCTCACACTTGCGGCAGCCGATGCACAGCGTCGAATCGATGTCGACGATGCCGTCGGACTTCCGCTTGAAGATCGCTCCCGTCGGGCAGGTGGGCAGACAGGCCGGCTCCGCGCAGTGATTGCACGACATGTTGACCTTGTAGGCGTAGACCTCGGGGAAGGTTCCGCCCTCGACATAGGCCACCCGACGGAAGCGCGGCCCGGGGGGTAGGCCGTTCTTGTCCTTGCAGGCGATTTCACAGGCGCGACAGCCGATGCAGTCGACGTTGTTGTGGATGAAGCCGAGCTGCTTGTCCGGCGCCACCGGCGTGTAGTGCTCGCGCTTCTTCTTGGCGACCGCCTCCTTGATGGCGGCTTTGTCCTTGGTCTCGGTCATGGGCTGCCTCCGTCACTGGTCGCGGCGGAAGACGGCGCTGCGCGCGGTGGCGAGCCTGTCCCAACCGGGTTTGTGGATGAGATCCGTCTTGCGGATGTCGCAGAGGACCGTGTTGTAGGCGAAGGCGCCCGCCGGGCTCGGATTGTCGAGCGTCAGGAAGTCCGGATTGCCGGCGCGGTCGACGCCGTTCTCGTCCAGATCCATCCAGGCGCCCTCGTGCAGCACCGCCACGCCGGGCATGCAGCGTTCCGTCACATAGACCGGGACGACGCACTTGCCGCGATCGTTGAACACCTCGACCGTGTCGCCCATCTTGATGCCGAGCCGCTTGGCGTCGCTCGCATTGATCGTCACCTCCTGCTCGTAGGTCTCGCGGAGCCAGGGGATGTTGTGGAAGATCGAATGCGTCCGCCAACGCGGATGCGGGCTGATCAGATGGAAGGGATGCTTCTTGGTCTTCGGGCTGTTGAGGCTCTCCCACGGCTCGATCCACTTCGGGATCGCGGGGATCTCCTCGCCATAGGCGGTCCGCTTCCAATCGGTGATCTGGGCGAGCGTCGTGGAGAAGATCTCGATCTTGCCCGACGGCGTCGGGAAGGGAACGCCCTCCTCGATCTGCTTCTCGAAGGCGACGTGCGGCTTGTCGAAGACGAACTTGTAGACGCCGCGCTTCTTGAACTCCTCCCAGGGCATGGTGACGCCCTGATGCGGCATCACCCGGCCTTCCCACCATTCACGCAGATAGGCGTCGTCGACGGCGGCGTTGTCGAGGAAATAGCCCCGCGACGCCTTCGGATTGTAGGCCGGGCCGAAGCCGAGCCGCCAGGCGAGTTCGGTGAACACCTGGAAGTCGGTCTTCGATTCGCCGAGCGGTTCGATCACCTGAGGGCGGTGGATGTAGTAATGGCCCTTGTACCAGGGCAACGCCACGTCGTGCCGCTCGAAGTGAGTGGCGATCGGCAGGAGCACGTCGGCCCACAGGCCCGACGGGGTGATCGTCGAGTCCATGCAGACGACCAACTCCAACTTCTCGATCGCCTGGATCTCCTTGTTGATGTTGGTCAGCTGGTTGAACCAGTCCGAGCCCTGCCAGAAGATCGCCTTGATGTTGGGGATCTGGCCGTCGGTCGCGTCGGAACGCGGCCACACGCCGATCTCCTCGCGCTTGACGTTCGGATAGTTGAGCACGCAGTGCGCCCAGCGATCCGACTTGATCGAGGCGAACCAGACGTTCGAGAACTGGTCGTAGGGGTAGGCGACGCCTTCGGCGTGCCACGACTTGCCGACGCCCTCGGCGCAGCCGCCGAGCTTGCCGATGTTGCCGGTCATCGCCTGCACGGCGGCGGCCATGCGGTTGTACTGTTCGCCATAGGCGTTGCGGCCGGGCGCCCAGGACGCCTTCAGCGCCGCCGGCTTGGTCTCGGCGTACATCCGGGCGAGCTTGACGATGTCGGCGGCCGGAACGCCGCAGATCTCCGCCGCCCATTCCGGGGTCTTCGGCGTGCCGTCGTATTTGCCGAGGATGTAGTCCTTGAAGTTTTCGCGGCCCTTGGCCCACTCCGGCATCGTGCCGGCGTCCATGCCCTGCGTGAACTTGTCGATGAAGGCCTGGTCGTGCAACTTCTCAGTGAAGATCACGTGCGCCATGCCGGCGAGCATCGCGGCGTCGGTGTTCGGGCGGATCGGGATCCACCAGGCGTCATAGGTCGCGGCCGAGTCGGTGTACTGCGGATCGACGACCACGAACTTGCAGCCGCGCTGCTTGGCGAGCCGCATGTAGTAGAACGTGTTGCCGCCGTGGAACGTGTAGGCCGGGTTCCAGCCCCACAGGATGATCAGCTTGGCGTGGGCGTAGGCGTCGTCCTCGTTGCCGTCTTCGATCGTGCCGAAGGTCATGCGCGAGGAGAAGGTCGTGCCCTGATAGGACGGCACCGACCACGACGAGGTGCGGCAGCCGAACATGCCGAGGAAGCGGCCGAGCAGACCTTCGATCTGATCCGACTTGTGCAGCACGCCGTAGGAGGCGCCGGCATAGGACTGATCGAGGATCGCGGTCGGGCCGTAGGTGTTCTTCAGATACACCATCTTCTGGGCGACGAGGGTCAGCGCCTCGTCCCAGGAGGCGCGGCGGAACTTGCCCTCGCCGCGCTTGCCGACCCGGATCATCGGATAGAGCAGACGCTCGGCCGAATAGAGCCGCGACCGGTAGGAGCGACCGCGCAGACAGGCGCGCAGCTGCGGCTCCGCCTCGGTGTCCTTGCCGAAGACGCCGTCCTTCTGGTAGCGGCCGTCGTCGGACGACAGGCGCACGATCACGTCGCCCTTCTTGTGGGCGACGAGCATGTGACGCGAGCCGCAGTTGTGGGCGCAGCTCGTCACCACGGTCTCGAGTTCGTCGTCCTTCGGATAGGGCTCATAGGCGAAGGCGGCGGCCTGTTTGGCCCCCGCGATCGGAGCGAGCGCCGCCGCCGCCGACACGGCGGCCATTTCGAGGATCCCGCGGCGGGTGGGACCCGAGGCGCGTGCGGCGGCGGCGGACGTCTGCGGTTCGGCCTCGCCGACCGCCATCGGGTCGATGGTCTCGGTCATCGTGACCTCTCCTTTACTTGTCTTGGAGACGGAAGCGCGCTTCCGGCGCGGTCGGACGGGACTTCGCCCATTCGGGCGTGTCGGTCGGCATGTCCGGCCAGGGGGTGCGCGGATAGGGGTAGGAGATCCGGTACCAGGAACGACCGCCGTGGCAGCCGTAGCAGACGTCGGAGCTCTCCTTGGCGGCGTCCTCGATGCCGGCGGGCTTCAGGTAGGTCACCTGATGGCGCGAGGTGCGGATCGTCTCGTGGCACGCCATGCAACCGTTGGCGACGCCTTCGGGCTCCATGTCTTCACGGATCTCGTGCCAGGGGCCGGTGAGCCCCTCCATGTTCTGCCAGGGGAACTGGCCGTGGCACTTCAGGCAGGTCTCGGACGGATTGACCATCTTGCGCAGCGTGTAGGGCAAGGGCGACGTGTCGCCGGCCTTCTCCTTCGCGGCGAGAACCAGATGCGGGCTCTCGTCGCGCGGGTCGTTGCCCTGGTGGCAGAAGGTGCAGGACAGGTTCATCACCGACTTGGCGTAGTCGCTGGTCAGATGACGGGCGTGGAAATCGCTCTGCGCGCCCGTATAGGTGTCGAGCGTCTGATACCAGGCGATGGTCTTGTCGGCGGGGACGCCGGCCTCGGAGGCCTCGCGCGGCTTCGCCTTCGAGATCTCGGAATGGCAGGCGAGACAGTCGGCGTCGGTCGCCTTGTCGATCGCCGGCTTGAAATGAATGGGGTGCCACTTGCCGGCGTTGTAGTTGCCGGCCTTGACCCTGGCGGTGGCGTCGGCGAGCGCGGCGACGGCCGGGTCGAGCGGAGCGGGCTTGGCCGCCGGGAGGTTTTCCGTCGCCTTCGCGTCGGACTTCTTGCTCTTGGCGGCGACGACGAACGCCCCGTCGGGAAGATCGCCGGCGCCGGCGACGCCGGGGCCGAAGAGCGCGGCAATCAGGATCGTAGCCGCTCCCGCCGCAATGGGGAGCGCGATCCGCTGTCTCAGACGCATGGCCGTTTCCGCTGACCGAGGAAGAGGGTCCGTCGAAGGGGGATGCGGATGCGAGCCGCATCCGCATCCCCGCATCGCATCACATCGCGGGCTTCTGGCCGGCCATGCCGGACATGCCGCCCATACCGGACATTCCGCCCATGCCGGACATCCCGTTCATGCCGCCCATGCCGGACATGCCGTTCATGCCGCCCATACCGGACATGCCGCCCATGCCGGACATCCCGTTCATGCCGGACATGCCGCCCATGCCGGACATGCCGTTCATGCCGCCCATGCCGGACATGCCGCCCATGCCGTTCATGCCGCCCATGCCGGACATGCCGCCCATGCCGGACATGCCGTTCATGCCGCCCATGCCGGACATGCCGTTC
>JAJTBO010000028.1 GCA_021286855.1 Hyphomicrobiales bacterium | reverse complement strand
TCGCCCGCCAGATCTCCGCCGCCAACCTGTCGCCGATGGGCTATCTGCCGATCCTGTCGCTGTCGCCGGCCTGGGAGGTCGCCTTCGCCGAGAGCCTCGTCGGCGACGGCGAGCAGAAGTCGCTCGCCATGGCCCCCTCCAAGCTCGGCGACTTCGTCAACGCGGTGCGCGACGGCTTCGAGGCCGCCGCCCGGGTCGGCGAGATCCCGGTGCTCCTGACCTCGCCCGGCATCCGCACCCATGTCCGCGCCATCGTCGACCGCTTCCGTCCGCACACCGTGGTGATGAGCCAGGCCGAGGTCCACCCGCGCATTCGACTGAAGACGGTGGGGGCGGTGTGACGTTCCTTTCCCGTTGTGGCCGATCGGCACTCGACGCGCGGTCACGAACGGTCAACCATGCGGCCTCATGATGATGACGACGGCCGCCTCCCGCCGGCCGCACGACGATCGAGACACCACATGCGCCGCCTTCTTCTCGCCCTCGCCGCCGCCTCCGCCCTCGCCGCCCCCGCCGCGGCGCAGACCGCCCCCGGCGACGACCTCGTCGTGACGCTCGGCGGCGGCGTCCGCGTCTCGCCCGATTGGGACGGCTCGAAGAAGGCCGTCGTCTCGCCGATGCCGATCATCGGCCTCAAGTTCCTGCGCTCGCCGCTGACCGGCGCGCCGTCGTCCGACACCGGCTTCGGCCTCGCCCCGAGCTTCCGGTATCTCTCGAAGCGCTCCTTCGGCGCCGGATCGCCGCTCAATGGCCTTCCCGACGTGCCCCAGGCTTTCGAGGCCGGTCTGACCGTCGACTATACCGACACCAACTTCCGCGCCTTCGTGACGGCCCGCCAGGGCATGGGCGGCCATCACGGCCAGATCGCCGAGCTCGGCCTCGACGGCATCGTCCATCCGATCGACAAGCTGACGCTCGCCGCCGGCCCGCGCCTGTCCTTCGCCTCGGCCGACTACATGCGGACCTACTACGGCGTCTCCGCCGCCGCCGCGGCCTCGAGCGGCGTCGCCGCCTACGATCCCGGCGCGGGCTATCGCGGCGTCGGCCTCGGCGCCGTCGCCACCTGGGACATCGACCCGCGCTGGTTCGTCAAGGCCGAGGCCGGCTGGACCCGCCTCGCCGACAAGATCGCCAATTCGCCGGTGATGAAGGCCGAAGGCGCGCGCGACCAGTTCTCGGTCGGCCTCGGCGTCGCCTGGCGTTTCGGCGTCGACGCATGGTGAGCCCCGCGCCGATCGCCGACACGTCCCTCGCTTTTCCTGCTCCCGGTTACGGCCGCGTGCCGCCGGGTTGGATCGTCACCGCCGTCACTTGGCTGGAAATGCGCGCGCCGCCCGCCGCGACGACGCGCCCCACGCCCTCCGGCGTGACGCTGGAGCCGATCGGCGCGAGCGATCTCGCCCGATACCGCCGCCTCTTCGCCGCCGTCGGCGAGCCCTGGCTGTGGTTCGGCCGCACCGCCATGTCCGATGAGGATCTCGCCGCGATTCTCGGCGATCCGGCGGTGTGGTGCCGCGCCGTCGTCCGGAAGGGGCGCGACCTCGGCTTCGTCGAACTCGACGGACGCACGGCGGGCGAGGTCGAGCTCGCCTATTTCGGTCTCGTGCCCGACGCGGTCGGGTCCGGCCTCGGCCGTTGGCTGATGGACCGGGCGCTCGCCGAGGCCTGGGCCGGCGCGCCCGATAAGGTCACGGTTCACACCTGCCACTTCGACCACCCCGGCGCCCTCGCCTTCTATCGCCGGTCGGGCTTCACGCCGGTGGCCAGCGGCATCGAGCTCACCCCCGACCCGCGCCTGAGCGGCGCGCTGCCGCGCGACTGCGCGCCCCACGTGCCCCTGATCGAGCCGTGAGGGCGGAGACGAAGAAGGCCGCCCGAAGGCGGCCAGTCGTCGTCCATCGTCTCAGGAGGGTCCGGCGTCCCCCGCCGGTGGGATTTCAGCGTCCGAAGGCGTGACGGCGCGACGCCATCTCGTCGAGGGCGTCCTGCTCGCGCACGTCTTTCTCGGCGCGGTCGCGGGCCTGATCGCGCTCCTCGATCAATTCGATCTTCTTCAGATCCTCGACCGCGGCGCTCAACTCGTCGCGCGCCTGCTCCATCTTGTCCTCCAGGTCCTTGACCGAGACCTTGAGGTTTTCGCGCCGCTGGATCGCCGCCTTGGCGAAGGTCGGATAGGCGAAATGGGCGAGGTCGTGAATGCCGACGCGGTTCTGCTCGGCGACGATCTGATCGTCGAGATCCGAGATCATCCGCTGAAAATCGGCGATCATCATCTCGATCTGCGCCACCTGACGACGCTTCTCGTCGACCTGGAACCGCTTCAGACGAATGAGACTGTCTCGGGACTTCATACTCGGCACTCCCCCGTATCGAAGCCGAGGCTATTCGCAGACGGTTGCCAAAACGTGAGTCTTTTCCGTCAGGAAGCCAGAATCGCCGCGAGCCGGTCGTAACCCTCCCCGAGCGACGTCGATTCCGTCTTCCCCTGTTGCAGAAATGCCTCGAAGGCCGGGTTCAGCTCGATCGCCCGGTCGACCTCCGGACTGGAGCCGCGCCGATAGGCGCCGAGCCGGATCAGCTCCTCCATGTCGGCGTAGGTCGCCATCAACCGCTTCGCCTCGGTCAGGAGCGGCCGCCGCGGCTCCGGGATCGCCCGCGGCATCGTCCGCGACACGCTCTTCAACACGTTGATCGCCGGATAGCGGCCCCGCTCGGCGATCTGCCGCTCCATCACGATATGGCCGTCGAGAATGCCGCGCACCGCGTCGGCGACCGGTTCGTTGTGGTTGTCGCCTTCGACCAGCACCGTGAACAGCCCGGTGATCGACCCCTCGCCGACCCGCCCGGGTCCCGCCCGCTCCAGGAGCCGCGGCAGTTCGGTGAAGACCGTCGGCGTATAACCCTTCGAAGCCGGCGGCTCGCCGACCGCCAGGCCGATCTCACGCTGCGCCATCGCGAAGCGCGTCACCGAGTCCATCATGCACAGGACGTCGCGCCCCTCGTCGCGGAAGTGTTCCGCGACCGCGAAGGTGACGTAGGCCGCCTGCCGCCGCATCAGCGCCGGTTCGTCCGACGTCGCCACCACCACGACCGAACGGGCGAGCCCGTCCTCGCCGAGATCGTCCTCGATGAACTCCTGCACCTCGCGGCCGCGCTCGCCGACGAGCCCGATCACCGCGACGTCGGTCGAGGTGTAGCGAGCGAGCATCGACAGGAGCACCGATTTGCCGACGCCGGAGCCGGCGAAGATGCCCATGCGCTGGCCGCGACAACAGGTCACGAAGGTGTTGAGCGCCCGGACCCCGAGATCGAGCGGTTCGCCGACCCGCGTCCGCTCCCCGGCCGGCGGCGGCGGCGATCTCAGATGGCGGGCGACCGCCCCCTGGACCAGCGGCCCCTTGCCGTCGAGCGGTTCGCCGAGCGCGTTGATCACCCGCCCGAGCCAGGCGTCCGAGGGCCGGAGCGATCCGTCCGCCGCCTTGACCACCGCCCGGCAGCCCATCCGCACGCCCTCCAACGCCCCGAACGGCAGGCACAGCGCCCGATCGCCCTCGAAGCCGACCACCTCGGCCGGCACCGCCCGTCCCGACGCCGCCTCGATCGCCAGACGCGATCCGACGCTCATCTCGTGGACCGGACCGGCCACTTCGATCATCAGACCGCGCACCGCCACCACCCGCCCGAAGGTGGTCGTGGCGCTCAGATCGGCGATTTCGCGGATCAGCGGCTGCATGGTGACGAATCTCTCTACGAAACATCCCCTGGGGATGACCGTCAGTAACGCGTTGTTAACGTCCTTCGTCAAACATTATGAACGAGCGAGCGATGTGGGGTCGCGAGCGACGCTTTCCGGTCGCCCCGGAAGAGACGATTCCTTTGAGTCGGTTGAATGCGCTTCTTAAAGTGGCGTCTCAACTCTGATCCTGGCGGGATTTCTCTTTCACATCAGGGTCCTGGAGAGTTTTCGGGCTGAGTTGAAACTCGACTCTTGCCCGCTCGAATCGGTTTCTGTTAACCATTGATCGGCAGGGGGCCGAATCGGGGTTGACGAGAGGCGAGTTCGCGTGGGCCGGTCGGGGGTCGACGCGCCAAACCCGGAAGAGGCGACAGAGGGGATTGGCATGCGCGTACTGCTCATCGAAGACGACAGCGCGACGGCGCAGAGCATCGAGTTGATGCTCAAGTCGGAAAACTTCAACGTCTACACGACGGACCTGGGCGAAGAGGGCATCGACCTCGGCAAGCTCTACGACTACGACATCATTCTTCTGGATCTGAACCTGCCCGACATGTCGGGTTATGAAGTGCTGCGGACGCTGCGCGTTTCCAAGGTGAAGACCCCGATCCTCATCCTCTCCGGTCTCGCCGGCATCGAGGACAAGGTGCGCGGCCTCGGCTTCGGCGCCGACGACTACATGACCAAGCCGTTCCACAAGGACGAGCTGGTGGCGCGCATCCACGCCATCGTGCGCCGCTCGAAGGGTCACGCCCAGTCGGTGATCACCACCGGCGATCTGGTCGTCAACCTCGACACCAAGACGGTCGAAGTGAACGCCCAGCGCGTCCATCTGACCGGCAAGGAATACCAGATGCTCGAGCTGCTCTCGCTGCGCAAGGGCACCACGCTGACCAAGGAGATGTTCCTCAATCATCTCTACGGCGGCATGGACGAGCCGGAGCTGAAGATCATCGACGTGTTCATCTGCAAGCTGCGCAAGAAGCTCGCTTCGGCGACCGGCGGCAAGAACTACATCGAGACCGTCTGGGGTCGCGGCTACGTGCTGCGCGAGCCCGACGAGAACGACGTCTATCAGGACATCGCCTGACCCCGGTTCGCGTCCGAGAGAACGCCGACCGATCGCCTCCGGTCCCGCGGCCTCGCTCCGAAACGACGAAAACCCCGCCGAAAGGCGGGGTTTTCGTTTCTCTGCGACCGCCGACCCGCCTCACCCGAAGGCGCGGCGGGTCGAAGGAGAGCCCCGTCGAGCGAGCGACGGAGCCGAAGGCCCTCACTTGCAGGGCACCAGCTTGTAGTGATCCGGTTCGACGGTCTTCGCGGTTTCGAAGTAGACCGCCGGGCTGCGAACCTTTTCCCACCGATCGCCGGTGACCACCCAGCCGACCGACTGAGACTTCACCAGCTTGCCACGCGTGTTGTACTTCACCGTGGCCGGCACATACACCTGCTGGTAGCAGGCGAGGATCGGAGAACGAACCTCTTTGACCACATAGGTTTCGGCGAAAGCAGCCGAAGACATGCAGACACCGGCGACGATCGCCGCAGTCCCGAGAACGTACCGCATGTTACCCTCCAGAGCTCTGTACTCCAGCCTCTGTATTCGCCGCGGCAAGACGTTACGCTCTCGCCCTTCGAGGGTCAACGATACTTCAGAGAACGAAAGTAGAAGATATTGTATACATAGACGCCGAAATATTACGGTGCCTCAATACCGAGTTTGAAAAATTTCAAGGCCTTTTCAAAGTGATGCCTCTGGGTGAGGTGCCGCCTAGAACGACCGGAAGACGCGTCGTTTCCGACGCGCCTTCCACATTTCCCGAAATTTTCTCGAAAAGACGTCAGCGACCGATCCCGCCGAACCGCGACGCTCCGGCAGGCGGCGTCGGGCCGGGGGCAGCGCCCCCGCCGACCGCGGCGAAGCGCGGCCGCGCCGCCGGTTGGGCCCCGCCCGCGACCTGATAGAGGCCGCGCCGATCGGTCATCGGACGGAACACGTCGGTCAGTCCGACCACCGTCTCCGCCGCGCCGAGCACCAGGAAGCCGTCCGCCGGCATCATCTTCGCCATTCGCTCCAAGATGTCGACCTTGGTGACGTTGTCGAAATAGATCAGCACGTTGCGGCAGAAGATGATGTCGAACTGCCCGAGCGAGGAGAAGTTCTCGAGCAGATTGAGCTTGCGATACTGCACCATCGACCGCAGGCTCGAGCTGATCTGCCACGTGTCGCCGGTCTGGGTGAAGTACTTGAGCAGCTGGTTGATCGGCAGGCCGCGCTGCACCTCGAACTGGGTGTAGACGCCGGCCTTGGCCTTCTCCAGGACGTCGGAGGAGAGATCCGTGCCGACGATCTCGACCCGCCAGCCCGCGAGCTTGGCCTCCGCCTCTCTCAGGCACATCGCCAGCGAATAGGGCTCCTGACCGGTCGAGGCGGCGGCGCACCAGATGCGGATCCGCTTTTCCCGCGCCCTCGCCTCCAACATCTTCGGCAACATCGCCTGAGTGAAGTGCTCGAACGGCGTCTTGTCGCGGAAGAAGAAGGACTCGTTGGTGGTCATCGCCTCGACGACGGTCGCCGCCAGGCTCGCTTGCCCCGTCTCCTTCATCTTGGCGATCAGCGCCGAAAGCGACGCCAGCCCCGCCTTCCGCGCGACCGGCAGCAGACGGCTTTCGATGAGGTACTGCTTTTCGGCGGTCAGGACGAGGCCGGACTGCTGCTTGAGGAACGCTCTCAGCCAGTCGAACTCCTGCGGCGTCATCGACGTCCCCCCACGATACGCGTGATCTTCGGCCCGATCTGGTCGAGCGGCAGGATCTCCGCCGCCGCGCCGGCCTGCGCCACCGCGCCGGGCATGCCCCAGACCACGCTCGTCTCTTCGTCCTGCGCGATCACCGAACCGCCGGCGTCGGCGATCCGCTTGGCGCCGGCCGCCCCGTCATGGCCCATGCCGGTCAGCACGCAGGCCAGGATCGACGCGCCGTAGATCGGCACCGCGCTGTCGAAGAGAGGATCGACCGCCGGCTTGCAGAAGTTGACCGGCGGTTGATCGTTGAGGAGCACGCAGGTGTCCATGCCCTGTTTGCCGATCACCATGTGCTTGCCGCCCGGCGCGACGTAGATGCGCCCCGGCATCAGCGGCTCGCCGTGCACGCCTTCCGCCGCGCGTCGGCCCGACGCCTTGGTCAGGTGCTCGGCCAGGATCGCGGTGAAGGTCGCCGGCATGTGCTGGGTGATCAGCACCGGCAGATTGACGATCGACGAGCCGATGTCGGCGAAGAGCTTGGTCAGCGCCTGCGGTCCGCCGGTCGAGGACCCGATCAACAGCACCTTCGGCGTCAGCGACGAGTAGGGACGCATCGCCCCGCCTGCCTGCCGGCCGGCCGAAGCCGGAGCCGCCGTGGGACGGGCCGCGGTCGCAGAGGGGATCGGCGACGCCGAGGGACGGACCATCGGTTCGCTGGGACGCACGTGTCGCCCGGCCCGCGCCATCGCGCGCTGCCCGAGCGCCTTGACCTTCTGCACCACTTCGTTGCGGAAGTCGGTCGAAGTGGTGACGCCGCTGTTCGATTCCGGCTTCGGCACATAATCGGCCGCGCCGAGCGACAGGCACTTCAGCGAAATCTCGGCGTTGCGCCGGGTCAGCGTCGAGGCCATCACCACGACCAGACCGGGCTTGGCCTTGAGCAGGAGCGGCAGGGCGGTGATGCCGTCCATCTCCGGCATCTCGACGTCGAGCACGACGACGTCCGGATTGGACCGGGCGACGTCGTCGACGGCGAGCTTGCCGTTGCGATGGCTCGCCACCACGGCGAGCGCCGGGTCCTCGTCGATCCAACGGCCGATCAGGCCGCGCACCACGACGGAGTCGTCGACGACCATCACACGAACCGGGTCCGTCGTGGTGGTCTGCGGCCGCATCGTCGCGGCCCCTGCAGTGAACGCCATTGCGGCCTCCCGTCAGATCAGGCCGACCTCGGCGAACTTCGCTTCCACGATCTCGCGGTCGAACGGCTTCATGATGTATTCGTCGGCCCCTGCGCGCATCGCCTTGGCGATGTGGCCGACGTCGTTCTCGGTGGTGCAGAAGACGACCTTCGGCTTCTCGCCGCCCGGCTCACGCCGGAGATGAGCGAGGAATTCGAGGCCGTCCATCACCGGCATGTTCCAGTCGAGCAGGATCGCGCTCGGCATCTCCTTGCGGCAGGCGTCCAGCGCCTGCGCGCCGTCTTCCGCCTCGGTGATCTCGAAGGAGAGATCTTCGAGGATGCGACGGGCGACCTTGCGGATGACGCTCGAGTCGTCGACGACCAGACAGCTCTTCATCGAAATGCACTCCATGCGAACCGTCACGCGGCGATCGCTTCGCTCATGCCGCCGAGCACGCGATCGACGTCGAGGACCACCATCAATTGACCGTTGAGGCGATGCACGCCGCCCGAAATGGAGGCCCAGCGCGAATCCAGATTGACCGGGTTCGGCTCGCGGCCGGACGACGGCAGGTCGAGCACTTCGCCGACGTTGTCGATCAGGAGGCCGTAGCTCTCGCCCTTGTGTTCGATGCCGACCGCCATCGCCTGACCGCCGTCGGTCCGCGCCGGCAGGTGCAGCCGCCGGCGCATGTCGATCGCCGTGACGATCCGACCGCGCAGGTTGAGCACGCCGGCGATCTCCGGCCGCGACAGCGGCACGCGGGTGATCGATTCCGGCATGAACACGTCGTGGACCCGTTCGATCGGCAGCCCGAACAGCTGCCCGCCGATCACCACGGTGACGAATTGGATGCTCTCGTTGAGCGTGTTGACGTCGTCGCTCATGCCGCCATTCCCATCTCGTGGTGGTTCATGACTTCCTTCAGAGCCGCGATCAGACCCGGCCGGTCGAACTTGGCGATGTAGTCGTCGAAGCCCGCCTGACGGCCGCGTTCGATCGACGCCGGCGTGCACATCGACGACAGCGCCAGGATCGGCAGCTGGCGGAGCTTGGGATGCCGCCGGACCGCTTCGGCGAACTCGAAGCCGTTCATCTCGGGCATCTCGATGTCGGAGACGACGACGTCGAACCGCTGACCGTCCTCGAGCATCGCGAGAGCGTCCACCGCCGAAGCGCAGACGGTGACGCGGTAGCCGGCGGCTTTCAGCACCGGGCCGAGCAGATTGCGGAAGAACGGCGCGTCGTCGACGAACAGCAGCGAGCGCGTCAGCGCCTCCGCCGCGATCTCCTTGCGACGGAACCAGTCCTCGAAGGCCTGCGGCAGGAAGTGGCCGATGTCGACGACTTCGGTCGCCTTGCCCTTGATCACCGCCGAGCCGAGCACGCCCGGACGCTCCGAGCCGACTTCGATGTCCATCCGATCCTCGACGATGTCGATGATCTCGTCGACGACGAGGCCCATCGAGCGTCCGGCGTCGGAGAACACCAGCATCGGCAGACCGCCCTCGGTCTTGCGCTGGGCGTATTCGTCGAAATAGACGAGCGGCATCAGCGCGCCGCGGTACTGGACGAGGTCGCGGCCGTTGGAGCGTTCGACCTTGTCGACCGAGAACTCCTCGAGACGAGTGACAAGCGACAGCGGCACCGCCTTGGGATGTTCGGAACCGGCGCGGAACAGGAGCAGCGACACCCGCTGCGCCTCCTCGCGGGCGCGTTCCTCCTCGTGATCGTTCGCCTCGGTCTCGCCCGCCGCCTGGGTCGGGCCGATCGCCTGGGCGATGCCGTTCGGATCGACGATCATGATCACCGAGCCGTCGCCGAGAATGGTGTTGCCCGAGAACATGGTGATGTGGCGCAGCATCGTCGACATCGGCTTGACGACGATTTCTTCGGTGTGGAACACCGCGTCGACCACCACGCCGAAGGTCTGCTGACCGACCTGCATCACCACGATGAAGCCGTCTTCCTCCGAGACCGGCTCCTTGGCTTCGCCGCCGAGGGTGACGATGTCGAGGAGCTTGGAGAGGTGGACGAGCGGCAGCAGCTTGTTGCGCAGCCGCAGCACCGGCGTGTCGCGGATCCGTTCGATGCGATGCTCGGAGTTCTGCTGGGCGCGGACCAGTTCGACCACCGACAGCTGCGGGATCGCGAAGCGGTCGCCGGCGCTCTCGACGATCAGCGTCGAGACGATGGCGAGCGTCAGCGGGATCTTGATGGTGAAGGTGGTCCCCTTGCCGGGAACCGACTTCAGATCGACCGTGCCGCCGATCGCGTCGATGTTGGTCTTGACCACGTCCATGCCGACGCCGCGGCCCGAGACGTTGGTGACCTTGGCCGCAGTCGAGAAGCCCGGCGCGAAGACGTACTTGTAGATCTGCGCTTCCGACATCTTCTCGAGTTCGAACTCGGAGGCGAGGCCGTTGTCGACGATCTTCTGCTTGATCTTGTCGATGTCGAGGCCGCGACCGTCGTCGGCGATCTCGATGATGATGTGGCCGCCCTCGTGATAGGCCGAGAGGCGGATCGTGCCCTTCTCTGCCTTGCCGGACGCCTTGCGCTGGTCCGGCGTCTCGAGGCCGTGGTCGGCCGAGTTGCGCACCATGTGGGTGAGCGGATCCTTGATCAGCTCGAGCACCTGCCGATCGAGCTCGGTCTCCTGACCGATCATCTCCAACTCGATCTGCTTGGAGAGTTCGTTCGACAGATCGCGCACGATGCGCGGCAGCTTCTGCCAAGCGTTGCCGATCGGCTGCATGCGCGTCTTCATGACGCCTTCCTGCAGCTCGGCGGTGACGTTCGACAGGCGCTGCAACGGCACCTTGAATTCGCTGTCTTCGTGACGGCGGACGATCTCGAGCAGCTGGTTGCGGGTCAGCACCAGCTCGGAGACCATCGTCATCAGATGCTCGAGCGTGTCGACCGCCACGCGGATCGACTGCGCGGCGACGCCGCCGGCCTTGTTTTCGGTCTCTTCCTTGCCTTCGGCCTTGCCCTCGGGCTTCGCCTCGGCCTTGGCGCGCTTCGGCGCCGCCGCCGGAGCGGGCTCGGGCGCCTTCGCGACCTCGACGGGCGCCGGCTCTGCGGCGACCGGCTCGTCGGCGACGGCCTCGCGGAAGGCGCGCTCGAGTTCGTCGAGCGACACTTCGCCGGGACGCAACTGGCGCTCGAGGACCTGATAGACCAGCCCCCCTTCGGTGTGCTTCGGCGCTTCGACCACCGGCGTCGGCTTGCCGGCCTCCGACATGCGCTCCAACTCGCCGATCAGATCACGGTCGTCGCCCGACGGTTCCTGCTCGGTCGCTTCGAGATCGGCGACCAGCTGCTTGATCCGGTCGATCGACCGGAGCACCAGCGTCACCGCCTCGCCGGTCACCGGCACGCCGTCGCGGAACTTGCCCATCAGGGTCTCCGCGGCATGGGCGATCGCCTCGAGCCGCGGCAGGCCGAGGAATCCGCAGGTGCCCTTGATGGTGTGCACCAGCCGGAAGATGTTGCCGAGGATCTTTTCGTTGTTCGGATCCTGCTCGAACTTCACCAACTCCACGTCGACGACGTCGAGGCTCTCGTTGGTCTCGGTGAGGAATTCGCGAAGCAGATCGTCCATGGCCCCTACCTTGATGCAGCCTTCGACGGGATCGTCGAGAGGGGGGTCCCCCCGGTTCATGGATGAGTATCGAGACAAAGCGTTAAGAGAGGATTTCCGAGAAAGTTCGGATCCCCGCATGTTCGGTCGGAAAGAAGTGAGACGGAGCGGCGGCGAATTCGTCGCCGGACATTTCACCCGTCGCGACGTGAAAATCGTTCGCCGACAGTTCAGTCCGGCCTCGACCTTCGATTGTGAGGCATCGCAAAAATATTACGACCGGAACTGCACGTCGAAGGACGACGAGGCGCGCGAGAATCGAGCTCTTTCGACCTTACGTAAAGAAAGAACCGCCCCCGAAGGAGCGGTTCCGATTTCGCCTGTCGACCGAGCGAGGATCAGGACTGCGCCGCCGTCTCGGCTTTCGGCTCGGCGGTGAAGACCACCGTGTCGTCGCTCTTCTCGATCTTCACGTCCATCGCCGCCGCCTGCGCCAGAAGTCCGGCGTAGATCGGCTGGATCGAATGGGCGTCGGGCAGGCGGTCGCCGAGCAGACCCGCGAAGGCGTCCTCGGCGCCGGCCGGAATGCGCGCGTTCGAGCCCTTGCAGGTGAGCGTGAAGGTCGGCTTCTCGGCCTCGCCGGTCACCACCACCTCGATCACGCCGCCGCGCGGGATCGCATGGCCGGCGATCAGGATCAGGTTGAGCAGCAGCTTGACCAGATTCTTCGGCATCAGCACCCGCGTCGCCGTCCAGGTCAGATCGGCCTTCTCGCCGGCCATGAAGCCCTTGGCGACCCCTTCGGCGTCGCCGAGGTCGATCGAGGCGCCGGCGGACCCGGCCGCGCCGAAGGCCAGCCGCGCGAACTGCAGCTTGGCCGAGGCCTGCCGCGCGCTCTTGCGGATCAGGTCCATGGCGAAGTCGCGCATGTCCTCGGACTGGTTTTCCTCGGCGAGAACCTCGAGGCCGTTGTTGATCGCTCCGACCGGCGAGATGATGTCGTGGCAGACGCGGCTGGCGATCAGCGCGGCGAGATCGAGAGCGTGGATGTCCGACGTGGCGTCCATGGCGGAAGGCTCCTGGCGGGGCGCGGCCTTCGCTCGGAGGAAGCGAATCGGCCTGATGTCTCGACCTCGAGGGTTACAGGGGCGAGGCCCGCTTTTCAAACCTCCTCGCCCCTGCCGTCATCGCGTCGCGAGCCGGTAATGGTGCGACTTCGGCCGCGTCAACGTCTCGTAGCCGACCGCCGACAGCGCCGCGCCGCGACCGGTGTCCTTGACCCCGGTCCACACCAGCCCCGGATCGACATAGTCGCAGCGATTCATGAACACCGTGCCGAAGTCGAGATCGGCGTCGATCTCCCGGACCGCGGCGACGTCCGCCGTCCAGATCGACGCGGTCAGCCCATAGCGGCTGTCGTTCATCAGACGGACCGCCTCGGCGTCGTCCGCGACCTTCATCACCCCGACCACCGGACCGAAGCTCTCCTCGCGCATCACCTCCATCGAATGATCGACCCCGGTCAGCACCTGAGGCATCAGATAGGCGGTGCCCTCCCGCGACGCCGGGAACAGCTTGGGATCGATCGCGCAACGCGCGCCGCGCGCCACCGCGTCGGCCGTCTGCGCCCGGACCGTCTCGGCGAAGGCGGCCCGCGCCATCGGCCCGAGCGTCGTCGCCGGATCGAGCGGATCGCCGAGCACATAGGCCTCCGTCGCCGCCACGAAGGCGTCGAGGAACCGGTCGTAGGCCGCCGCATGGACATAGATGCGTTCGATGCCGCAGCAGCACTGGCCGGCGTTGAAGAAGGCGCCGTCGACCAGTTGCTCGACGGTGTGTGCGAAATCCGCGTCCGGCCGCACATAGGCCGGATCCTTGCCGCCGAGCTCGAGACCCGAGGTGGTGAAGGTGCCGGCGCAGGCGCGTTCGATCGCCCGCCCCGCCTCGACCGACCCGGTGAAGGCGACGTGATTGACGTGACCGCCCGAGATGATCCCCAGCGTCTGCTCGTGATCGAGGACGAGATGCTGGAACAGCCCCTTCGGCAGATCGGTGGCGTCGAAGGCCTGTTGGAAACGGTCACCGACCCCGAGCGTCTGCGCCGCGTGCTTGAGGATCACCGCGTTGCCGGCGATCAGCGCCGGGGCGACCGAATTGACCGTGGTGAGATAAGGGTAGTTCCACGGCGCCACCGTGAACACGACGCCGACCGGCTCGCGGCTGACGAAGCGCTCGAAGCCGGGACGCGCCGGCGGCACGACCGGCGCGAGCGCCGTCGGCGCGATCGCCGCCATGTGCGTCACCCGCTCGCGACAGCCGACGAGTTCGCCGAGCCCGTAGCGCACCGGCCGCCCCATCTGTCGCGCCAGATCCTCGCCGAGCGCCGGCCCCTGCGCCTCCAGCGCATCGAGAAAGGACATCACGATCGCCGCCCGCTCATCGACCGGCCGCTTGCGCCAGTCGCGCTGCGCGCGCCGCGCCGCCGCGAGCGCCGCCGCCAGCGCCTCGGGGCTCGTCGTCGGCCGGCGAATGTATTCCGTCCCGTCGATCGGGGAGATGCAGACGATCTCGCGTGCCATGATCCGCCTCGTGCTCGATTGCGGCCGCCGGCCGCCCCGAGGCGAATGTGATCACAAATTTCGACGCACGAAAAGCGCCTTTGACGAGCCGGCGTCGCGCCCATGGAGGCGAGGCGGTCCGAGAAGCTCGCGATACCGGCGAATATCCGCCGCCGGCTGCATCGGCGGTCCTACGCCCCGAGCCGTTGCCGCCGCGCCGTGATCACACCCGCGCGGCTTCGGCCCCGCGGCTGCGGTCGGTCGCCGTCCGTTCGAGGTCGCGGATTCGATCGGCGAGGCCCGGTCGGCCGCCGGCCGCCCCGTCGTGCGCCGCCAGGATCCGCCCGACCGGCGAGCTCTCGCCCTCCGCCACGCGGGTCAGATGGACGATCCGCGCCGCCAGATCGGCCAGCGCGTCCTTGAGCGCCGCCCGGCTCGCCGGATCGTCGTCGGCCGCCGTCTCGCCCCGCGCCGCGGCGCCGAGACGGTCTTCCAATTCGCGGTTGCGCGCCTCGAGCTCGGCGAGCGAACGCAGCAGATTGTCGCCGGCCGCCGCCGTCCCCTCGCCGCCGCCGGCCGTCGCCGAGGCGCGGGCGTTGGCGAAGACCAGCGCCTGCCGCGCCCGTTCGAGCTCGCGCGCCGTCCGCTCGGCCCGTTCCTCGCGATCCGCCACGTCGGCGACCAGACGCCCGATCCGGCGATCGAGCCGATCGGCGCGGTCCTTCTCCTGCCCGGCGGCCGCCTCGGCGAGGCCGCGCGCCGACTTCTCCGCGTCGAGCTGCGCGGAGGTCTCGGCCAGTTGCAGGCGCATCGACCGCATCTGCGTCTCCTGCGCCACCGCCGTCGTCGCCCGCGTCTCCAACTCGGCGCGCAGATCGGCGAGATCGCCTTCGAGCGCCGCGACCGCCGCGCCGTGTTGCGCGACGAGATCGGCGATCGCCGCCTCTCGCTCCGCCCGCGCGGCGTCGAGCGCCGTCCGATGGTCTTCGATTTGTCGTGCGATCGCTTCGCCGCGCTCGCCCAGCGCCGTCGACAGCGCCTCGCGGTCGCCCCGCACCGCCACGAGTTCGGCCTCCAACGCGTCGATCCGCGCCTCGCGCGCCGCGATCGTCCCCGCCTGTTCGACGCCGACCGCCTCGACCTCGGCGATCTTGCCGCGCGCCGCCGCCAGGTCTTCGCCGAGCCGGCCGATCTCGATGCGCCCGCGCCCGACGGCGACCCGCTCCTCGGCGTTGCGGCGTCTCAGATCGGCGAGCGCCAGTTCGAGGCGGCGTCCCTCACGGGCGTGGCGGGCCCGCAGAAAGTCGGTCTGCGCCTGCGCCTCGTCGAGGTTCACCGGCAGCGTCGCGCGCACGCGTCGCGTCGTCAACCGCACCGCCCGCCGCCACACGGCGGCCATGACCAGAAGCGCCAGGACGCCCGACGACAGGAAGCCGAGAGCGAACCACATCGCCCATTCGATCGACATGCGCCCCCTCTCGGCTCCATCGCTGTTTCGCCTCCGGGCATAGCATCTTCGCCGCCGGAACGCATCCCGAAGGCGTCGATCGCCTTGCTCCGGATCAGAAGGGGTTCCAGGTCGCCTGCGGCGTGAACTTCAGATAGCCGACGTTGACGCCGAGCCTGAGGCCGACGCCGGCCCGGACCGGCACCACGTAGATGCGGTCCGCGACCAGCGCCGTCATGCCGAAGCCGCCGACGAAATAGGCCGATCCGTCGACGCCGGCGAAGCGCTGCCAGATCGCGTCGACCGACGGCAGGTTGTAGACGAGCATCATCGTCCGCGCGCCGTCGCCGCCGAAGTCCCAGCCGATCGACGGGCCCTGCCAGAAGATCTTGCGCTTGCCTCGATCGCGCGTGTTGAGCTGGCCTTCGCCGTAGCGCAGGCCGCCGACGAAGGCGCCGCCGCCCTCCTCGCCGAGAATGTAGCCGTTCGGCTGGCCGTAGCGCGACACCGCCTCCTCGATCACCGTGGCGAGCCCGCCCGACACGGTGCCGAAGAACTTGTGGCCGGTGCGGACGAGTTCGTCGGTGGAGTAGGTGCCGCCGCGATCCTGCGCGCCGGCCGGACGAACGAAGGCCGCCGCCATCGCGAGGAAGACGGCGAGGACGAACCCCGCCGATCGGAACAGTGCGATTTTCGACACATCGAGCTTGCGCATGGATCCTCATCCCGCGTTTCGTGACGATACTGGAGGCGACCCGGCGAATCGCCGAGATCGCAGCCGCGGTCGCGCCTTTCGGCGCATCGCGGCCCTTCTCCCGAGGAGTTCGAATCGTACATGGACGAGTTTAGCGGAAATCGGGCGGAGACGCGGCCGAAGCCGGGCGAAAGACCCCGCTTCGTTCGTTTCGTCGTCGGTTTCGCGCTCGCGCTCCTCGCCGGCTCGCCCGGCCTCGCCTCCGACCACGGCGCTCCGGCCGCCGACCACGCCGCGCCCCCGCCCCCGACCGAGGCCGCGCCCAAACCGCCGCCGCCGCCCGCCTCCAAGGCGGAACGCCCGCCGCCGCCGAAACTGAACGGCCCGGTCGCCGCCGCCACGCCCCGCCCGCGCCTGCGTTGGATCGTCGATCCGATGACCGGCCGCGCCTTCGGCGGCTACGATCCGGTCGCCTATTTCCTGGAGGGCCGGCCGACGCTGGGCGATCCCGACCGCCAATTCGACTGGCAGGGCGCCACCTGGCTCTTCCAGGACGACGGAACCCTCGCCGCCTTCCGCGACGCGCCCGATGTCTACGCCCCGCGCTTCGGCGGCCGCTGCGCCTTCGCCGCCTCGCAGGGCCGCGCCGTCGAAGGCTCGCCGCAGCTCTTCCTGATCCACCGCGGACGATTGCTGTTCTTCGCCGACCCCACCGCCCGCGCCGCTTTTCTGCTCGATCCGGATCGCCTCCTCGCCGAGGCGGAGCGCCGTTGGCCGAAGATTCTCGCCGACCTGCCCTGATCGGCGACGCCGCGCCCTGCAGCCGGTCATGCGCCGGACAGTCACCATTCCGCCACGATTTCCCATTGCGCATCGGTTCGTGTTGGGATTTGATCGCTCGCTCAGGAAGCGACGTTCGATCGTCGCGGGGGAAAATCCGGGGCAATCACTCCTCTTTTTCAGCGAACATCCGAACGACCTCACGGCATTCGGCCTTCGCCGGGAAAGGATTTTTCCTCGCTTTGTCGGCGTTTGGGCTTTCTCGAATTCCCTCGATCCTTTCGCGGAACGTGAAGGAGCAGTCTCGATGAAACGGACCCTCACCACCGGCGCGGCCACTCTGGTTGCGATGCTCGCCCTCGGCGCGTCGGCCCTTCAGGCCAAGACGCTGGTTTATTGTTCGGAAGGCAGCCCCGAAAACTTCACCCCGGCGCTGAACACCACCGGCACCTCCTTCGACGCCGCCCGTCCGGTGTTCAACCAGCTCGTCGAGTTCGAGCGCGGCTCCACCAACGTCGTTCCCGGCCTCGCCGAGAAGTGGGACATCTCCGCCGACGGCCTGACCGTCACCTTCCATCTGCGCAAGGGCGTGAAGTTCCATTCCGGCGTCAACGGCTTCAAGCCGACCCGCGACTTCAACGCCGACGACGTGCTGTTCTCGTTCAATCGCCAGTGGAAGGACGACAATCCGTACCACAAGGTGTCCGGCGGCGCTTACGACTACTTCTCCGACATGGACATGCCGAAGCTCCTGAAGTCGGTGGAGAAGGTCGACGACTACACCGTCAAGATGGTGATGACCGAGCCGAACGTGACGATCATGGCCAACCTCGCCATGGACTTCATGACGATCCAGTCGGCCGAATACGCCGATTATCTCCTGAAGAAGGGCACGCCCGAGCAGTTCGACCAGATCCCGGTCGGCACCGGCCCCTACTCCTTCGTCGCCTATCAGAAGGACGCGGTGATCCGCTACAAGGCCTTCCCGGCCTATTGGGGCGGCAAGTCGAAGTTCGAGGATCTCGTCTACGCCATCACCGGCGACGCCACCTCGCGCTACGCCAAGCTGAAGAAGGGCGAGTGCAACGTCATGTTCGGCCCCAACCCGGCCGACCTCGAGGCGATCGGCAAGGATCCGTCGCTGAAGTTGATGCACCAGCCCGGCCTCAACATCGCCTATTGGGCCTTCAACCTGGAGAAGCCGCCGTTCGACAAGAAGGAGGTCCGTCAGGCCTTCGCCATGGCGATCGACAAGGCGGCGATCCTCAAGGACGTCTACCAGGGCGCCGGTCAGGCCGCCAAGAACCTGATCCCGCCGACCATCTGGTCCTACAACGACAAGATCGTCGACTATCCGTATGACCCGGAGAAGGCCAAGAAGATGCTCGAGGCCGCCGGCGTCAAGACGCCGCTCGACATCGACCTCTGGTACATGCCCAAGCAGCGCCCCTACAACCCGAACGGCAAGCGCATCGGCGAGATGATGCAGGCCGACCTCGCCAAGATCGGCGTCAACGCCAAGCTCGTCACCTACGAGTGGGGCGAATATCGCAAGCGCATGCAGCAGGGCGAGCACATGACCGGCCAGCTCGGCTGGACCGGCGACAACGGCGATCCGGACAACTTCTTCTTCCTGATCGGCTGCGCCGCGGCGCGTCCGGGCGGGCAGAACCTGTCCAAGTGGTGCAACAAGGAGTTCGACGACCGCCTCAACGCGGCCAAGAAGCTCACCGACAAGGCGGCTCGCACCAAGCTCTATGAAGAGATGCAGCAGATCGCCCACGACGAGATGCCGACCTACTACATCGCCCACTCGGTGGTGTTCGAGGCGACCACCAAGAACGTGACGGATTACAAGATCTCGCCGTTCGGCCGCCACGAGTTCTTCGGCGTCGGTCTGGAATGATCGACCTCTCGATCTGATCGCACCCCCGGCGGAACGCCCTTTCGCCGGGGGTCTCGCATTCGACGGACCGACGGGAGCCCCGCATGCTGTCCTTCGTCCTGCGCCGGATCGCCCTCACGGTCCCGACGCTGTTCGCATTGTCCTTCCTCACCTTCGTGGCGATCCGCCTCGTTCCCGGCGATCCGATCGAGGTGCGCCGCGGCGAACGCGGCATCTCGCCGGAACGGCTGGAGTTCTTCCGCCACGAGCTCGGCCTCGACCAGCCGGTGTGGAAACAGTTCCTCGACTATGTCTGGGGTCTCCTGCACGGCGACTTCGGCGTCTCGATCATCTCCCAGGACTCGGTCCTGAAGGAGTTCCTGACGCTGTTCCCCGCGACGCTGGAGCTGTCGCTCTTCGCCATGGCCTTCGCCGTCCTGCTCGGCGTGCCCTTCGGCGTGCTCGCCGCGGTCAAGCGCGGCTCGGTCTTCGACCACGGCCTGATGGGCGTCGCCCTCTTCGGCTATTCGATGCCGGTGTTCTGGTGGGGTCTGCTGCTCGTCCTGTTCTTCTCGGTGACGCTCGATCTGACCCCGGTCTCCGGTCGCATCGACCTCATCTATTATTTCGAGCCGGTCACCGGTCTGATGACCATCGACAGCCTGCTCTCCGATCAGAGCGGCGCCTTCGCCTCGGCGATCATGCATCTGATCCTTCCGGCGATCGTGCTCGGCACCATCCCGCTCGCGGCGATCGCCCGCATGACGCGCTCCTCGATGCTCGAGGTGCTGGAGGAGGACTACGTCCGCACCGCCCGCGCCAAGGGCCTGTCGCCCTTCCGGGTGATCGGCCTGCACGCGCTTCGCAACGCCCTGATCCCGGTCGTCACCACGATCGGCCTGCAGGGCGGCACCATGCTCGCCGGCGCGGTCCTGACCGAGACCATCTTCGCCTGGCCGGGCGTCGGCCATTGGCTGATCGAGTCGATCTTCCGTCGCGACTATCCCGCGCTCCAGGGCGGCGTGTTGCTGATCTCCACCCTCCTGGTTCTGGTCAACATGGCCGTCGACATCCTGAACGCCGTCATCAATCCGAGGATCCGCCATGGCCGATGACGTGAGCCTCGCGCCCCCTTCGCCCGCCCGCGCGCTCTGGGCCGACTTCTCGGTCAATCGCGGCGCGGTCGGCGGCCTCGTGATCCTCCTGACGATCCTGACGATCGCCGCCTTCGCCGATCTGATCGCGATGCACGATCCGATGGAGCAGTTCCGCGAGCACGTGCTGCAATCGCCGGTGTGGGCGGCGGGCGGATCCTGGGAGTTCCCGCTCGGCACCGACGACGTCGGCCGCGACCTGATGGCCCGCATCGTCCACGGCGCCCGCTTCTCGCTGTTCATCGGCTTTTCGGTGGTGGTCGTGTCGCTCGCCGTCGGCGTCTGCCTCGGGCTGGCCGCCGCCTTCATGGGCGGCTTCGTCGACACCGCGATCTCCCGCGTCATGGATCTGATCATGTCGGTGCCGAGCCTGGTGCTCGCCATCGTCGTCATCGCCATCATCGGCCCGTCGCTGGCCAACACCATCGTCGCGGTGACCGTCGTCTACATGCCGCGTTACGTGCGCATCGTCCGCGCCACCGCCCAGGCCGAACTCGCCAAGGACTACGTCACGGCGAGCCGCGCCGCCGGCTCCGGCGCCTTCCGCCTCGCCTTCGTCACCGTGCTGCCGAACTGCCTCGCGCCGCTGATCGTCCAGGCGGCGCTCGGCGTCTCCGACGCGATCTTGGAAGCGGCGGCCCTCGGCTTCCTCGGCCTCGGCGCGCAGCCGCCGACGCCGGAATGGGGCGCGATGCTCTCCTCGGCGCGCGAGTTCATCCAGCGCGCCCCCCACGTCGTGACCCTGCCGGGCCTCGCCATCCTGACGACCGTCGTCTCGATCAACCTCATGGGCGACGGCCTGCGCGACGCGCTCGACCCGAAGCTGAAGCGGAGCTGAGGCCATGGCGCTGCTCGAGATCGAAAACCTCTCCGTCGACTTCGAGACCCGCTCCGGTGGGCTCTTCCGCGCCGTCGACGGCGTCTCCCTCAAGGTCGACCCGCGCGAGATCGTCTCGATCGTCGGCGAGTCGGGCTCCGGCAAGTCGGTCGCCATGCTCGCCGTCATGGGCCTCCTGCCCAAGACCGCGCGCGTCACCGCCGACCGCCTCGCCTTCGAAGGCATGAACCTGCTCGGGATCACGCCCGCCGCCCGCCGCAAGGTGGTCGGCAAGGACATCGCGATGATCTTCCAGGAGCCGATGTCGTCGCTGAACCCCTGCTTCACCGTCGGCTTCCAGATCGGCGAATCGCTCGCCGCCCATCTCGGCCTCGGCCGCGCCGCCCGTCGCGCCCGCGCGATCGAGCTTCTGGAGCTGGTCGGCATTCCTTCGCCGGAGAGCCGGCTCGCCGCCTTCCCGCATCAGCTCTCCGGCGGCATGAGTCAGCGCGTCATGATCGCCATGGCGATCGCCTGTTCGCCCAAGCTCCTGATCGCCGACGAGCCCTCGACCGCCCTCGACGTCACCATCCAGGCCCAGATCCTCGAACTCCTCGTCCGCCTGCGCGACGAGAAGGACATGGCGCTGGTGCTGATCACCCACGACATGGGCGTCGTCGCCGAGACCGCCGAACGCGTCGTCGTGCAATACGCCAGCCAGCAGGTGGAGGAGGCGAAGACCCTCGACCTCTTCCGCGATCCCCACCACCCCTATACCGCCGCGCTCCTCGCCGCGCTGCCCGAACGCGCCACCGAAAAGCGCCTGCCGGCCATCCCCGGCATGGTGCCCGGCCAATGGGACCGGCTCGACGGATGCCGCTTCGCGCCGCGCTGCGCGGTCGCGACCGCCGTCTGTTCGACCCGGCCGCCGACCCGCGCCGCCGCCGACCTCGGTCGGGCGCTCTGCCACACGCCGCTCGTCGCCGGTCGCCCGACCACCCGTTCCGACGTCGCCGAGGGAGTTTCGGCATGATCCCCGCCCCCCTCGCCGCGCCGTCCGTCGACATGTCCGTGCTCGAAGCGCACGACCTGATCAAGACCTACGAGGTCGGCCGCGGCTTCTTCGCGCCCCCCGGCGTGGTTCGCGCCGTCTCCGGCATCTCGCTGCGACTGGCGCCGCGCAAGACGCTCGCCGTCGTCGGCGAATCGGGTTCCGGCAAGTCGACGCTCGGCCGCATGCTCGCGCTGATCGAGCCGCCGACCGACGGGCATCTCTCGATCGACGGCGTCGACGTCACCGGCGTCTACGGCGCGCGGCTGAAGGCCTTGCGCCGCTCGGTGCAGATGGTCTTCCAGAACCCCTACGGCTCGCTCAACCCGCGTCGCACCATCCGCGCCACGCTGGAGGAGCCGCTGATCGTCAACACCGACCTCGGCCCCGACGAGCGCCGCGCCCGCGCCCTCGACATGCTCGCCCGCGTCGGTCTGAGGCCCGAGCACGCCGAGCGCTATCCGCACATGTTCTCCGGCGGCCAGCGCCAGCGCATCGCCATCGCCCGCGCCCTGATGCTGAGGCCGAAGATCATCGTCCTCGACGAACCGGTCTCCGCCCTCGACGTCTCGGTCCGCGCCCAGGTCCTGAACCTGCTCGCCGATCTCCAGGAGGAGTTCGACCTCGCCTACGTCTTCGTCAGCCACGATCTCTCGGTGGTGCGCCACATCGCCGACGACGTCATGGTGATGTATCTCGGCGGCGTGGTGGAACAGGCGGCGAAGGAGGCGATCTTCGCCGATCCGCGCCATCCCTATACGCGCGCCCTCCTGTCGGCGACGCCGGTCGCCGATCCGGGACGTCCGCGCGACCGCATCGTGCTGACCGGCGAACTGCCCTCGCCCTTCGCGCCGCCGCCGGGGTGTTCGTTCAATCCGCGCTGCCCGATCGCCGTCGAGCGCTGCCGCGCCGAAAAGCCGGCGCTGCACGGCGAGGGCGATCGTCTCACCGCCTGCCATCTGGCGGAGTGACGGGGCGATCCGCGCCTCACCCGATCGAACGAAACCGCCGGGGATCGCTCCCCGGCGGTTTCGCATCCCTCCGACGCCCGCTCAGCGGATCGTCTGTCCCTGGTCCGGCGGACGCCGCCGGATGATCGGCGTGACCTTGCGGTCGCGGTGGATGATCACCTTCCGCGGCGGCGGCGCCGGCTCGACCCTGATCGGCCGCTTCGGACGGATCACCTTCTTCGGCGGATGCACGATCGGCGGTCCGACGACATGCGGCGGCTTCACGATCCCCGGCCCGACGATCGCCGGCCCGACGACCCCCTGCCCGCCGGCGCTCGGATGCCGCGGCACGCAGGTCCGGCCGTTGCGCGACAGCTTCAGATCGCCGACGCAGCAGGCGCCCGTGGCGGCGACCGCGCCACGCGGACAGCACTCGCCGGACTTCGTCTTCACCTGCCCCTTCGGGCAGACCCGCGGCAGCATCGGCACGACCACCGCCGGCGGGGTCTTCGGGATCAGATACGACCCCTCGCCCGGACCGACGCAGACGCCGTCGACGAGACGACGGTCGCCGGTGCAGAAGCACTCGACCTTCGCGCCGACGATGCCCTGCGGCGGGCAGCACAGCCCGTTCGGTCCCTTCACCCAGTTCGACGGGCAGTCCTTGCGCAGATCGTCGCGATCGCAACGACCGTTCACCGGCGGCTTGCCGTCCGGACAATCCCGGAACTGCCGGTCACGATCGCACTTGCCGTCGATCATCGGCTTGCCGTCCGGGCAGAGCGCCCGATCCTTCGGCGGCCGGCACGATCCGTCGGGCCAAGCGACCGTCCCGATCGGGCAGCAGACCTCGACCGGCATCGGGATCGATCCCTGCGGACAGAAGACGCCGCATTTCCCGTCCGGTCCGACCGTCGGAAAACCGTCGTCGGACGGGGTCTGCAGACAGACCTTCTCCGCCGCCGTCGGCACGCAGCTGGCGTCGAGCCAGTTCAAGAGCGCCTCGGGCGCATTCGCCGGTCCGAATTCGAACCCGGCCGGGCAGGTCGCCCCCGGCGGCCGCTTGCACAGCTTGTTGCCTTGAACCTCCACCGCCTTGGAGCCGTCCCAGCAGGTCACGTGATCCGGGTCGAATGTCGCGAGGTCGGAGGGCATGTCCCACCCCCTCCAGCACATCACCTGGATCTCGTACTCCGCCGCCGGCGACGGCGCCTTCGGGTCATGCGCGCACAGGCTCTTGCAGGCGCCGTCCGGCCCGACGACCTTGCCGATCGGGCAGCACTGCGAACCGTGCTGCTGCGAGGTCCCGGGCGGGCACTGGCAGGGTTCGTTCGGGCCGCACGGCCGATGGGTCGGTGGCGGCGGCGGCAGGAACGGACGTCCGCCGCCCCAACGCCCGCCGATCCAGAACCCGTCGACCCGCCACCAGTCGGACCAGCCCCAGCGCATCGGCGCGCCCGCGCAGGCGAGCGGCATCGCCACGTCGCCCATGTGGCCGCGCGCGTTCGGATCGCCGAAGCGATCGTCGAAGTCGACGAACCAGCTCGCCCACGGCGGCGTGTTCGCCGGCCGCAGCGCCGCAATCGCGTTGCCCTGCAGGCCGTCGACGTCCTCCGGCCCCTTGGCCTTCAGCGCTTCTGCGGTCGCAGGATCGCCGGAGAGCCGCAGCCGTTCGCCGGTCGTCCACAGCGTGCCGCCGCACGAACCCGGATCGAAGCGGCCGTCGAAGCCCGGCGTCGGGCCGATCGCCACGCCGCCATTGCCGTTGCGGAAGGCGAGCGGGAAGCCGATGGCGTATTCGCCATGGGCCGGCCGCCAGCCGGTCGCCGGCGGATCCGCCGGGGCGAAACGCAGCACGCGCCCCGTCCCCTCCTGCGCCATCCAACCGAAGTCGAAGGCGCCGATCGGCGCGGGACGCTCGGCGAGGATCATCGTGCCGCGCGCGTCGAAGACGATCTTGGAGATCTCGGTCGGCCCGTCGCCGGGCGGAACCGCGAGTTCGAGACGCGCGTCGGCGCCGAGCGCGCCGTTCGCGCCGATCGCCACCGACCACACCTGCAGTCCGTCGGCGACGGCGTAATAGAGCCGGTCGCCGTCGACCCCGAGGCCGAAGATCAACCGCTCGCGCCGCGTCGTCCCCCAGGTCGCCGGCTGATCCGGCGAGAAGGCCGGCGAGGCGACGTCCATCCGCCCGGCCGGATCGAAGGCGACCGGCGCGAGCCCGGCCGCCGTACGGCCGCCGACGCCATGGTCGAAACGTCCGATCTCGTGGCCGCTCGGATCGAAGGCATGGATGAAACCGGTCTCCCGATCGGCCGCATAGAGGGTCTTCGTCTTCGCATCGAAGGCGAGGCCGCCCAGCGCCGGCCCGGCGTTGTCCGGCGAGGTCGAGGCGAACAGCGAAACCGCTCCGCTCGTCCCGTCGACCCTCCAGATCGCGCCGGGTCCGCCGCCGGCCGCCGCCGGACCGAACAGCCCCTCCATGAAACGCGCGCCGGGCGCGCCGGCGTGCAGCCGCTCGCCGGTCGGCCCGACGATCGGCAAGCCGAAGAAGGACGTGGCGGCGGCATAGAGATTGGGCGGGCTCGCCGCGTCGATCGCCAGGCCGAACACCTGACCGACCGCCCCGACCGGAATGCTCGCCCGCTTCGGCGGCGTGACCAGTCGTCCGTCGGCCGGTCCGCCGAGATCCCGGAGGTCGAAGACCCGGATCGAGACCCCGGCAGGATCGATGAAGAGCCCCGAGGCGTCGCTCGTCCCGGGCCGCGCCGCGACGCCGGAGAATCCGGAGACCGCCGCGCTGCCGACCGGCAGCAGGCCTTCGGCAAGGGGTTGTGCGAAGGCCCCTTCGCCGACGGCGAGGAGACAGACGCCGAAGATCGCCGCCAGCCGGGCGACGATCCGAGAAAATCCGATGTGTCTGCGAAGAAGCGCGTTCATCGACCCCTCCTCTGCCCGAAGGGTGCAATCGCTTCCGACGTCGCCGAACGTTGCCTCGCAAGACGAAAAAGTCCGAGGACGCCGCGACCGGGACATCATGCCCGAAACCTTGCGGAAACGCCATGACGGCGATCAAACCGCCGTTCGTCCGAAACCCGTCGGCGTCGGGCTCGGCCCGAACGCCGAGAAACGCGAAACGCCGGAGCGTGAGCCCCGGCGTTCGTCTCGTCCCCGGCGTGCCGCCTCAGGCGGCGGCGAGATCGCGGGCGAAGGTCTCCACCACACGCTTCAGATCGACCGCCTGCGTCGCCAACCCGCCCGACAGCGACATCAACTGCGTCGCCGCCGCGCCGGTCATTTCCGCCGCCCGGCCTACGCCCGAGATGTTGTCGGTCACCTGTTGCGCCCCCTGCGCGGCGCGCTGACAGTTGACCGCGATCTCCGCGGTGGCCGCGCCCTGTTCCTCGACCGCGCCGGCGACCGCCGAGGAGATCTCCTTGACGTCGCCGATGGTGCGCACGATGGCCTGCATCGAAAGCACCGTGCCCTGCGTCGCCTCCTGGATCTCGCCGACCTTGGCGGAGATGTCGTCGGTCGCCTTGGCGGTCTGCGAGGCCAGTTGCTTGACCTCCGAGGCGACCACCGCGAAGCCCTTGCCGGCCTCGCCGGCCCGCGCCGCCTCGATCGTCGCGTTGAGCGCCAGGAGATTGGTCTGATCGGCGATGCCCTTGATCAGATTGACCACGTCGCCGATCGCCGCGGCCGCGCCGGTGAGCAGGTCGATCCGCGCATGCGAGGATTCCGCTTCGTTGTAGGCGGTGTCGGCGACCCGGGTCGTCTGCCCCATCTGGGTGTTGATCTCGCGCACCGAGGCGGCGAGCTCCTCCGACGACGCCGCCACCGTCTGCACGTTGGAGGCCGCCTCTTCCGCGGCGCTGCCCACCGCCTGCGCCTGCCGCGAGGTCTCCTCGGCGGTGGCGGAGAGGTTCTTGGCGGCGTCCGCCACCTCTCCCGACGAGCGATCGAAGCCGGCGGCGAGTTCGGTCATGCGCTGCAGGAAACCATCCAGCAGCGTCTGACGACGGTCGACCTGCGCCCGCGCCGCCCGGTCGGCCTCCGCCTGCGCCGCCCGCGCCTGTTCCGCCGCGCCGAGCTGGCCGCGCAGCACCTCGAGCGCCTGCGCCATCGCGCCGACTTCGTCGTTGCGCGTGGCCCCGTTCACCGATTGGGCGAGATCGCCCCGCCCCATCGCCCGGGTGGCCTCGATCAGCCCCTCGATCGGCGCGGAAATGCCGCGCCGCACCAGGACCACGGCGAGGCCGATCACCGCCGCCACGCCGAGCCCGATGCCGCCCAACACGACCCGTCCGGTGAGCGTGGTCGCCGCTTCCGCCTCCGCCGACTGCTTTTCGGCCGAGGCGATGAACTGATCGTTGATCGCCGAAAGGTTCTTGATCACGCCGAGCATCGCCGGCTCGCAGGTCGTCTTCAGCGCCGCTTCCGCCTTCGACGGCTCGGCGCCGCCGAGGATGCGCATCGTCTCGCCGCACCCGCTCGCCAAGGCCCGTTCGTGCGCCCGGCGCAGATCCTCGATGCCGGAAGAAAACTCCGGCACGATCTTGGTCGTCTCGACCAGGGTCTGATCGAACACCCGCGCCGCGTCCTCGCGCGCCTTCAGCGCGTCCGCCACCCCGGCCGCGTCGCTCGCCGCCGCCGCGCGGTAGAGCGCAGCGTCCTCCAGCACGATGTAACGGCTGGCGCGGCTGACGTTGCGCGTCGCCTTCGCCGGACCGTCGAGCAGCGCCTGATAGCGATCCCCGATCACGCCCATCTGCCGAGACGAATAGAGCGCCCCGGCGAGCGCCGTGACGCCGAGCAGCAGAAGCAGCGAACTCACCTTCCAGATCATCTTCCAGTTTGCGAACGACATCGATGAATCCTCCGAATGCCCGACGATCCGTAGTCATCGTTGCAACCAGAAAGAGATCATAATGGTTTACAAATCATTAAAGTACTGATATATTTGCTTGACGTATCGATTTGCATACAACCTGGAAGATATTTATCGCCAACAAAAATTGTCATGTATGCCTCAGGGGCATGTGACATCAGGGAAGAAAAGTGGCTTCTTCGGGTCATGAGTGAACAGATCACAGGCATTTGTGCAGGGATATGCATCGACATTCAAAGAAATATACAAAAATGAGCGTAAAATGATTTGTTCGCTCGGCGTCTGACCAAGGCGCGCCCGAGCATGGCGCGGCTGCTTTCCAGGCGCTGACGTAGCCGGAACGATCAATCATACGAAAGAAGTACTCGCGCTCGACGAAAACGAGTCGTCGTCGATCGATGCGAGCGAGTGCGAAAAAATTCGCGCTCCCGGCGTCGATTCATCACGCGAAGAGGGGTTCGAGGGGCCTCGAGAAGGTTCCGAGGCGTCCCGGGACGGCGCCGAAAAAGCCGTGACGACCGGGCGAATGGTACAGCTGGGTGGACTCGAACCACCGACCTTCGGAGCCACAATCCGACGCTCTAACCAACTGAGCTACAGCTGCATGTCTTTCGAACGCGCCCCCTATAGGGGCTGGCGCTGCGCTTGGCAAGTCCCGTTCCGCCCCGTCCACAGGCGGACCGCCGGGCGACGTCGCCGGAACGGCGGAAACGACGTCGCCGCCCTCCGCGGAGGGCGGCGACGGATCTCTTGCGACAGGCGGATCGCGAAGCGGATCAGCCCTTCTTCAGCGCGTCGAGCGACTTCTCGAGGACGTCCTTGGCCGGCTTGACCGTCTCGCCCGCGAGCTTGGTCGCCATTTCCTGGAGATCCTTGGCCTGCGCCGACAGCGACTCGTACTGCTGACGCATGAACGCGGTCTGGCGCTCGATCGCTTCGGCGAAGGTCTTCACCTCGAGCATGTCCTTGGCATGGCCGAACGCCGCGTCGGAGTTCGCCTTGGCCGCGTCGAGCGACTTCGAGCCGTATTCGATCACGCCGGCGCGGGTCGTCTCGTAGGTGTCTTCCATGGCGTCGGTCGCCTCTTCGGCGACGGCCTTCATCTTCTCGTAGTTCGCCTTGGCCTGCGCCACCGCCTTCTCGGCGAAGTCGCGCATCGCCGCCGGGATCTCGGCGCCGGAGAGGTTCGGAACCTCGAACGTCGGCATCTCGAACTTGGGCAGCTCGAAGGTCGGGAACTCGAACTTCGCCAGATCGAACTTCGGCAGTTCGAAGGCGGCGAAGGGCGCCGCGGCCGGCGTCTCGACCTTCGCGGCCGCCACGGCGGCGGTCGGCGCGGCTTCCGTCGCGACCGGCGTCGGCTCGACGACGGCGGGCGCTTCGGCCGCGGGCGTCTCGGCAGCCGCCATCGGCGCTTCGCCGGTGACTTCCGCGGGCTTCGCGGCAGGAGCCGCCTTGGTGGTGCGCTTGGTCGGAGTCTTCGCCTGGGTCGTCATGCCTCGTCTCTCCTGACAGTCGTTCTCGTTCGAGATCGGCGGCGCGACCTCGGTCGCTCGCCTGCGATCGCGGCGGCCGGCGACGGCGTCGCCGACCCGTTCGGCCGTCTCCCGCACGAGACCCCGAGGCTCTCGATCGCGGCGGCAGCCTAGAATTGCTCATGCTGCATTGCAATAAAATTTCGCAACGCAATACACTCTGAGGGTTTGTACGGAGAAGGCGGCGGGCCTTCTCATGCGAAGGGCGGACGCATCCGACGATGCCTCCGCCCCCCTGAAACGCGTCTCGCGTCGAGCGAGCGGCGAGGGCCTCAGCCCTTGGTGACCTTCTCGGTGATCGAGGAGACGGTCTTGGCGGCGGCGTCGCCGATCTGACGGACCTGCTCGCCGAAGGAAGCGGCCTGGGCCTTCAGGTACTCGCCCTGCAGGGAGAGGAGCTCCTGGGCGTCCTTGGCCTTGATCAGCTTCTGGGCATGCTCGAAGGCGGTGGCGAGGTTCTGCTCGGCCAGCGTCAGGACCTTCTTGTTGAGGTCGAGCGCGCCCGACTGGACTTCGGCCGACGAGGTCTCGACCTTGTCGACGGCCTTGTGGGTCGCGGCGATGAAGTCGTCGACGGCCTTCTTGGCCTGCTCGACGCTCTTCTCGGCGAAGGTGCGGATCTGCTCGGGGATCTCGAAGGTGTTTTCGGCAGCCATGTCACTCTCCTGGGGCCGGCGCGGCCGGCGCGGTTTCCGGTCCGAGGGCGATCGGACCGCGTCGTCTCGAGGGCGGGCCTCCCGCCCGTCGCCTCGAGGCCCGCGTCAGACGGTCCGATCGGCGACGAACGAATCTCTAACAGAGTTTATGCTGCACTGCAACATTGACTTCCGTAGGGTCGCATTTTCGACGAGCCTCGTCGGACCGCGACGCGGCGCGGCGATTAACCCTGCGGCTTAACCCTGCGGCGCGAAGGGCGGGGGCGAGCCCTCCGCATTTGTGGACCCGAAGGCCGTTTCGACTATATTAACGAGAGGTTAATGACACGATCGTGATGGCGCCGCCGTGCCGGCGCGCCGCACGGCGGGATCTTCGCGACGCTTCGTCGCGGAAAACCCGCCGTGGCGTCGACGAAATCTTTCGCCGCCGCCTCACGAGAGAGAGAAGGTGCGTCGATGATCGACGAATTCGCTGCGATCTGGCCGATCGTCGCGCTGGACGGCGTGGGCGACCTGATCGGCGACGCGCGCCCCGCCCTGGTGGCGGTCGACGGCGGCCGCCGGCTGGGCTTCGCCAACGTCGCCGCCGCCGCCCTTCTCGGTCCCGACGCGCGCTGGGGCGGCCCGCTCGGCCTCGACCCGCGCCTCGCCGAACGCATCGCCCGCTTCGCCGCCCGCGCCCGCCCGGGCGAGGAGGCCCGCGAACTGCTCCGCTTCACCGAAGCCGGACGTCCGATGCTGCGCACCGTCGTGTTGCGCCGCCCGATCGAGAGCGACGACGCCGTCGTCGCCGTGGTCGACGGCCGCGCCGAGGTCGAGCTCGCGCCCGAAGCCGGCCTCGCGCCCTTCGCCGCCGACGGCGGCCTCGCCGCCCTGTTCGACGCCGACGGCGACATCGTCGCCGCCTTCGGCGACTTCGGTCTCGCCGAAGGATTGGAGACCGAGATCGCCGCCGTCCTCGGCGAAGGCGACGACGTCGCCGTGCTCGAGCGCACGCTCGTCGACGGCGACCGCCGCCACGACCTCGCCCTCGTCCGCCTCGGCGATCGCCCCGACGCCCGTCGGCTGCTGCGCCTCGGCCCGGCCCGCGCCGATCGTGACCGCGCCGATCACGGCCGCGCCGCCGAGACGGCCGTCGCGCCGCTCGCCGCGGCGTCGACCGTCGAAGTCCTCCCAGACATGGCTCTGCTCGACACGGCCCCGCTCGACGAGCCCCCGATCGAAGACGCGACGCCGCCGCTCGCCGCCGCCGCGCGCCTCGACGAACCGCGCCTTCCGCCCGTCGCGGTCGCGCCCGACGCCGCCGCCGAGATCGCAGAGATCGCCGAGGCCGGCTCGACCGTCGCCGCAGACGCCGACGCCGACGCCGATGAGATCGAGATCGACGAGGACCGCTTCGTCGCCGCGCCGCCGATGGCGCTCGATCCCTGGTTCGAGGAAGACGAGACCGACGCCCATCTCGCCGACGCCTGGAGCCGCGCCGACCTTTCCGAGACCGTCTCGCCGACCACCGCCGAGCCGGCGACGGCCGCTGCGCTCGTCGAGGCTTTCGCGCCGGTCGCCGAGACGACGATCGTCGGCGAAACGCCCGTCGCCGCCGCGACGCCGCTCACATCGGCCGCCGAGCCCGGCGTGACCACCGAGCCCGAACACGCCGTCGCCCAACCCGACGACGTCGACGTCGACGTCGACGAGGAGATCGCGCCGCCGCCGGGCCTGGTCGCGCCGGTCGAACCGCCGCCGCTGGTCGCCGTCGCCCTCGCCGAAGGCGAGCGCGCGATCGAGGTCGAAGACGTCCTGCCCGAACCGGCGACGCTCCTCCTCGCCGCCCAGCCGGCCTCCGAGCCCGTCGACACGGCCGTTGCGAACGCCGAAGCGGCCCCGGCGACTGCCGAGGACGCCGAAACCACCGAAGCCGCCGCCGACGTCGGGCGCTTCGTGCCGCTCGCCCAGACCGTCAAGTTCGTCTGGCAGATGGACGCCGAGCGTCGCTTCACTCTGATCTCGCCGGAATTCGCCGAGGTCGTCGGCCCCGCCGCCGCCGACGTCGTCGGCGCGCGTTGGGACGAGGTCGCCGCCCGTTTCGGCCTCGACGCCGACGGCGCCGTCGCCGCCGCCCTGTCGCGCCACGACACCTGGAGCGGCCGCACCGTGCTCTGGCCGATCGAAGGCGAGGCCCTGCGCCTGCCGGTCGATCTCGCCGCTCTGCCGATGTTCGATCGCGGTCGCGCCTTCGGCGGCTTCCGAGGCTTCGGCACCTGCCGCGCCGAGGCCGCCGTGCCGGATCCCGCCGGCCTCGGGCTGCGCCTCGCCGCGACGACGCCCGCCACGGTCACGACCGACGACGAAGCCGAAATCGCCTGCGTCGTCGAGACGCTGGCCGAGCCGCCGCTCTACGCCGGCGACCCGGAGAGCGCCGCCGTCGAGCCGGATCATCCGATCGAACCCGCCTTCGCCGGCGAGATCGGCGACGATCCGATCTTCGCCGCGCCCACGAAAGCCGCTTCGCCCGAGGCCCTGCCCGCCGCCCCGCCGGCGACGCTCCTCCTCGCGGAACCCGCCGGCCCGTCGACGAACGCCGCCGAGGCCGCCGCCGAGCCGCGCGCCGCCATCCGTCTGGTCGATCCGAACGGCGTCGTCCGCACGCCCGAAGAGGCGGCGCGCCTCTCCGCGCCGGAACGCTCCGCCTTCCGTCAGATCGCCGAAGTGCTCGGCGCCCGCATCGAAGGCGAACCGGCCGTCGCCGAGCGCCGCCCGCCGCGCGAACGCGCCGTCACATCGCCGACGCCCGCCGCCGACGCGCCGACTGCGCCGACCGCGTCGACCTCTGCGGCCGAGATCGCCCCGCCGCTTCGCGCCGGCGGGATCGACCCGCGTCTGATCGATCGCCTGCCGATCGCCGTCGCCCTGGTGCGCGACGACGTTCTCGTCTACGCCAACGAGCGCTTTCTGAACCTGCTGCGCTATCCCGACCTCACGACGCTCGCCGCCGCCGGCGGCCTCGACGCGCTCTTCGCCGGGCCGCACGTCGCCCATCGCTTCGAAGACGCCGGCGTCCGCGTGATGCCGGTGATCGCCCGCGACGGCTCGGTCGTGCCCTGCGACGCGCAGATCGCCACGGTGCCGTGGAACGGCGCGTCGGCCCTGATGCTGACGCTCGCCGAGCGTCGCCGCGCCGAAACCGCGCCGCCCGCCCCCACGGCGACCGACGAAGCCCACGCCGACCGCATCGTCGAGCTGCAGGCGATCGTCGACACCGCCACCGACGGCGTCCTGATCCTCGACGGCTCCGGCCTCGTGCTCTCCGCCAACGCCGCGGCGGAAGCGCTGTTCGGCGTCGAGCGCCGCGCCATGATCGGCCGCCCGCTCGCCGACCGGCTCGCGCCCGAGAGCCGGCGCTCGGCGATGGACTATCTCGACGGCCTCGCCTCGAACGGCGTCGCCTCCGTGCTCAACGACGGTCGCGAGGTGATCGGCGTCGTCGCCCCCGAGGGGCTGATCCCGCTGTTCATGACGATCGGTCGCGTCTCGATCGGCCCGGTCGCCAAATATTGCGCCGTGCTGCGCGACATCACCCAGTGGAAGAAGTCGGAAGAAGAGCTCACCGCCGCCCGCCGCCGCGCCGAAGAGGCCTCGATCCACAAGTCCGACTTCCTCGCCCGCATCTCGCACGAGATCCGCACGCCCTTGAACGCCATCATCGGCTTCTCCGAGCTGATGCTCGACGAGCGCTTCGGCCCGATCGGCAACGACCGCTACAAGGACTATCTGCGCGACATCCACGTCTCCGGCAGCCACATCATGAGCCTGGTCAACGACCTGCTCGACCTCTCCAAGGTCGAGGCCGGCAAGATGGATCTGCGCTTCGAGGCGGTGCCGCTCGCCGAGGTGGTCGGCGAATGCGTCGCGCTGATGCAGCCGCAGGCCAATCGCGAGCGCATCATCATCCGCTCGTCGCTGCCCTCCGACGTGCCGCCGGTCGTCGCCGATCCGCGCTCGATGCGTCAGGTGGTGCTCAACCTGCTCTCCAACGCCGTCAAGTTCACGCCCGCCGGCGGTCAGGTGATCGTCTCGATCACCCTCGAGGACAACGGCGAGGTGGTGCTGCGCGTCCGCGACACCGGTTACGGCATGAGCGAGAAGGAGCTGCAGACGGCGATGGAGCCGTTCCGTCAGCTCCACACCACCCGCTCCCGCTCCGGCGGCACCGGCCTCGGCCTGCCGCTCACCAAGGCGCTGGCGGAGGCCAACCGCGCCGCTTTCCGGATCGACTCGACCGTCGGTCAGGGCACCCTCGCCTCGATCACCTTCCCGGTGACGAGGGTCCTCGCAGGATGAGAATTAGTTTCCAATAATTTGCCTCGTATTGGCATATATTACCAATATTGATGAGATTATTGGAAATCGGAATTTGATTTTTTCGATCTGATGGCACTAGGTTCTACGGCGTCACGCCACGCCGGAGAACCGAGAGACCGTCATGCCCACCCTCGCAGAATTCGACGCCGCCGCCCGTCTGATCGCCCCCCATGTCGCGCCGACGCCGCAATACGCCTGGCCGCTGATCGCGGAGGCCCTCGGCGTCGAGACCTGGGTCAAGCACGAGAACCATACCCCGACCGGCGCCTTCAAGGTGCGCGGCGGCCTCGTCTTCGTCGATCGCCTGCTCGCTGCGAAGCCCGACGTGCGCGGCATCGTCTCGGCCACCCGCGGCAACCACGGCCAGTCGCTCGCCTTCGCCGCGCGCGCCCGGGGCGTCGGCTGCGTCATCCTGGTGCCGCACGGCAATTCGCCCGAGAAGAACGCCGCCATGCGCGCCTTCGGCGCCGAGGTGATCGAGATCGGCGTCGACTTCGACGAGGCCAAGGCCGCCGTGCCGCGCGTCGCCGCCGAACGCGGTTTCGAGACCGTCCCCTCCTTCCACATGGATCTGGTCACCGGCGTCGGCACCTACGGCGTCGAGCTCTTCCGCGCCGTGCCCGATCTCGACGTGGTCTTCGCTCCGATCGGGCTCGGCTCCGGCGTCTGCGGCCTGATCGAGGCCAAGGCCGCCCTCGGCCACGCCGTCGAGATCGTCGGCGTCGTCTCCACCCGCGCCGACGCCTACAAGCAGTCCCTGGAAGGCCCCGCTCTCGTCGAGACGCATCATCCCGCCGACACCTTCGCCGACGGCATGGCGGTGCGCTGCCCCTCGCCCGAGGCCCTGGCGATCATGCGCCGCGGCCTCTCCCGCATCGTCGCCGTCGACGACGAAGCGATCGCCGAGGCGACCCGGCTGCTGTTCACCGCCACCCACAACGTCGCCGAAGGCTCCGGCGCCGCCGCGCTCGCCGCCTTGACCCAGGAAAAGGAGCGCTGGCGCGGCCGCCGCGCCGCGGTCGTCCTGACCGGCGGCAACATCGACCGCGATTGGTGCGCCGCCGTCCTCGCCGGCCGGACGCCGCGCGTCGTCGTCGGCTGAAATCGGGCGCCATAGCCCTGCGACAACCTCCGGCGGCACGTCAAAGTCGTGGAAGATCGCCGGGTTTTCGCGCTTCGCCACCTGCGCGCCGTTGCAACGAAGGCGAGCGCCGGATAACCCGGAGCCATGATCGCTGAACGACCGCACGCGGACCGACCGGCATGAGGCGCGGGATCCTCGCCCTGATCGCCGTCGGCGCTCTTCTCTTCGGCGCGCTCGCCCTGCGTGGGACGATCGCGCCGGAGGCGGCGCGTCCCGAAGTCGCCGCGACCTTGGGCGCCTGGATCGGCGCGCCCGTCGATCTGACCGGCGCCGCCGAAGTGCGGCTGCTGCCGACCCCGCGCATCGTCTGGCTGGAGCCGAAGCTCGTCGAGACGGCGACAGGCTTTGTGCGCGCCGAAGCCGAGCGGCTCGAGGCCTCGATCGCCTTCGCCCCCCTTCTCGCCGGACGCGTCGAGCCGACCGGATTGCGCGCCGTCGCGCCACGGCTCCGCCTCGACCGCCCTCTTCCGACCTTCGCCGCCCTCCTCGCCGGCGGCGGCGACCTGCCGCCGATCGACCTCGGCATCGAACGCGGCCGGATCGAGATCGAGCGCGACGGCTCGATCGAGCCCGTCGAGCTCGCCGAGGCGAGCCTCGCCCATGGCGGGGTGGCCGCCGCCCTCGACGCCGCCGCCACCGCGCGTTGGCGCGGCGAGACCTTCCATTTCTCCGTCACCCTGCCCGCCGCCGCGCCGACGGCGCGTTGGTCGCTCGCCGTCGACGGCGCCGGCCTCGCCCTGAAGGCGAACGGACGCCGCCGCGACATCGCCGGAGCCCTCGACGGCGCGCTCTCGCTCGACCTCGCCGATCCGCCGCGCGTCGGCGCGCTGGTTCGCGCCGGCCCCCTCGCCGATCTCGTGCGCGCGCCGACACGGCTCGACGCCACCCTCGCCGTCGAACCCGCCGGCGTCACGCTCAGCGGCTTGCGCCTCGATCTCGGCCCGTCCACCGCGCAGGGCAGCCTCGCCCTGGTCACCGGCGGCGACGAACCGGCCCTGAGCGGCACCCTCGCCTTCTCCGATCTCACCGTCGCCGCCGACAAACCGATCTTCGGCGAAGGCTGGAAGGCGGTGCCGCTCGTCGCCCCCGGCCTCGCCCTCGACCTCCGCCTCTCCGCCAAGCGCCTGATCGCGCCGCGTTTCAAACTGGCCCACGCCGCCGCCACGCTCAACCTCGCCGGCGGTCGGTTCAACGCCGAGCTCGGCGATGCGGATCTGCTCGGCCGCCCGATCTCGGTGATCGCCGTCGGCGACCTCGACGCGAAGGGCCTGTCGGTCGATCTGCGCGCCCTCGCCAAGGACCTGCCGGCCGCCGATCTCGGCGCCCTGTTCGGCGTCGAGGGCGTCGAGGGCGGCGCGGTCGCCGCCGCTTTCGAGGGACGCATGCGCTGCCTCGCCCTCGGCGGCTGCGTCGGGGCGATCGACGGCCGCCTGCGCCTCTCGGCGCGCGCGCTTTCGATCACCGGCGCCTCGCCTTTCGGCGACGTCACCCGCTTTCATCCGATCGTGGTGTCGGCGAAGCCCTCCTCCCGCAAGACGGTCTGGAACGAGGCCGAGGCCGACGTCCATCTGGCCGGCCCGACCGCCCGCATCGACGCGGTGGAGCTTTCGGGAACCGACGCTCGTTTCGCTCTGAAGGGATCCGGCGATCTCGCCGACGGCTCCGTCGACCTCGGCGGTCACGCCTTCTTCCGCGATCAGCGCGCCGCCGGCGCGCCGAACGGCGAGATCCGAATTCCGCTCAAGGTCGAGGGCTCGATCCGCAAACTGACGGTCACCCCGGCGATGCCCGAACAGGTGCCGCCGACCCCGCCGACCCCGCCGCTCGCGCCGATCCCGATCGTGCCGCCGATCGCCCCGCCGGCCCGCTGAACGCTCACGCCACCACGGCGTAGATCTTGCGCGCCGGCTCCAGCGTCTCCCAGACGCCGGAAAAGCCCTTCGGGATGACGAAACTCTCGCCGGCCGCATATTCGGCGACCGAACCGTCGTCGCCGGTGAGACGGACCCGGCCTTCGAGCATCACGCAGAGCTCGATCTCGTCATAGGCGACCCGCCAGGCCCCGACCGACGAGGCCCATACTCCCGACCAGAAGCCACGGCCCTCGTCGTCGTGCGCCGCGCGGATCCCGGTGAGCGGGCGTCCCGACACGATCTTCTCCGCCGCGATCGGATCGTCGAGATCGGGGCGGGCCTCGGTGTCGATGCGGATCGTGCCGACCATGTCTCTCACCCTTCCGCGAAGGCGGCGCGTTCCGCCCGTTCCCGCTCCATCTCCTGCCGCTTGGTCAGGAGCGACGCGGCGATCACCGCGATCGACACGACGGCGATGACCAGCGTGCAGACCGCGTTGATTTCCGGTTTCACGCCGAGGCGGACGTCCGAATAGATCTTCATCGGCAACGTCGTCGCGCCCGGACCGGTGGCGAAGGAGGCGATGACCAGATCGTCGAGCGACAGCGTGAAGGCGAGCATCCAACCCGAGATCACCGCCGGCCAGATGATCGGCAGGGTGATGCGGAAGAAGGTCTCGACCGGCCGGCAGCCGAGGTCCATCGCCGCCTCCTCGAGGCTGCGGTCGAAGCCGACGAGACGCGACTGCACCACCACCGCCACGAAACACATCGTGAAGGTGATGTGGGCGAGCGTGATCGTCCAGAAGCCGCGATCGAAGTCGACGGCGACGAAGAGCAGGAGCAGCGACAGGCCGGTGATCACCTCCGGCATCACCAGCGGCGCATAGACCATGCCGGTGAAGAGGAGACGTCCCGGGAACCGCCCCATCCGGGCGAGCGCGATCGCCGCCATCGTGCCGAGCACGGTCGCGACCGTCGCCGAGAGGAGCCCGACCTTCAGCGTCACCCAGGCCGCGTCGAGCAACTGGTCGTCGGAGAACACCTCGGCGTACCAATGCGTCGACCAGCCCGACCACACCGCGACGTTGCGCCCGGCGTTGAAGGAATAGATCACCAGAATGACGATCGGCACGTAGAGAAAGGCGAAGCCGAGCGTCAGCGACACCGCGTTGAACCAGGTGAACCGTTTCATCGCTCCGCCTCCTCGGCCTTGGCCTGAGCGTTCTGGAACACCACGATCGGCGCCACCAGGAGGAACAGGAGCACGATCGCCACGGCGGAGGCCGCCGGCCAGTCGCGGTTGTTGAAGAACTCCTCCCACAGCGTCTTGCCGATCATCACC
>JAJTBO010000039.1 GCA_021286855.1 Hyphomicrobiales bacterium | reverse complement strand
CAGATCTAAGGAGAGAATGGTTAACGAGTGGTGAATCTTAACTCTTCCGAAACCTTGGTTGACGTCGGTAAACCATGCCGCCCACCGCTGCCGCCCGGCAGTTCCTGCCCACCCGAACTGGGCCAAAGGAATAGATCAAGCCATTGAATTAATTGATATTAACCATATGGCACGGAACCTGCGAAGTCCCTCCTGATCGCGTCGGCTGGGGAGCCGAGACGGTCACTGGGGATGAAAGACATGGAAAACGCGCAACTCGTCGGCCTGTCGCGACAGATCGTTCTGCGTCGAGAGCTCGACCTGATCGCCAACAACGTCGCCAACGTCGACACCAACGGCTTCAAGGCCCAGGCGCTCCTCGCCAAGGAGCAGCGTCTGTCGCCGGCCGCCGACCTGGACTTCAAACGGTCGGATCGGCCGATCTCCTTCGTGCTCGACGACGCCAACCGTTACGACCTCTCCGCCGGCCGCATGATGGCGACCGGCAACGATCTCGACGTGGCGATCGACGGCAAGGGCTGGTTCGTGGTGCAGACCGCGAACGGCGAGCGCTACACCCGCAACGGCTCCTTCGCGCTGTCGCCGGACGGCACGCTGGTCACCCGCAACGGCGATCCCGTCATGACCGACGGCGGCCCGCTGACGCTCCAGCCCGGCGAAGGCCGCATCACCGTCGCCGGCGACGGCGTCATCTCCACCAATCAGGGCGTGCGCGGCAAGCTCAAGGTGGTCGAATTCGCCGACGCCGGCTCTCTGAAGAAGGCCGGCGAAACCCTCTTCGAAGGAACCAATCCTCAGCCTTCCACCTTCCCCCGTCTGGTCCAGGGCCAGATCGAAAAGTCGAACGTCCGCGCCGTCGAGCAGATCTCGCGGTTGATCGAGGTCGGCCGCTCCTACGAGCAGGTCTCCTCCTGGATGAGCAAGACCGACGACATGCGTCGCGACGCCATCGAAAAGCTCGCCGCCGTCGCCTGAGGGGAGGAACCACGATGAAAGCCATGTACATCGCCGCCACGGGCATGATGGCGCAGGAGATGAACGTCGAGCTCATCTCGAACAACATCGCCAACATGCGCACCACCGGGTTCAAGCGGCAGCGCGTCGACTTCCAGGACCTGCTCTATCAGGACCTGCGCCGGGTCGGCACCCAGACCTCCGAGAGCGGCAACGTCCTGCCGACCGGCGTGCAGATCGGCTCCGGCGTGCGCGCCGCCGCCACGCCGCGGATCATGTCGCAGGGCACGCTCTCTTCGACCGAGAAGGAGACCGACGTCGCGGTCAAGGGCGAGGGCTTCTTCCGCATCCTGCTGCCCGACGGCCGCACCGCCTACACCCGCGACGGCTCCTTCGAACTCGACTCGACCGGCGCGCTCACCACCGCCGACGGGTATCCGGTCCAGCCGGCGATCACCGTTCCCTCCAATGCGAGCGGCTTCACCATCAACTCCCAGGGCACGGTCCAGGTGACGGTCGGCAACTCGACCACCCCGACCACTCTCGGCCAGATCCAGCTCGCCCGCTTCGTCAACAAGTCCGGCCTCGAGCCGATGGGCAACAACCTGTTCCTCGAGACCGCGTCCTCCGGCGCGCCGCAGACGGCGAACCCCGGCGACGAGGGCTACGGCACCCTGCTGCAGAGCCACCTCGAGCAGGGCAACGTCAATTCGGTGACCGAGATCTCCGATCTGATCGCCGCGCAACGCGCCTACGAGATGAACTCGCGCGTCATCCGCGCCGCCGACGAGATGATGTCGGCGACCGTGACGCCGAAGTGAGGAGGCGATCATGAAATACGCCGCCGCACGTCCCCCCCGGCCCTGCTTCTTCGCCTGTTCGCACGAGGCCGGCGGACGCCTCCTGCGCTCGCTCATCGGCGCGGCGGCCATCGCCCTGATCGCCACGCTGCTGCTCTCCTTCGTCGGTTCGGCGCCCGCCTCCAGCGCCGAGCGCGCCCGACTGCGCGGTCAGGTCTCGGTCTCCGCGGACGTCGTCACCCTCGGCGACTTCTTCGAAGACGCCGGCCCCCTCGCCGACCGGCCGCTGTTCCGCTCGCCCGACCTCGGCACCACCGGTCCGGTCGCCGCCGTCCGCGTCGTCGATCTGGCCCGCGCCGCCGGCCTCGCCGGCGCCGACGCCGCCGGCCTCGTCGAGGTTTCGGTGACCCGCCTCGCCCGACCCGTCGAGGCGGCCGAGATCGGCCGCCTGATCGCGGCGGAGGCGATGCGCCGGCCCGGTCGCTCCGAAGACACCGGCGTCGACGATCTCGACGTGCTCTTCGAAGGCCCGGTCGACCCCCGCTCGGCCGATGTTCGCGCGCTGGAGCCGGTCCGCGTCGTGTCGCTGACGATGAACGGCCAGACCGGCCGCTTCGACGCCCTCGTCCAGATCGACCAGGGCGAGAAGACGGATCGGATCCACCTGCGCGGCTCCATCGTCGAAACCGTCTCCCTGACCGTGGCGTCCCGCAACATCCCCCGCGGCGACATCATCGCCGCCGACGATCTGCACGTCGAACGGCAGCCGCGCAATCGTCTCTACGGTTCGCGCGCGCTCGTCGATCCGAAGGACCTGGTCGGCCGGCAGGCCCGCCGCGCCCTCCGCGCCGGACAACCGGTCGTCGCCGCCGACTTCGCACGGCCCCAGATCGTCGCCCGCGGCGAGCTCGTGACCGTCGTCTTCCGCACCGCCGCCCTCAGGGTGACCGGACGCGGCCAGGCCCTCCAGGCCGGCGCCGTCGGCGATCTCGTCCCGGTCCTCAATCCGCAGTCGAAGCGGACCCTCCACGCCACCGTCGTCTCCCCCGGTCTCGTCGAGATCGCCGCGCCGGCGACCACCCTCGCTTCCGTCGCCAAGGTCGAACCCTGATGATCGCTCGCTCCGCCCTTCCCTCTCTGCGCGCCGGCGCGACGGTTCTCGCCCTGGCGATCTCCCTCGGCGGCTGTTCCTCCGCGCTCGACCGCCTGGAGAACGTCGGCAAGGCGCCGAAGCTCTCCGCCGTCGACAACCCGACCGCCCAGCCCGGCTACAAGCCGGTGTCCATGCCGATGCCCTCGCCCGAGCCGGTCGCCTACGCCCCGAACTCGCTGTGGTCGAAGGGTTCGCGCGCCTTCTTCAAGGATCAGCGCGCCCGCCGCATCGGCGACATCCTCACCGTCGCCGTCACCATCACCGACAAGGCCAAGATCGCCAACACCACCGGACGGTCGCGCACCGAGACCGACGCGACCACCGTCGGCGGCGCCCCCGGCGTGCTGCTCGACACGCTGCTGGTGCCGAACAACATGTCGGCCTCCAACCTCATAGACAACTCGACCAAGACCTCGCAGACCGGCACCGGCTCGGTCGACCGCTCCGAAACCCTGTCGACCAACGTCGCCGCGATCGTCACCCAGGTCCTGCCGAACGGCAATCTGGTCATCGAGGGCCGCCAGGAGGTCCGGGTCAACAACGAGATCCGCGAGCTGATCGTCGCCGGCGTGGTCCGCCCCGAAGACATCGCCTCCGACAACACCATCGAGAGCGCCAAGATCGCCGAGGCGCGCATCGCCTATGGCGGCCGCGGCCAGATCACCGACGTCCAACAGGCCCGCTACGGCACCCAGGTGATGGACGTCCTGATGCCCTTCTGATCCGAGGGCGGTCCGCTCGGGCCGTCCTCCCCCCTCGCATCCCCCTCCGGACCGTCGGCTTCCCCCTCGCGGCGCGCGTTCCCCAGCGCCCGTCGCGAGTGTCGGCGGACCGCCCGTCGTCGCCGCACTCCCCAATTCGCGGCGACGACGAAAAAGAAGAGGCGCGGCCTTCTCTCCCCGAAGGCCGCGCCTCTCTCTCGTTCTGTCCGTCCGACCGGGATCAGTCGTCGCGATAGACCCGCTCGCGCCGCTCGTGACGCTCCTGCGCCTCGATCGACAGCGTGGCGATCGGCCGGGCGTCGAGGCGCTTCAGCGAGATCGGCTCGCCGGTTTCCTCGCAATAGCCGTAGGTGCCGTCCTCCAGGCGCTTCAGGGCGGCGTCGATCTTGGAGATCAGCTTGCGCTGACGATCGCGAGCCCGAAGCTCGATCGCCCGATCGGTTTCCGAAGAGGCGCGATCGGCGAGATCCGGATGGTTCTGGCTCTCGTCGGCGAGATGCTGCAGCGTCTCGCGCGATTCCTTCAGGATGTCGTCCTTCCAGTCGAGCAACTTCTTTCGGAAGTACTCCCGCTGGCGATCGTTCATGAAGGGTTCGTCGTCCGACGGGCGGTAATCAGAGACTACGACCGACATCATGCTCCCTTCCAGGTCCACGTTGGCTCGGGCGACGGCGAAGGTTCGTCGCGGCGCCCCAATACAACGAAGCAACCGAAAGGTCACGAAGAAAGCGCGGCGCCCGTGGATGAATTTTCGGCAATAAGCCGACGAAACGTCAGCCTTTTCAAAGGCGCAGTGAATTTCCGAACGAAATGATCCCGATCACGCCGGATACCGGCCCCACTTCGCCAGCTCGACCCGGGCGCGCAACTCGATGTCCGCGACGAGCGCATCGAGGGTTTCGTCGCCGGAGGGTTCGTGGCGGCCGAGCAGATCGACCAGCCGCTCCAACCGCTCGACCGGCACGCCGCCGCCGAGCAGATCGAGCTTCACCCCTTCGAGCACGTCGAGCAGATCGAAGCCGCGCCTGACCGCCTTGCGCCGCTTCTCGCGCGGATCCTGCGACGGGATCGCCTGCAGCGCGAGGAGGCTGGCGACGTCGCCGACGCCGATCGGACCGCCGACGACCGCCGCCCGGCTCGGCGCGTCGTGGTCGGGCAACGAGAAGGTCGCGCCCGTCCCCTCGGTCCGTCGTCCCGAGGTCGTCCCCTGCACGCCGCCGGTCCGTCCCGGTCCGCCGATCCTGATCGCCACGTCGCCCTCCCGCGCCCGGCAGGAAATGCCCGCCGGTCCGCTTCTCTCTAGCACGAAACGGCAGCTTTTGCCCGCGCTGCCGCGACCGCCCTGGCGCGGGCGCCGCGGCGGTCGCGATTCCGGTCGAGTCTTCAGCGGCTTGGAGAAAGCGCGGGCGCGTCGGCGAAACTGGCACGGGCTTCGCAAATGAAGGGGCGAGATTTGGGGAGATCTCGTTCGATGAAGTTCATGAATCGCACGTTCGTCCGTTCGATCGTCCTCGCCGCCGCGATTCTGTCGCCGGTCGGCGAGAGCTGGTCGGCCGCCTCGCGCATCAAGGATCTCGCCTCGGTCGAGGGCGTCCGCGAAAACCAACTCGTCGGCTACGGCATCGTCGTCGGCCTCAACGGCACCGGCGACAGCCTCAACAACGCGCCCTTCACCAAACAGTCGCTGCAGGCGATGTTGGAGCGGATGGGCGTCAACACCCGCGGCGCCAACATGCGCACCGCCAACGTCGCCGCGGTGATGGTGACGGCCAATCTGCCGCCGTTTTCGACCCAGGGCACCCGCATCGACGTGCAGATCTCCGCCCTCGGCGACGCCAAGAGCCTGCAGGGCGGCACGCTCCTGGTCACCCCGCTGATCGGCGCCGACGGCGAGGCCTACGCGATCGCGCAAGGCCCGCTCACCGTCGGCGGCTTCACCGCCAAGGGCGACGGCGCCTCCGTCACCCGCGGCGTGCCGACCGCCGCCCGCATCGCCAACGGCGCGCTCGTCGAACGCGAGATCGACTTCAAGCTCGGCTCTCAGAGCGCCGTCCGTCTGGCGCTGCGCAATCCCGACTTCACCACGGCGCGTCGCATCGCCATGGCGATCAACGACCTGATCGGCCGCCCCTCGGCCGAACCGATCGACCCCTCGACCGTCCGCCTGACCCTGCCGCCGAAGTTCAACGGCAACATCGTCGACCTCATCACCGACATCGAACAGCTCGCCGTCGAGCCCGACCTGCCGGCCAAGGTGGTGATCGACGAAGCGACCGGCATCATCGTCATGGGCCAGGACGTGCGCGTCTCCACCGTCGCGGTGGCGCAGGGCAACCTCACCGTCACCGTCACCGAGAACCCCGAGGTGAGCCAGCCGAACCCCTTCGCGCAAGGCCAGACGACGGTGGTGCCGCGCACCCAGGTCGCGGTCGACGACGGCTCCAAGAAGAAGCTCGGCATCCTC